>NZ_KB907783.1 GCF_000382165.1 Arsukibacterium perlucidum DSM 18276 | reverse complement strand
TCACTGCTGAAAAAAAATAGTGCGCTGAGAGCACCTCAAATAACCAGTGCATTAATCGGCATTAAACATCAACCTGTAACGACCAGACGCTTACTTATATTTTACTGGTTTAGTCTTATTTTAGGTGGTCTTGGGTTTCTTTATATCGCACTGGTTGGCTTGGTTAGGATAGTGTTTAAGCAAAAAACAGAGTTCTATCGAATCGGCTTGGTCTTTTTTAATCTGGTGCTTTTTTGTGCGCCGATTTATCTCTTCACCCAACAGTCATTTTTAACATTCGGTAATTTAACTGGCGCTAGTGTGTTACTAGCTATTTTGTCAGCGTTATTACCCATTTCAATAATGGTTTCTATTTTTATATGCTTTAAACGTAAAGCAAAAGAGAGAGGGGTTAAGGCCGATATGGTTGCATTATTGCTGGCACTTCAGCTCTGCTGGGTTCTGTTGGTTTGGGCACAGTTGCCAATAGTATTTTGGCGATAGGGTTGTACGTTTTGCGTTTTAACAATCGCAGGCACGGCGACGTCTTTTCCAATGCCGCTTCGCCTCCATTTCAAAGCCGTGCATGCTGCGGGCGTTAGCCTTACAAGGAGTTTAGTGTTGGAATCAATGTATATTTATATAATTATCGCTTTTATAATTATTTGGTTTATTGAAAATAGAGTCAACTTATCTACTTCCCATAAAGCTTTAATAGAAGACGGAGATAACGTTATAGTTAACCCGACAATGCTGTCTCGATGCTATGGCTTTTCATCTAAAGTCGTTATTAAATCTAATATCACAAAAATTCAACTAGCGGATAATTGTATTAGTTTATTCACTCAAAGTGGAAACGCCATAGATATTTGGTTGCCTAAAAAATCATGTGACAATGTGGTTAATCAGGCTAAGAAGTATTTCGGAAATGCTAGTTTGGTAAAAGTGTAAGGCTAACAAGCAATTCAACGTGACACGCAACAGCCCGCTCTGGCAGGATAGTTGTCACTATTTAAAATTTAACCAGTCGGGGCGTTAAGGCTTAATTGTGCCGAGTTACAGTGAAGAGCGTAAGCAGC
>NZ_KB907782.1 GCF_000382165.1 Arsukibacterium perlucidum DSM 18276 | reverse complement strand
ATTTAGGCTGCCACTAAGAATGGGATGTTTACATAAACTCATCAAGAAAGGTGAGAAACAGCTCGGTGGCTTTGATGAGCGTATTGTCTCGCTGTATGCCAGAGGTATGTCTACCCGCGATATTCAGGCCCATTTTGAAGAAGCCTATGGCGTTGAAGTCTCGCCGACGTTTATCTCTCAGGTCACCAATGCCGTACTGGACGAGGTTAAAGCCTGGCAGCAGCGGCCATTAGCGCCGGTATACCCGATAGTCTATCTGGACTGCCTGGTTGTGCGTAGCCGCGATTCTGGTAGCATCCAGAACAAATCTGTTTATCTGGCGCTGGGCGTGAACACCGATGGCGAGAAAGAGCTGCTGGGCTTATGGATAGCTCAAACCGAAGGTGCTAAGTTCTGGCTGTCCGTGATGAACGAGTTGAAAAACCGCGGTGTGGAAGATATCTTTATCGCCTGCGTTGATGGCCTCAAAGGCTTCCCGGATGCGATAGAAGCGGTTTACCCGAAAACACAGGTACAACTGTGCATCGTGCATCAAATCCGCAACAGCCTGCGCTTCGTCAGCTGGAAAGAGCGTAAAGCCGTCGCAGCACACCTTAAAACTATCTATGGCGCAGCTACCTTGCAGCAAGCAGAGCAGGCACTGGAGCAGTTCGCCCAAACGTGGGATAACCAGCATCCAGGCATCAGCAAATCCTGGCGCGACAACTGGACACGACTGAGCGTGTTCTTCGACTACCCACCGGAGATACGCAAGGTCATTTATACCACCAACGCCATCGAATCTCTCAATGCCAGCCTGCGTCAGGTCACCAAGACCAGAAGGTCATTCCCGAATGATGATGCAGTGCTGAAGTTGTTGTATCTGGCTTTACACCAGATTGCTAAAAAGTGGACAATGCCACTGCGAGATTGGAAGCCTGCTATGACACAGTTTATGATCATGTACGGTGACCGTGTATCGTTATGATAAACAGCCACTTACACAGAAGATTTTATAGTCTCAAGCTGGGCGCCTGTTCTTCTAAAATATCCTGAAATGCCCTCCTGAAAATACTCTGCTATGTGCTTGAACTTACTTTAGTCAGTATCTGTTGTT
>NZ_KB907781.1 GCF_000382165.1 Arsukibacterium perlucidum DSM 18276 | reverse complement strand
GAACACCTAGGTTAAAAAGGCACTGAGCCCAACGCGGGAAGATCTGGGTGTTCACATTCACCAGTATGGGTGTTCACATAAATCAGAATACGCACCCAGGAGCGAGACAGCAAAATGGCAACGCTGGCCAGCTTTATTACCGACCTTGCAAGAACTGCAAAAATGGACGACAACATAGTTAAAGAAAGTGAAAAAAGGCTAATGACAAATTCGCCAAGTCGAGTATTGGTCTCAGAGGGTTATGATTTTGCCTTATGTGATATTTGCGTCAGACACGAAGATCTTGTTTCTCTCATTATTAAACCTAACATTTCCTCGGCAGAAACTAATGAGCAGCTAGAAAAAAACTCGAAAATAGACATAACCGATCATGCTTTTAAGAACGAATTTGAAGAGTTGCTTGCGAGCATCCTGAGGTCTAAGCCTCGTTCACAAGCCAAAGAAATTCATCGGATTTTGTGCGATGAATGCAACCGAGAAGAAGATGCCAGGGTTTTTGACAAAAATAATATTCTTAAAGGTGAAGATCAAGGGTTAATCTCTTGGCGAGACAAGTATAGAAATAATTCAGAACGTTCATATTCACAGAACAGCCTGAAAAACGTGGTTAGTGCAGTAAAGAAAAAAATGAGCCTATCAGCTTCAGTTTGACTGAAACAAGCGAACCGCTCATAAGCTCTGAATAAAAGGGATAGACAATGATAGAAATCGCAAACAGCATCACCAATGCTATTCAGTCAGGAAACATTTTGTGGCTTGCGTTAATTGTAATGATTAGCTTAGCAGCAAATTATCCGCGAATATCTGAATATCTGGAGGGTCGACGAAAGCAACGTGTTAATAATTTACTTGAAGCACTTGGGTGCACCCATCTAGATGACAAATTCAAAGACTTTCTAAAACACGAATTAAGTAGAGAATACTTCCTTTATGTAACTGATATAGCTGCAGAAAAAGAGTATAGAGAGGAGCTAATAAGGCTGAATGAACTCTCGAAAGGCGAAGTGCCATTTTTTCACTATAGGAGAGCGTCCAGTCATTTAAGATTCAAAGACGGAACAGTAAGTATAAAGTTAGATAAATCTGACATATTCGGCTATTACATGAACTTCGCTGTAGCAATATTTTTTGGTCTGATCTCTATGGTCATGTTTATGATGCCAGCATTCGTGAGGCCAATGTCGAGACTATAAAATCTTCTGTGTAAGTGGCTGTTTATCATAACGATACTCGGTCACCGTACATGATCATAAACTGCGTCATGGCAGGCTTCCAA
>NZ_KB907780.1 GCF_000382165.1 Arsukibacterium perlucidum DSM 18276 | reverse complement strand
CTGAGGTATCCCCACAAAATTATCAGCTAAAACAAAAAGATGAACTCGGAAGGAACATTCATGGCGTTCGATGATCAGATCTATCGCCAAACATCACCGAGACCAAACAACCATGAATGTTCGCGCTATCTTGACCAATATCGTTTCATTTGTCACACCCAAAATGCATGCCACCAGACAAAAAGCTGTAATTGATTGCGTACATAGCCTGGCAAACGGTAGTGCAGCTACTGTGACCAGCATTGGCCGGGGGATTAGTTCAAATGCCTATGAAAAACATAATATTAAGCGTGCCGACAGGTTGCTGTCTAATTCGCATTTATTGCATGAAAAAAACCTGGTTTATGGTGCAATTTGTCGGTTGCTCTGTACTGCCAAGCATCCAACGATAAGCATTGACTGGTCTGATTTAGATGAGTGTAAAAGACACTTTTTGCTTCGCGCTTCACTAAGTTTTGATGGTCGTGCTATCACGCTGTACGAGGAAGTTCATCCGCTGAGTACCAAAGAGAAGCCTGCTACGCATAAGCTATTTTTACGCCGGTTATCACTGCTACTGCCTAGGGGCTGTAAACCGGTGATTGTTACTGATGCAGGCTTTAAAACACCTTGGTTCAGGCAAGTGGAAGCGCTGGGTTGGTATTTTGTGGGCCGGGTTCGCAAGCCCAATTTTTACACTATCGACAGTGGTGCACACTGGCAGTGTATTAGTCAGTTGTACGGCAAAGCTACGCAGAAACCAAAGCAATATCAGGCACAGATTGCACGGAATACGCCGTTTCCCTGCACACTCACACTATATAAACAAAAAACTCAGGGACGGCATTCACTGAATGCTGATGGCAGTATCAAGCGCTCTAAAACATCTAAATCAAATTCACGGGCGAATTCAGATCCGTGGTTGTTGGCGTCTAACTTGCCGCTTAAACATAATCACAGCAAGCAGGTTGTAGCAATCTACCGGCAGCGCATGCAGATAGAAGAAAGCTTCAGAGATATGAAAAGTGCTCAGTTTGGTCTGGGCTTCGAGCAAAATGGCAGTACCAAACTACACCGGATAAGCCTGTTACTGCTGCTGAGCAATTTGGCCTCATTAGTCTTGATATTGCTAGGTGTAGGGCTGACCATAGCCAATCAACAACGCCGATTCCAGGCAAACAGTTATCGTGATAGACGAGTCTTGTCGTTTCACTCGCTTGGGTTAAGAGCGATGGCCAAACAGGTGATGTTTACAACAGCACAGTGGCGCAACACCTTGTGCCACTGTAAACACTTGCTTAATACGACGAGTTACAACATTGAATGCGGGGACTAAATTCGTGGGGATCCCTCAG
>NZ_KB907779.1 GCF_000382165.1 Arsukibacterium perlucidum DSM 18276 | reverse complement strand
CTGAGGGATCCCCACGAATTTAGCTCCAACACAATCCATACTCTGCGGTTTTCCGTTTGAAGTAAAGAACGCCGGATAACCAATGTTTTAAAGTTATCCTAAGTTCGCTTTGATGGATTAGTCTTGCCGCGATGTAACAGTAGCTGAGTACCCGTCGATGTTTGATAGTGTTTGCCTGGAAGCGTTTAGCCAACCCCGCTTGCTCTGCGGCTACACCAATAAAATTCATAGCAAACAACGCTAAAGTACCAATTAATACCAGCACTGCTAATCGTTCGTGGCAGCGCGATTCGTGTAACGACATCCCCAAGCCGAACCGGTTAGATTTTTGGTCACGGAACCCTTCTTCAATCTGCATACGTGATGCGTAGCAGTTCACAACAGCTTGCGCTTGTGCGGCAGAGTCTGTTGGTAGTGAGGTTCCCAGTAGCCATGGCTCACGCGAGGCAGCGGCTGCATCCCTACTGGGCTTATCAAGTCGAGACTGACCGAACCGATTGAGTAGCTTTCGGTTTTTGGCCGGTGCTTTTATCAATACCCAATTGGCTGTTAGCGGATTGCCTCTGGTAAACATGACGTGTTTCAAACATTGTGGTTTGCTCCCGGCCTGAGCATACAGCCCTTTGCAAGGTAGCCAGTTATCGCCGCTATCAAGCGTGTATAGAGTACGGTTGCGGATGCGGCCAACATAATCCCACCCTAAACTCAGAACTTGACGAAACCAAGGTACCCGGAAGCCAGCATCAGTGACAATGATAGGCTTACACTGCTCTGGCAACATGGCTTTGAGGTGTTGAAGAAACGCCAGATGTATCGCCGGCTTTTCTTTCCGGCATAGCGGGTGAACCTGTTCATACAGTGTTATCGAGCGGCCATCAAAAGCTAATGACGCCCGCAACAGGAAGTGACGCCGCCTGGCGTCTAAATCAGACCAATCAACCAGAATAACCGGCCGTGGCAGCGACGAAGCGACAAGTTTAACCAAAGCGCCATAAATCAGCGGCAGTTCACGGTATAAATGTCCGTTAGAGCACAGCCTGTCGGCACGTTTAATCTTATGTTTTTCAAAAGCTTTACCGTGAATTCCACGGCCAAGCTGGGTAATGGTTAGCTTGTTCTGATGCACTGCACTTTTCACACAGGCTTCAAGCGCCTGTCGGCGCTGGCTGTGCATATTGGGCGTGACGGCTTTCACAAAACGGGTTAGCATTTGCAGAACATTCATGGCGTGTCCTTGATAGGTTTGTTTGGCGATAGATCTGATCACCGAACGCCATGAATGTTCCTTCTGAATTCATCTTTTTGTTTTAGCTAACAATTTTGTGGGGATACCTCAG
>NZ_KB907778.1 GCF_000382165.1 Arsukibacterium perlucidum DSM 18276 | reverse complement strand
TAATGCCGGTCAGTTAAGCTGACCGGCATTTTTCTTTCTGACAGGATACTTCAATTTGCTTGATTTTACGCAGCGGGGATAACATCGCTCTCGTCTTCCGGGCAGCAGGAAGTATGAAGCCATTGCCGTAATATCCATTACCACTCGTGGAATACGGCCCGGTGACACATAAGGTAATGTGGCGAGCTGGAACACGATGTGACTGGCAGCCTCCTTGAAGCTTAGCTGGCTTGGCGAGATATCTTTACCTAATGATGCGGCCATAAGAACCATTTGATAGCGAATGAGGTTGTACGCCAATAACACCCCCCACAGCTCTTGTTTGACCATATCGGGTTTTTTCGAACGAAGCGTATAGGCATTGTGAAGCATAGATTGTTTTATCTCTCTGAAGCCTAACTCTATTTCCCAGCGAGTCGAGTATAAATCCACAATGTCAGCAGCTGGAAAACGCATCGGGTCGGTCAGGGAGCATAAGATTTTTACTTCTTTGCCTTTAATCGTTTTGCTGAGCAATCTCGCCTCCATGGTCTGCGGCAGGTCAGCAAACTTCTTACGTGACTGAGGTGTTGTTGTCAGCCTGACGAGCTGGTCATGCTTACCTAAAGAGCGGATAACCTCGTACTGTGTCTGTTTTCTAAGTGGCAGCAACCAATGGCGCTGTTCACCTGTGCTTTGCCATTTATGCAGCAGGCCTAACGAGTAAAACCCTTTGTCGAATAAGGTCAGCGAGTTATCGCTGGTGTGGGCGATTAAATCTTCGGCCAGAATCATCTCGTTGACATCTACACTGTCAAATCGGCTGGCGGTTAGCAAATGGCTCGTTAACTCCATCTGGCAGACCATGCGGATTTGCGGATAGCAGGCTTCACCGGTTTGGGACTTTGTTCTGGCGAATGCCGCGCTGTTCTCTGGCGTATCTTCAGTTCTGAACACCACACCATCAACACCCAGCAAGGTTAAGCCACACCAATTAGGGTGCTCAGCCTTCTCATTCCAATGTCCTGCGGTGAGATTAAAAATATGCTCTATTGCTTCATAACCAAGGCGCTGTCTTGCTTGCACGACAGCACTGGGAGCAACATAGGGGGCTTTACCTGGCAGCAAAATATCCAGCTGGGATACCAGCTGTTTTATCGATATATTACGGAACAGAGCCATTCCCAATACGGCCCATACCATTTGCTCCATAGGCAGCCGACGGGTCCGGATGGTTGATACGCCTGCAATACCAAGTCCTGTCTCAATAAGTGCAGGGTCTAGAACATCCGACAGACTGTCGAAACTAATGGTATGGCTGTTTACTAAAACGGTCTCAAGAGCTTGGCTAATGTGCATAAAAAAGGCCTACAGGGTTTATTCTGTAAGCCTTTATATACCAGCCCTTGGATCGGTCAACCGATCTGAAAAACTCTTATCTGATCGGCATTA
>NZ_KB907776.1 GCF_000382165.1 Arsukibacterium perlucidum DSM 18276 | reverse complement strand
AGGGCCAGTAAGTCTGAATCCAAATCGGGAAATCGTGCCGGTTCAGGCAGCAGCATAAAACGGGAAAATCGGACAACTACCTTGAAAAACTCCGAACTTTTGAACTAATTATTTTCTCTTCCTTTTCTCTGTACTTTTTAGGTATAGACTCAAATGACTGCTCTATTAAGCTACTAGGAACTAAACAAAGAAAAGCTAAATCTGTTGTTATTGGAGGAAGTTCCTCGACAGGAATCACACGCACCTCATTAATTAGCTCACCTTCGTGATGAAAGATGTTTCTCAGAGCTTTAACAACTGTAAATTCCTCAATATCAAAGAAGCCCTTACCGTGACTTTTTTCAATTTTGTCGTTCAGGCTATGTGCGGAATTCAGAAAATTGAACAGCGTGTCATTGTCTGGGGCTGTACAATGTTTATAGTACTGGCGAAAGAACCTTTCTCCCGCTGCTTCCGTGGACTTCAAATTAAACTCCATTATTCACATAACTCCGACAACACAGGCGAGCGCCGAACGCTCGAGTCCAGCCAGCTTGCTGGCGCTTGTGGCTGGCTTTGTTAGACTTAGTTACAAAAATAGGTAGGCTCCTATGGATATACATATAATTCCAATAATACGTATAGACCAAAGCGAGGACTGTAAAGAATCCAAGTCACGTCCAGCCTTAATTAGTTCATTCATGGTGTCGTGAACGCGAAAGGATTGAATAAAACCACTCACTCCGTATAACCCGACAATTAGCCCGAGTATGTTGAGCCAATCCCCACTTTTAATAAAAGCCAAATGGTATCCGGCTGGAACACAAACACATGCCATCCAGAACATTGAGGCATTGTATTCAATGAATGGTGCAGCACCAACTGAGGAGTCGCCATCACTTTTAAAAGCCTTCTTCATTTGTCTAAATTTTAGATACAAATAACCGTTAAAGAGGATTCCAAAAACACCCGCAACTATCAAAAATAATCCAAATATTGTCATATCATTTCTCGACTGCGACTAACACTTCGTTGTCAAAAGCAGCCGCCCGCAAGTCGAACATTTTTCTGCCTTTTCTCATGATTTTTACTCATTCCAAACTAACTCTGATGTACCTCTATTTCAACAGTTTTTTCTGAATTCAGTAAATTTGAATCCAACATAATTTATACAGGCAATAAGCTAGTTGTTCTTGAATTTACTCAAGCTGGATACTTGGTAATTTAACTGGTGGTTTGGGCTAATAAAGGGAGTGATGAATATGTATTTACTACGCCGCCGAATGTCTGCAATTGGCACTTATCAGCCAAATTGGTTGAGTCTAATGTCAACTATGAGTGAATAGCGGACATTGACGCCCCAAACACCGGATTGTGAATGTCGGCGGCTTTTTTGAGTGTTTTTTTCAAAAAAGGTGACAGCATTTATAATTCCGTGTGCTGTGATTTGTGAGAGTATAAAAAAATCTGTGTAAGTGGCATTCTACCCATGTATTTGAAAGGAATAAAGAATGCCAGTATCAGACCAGCTTATCGATCAGTTAT
>NZ_KB907775.1 GCF_000382165.1 Arsukibacterium perlucidum DSM 18276 | reverse complement strand
AAGGCAAATCATGCTCTGGGCGGCAGAGTCAGATTGGGCAGTAATCAAAATGGAAAAGAGCTGATACTGTGGTCAAATTCGTGGGGATCCCTCAGGCAAGGCACATTATATAAACAGTAGTATGCGTAACCAGCTGCATTTTCAACGCCTGCATATTTTGTTCAGCGCTAAAGGGTCAGACTGCGTTCCACCATCATCATCTCTTTTACAATGTTTGGCATATCAATTTTTGCCACAGGCTTGCCGTATGCTTCGATAACATCAGTAATAGACACCATACCTTTGGGCCCGACAAACGTAATTTTGCTTATACCGATAGCAGTAACTTTGCCCTGCCGTTCAAACCGGTGCTCCGTCCATACCCATTCATCATCCCAATAGATTACTTTTGATTTCAATAGGTAATTCTGAAACAACTTCAAGGGATATTTATACCGCACCGTAACAACTCTGGAAACGGGAATCCATCTGTTTTTAATCAGCTTTTTGAAAAGACCAGCTTGAAGCATAATGTTAATACGCCCCAGGTCCATAATCGGCAGGTAACGGTCACTACTCATTCTTTTAATATCAACGTCGTTAAATAAAACTCGGCATTTGAGGGAGCTTTGATCCATTACGTCGACAAATTTTTTGAAAAAACTCATTAATATCAAAAATAAAAAACGGAACCTTAAAACCATAGTACTGCCTTTTTATTTTAGGTATTTTGATTAATTAAAATTAAACATATCTAGGTAATTCAGGGGCTGGTCTTGCCTTTTGCCTGGATATCCCAGATTCCGTCAAAACAGTGAAGTGAATATTAGATATGCTGCTACATTTACTGGAAAACTCAACTTGGTCAAGGGTTTATTTACTGCAAACACTAAGGGCGCAATAACGCGCCCCTACTGATTCAATTCTGGCATTGAGCAAATATATTGCCTGCGACCTCATGAAAATTTAAATTTCAGTAATAAAAATACTGGAAGTTACGCTCCACGCTGCACTCTTCAGCTTATCGCTTGTGTTCTTACAATCTGAGCTTTTACTGACCTCATCAGAATAATTGAACATTACATACGTTTGGTTTCCGATGGCGTATGTTACAAATAACTCACACTTGCTACTTTCAGATTCAATCAAGTACTCAATACCAGCAATATTAATATTAGAAAACTCCCCGATAACCTTTTGACTATCTAAAACCTGGTGTTCAACCCTTGCATACATTTTCCTATAAAATTGTGCGGCAAAATCTTCAAGCAACGGATAGGGATTTCGAGTATCTTTATGGACAAATGCTGTAGAAAATATATTTCGGTCCTCCAGGAAAAATTGAACATTCGTTCCTGCACCGTCTACTTTTTTAACGTTTTTAGTTGCTGATATTTTTATACCTGAAGTCGGGATTTCGTATAAAACTTCCTTAGATAAAGCATTAAAAGAAATAACGAATAAAACTAATATTAGGGCCTGTTGATCTTTGCTGTTCATAATTCAGCCAACCCACATTGGCAGCCATATAAGGCAGCAAGCCAAGGCCAGTGTACTTGCATAATT
>NZ_KB907774.1 GCF_000382165.1 Arsukibacterium perlucidum DSM 18276 | reverse complement strand
TCCAACACCGCATCAAGATAAGCCTCATTCATCAATGCCTGACGCTGCTTTCTTCTGATACTCATTTTCCGCTTCTCAGCGCGTAACATATTCAAGCCGAAGTGTCGCATCGTGGCAAGATTGGCTGCTGCATTACCACGGTATATCTGGCACGCATCCTCACTTAAGCTCACATCCAGCACCCAGTGTAACTGGTTTTCAATACCCCAATGCTCTCGCGCTGCACGGGATAGCCGCTCGGCGCTAAGCGCGGCTGAGCTGATAAAATAACGTTGCTCTAACACCGCACGCTTGTGCTTTTCCACCCGGTAAGTCGTTGCCATGCCAAGGGTTGTCAGCGCTGGCCACGCAGCTTTGAGTTTTTCCGGTAATTCACTGGCATCACATACCTGGAATTCTCGGTACTCCAAGCGCCCAGGGTTCTTTTCCAGTGACTGCGCGGCACTATCTTTATGCGCTTTCCCCGCAAAGGCTTGTTTTACTGCATCGTGCAACTGTCCTTGGTTGCCTTTAACCGTCAACAGGTAGTCGGCTTCTTTATCTACTATCTGCTGCGCTATCTCTTTCTGGCATCCCATTTCATCCAAACTGACCAGGCATCCTTTAAGCTCCAGCAAGTTAAGTAGCTGAGGTATCGCCGTAATTTCGTTGCTCTTCTCGTCCGTTTTAACCTGGCCCATTACCACACCATTGGCGCTGGCAAAGGCGCTAACCATATGAATAGAAGAGCAGCGGTCTTCCCGGTTGTAGGAGCCGCGAAGCGTTTTGCCGTCGATCGCGACCACCTGACCATCGGTAAGCTCTGTACAAGCCTGCATCCAACTGGCAAAGCAGCGCTGCAAGGCTTCGCTGTCCAGCAGTGACATCACCCGCGCGATGGTGTCGTGTACCGGCAAACCCAGTTTAAAAAAGCCATGTTCTTGCAGCCAGTCAAAGCGGTTTTCGCCGAAATCTTCAATATCTTCCCAGCCCTCACAGCCAGCAATGACTGCGCAAAGCGTTAAAAACACTACGTCAAACAAGGGGTAAACGACCTTAGCGGCTTGCCTTGGGTCTTCTAATTCTGAAAAGTGCTCTGCAAAAATATCGATGTTCATAAACTGGCTCCGCGTAAAAGCCAGTATCTGATCACAGCTGAAGATCGGGGTCAATCAGTTATGCTAAAGTGCGTACTAAATGTTCGTGATCTTGCCCTGGGTGCCAGTCTGGTGTATACCTATCAAGGTGGAATATCAGCTAAGAAGTAAAGTTGGCGAATGGTTAAGGTTAAAGAGTCAAGGCAAAAAACATCGCCATTGAAAGACGTACAATAGGCCATTTTATCACTTTTGATGAACGGGAATTGGATGTGCCCGGGATAGAACCGATTGTTGCAAAGTACTGCGCTTAAAGCTGAACAATTGGAAAAATGATCCATTACTCAATACCTAGTTATGAGCGTAGGGTTTTTATTTCTTTTAATGGTGCTCATGCTTGGCTTCAATCTCATGAGTATAAATTAGACACCCCTTTTATACTTGTGAAGTTTAAGCTGTTTAAAAAAGTAAAAAGTAAAAAGTAAAAAGTAAAAAGT
>NZ_KB907773.1 GCF_000382165.1 Arsukibacterium perlucidum DSM 18276 | reverse complement strand
GAACACCTAGGTTAAAAAGGCACTGAGCCCAACGCGGGAAGATCTGGGTGTTCACATTCACCAGTATGGGTGTTCACATAAATCAGAATACGCACAGCTATCATGAGCAGTCGAAACTTAATAAATACTGACATTTACTTTCCCTTTTTCACTGTTGTTGTTCCTTGGACTATCGGTAATGTTTCAACCGGCATAACGCCCGCCACAAACGCGAGCAACTTGTTGCGAGTCGAGCGCCCAAAGGGCGCGTTTTTGATGGCGCTTGTTAGGGTGCATTCATAAACCATGAAAAAGGGTAAAGAACGACAACCCAAATAAACATACAAAACACGGCGCCAACAATGGTTGTAATTCTAAACATTATTCCTTTAATGGGATCTACTTTGTAACTCCTAAGCACTAGGACAAACCCTGAAATAGAAAATACCAAGCTCATTATCAGATAGCCGAAAAAGGAAAAATTAAGTAAACCATCAAGAGCAGCCCACCAACTTATGCCTCCCAGAAAAAACAGCACAAATAATGAAATTAGAGCGAAACGAAATGCAAACTTCAAAATTTCATCCTGTCCATCTACTGGTAACCCTAACGCCGTGCTCTACGGAAATTTAGGAGCGCAAGCGAGTAAATTTTCCGTAGCAGCATCTTGTTAGGTCTAAGACTCCTAAACCTTTAAAACCGTTTTGAAACCACCATAAATTAGGCGCTTTCCATCAAATGGCATAGGGTTGTTTTCTGGCGACATTCTCGGATCCTCCATTATTGCACTCCAGCCAGTGTCACGAGTCTCTTTTGAAGGCCAAACAACCCATGAGAATACGACAACTTCGTTTTCTTTTGCTTTTACTGCCAGCGGTAAGGATGTAACGTCACCATCTGGAACATCATCACCCCAATTTTCCACGATTTCCAAAGCTCCATTTTCTTTGAATAATTCAGAAGCTATTTTTGCGTGCTTGATATATGCCTCCTTATTCTCACTCGGAACTGCGGCAACAAAGCAATCTACATATGACATACTAATTTCCTCGTTTGTTGATTTTGACGAACGCCGAACCCTATCCCGACCTAACGCTGAGCTAAATGGCAATTTTTACGGAGCCGTTTTTTGCGGTAAAGTGGCGAAGCCGCTGCAAAAAAATGCGCAGTAAAAATTGTCCATTTGAGCGATTTGTTATGAGAAAGTAACTTTTCACAAAAACGCCTATTCCTTGCCTGAAATATATCTTAGCGCACTTGGATTATTGTTTATTTCACGCTCAATAATATCCAGCAGTTCGGATTTAGAAGGAGAGGCCCAGCCACCAATACTAGCCGCTAGAGACGCTATAACCAAGCCGCTCACAGCATAACTGAATATCGGAATCTCGATACCAAAAGCTTGCAACGTTATAAAAACACTCATTATTCCGATTGTAAATATTTGCAATACCTTTATTCGGGCTTCACTTTTCCTTGCGCTAAGATAAATTCTAATATCATTCTTATCCATACATCACTCCTTTTTAATACTCGACTATTTTGATTCTCATAACGAGCCTGTAGAAAAACCTGTTTACAACACAGCATTTCTACCCAGGCTATTCTGTTTATTATTTGTTACGAACTTTGCATGCTTTTGGTG
>NZ_KB907772.1 GCF_000382165.1 Arsukibacterium perlucidum DSM 18276 | reverse complement strand
CCCGCCGTGTCAGAGTAGTTGTCCGGTCTTCTTTTCACAATAGTCAGAGTCAGACGGCGGGTGGTTAGCAGGTTCAAATGGCTGTTTATTCACCAGTAAGAAAAGAAGCGATCTTAAAGAAGTTATTACCGCCAGTCAGTCGCTCAGTAGCGCAGTTGGCAAGAGAGGAAGGCATTTGCGAGCAGACGCTGTACAATTGGCGTAATCAGTTAAAAGCTCAAGGATATGCCGTGCCGGTAAGTGGACAAAAGCCTGATGATTGGTCAGGAGAAGCAAAGTTGGCGGTAGTCATTGAAACGGCCCCGTTATCTGAAACCGAGTTAAGCCAGTATTGCCGTGAAAAAGGCTTGTTGGTTGAGCAGGTTAAAGAGTGGCGCATTGCTTGTGTGATGGGCAATATGAGCGAGGCTCAGCGCAAGGCAGCTGAGAAAAAGCAGGCCAGAGAAGATAAAAAGCGCATTAAGCAGTTAGAACGAGAGCTAAACCGTAAAGAGAAAGCACTGGCGGAGGCGGCAGCGTTGCTGGTGTTGCGAAAAAAGCTCAGAGCGTACTACGACAAGGAGGACGAGGACAGTTAACGTCGGTTAGCGAGCGCAGCTTAAACCTGGGCTGGTTTGATGAAGCCGTGTTAGCCGGTGCCAGGCGTGATAAAGCCGCACAGGAACTTGAGATACCATTGCGCTCACTTCGTCGCTGGCGGGATGAGCAAGGTGCAGTGCTTGAAGATAAACGGCCAGTAGCCATCAGGCCTGAGCCGAAGAACAAGCTCAATGACGCTGAGCGCGAGCAGATATTGGCAACCTGCAATGATGAAGAGTATGCCAGCTTACCGCCGTCGCAAATTGTGCCTCGGTTGGCAGATAAAGGTATTTATCTGGCGTCAGAATCGACAATGTATCGGGTCTTAAAAGCGGCAAACCAGCAGCACCACCGTGGCAAAAGCAAAGCACCTCAGAAGCGTGCAATGCCCACCAGTTACAGTGCGTCAACACCTAATCAGGTGTGGTGTTGGGACATCAGCTATATGCCCTCAGGTATACGCGGCTTGTACTGGTATTTATACGCGATCATCGATATTTACAGCCGTAAACTGGTAGCCTGGGAAGTGCATGACAAGGAATGCAGCCAGCTGGCCAGTGAGTTGGTACAGCGCGCGGTACTACGGGAGCAGTGCCTGTTTAAACCACTGGTACTGCACTCGGATAACGGCAGCCCGATGAAAGGCAGCACGCTCAGGGTGAAGTTGCAGGAGTTGGGTATAACGTCCTCATACAGCAGGCCCAGAGTGAGCAATGATAATCCGTATGTGGAGTCGTTGTTTAAAACAGTGAAATACTGCCCTCAGTGGCCGAAAAGTGGCTTTGCAACAGTAGGCTGTGCCAGAGAGTGGATGCTGGAGTTCACGCGCTTTTACAATTATGAGCATCGCCACAGCGGCATAAGATTCGTGACACCGGCGCAGCGTCATAAGCAGCAAGACGAGGCACTACTGGCAAAGCGTAAAGAGGTGTATGAACAGGCGAAATCAGCGTATCCAGAGCGATGGGCTGGCAGAGCAACAAGAAACTGGAGCCCTATAGGGCCAGTAAGTCTGAATCCAAATCGGGAAATCGTGCCGGTTCAGGCAGCAGCATAAAACGGGAAAATCGGACAACTACCTTGAAAAACTCCG
>NZ_KB907771.1 GCF_000382165.1 Arsukibacterium perlucidum DSM 18276 | reverse complement strand
TTTGGCGATAGATCTGATCACCGAACGCCATGAATGTTCCTTCTGAATTCATCTTTTTGTTTTAGCTAACAATTTTGTGGGGATACCTCAGGGTCCGAACCACATCATCGAGCGCTGCCCCGATAAGACAAAAGGCTCATATTAAATCGCACCGTTAATAGTTTCACTCTCAAGAAAAATCATCTGAAGGTGGAGAAAGCGTCACGCTTATGGCGTGACGCTTTTTTTAAAAGTAAGTTTTAAAACCCAGCGCTATGACTTGCTCATCTTCAAACCCGAAAGGTAGTCGGCCTGAGGAGTAAGAGACGAAAAGACCTGCTGGGCCCCCAAGCGTATAAGTCCTCAAACGATACTTGTCTAAATTTGCCTCTTTGATAATAGTTGATGCACCTAATTCATTGTATGTTCGATAGTTAAAAGAGAATGTATAAGGTATATCCAGCATAACTATAAGCGGCACGTTGATATGCAACTCAGCAGAAATTCGTTCATATCTAGAATCATCTCCTGCCAGCGCTCTTGGCGTTTCAGAGCTTGGTTCAACAGTATCTATGCCAATTCGTAGCGATGGAACTATGCCATGACTTCCAAAAAATGAGGCTCTGCCAAGATCCTCATAAACTGTTGAAAAAAAAGCACTGATTTTTTTGTTATTTGCGTCAAATGATTGATCAGTCTCATAACCAACCTCTACACCAAAGTCGTTATAGAAAGCTGGGCCTATGGGTTTAAAAAATGTCATGGTTCCAATGTTAATAATTTCAGGGCAAGGCGGAACATCAAGCTTATCCTCATCCATACAAGATAAGTTGTCTCTGAGCATTGCAACCGCAGGCAACGACATAAAGTTAGGGTTGCTGGAAAAAGATAAACTAACCGTAGCATCAATTAAATTATGAGGGTTATCGTCGTCGTCTTGTGCTGCTGTACCACTTATATTTAAGTCAAACCCATATGATTTAACCGTTGCGTCTTCATTTCCGAAGGTTTTCCGGTGAATAGACCGCTTAAAGTCAAATTCCAATGCGATGACTGATTCACCATCTTCAACATCCAGAATTACAAATTTTGCTTCAAAAGGCAGCTTATCAAGTGTTGAACGAGCAAACGGGGACTGCATGAATGCATCGACAATCCCGCACTTTAACAAGCTTTGCTGTATTTCAGGGCTATTGGTTACGTCAGTGGCATCAAGTTTTTTCGCTAAGGTATTAATTGCTATCGTACCGAGACACTGACATTGTTCCGCGGTAAAATATGTAGGGCAAAACTCACTAAAGTGGTTCTCTACTGCTGGAACGACTTGTGCCAGGGAAGAGCTTGTTACACTTCCCAATGCAAAAAAAATAATTAGCAATATAATCCGTTTCATTGGGCTACTCTCTCTCTTGGGAAATTGTACTTTCCATCAACCACGTCGCCCAATTCAGCTAACTTTTCTTTAGTCGCAAAACTGTCTGAAATTTCGGCAATGGCTGCAGCGGAGTCAATTCCTTTTTCGTATTCAACGGGGAAGTTGATTAACAACCAGGCGTTTAGCTTTTGTGTAAATACATTGGCTTTGATGAGTTTCATAGCAGGAGTAGCGCCTACAGCGCCGATAATAAAGAGACTATAAAATCTTCTGTGTAAGTGGCTGTTTATCATAACGATACTCGGTCACCGTACATGATCATAAACTGCGTCATGGCAGGCTTCCAAT
>NZ_KB907770.1 GCF_000382165.1 Arsukibacterium perlucidum DSM 18276 | reverse complement strand
AAAAAGTAAAAAGTAAAAAGTAAAAAGTAAAAAGTTTAGGTTTTAGTTCAAAGGTTGATCAAGATCATAAAATTATTCTTATAAAGTGGCTAATATTGTAGGTGCTAAAGAAGGAATGATAATGTTTGGACTTTTCAGGTGGTTTAAAATAGTAATAATAACTGTGTTGCTTACGCAGCAAAGTTTTGCTACAGCTAAGCCAATGAATTGTGAAGAACATCAAAATGGATCTTCCGACACGCATATTATGCAACGAAGCAAAAATATTCACCATCAATCAATGAATGACAATAGTCACTATCACACTGTAAACTCGCAAGATTCTAAACACCGTCATGGTGATGAAGTCTGTGAAAAATGCAAAGCTAGTGATTGTGTTTGTTGTGAGGGGGGATTTTGTTCAAGCTTTCATTTAAATGCCTATCTTGTGCAAGCGCAAGAGGAAGGTATTTGCAATATTTACTCTGAGCTATTTCTACAGCGTACACCTCTACCAAAATCTGGTATCCATCTCTTACTTTATCGTCCACCAATTATTGGCTAATCACAGGATCAGTGCGTCTTTTTTTCGCCACTCCCATCAAAAATAGAATGACTTAGATCCTGAAAAGCAACAGCAGATGATGGTTGAACATCACCGTTCAATGATGAAGATGATGCAATCCATGCACAAAAACATGGAAGAAATGCCAATGCATCAACAAATCAAGATGGCTGAACATCATTTAGAAATGATGGGGAACATGATGCCGCAGATGAACCGCAAAATGGAAGAAATGAAAGATAGCAATCAACAGCATTCACACAAACATTAGGAGAAAAATTATGAGCGATTTAGATCATAGAGTTGGCGTTAGAGAGCAAAATTTAGTTGTTCGAAATCTAAAGCTTAGCAATGTCACAGAAGAAAGCTGTGACGAGTTAGTAAAAGAAATAGATCAGCTTTTTGGTATAGATGAAGTTAGTTACAACATCAAAGAAGGTGAAATACACCTTGCCTATGATGCCGCAAACGTAAGCCTTGATGGGATTGAGGAGGTAATCCGTAAGTATGGCGCAGATGTTCATGATGATTGGTGGACACATACTAAAGAAAGTTACTATAAATTTGTTGATCAGAACATCAAAGATAACTCTGTTCATAAGCCTTGGAGTTGTCATCAAGCACCTTCGGGGGCTGGCCGGAAAAACAAATGAATTCATAAAAAAGTGTATAGATAATTAGTTAGTCAAATGAGGTAACAGTGATGAAAACACCCTATATAAAAGCTCTTTTATTGCTTACATTCGGTTTATATTTAGTGGGTTGTTCCAATACCACTTTTTATCATAAATACATGATGAGAGGTCAGGTAGTAGAAAGTTCTGATAATCGAACTCTAATCTGTATTGGTGCTAAGCATGGCGCAGAGGTTGGGCAAAAATACAGTGTTATTAGATTCCATGAAAGAATAGTATTGAGTGAAGGTGAAGATCCCTACACTATCGAAAAGGTAGGAACGGTACAAATTACTAAAATTGTGAATGATCATTTCGCAACTGTAAAGCTAGTGTCTGGTGACATTGCAGCGAAAGATATGGTGGAACTTGAA
The DNA here is from genome assembly GCF_000382165.1 of Arsukibacterium perlucidum DSM 18276. GTDB lineage: Bacteria > Pseudomonadota > Gammaproteobacteria > Enterobacterales > Alteromonadaceae > Alishewanella > Alishewanella perlucidum. The sequence goes on along the minus strand of NZ_KB907770.1, from coordinate 135 downwards.
AACTAATAAAGTGGTGGCGAAAGCCACCACAAGAGCATAACAAGCTGGGCGCCTGTTCTTCTAAAATATCCTGAAATGCCCTCCTGAAAATACTCTGCTATGTGCTTGAACTTACTTTAGTCAGTATCTGTTGTT
>NZ_KB907769.1 GCF_000382165.1 Arsukibacterium perlucidum DSM 18276 | reverse complement strand
AGTGCAGTTTCGCCGGTATCTTTGTTAATCCATTCCCTACAAAGGCCACCAAGTAATATAGCGCCATCTTTGGCAACCATATCGTGGTAATGCAGTGGCTTGTTGTTCACGTACTCCGTTTCGCCAAAGCCCTTAGCTGGAATAACGCATCTGCTATGACGGTATGCCTGGTAACCAGCAGAGCCCTTCACATTTAGTTTGTCATAGCGGGTGTTGAAAGAGGTGTACTTGGAAGGCTTAAAGCCGGTAGTAGATGGTTCAAGTAACAGCCACCAAGTAGCGTTATCCATTCTACGGACGCCATCTTTCTGCCTGCCAATACTGACCTGATTCGTAGCCCGAATAAACCTGCTAAATATTTGGCTCTCAGGGAACAGCTGGATCTGCAGTCCTTCACACAGTTCTCTTACGCCGGGATCGTCAATTACGTTAAGTCTGCCGCACATACAGTGATTTCAAGTTGGTGCCAAGATGGTACTAGTATGAGCTATTTAACGCATTTGGTAATGCAATGGATACTTCCGCTGTGTGCCATTAAGAGACATTCACTTAGCTCTTACAACAACTTTGGCCTTCTTGAATTGGTGGGCATTTCACTGTTCCATAAGAGCAGTATACACAACAATCGCCCTTCAAAGGCTTTAGGAGAACTTTGCAAGATTCACATTCATAATACCACTGGCAAGCGTTGGTTGACATTTCTTCGGTTTTACTGAAACCGCACTCAGGGCAAGTAATGGTAGAATTTAACTCTATACCTCGCATGTTTGCTCCTTCAAAGGTTTAACAATGTCCAATACGGACATTACAATCATCAAACAAATACCCACATAGAACAAATAAGTGCTCCAGTCATATTGCCATAGTGGATAGAGGGTTAACAAAACAGCTATAGGCCCAATAACTCCAAGAGTACCTCTCGTATGATTTTGGTTTTTATACCAGTTATACAAATTTACCAACAACGCCAAAGTTGCAAATATAGGTAACAAGGTATTTACAGCAATCCCCTCAAAGTGAGAGAGAAAGCCTAATCCCAATGCTGATGCTAATGAACCGAGAGCAGGGAAACACCCCGTACAACTGAGGGCTGCAAGCCAAACACCACCTGAGCCAACTTTATCTAAAATCTTATTAATCATTTTTAACGTCTAACATTATTTGAATGACTTGAGTGTAAACTCCGTAGATAGGTACGGAGTCAATGCTATTTTAGCGAATCGATTATTGGGCAGTGAGATTGGTCGTTATTGTTGCGGCATGAATTAGTCATTTCTTTTATGACGACTTCTAAGCGTTGAAGGTCAGCTATCTTACTTTGAATTAAGCTCAGTTTCTGCAAACCTAGAGATTCAACTTTGGCACAATCGCCATCCATTGACATCAAAGACGCTACTTCCTTTAGAGTAAAGCCAAGTGCTTTAGCCTTACAAATGAATTGTAATTGCTTGGTGATTGAGTCGTCATACACCCGATAACCATTTTGAGGTTTTTGGGGCTGCTTTATTAGGCCTTCTCGCTCATAAAACCGTATAGTTTCTACGCCTAAATCAAGTTCTTTAGCCAACTTACCTATCGTTTTCATCGTATAACCACAAAATCAGCCTACTTCATGACATTAGTATATCAATACGATGTAAAATTTCTCGAACTACTAGGGCCTGTTGATCTTTGCTGTTCATAATTTAGCCAACCCACATTGGCAGCCATATAAGGCAGCAAGCCAAGGCCAGTGTACTTGCATAATT
>NZ_KB907768.1 GCF_000382165.1 Arsukibacterium perlucidum DSM 18276 | reverse complement strand
ATTGGAAGCCTGCCATGACGCAGTTTATGATCATGTACGGTGACCGAGTATCGTTATGATAAACAGCCACTTACACAGAAGATTTTATAGTCTCTGATTTGTTGGGCTTTTTTCTCTTTATGCGTTTCATTAATTTCTCTGCATCACCACCGCCAGTATCTCCAGTAACACTTTCAAAATGATCTATATATTTATATGCTTTATCTACCACATCACCATCTCCGAGCACTTTAGCCGCGAGCGCCGTAGTTATTAGCCCTCTATAAGCATAATCCCAATAGTTGTAGACGAATTCGCTTTGCCTATATGTACCTGGCATGCCTGACAAGTGATATTTTAGAGGATCGCCGCCAACCATTTCACAGATATGGCACGACGCACCATGCACATAACCACTGTAAGCCTGACTAATAGTTCTTGATAATTCTTGGCTGTCGTGTGGATTGAGTCCACTCTTTCCAGAGCTTGCAATAATGGCACGGATTTTCTTTCTTGGAATAGTTTCTCTTTTTTGCGTAGAAAAAATAGCATTATCTGGGTTATCAAATTCTTCTTGAAAGAAATGCTCAAGATACTTTATATGTGTGTCGGTGATATCAATATCGCCAACTATAGGTAATGCAAGAAAGCCAATATCTTCGTGGAACTCATCTAAGGTTCTAAACAGAGCACCTAGTTCTTGAGTATAACCAGCCTCTAATAGTAATAAGGAAGCATTAAGCCCACTAACGTATCGCGCAAGCTTTTGTATTATCGCAATTTCAAGGCAATGGATGTTATACCTTAAAGCGACATGACTACCAAGCTGAGTTGGAATAGGTGGTGGTATTGGGGCTTCAAGTTCATGAAAGCACTCAACTAAAAAATCATTTGTTTCTTGGTAAATACTCATAACTTCCCTGAGAGCCTAACGCCGCGCTCTGCGGCAAATTTGGAGCGCAGCGGAAAATTTGTCCGGCAGCAGAGCCATGTTACATTCAGTCAACGGATGTTTCTTTCTGCTCGGTAAGTTCCTTTTTGAGAACCGGAGAGAACATAACGACTTTGTTCAAAATAGCCCCACCAATCTCTGATATGTCTTTTGAGCTTTTAGCTATTTTGAACTTAACAAGTTCTGCCCCGATCTCGTCAAACGCATCATCTGCTGCATTCCCTTCTGGAGCGGAAAAATAGTCTCTTAGCGATTTGAGTTTATGAATGAACTCCAGTGCCACTTCAGCATCAGCGCTATGCTTGATACCGGTAAGACTTGATGGCTTTGCTGATCCATACTTCAAAAATGTTCGCTTCGTAGACTCTATATGAACCTGCAACTCGGAAAGTTCTGAGGTTCTCCGATGATTGATTAGCTGTTCTTTAATCCGACCAGCGAGCGCGGCTGCCGACTGTGATATTCCTGCCTGCTTCCATGCGACCCTTGCACCATAAAAGGAAGCCAGCGTACCAACAACACTTAGTACTGCCATTGCGACTTCCATCTAAGCCTCCATAACTGAGGAGATCTGATCCTCTGTCAGGTCGAATTCATATTGCTTCCAAACGGAGAGCATTCTTTTGTATTTATCCAGCATAGGGCAATGACTGTTAAAGTACGGATGTTCCTTCCCATATGTCAGCTCGTCAAACCTTTCAAGATCGATTACAAAATACTGAACATAGCCCATTAGAGCTGTTTCGTTGTTGCCATCAAAACCTCGAAATTTTAGTTTTTCTGGAAGCTCTTCGCCCTCATGTAGCCTTTGCCATGAAAAAGTAATCGATCTGTACATATCAAGAATATCAAGAACTTCCTTTGTAGTGGTCAAGTAAAATTGGCCACGGTTTTATAGTAAAGCCAGTATCTTTTCTCTGACTCATTTGGTGTTAAACCGCCGTTATACTGATGCGG
>NZ_KB907767.1 GCF_000382165.1 Arsukibacterium perlucidum DSM 18276 | reverse complement strand
TGAACACCTAGGTTAAAAAGGCACTGAGCCCAACGCGGGAAGATCTGGGTGTTCACATTCACCAGTATGGGTGTTCACATAAATCAGAATACGCATCTACAGTATGGCGATGTCCTGGCCAAGTAATACATGCCGAAAGAGTAAGGCTTAGGCAAGCTAAAATAACTAGTCGAAATTTAAGAAATACTGACATTTGCTTTCCGTGCTTCATTGTTGTTGTTCCTGAGAGTGCCGATAATCTTTCAGCCGGCATAACGCTGCCAACACGCGCAGCTTTGTAGTAAAGGCGAAGCCGCAACGAAAAAGCTGTCGCTGTGCTTGGCCTTGTTAGGGCTCTTGGCGTATACTTGTACGGAAACTCCGTACACCAAGGTGCCATTATGGATACAATCAGTGTAAACAAATTTAGAGACAACATGAAGAGTGTTGTAGAGCAAGTGGTTAACCGGCATGAACCGCTCAAGGTAACAAGAAGAGCTGGAGAAGCTTTTGTTGTGATTAGCGCCAACGACTGGGAGCGAGAGCAAGAAACGCTTTATGTACTCCAGAGCCAGAGCCTCATGCAACAGATTGCTGCATCCCTTGAAACTCACAACCGTGACAAAGGTTACATACCGACTGAAGAGCAAATGAATGAGATCACTGGTTTTTGAAGGCAATACTTGGGAAGCGTATGAAACTATGCGCGAGAAAGACAAACAATTACACAAGGCCTTGTGCAAACTACTGAAAGAAATGCTGCGCTCAAACAACCCTGCTTCAGGTTTGGGAAAACCAGAACCACTTAAGCATAATCTCTCCGGCTTCTGGTCAAAGCGGATATCACAGAAAGATCGTTTGGTATATCGGTTTGACGAAAAATCCATTTATATCTTCGCAATTGGTGGGCACTACGATCAGCCCTAACGCTTTGCCAAGGGGCAAATGCGAATGTTGTTGGGCGAAGCCCAGTGAGTATTTGTCCCAGCCGCGTTTTTTGCGGCGAACTTAGGCAACTTGTTATAAACAATTATATGCTGACGCTGCCTTTTGTTTTATTTATATCTACGAGAATTTTCTCTAAGTAAGTAAAAATAAGCATTATCGCTAATTGTAAACAAACAAAAATAACAATTGAGAATGGTGAACTTGATAGCATGCTTTCTGTTGTGTTTTCTGAATTATTGGCCAATAAAAGATCAATAAGGGTTAGAAATAGGAATAGTCCCGAAACATAAAGAACAACCTTGATTTTTGCTCTTCGCAGCTTTTTGATTACTTCATCATCATTCATTTAAAACTCCTTTTTGGTTTTTGCTTATAACGCCAAAATTTAGCGCGGAAAGCCGCGCAGCGGGTTGAGGTCGCAGCCAGCGCTTTTTGCTGGCGATAAAATTTGATTGTTATGTGCCATTATTTACGATCTGCCGGATGGTTTACACCATCGTTAGTCGGTACATTTGGTATTTTTAATGGGTTAACTCCCTCAAGGCAAGCAACATTAAAGCCATACTGTGTTGGATTTGACCTGCGTTGATGGTGAGTGTAAATACCACAGTTACTACAAAAATAATGCTTAGCTGTCTTTGTATTGAACTGGTAAAGCTTTAAAAAGCTCTCACCTTTTATAATTTTTATACCCGATAAAGGAATTGAAGCCGCTATCGCTCCACGCCTCCGGCAAAGCGAACAATCACAGCGCCGTAATTCAATCAAGCCATCCGGCAAATCAAGCTCAAACTCAACAGAACCACAATGGCAGGTCGCTTTGTGTTTAGCTTTGATTGGAACGCCATCAATTTCTTTCAAATTTAAAGCCATACTTGGTTCCTTGCGAGCACATAACGAGCCTGTAGAAAAACCTGTTTACAACACAGCATTTCTACCCAGGCTATTCTGTTTATTATTTGTTACGAACTTTGCATGCTTTTGGTG
>NZ_KB907766.1 GCF_000382165.1 Arsukibacterium perlucidum DSM 18276 | reverse complement strand
GGGAGTTGGCCGATTATGCAGTAACGACTCATGCAGTCAGTTTACGCCGCGCTTGCCGGGTGGTAGGCATCAGCGATTCGGTATATCGCTATAAATGTCAACAACAGTCTAAAAGTGATCCACAGCAACAATCTAAAAGTGATCCACTACTCTTTAGGTTTATCCATTAATCCGGCTTGTTTCTTTTCTTTGATCCGATAGCTTTCTCCTTTAATTTGTAAGATATGAGAGTGGTGTAAAACCCGGTCTAACATGGCAGAAGTGAGCGCTGTATCGTTAGCAAACACCTGTCCCCACTGACCAAATGGCAAGTTGCTGGTTAGAATAACTGAGCCTTTTTCATAGCGTTTAGCAATCACATCAAACAGTAGTTTGGCCTCATGTGCGCTGAAGGGCAGATATCCAATTTCATCGATGATAAGAAGTCTGGGCGCGACCACTGAGCGTTGCATCACTTGTTTATAGTTGTCCTGCCGCTGCGCGGTGGCCAGTTGCAGGATTAAATCAGACGCACTGATAAAGCGGGTTTTAATACCGGCCTGAACAGCTTTGTAGCCTAAGGCTACAGCAATATGCGTTTTACCTACGCCGGATGGCCCCAGCATCACGACGTTTTCTTGTCGCTCAATGAAGGATAGCGAGGCTAATTCCGTCACTTGTTTTTTTGGCACGCCGGTGGCGAAGCCGTAATCAAACGCCTCCAGCGTTTTTAACGCAGGGAAGCCCGCCATTCGGGTAAACACATGCTGCTTTCGCTGGTGACGCGAGCGTTTTTCACACTGGAGAACTTGCTCAAGGAAGGTCAGATAGTCCCACTCTTCTTTCGCCGCTTGCTGAGCTAAATCACATGCGTTAGCGTCAATGCCTTGCAGTTGTAACGCTAAGGTAAGTTCGCCAATGCGTGCTAATTGTAAATTCATATGGCCTCCATCAGTTGATCATAAATGCTTAGATCATGGTGCAGTGGCTGCTGGCTTAACACGCCTAGCGAAGGCAAAGAGCTCTTGACAGACAATGACTGGGCAACGGGCAATATTTGAGGCGGTAATGCCTGCAAGACCTTGCGCTCTTCCACCAGGCGCTCAGCAGGCTTTTGTTTGGTAGTGTCATGGATACGTTGATGGGCAACGGTTTCAAGCCATAGCGCTACGTGCTCATTGGCCGTGTCTACGTCCAATGTCAGACCCAGCGCCATCAGTTTGGTATTCAGAGGGCGGAAGAAATTATCCCGCACATAGCGCACCATTCTTTCAACTTTGCCCTTGGTTTGAGGCCGGTAGGTGTGACACAGCTTTGGGATAAAACCCATACTTTTGGCAAACTGGTAAAACGCCTGATTGAGCTTATGCTCGCCTTCACCATAAGCATCACGTTCAACCACTACGGTTTTCATATTGTCGTACCAGACTTCACGTGGAATGCCCTGGAAGTAATCAAAAGTCAGGCGATGGCAGTGCTCCAGTGTGTCGTAGCGCATGTTATCGGTGAAAACCACCATCATCGCGCGACTAAAGCCTAAGACCGCGATGAACGCATGAATGGGGTGTTTGCCACCACGCATCTGCCCCCAGTCTACCTGCATTTGTTTACCGACTTCGGTTTCAAACCGCACAACCGGCTCCGGGGTGGGTGTGCCACGGTACTGATACAAGTACTGGCGCAGTAACGATAAGCTACCGCTATAACCGAGTTCTTTCAGCTCGCGGAATAATACCTCTCCTGAGAGATGTACCGGCTTAGCCTGTGCAATGCGTGAATGTAAAAAGGATTTAAAAGGATCAAGTAACGAACTGCCTCTTGCCCGCTTTGAGTAAACTGGGGTGTTAACTTTGTCCCGAAGATAACGCTTAACAGTGTTACGTGATATGCCCAGCTGTTTGGCAATAGCACGTTGCGAAAGACCTTGTTGATGCAAAATCTGAATTTTCATGAGTTCTTCTTTTGTGATCAAAGTGCCCCCGGCGTTTTTCAAGCTAGTTGTCACCATTGACCGTTTTAAGCGGCCTGTTTTTCTATCTGTTTAGTCTGCTGTTTTTCAGGATTCAGCGTTGTCG
>NZ_KB907765.1 GCF_000382165.1 Arsukibacterium perlucidum DSM 18276 | reverse complement strand
CGTTCACTTTGCGCCAGAATAGGTGTTCATATTAAATCAGTACGGGTGTTCACATTAAACCAGAATCAGTGTTCACTTTGGGGCAGAATACGCAAGCTGGCTTAAGTTTCGTTCTTTCGGCATGCGTTACTTTGCCCGGACATCGTCAAACAATAGATGAAGAAAATTTCTATTTACATATCACTGCCCCTTCTAAGGTTATAAAAGAAGAAATTCGCTTTAACGCAGAAGAAACAGAACTATTATTTTTACCCGAAAATGCTCAGATCGAGTTAGTTGTTGCAGATGATATCGGAAAACATCAGCTCACGATAAAAGAACACCAAGGTTCTATTGTTTATCACTACAGGTTAAATGGACAGCAATTGACATTTGGAGTCAAAGAGAAAGAGTGGTTTGCATCGCAAATCCCTTTAATCATTGATAAAGCTGGTCTTAAACATGGTCCGGGCTAGGCATAAAAAACGCGAGAACAACGCGCCTTCGACGCTCGACTCGCAACAAATTGCCCGCTTGTGTAGCGGGCGTTAAAGCGTAAAAGGATACTCTGGTGCCAGTGATTAGTTATTTTTCATTCCGGTTCTTGTTGTTGCTTTGTCTGGTGCCATTTGTAAGTCCTGTGGCGAGTGTTGAAACTGATTTAGAAACTGAGATCAGCCGTGCTATCTCAGAAGAAGCTCTTGTAGGCATTTCATGGTCGATAATCTCTGATAACCAAACTTCTGTTGGTGGAGCAGGATTTGCAAACGTAGAGCAAGGTTTAACAATGCAGTCTGAGCAAAAAATACAGGTTGGCTCTGTTACAAAGACAGTGCTGGCGCTGGGTGTGCTCCGCCTGATTACAGAAGATAAACTTACTCTGGATACAAACGTTGAGTTACTGTTGTCTAAGCTAACATTCTATAACCCGTGGCGTAACTCCTCACCCATCACAGTAAGACATTTGCTCGAACATACGGCAGGCATTGATAACATTAGAATGTGGCAACTGTTAAGTGAACAACCTACTCCTGCTATGCCTTTGATAGATGCCTTTATATCTCGTGATCGACATCTTTTGAGGGTTAGAACGCAGCCCGGCACACAATATTCGTACTCAAATATGGGCTACACCTTACTTGGAATGGTTATTGAAGCCATATCAAATCAGCCTTACGAGGAGTACCTGGATCGCAACTTTTTAGCGCCTCTAGGCATGGACAATAGTACATTTGCCTTCTTGAGCCAGAAAGGCGAAAAGGCCGACCCATCGTTGGCAATGGGATACTTTGAAAATCAGGTCGCGCAATCAGCTGTAGCTACTTTTTTAAGGCCTTCAACACAATTTACGACTACCGCTCCAGATATGGCAAGGTTTATGCGTTTTATTATGGCTCACGGTGAGTTAGACGGTGTTGCCTTTATTCGTGGCGATTTAATGGAGATGTTAGCCAAACCAAATGCGACAGATGCGTTTCTTGCGGGTTTAAATCTTGGGCATGGTCTCGCGTTTGCAGTAAGAGATAGGCATAAAGTAGTGGGTATGTGCCACCCCGGCACTACGTATGGATTCAGAGCTTATCTCTGTCTTTATCCAAACGAAAATAAAGGCTTTTTCTGGGCAGTTAATACCGACAGTGAAACAGCAGACTATGAACGTTTAAACCAGATCTTTATTCAGAAACTTGCCGTGTCTCAGGCGAATGTAATAAAGCCAAGTATAGCGCCTGATAATTTATCTGAGTTTGCCGGTATGTATTTTCTTTCCCCCAATAACATGGCTCAGTTTGAGTTTATCGATCGGCTTTTAAATTTTATTTGGCTTAAATCCGATAACGGCGAACTGATTTTATCGTCACTTCAAGCAGCCGACAGGCGCTTATTCTCGTTAGGCGATGGCCTATTTCGCGACAAAAGCAGAACGCAGGCATCTCACGTTATCTTCCATAATGAGACTGGCGATACATTGTTAAGTGATGGGCTAAATACATTTAAAAAAGGCAGTGCCAAATCTATTATATTTGTAAGCGTCCGGCCATCACATCTTTTATTTGCTGACTGATCACGCATCATAGCTGTCACTGTTATTAACCGTGAGAGTTATGAATGCCCGTATTA
>NZ_KB907764.1 GCF_000382165.1 Arsukibacterium perlucidum DSM 18276 | reverse complement strand
TGGACTTTACGGACTTTCTTTGTTGACATTATTCACCTCGTTAAGCGATTGTACTCACTTAGCAAGGTGTCCAAAAGTGTTGGTACGGATCACTTTGGCATTTTTGTGTTACTGGCCATTTTAATTTCCTTTAGGGACTATCTGGTGATTCTGGCCGCCGCTGCCACCATAGCCGTTCATCATTTGCTTTTTATGTATCTGCAAATGCAAGATACCGGTGTCTACCTGGTTCCTGAACAGAGCTTGTCGTTAGGCATTATTTTGCTGCATGCGGTATTTGTGGTGGTGGAATCAGCAGTATTAATTATTATCTCGAGGCAGAGTTACCGGGAAGCTATTGTTGGCCAGGGGTTATTTGATGCTACTGCAGCATTACTGACCAGCGATGGCAAGGTGGTGCTCACTCATCGTTGCGCCGACCTTAATTCAGAAGTTATAAATAATTTTAATGCGGTGTTAGCAACACTGCAAAAGACCCTGAAAACGATTGAAAAACAGTCGCAAACTCTAAAGACAGAATCAGGGAGTTTGCGTGACGAGGGCGATTCGCTGGCCGTAAGTATGCGCAATGAAATGAATGAAGTAGAGCGTGTAGCAACGGCAACTGAGCAAATGTCGCACAGTATTCAGGAGGTGTTTAATTTATCAAGACAAGTACTGGAATTTTCAAAGGCAGCGGAGCAGGCGGCAGATGAGGGGAAAACATCAGTTAACAGCACCATTATGTCAGTACAGCAGCTTGCAACCCAACTAACAGACACTGGCCGGACCGTAAATGAAGTTGCTAACGCTACAGTTGATATTCGTAAAGTATTAGATGTTATTCAATCTATCGCTGAACAAACCAATTTACTGGCATTAAACGCTGCCATTGAGGCGGCCAGAGCCGGAGAGCAGGGGCGGGGGTTTGCTGTTGTCGCTGATGAAGTTCGCACTCTGGCATCTCGCACCCGGGGTTCGACAGACGAAATTAAAGTGATGATTGAAAGGCTGGTCGACAACAGTGAAAAATCAGTGGTAGTGGTTCAGCGCAGTATTGAGCAGTTAGAGGATACCCGTGGGCACGCTCAGCAAAGTGGTAAATTGTTGCAAACTATTCTGGAGCAGGCCAGACAGGTTGCAGGTTCTTCCGATACCATGGCGAACTCTCTGCAGCAGCAAACCGCATCCAGTAATGAAATTGCGCAAAGTGTGCAACAACTTAACCAAATGACTTCAGAGCAACATGCCCTTGGACAGAAAGTGTTAGAGAGTGCTGATAGTCTGGAGCAGATCACTATTGCACTTAGTGATGAGTCTGCAAAATTCAGACTATAATGGTTGCGTCAAACAGCCCTAAGCGAGCTATGTTGTTTTTAGTATTTGTGGTGTGGTTTGTGCTGGCTAGTGCTGGTTTGTTTTATGTTGGTAATCAGCATTATGGGCATTTTGATCCGTCCGGCAACTGGCCGGCTATTGCGCCCAAAACGTTTTCATCTTCGGCTCTGGGCATTTTGGCCGCCCCTGGCAAGCAGGTGGTGCATGTACAACAAACGCAGTGTAGCTGCAACCGCCTGACTAAGCAGCATATTAGCCAATTTACTGACGAGTATCTGGTACCATCATCTGCCCAGTTCAAGCGGCAATTAAGCCAGGTGGCAGCAGCGGGCTTGCCTTTGCCTGCTGCGCCGGCAGTATTAATTTTTGAAGATGGCCGGTTAATCTATGCCGGCCCCTACGCCACTGGTCCATCGTGTTCGCTGGCAGATAGCCTGATTGCACCAATATTACGCAATGAGATAAAACTACCGGGTGTCTGGCTAAATGGCGAAGTAAAAGCGTGTCGTTGCCTGGCTTGACCAGGTTAGTCAAACATAGCACCTGATGTTATCAATGCGGCCTGCTACAGGCAGCTACAGGTAATGGTAAACACTGGCTGCACCGCCGTGGCTGATCATCATGACAATACCTTGCTCGGGGATGCTTTGCGCCAAGCGCTGAAGTTCGGTAATGGCGATATCGGCATTCATGGCTGGCATGAGTTAAACTCGGCAACAAACAACAGGGCGGCGATAACATCCAACGCCAAGATAAAGCGGTTGCTGCTGATGGCAGTGTGCTGGTCGATGTAGTCGGTTAGTGGCTTAATTGCTGCATTACATCAGATTTCTTACATGTAATGTAAGTAAGCGTCCGGCCATCACATCTTTTATTTGCTGACTGATCACGCATCATAGCTGTCACTGTTATTAACCGTGAGAGTTATGAATGCCCGTATTA
>NZ_KB907763.1 GCF_000382165.1 Arsukibacterium perlucidum DSM 18276 | reverse complement strand
AAGGCAAATCATGCTCTGGGCAGCTGAATCAGACTGGGCAGTAATCAAAATGGAAAAGAGCTGATACTATGGTCAAATTCGTGGGGATCCCTCAGATATTTCACTGTGTAAATATTGTTACTATCCAGCTCAATCTCGACTTCAGAATCAGAATCACAATCAGTTCCTACGTACCTTTGGGATAATTCGTCATTTAACTTCAATTCGCTTTTTATAATACCCTTGGGTATAAGAATCAAACCGAAGTTATTTTTTCCATACCAATGGTTACCTTTAACAAAATTTTCTAATCTGACTCCTGTCCAACCTAGTGTGGATAATGAATCTAAAGCGCTACTTAGATGATCCATATTTATAATAAACGGTGAATAAATTACAGATGATTCATTAATGCTGTCGGGAATTGACAGTGTATTTTTAATAACGGTAAACCTTTTTCTTTCAAGCTCTTTTGTTACTGTCTGTGTTTCTTCTTCTGATAAATACTTGGTATATAAATGCACTTTTGTATTTGAGCATCCAGCTAACAATATGAGTAGAGTAATAATTAGTATACGGCACATTTTGCAGCTCACTCCTGGTAGGCCTAACGCCCCGCGCATGCGCGCGAACTTGTGAGCGTCGCAGGGGCCGCAGGCCCCGAATGACGCGGATTGTTATGTTTTACCACACCGATACCTTTGTCTCGATGTAGATTGAATGCTCATCCAGCTCACCAGTAGGCAGAACCGTTACTGACTCAATCTGAACAAATTTACCTTCGCGAACACTATCAGAAAGCCAATAATCTTCTCTTGCCAAAGAAAACTCAGGTTGTCCGATTGCGCCAGGTTGAGCACCATTTAAATCGTCATCCAAAGGCTCGATTGCAACAATGTCGTAAAGCTGACCATCTTCCACGAATGGGCCAACATGCGAAATTTTGCCCTTTGAGATATCCGGCGACAATGAAGCCCACCATTCAGAGGTGCCAATGTGAGGGTGCTCATTAAAAAATTCAGGGAATGACGATTGAAGCTCGTTGTTTATTTCAGAAGCCCAATCAGCATTTTCTTTTTCTAAGTCGAAGATTACATCCATGTCATTTCCTTTAAAACATAACGCAAAGCTTTGGGGCGGCTGGAGCAAAGCGTAAGCCGTCCCAGCCGCGTTAGCGGCGACAATAGCGCCTTGTTATACATCATCTTTTAACAGCCTGTGCAACGCATCTATACGCTTATTGATTTTTTTGCTTTCTGCATGCAATTCGGCACTCATACCAAAAATAAGTATTAAAAAAACATACAATACAGGCTGCTGCATGATTTCTGGATACATCCATAATAAAAATGCTATGCCTAAAACCATGCTGAAAAATCTGATGATACTGCCTTTCCAATTTGGGCGAAGCTTCTCGAACTCATCTAATAGTGCTTGTTTCTTTTGCATGCTATTAAAAAGTGAATGAGCTTCAATTTGATCTTTGTCCATCAAATGTACCTATTGTGATGTATAACGCAGCCAACACAGGCGGCCGAAGCGCAGTGTAGGCCGTCAAGCACAATGCGTTTTTTGCATTGTGTGATTGTGATTGGCCTTGTTAGGGAGATATGGCACTGAGCCCACAATCATTTCTGTCGATAGTGAACTCACCGATAACCACGCCGTCACTGCCTGAATAAGAATAAGTATACTTTCCTCCATACTGCAGTGATGGTTTCATTTCATGGCTTAAGCAAACACCCATTTTAACGGAGGGAAAAATATGAGTTTTTATTACCCCAGAATCTAAATCGCTGGAGGAATAATTCAGAAATGAAAAGTGATAAGTAAGCAATGCTCCCGGACCGGCGCTAGCCCCGTCCATGCGAGTTTCCTCATCAACCATTGTCGGACCAGAATCATTTATCTGCTTCGCTGCAACTTCAAAACCTTCAGCTAATTTTGCCATGATTTCTTTTTCTGTTGGTTTAGATGAAGAGAATGCAGACTTTCCTGCCACCTTACTAACTTGACCACCAGTTCCAGCAAAGACAGGAACTACAACCAGGCCAACGACAGCCCCTAAAATTAAAGGCAACTTGTTAATCATAATTTCTCCTGTTCTTACCCACAAACGCGAGCAACTTGTTGCGAGTCGAGAGGCCAAAGGGCGCGATTTTAATTGTGTTTGTTAGGCAACTTCAAAAAAGTGACAAATAGTAATTGATACATACTACCGTCACAGTAAGTAAAACGTATGATGCAAATGTTACAGGTACGGGTGATGGCTTATAACTGACTCTGGCGAAGACGGTGTTACTAAATTTTGCGCCAGATATTTTAGTGTCTGTATCTGCGTTACTTTTTAGAACTGCCGGATCAAAGAGAGTATAAAAAAATCTGTGTAAGTGGCATTCTACCCATGTATTTGAAAGGAATAAAGAATGCCAGTATCAGACCAGCTTATCGATCAGTTATT
>NZ_KB907762.1 GCF_000382165.1 Arsukibacterium perlucidum DSM 18276 | reverse complement strand
TGCGTATTCTGATTTATGTGAACACCCATACTGGTGAATGTGAACACCCAGATCTTCCCGCGTTGGGCTCAGTGCCTTTTTAACCTAGGTGTTCATTTTCAGTCAACTCTGATGTGACTTTTCGCATCGATTCCCCCTTTAATTTTAGTCTGTGAGCGTTGTGCATTAGCCTGTCTAAGATGGCATCGGCCAGCGTGTTGTCACCAATTGCCTGATACCACTCTTCGGTGGGTAGCTGGCTGATCATAATGGTGGAGGCATGCTGATGCCGGTCGTCCATGATCTCCATCAGATCGTTACGCTGTGCGGCTTTTAAGGGCTCCAGCCCCCAGTCATCCAGGATAAGGATGTCATACTTAGCAATCTGCTTTAATGCCTTGCTGTAGCTACCATCGGCTTTGTGTTGGTTCAGCTCCAGCAGCAAGCGCGAGAGGCGGTAATACTTCGCGCTATGACCTTTCATGATGGCAGTATGTGCAAGAGCACAGGCCAGATAAGTTTTACCACTGCCACATGGGCCGGTAATGAGGATGTTCTGGTGTTTAGCAACCCAGCCACAGCTGAGTAAACCCGCCATAGCCGATTGGTTTAAACCGCGTGGCTGTTCATAGTTAATATCCCGTGCATTGGCCGCCACTTTCAGGGTAGCGGTGGTGAGGAGTCGCTGTTGCTTGCGGTTGTCGCGGCTTTGCTGTTCATGGTCAATCAGCAGCTGTAACCGCTCATCGAACGATAACCCCTGATAGGTGCCAGGCTGCTCCAGTTGTTGCAACAACGCCTGGGTCATGCCGTGTAGTTTTAGTTGTCTAAGGACGGTGATGTTGTGTGTTGTCATGGTCATTTACCTTAATGGAAGCTGTTGGGGCCGCGGATATTTTCATGTTGCTGCGGTAAGGCTGGCAGGCTGTCATCTTCCTGTATCAGCATATCAAGGTTGCTGCTGAGGATAGATTTGATGTTTTTTAGCCGGTCTAACTGCTGTTGGTTAGCAATGGCACAAGCCTGATTAATCCGCTCTGGTGGGTATTGCCGGGTCAGGTTGAGCAAGCCTAAACACACCCGGTAGCTTTGCTGCTCATGGGCTTTGCTATCGAGCAGGCGCACGACCCAGGCTAAGGTGTCACTGCCGATATCTTTGGCCCAGTTCATTAACCGGCCACGGTTCCACTTATGGTGTTTTTCGTGGCGGATGGGCATATGCTCTGGCATGGTGCTTATTCCACGGCGGTGAACGCGGGGATGGCTTGCTACCCGCTTGTTTTGGAAGTACAGCGTGATGAGATTATCGGTAGCATGCAGCTCTAGTTTCTCACCCACCAGCTGATGCGGAGCCGAGTACAGGTGCTCATCATATTGCACGTGGTAATCGATATTCAGCTTAACCATTTTGATGTCCGTGTACTGATACAGCTCACGGGGTAAGCGGCCAAGCGCCGGTTTATCTAACTGCTCGAACCATTCCTGGCGGTTGCCGGTAAATTGCTTAAACGGCCGGCTGTTGACGTCTTTTAGTAAGGCACTAATGCAGTGATTCAGCTCGGCCAGCGAGAAGAAGGTGTGGTGTCGCAGCCTGGCTAAAATCCAACGTTCAATGATTTGCACGCCTACTTCTGCTTTGGCTTTATCCTGTGGCTTACGTGGCCTGGCGGGCATAATGGCACAGCCGTAATGGTTAGCCAGTTGCTGGTACGCAGCGTTAATGTCTGGCTCATAGCGACAGGCTTTGGTGACACCACTTTTTAAGTTATCCGGCACTATCAGCTTGGGCACGCCACCTAAAAAGCTAAAGGCTCTGGCATGGCTGCCCAGCCAGTCCGGTAGCGTCTGGCTTAACGTTGCCTCCGCATAGGTGTAATTCGATGCGCCCATCACCGCCACAAACACCTGTGCGAAGCGGATTTCACCGGTACTGGCACAGGCAATCGGCACCGTCTGCCCGGCATAATCCACAAACAGCACTTCACCGGCAACATGGGTTTGACGCATCGAGCGACGCTGCTTTTTATGCCACTCCATGTACAAGTGGCAATACTGAGCATAGCTGTAGCAACGATTGGGGTATTGCTGGGTGTATTCCTCCCACAGCAGATGTTTGGTCACACCCGGTTTATGCAGCTCTTTATGCACTGCTATCCAATCCGGTAGTTCAAGTCTGCTTGATACGCATGCGTCAGCTTTGGGATAAATAAGCTGTGCCAGCGCACTATCATCGAGGGAGCAGATGGTTGGCCAGTCGATGCCTTGTTGCTCGGCTGCGCTGGTGACTTTTTGGATAGCGCCGATACTGACGCGCAGGCTGTCCCTGACCTGACGAACGGATAGGCCAGCATGCAATCGTAGCCGGAGGATTTCACGAAGTTTACGCATTGATGTTCTCTGTCTGGTCATAACCGTATCCATCTGAAAATGAATAGGTTATCAGTGGTAACAATCAACGCGGGAAAAGCATTCTGGAATTATGTGAACACTGATTCTGGAAATCAGG
>NZ_KB907761.1 GCF_000382165.1 Arsukibacterium perlucidum DSM 18276 | reverse complement strand
GTAAGCGTCTGGTCGTTACAGGTTGATGTTTAATGCCGATTAATGCACTGGTTATTTGAGGTGCTCTCAGCGCACTATTTTTTTTCAGCAGTGAAACCGTAGAATGCTATTTTGGGGCGCTACTTTATATTACCGTTGTAACGGTAGCATAATTGCAGAATGCCATTTTTTAGCCCTGCTATATATTACCGTTATAACGGTAGCATATTTTTCGCTACACCTTACGTGAGTCCGTGTCCGACGACCTATGTGCATCTGGATGTTCTGATTTTAAGTGTTCGGCGAACACAGAGTAATGCGCTAATTTAAGTGTCCACTTAATTTTAGTGGACACTTATTATCTTAAATTGCGTCACCTGGCTGTGTGGTTAAATCGATATTCCAGGGTAACAACTCATCGACACGATTGATGGGGTGATTGCCGATGCGTTTGAGTACCGTGGTCAGGTAGACATTTGGATTGATGTCATTGAGTTTGGCGGTGCCGAGTATTGAGTACAACACGGCAGCCCGCTCCCCTCCGGCAGCTGAACCTGCAAACAAATAGTTTTTCCTGCCCAGGGCGATGGGCCGCAATGAGCGCTCTGCGCTGTTGTTATCAATCTCAGCATAACCGTTATCCACATAGGCAACCAACGCCTCCCATTGTTTCAGAGCATAGTGGATTGCTTTGGACAGCGGCGAGCCTTTCGATAAGGTGCGCAATGTTGTCTGTAACCAGATATGGAAGCGCTCAAGGATAGGCTTGGCATGTATGCCCCGGATGTGTTGTCGTTCATCCGGTGGTTGGCCGCGCGCCTGTTTCTCAATCACATAGAGGGATTGGATAGCGGTTATCGCTTCATCAGCTAACGGCGAAGGGCCTGTTTGGGTGATGTCATAGAACTTCCGCCGCACGTGTGCCCAACAACCGTGCTGGGTTATTTGCCGTTGGTATAATTCGTTGTAACCGGCATAAGCATCGGCCTGTAGTGAGCCTTTGTAGCCTTTTAAATGCGCCGTGGGATGGATGCTTTTACGGTCTTCACTGTATTGCAGCCAAACCGCTGGCGCTGTGGTATCTCCCCAGGGGCGACCATCACGCACATAAGTCCAGTAACGTCCGGTTTGGGTGCGGCCTTTACCGGGTGATAGCGTCGGTGCGGTGGTGTCATCGGCATGCACGTGGTTGGCAGCTTTCACATGGCGTCCGATGGCATCAGCCAGTGGCGTGAGTAAGGCGCCAGTTTGTCCTACCCAGTCTGCCAGAGTAGAGCGTTCAACATCAATCCCTTCACGTTCCATCTGCTCAGCCTGGCGGTACAGCGGTTGATGGTCGAGGTATTTATCGACAATAACCTGTGTGAGCAACGCTGCACTGGCCAGTCCTTTTTTAATCACACGCTCAGGCGCTTGGCCTTGAACCAGTGTGTCGCAGTGCTGGCAGCTGAACTTTGGCCGCACAATGCGGATAACCCGGTAAGATGCCGGTACCACATCCAGCATTTCAGAGACATCATCACCGATATGGGTTAATTCGCCCTGACATCCCGGGCACTGGCAGGCGGCTTCAACACGCAGCTCTTCTCGCGGCAATTGTGCAGGCAGAGAAGCGCGTCGACGTGGCGTCGCTTTGTCCTCTGTTGCTGGTGCAACTAGCTTAGGTAAGACACTGGTCTGCATCTCCAGCTCTTCAAGTTGTAATTCCAACTGATGAATTTGCTTGTCGAGATGCTCGGACGAACGCCCGAAGCGGGCACGTTTTAACACGGATAACTGGTGGCGTAACGAGGCAATAACGGTATCTTGTTGGGCAAGCGTTGACTGCAGTTGAAGGATAATTTCCTGCAACTGTTTCGGGTCATTGGGTAAGTGAGATGCCATCGTTTTCATGCGGTGCATGATAACATAAAATGGCATCTAACTCATTGATTAATTGTGCTTATGCAGCATTTTTTGGTGTGTTTTTTCTGGCAGGCGGGCGCCAGTCTAAGCCTTCCAGCAACAACGCCAATTCGGCCTGCGTTAAGTGCACTACACCGGTTTTTGCGGTGGGCCACACGAACCGCCCTTGCTCCAGGCGCTTGTAAAACAAACACAACCCCTGACCATCCCACCATAGCAGTTTAACCCGGTCCCCACGCCGCCCTCGAAACACAAACACATGCCCACTAAAAGGGTCTTTTTGAAGCACATGCTGCGCCATAGCCGCCAGACCATCGAAGCCCTTGCGCATATCGGTGTAACCGGCACACAGCCATACACGCAGTTCATGGGATAAGGTAATCATGACAACGCCGCCACCAATTGCTGCAACATACCCGGTCTTGCCTCATGCAATACCAGTTGATGACCACTGCGAAACGACACCGTTATGGCTGGTTTATGGAGCACCGGCACAGCTTCAATCGCACTGACACTGACAGGAAGGAATGGCGTGGGGGCAGCTGGCATATCCACTTCACCTTTAGCACGCCTGACCCACAAAGCCTTACCGACGTTAACTTCTCGCACCCAGCGAAACACCTGGTTGGTATTCACATCGTATTTGCGCGCTAACTCAGAGACCGACAGCGTACGTTCTTTCGATTCCTGAACGAGC
>NZ_KB907760.1 GCF_000382165.1 Arsukibacterium perlucidum DSM 18276 | reverse complement strand
CAAGCTGGGCGCCTGTTCTTCTAAAATATCCTGAAATGCCCTCCTGAAAATACTCTGCTATGTGCTTGAACTTACTTTAGTCAGTATCTGTTGTTCAGTAGCGCTCAAAGCTTAACTATGTTGCATAAGTGTAAGTTTTAGCTAATATAGTGACAGCAGTTTAGAAATTAACTATGTTAGTGACAAGGTATGCACCTTGTCGCTGATCTAGTTAAAAATCTGCACTTTAATGCACATTAAAGTGCAGAATAGAATATATATCTTATCTAATGTATGTAGTCTCTAAATAGTACACTTAAGTTAAACTTTAATTTAATAATTAGTGATATTCTTCGCGTCTCTTATTTAGCGAGCGAGGATTGCTCTTTTCTTTCGCAGACTCATTATCTTAGTGATAGTAAATGAATAAAAAAATTAAACATGAGTACCAAATCAGCAGGCACTCAGCCGTGGAGGCTGAACAAGTCAATGATTTAGACAATGCGTTTAAGTCTCTTGAAAGAGCGCATATTTTAGGGCAGAGATATTTTATACCGCATATAGCGACGCACTGGCAGATGTTGCGGATTGGGCTTAAACGCAATGATAATCGCGAGGTTATTGGTCAGATCGTCCGTTTGATAGCAACGGTTCCGGGTTTTATATTTGGTTGGGTTCCAAGGGGAAATCCTGGTGGGGCGAATATCTCTGCTTTAAAGCCAGTGCCCTTGCCAGCTGACTTGCAACCCTTGCTAGCTGACAGCCCCATTTGGCGGGACGTCTTAATACGCCTGACTATTTACGCGGTTATCGTTTTAATCGTATTGGCATAAACACCCATCTTATTGCCAAAACGTTCGAAAGCCTGCTTCGCTGTAGCCCAATGCTCAGCGAAGCAGATTAATGATTATTCCGTTTGCTGTTTGCGGCTATCGTTTTTGTGTACCAAATGATATAGCACTGGCAATACCAGCAAGGTCAGTAAGGTTGACGAGATAATACCGCCAATCACCACTGTCGCCAGCGGACGCTGCACTTCAGCACCGGTGCCAATATTAATCGCCATCGGTACAAAGCCAAGGCTCGCGACCAAAGCGGTCATTAGCACAGGGCGCAACCGGGTAAGCGCGCCTTCCGTTATCGCAAGCAGCAAGTCACCTTTTTCACGCCAGAGATCGCGAATAAAGCTCAGCATCACCAGGCCGTTCAGCACCGCCACACCTGATAAGGCGATAAAGCCAATGCCGGCAGAGATTGATAAAGGCATACCCCTCAAGTACAACGCCAGTACGCCACCGGTGAGCGCCAACGGCACGCCGCTGAAGATAATCAGCGCATCTTTTAATGACGCAAAAGCCATCACCAGAATACCTAAGATCAGCAGCAATGTAACAGGCACCACGATGCTTAGGCGCTGACTGGCGGACTCCAATTGCTCAAAAGTACCGCCATAATCCAGCCAGTAACCGGCTGGTAATGCAACGTCGCGGTTGATTTGGGCCTTTACCTCTTCTACAAAACTGCCAAGGTCTCGCCCACGCACATTCGCGGTTACCACTACCCGGCGTTTGCCATTTTCACGACTAATTTGTGCCGGCGCAGGCGATAAATCTAAGGTAGCCACTTCCTGCAACGGCACAAAGTCCCCATTTGGCAATGGCACCGGCAACACTGCCAGTTTGTCCAGATCGCGACGCAGGGTTTCCGGCAAGCGCACTATCAGCTCAAAGCGTCTGTCACCTTCATACAGAATACCGGCCGACGTACCACCAATTGCCGCTGCTACCCAATCCTGTAGTTCAACCACATTTAAGCCGTAACGGGCAAGCGCGGTTCGATTGGGGATCACCGACAAGGTTGGCAAACCAGTGACTTGTTCGACTTTAGTATCCGCAGCACCTTGCACCTTGTTGACCGCTTGCAGAATTTGATTAGCGCTTGTAACCAGCTGATCTAAATCATCACCAAATACCTTAATACCCAGATCTGCCCGTACACCGGAAATCAGTTCATTAAAACGCATCTGAATAGGTTGGGTAAATTCATAGTTATTGCCAGGCAATGTCGCCAAAGCAGCCTCCATTTCAGCGACCAATTGGGCTTTGGTTTTATCCGGATTGGGCCATTCACTGCGCGGTTTTAATATCACAAAGTTGTCAGCCACATTGGGTGGCATCGGATCGGTCGCCACTTCTGCCGTACCAATTCTGGCAAACACTTTATCAACCTCAGCAAAGGTTTTGATCTTCTGCTCCAGAATTTCCTGCATTGCAACGGCTTGTTCTAAGCCGGTGCCCGGAATACGCATGGCATGTAAAGCGATATCGCCCTCATCAAGCTGAGGCACAAACTCTGCCCCCAACGTGGTCGCCAACCACAGACACACACCAACCAGAGCACTGGCCAAACCAATCACCAGCCAGCGAAATTTGAGTGCCAGCGCTAATAGCGGTGCGTACAGGGTTTTAGCGCCTCTTATGACCGCACTTTCTTTTTCACTGATTTTACCATTTAAGAACACCGCCACAGCGGCAGGCACAATGGTCACCGACAACACCATAGCGGATAACAGGGCCATCACCACAGTCGCTGCCATAGGATGAAACATTTTACCTTCGACACCGGTCAGTGAAAAAATAGGGATATACACTATGGTAATGATGGCCACACCGAACAAACTAGGCCGGATAACCTCTGCTGTTGCCAGATACACTGTATTTAAGCGCTCTCTCAGCGGTTGGATACTGCCGTTGTGTTGTGCCTG
>NZ_KB907759.1 GCF_000382165.1 Arsukibacterium perlucidum DSM 18276 | reverse complement strand
TTTTTGGCGAAAGATCAGATCGGGAACTGCCATGAATGTTCCCTTCGCCTTTAACTATTTGTTTTATCTATGCCATTCGTGGGGATTCGTCAGGTGAAATATAAAGATGAAAGCGAAATAATGACCAAAAAAGGGACATGGAAAGTTACTAACTATCCTTATTTTGAACTATCTGAACAGGATGGGTTTCTGCCAATGTATTTTCAGGCTGTTAAAAGAACAGAACAAGATATTATTGGTAAGGTTAATATTATCGAAATTAAGCCAATCCAAAGCTATCAGATATTTTCTAACTGCAAATTCAGTCATGGAGTGAGGTCTTAGAACGGTAGGCCTAACAATTAAATTTTATCGCCAGCAAAAAACGCTGGCTGCGACGTCAACCCGCTGCGCGGCTTTCCGCGCTAAATTTGGGCGTTAGGCTAGAGCGTTCAGCGTGTCATCACTAATTAGGAGAAAAAATGAATTTAGAAGCCGTACTTCCTGAAATAATTAAGCCAATAGCTGAGTCGATAATTGAAGGTTTTAATGGGGCATCAGCAAATGGTACGGACTCTGTTAGAATTGGAGCTTTAAAAGTTAATAGTTTCATTGAGTTACTTGATAAAAACTTTGGAGAAAACGGGTTAAGAACTGCGTTGCCAATGTTGCAAGAATCAATGATCTCTAGCGCAACTCAAAAGAACGATTTTCCTGATATGGTAGTTTACCTTAGTGTGCAAACTGCTTCGATTATTATGATTTCTGCCATAGATATATTTCTCTCAGCTAAAGGCTTATTTTCATTTTCGGGTAAAAAAGCACTTCGTGAGTTTTCAGAAAATGGATTTTACTTACATTTTGGTGGTGATGATATGAATAGCTGGGAGTACAGCATTCTAAAACAACCATTTTCCTCAGTAGTAAGAGAAGCGGAAATAATGGCTGAGTTAAGAACTGCTAATATCACTTAATTCTGGCAGCAGGGCGGGGCCTAACAAGTTGCTTAATTTCGTTCCGGCCACAAAAAGCGTGGCCTCCACTGGACTGCCTACGCTTCGCTGCGGCAGCCAATTAGCAAAGCGTTAAATTTTTCAAGGAAGAATTTGTGAATTTCAGAGTTATTAAAAATATTGTATTAATTGCAATTGTGCTAGGCGTGGGGGCTGCTGCTTTCTTTAAGGCACAGCAATACAAAGAAGATTACACTTCTGATTTTGTCGATGAAACGATTTACTCTTCGGTATTAGGTGAAAACAGGAAAATCTTTGTCCGGCTACCTAATGGTTATGAGCGAAGTAAAAAATACCCTCTAATTATTAAAACTGACGGCAATTTTAATCTGAAGCGCTGGGATGAAACACTGGCTGAGCTAAGCTCACAGGACATTACAGAAGATTCTATAATCGTCGCGATACCTAATTTATTTTGGGTTGATTCGAGAAACAGGGATTTAGTCCCTCCGTATGCTCGACGTGATGTAAGTATTGAAGCTCGCCCTGAGAACGATAATCATCCGGATATATTTGGTAAAGCGGATGTGTTTTTAGCGTTTATCGAAACTGAATTAATTCCGTATCTTGAGCAGAATTACGCTATTAGTGACAACAGGTTGCTAAGTGGCTTTTCGGCAGGTGGGAGTTTGGTACTCTATACAATTGTTGCTAAACCGCATCTTTTTAGTGGGTATTTTGCTTTTAGCCCAGCAGCTTGGTATGACGATTCGGTGGTTGTAAAAGAGTTTGCAAAAAACTTGCCCATTACCAATGGTAAACCTATTTTTCTATACCTTAGCTTGGGTGCAGAAGAAAACGAAATTATTACTGGTTCTTTCAAAGGGCTACTTAGTGCTTTGGAAACCAATGCACCCGCCAATTTACAATGGGCATACAGTTTTAGCGAGGGGGCTGGGCATAATGCTAACCCATATGTTTCTGTACCCAAAGCGCTCACTAAGTATTATGAATTTTGGGCAAACAAAATTTAACAAGGCCAGGCACGGCGACGTCTTTTCCGTTGCGGCTTCGCCTTCACTACAAAGCCGCGCGTGCTGGCGGCGTTATATGTAATGGAGTAGATGGCATGGAGTTTCAGACGATCCCGATTATGCGAATTTTCGACGAAGATAAAGCAAAAGAGTTTTACCTTGGCTTTCTCGGTATGGAACTAGATTGGGAGCATCGCTTTGAGGATGGTTACCCAATTTATATGCAAGTTTCGCTTGGCGATTTTGTTTTACATCTGAGTGAACACTCTGGTGACTGTACACCGGGCAGCAAGGTCTTCGTTAATGTAAGCAATCTTGATCAACTTTTCGCACAAGTTACTGTAAAGCCTTACAAATACAACAAACCAAGAATTGAAGATGCCCCTTGGGGTGCAAGGTGTTTTACCGTGACAGACCCGTTTTCAAACAGAATATTATTTAATGAATCAGCAGACACATAACAAACAAATATTATCGCCAGCAAAAAGCGCTGGCAGCGACGTCAACCCGCTGCGCGGCTTTCCGCGCTAAATTTGGGCGTTAGAGCTAAGGAAAGTCATGAATATCACATTGGAAGAGATTACAAGTTCAAATTATGAAGACGTATGTGACTTAGATGTCACGGATGAGCAACAGGAATATGTTGCGAGCAATATGTGGTCTTTGGTTGAATCACATTACTGCCAAGGGCATACCTGCAGAGCTATCTATCAGAACGATAAGCCTGTCGGTTTTTTCATGTGGGTATCTGAAACGCCTGAAAAAGTTTCTATCTGGCGCTTTATGGTGGATCAACGCTATCAACAATCTGGTATTGGCAGAGTTGCACTAAATTTGGCGCTCAATGAAATCAAAGCCAGTGACAAAGTAAAAGAAATAGAAATTTGCTATGACCCTGAAAACCCAGTGGCCAAAAATTTTTATTCAAGTTTTGGCTTTCAGGAAGTGGGGTTGGATGAAGATGGTGAAGATATGTTGGCAGTCATCAAGCTGTGAGCTCTAACAATCGCCTTAAACATCGCGGCCTACGGCCGCTGGACTCGCAACAAGTTGCTCGCCGTTTAGGCGAGCGTTGAGGCTGTAGAAAAACCTCTTTTCACGCGATCGAGTTTGTGATCAAATAGCATTGTCTGATTAAAAAGTGGACAACGCCTCATGCCTAAA
>NZ_KB907758.1 GCF_000382165.1 Arsukibacterium perlucidum DSM 18276 | reverse complement strand
AGAAGGCATAGTGCTCTTGGCTATCTCAGCCCAGAGAATTTTGAATTGAAGAACAGTGCTTAGTGAAGTGTCCACTGTTGCTGGTACAGATCAGATTGCCATGCAACAGCAAATAACCGAAGTCAGCTTTGCAGATGGTATATACACTGTTACGACGCCGGAGCTAAGCCGGCAGTGTCAGAGCCTGGTGATTGCCAGTGGCGGTTTAAGCCTGCCCAATCTGGGTGCTACCGCCTTCGGTTATCAGCTGGCAGAGCAGTTTGGTTTAAAAGTGCTGCCACTGCGCGCCGCGCTGGTGCCGTTAACCTGGCAACCTGCTGACAAAGCGGTGTTCGAAGAAATCAGTGGCGTGTCGCTGCCCGTTACCGCTGAAGCTAACGGTACGCTATTTCCGGAAGATATGCTGTTTACCCACCGCGGCTTAAGTGGCCCGGCCTTCTTACAAATTTCCAGCTACTGGCAACCCGGTGATAACGTTATCGTTAATATGGCGCCACAAACTGATCTGGTGGCATATCTGGTCAGCCAGCAACAAGCCCATCCTGAGCAGGAAGTCAAAACGGCGCTTGGCAAGCTGCTACCAAAAAGGCTGGTCGAAAAATTGCTGGAACTGCAGGTATTTACTAACCAGCCACTGAAGGCACTGAACCCGAAAAGCATTCAGCAGATTGCTGATAGCCTGCATGGTTATATTTTTAAACCCAATGGCACCGAAGGCTACCGCACCGCCGAAGTCACCATCGGCGGCGTCGATACCGATTACTTATCCTCGAAAACCATGGAAGCCAAGCAGCAGCCCGGCCTGTATTTTATCGGCGAAGTGGTCGACGTCACCGGCTGGCTCGGTGGCTACAATTTCCAGTGGGCCTGGGCCAGCGGCTGGGTAGCAGGGCAGTATTGTTAATTGGTCTTTACATCAGACTGGTCAATCGGTTCAGTCAAAACTGCATGAATATATCCAGAAAAGTATATCCACTTCGTGAGAATGTTATGGCCACAAAAACTGTTAGCCAGTAATTAGTTTATGGCTTAGTGTAAAGCCTATGAAGATTATGGCCAAAAACAGCAAGTGTTGAGGATATTCTGTACATGAAACATCTCTTGTTGCATGCCAAGTTTTGGTTGTTGTTATCCATAGTGATGTCACTAAATGGGTATGCACAACATTTTGGTCAAATTAGCCGCTTGGGTATTGATGATGGTTTACCCAGTACGACTATTTATAGTTTAGTGCAAGATAACGAAGACTTTATTTGGTTGGGCGCTGGTACCTCAGGTTTATTGCGTTACGACGGTTATCAGTTTGAAGCTTTTGCTGTGCTAAACGAGCGCGAGTTGGCTGCAGGTTATCAAGCGGATGTAGGAACGATTTTGCAAGATAGCCAAGGTAACCTTTGGATTAGCACCTGGGGTTTTGGTCTTTCCCGGTTAAATAGCCATGATGGAAAATTACAACGATTTACCACGGAACAGGGCTTGGCAGGTAATCAGGTTCAATTTTTAATAGAAGATCAACAACAACGATTATGGGTAGGCACGACGCAAGGCATTAGTATTATTACTACTGATGATCAGATAAAAAAACAGCCTTTAAAAGACATTTTGTCATTAACCACTGAACCCAGGATCTGGAGTGTAGCCCAAACGTTAGATGGTGTTATATGGATGGGATCGTCAGAAGGTTTAATTCGTTTCGACGAGGCTAATAGTTCCATTAAAGTATTACCATTACATGATGACGCACCGCCCTTAAGTCGGCTGAATGAGGTTAGAGCGCTATGGCCTGAAGGTAATAACATCTGGGTTGGTAGCCGCCAAGGCGTCTATTTTTATGAGTCTGAGGTCTCTGAGTTTCAATTAGTAGACACCGTAGCCGCCGATGGTCAGCAGCATATTATCAATCGTTTTTTTCCGTTGACCGATAATAGGTTGTTGGTGGCTAGTTACGCTGGTGTCCAACAACTTAATCGAGTGGAGCGGCGCTATCAGTTATTCGACGAGCAGGACAGTTTGCTTTCTGATTCAAACATTCGTAACTTTTTGCTAGACCGTTCCGGGGTGTTATGGATTGCTACAGACGAAAGCAGCTTGTTCCGCAGTCGCTTCGCCGGTAGTCATTTTTTGCAATTATCTGATCTTGTGCAATTTAACGAGCGTGAGTTATCTTTTTCTGTTTCGGTAATTCATCGCCTGAACCAGATGTTGTGGCTGGGTTCGGCAGATAAATTATATCAAGCTGATACAAACCGAAAAGAACTGAACATATTGTCGTTACCCGGCGGAATTAACGCCATGTCTACCTCAAGTAAAGGCGAACTTTATTTGGCAACCGATAGCGGTTTAATGAAATTAGTTGGTAAGGAGTTACGACAGGTAGATCTACCTTTTGAGCTACTTGGCTTAGCGAACCGAAATGTTTGGGAACTTTTAATTGATAAGCAGGATGTTTTTTATCTTGGTTTGTGGGGGCAAGGTGTTATTCGTTGGGATCCTGAATCAAATGAGGTTCAGCACTGGTTGGCTGATTTAGGACAGCTGCAGTCTGGCGATACGGTTCAGGCATTAGCTCTGGATGACTATCAGCAACTTTGGGTGGGAAGTCGTTACTCTGGCTTGTTTAAAATCTCATTAGCCACTGGTGACATTGAACATTTTTCAACGCGCACTAATACAAGCTCTACCACCTTAGTATTGCCGTCAGAGCAAATAAATTGCCTTACCACGTATGCTACAACGCTGGTTATATGTACTGAGCAGGGGTTGTTGCTGTATCAGCAAGATATCCAACAGACCCATTTACTTGGACTTCAATCGGGCTTACCAGATTTACGCATCCTTGGTGTGCACATTGCTGAGCAAAAACTATTTGTCTCGACCATTAAAGGCCTTAGTGTTGGTGCGCTGCACGAGCCACAATTTGTTACTTTTAACCAGCGAGACGGCATGGTAGCGACAGAGTTAAATACCAAAGCTATAGATATTTATAAGAACCAATTATATTTGGGTAGCGTGCAGGGTTTAATCAGTATTGATTTAGCAGAACTTGAAAGCAACACACGGCAGCCAACAGCCGTGCTAACCCGTTTAGATATTGATCATCAACGCCGCCAGCTAAAGCCTTTTGCCGCGCCCTGGCAACCGGTTCGGGTAGCACCAACAGAACGCAGCATTCGTTTTGAATTTAGTGCCTTAGATTATCAGGATCCAGCCGTTAATCGATTTCAATATCAATTAGAGGGCTTTGACCCTGAGGTATCCCCACAAAATTATCAGCTAAAACAAAAAGATGAACTCGGAAGGAACATTCATGGCGTTCGATGATCAGATCTATCGCCAAA
>NZ_KB907757.1 GCF_000382165.1 Arsukibacterium perlucidum DSM 18276 | reverse complement strand
CCGGTTCTCTTCTTCCAGGTCTTTCAGACGTTTTACGTCCGAGGCTTCCATACCGCCGTACTTGGCCTTCCAGTTGTAATAGGTAGCGTCAGAGATGCCGTATTCCCGGCAAACTTCTTTGACCAAACGGCCTGCTTCAACCTCTTTTAAGATTTTGACGATCTGTGTTTCTGTGTAACGCGACTTTTTCATTTCCGTTCTCCTCAAACGTAGTTTACGCTGGAGAACTCTAATCGGGAATGCACCTAGTTTAAGGGATGCTTACACTAACATACGTTGGTCTGAGATCAAGACTATCTATATTGATACAATGGGAATTTACTCAATAGTAAAAGAAGCTGCTACATCGGCTGGATGCACTGCAAATATTGAGAGTTACCATTCGTATGAGTCTTTTAAAGAACTAAATTTGCCAACAGAAGAATATTTAGTAGTGATATCAGCATCAACTTCGGGAGGTATGGCTGAAGATTTAGTGAAGAGAGATTTCTCTAAAGAAAAGATCATTACACTTATTGATGTTGACCAAAGGGATAAATATTCGCACGTTTTTATAAACTTATCTTCAACTGGATTATTGGAGAGCTTAAGCAGCGTAGATGGAAATGAGACCGATATTGAGCTTGTCGGAGAGCACTTTTCTTATAAAGCTAAACCGCCTAAGCAAGTAACAATTGGTCTACCTCATAAACCTAAATATCTTTTAGATATACTTAAAGCTTTCTGTATAACTGGCATCAACGAAATAAATCAACGCGTTGAATCTATTGGTAAAAATCCGGTATTAAGTCTTAAACCAACAAATCTTCATAGCAGTCAAAAATTTAATAGCTGGTTTGAAGAAGAGCTATCTTGGTCATTGTCCTCATCTATTAATACTGTGATTTACAGTGATGATGGGGCATCTGAGATTTTAGCTAGAAAAGTTATTAAATTCATTACAGACAAAAACAATAACAAGCAGGCTCCAGCTTTATTGAAATGGCCTGAATTTGGAAAAGATGATTTAAATGATGCTACAGGTATAATCGTCGTCACCGCATTTGCAGGGGATGGCGGTAAATTGAGACAAATAAGTCGAGATTTAAGAGAATATGAGAATAATACCATTCCGAGACATTTTCTAGTCGGAGTTGGCCTACCTCAGAGTATGGAATCATGGAAGAAGCTTGAGCAATTCTTAGTACGAAATGCAACTTTAAGACCTTATAGTTTTTCAGTATGGAAAGTACTACCTCTGGGGCCTGACAATATAAAAAAATCTTGGGATGCACTTAATGAATTAGCATCCAAAGCAGACAACTTAATTAAGTCACCATTAGAAACTATCACCGATGCCGAAGCGGCTTTGTGCTACGAAGCTATGACAGAATGTATAGCTAATACTAGTGACAGTTTGCTTCCAAACTCTAATGGTGTCCCACTAAAACTCACTGAAGGTTTTGTGTTCTTCGAGGATAAATTTGACGACAAAATTGCAAGTATTACCCAAAGCGCTACATTGTTAACCATAGCTTCGGTTTTACAAGCAGCTAGAGAACACGCAGATCCTGAAAAGTGCTTGAAGCCGACGAACTATCAATCTGTCATTATTTCACCAGAGAACTTTTTAAGATTTAATGATGATATTTTACAAGCGTGCATTCTGCGGGCTAGCCTTCCCTCTGAATTAGACTATTCGTCAGATCACCATCTAAGTGAGTTGATGAAAGAGTTTCTATATAAAGTATTTACGCGACACGGGCACCCATTCGGATTTGCTGCTTTAGAGTTTGCTGCAGCGTTAGCAGTAGGAAAGCTAAAGCTTAAAAGAGCTCACACTAAAGAATTGGTTGAAAAAGCAGTTGAAAAAGTATCGAGTCAAAATAGGGCATTAACCGGACTACTTTTAATGGTGCTCAATAACTAATAGCTGTTCTGACCTTAATATACTGAAGCCAATAAATAGCTATTTGAATTCTGCACTTTAGTGATTAAAGTGCAGTTTCTAGACAGGGCTTTTGGCTTAACTTGACTAGTGATCAGTTTAGTTGCTTCGAGGGAATGACAATTTCTCGAATTGCATTTATATAATTTGCTGGACCAATTGAATGGCGATGTACGAAAAAGAACTAGGAGCACTGCTGCCGCGCTGCTTTGAAATGTATGATTTTATGGCGGAGCACGTTGAGCAGTTACAGCATCTTGGAGCGGTGCCGGAGCTTAAATGCAGAATGGCCTTCCACTCAGGTATTTTGTCATTTGAGCATGGCCTCTCTTCTCTTAAGTTAATTGCTGATGGTTTTACATCATCCGGCTTTGCATTGATGCGCCCTCAATACGAAAGCCTGATACGTGGATTTTGGCTCATGTACGCTGATACTGAGGATTGGTTTAATAAACTCGCAACTGCGGGCAAAGTTGGTCCAGACCAAATAAAGAAACTAGAAACGCCACTAATAGCAAATATGCTTAATGCGCTTGATAATTCAGAAGCGCCAGCGCATATCCTCGGTCAGTTGAATGACTTTAGAGGCGTTAACAATTCAGCGTTTAATAGCTTTACACACAGTGGTCTTGCGGCCCTTGTCAGCAATGGCTTAGGTTATGAACCCAAGGTTATCTATGATTCTCTTCGTAACTGCAACGCTGTTGCTGCTATAAATATGCAAATGCTATCTATTTTGACTGGATACGAGGAAGCCATGGAGCCTATCAGAAAGATGCATCATCACTTCGTCGATTGCTTGCCAATTATTCATGGTTAAAAATTAGGTTATCTGGGCTCAAGATTTACGTACATCTTCAAATAGAATGACAAAATTCGGCATGCTACTACAGTTTTAAGTATTGAGTGCATTGTCTTAGAGTGGCAGGATATAGGTACACGTTATTTTTAAGGATCAATGGATTGACTACAATTACAAGTCGACATGTTGCTAAAGAGCTGAGGTACGCATACCAGGGCGAAGTGCTTATCTGTATCGACCAGTTAGATAAAAAAGAGAATGGACTAAGATGCAATTGCACCTGTCCAAAGTGCGGCATACCCCTTGAGGCATGTATCGGCCCTAAGACCCCTCGCTATTTTAGGCACCAAAAAGACTCCCCAGACTGTGGCATAACGAATGAATCAGTACTTCACCTATATGCTAAACAATGCCTGAAAGATGCAGCTGGTAAAGATATTTCATTTCTCATCCCAAGAGCCGAGCTCGGAAAGTTTATTCCTCTATCGATAGCAGGTGAAAAATTCGATAGGGTTACACTGAAAGAAGTGAAATTGGAGTATCACTGCCAAGACACAGGAACAATAGTTGATGCCTGGGCGCAGATGTCTAATGGCTTGTCTGTGAATATAGAAATTAAAGTATCACACGGTATTGATGAGGTAAAGGCAAAGAAAATAGGTCATGGCAAATCCTTCACAGTGGAGATTGATTTAAATGGCCATTCACTGACAGCCTTTAAACTTGAAGATGTTAAACGGGATGTCTTTGGGCTTAACTGCAAAAAGGTATTCAACCACCCAGATGCACAGTGGATTCAGCATAAGCCAGCGGCCATTAAGACTAGTCAGGAAGTCAAAAGGCCATCTATTGAGCCGGCACCAAAGCTTCCCCCCAGAAAAACCATTGTAATCCCACCTGAAATCGATTTTGGCTTGAACGATACATATTTAAGCCACAAGATTATCGAGAACGCCGATGGCGACTATATTAGTCTCGAATTCTGTGATGAATCAGGCGAAGTGCTTAACTTGCCAGTTAGAAAAGCATTTACCAAATATTATTCACAGGCATTAAACACTTTCAGATCTGGTGACAAGATTAAAGCGATAGAGTATCAGGGGGAGATAGTGCGTATATTGGGGTGTTAACTGTGCACAGGAACTGTTTGTTTTCCTATTACTTTAAGCAACCAATTAAACGCCTGGGAATACGTTTTGCACTTTAATAGTGATTAAAGTGCAGCTTTTTAACTGGAACAGTGACAAAGCGTACACCTTGTAAAAAATAGGTAAATCAGGCATTGCTGTAACCATTTTTGTGGGCGACTAACATTTGATACACAATGTATTCTGAAAAATTCTTAATCAAGAACAGAAAAACCATTGCTATAAATGAT
>NZ_KB907756.1 GCF_000382165.1 Arsukibacterium perlucidum DSM 18276 | reverse complement strand
TATCCACTTCACCTTTAGCACGCCTGACCCACAAAGCCTTACCGACGTTAACTTCTCGCACCCAGCGAAACACCTGGTTGGTATTCACATCGTATTTGCGCGCTAACTCAGAGACCGACAGCGTACGTTCTTTCGATTCCTGAACGAGCTGCCATTTAAACTCGGCCGAAAAGGCCCGGCGCGCATCGGATTGTTTTAATACGGGCATTCATAACTCTCACGGTTAATAACAGTGACAGCTATGATGCGTGATCAGTCAGCAAATAAAAGATGTGATGGCCGGACGCTTACCAAAACCTATCCTGCAAAAGTATACATTTGAGCAGTTTTATTAATAATCACTGTCAAAACTGAAATAACCGTCTCAAACAGTGTCATAATTAGATATATAACCAGATGTAATAATACAATGCTTTCTTATATCGTTGTATATAAATAGTAGTTATGTAGGTAATAGCAGTGAAATATCAGTAATACACCATCACTATTAGATCCAAGAGATACCTGCACGAAGTGCAGCATGTATGGCGAAGCCATACCTTTCTTAAAGCCAAAGCAAAACAATCACAAGTTCTATAATATTCTGAAATAAGAGTTTAAAACTCACGCAAAACATACAGTAAGAAGCCCAATGGTAATAAAAATAACTATTAATAACTTCAAGTGTTACTGATTTTCTTATCAATTTTATCCCATTTAAACTTATCGTAAACTTTATTGTGGATCATCCACCTTAAAAGTCTTACATGAACCAGCCTAGGCCTAGCCTTTTCTGTATTAAAACCATTGGCACCCTTAAATGATTTCTGGTTTTCCCTAGAAATATTAGTAAGAGTTATGTATCCAAAGTCGTGTAATCGTCTCAAAGACTTCATCAAATATCTGCTTGGGATCTCGTGATCGTGCATTTCGTTAAATTGAGCAACAAGATCTTCAGCATCTTGATAAGAATATAGCCGTGGTTCGTCATAATGATAGTCGTCCAATATATAGATACCGGTGCCATCACCATAATGTCTATCTAAATCAATAAGCTCTCTTGAATCGCGAACTCCACAAAGCAACCCCGCATAAAATTTACCATTTAGTTTTATTTTGTTATAAAAAAACAGTGCTAATTTGACATCTACTGGAGTTAGCAACTTGTTATAAATAACATTTAAAATGTACCAATCCCTTTCGTCACTACCCCACTTATTGTAATTTATTTCTGTTTTCTTTAACTCGATACTCTTGCCCTTGTAATAGTGGCCGCTCAGTATTTTAATTAGCTCCGTTCTTTCCACGCTATCCCAAACAGTAATGATTGGATCATCAAATGTTCCTATCTTGGTGTATTTCCTCTTCACCACCCTTTTTGCAGTTTCAGCTTCAGCTTCAACTTCAACTTCAACTTCAACTTCAATATCATCTTCGCAGACAATATTTGAACTGAGTTCAGAAGGTTTTGATGGTTCATTCGCGATATCTGCAATTTTGCTGCTTGATTTGCCCATCTATAGATTCCTCTGTGCTTATGCCGTCTATCAATCTTTAGGATATAAACACATTTAAATTGGTAACTGAACACTAAAACAACGTCAATGAAAAACATCTCGTGTCTATGTAATTAATTACAATATCACAAACAATTGTTTTATATACATAAAATCACATTTAAATATCAATAAACACAGTTAGTAATTACTAAGGTAAACTAAGTGTGCCGCAAGAAAGAACCGAACTCTATGTAAACCCAATAGATACGTTACCTACAGACAATTACCCACATAAGGTACGTGCTGTAGGGAAATCAGACATGCATCCAGGCAATTATTTTCATTTTAAAACATAGACTTAAAACAATTTTATCCTGAATTTTAGTGTCCATGTTTATCAAATTTTTCAGTGCATAATTCCCATGTCGACAATATATAGGAGACCGACATGGCAAACCGTAAACGCAATCAAAAACCATCAAGCAATACAAACCGCAAGGCGAAGGCAGTTAACAAGCTCTTACCACTGCCCAAAAAGAAGGTGAAGCAGCAGTTAAAAGACAAACCTGCCAATCGCGAGAATTGCTCTAAAGGGTCAGCTGATAAACAAGCCAAGAACCTTGAGAAGAGCATTTCTAAATTTAAGCTACAAAAACCCTTAGTGAGCGAGGTTAATGAATCTGCGGAAGCAAAAAATCGCAAGAAGCAACTTGAGAACACAGCGAACCCACGCCCCATGCCGGTTACTCAAGATTGCTTTCCGGCAGAGATATTTAAGTTTATCCAAGTGCTTGCTGCACTCTCAAATTCGTATATTAGCTATTCTGCGGCATGCGTCTACATGCTGCTTAGTAACTTGCTATCTCGTTTCTTTACGATTCAACCTGACTCGGACAATCCCAATTACATTATCGTACCTAACCAATCTGGCGTGCTAGTTGGCCCACCTAGTATTAAGAAGTCGCCGGTGATAGAAAGTATTTTGAAGCCTGTTTATGAGTTTCTGGAACGGCTAGCCACCGATTTGAAACCAAGTGCTGAAGAACTAATGGTTATTAATCGTAAAAGGAAGCTTTTAACTGACAAAGCTAATAAGAAAATCGCAGAAGCATTGGATATAAGTGATGACAACCCATTAGCAGCAGAGAAGTTGGAAAATGAAGCTTTAGAGCTATTACGCCTGGCTAACCCCACCACGGAATATGACATTCATAAGCATTTTATTGTAAGCAATTGCACTGCCATGGGCCTTGTTAGTGTGGTTCATGAGTCAACAATTCCGCTAATAGTAGTTCAAGATGAACTAGGTGGTGTAATAAAGGAAACACT
Organism: Arsukibacterium perlucidum DSM 18276; assembly: GCF_000382165.1. Taxonomy (GTDB): domain Bacteria; phylum Pseudomonadota; class Gammaproteobacteria; order Enterobacterales; family Alteromonadaceae; genus Alishewanella; species Alishewanella perlucidum. The sequence continues at coordinate 1,786 of NZ_KB907756.1, read as the reverse complement.
TACAGCGGGTAACAAAACCAAAGAGGCAATGATTGGCTTGATGGACGGTACATCGCCTGAGAATTACATAAAGGCAAACCGCGTATATGAGACACGTAACAAAAAGGTTTCGATTATCGGTGCAACACCTACCGATACTTTTAACGCGTTAAAAAAAGAGATTAATGATGGTTTCTTAATACGTTTCACGTTGATTGCATTACCTGATTCAAAAGCAATTAAAGCTAAGCAAATTCCGAGCAAAGCGAAAAATCTTGGGCTTTCGGCTTGGAACCAGCTGATTGGCGATTTGGTCAGTCAAGTTCCAAATGAGTTAGTTAACATTAAGTTCTCGGATAAATCTGAACAAAAATTTGACGTAATTGGCAATGTGTATGAACAACGCATCGAATGCGAAAGCACCCCTCAAAAAGTTAAAAGTGTATTAGGTAAGCGTCCCACCTTTGTTGCATCCATTGCGCTGGTGAATGCGTTCGCCCGTTGCGGCTTTGACCTTAAAAAACTAAGTAAAAGCCGTGTAATGCTTAAGGATCTTGAACTAGCGTCAAAATATGCCGACGTTATTGAATCACACTTTACGGTCGCATTTGGTGTGCATGATAACTTGGAAGAGCAACAGGCATTGGAGTTACTTAATCGCCTTCTCGATTCTAAGTTTGCCACAGCAGTGTTTACGGCCAGTCAAATTGCTAAGAACGAATGGTCAGGCTTCAAAGATCCAAAGGTTGTTGAGACATTACTTCTTGTCCTTCGCGAATATGAGTTAGTTCGTATCGTAAGCAACTCGTTATCTGGGAGCAAAGGTGGCCGCCCTACTCGGAAATGGGCAGTCGTAAGCGAGTTAGTGGAGGTTTAATCATGGGAACATTTCAACCACGTTTCATCGCCGTTAACGACTACAGTGGATTTATTACTGAATTAAGCGCCTTCCGGCGCTTAATGGACCGCCGTGTACCTAAAGAGTTTCTGGCACAACAGTCAATAGGCAATCCGATGTTACCGTCAGATCTTAAGTCGCTAGCCAGTGTATGTAAGGAAAAGCCTTTTACAGTGAGCGCGACGAATAAATCACTGTTTCACTATCATAACTTGGTCGCTAGCCAACTCGCTAATCCGGCACAGTGGCTACATATTCCAATCGTTGATTCCTTAAGTTTCACAGCACGTTCTTCAAAGGCGGAGTTAAAAAGGTTAACTAAGACCCTTGAAACCAAGCTCATCACAGACCGTTTAAATATTCGGCCTCGGAGAAAGTGTAGTAAGGAGTATGCTGAAGAGAAGAAGATAAGGAACTACTACAAAAAAACGGTAGGGATCCGCTATCGAACTGATCGCGGACTCTCGGAGCCAATCTACTTTTCCTTCGGCCTAAAAACTAAGGATAATGACTTATCGCTTAAGCCATTACGCTTTTCGTACAACCCAGCAAGGTTTGAACCAGAAACCTTAGAAAAGATATTTGAAGCGTTAAGCGATTTAAAACTATTCGATTGCGAGAGTATAAAAAAATCTGTGTAAGTGGCATTCTACCCATGTATTTGAAAGGAATAAAGAATGCCAGTATCAGACCAGCTTATCGATCAGTTATTAGCTGATTACAGATCCCCTGAAGACCTGCTTGGTGAGCAAGGTATCCTTAAGCAGTTAACTAAAAAGCTTGCTGAGCGTGCCCTTGAAGCTGAGATGGAGCAACATCTTGGTTATGCCAAACATGATGCTATCGGTAAAAATACCGGTAACTCTCGCAATGGTAAAAGTCGTAAATCTGTACGCAGTATTCATGGCG
>NZ_KB907755.1 GCF_000382165.1 Arsukibacterium perlucidum DSM 18276 | reverse complement strand
CTAACCACTAACGAAGCGACATGCTCTCATTATTAGTGTTAGCAAAATACTTTGCAGTATGCCTTTCTCAAACGTATTAAAATCAAGTGATTTAGGTTATTGGCGGTCTTAATAGCGGAAAATAAGGTGATGGAGGAGCTGCTTTATTATCAGCAAAATAAGTTGTGACCGACGTAAATTGCTGGGTGAGCATGCTTACTGGCGGCGGGGAAATTAGCGGAATACCACTAATCATGCAATTTGCATCAAGTTGGCAATCTGTACAACAACCTCGCTCAGACTGGTTGATTAAAAGGTTGTGAAGGATAGCCGAATGCTCTGATTCAGCTTGGTGTTGAGAGGTTGTAGTGGTGTGCACTATCTGCTCAGGAAACATAGTACACGAATCAAAGCCATTGGCTAACGCTTCCCTGGTAAGGAAAGTGATTAATATTAGCCAAAAAAACCATGAAGCTTTACGCAAAACGTTTCTCACTTATAATATGTTTGTACTAATATCAGCGTACCCAATTTCACAAAAGAATTGATATGCAAGCCTGTCCATTTTGTGTTGACGGCTTTATGTGGCGACTCAGGGCCCATAAATTATAACTTATCAATTATAGATGGCGTATCACCAAATTGATTTTGCCTACGCCGGCGTGATGTTTAAGATCACGCATCTTTAAATTTTAACGTTCAAGACATTATTTTTCGTTTAAATTGCTGTTTTAGCAGTAATGAATTACCAATTACTGATAATGAACTGGCGGTCATTGCCACGACCCCAATCATTGGGTGTAGTAAACCAATCGCAGCAATCGGGATAGCTGCAATGTTATAGGCACTGGCCCAAATCAAATTTTGCACAATCTTATTAAAGGTCGCTTTTGATAGATGCATTGCATCAACCACGCCAGTCAATTCGCCCCGCACCAGGGTTACGTCGGCCGCCTCTATAGCGACATCAGCCCCTGCACCAATAGCAATGCCGACGTTAGCTTGTTTTAGCGCCGGCGCATCATTAATGCCATCTCCGACCATGGCCACATAGTTGCCATATTTTTTTTGAAGTTCGCGCACCGCATCGACTTTGCCGGCGGGCAACACACCCGCCTGCACTTCATCGATGCCAACCTCATTAGCTACAGCGCGAGCCGCACGCTCATTATCGCCAGTGATCATCACCACATGCAGGCCCAGCTCATGCATGCCACGAATGGCAGCAACTGACTCCTGTTTGATGGTATCGGCCACTGCGACAACACCGCAGGCTTTACCGTCAACCGCAACCAGCACAGCGGTGCGGCCACGCCCTTCCAGCTCATCTAATGCCTGATCCAGCGCTTGCAGGCCTGTGACGCCCTCTTCATCGAGCAATTTGCGGTTACCTATCAGCACGAACGCACCCGCAACCATGCCAGAAACGCCACGGGCACCGGTAGAGCGAAATTCAGTCACCTCGCCAGGTGTTACATTGCGCTCGCGTGCGCCCTCAACAATAGCCCGGGCAATGGGGTGCTCAGACGCATTTTCTACTGTCGCGGCCCATTGCAGCAATTGTTGTTCGGTCACGCCGTCAGCGGTTGTCAATTCAGTCAGTTTGGGTTCACCACGGGTAATAGTACCGGTTTTATCCAGTACTATCACTTTAATGTCTTTAAAGGTTTGAATCGCTTCACCGGATCGGATCAAAATGCCGCGCTCTGCACCAATACCTGAACCCACCATCAGTGCCGTCGGGGTAGCCAAGCCTAACGCACAGGGGCAAGCAATAACCAACACGGCAATGGCCGATAGTATCGCCAACACTGTTGTGCTTGCAGTTGGGTCGACCCAGGGTAAAAAGCCGGCCCCCCACTCCAGCATAGGCCGCAAGCTGTCAACAGCCAATAGCCAAACAATCAGGCTGCCGAGCGAAATAAATAACACGATAGGAACAAAGCGGCCAGTCATACGGTCAGCAAATTCCTGAATGGGCACCCGAGAACCCTGAGCCTGTTCCACTAATTTAATAACCTGAGATAAGAAAGTATCGGCCCCCACTTTGGTGACTTTTACCCGCAACCGACCTTCTTTATTAATAGTGGCCCCGATGACGGTGTCGCCGGCGGCCTTAAACACCGGCACTGATTCACCAGTGGCTATCGATTCGTCCAGATGGCTCTCACCATCCAGTACTTCACCGTCTGTTGGTACCTTATCACCAGGACGGATCAGCATCACATCGCCAGGCTTTAACTCCTTGACCGGTATCTCCAGCTCTGCGCCGTCTCGTTCAATGCGAGCGGTTTTAGCTCCCATAGTCAATAACTTACGGATAGCCTGAGAGGCTCGACCCTTCGCTTTGGCTTCCAAAAAACGCCCCAGCAAGTGAAAGGTCATAATAGTGGCAGCCATTTCGATAAACGAGGTCATACTATAAAAAAAGCCTGCCAGGCCAATCAGATAAGGGGGAATACTGCCAAGAGAAATCAGCACGTCCATGTTAAACGTGCGGTTGGTCAGTGAGCGCCAGGTAGAATTATGAGTTGCCGCACCGCCAAACAAAAATACCACTGGAAAGGCTAGCAACGCGACAATAGCCAGGTATCCAGGAATGGGTTGCCAGAACATATGAGGCAACATCAGTAGCATAATCATGGCGGTAGGGAGCCCGGCTATCCAAAGTCGTTTGTGGGCTTGGGTTAAATACGCTGCATCAATTTCAGCGTCGTGATCGGTGTCAGTATCATTGTCAGCGGACGCTTGCGCCACATCATAACCGGCTTTTTCAACAGCAGTGCGGATATCATCCAGAGTTAACAACGCTGAGTTATAGCTAAGCTGCACCCGATGCGCTGCAATATTAGTGCTAATATCACCAATCCCGTCCAGCCGCTTCAACGATGTTTTCACGATCCCTGCGCAGTGATCTGAGCCCATGCCCGGCACTGTCAGGCGAGCCTGACTTTTGTCACCTTGTGTTACACTTCTCATAACGTTTCCTTAAGCTGTGACTAAAATTAACATCGCTAAACTTGAAGATTTACATTCCAGGCCTAAACAAAAAGGGGTTAGTTACAGATCGCTCATTCGGCCAGTTTGTCTGGCTAGCCGCATGGCTTCATGCTCTTCCATTGCCAGTAAGGTGCCCAGTAATGCTTTCGCTTCAGGAATGTCTGCCCTCGCCTCAATATCCCGATAAAGCTCTATAACTTGTTGATGGTAATCAATTACCTCTTTACAGATGTCATCAAAACCAAGGCTTGCGTAGCGGTCGTCACAAGTTCGGTGTGACTGAATGGGCTGATGAGATAGATAGTCATAAATGTAGGTTTTCAATACTTTAGGTGCTGCCTGCTGTTCGAATAACTTGAGCATGATTTCAATTTTTGCTTCATGCTCAGCCAGATAGTCCAGCAATAGCCGGGCTTGCTCTTGCTCATTCTTAATAGCACAGTGTGCAAGACACAATGCCAAGTGTTGATGCAGCTGGCGGGTCCAATCTATCAGGTCTGAAAAGGTTTTAATTTCCATGTCGTGAGCCTCAAAATTACTGATCGAGCTAAACGTTAATAAATCACTGTTTGCTTACCTAAAATAGCAATACCGTTCATTCGTCACTGTCCTGTTGTTTCTTACGTGCGGCATTTTCAGCATGGGCGTGACGGCGCCGCAAGTTCCAACCGGCCAGGGCAAGTACTACCAATAGTGCAATACCACTAATAATAGTAATAATTTGCGGATTCATCGGAAGCTCCTCAGATCTAAGCTTTGGATACGGGGAATAAACATCGGCACGCGTTGCTGATAAGCGCGATATTCATTGCCAAACAGCGCCAGCATGTGGCTTTCTTCCTTACGCGCTAAAAAGGTGTAAGCCAGAACAATTATCGGAAAGGCCAATACAGAGACTATCGTCGGCCAGTGCACCACCCCTTCACCAAACACGATAAGAAACAGGCCGCTGTATTGCGGGTGACGGACATGGGCATAAATGCCATCTGTCATTAGTACCGCACTGCGTCGCGCCAGATGAATTCGGCGCCAGCCTTCTGCGACAAGTGTTGCACCATAAAACACCAGCGCATAACCAAGTAGCATGGCAATAATATGTGCAGTGGGTGTACCAAATAATTGTGCCCACAAGTTGCCGCCGTCACCCCAAGCCAGATCTAGGCCAAAAAAGCGCGCCAAAAAATATATAGTTAACGGAAAGCCATACATTTCGGCGTAAAACGCAATAATAAAAGCCTGCAGCACGCCGGCGCGAGTCCACTCTTTCCAGCTATCGGGTGCCAGATAGCGGTACATTAACCACGAAATAATAACGGAAACGATAATGGCAGATCCCCACATGCCAATGTGCATTTGCGTGCTCCTGTTTTAAAGAAGGTGCTAGCCAAACATTAAGGGCCATATTGTTATTCCTGGTGCTTAGAATGCGCAGACTGTTTTTTTCCGTCCTCTACGCCGCGGCGATAGGCATCATCTGCATTCTGGTTAATATCGCCGTGATGGTGCCCGCCATGCCCTTTATGCATAAATACATGCATCAGCGGACACAGCAACAAAATCAGATAAGGTAAATAGGGCAGAAGGTGGCTACCATGCTCAACTAACAAAAAATAAAGCGCGGCTACAACTAAAATAACAACCGTTAGACCATGCAAACCTTTCCAGTTTCCGGCTTTAATTGCCATGATAACTCCCCCTTTGTTGCCGTTGTGAAAGTATATACAATATGTCCGCTTAGTCATTAATCCAGATCAATGATTTGGCTAATACGGAATAAAGGTGGCAGTCAAGAGGCAATATTCATACCTGCGCCTTCGGCTTGGTCATCGGCATCACTATATGCGGTAACAAAAAGTTGAAACAAAAATGCGCTTGTCGAAGCGGATATCACCAATCACAGTGAACAGCTCACAGACGCAGGAAGAAATTCTGGCAGCACTGGAAGAAATTGGTTACCCAGCAACGCCGGCAGCGTCAGTAGCGTCGTGTTGCAATGCTGAAATGAGCTGCAAGTCAGCAAAAATGGCGGACTAACATTTCGCTGTGGTAAGCCGTGCGGCAGGTTGCAAGCCTGACCGCACTGCTCATAGTACTAATTTAGCTAAAACAGTGATTTAGTTGTCATTACAGCACCGCGTAGCAGCAAGGATTGACACTACACTACTTACTGCATGGCAGCATCACTGATGTGAGCGTAAACGCT
>NZ_KB907754.1 GCF_000382165.1 Arsukibacterium perlucidum DSM 18276 | reverse complement strand
ACCTGAACGTTAGTAATATCCGGCACTGCATCAATCGGTAACTGTTGGTAGCTCCAGCTACCAATGGCAATAATCAACAGTGTCAGCGTTAAAAATAGATACCGCCTCGCAATAGCCAGGCGCAACATGGATTCAATCATAGTGCCCCCTTAATGCGCGTGCTCGGCTTCAGATTTCTCAATATCCGCTTTTAACAGATAGCTATTTGTCGTGACATACCACTGGCCGGGCTTTAAACCGGCAATCACTTCGACATAATCCATGTCGCTACGGCCAAGCTGCAATGGGGTAAAGACATATTCGGTATTGTTTTTCACGAAGACACCGCTTTGATTGTCCAGTATTTGAATGGCCGATTTTTTAACGGCAAGCTCAACGTTGAATTCACCGCTTATTACAGCACCCTCGATTAATTGCCCGGACGACAGTTTACCGTCACGGTTATCCAGCTTAACTCTGGCCAGTTGATAGGGCTGGGTTAATGACGGGATGATATGTGCAATTACGCCGTTAATCTCAGTGTCAGCGGCCAGAATGACCACGTTTTGTCCTGTCGCGACAGCAACTTGTTGTGACGGGTACAGGCGAAAATCTGCCCACAGGCTGCCAAAATCAGCAATGCTGAATAGCGTCTGCTGCTGTGCGACCTCACCAACATTGGCGCTGCGCTGAATAATAACGCCGTCAATTGGTGCTTTAATGGCATAGGTATTTAAGCTCTCATTTGACTCAACAACGGCCAGTACATCGCCTGCTTTTACGCTGTCACCCAGCGAGAATTTCACCGAGGTAAGAATACCGGGAAAACGGGCATTAACATGGCTGATGCGGTTTGGATCAGCGCTAAGCTTGCCATAAACAACCTGATGTTGGCGTAATCGCTGGCTGTCAGCACGGTCTGTGACAATATTTACCGCCGTAGCCATATCATCACTAATGCGGCTGCTCAGGGTTTCATTGTGTTCATGCTCGTCGTTTTCGTCGTGCCCTTCATGCTCATTGTGTTCTTCATGTTCTTCGTTCTCGCCGTGTTTTTCGTGCTCTTCATTTTTCTTAGCGTCAGATTGCGGTTTTACCGCTTGCTCTTTGGCATGGACATGCGCATGTTCTTGCTCATTGGCGGCCATTACTTGCATCGGCATCAGCCAGGCTGCAATAAACATTGCCAGTGTTACATGTGACTTCATAATGCTATCTTCCTGTATATTCTGTTTGCCACGTCGCACAGTTAATGAAGTGCGGCACCGGGGCAATAATCTTGTCAGTTACTGCGTTACCGGCTCGGCGGTAAGCTGTTCAATCGTCGCCTGGCTCAATAGCACCGCAGTGGCGGTTTCCAGTATTTGTCTTTTTGCCTGCAACAATTCTTGCTGGGCATTAAGCCAATCCTGATAATTTGAGCGCCCGCGCTGGTATGCATCACGCGTAAGATCCAGCGCTTGTTCCAGGTTGGGGATCACGTACTGCGCCAACTGTTGGTGACTGGTAATAAATTGCTGTCGTTGCGAGTAGGCATCAAACAAGCGTTCATGCAGGATCAGTAAGCTATCCTGCTGCCGATACTCGACATTGTTTCGCTCTGCCAGCGCAGCTTCGATGGCTGCACTATTGCGACGTTCAGCAAATAATGGCACTGAGATACCAAAGGTAAGGCCTGTATCGTCACTGGCCTGATAGCGTCTTACCCCTACTTGCCAACTCAGATCTGCGCGGTTTTGGCTTTGCGCCAGTCGCACTTCAGCGTCTTTTAACCGACGTTCAGAGGCAAAAATGGTTAACGCCGGCGATTGTTGCAGCCGCTGATACAGCTCGGCAAAAGGGCGGCTTTGACCAAAAGCAAACAAATTACCTGCCACAACGTTAAAGTTGGCGCTGGTATCACCCCAAAAACGTGCTATGGCTATCTTTTGCCGCTCAATGCGCTGCAACAGGGCGTCCCGCCCGATCTGAACCTGAGCCAGTTGCGCCTTTGCCCTCATGATTTCAGCATCTGACAAGGCACCGCTGGCGGCACGTTTTTCAGCGCTTTGCAGCAGGGCTTCTGAGAGCTCTACTGCCTCTTCTGTCAGTGTCAATTCCTGCTGGCTGGCTAGCAGATTAATGTAGTTGCGGGTAAGTTCGGCCAGCACATCGAGGGTTTGCGCTTGTTGCTGCCAATCAAGAGTATTGAGCCTGGCGTCTACTACCGCAGCGCGCCACTGAGCTTTGTTATCCAGCTCTATCACGGAAGATAAGGCGACTGTCAGCTCAGCACCGGCCAGCCCTCTGGCCTCTCCGGTGCCCGCAACGTTCTCAAGCTCTACACCGAGTTGATAACCGGGTTTAAGGCTTTGCACATCACGCTCTGCCAGCAGTCGCTGTTGGGTAAATTTAAACTGATGCAGCTGCGGGTTGTGTTGCAGTGTTTTATCTATTGCCTGTTGTAATGTCAGTGCTTGCGGCTCTGCACGTAGCGGAAGCGCGCAAAATACCGCCGCCAGTATTGCTGGCAGCATTAGTCTCATACGCATGGGTATGCTCCTGAAAGTTAATCGTTAATAAAAAGGATAAACAAGCAGGATCAGATATTTGGCGGCGGCACCGGTGGGCGATAGCTAATGAGGTTTAACCCTGGTTGGGTAGCGGCTATAACACTGTCACGGAAGTTAAGCAGTTCCATGCCCTGAAAAAAAGCGATATAGCAGGTCACATGAGCATGATTACTGTGTTCGTCGGTATCATGCTCAGAGTTATGTTCAACGTTATGTGCAGTGACTTGCTCACTGCTTACGTCGAAAAGGGTATCTGAGTGGCAGTGTTCATGTTGCAGGTCAGTGTAGGTATGGGCATGATCGGGCAAATGCATAACTAACGCATCACAGGCCATCACGGCATGATTCAGCATAATCAGCAACAGTAATAATAAGCCTGATGTACGACCTAACATAAATCCCTCAGTAAGTTAGCGCTATGGTAGCGCTATTGCGACTTAACAACAAGCTACGCTTTTAGCTGTAAAATCCTGCGCGCACCATTGAGTACAACTAATCCAATGATGAACCCTATTACCAGATCCGGATAGCGTGACCCGGTCCAGGTGACTAATAATCCGGCCAAAATCACCCCAGCATTTGCGATAACGTCATTTGCAGAGAAAATCCAACTGGCTTTCATATGCGCGCCGCTTTCTTTTTGTTGATGAATTAACGAAAGACAGATCACATTAGCAACCAAAGCAATAGCGCCCATAATTAACATCAACGTCGACACTGGCTCGTTACCAAACAGGTAGCGCCGTATCACCTCACTGATCACCCCAAAAGCTAAAATTAATTGCAGCCAGCCGGCAAGCTGTGCGGCGTTTAATTGAACCTTGCTACTACGCCCGACTGCGTATAGCGCAACCCCGTATACCGCTGCATCGGCAAACATATCCAAAGAGTCGGCTATTAACCCGGTTGATTGAGCCAGCCAACCGGTCACAAACTCTACTGCAAACATCACCGCGTTAATGCCCAGCAACCATTTTAAAATTAACTCCTCACGCAGCGAACCTGATGCTGTGGATTGTCTGGCCTGCGTTACCTCTTCGGGTTTCACCGGCCCGGTCTTTGTCAGCGATGCGCCCAGCCCTAAGCTGTGCATTTTTGTTGTAATTTCATTGGCATTCACCGTGTGAAAAACGCGAACCTGCCTTTGTCGGATATCAAACTGTAACAGAACACCGGGCTCAACTGTTTCCAGCGCCATACGGATCAAACGCTCTTCGGCAGGGCAGTCCATTTTAGGCACCCTAAATTCACTAAGGTAGGCATATTTTGCATGCTTATCAGGTGCATCAACGGCGCTATTTTCACTGTTGCCCGTTTCGCTACACTTATCATTGGAACAGCATTTTGCATTCATAACCGATAAACCTTGGGTTGATATGAAACCTAGTTTAAACTCTGTAGTTACTATAGAGTCAATAGGCAGTATCGAGATGATCAAGATTGGAGAGCTGGCAAAAATCTCTGGCTGTTCTGTGCAAACCATCCGTCACTATGAAAAGGAACAGCTTCTTGCTGCGAAATTACGTAGCGATGGTAATTTCCGCCTCTACGATCACGCTGATATCGAGCGGTTGTTATTCATTAAACACTGCCGGAGTTTAGATCTGAGTTTGGCAGAAATTCGTCAGTTACTGACACTGCATCACTCGCCTATGTCGCAGTGTGATGATGTCAATCAGATGATTGAACAGCATATCGAGCAGGTAGAACGTCGCATAGCGGATTTAACGCAGCTTAATAAACAACTAAAGGCTTTACGTCTTAGCTGCAACTCGAAGCGCACGGTAGAGCACTGTGGTATTTTAAAACAACTGAATGAAGCCGTTAGTCAAACCAACTAAGTTGTTATCAGCAATAAATAGGTGAGTCTTAATGCACCAGCACAACCATTCACATATCAAAGACGACAGCGACAACCGGATCGCTATGGCTTTTTTTCTTAATGTGGGTTTCACCATAATTGAGTTTATCGGCGGTTGGTTAACCAACAGCACAGCAATTATGGCAGATGCAGTGCATGACCTGGGTGATAGCTTATCTATTGGCAGTGCATGGCTGTTGAACCGGCTTGGCCGAAAGTCTGCAAACCGACAATTTACTTACGGCTACCGCAGATTGTCATTGTTTGGCGCCTTAATTAACGGCTTGGTATTGATTGCCGGATCGGTTTGGGTACTGACTGAGGCAATACCGCGGCTGGCTAACCCGGTAATGCCAGTGACAGAGGGAATGCTGGCTTTAGCTGTGCTGGGTGTTGCAGTCAATGGCTTTGCCGCTTACCGCTTGAGTAAAGGAAATACACTGAATGAAAAAGTGCTGAATTGGCATTTGCTTGAAGACGTTCTTGGGTGGGTTGCAGTTTTGGTTGTGGCTATTGTGTTGCAATTTGTGGATTGGCCTATCCTTGACCCTTTGCTTTCTATTGGTTTCACCTTATTTATTTTGGTTAATGTTTTACGAAACCTCAGCACAACTGCGCGTTTATTTCTGCAAGCCGCGCCAGACAGCAAATTGCAAAATGAAATCCAGGATACCTTGCTGGAGATTGATGAGTTAGACAGCATTCATCACCTGCATCTCTGGTCGCTTGATGGTGAACATCATGTACTCACCGCACATGTGGTAACCAATGCCAGCAAGGCATTTACTGCAAACCATTATGCCGATATTAAGCTGCGTATTGCTAACGCATTGGAGCAGTTTGATTTAGCACATACCACGATAGAACTGGAGTTAACACAAGAACATTGTCGGGATGAA
>NZ_KB907753.1 GCF_000382165.1 Arsukibacterium perlucidum DSM 18276 | reverse complement strand
GCGGTAAAGCCTGATAAAAAGTGATATTTAGCCTGTTCCTTCGTTAACTTAGATACCGGCGGCAATACACCGAAGGCATCAGCCGTTAAGAAAATAACCTTTTTGGCATGGCCGGCTTTCGAAACCGGTGTAACGATATTGTCGATATGGTAAATCGGGTAAGACACCCGGGTATTTTCGGTTTTTGAACCATCGTCAAAATCGATAGTGCCATCGGCGGCTACGCTAACGTTTTCTAACAGGGCGTCACGACGAATAGCCTGATAAATATCCGGTTCGTTTTCCTGCGACAAGTTGATGGTTTTAGCGTAACAGCCGCCTTCAAAGTTAAATACACCATCGTCGTCCCAGCCATGCTCATCATCGCCAATCAGCTGCCGCTTCGGGTCGGTAGACAGCGTTGTTTTGCCGGTGCCAGACAAGCCAAAGAATATTGCAACATCGCCATCTTTACCGACGTTAGCGGAGCAGTGCATCGACGCTATGCCTTTTAATGGTAAAAAGTAGTTCATCATTGAGAACATACCTTTTTTCATTTCGCCGCCGTACCAGGTACCGCCTATTAACTGAATACGTTCAGTCAGGTTAAAAGCCACGAAGTTTTCCGAGTTTAAACCCTGCTGCTGCCAGTTCGGGCCAGCTCTTCCAGCTCCGCTAATTTACCGGCATTACCAAGGGCAGTATCCCGCCCGGCAATGCCTGAGGCTTTTTCCAATACCCGGCCAAAAGCATCACTTGCCCGTTCCGCTTTATCAGTCGCACTATCAGACTTTTTGCCACCGGCGACAGTGGCACTGCTTTTCGCAGCCTGCGATTGCACAAAAGCGCTTAGCTCGGCTTTCATTTCCCGTTTTTTCGCCTGCAGTGCCTGAATAAAGCCTTCGAGTTCTTTTTCGCGATTGGCGCAATCGCTGATAGAAGCTTCCAGCACCGGAATGCGTGCTTCGATATCCATTTGCTGGGCAATACCCACTTCGGCCAGATCATCGCGACCATTGGCTATGGCAACTTCCAACTGGCCGGCCAGCATTTCACAGCGGCTGTTTTCTTCCATTAATTTTTTACTGGCCAGATGTTTCTGGGCAACTTGCTGGCCAAGCTCGGTGCGGGTATCAGCGATGGCTGCATCCAGTTCCCGAATAGCTTGCTCCATTACCGCCTCTGGGGCGCTGCTTTCTACCGCATCGACTAACGCATTGACGCTGCCACTCACTAACCGGGCAACCCGGCGGGTAATACTCTCGCTCATCACTGCTCTCCTTGTATTGCCATTTTATGTTCATTAATTAACGTTACCAGGGCAAACAAGCCCTGCTGTAATTCGTTATTACCCTGCTGGGTTACGGCAAGGGGTAATAATAATTCGTTTAACTGGTAGATTTTCTGCAGCACGCTTTGCTCGGTTTGCTGCAACTCCCGCACGTTCATTTGCGGGCAACGCGCGGCCATAGTTTGTAGTGTGGCCAGTAAATCGGGCAACGCATCCAGCACCCGCAATATTGGCTCTGCCTGCTGATTGAGTTGCTGCTGGCGAATAAGTAATTGCCGCTTTATTTGCCCCAGCCATTCCTGCATTTGCGCCAGGTTATGGCCATAATCAGGGTAACTGGCATGTTTACGCCGGGTTTCCGCCAGCAAGGCCCGCAGTTTATCTGACGGCGTATGGGCACCATCGTATTCCAGGGTACTGATAAACTCTGCATCTTAAATGCTTATGCGGGCGCTGAAAGGCACCGTTTTGCTGCTCATTGTGCACTCCCTGTCGTTGGTTTACGGTGTTCACATAGCAAATGCTGTATTCAATTGATTTCAAAAGTAAACAAATAAAATTTTTAAATTGATAAAAAATTAACTCATTTGCTCTAAAAACAGAAAGCCCAACCTGAAGTTCAGCTTCTGTTAACAAGTTTAGTTGTTTAACAATTACGGCCCAGCAGTGACTAACGCCTATTCTTCAGCATTGTCGATAAAACTGATAAAGTTATCGACAATGCGTTTCGTTATGCTGAAAATCGGCTTGCAAATGGATCAGTGCAATGAAAATAGAAAAATAGGGTCAGAACAAAAATAAATCCCTGAAAATGATTTTAATTTTGTTCTGATAATCATCTAGCCTAAGTGGCCTTAGACGGCCTCCAAGTTAATAGCTACTTTTTGATTGACGTCGAAAAAAACTATTTCCAAGGAGGCCGTATGAAATTGTATGCCGGGATTGACCTTCATTCCAATAATTCGGTGCTGGTTGTGCTCGATGAGAACAATAAGGTCATTTATTCCAAACATTTACCTAATGATGCGCAGGTTATTCTCGGGGTGCTTGCCATGTATAAAGAGCAGATTGAAGCCATTGCAGTTGAATCAACTTACAACTGGTATTGGCTGGTCGATGCGCTGCAAGCGGAAGGTTATGATGTCCGCCTGGTCAACACGGCGGCAGTGGTGGTCTACGATGGCCTTAAATACAGCGGTGATTTTGCCGATGCAAGGCACCTTGCGCATTTGCTGCGGATCGACCTGTTACCCTGTGGCTATATTTATCCAAAAGAGCCGCGAGCCCTGCGTGATTTAGCGCGTAAACGCGCGCAGCTGGCGCGGCAAAAAACCACCCAATTACTGTCCATCAAAAATTTGTTGGTTCGTAATACCGGCCGGGATACGCCAAGTTATACCATAAAAACCTGGACGCCAGAGCACGTTGCAGCGCTGCCCCTGCTGCCTGAGCAGCACCTGGCGTTACAGGCAAACTGGGTCGTGATGCAAGCATTAGAGCAGCAAATCCATGCCGTTGAGGCCGAGCTGTTACGCCAGCTCAAGCCCTGCAAAGCCTTTCAGCTGCTCAAAACAGTATCCGGGATAGGTGATATTTTATCGATGACCATTTATCTGGAAACCGGCGATATTAAACGGTTTGACAGTTGCGGTAATTTTGCTTCTTACGCCAGGATGGTCAACTCAAAACGTGAGTCCAACGGTAAGAAAAAAGGGGAAGGGAACCGTAAATGTGGCAATCGTTATCTGTGCTGGGCCTTTATGGAGGCCGCGCACTTTGCCATTGGCTCGGATGAATTAATCAAGCGTTTTTACCAGCGTAAATGCGCTAAAAGTTTAAAAGTAGTCGCGATGAAAGCCGTGGCCCACAAACTGGCCAGAGCCTGTTACAACATGCTAAAAGACGGGGTAGAGTTTGATGTGAAACGCGCTTTTAACTGAGTTCGACCAGCGTAGCTGATGCCGGTTTAGGGTTGGTAAAACCATGATTCTGTCGCAGCAAAGCTGCATCACTTGGACAGGCGGGAGAACAGAGGGTTTTCTGGGGCTACAAGTAGCCAGGGGCCGGACGCAGTCAGTCCAGAGCCTTGATCCTGATGGGTGACTGGTGCGATATATCGCAACCACCAATGAGAACTAAAATGCGAAGGTTATTGGTTTGCAAGGAATAAAAGATACGCGCACTTAGCAGTGCGCGCGGGTTTGGTTACGCTGTTGACTCCGAGAGGCTAATGGGTGACCCTAAATATCTTGACAACAATCGTGACGAGCGTGCCACAAAGCCCTTCGTCATCGGCCGAAAAGCTTGGCTGTTTGCTAACACCACATCAGGGGCTAAAGCCAGTGCGGCACTCTACAGTCTGGTAGAAACCGCCAAAATCAACGGTCTGGAACCGTATGATTATCTGACTACATTATTTAAAGAGCTGCCCACCGCTGATATACCAGACAAGCTGACAAAACTGTTGCCATTCTGAACTACACGACAATCACGCCGGGACGGTGTGGTTGCTGCAACGCTTACGTTGTTACGCTCACAAATATCCGATTAATTAGCTACGGATTAAACTTTAGTTCATAAAGTATGCGTAGCACTATTACTGGATTTCCGGAAGGCGTCCACTACCTACCGCGGATGTAGCAGACTCGGATCAGTTATTTAGGAGTCGCTCCACAAGATAGTTAGGGTTTGTTAAATAAACAAATTTGCTAAAGTTGGGATGATTGGCCTTAATAAGGTTCAAATTCGAATCGAAATACAACATAATTGGAACATCAGGTGAATTAAGTTGTTCTAAAAATTCATAAATATCCGTTTCTAAAAAGATGGAATCTAGTTCATAATTCAATTTTTTAATCAATGATTTAGCCTTTATCTCTTGGGTAGAATTCCCAGCATGAAGAGCATAAAATTTTACATCCCCATAGTTATATTGGAATCGTTTGGAAGTGGATTCTAATTCTGGCAGTAATTCAAGACATGAAGTGCAGTAGTAATTCCAAACATAAACTACAGTAAGATTATTGCCTGTTATTAATTTTGCAGAATTCCCTTCAATACTGGTGTAATTATATTCAGAAAAGTCAACTGCATCATCAATTTTTATATTATCAAGAACAAAGTAGTTTAAGTAAGTTATATATATAAAGGCCGGAGCAAATATAAAAATTAAAATTTTCGATGATAATTTAAAATGCCTCAGGCATCTAAATGAGCATAGTGCCAATAAAAAACTTAGGTATGGTGCTAGTGCTATAGGGATAGTAAATTTACTTACATCATTAAAATTCAAAGTGATTATCAATACATATGTTAGTGTCCACGGGGCTAGCACAATCATTGATTGTAGCTTGCTATATCTATGAAATAATATAAAGGAAGATAAATAGAATAAAGCGAAACAAACCGCCAACTGAAATGGCCAGTTTATAGCTCCTGCCATAATCGCCAAGAATGTAGCCATAATAGAAGCTAATATTAATGTTGAGTACTTCTTTAAATTTGTCATATGTGACATAGCTCCATAATAGCTCTCACCATTTCAGCATTGCATTCAGCCTGTCCAAATTGGACAGGCTGGGGAAAATAGTAATTGTTATTGTGTCTGCATACCGGCACATTTCCCGTCGCATGAGAATACCCATAATAACCCGCAACCAAATGATTTAGTCATACAGAAAGACCGTCGACAGGGGCTATTAATACCGCACATATCGGAACTCCTTGAGCAGCTACAGTTATCGTTTACATCTTGAGTAAAGTTATTATCTAAAGCAAATGTTGAAAAAACACCTAAATTTGACATTAAATTTTCCGCAACTTCTTGTGTGAAATGATTTAAAGCCATACGGAAAGTATCTGCAACCATCTGTTCATTTTTTTCTGATGTAGAATCATTACTATGTAATGCTATTATCTTTTTGTTTAAAATGCTAATGAAATTAACTTGCTCATTTGTCAAACTATGAAATTCAGAAAACCTTCTAAAATGCTCTTGCCACAGAGCTATTCTCTGATGACTTTTCATTTTGCTATATGCACTTCTCTGTGACATTATTTTTAATCTTGAGAATTCTTCATATAAAGAATAAGGTTCATAGTAAATAGATTCACTGAGGAATAAGGTTGCTTTTTCATTTAATGCCACTTCTTGACTGCACGCTACATCGTTAGCAAGTATCTCAAATGAAATAAGTAAAAAAAATAAAGTAAATAAACCTAATCATGTTAAATACTCCAAGTTATATTGAAAAATAAATGTAGAATACAAAAATATCTCTGTCAAGCACGGAGTTTTTCAAGGTAGTTGTCCGATTTTCCCGTTTTATGCTGCTGCCTGAACCTGCAAGATTTCCCGATCTGGATTCAGACTTACTGGCCCTATAGGGCTCCAGTTTCTTGTTGCTCTGCCAGCCCATCGCTCTGGATGCGCTGATTTCGCTTGTTCATACACACCTTTACGCTTT
>NZ_KB907752.1 GCF_000382165.1 Arsukibacterium perlucidum DSM 18276 | reverse complement strand
CCGGTTCTCTTCTTCCAGGTCTTTCAGACGTTTTACGTCCGAGGCTTCCATACCGCCGTACTTGGCCTTCCAGTTGTAATAGGTAGCGTCAGAGATGCCGTATTCCCGGCAAACTTCTTTGACCAAACGGCCTGCTTCAACCTCTTTTAAGATTTTGACGATCTGTGTTTCTGTGTAACGCGACTTTTTCATTTCCGTTCTCCTCAAACGTAGTTTACGCTGGAGAACTCTAATCGGGAATGCACCTAGTTTAAGGGATGCTTACACTTTATCTCTAAGAAGCCAGGTGCCGTTTTCTTTAGTTATGATATAAGTTGTATTTATTCTTCTTGTTGGGGCTACCACTTCATTGATAACTTGTCCTTCCCTTTCGTGATATTGATGAACTACAACTACGTCAGGCCTTAAAAATTTTATTTCAGGATCACGCCTAACACTTATAAATGAAGCAGCGTAACCTGCGTTTGAATGTAATCTTTTTTCAAAACTCGTTATCGTATCCTTGCCGTGAAATACCCGGCCAAACGCTTGTAACCAACGAGCATCTTCCGACCATATTTTTTCCCTCTCCTCAAAATTTCCACTTTTTGATTGAATATCAATAATATTTTTAATGGCCAAGCGATCCTCAGCAGTTATTTGAAGTTGTTCCTGTATGCTTGAAGTTAGCATCGTTGCAGTTTTTTCTTCCTTTTGAGCACAACCAACCAAAATTACTGTGAGAACGATTAAATTTATGTTTTTCATATTTTTTTAATTATTGCCAGCATTTAGGTATGCGTGAGTATAGTAGAGGAGAAAGGAAAAAGGGGCGAAGCTGATTATGGACTTCCGTTTAAACACAAAACACTCCTTGGATATTTGTCAGTCAGCGCTCAGACAGATAAGAGAGCGTTACGGTATACTTCACCCAGTGGCGATATACTCACAACACCATACACCCGGTAAAATAAGGGCTACAGACAATGAGCAAGATTTACGTATTACACGAAAACAATGAATGGACGGTTCACTTACAACGTAGGCTCGATGAATTAAATTACCCTTATGAGTTATGGCATTTAGATGAAGGCTCAATTGATTTATCGGGCGAGCCACCGCAAGGCATTTTTTATAATCGTATGAGTGCCTCCTCACATACCAGAGATCACCGTTTTGCCCCTGAACTGGCTGGCGCGGTTATCGCATGGTTGGAATATCATGGCCGTAAAGTGATCAACGGCAGTCGGGCATTGAGTTTGGAGATCAGCAAAGTACATCAATACTTAGCTTTAGAAAAAGCAGGTATAGCGACCCCGAAAACCATTGCCGCAGTAGGTAAAAAAAACATCATAGCAGCCGCAAACGCGCTTGGCATGAGCTCATTTATAACCAAGCATAATCGTGCTGGCAAAGGCCAGGGCGTGCAATTATTTCACTCGGTACAGGCGCTACAAGACTATCTTGAAGGTCCCAATTTTGATGCGCCGGTTGATGGTATTACCCTGATTCAACAATATATTAAGGCAACCGAACCCTTTATCATCCGGCACGAATTTATTGGCGGCAAGTTTTTGTATGCGGTTAAAGTGGATACCTCCGAGGGTTTTGAACTTTGCCCGGCAGATGCTTGCGCAATAGGTGACATGTTTTGCCCCACTGACCAAACACCAGCGCAGCCCAAGGCTAAATTTGAAATACTGCAAAATTATCGCCCGGCGTTTATTGAACAGTATGAAAGGTTTCTTAAAGAGAACGCTATTCAGGTTGCGGGTATCGAGGCCATCCAGGATGCTGACGGCAACAGCTATGCTTATGATGTGAACACCAATACGAATTACAATTCAGACGCTGAGGCAAAGGCGGGGCAATTTGCCATGCTTGAGCTGGCGCAGTATCTAAAAGCTGAGTTAGATAAATTAGCGTTGTAAAACTTTGGTTTCTGGCGATACACATTTTGATTTGTTGAATAAAGATGAAATAAGAGCTGCGGGGTCAAGTCTTGCAGTTTATCGATTATCGATATATGATTTGGTATGATTAAAAGTTTCAAATGCGCGGATACACAACAACTGTTTGAAACCGGCAAATTCAGCCGGTGGTCCGCTATTGTAAAAGTTGCCACGCGCAAGTTAACTCAGTTAGAAGCTGCAACAACCCTAGAGTTTTTGCGAAGCCCACCCGGAAACCGGTTGGAACCGTTAAAAGGCGATCGGGCAGGGCAGTATAGTATTCGTATTAACGAGCAATGGCGGTTGTGTTTCTGTTGGCATGATGGGAATGCATGGGATGTGGAAATTGTCGATTATCACTAACGGGGGAGTTATGTTTAAAAACGGCATGCGCGCAGTACACCCAGGTGAAGTATTGCGTGAAGATTATTTGCTACCTCTAAATATGAGTGCTAATGCTCTGGCGCAGGCACTGCGGGTAACACCAGCGCGGATCAATGAAATCGTGCGTGAAAAACGTGGTGTTACTGCAGACACGGCACTTCGCCTGGCTCGTTATTTTGGTGGCGATGCCCAAAGCTGGCTGAACTTGCAGGCGATATATGACCTTAAACTGGCCGAGCAACAAAGTGGTGAGCAAATCAGCAAAGATATATCACCGCATGCAGCCTGAAGGGTAGGGTCAGGTCTTGCTTTTTGCCAATCCAGAAAGGCAACAAACAAGACCTGACGCCGTGACGCTTTATAACTCAACACTTTGAGAAAATTACTGTTCTACCACGGCGTTATACCCCAACTAACAAAGATAACACTCAGTAACATTGCAGAAAGGCCCAAAAGTACAAAGCCTATGCGGGTCCGCTTTCTAAGGGGGCTGTTTTTATGCGCTTTTAGCGTGAGCACAAGGGTCGCTATACCCATTAATCCAGCCAACAGCACCAGTAATGCACCAGTACCGGCAGGGGGCGCAAAACCAGCAATAAGACTAACCTCGCTGATTTCAATTGCCGCTTGAACACCCAGCCCAATCAGCCCGACACCCACTAGTAAAACAAGCGTCGTGATAAAAGCGATAAGCCGGGGAGTTAGCGGGCCAAGGCCTGGCACGTCGACATTGCTTGAGCTAAAGCGTCTGGTAATAGCACCCCAGCAAATCATGATGAAACCTAATAAGGAAATAAGGATAGGCGTAGACGCGAGCAAGCCGGGGACAATGACGTTCTTTGGCTCATCCATGGCGCGTGCTGCCAGCTTTAAATGGATATCCGTTTGCAGGTAATCCAAAAACTCTGGTGGCTCTGCACCTTCTTCAAGGCAAGATGCATCTAATTCAGCAAGATTTTGGCCTGGGTCGTCGAAAAAGTCAGTGAGCACTTGCGATGCACATTCAGACATGGAACGAGTAGGGCCGTGGCCGGCGTAAGGCACGATGATTAAGCGGCCGTTGCTAAAGCCTGGTGCAATTCGCTCAGCCAGCGCTGGCGGGGTGATTGGATCCCAATCGCCGTTAACCACCAATGTTGGAATATTGCTTTGAATAAGTTGATAGTCCTTACGATCTCGCGGTGCTAAACCTGCCTCAACGCAGGCGTCGGCCATTAATTGCGAACCCCCGACTGAAAATGCGCCCTCAGTAAAACCAAAATCTTCTTGTAAGTCTTCTGCAGCAATACTGGCTTCGGCAGCCATGTAACCATCGTTGCAACGTATCGCGCTGCCCATACCCAGGCCAGAACTGCGGGAAAATCCTCCTTCGCCATTTGCTAAGGCCTGAAATACTTCGTCGTCCCTGCTGTTAATTATATTGACTAAACCACGCATAACCGCTGGAATAGCGGGGTAAGTGTCTTGTTCATACAGCATAGAGAAGGGTGCAAAAGCGGCAATTAACGCCGGCACATGCGCTTTACCCGCTGGAAACAGCTCTTTGTCAAACGCATCTACCATAACAGGGTTAGCAATCAGGGCATTACCCGCAGCGTAAAACGCCTGTTCTAAGCCGTCACAAATTGAGGCGCCTTGCCGCTCACATTCTGTAAATACATTTTTATGGTTGCGCGCAACCCAGCGGTGAATGCGCATTAAATCGCCCAGGTCATTAGGTACAATGGCATCGAGCACCAAAGCCCGGATGCCTTCAGGGTCTACATTAACTAACATTTGGCCTAAATGACTGCCGTAGCTAATGCCCCACACATTCCACGAATCGAACCCTAAAGCCTGGCGAAGTGCGCGCACATCTCTGGCATTCTCAACCGTATTGTAGGCGCTTAAATCGACACCCCGGTTGGTAGCCGCTGCAAAACATGCCTTCATTCGCTGCGCATTTTCAATTTCCTGCGCTTTTAGATTATCAGCGAGCACCAGTTCGCGGCTGGTGGCATCATAATATGGACAAAGCTCTTCTGAATCGCCTATACCGCGTTGATTAAGAATGTATAAATCCCGGGTTTTGGTTAAGTCATGTTTTAAAAAGCGTTTTACATAAAATTCTACACCTGCTCCGGGCCCGCCGCTAAGGTAGATAATGGGGTCTGCTCTTGCCTCAAGTACTTCCTCATCCTCTTTGGCTGATTTGTCATCCTGGTCACTATCAAGACTCGCCTCGGCAACAATATGGGTGAAAATTACCCGAAGTAAACGACTATCGGGCAGCTCTCTGTTTTCCGGTACCGTAATAAAGCCGCAACGCACTCTGGCTGGCTCATAATCGATTTCATTTTTAAAAGGACAAACAACATTGGTGATGTCGCTGACATAATCGTTTATAAAACCGTTGGTGCTTACTTCAACTGTCGGTGATTCCTGGGCGAAAGCTTGGGTGGATAAACCAGATACAAGTAATGCTAAGAGGTATAGCTGTTTGCTCTTTGTCATTGTAAATACCTTATTATTGTCGTTTTCAGGTGATACAGCATAGGGTTTAAGAAGACGGTACACATGCATCGTACTTTATAAATCACAGTCCTTCTATAGTTCAGCTTTGGCCAAAGCCGTTACAGGCTGACAAATTTTGTTAACTCCTCTGTAGTGGTCAAGTAAAATTGGCCACGGTTTTATAGTAAAGCCAGTATCTTTTCTCTGACTCATTTGGTGTTAAACCGCCGTTATACTGATGCGGCCTCAGTTGGCTGTAATAGCCAGTGATATAGCTCACCACAGACGCGGTTGCCTCAATTAGCGAGCCATAACCTGTTACCGGTACCCATTCCGTTTTAAGGCTCCGGAAGAAGCGTTCCATCGGGCTATTGTCCCAACAGTTACCACGCCGACTCATACTTTGTTTAATTTGAAATCGCCACAGCAACTGTCTGTATTTCCGGCTTGTGTAATGACTGCCCTGATCACTATGGAACATGACATCCTTAGGTTTGCCTCGTACCTCCCAGGCCATACTAAGGGCTTTGCCGGTCAGTTCACTGTCGGGTGAGTATGACATCGCCCAGCCAATCGGTTTACGCGCAAATAAATCAATCACAACAGCCAGATAGGCCCATCGGTTACCACTCCAGATATACGTTACATCGCCACACCAAACCTGATTTGGTGCAGTAACAGCGAATTGCCGCGCCAGATGATTTGGGATGTCCACATGCTCTTTTACGGCCTTTTTATAAGCATGACTTGGCAGTTGGCAGCTGACTAAATCCAGCTGCTGCATCAGCTTTCCAGCACGATAACGTGATAGCTTAACGCCTTGAGCCGTTGCCATATCAGCAAGGCTGCGAGCGCCTGCTGAACTGTTACTGGCGTTAAACAGCTCGCGTACTTTGCTTTGTTCAATCACGCGCTGTGGATTAATCTGGCCACGACGCGACGACCACGCTTTATAACTGCTGCGATGAACGTTAAAGACCTCACAGAGTAAGGTCACGGCATAGCTCCGCTTGAGGCTCTCGATTATCGAGAAGTGTTCAGCGAGTCCGACATCAAGAGAGCGGTAGCCTTTTTTAAGATTTCTTTCTCCAGCTCTATCCGTTTGATTTTCTTCTCTAACTCACGGATTTTAATCTGGTCTGGCGTCATCGGTGAGGCTTTAGGGCTGTTACCTGCGCGCTCATCCCGTAACTGTCGCACCCATTTATCCATGGTCGATTTACCGACATTCATTACATCGGCTGCCTTGGAAACGGTATAACCCTGGTCAACTACTAACTGGGCCGCTTCAAGACGAAATTCAGCGCTAAAAGTAGGTCTGGTTTTCTTATTCATAGTGTCACCTAATCATCTATGAGGTGTATGATAACACCTCTAATCAGGTGGCCAAATTTAGTGTGCCACTACACT
>NZ_KB907751.1 GCF_000382165.1 Arsukibacterium perlucidum DSM 18276 | reverse complement strand
CCATAGGATGAAACATTTTACCTTCGACACCGGTCAGTGAAAAAATAGGGATATACACTATGGTAATGATGGCCACACCGAACAAACTAGGCCGGATAACCTCTGCTGTTGCCAGATACACTGTATTTAAGCGCTCTCTCAGCGGTTGGATACTGCCGTTGTGTTGTGCCTGTGCCAGGCGTCGAACCGCATTTTCGACAATAATCACCGTACCATCAACAATTAAGCCAAAATCCAGCGCACCCAGGCTCATCAGGTTGGCAGAAACGCCGGCTTGTACCATGCCGGTAATGGTCATCAGCATTGATAGCGGGATCACCGCCGCAGTGATTAACGCCGCCCGCAGGTTGCCCAGCAGGATAAACAACACTACGATCACCAGTAATGCGCCTTCCAGCAGGTTTTTACTGACGGTTGCAATGGCTTTATCCACTAAGGTGGTGCGATCATATACTGCTTCAGCAATAACACCCTCTGGCAGAGAACTTTTGATCTGCTCCAGCTTTTGCGCGACATCGCGTGCCACTGTGCGTGAGTTTTCACCAATTAACATCATGGCTGTACCCAGCACCGCTTCTTTACCATCCTGGGTTGCCGCACCGGTTCGCAGCTCTTTGCCAATGGCAACATCGGCAACGTCACTCAGCTTTACCGGTATGGTGTCGTATTGCGTAATAATGACATTAGCAATGTCATCCAGAGAGGTTAACTGACCGGGCGAGCGTACCAGCAGTTGCATGCCCTCACGTTCAATATAACCGGCACCCCGGTTGTCATTGTTGGCTTGCAGGGCCAGTTCAACATCCTTAATACTCAGGCCATAATTAAGCAGTTTCAGTGGGTCGGGTAACACATGGTATTGCTTGTTGTAGCCACCAATGCTGTTTACTTCCACCACACCTTTAACTTGTGCCAGCTGAGGTTTTATTATCCAGTCCTGGATTTCCCGCAGTGCCATGGCATCGTAAGGTGAACCATTTTGTTGCAGTGCACCCGGTTTGGCCTGCACGGTATACATAAAGATTTCACCAAGCCCGGTTGAAATAGGGCCCATTTCAGGCTCTATGCCCTCAGGCAACATATCCTTGATAGCGCCCAACCGGGTGTTGATTAAATTGCGGGCAAAGTAGATGTCCGTGCCTTCTTCAAACACCACCGTTACCTGTGACAAGCCATAGCGTGACAATGAGCGGGTATAACTTAAATTGGGTAAGCCATACAGGGCAGTTTCTACCGGATAGGTAATACGCTGCTCGGCTTCAAGTGGCGAATAACCTGGTGCTGCGGTGTTTATTTGTACCTGAACGTTAGTAATATCCGGCACTGCATCAATCGGTAACTGTTGGTAGCTCCAGCTACCAATGGCAATAATCAACAGTGTCAGCGTTAAAAATAGATACCGCCTTGCAATAGCCAGGCGTAACATGGATTCAATCATAGTGCCCCCTTAATGCGCGTGCTCGGCTTCAGATTTTTCAATATCCGCTTTTAACAGATAGCTGTTTGTCGTGACATACCACTGGCCGGGCTGTAAACCGGCAATCACTTCGACATAATCCATGTCGCTGCGGCCAAGCTGTAATGGGGTAAAGACATATTCGCTATTGTTTTTCACGAAGACACCGCTTTGATTATCCAGTGTTTGAATGGCAGATTTTTTAACGGCAAGCTCAACGTTGAATTCACCGCTTATCACAGCTCCTTCGATCATTTGCCCGGACGACAGTTTACCGTCACGGTTATCCAGCTTAACTCTGGCCAGTTGATACGGCTGGGTTAATGACGGGATGATATGCGCAATTACGCCGTTAATCTCAGTGTCAGCGGCCATAATGACCACGTTTTGCCCTGTCGCGACAGCAACTTGTTGTGACGGATACAGGCGAAAATCTGCCCACAGGCTGCCAAAATCAGCAATGCTGAACAGCGTCTGCTGCTGTGCGACTTCACCAACATTGGCGC
The DNA here is from genome assembly GCF_000382165.1 of Arsukibacterium perlucidum DSM 18276. Classification (GTDB taxonomy): domain Bacteria; phylum Pseudomonadota; class Gammaproteobacteria; order Enterobacterales; family Alteromonadaceae; genus Alishewanella; species Alishewanella perlucidum. Next base: position 4,600 of record NZ_KB907751.1, on the reverse strand, counting down.
TGCGCTGAATAATAACGCCGTCAATTGGTGCTTTAATGGCATAGGTATTTAAGCTCTCATTTGACTCGACAACGGCCAGTACATCGCCTGCCTTTACGCTGTCACCCAGCGAGAACTTCACCGAGGTAAGAATACCGGGAAAACGGGCATTAACATGGCTGATGCGGTTTGGATCAGCGCTAAGCTTGCCATAAACTACCTGATGTTGGCGTAATAACTGGCTGTCAGCACGGTCTGTGACAATATTAACCGCCGTAGCCATATCATCACTAATGCGGCTGCTTAGGGTTTCATTGTGTTCATGCTCGTCGTTTTCGTCGTGCCCTTCATGCTCATTGTGTTCTTCATTTTTCTTAGCGTCAGATTGCGGTTTTACCGCTTGCTCTTTGGCATGGACATGAGCTTGTTCTTGCTCATTGGCGGCCATTACATGCATCGGCATAAGCCAGGCTGCAATAAACATTGCCAGTGTTACATGTGATTTCATAATGCTATCTTCCTGTATGTTTTGTTTGCCACGTCGCACAGTTAATGAAGTGCGGCAGCGGGGCAATAATCTTGTCGGTTACTGGGTTACCGGCTCGGCGGTAAGCTGTTCAATCGTCGCCTGGCTCAATAGCACCGCAGTGGCGGTTTCCAGTATTTGTCTTTTTGCCTGCAACAATTCTTGCTGGGCATTAAGCCAATCCTGATAATTTGAGCGCCCGCGCTGGAAAGCATCACGCGTAAGATCCAGCGCTTGTTCCAGGTTGGGGATCACGTACTGCGCCAACTGTTGGTGACTGGTAATAAATTGCTGCCGTTGCGAGTACGCATCAAACAAGCGCTCATGCAGGATCAGTAAGCTATCCTGCTGCCGATACTCAACATTGTTTCGCTCTGCCAGCGCAGCTTCGATGGCTGCACTATTGCGACGTTCAGCAAATAACGGCACTGAGATACCAAAGGTAAGGCCTGTATCATCACTGGCCTGATAGCGTCTTACCCCTACTTGCCAACTCAGATCGGCACGATTCTGGCTTTGCGCCAATCGCACTTCGGCGTCTTTTAACCGACGTTCAGAGGCAAAAATGGTTAGCGCCGGCGATTGTTGCAGCCGCTGATACAGCTCGGCAAAAGGGCGGCTTTGACCAAAAGCAAACAAATTACCTGCCACAACGTTAAAGTTGGCGCTGGTATCACCCCAAAAACGTGCTATGGCTATTTTTTGCCGCTCAATGCGCTGCAACAGGGCGTCCCGCCCGATCTGAACCTGAGCCAGTTGCGCCTTTGCCCGCATGATTTCAGCATCTGACAAAGCACCGCTGGCGGCACGTTTTTCTGCGCTTTGCAGCAGGGCTTCTGAGAGCTCTACGGCCTCTTCTGTCAGTGTCAATTCCTGCTGGCTGGCCAATAGATTAATATAATTGCGGGTAAGCTCTGCCAGCACATCGAGGGTTTGCGCTTGTTGCTGCCAATCAAGAGTATTGAGCCTGGCGTCTACTACCGCAGCGCGCCACTGAGCTTTATTATCCAGCTCTATCACGGAAGACAAGGCGACTGTCAGCTCAGCACCGGCCAGCCCTCTGGCCTCTCCGGTGCCCGCAACGTTCTCAAGATCTACACCGAGTTGATAACCGGGTTTAAGGCTTTGCACCTCACGCTCTGCCAGCAGTCGCTGTTGGGTAAATTTAAACTGATGCAGCTGCGGGTTGTGTTGCAGTGTTTTATCTATTGCCTGTTGTAATGTCAGTGCTTGCGGCTCGGCACGTAGCGGAAGCGCGCAAAATACCGCCGCCAGTATTGCTGGCAGCATTAGTGTCATACGCATGGGTATGCTCCTGAAAGTTAATCGTTAATAAAAAAAGATAAACAAGCAGGATCAGATATTTGGTGGAGGAACCGGTGGGCGATAGCTAATGAGGTTTAACCCTGGTTGGGTAGCGGCTATAACGCTGTCACGGAAGTTAAGTAGTTCCATGCCCTGAAAAAAAGCGATATAGCAGGTCACATGAGCATGATTACTGTGTTCGTCGGCTTCATGCTCAGAGTTATGTTCAACGTTATGTGCAGTGATTTGCTCACTGCTTACGTCGAAAAGGGTATCTGAGTGGCAGTGTTCATGTTGCAGGTCGGTGTAGGCATGGGCATGATCAGGCAAATGCATAACTAATGCATCACAGGCCATCACGGCATGATTCAGCATAATCAGCAATAGTAATAATAAGCCTGATGTACGACCTGACATAAATCCCTCAGTAAGTTAGCGCCATGGTAGCGCTATTGCAATACAACAACAAGTAACTCTTTTACGCTTTAATTTGCAAGATCCTACGCGCACCATTGAGTACAACTAATCCGATGATGAAACCCACTACCAAGTCTGGGTAAGGTGATCCTGTCCAAATAACCAGTATGCCAGCCAAAATAACGCCAACATTGGCGATAACATCGTTGGCAGAAAAAATCCAACTGGCTTTCATGTGCGCACCGCTTTCTTTTTGTTTATGAATTAGTAGCAGGCATGTCACATTAGCAATCAAAGCAATCGCTCCCATAGTGATCATCAAAGTTGATGCTGGCTCGCTGCCAAAAAGATACCGCCGTATGACCTCGCTAATCGCTCCCAACGCTAAAGCCAATTGAAGCCAGCCAGCAAGTTTTGCGGCATTTAATTTAGTTTTGCTACTTCGCCCGACAGCGTATAGCGCAACTCCGTATACGGCTGCGTCGGCAAACATATCCAGAGAGTCGGCTATTAAACCGGTCGATTGCGCCAACCAGCCAGTCACAAACTCTACCGCAAACATCACAGCATTAATGGCCAGCAACCACTTCAGAATAAAACCCTCCCGTTGCGAACGTGACGCCGTCGATTGGCTGACCTGGATTACTTCCTCTTTTTGTACCGCCCCGGTTTTTGTAAGGGACGCACCCAGCCCTAAGCTATTCATTTTTGCTTCAATTTCATTCGCATTATCAGCGTGAAAAACGCGAACCTGCCGTTGCGGGATATCAAACTGTAACAGAACACCTGACGAAACTGTTTCCAGCGCCATACGTATTAAGCGTTCCTCAGCAATGCAATCCATTTTAGGCACCCGGAACTCACTGACGTTGCTATATTTCTCATGAAAACCCGGTGCGTCGGCGCTGTTAGTTTCAATGTTGCTCGTGACACTACCCTTAGTATTGTTGCTGTCTTTTGAATTCATAACCGATAAACCTTGGGTTGTTATACAACCTAGTTTAAAGTCTATAGTAACTATAGAGTCAATAGGCCACAGCATGATAATAAAAATTGGTGAGCTGGCAAAAATCTCCGGCTGTTCTGTGCAAAGTATCCGTCACTATGAAAAAGAGCAGCTTCTTTCGGCGAAAATACGTAGTGATGGCAATTTTCGTCTCTATGATCAGGCCGACATCGAGCGACTGCTATTTATTAAATACTGCCGGAGTTTAGATCTAAGTTTGGCAGAAATTCGTCAGTTACTGAGTTTGAATGACTCGCCAATGTCGCAGTGTGATGATGTCAATCAGATGATTGAGCAGCATATCGAGCAGGTAGAACGCCGGATAGCGGAATTAACACTACTTAATAAACAATTAAAAGCTCTGCGTGGTAGCTGTACCTCAAAGCGCACGGTTGAGCACTGTGGTATTTTAAAACAATTAAACAAAGCCGTTAGTCAAAACAACTGAGCTATTTTTGGACTAAATGTAGAGGATACTCATGCATCAGCACAATCACTCCCAGCAAAAAGATGAAAGTGACAGTCGCATCGCTATGGCGTTTTTTCTTAATCTGGTATTTACCGTAATTGAGTTTGTCGGCGGTTGGTTAACCAACAGCACGGCAATTATGGCAGATGCGGTACATGATTTGGGTGACTGCTTATCAATTGGTAGTTCTTGGTTATTAAACCGACTTGGTCGTAAGTCTGCAAATCATAAATTTACTTATGGTTATCGCCGGCTCTCATTGTTGGGTGCGTTAGTTAACAGCTTGGTTCTTATTGGAGGATCGGTATGGATATTAACAGAAGCCATTCCACGTCTGTCCGATACGGTTATGCCAATGACAGAAGGCATGATTGCACTGGCACTTCTTGGTGTAACAGTTAATGGGTATGCGGCCTATCGGCTAAGCAAAGGAAATACACTGAATGAGAAAGTACTGAACTGGCATTTATTGGAAGATGTGCTGGGTTGGGTGGCGGTACTCATTGTGGCCATTGTGTTGCAATTTGTGGATTGGCCTATCCTTGACCCTTTGCTTTCTATTGGTTTCACCTTATTTATTTTGGTTAATGTTTTACGAAACCTCAGCACAACTGCGCGTTTATTTCTGCAAGCCGCGCCAGACAGCAAATTGCAAAATGAAATCCAGGATACCTTGCTGGAGATTGATGAGTTAGACAGCATTCATCACCTGCATCTCTGGTCGCTTGATGGTGAACATCATGTACTCACCGCACATGTGGTAACCAATGCCAGCAAGGCATTTACTGCAAACCATTATGCCGATATTAAGCTGCGTATTGCTAACGCATTGGAGCAGTTTGATTTAGCACATACCACGATAGAACTGGAGTTAACACAAGAACATTGTCGGGATGAA
>NZ_KB907750.1 GCF_000382165.1 Arsukibacterium perlucidum DSM 18276 | reverse complement strand
GGTTGCTATTTGCCTTACTTGTGGCTGAAAAAAGGAGCTTCAGCCTGGGTGCTGTTACCTGCTGCAATCAGTCTGGCATTATTTGCCTGGTTGTTAACGCTTCACCCAACGGCTGCTGGACGTGTTTACGCGGCTTATGGCGGAGTATACGTAACAATAGCAATAGTCTGGTTGTGGGGAGTAGATGGCATTCAACCACACCGCTGGGATCTGGCTGGCGTGGGGCTAATGCTCGCAGGCATGGCAGTGATCATGTTTGCGCCGAGATAAACAATTTGTTTTGAGCACGGTATTACGAAAAGAAAGACTTAGGTACTTTTATCATTTATAGCAATGGTTTTTCTGTTCTTGATTAAGAATTTTTCAGAATACATTGTGTATCAAATGTTAGTCGCCCACAAAAATGGTTACAGCAGTGCCTGATTTACCTATTTTTTTACAAGGTGTACGCTTTGTTACTATTTCAGTTAAAAAGCTGCACTTTAATCACTATTAAGGTGCAAAGTGAGCATAGTTTCATCGTATTGAGGTTAATGTCCGTTAATCGCTCAAAGCGGTCAGTAGATCATTTTGCCACAGGCAGCTCCCGCCAGTTCGTCGTGTAGGCCGGCGACAATAGTTCACGCTTCATGCTCCATTCCTGCTTAGCGCCCTGACTAGCGAAAAAGATTGTATTGGCGTGCTTAGTGTTCAGCTTATCCATCAGTTGCATCAGCGCTTGGTCGGATTCTTTTTGAACGATAGGATCATCAAACAAGCCTGGCTGATATACTCCGGGGTCATAAAAATCAGCTAACATTACTCCCGCTTTAGCATAGCGATAACCATCAACCCACAAGCCATCTAATAACCGCATAGCTTTCGTTAGAAACACACGAGTGTCACTGCATGGGCTATCTAGTTCAAGACTTTTACTGGCAGAGTAGGGCGCGTCTTTGTCGCTAAACGGGCTGGTGCGTAAGAACACAGTTAGGTGTTTGGCCTGTTGCTGCTCCTGACGCAGTTTCTTGCAGGCCCTGCTGATGTATTCGCTAATAGCCTCCCGCATTTGCTGTTTGTCAGTGATACGTTCACCGAAAGCCCGGCTACTGATAATCTGCTTTTTGGTAGGAGCCATTTCTTCCAGTGCAATACAAGATTCGCCATTTAGCTCTCGGACGGTGCGCTCAACCACGACTGAGAAATGCTGCCAAATATAATTGGGATCAGCATCAGCCAACTGCAGAGCAGTATCTATACCCAGTTGCTGCAGGCGTTTAGTCAGCTTACGGCCTATCCCCCATACTTCACTGACAGGTAACAAAGCCAGTAATTTACGTTGTCTGTCTCTATTGGTTAAATCCACCACACCACCGGTTTTATGCCATGTCTTGGCAGCATGGTTGGCAAGCTTCGCCAAGGTCTTACTTGGTGCTATACCAACACAAACGGTTATGCCTATGCATTTTTGAATTACCTGGCGTATGGATAGACCAAACTCTGTTAGGCTCTGGCTGTGTTCGACACCGGTCAGATCAAGAAATGCCTCATCAATGGAATAGACCTCAACGCGTGGTGCCATACTCTCCAGTGTACTCATGACCCGCTGCGACATATCTGCATACAGGGCATAGTTAGAAGAGAAGGCTAAAATACCGTGCTTTTGCATTAACTCCCGCACCTGGAACACCGGTACACCCATTTTAACGCCGAGTTTTTTAGCTTCCTTTGAGCGAGCCACGACACAACCATCGTTATTAGATAACACCACTACAGGGGTATTAACTAAGTCGGGCCGGAATAATTTTTCACAGCTGGCGTAAAAATTGTTGCAGTCCACTAACGCGAATATACCCTGACTCATTTGCGTTTCATTTGCCTGATAACGTTAGTTACCACACCAAAGATATTCAACTCGTCACCGTCGCGAAAGCAGATAGGCTGGTAATTCGGATTACGTGGTAATAGTTGTAGCAGAGGGCGCAGGCATAACTCCTTTACCGTAAATTCACCGCCGATGGCAGCTACCACGATATCGCCATGCTCCGCATCAATTGACCGGTCCACCACAAGTACATCACCATCAAAGATACCGGCCTCTATCATCGAATCACCGCATACCCGAACAAAGAACGTTGCATTCGGGTGTTTGATGCACAGCTCGTTTAAGTCCAGAGTTCGTTCAACATAGTCCTGTGCCGGCGAGGGAAACCCTGCTTGAACAGGACCACTATAAAACGGGATAGCGCGCTTAGGCCAGAAATCGGCATTGCCAATAAATACTGCAGACATACCCACCTCATATATGTATATATATACAGTATATCAATGTGGGTGAGATTGGCAATTTAGAAACCGATAAAAAGTAGTGCTGGCTAATAGCGGCATGTTTTCAGCTTGCAGTGCGGCTTTTGTCTATTAGCGTACCGAGGCTTGTTAGTGCATCTGTATAGCAATTGTAGGCGTCACCCACCTGATACCACTGGTTGCAGCGGTAACCTGGTAGCATTAACACAATCAACTTCTTACTATTGTCGGGTTGCAGTTTTGCCAGTGATGGTAAGTCCCTACCAAGGCCACTCCAAACTTGGAGCATCGCAACAGCTTCCTGCTCTGTAACTCTCTGATTATCCATATTCAGATCCAATAAGTGAATTATTAGTTAAAAATAGATTTACAAATGATTGATGTCAAATAGCTCAGATACTAGAATGCTGCCAACTGTTGAGAGAAATAGTGAGTAAACTTCAGGATGAAACCGACTACTGCACATAACTTTCCTGCTATGCCAATGCCCCAACGCCCCTTGAACCCAAGTCCACTCGAAATGGTGATTTATAACTACGAGGTAAAGGCACGGGCGTTTCATCTTGAGCGAAATAAAGCTGCGCCAAAAAACGAATGTCCACAAACCAAATTGCAGCGGATTGCCAAGTGTGAGCGTGACCAAAAACATCTACGGATGGAGCGTCGAAAGATTGCAGCTCATGTTAGATTGCAAACGCAACTAACAGACTATAGAGCTTCTAATAAGCTGAAATCCGCTACCGAATTGCAGACTGAGGAACACCACCCAACAAAGCGCCTTGTAAGAAACTTGCGAGCCGTTGGCGAAGTGAAGCCGACATCGTTTCACGAAGCCCACCATATTATTCCAGGCAAAGGCCGATATTTAAAAGTGGATATGTTGACGTGCCGGCTAAATTTACATCAATACGGTGTTGGCATTAATGACCCGGTAAACGGAGTGTGGTTAAGAAACTTTGCCCGCAATATGCCGGATGATTGGGCTACCCCTGAAGCCCCAGCTCATCGTAAGCTGCATACTTATCAATATGAAGAGTGGATTAGCGATTTACTGTCTAACGACAATCTTCCAGAAGCGCTTTATTTGAATCGACTTCATGCTGTTAAAGTGCAGCTTAAGACTGGTACACATCCGGTCAAAATCCTCGAAGAGAAAAGAAGTAGTTAATTATGAGCACGAAAGTTTATCGCTTAAAACGAGAGATTGATTCGTACGAAGTACCAGATTTGGATCTGATGCAAGTGGCCAAGTTGATTGGTGATACAGATTTAAAATTGGTTCGCCGGTTTGTCAGATTGCACGAGAGTATTAAAGACCGCTGGGTGCAACCTGAGTGTCCGCTAAGTGAACCATTTCGAAACGGGGAACCGCTGCCGGACGTATCGTTTTGGGGTGGTTTTTTACTACTGAACAGCAAAGCTAAAGAATGCCTGATGCCGTTAATAGCGAATGATGGTGAGTTATTGCCGTTGATACTCGATGGTGTCGATTATGACTTTTTTAACTGTATGTCTGCAGGTAAAGAGCAAGCAGAGTTATGCATAAAAAAATACCTGGACGGGTTTGAGTGCGGATTAGAAACGCTTGTCTTTGATGAAGATAGCCTGCAGGACTTAAACATTTTTAAATCTGAACTTGAAGGCTATAAAGCATTATTCGTATCGGAAACGTTTAAACAATGCTGTGAAGAACACAATCTCACTGGAATAAGGTTCGACAAAGACGTACTGAACATATTTTAATGATGGTTTACCTAAATTTGCTATCGGCAGCGAGAGTATGCGATCAATGCCGAAAACCCCAATTTGTACTAATGATCCTCTACTCGATCAATAGAAAGTCACAAATTGACGGTTTTTGAAAAAAAGAGGTACAAGATTAAGATATGTCATTGGTTTTATTGGTTATTGCTCCCTGCTTATACGCATCCTTAAATTGCTGATTGGTGTTGAACCAATTAACAGCTAAACATGGGTAATAATTTTCAGTATTTCATAAACTGCCGTTATGGAAATGCTGAGGGTCGACTTGCCCAAACGTCCTTAGATTACCAATCTATTCCGAAAACACCGTTAAATTTGGCGGCATGCTACGTTGACCTATCCATGTTCCAGGTCTCACCTGAAGGAATTACCAATCTATTCCGAAAACACCGTTAAATTTGGCGGCATGCTACGTTGACCTATCCATGTTCCAGGTCTCACCTGAAGGAATTACCAATCTATTCCGAAAACACCGTTAAATTGAGCCATATGCTGCTTTGCCCTATCCAGTTTCCAGGTCTCACCTGAAGGAATTACCAATCTATTCCGAAAACACCGTTAAATTTGGCAGCATGCTACGTTGACCTATCCATGTTCCAGGTCTCACCTGAAGGAATTACCAATCTATTCCGAAAACACCGTTAAATTGAGCCATATGCTGCTTTGCTCTATCCAGGTTCCAGATCTCACCTGAAGGAATTACCAATCTATTCCGAAAACACCGTTAAATTTGGCGGCATGCTGATTTATACATCCTGGCTTCAAGGTCGCGACTAACTAGATTACCCATCTATTCCGAAAATGCCGTCAATTTGAGCAACGCCCCAGATTTTTCAGCGAGCTAACTATATAACTCGCTGCTTGCAAATTCGTTAGGGATTATTCTACAGTATCTTCTTCCGAACCCCTGTACTCATCATTGTTTGGGTTAAGCTGGTTCGCGTGATTATCCAGGCTATCCCAGTATGAGTCGTTGTTGGGGTTCATGCTGTCACTGCGATCATCGTTTGCTGTTCTACTCATTGCTGTTTCTCCTTTTGAATTGGATTTAACTGTTTACCGCGATTTCCTTGTGCAAGGTCGTATTGACGGTTGGTGCCAGTAGTTCCTGGATTTTTGTTTTGAATATTTGCGCTGTTGTCCTGCGGGGTAATGTGCTTTTTCATAATAGCTCCTTGATTGATATTGCCCAACGGCATCGCTATAGTCGCAAAGTCATAAAGATAAATAAGGGACAAATGACTGAAATGTTGGCAAAGGAACTGCAGTGTGGTTTGAATTTTTTAATGTGGCCAGAGGTAGTAGGGAAAGCCGTCTTTGAATCGAATTCCTTGGCTGAATTTTTTCTAAACGTAATCCGATTAAAGCCTGGGAATGAAGATGTGACTTCCGACCATGCATTTTTCCGGAAGATAAGAGCGAATGACATTACTCAAGAAGACGCTGATGCTTTTTTCAGGCGCTACGGCTCAGAAGCTGCGGCTAACGCAAAACCAATCCGGGAAATAGGTGCCTGGACGATCTTCAAGTTGTATGCAGATTCAGAGAGCGCACTTCTTGATGAATCTAAAACTAATCCACTACGTAGAGCTCGGTTAAAGCAGTTTTTTGCTTTTATTGGATATATTTGCGGTGTTGATTCTGCTTTCATAAGGGAATGCCAAAGCTACGCGCCGGATGTTAATTACGATTTTTTGCGACGCTCACATCTTGAGTGGCTGCTTATCGATGTTGATTTAAGTCAGAATGACAAAGTCGAAACCGCAAAACTGATGATTGCTGCCATGCTAAATTTTGCAGCATTACTAAGTCTCTATATTAAATGCTCATTTATTGATGATAATGGTACTTCATTACACAAGTCTCTAGTCGCTAGCTTTTTACCTGAAATAGTTATAAAGGGAACAGTGCCTAGTTTTATTAACTCAAATCACTTGCTAATGGAGCTTCTAAAAAAGGCATGGGAGAAAAGCGAACATAGGATTGATGACAAGTGCACTTGGCAGGGGTATTACAGAGACTTGGCAAGAGCTGAAAAGCTTGATATTGCTTGGTATTCTAATCCTGCTGCAAAACTGCCAGACGAGTTAAAAGACCCTGAAGTGAGTAAGTTTAAAAAGCGAATAAGCAGAATTAAAAGTGGTGTCTTGAGTGGCAAAAATATAAAGCCTGTTTTGGTTTCTGTGAAGGAGTTACAACAGACCTTCATAAAAGCTATCTCACCAGAGCATTCCACCCAGTTTGATGAGAGTTTGCTCGATTTCGCGATAGTTAAAGTATTTGAATATGTGCAACTTTCGCTTCTGAGTGACGGAATATGCGAGAGTATAAAAAAATCTGTGTAAGTGGCATTCTACCCATGTATTTGAAAGGAATAAAGAATGCCAGTATCAGACCAGCTTATCGATCAGTTATTAGCTGATTACAGATCCCCTGAAGACCTGCTTGGTGAGCAAGGTATCCTTAAGCAGTTAACTAAAAAGCTTGCTGAGCGTGCCCTTGAAGCTGAGATGGAGCAACATCTTGGTTATGCCAAACATGATGCTATCGGTAAAAATACCGGTAACTCTCGCAATGGTAAAAGTCGTAAATCT
>NZ_KB907749.1 GCF_000382165.1 Arsukibacterium perlucidum DSM 18276 | reverse complement strand
GGTTCTTATGGCCGCATCATTAGGTAAAGATATCTCGCCAAGCCAGCTAAGCTTCAAGGAGGCTGCCAGTCACATCGTGTTCCAGCTCGCCACATTACCTTATGTGTCACCGGGCCGTATTCCACGAGTGGTAATGGATATTACGGCAATGGCTTCATACTTCCTGCTGCCCGGAAGACGAGAGCGATGTTATCCCCGCTGCGTAAAATCAAGCAAATTGAAGTATCCTGTCAGAAAGAAAAATGCCGGTCAGCTTAACTGACCGGCATTACGCGTCTGCGGCCATTTTTGTCTGTGTAATCTGAGAAACTCTGCATGACTGGTTTACTCACATCAACACGCCATAAATCATCCCTGAGGCTCAGTTCCGGCCACCATGGCCTGCAACGGTTGATTTAGAGCAAACCAGTCATGCTTCTTCGCACCCGGCTAGAAGTTATACCGCAGGTTAGCGCTAATAGCGCGGCGCTGGCCGTAGAAACAATCGCCGCGGGCCAGGCAGGAGGTAATCACCGTTTTATCGGTGATATTCTGGGCCTGCAAGCTAAGGCTATAAGCGCCAAAATGGTAACCAAGCATCGCATCAAACAGGGTATAGCTGGCGGTAGTCAGCGGCTGGTTTAACACCTCGCCATTTTGCCCGGCAAAAGCGGTACCGTCTGAAGTTTCACCAACATAACGCACGCCGGCGCCAAACTGCCAGTTAGCAAGTACCGCCGGGCGCCAGGTGGCCCAGACTGACGCTAACTGATCCGGCTGCGCTGATAAGGCCGCCCCAGCCTCACCAGGCCGGTTACTCTGACTGACATAAGCATCGATATAGGCATAGCTGGCGTAGATATCCAGTTCGTCCCATGCCAACTGGGCTTCGAGCTCAACACCTTTCGACGTAACTTCACCATCCTGCACCTGGCCATTCGGGTTAATGACCGCCGGGTCTGCTGTCTGGACTGCAGATAAGCTAGTGGTGCGGTTTTGCTCGGTAATATCAAACACCGCGGCGGTAATTAAGTGCTCAGTGCCTGCCGGCTGGTACTTAATACCGGCTTCCCATTGCTCTCCTTTTTTCGGCACAAAAGCATTGCCGTAGGCATCGGTACCTAACAATGGTTCAAACGACTCGCTGTAGCTGATGTAAGGTGACACGCCGCCAGCTGCCAGATACATAAAGCCAAGCCGGCCGGTAGTAGCATATTGGGTAGTTGAAGCAACGTTAGCCTGTTCCGGATTAGTCGTAGCCTTGTCCCGGCGCAAAGCAGCAGAAAACAGCCATTTGTCAGCAATTTTCATATTGTCCTGTAAGTAAAACCCGGCCTGATAGGAAGTACTGGACGGCCGCCCGGCGATATCTGTCTGGGTTGGCAGATTATCGACCTGGCCATACACCGGGTTATATAAATCCAGTAAACCACCTGTTGCCGCATAATAGCTGTCGTTGTCGGTATAAGCATGCTGATAGTCAAAACCGGCTACCAGGTTGTGCTCTACCATGCCGGTATCCAGTTTGCCATGCAGCTGCAAATCGCTGGTCAGAGCGCGGGCGTCGGCATCACTCAGATAGACCACCCGGCTGACACTGCGGTTATCATCCTGCAGCACCGGCGGCCAGCCATACATCGTATGGTAATCGGCATGGCTGTCACTGTAACGGCTGGCCAGGCGCAACTGCCAGTCAGCTGATAAATCATGCTCGATAATCGCCGTTACTGCAGTTTGCTCAGTATCGTATTTATCAAAGCCAGGTTCAGAGACAAAGCGGTTGCTGGGGATCTGGCCAAACTCGTTTGGCAAAATAGTGCCCTTATGCGGAAAAAATTGAGTGCTGGAGCCAGATTCATTCTGCTGGAAATTACCCAGTAGGGTAATTTTGGTCGCGTCGCTGGCTTGCCAGCTGACTGACGGCGCCAGTACCAGGCTATTATCCGGTACAAAGTCGGTCTGGGTGTCGCTGTCGCGCCACAGCGCCACCATCCGGCCCTGCAAGGAGGCATCATCATTTAACGCACCAGTAATATCGCCGGCCAGCTGTTGGCGGGAATAATTACCTAATTGCAGCCATAGCTGACCGCTGCTGACCGGTTCTGGCTTTTTGCTGACTAAATTGACGATACCGCCAATTGAACCCTGACCATACAGCACTGAGCTGGGGCCTTTTAAAATCTCAATTTGCTGCAGTGTATAAGGGGCAACCCGCACGTTGTTATAAAAACCAAACAACGATTTTAAACCATCCAGATACTGCACCGGCGACACGCCGCGGATTTGCGCCCAGTCGCCCCGGGTATCCAGCCCATAGGGGCCATTGTATAAACCTGATACGTAGCCCAGTGCATCCTGTACCGTTAGCGCCCCTAAATCAGCAATCCGCTCTTCAGTCAGTACCGATACCGACAATGGCGTTTCAATAATCGGCGTATCTGATTTGGTTCCTGAGGCACTGACATAGGAGATCAGCCCGCGCTGACTTTTTACGGTGATCACTTCAATTCCTGCTTCACTGGCGCTGGCCGGGCCATTTTCAGCTGCACATAATGGCAGGCTACAAGCTATGGCAATACTGCTGGCTAATACTGAATACTTCATGCTGGCATTTCCTTGTTATAACAATGGCCGGCATTCTAAATGCAAATAGCTCTCAATTACAATAGTGTTGATAATCATTCTTATTATCATTAATATGGCATTCTGATGTAAACCTCAGCAATAACTGCACAGGCAAGGCTTTCATGGCAAAACTTAGTAATCGTTTCTGGTTTCAATTACATGGCTGGTTTTCGCTGCCAATCTGGCTGATTTTCTGCTTTGTCTGTTTAACCGGTACCATTGCCGTATTCAGCCATGAATTAACCTGGCTGACTAACCCGGCTGCCCGTGCCACTAATCCGGATAACCTGCCCGCCAAACCGGTGGCCGAGCTGGTTGCTGCGGTGCAACAGGCTTATCCGACAGCAGATATCGGCAGTGTAATGCTGTTTGAACCTTATCTGGTGAATGCCGTTTTTTTTACCGATCACGACAAGCCGTTTGCCATTGCCTACGTTAATCAGTACAGCGGCGACATTCAGCAAATTAATCAAGGCATGACCTTTATCAATTTTATGCGCAGCCTGCATGGCTGGTTACTGTTTCCGTGGCAAAGCGGCTACAGCGTCGGTTATTACCTGGTATCGGCGATGGCGCTGGTGATGTTGGGTGCCCTGATTACCGGTCTGGTCATTTACAAAAACTTCTGGCGTAGCTTTACTCAGCCCAAAGTGCGCTTGCATCAGGGTAAAAAGACCGTATTAACCGACTTACACCGCTTAGCCGGAGTCTGGTCTATCTGGTTTTTAATGGTGATGAGTGCCACCGGGCTATGGTATCTGGTGCAAGCGGTGATGTGGCATGCCGATATTGATATTGAGCCACATGCGCCTATTGTCGCAATCAGCGATGTCCCCAGCACAGCGGCAACACCGCCGGTCGATTTTGCCGCGGCAATGCAGCTGGCACAACAGCGCTTTCCGGACTTTCAGCCGAGCTTTTTAATGTTACCCGAGCATAATCGCGGCATGTACACCCTGATGGGCGGTGGCGACCATATTTTTTATGATCAGTATTCCTATAACCTGAGCATTAACCCCTGGACCGGCGAGATTGCCCATCAGAAATCACCGCAGACGATGACGGCTCTGCAAACGGTGATGCATATCGCCGACCCGCTGCACTACGGCACCCTTGGTGGGATCTGGACCAAAGCCATCTGGTTTTTATTTGGCCTGATGTTATCGGGCATGTCAGTTACCGGTTTTATGATCTGGGGCAGCCGTACGGTGAAAGCTGTACGCGACAGCCGCACAGCAGCGAACCTGCAGGAGGTGCCGGATGGCGCAAAGTAAAGTTTTCTGGCACCAGCATAAGTTTAAATTAAACGGCCTGGTGCTGCTGTTACCATTGTGGTTTTTGTATGACTCGCTGACGCCTCAGTTTCCAGCCGCGTGGCAGGCGCAGCAGCTGGGACAATTTGAAATTGCGCCAATGCCGCTGGATTTAAAACCGCCGTATGCCCATCATGATGAATTCGTAAAAGATTTCTATCTGAGCTTTACTCAGGGAGATATTGCAGCTATCCGTCAGGGTTATCTGAATATCGGCCCGGCCCCGTTGCCGCTGGCCGAATTACAACACGGCGAAGAGGGCATTTTACATGGCAGTCGCCATGGCCAGCATGTGCATGCCACCGCCCCGCCGCAGCTGACTGCCACCGATAAACTCTGGCTGACGCTGCAAACCTGGCAAGGCGAGCTGCTAACCACCAGCTGGGAATTGCCTGCGGAATTAACTCTGGCACCTGATGGTTAACGCTAAACAAACCGGTCACAGCCAAAGTAACTACAAGACCAGGCAGGTAACAGGTAGCCAACAGCCGCTTAGCTTCTGGCTGCTGGATTATTCTTTTATTTTAAGCAGACAATGTTTGGCAAAATCTGCTGCTTCGTTAGCACTCCAATCGCCTTTATCTTTAGCTTCCATTGCTTTACACCACCTGTCGGAACCAACCTCTGGTGCGCAGCCCGCCAACATTGCACTGCTTAACACAAGTAAAACCAGCATCTTTTTCATATGACTCTCTATATTTAAGGGTTAATAGATCCTGACCAGCAATATATCACTAAAACTTTAACATTATGGTTTAAATTAGGGTCACTTATTTAATCAGCTAGTTGCCTTGAATTGTGTGGGCTGCGTCCGGATATCCTGTTTACAGTAGCGAGTTTAAATGCCTAATAACAGGAGCAACACTATGCAACATATCGTGATTACCGGCGGCAATAAAGGGATTGGTCTGGCCCTGGTGAAGCAGTATCTGGCAAAGGGCGATAAAGTATCGGTAATATGCCGCCAGCCCTCGGCGGAACTGGCCGATTTGGACGTGACCTTGTATAGCGGGGTTGAGCTGAGTGATCCGCAGAAAATCAGAGAAGTTGCGGCCAAATTCGCCAAAAACAGCCTAGATGTACTGATCAATAACGCCGGCATATTTTGTAACGAAACCCTGGACAACTTTAATGAAGAAACCATTTTAAAGCAGTTTCAGGTAAACAGCGTTGCACCGTTATTACTAAGCCAGCAATTGCTCGGCGCCATCAAAGACGGTGGCAAAATAGCGATGATCACCAGCCGGATAGGCTCAATAGCCGATAACGACTCAGGCAATTACTATGGTTACCGGATGGCTAAAGCGGCACTGAATGCCGGTAGTGTGTCACTGGCCAATGATCTGGCGCCGCGCAAGATAAGTGTCGGTATTTACCACCCCGGCTACGTGCAAACTGAAATGGTTGGCTTTGGTGGCGATATCAGCCCCGACGAAGCCGCTCGCCGCCTAACCGGCTTGATTACCGAGCTGAGCCCTGCCAACAGCGGCAAGTTCTACCATAGTAATGGCAGCGAGTTGCCTTGGTAAGCAAGGCTGACTCAGCTTTTCTTTGCATCTGCGGCGAATTTTGCTTATGTTGCATTGCCACGGAGGGGATATGTCAGCCGATCAACACAACAAATCAGCTTATCAACATAATAAAACCATGGCCGCCACCCTGGCTTTGGTAAAACGACAAAACCAGCAGCTGCAAAGTAAAACTGAACTGCTGCAATTGCTGGATAAACTGGCGGCGTTGCCACAGCCTCTGGCGTATCGCCACCTGCCGTTGTGGCTTTTAAGTGCCGGCCTAATTGCTGCTGCACTGGCTTGTATCTGGCTGTACCATTATTTAGTCGAGCTAAGCTGGCTGCCCGCCATTGGTTGGGGGCTGCTGGGCCTGAGCTTGCTGCCCCTTATTCTGATAGGTTGGCGCCATGCAAGCTTTAAAAAGCTGGGCCGCGAGCTTTACTGGCAAAATGCGCTGCTGGATAACCAGCTACAGCTGCTACCCCCCAGCCGCTGGCCAGACAACCGTAGCTGGCAACAGCAGTTTGCTGAATTTGACCGTGGCAACCACAAACGCGAATTTAAGCAGATTATTGCCGGCAATTATGCCGGGGCTGAGCACCAGTTCGATTATCACTACTGGCATTTTCATTATGTTGACCGGCGCACAGTAACAAGTACCAACAGTAAAGGTCAGGTGCGCACCCGCACCCAGTATACCCATTATGATCGCTATGGCTTAATGCTGCCTTTTCGGTATGCACAAAACCTGTTTATCTGCGCCTTTGCGCCAGCTGGCTTTAGCGGCGAAAAATACCAGAGCGACTCCGGCCGGTTTAATAAACTATTTAAAGTGCGCGCCAAAGCGCAAATGCAGGCGGCGCGCTTTTTAAAACCGGCAGTGGTAGTGGCACTGGAAGATTTAGCCGGCCAGTTACGCCAGCTTAACCTGGAGTTCAGTGCCGATGGCGTGCTGTGTGTAAGTTTCGCCGATGCCGACGTGATTGATGCTAAGCCACCCTGCGGCCTGGAGCAGCTAAGCCGGTTCCGGCAGAGCATTGAGCAGACTACGGCGCTGCCAAAACTGCAACAAACTCTGGCCAGTATTCATCAGTTAATGCGACACTCTGATTCAAACTTTTGACTTTGTTACTTTGCAGGAGCTTAAGATGGTAACAGCTATTATTATTGGCGCAGTAATCTTACTGGCGCTGTTTATTGTGGTGATTTACAACGGCATTATTACCCGGATGAACGCGGTAGAACGTGGCTGGGCTAATGTGATCACCCTTGAGCGACAGAAAAATAAAATGATCCCGCCACTGGAGCAACTGGTCGCGCAGTTTCAGGTGCATGAAACCGGCCTGCAAACCCAGATAGCCGAGCTACGCAGCGGCATTGCGAAATTGCACAGCGATAACATTGACGCCAGCCAGTTACAGCAGGTTGAAAGTAAAACCAAAGATCTGATGCAGGGCCTGAATATTGCGGTAGAAGCCTACCCGGATTTAAAAGCCTCTGAGGCTGAGGGATCCCCACGAATTTAGCTCCAACACAATCCATACTCTGCGGTTTTCCGTTTGAAGTAAAGAACGCCGGATAACCAATGTTTTAAAGTTATCCTAAGTTCGCTTTGATGGATTAGTCTTGCCGCGATGTAACAGTAGCTGAGTACCCGTCGATGTTTGATAGTGTTTGCCTGGAAGCGTTTAGCCAACCCCGCTTGCTCTGCGGCTACACCAATAAAATTCATAGCAAACAACGCTAAAGTACCAATTAATACCAGCACTGCTAATCGTT
>NZ_KB907748.1 GCF_000382165.1 Arsukibacterium perlucidum DSM 18276 | reverse complement strand
ATTATTTTGGTTCTCATATTCACGGCCAATAGCGGTAACCGTGCAGCAGCCTTTTTTCATAAGGCTTTGTGCAGCAGCACTTAGCGCAGAAAGTCTGGCTTTATGCATACTTTTAGGGGTGACAAATGAGAGAAAATCGGCGAGCATTGTTTTTACATTCATGGCAGCATTCATGGTTAGGTGTTTTTGGCGAAAGATCAGATCGGGAACTGCCATGAATGTTCCCTTCGCCTTTAACTATTTGTTTTATCTATGCCATTCGTGGGGATTCGTCAGGTAAACTAGTTGAAAATATCAATCCCAGACTAGTCGAGAGTAATAAGGTCATTGTTAAGGCTACAAGTAAACCCCTTTGTGAAGTGCCCCCTTTGCTATTTGGAAGCATGCCGAATGATGGTGGTCATTTGTTATTAGATAGAACTGAGCATGAGGAAATTCTTAAGAAAGAACCTAACGTTTATAAGTATTTAAAAAAAGTGATTGGTGCATCAGAGTTTCTTAATGGGAAAGAGCGTTGGTGTCTTTGGCTAAATGACATTTCTGAACAAGAATTGCAAAGTATGCCAATGGTCAAACTTAGAGTCGAAAATGTAAAAACTGCGAGACAATCTAGTAAAAGGGATGCCACTCGAAAACTGGCTTCTAGTCCGCATTTGTTTGGATTTATCAGTCATCCTGAGTCTTCAACGTACATATTAGTACCCAGCGTTTCCTCAAGTAAGCGAACTTATGTTCCATTAGGACTTTTTGATCAAGAAGTTGTTTCTACAAATCTTAACTACATAATTCCTGGGGGGACGCTTTACGAGTTTGGCGTTTTATCGTCTTTACTTCATAACGACTGGATGAGGCTAGTAGCAGGTAGACTAAAAAGTGACTATCGATATTCAGCTTCAGTGGTATACAACCCTTTTCCTTGGCCTACAGTTTCTGAGGCACAACAAAAACAAATAGAGCAGCTCGCGGAAGCTGTCCTGCTTACCCGTGAGGATTTTCCCGGGCTTACGCTTGCACAGTTATATGACCCAAGCAAAATGCCAGCATCATTACTTGAAGCCCATCAAGCATTAGATATGGCTGTTGATAGGCTATACCGTGATAAACCATTTAAAGACGCAACAGACAGGCTTAGCTTTTTGCTAGCAAGATATGAGTTAGTGGTAAAAAGTGCTGAACAAAATACCAAACAGAAAAGCTAAAACATGGCTCAGATTTGAAATTGTAAAGGATATACGATGAGTAACCTGTTAGATGTCACATACCAGCAAACCGGTCAAAGCACCCATTCGAATAATATGGGCATGCGTGAAATGCAGGCCCGTGTTTTTGCCGAGCGAAACAGCCAATATCTATTAATTAAGGCACCACCAGCATCGGGTAAATCTCGCGCTTTAATGTTTTTAGGTCTTGATAAACTGATTAATCAGGGTGTTCGCAAGGTTATTGTTGCTGTGCCCGAAAAGTCTATTGGAGGCTCGTTTCAAAGTACGAAACTTACAGAGCATGGTTTTTTTGCTGACTGGAATGTAAAGCCTGAACTTAACCTATGTGTGGACGGTGGTGAAGCAGGTAAGGTAAATCTGTTCCAGCGCTTTATGAATGGCGATGACAAAGTACTAGTTTGTACACATGCCACGCTGCGCTTTGCGTTTGAAAAGCTAGATGTAAATGCATTTGATAACTGCTTGGTCGCTATAGATGAATTTCACCACGTTTCTGCCGATGGCGATAACAGATTAGGTGGGTTAATCGATGCATTGATGAAAAAGACTACGGCGCACATCATAGCTATGACAGGTTCCTATTTCCGTGGTGATACAGTTCCAATTTTATTGCCTGAAGATGAGGCGCTTTTTACCAAAGTTACTTACACCTACTACGAGCAGCTCAATGGTTATCAATATCTGAAGTCATTAGGTATCGGTTATCACTTCTATCAGGGCAAATATATTGACGCGTTGCCAACGGTATTAGATGAACATAAGAAGACGATAATCCACATACCTAACGTTAATTCCGGTGAATCAACAAAAGACAAACATGGTGAGGTAGACGCCATTCTTGATGTCTTGGGTGAGTGGCAATTTCAAGACCCTATCACTGGTATTCATCAAATATTAACCAAAACAGGGCGTACCATTAAGGTTGCCAATTTGGTGAATGATGATGCTAATCAGAGGCCTAAAGTGCAAGCGTATCTACGTGACATTAAATCTGCGGATGAGATGGATATTATTATCGCCCTTGGGATGGCAAAAGAAGGGTTTGACTGGCCTTATTGTGAACACGTATTAACTATTGGCTATCGCAGTTCGTTGACTGAAATTGTGCAAATAATTGGTCGGGCAACACGTGATTGCAAAGGGAAAAGCCATGCACAATTTACCAACCTGATTGCGCAGCCCGATGCCCAGGATGATGATGTTAAAGTGTCAGTAAATAATATGCTTAAGGCTATTACCACATCGCTTCTGATGGAGCAGATTTTGGCTCCAAGCATCCAATTTAAGCCCCGGTCTCAGTGGGATGGTAGACCGTTACCTGCCAATACGGTGTTAATTGATGACACAACTACCACACCTGTTTCGCAGAAAGTAGTCGATATATTAAACGGTGGTCGAGGTGAAATTCTTGCTACCTTGATGGCCAAAGAGCAGTTGGTAAAAGAGGCAATTACTGAATCTGTGCCAACTGAGGCTATTACACAAGTAGCGTTGCCAGCAGTGATCCAAACTTTATACCCCGACCTTACCGAAGATGAGCTGGAACAGGTTCGTTCGGGCCTGCTTCAGAGCATTTTGATTAGTCAAAGCGGTGGCTTGATTGATGGTAAAGACTTACCTGAAGATGCTGATGTCGATGATGGTAATGATAGTAAACGTTCGAGTGAGTCTGCTGCAGGCCAGCAGTTTCTTAAGATGGGTGAAAAATTCATCAATATTGAGAATTTGAACATTGATTTGATCGACGCAGTAAACCCTTTCCACGGCGCTTATGAAATTTTATCTAAGACTGTGAATGCGGCAATGCTTAAGACTATCCAGCAAACTGTTAGTGCTGGTCGCTCCCAGGTTTCAGAGGAAGAGGCTGTTATTCTATGGCCTAAAATTAAAGCTTTTACTCGTGAACACCAGCGTGAGCCGTCACTAAACTCTAGTGACCCAATAGAGGTGCGGTATGCAGAAGCTTTGGCATTTATCCGTAAAATGAAGCAACAAAGAATGGCGCAGCAGGAGGGTTAGGATGATCCGCCTTTCAACGAGCAGATTAGTTCTGAAAGCAACTTTAGACGATATTCTCAGCGATGATGACGAACTGCTTGATGTAGTGCCTTTAAAGAAAAAGGCAGCGCCAGTTGATCTAATTAGTAATCAGTTTGCTGAGATTGAAGCTTTCTATGTACAGCATGGTAGGTTGCCCAGCATGGCTGCTGACGCCCCAATGGCTGAAAAACTATTGGCACGGCGCTACAAGAATATTAAAGCTAACCCCGCGTTACTGGATTCTCTGCGTACCAAAGATAGCCAGAGTATTCTTGATATGAAGCCTGGATATGCTCTGGACGGGTTGGTTGCTGAAGAACCTCCAACTGCCTATTTGGACAAGTCTGAGTTAGTACAATCGTTAGATGACATCTTTAATGACGATGATGATGATCTACTGAACTTTGACGCACCCGATATCTTTGCAATCCAGCATGTTCAAGCGGAGAAGAAAGAACAACCTGATGAAATTGCTCAACGTCAGCCCTGCCCAGACTTCCCAAGATTTGAGCCACTATTTGCGACAGTGCATCGGCAGATAAAATCGGGTGAGTTTTCTACGATACGATTCAGGCATGAGTTAAAAATCATCGAAGGTGACTTTTTTATTCTCAATGGTGTAATGGGCTACGTTCATAAAGCTGGTGAGCGGTTAGAGCAATACAGTAGCTACAATGCCAGGTTGCATATTGTCTTTGAGAATGGTACTGAGATGAACATGTTGTATCAGTCACTCACTCACGGCTTGGTGCGCGATAAAGAGGGTCGGAAAGTGTTATTGAGCGGGGCTAGGCTGGTCCCATCTGATGCACAAGTACCATCGGGATTAATCTACGTTTTAGCGACTAAAAGCAATGATCCTGCTCTCGTACCTTACCTACATAATCTCTATAAGATAGGGTTTACCGAGACTACCGTTGAACAACGGATTAAAAATGCTGAGAAAGATCGTACCTTTCTCGAAGCACCAGTGAGAATAGTCGCAACCACTGAATGTTTTAATCTAAACGCACAGAAATTAGAAGCATTGGTGCACGGATTTCTAGCAGCAAGGCGTTTAAACGTAACGTTAAGAAGTGAGAGTGGGCAACTGTATACTCCCAGAGAATGGTTTAACGTTCCGCTATCTTCAGTGCAAGCGGTCATACAATATATTGTCGATGGGACTATCTCGAAGTACCGGCTGGATAATACCACTGGAAAAGTGCTTTCGAAGTAATAGTTACACTGTACTTAAGAATTGTTACATAAGGGGTATACGGGTGCCGGATAACTTGATAACAAGGGAAAATTTCCCAGTTACTTATGACCAGCTGATGAATCCTTTACTGCGGGCATTGGGTGAGCTAGGCGGCTCCGCATCTAATGCAGAGCTGCTAGATAAGGTGATTGAGCTTGAGGGGTTCTCTGAAGAACTTTCTAGCGTATTGCATAACCCTGATCGCGGAAATCAGACTGAAGTTGGTTATCGTTTAGCTTGGGCGCGCACTTACTTAAGGCAAGCAGGTTATCTACTTAATTCAGCGCGTGGTGTGTGGGCATTAACTGATTTAGGGCATGAGCACTCCACCGTAGATCCTGATTATATTGTACGGTTAGTTCAGGGGCGTTTAACTGATACAGCCGTAACACCAGCTGGCGCAGAAGTTATTCCTGAAGACGAGCTGCCTGAAGAAGCGCTGGAATGGCGAGAGCAGCTTCATCATATTTTGATTAACCAAATGACACCTGACGCGTTTGAACGGCTTACACAGCGTTTACTGCGCGAATCTGGCTTTATAAATGTGCAGGTTACCGGTAGGACTGGTGACGGTGGCATTGATGGTAAAGGCATTGCACGCATTAACGGTTTAATGAGCTTTCATATTGCCTTTCAGTGCAAAAAGTACCAAGGTTCTGTTGGTGCACCAGAGATCCGTAACTTCAGAGGGGCAACTGTAGGTGTTGCTGATCGTGGCTTATTTATCACTACAGGCACATTCACACGTGCAGCTATCGAAGAAGCCAACCGAGTAGGTGCCGCACCGATTGACCTCATTGACGGTGATATGTTAGCGGATAAGTTAAAAGAGCTTTCACTGGGTGTTAAAACTGAAATGGTTGAGAAAGTCACTGTGCAACCAGATTGGTTTACCTCAATATAATTTTTGACGTCAGCATGGCTGCTAAGATTGCATGGGGAATAAATTCTGTCGGGCAATATTGCCACATTAAGCAGGTCGCTAATGGAAAAGCTTGTAACTGCCATTGTGTTGACTGCGGTGAACCACTAATTGCTTACAACTCAGAATCGTCATCGAAAATAGAATATTTTGGACATGAGCAAGGCTCTGTGTGTCAGGGCGAATCAGTCCTTCATAAGGTAGCGAAATCCATTCTTTCAGACTTTGCATCTGAAAATCAAAGCATTCTTTTGCCTGGATATTATGGCTCTTCCTCGGGAGCTGATTGCATGGGAAAAGAAGTTATATCAACTTACTATGAATTAGAACCTCGTATTAAAATTTGCAGAGCAGAAGCTGAAGTAAGATTCGGCAATATTATTATCGACTCTGTAATAGCAGATGCTTCAGGTCGTCAAGTTGGCATTGAAATTTATGTTACCAATGCAAAATCTAACGAGGATAAAAAGAAGTTTGCGCAACTCGATTTTGAGGTTGTTGAAATTGACATAAGTAAGGTGGCTTGGAACGTTGAACTAGAAGAGCTACGTAGCTTATTAATTCGGAAGGCAAATCGAAGTTGGGTTAATGATGCGTTCGTCAAAGCAAGGTGTTACGAAGTAGCTAAACAGAAGCTACCAAAGCTAATTGAGCAAAGAAACGCAAAGATATACGGCACTTTTAAATTCGAGATTGATAATTTACTTCGAGGGTGTTCAATATTCTGTGTCAGCCTGATCACAGGTCAATATGAGCGTCTAAACGCCCCTCGAAGTGTATCGACAGCTGTGACAGCGTCAGATTCCAGTTTTGCACCGGGTGGGTCCAACGCTCAGATGCCTGCAAGATACCGGCATAGAGCAGCTTAAGCAAACTGTTTTCATTGGCGAATCCGCCCTTGGTTTTGGTCAGTTTGCGGAACTGGCGATGCACGGCTTCTACGGCATTCGTAGTGTAGATGGCAGTTCTAACGTAGTCCGGGTATTTAAAATAGGCTGATAGCGTCTGCCATTTATTACGCCAGGATTTAATCACCACCGGATACTTCTCTCCCCATTTAGCCTCAAGCTCGTCCAGTGCTGATTCGGCGGCGTTTAACGTGGTGGCTTTGTACACGCACTTTAAATCCGCCATAAAGGCTTTCTGGTTCTTGCTGGCCACGTACTTAAGCGAGTTACGGATTTGGTGAATAATGCAGTGCTGTATCTCGGTCCTGGGATAAATACTCTCAATCGCTTCAGGGAAGCCTTTGAGGCCATCAACACAGGCGATGAGGATGTCTTTCACACCGCGATTATGCAGGTCTGTCAGCACGCTTAACCAGTGATGTGCACCTTCGTGCTCAGACAGATACAGGCCCAGTAATTCCTTTTTGCCTTCTACATTGACCGCCAGTATGGTGTAAACGGCTTTGCTGATGTAGCGGCCATTTTCTTTGATTTTGTAGTGGATGGCATCGAGCCAGACGATGGGGTAAATCGGGTCTAGTTCCCGCTCACGCCAAGCTTGCAACTCAGGTAACAGTTTGTCGGTAACGGCGTTGAGCGTTCCGTTAGAGATACTGATACCGTACATTTCTTCGATGTGTGCACGGATATCCTGATAGCTGGTGCCAAGGGCAAACAAGCCGATGATTTTACGCTCCAGCTCGTCGGTTAACTGGGTCTGGTGCTTTTTGACGATTTGCGGTTCAAAGCTACCGGCACGGTCTCGCGGCGTATTTAATTCAAAGCTGCCGGAGGTACTTTTCATGGTTTTGGCTGAGCTGCCGTTCTTGCGATTAGGCACTTCACCTTGCTCAAGGTGCTGTTCTAACTCGGCCTGCATCGCTGCTTCTGTCAGTTGTTTAATTAACGGCGTTAAGATACCGTCTTTACCGGACAAGCCTCTGCCATCACGTAATGCCTGAATGGCCGCTTGCATATCGAAAGTTGGGTTGGTCATGTGTCATCTCTTTTTCGCTTAGTTTAATGAAATGACACAGAATTTTGAACACTACC
>NZ_KB907747.1 GCF_000382165.1 Arsukibacterium perlucidum DSM 18276 | reverse complement strand
GAGATACGCAAGGTCATTTATACCACCAACGCCATCGAATCTCTCAATGCCAGCCTGCGTCAGGTCACCAAGACCAGAAGGTCATTCCCGAATGATGATGCAGTGCTGAAGTTGTTGTATCTGGCTTTACACCAGATTGCTAAAAAGTGGACAATGCCACTGCGAGATTGGAAGCCTGCCATGACGCAGTTTATGATCATGTACGGTGACCGAGTATCGTTATGATAAACAGCCACTTACACAGAAGATTTTATAGTCTCGCGGGTACTTCTCGTTCAATACCATCATCCCACAATATCCGACCAAAACTAGCATACTCTTCAGCCTCACCATCAGATACCATTACAAGTTCTTTGTAGGCGGTGGTGACCTGTCCGACTGAACCGTTCATCACATCCAAATGATACAAGTTAGTGCAACACATAACTTTGTCACCGACCCGAAAATCAGTGTCGACATAGCGGTCAAAGTCCTCAACAAATATGCGCATTCTGGCACTGTTGTTATCTGCGGAACATAGCTCATTTACTGCATCTGCCATCTTGTTGGTCGGGCAGATGATTTGTGTGGTTTCTGGGGCCTCCAAGCGAAGCTGGGCAGCCAGCTTTTTAATGGGCGTAAACCCCATCGCTTCGATATGCATCACGTCTTGATGGTCTAACTTAGGCATCATTCCGTGACGAATACTGCCGGCAACACTTGGGATATTGGAATTTTCTCCCTGGCGGCGAACCTCAGTTAAAGTCACTTTCGGTATCTCGTCCAGCTCGACTAACTCATGAAACACAAGTCCAAAATCAACAGGCGGTAGTTGACCAGTGTCTCCCAACATGATGATCCGAGTACCCTGCGGGATCACTCGGAGCAACCTATACATACTGGGCAAATCAACCATCGAGCTTTCATCAATTACGAAGGCTAGTTCCGTGTTTTCATACTTTTTGAAGTCGAAAACCCTCAGGAACCGGGCGATCGTAAATGACTCATAGCCTGTCGCCTCTGTCATTCGTTTGGCAGCCTTCCCCGCCAATGCTAACTGAATCGGGACAATGTGCATCTGCCTGAATACGTGATACAGAGCATCCAGAACAGTAGTTTTGCCGACCCCTGCGCCACCATTAATAATAAAGAAATTATGGCGGGCAGCCCTTGTGACAGCTTCATGCTGCAAGGAAGTCAACCGGAATCCTTTGGTCTGCTCATAATCACAAATGGTCTCTGAAATTTGCTCGTTGGTCATAACTAGTTGCACTGGAATGCTTACTAACTGAGCAATCCGCTCTGCAACAGCAGACTCCATTACAAAGGCACCGTTACTTTGATAACGTCCCTCAGCTAACAACACATAATTTTCACTCGTATAACCAGCCTGCAAGGCCTGCGAAGCCAGTGCATGGCCATCGCATGGCTTCCCACTGAAGGTTGATAGTAATTTGGTTAAAGGCTCGAAGAGTTCATTATGAGTTGCAACAGTACTACCTCTATTCAGAATATCGTAAAGAGCTTCCTCTACAGCCGCAGCCAATCGAATTGGAGAGTCCAAAGCATGCCCTAGCTTCGTGGCCAGCTTGTCACATTCACGGAATGACAACCCGAATGCCAAAAGTCTGTAAGGATCTTCCCGTAATTTTGACGCGGTATCCTTCAGATAGAAGCCTGATACCCGAAAAGATATCGAAACACCAAGCCCCAATTCCAAATTACAGTAACGCATTGCGTCGATGTTGACGTAATTGCGCCAAGCATCCACTGCATTTTGAGCTGTATCAGGGGACAATTTCTGAACCAACGTTTTATGGTCCCCCTTGTCTAACAAATCATACAGCTCCTCGCCAAAAAACGCCCAAAGCTTCTCAGCCTTCACAGGACCAATGCCTTTGAAAAGGCTGCTTCCTCCCAAGAGTTCAACAATTAACTGACCCGCAGGACGCACAACTTCGACTGTGTCGGTAGTGACAATAAAGCGCTCAAAACCCTCTATCATAGGGATCAATAGCTTAGTGTTAGGCAGGACGTCCAGCAACATTCCCTTTTTGAATGCAGGAATTACGGATGTGCAATCAACGTCTTCAATACGAACGATGTAATGCTGCCGGGAATTCACTTTCCGAAACGTATCAGGGTCAACTTCCACACCATTGAATACAACACCATGCCGGCTCTGGTATGCACTACGGGTAACTCGCAAAGTAACGTAACGGGTATTTAACTCTGTCATCTTAAAAGTCGCCCAGATTGAGCCAGATGACGCTCGCGAACATTTGACCTTTCTATCTCCTGTTTGGCAGCCCTGATTTCTGCTTTTAGCCCATCAATTTCTGCGGACAACTCCGCAACTTGTGTTTGGAGATGCTTAATTTGTAAATTTTTTTCTCGGATCTCTTTATCAGTGATCGAGTAGCGAATACCTTTGGAACTATCGGAAGTATTGTTCTTTTCTCGAGTCTGATATGGAAGTTCCACAATCATCTTTTTCGCGAACAACGTTTCGGCTTTGATGAGTATATAACGCTTAATGTGCTCATTTTGATAGAGGCTGGAACGAGAGATACTCAATTCCTTTGCCAGTGCAGACAGATCGATTGCACCGCTATCAATGTAGTCCAACCAAGCCTCGTCATCTAACTGCCCTAATAGATCCGCCAATTTGGTCAGATTGGCTTTTGCAGCAGGATGCATCCTATCCAGGTTAAAACCCGACAATTCAATTTCAACATCAAAACCGGCTGTCATTTTTTATTGCCTTTACGAGCAGTGGTCTTCATTGAATCCGGAAGTGGAGCGTTAAGTTGATCTACGGTGAGATTTGCATTTGTTGCGTTATATAACCAACGCACATACTTCTGATCGTATTCAGCAAGAGTCTCACTCAACCTCTTACACTCTTCTTCCTTTTTTGCAAGCTTGGCTTTCAACTCTTCAAGTTTTTGCTCAGCTGTCACGATCGTCTTTTTTGTACCATTGATACTTTGGTACGTTTCTGCGATCTGTTCTCGTGCGGACAGAGCCTGTCGAGTAAACCCCGTGGCATCCTCTAATTGTGCCCATGTCACTTTGCCATTTGTGGCTCGCGATGCCAGAAGAACAATAAGATCGCAGATCTCCTTTTCACGTTCTGGCGTGATACGTGCTTGTTTGTCTCTCATATCGCCCTACACCCAATAATCCCGTCAGGAAATATTTGTACTCGTTCACCCACAGCTACCGATCCGTCAGCCTCGATGGCCAGTGCAACCTCACACCCGAGTAGTAGCTCTTCATGAGACTTAAGCCAATTGTTTGAGCCGTGAAACTCTTTGGCAACAGCCTCTTTGGCGGCTGCAACATGTTGGATTTGTTGGTCGCGAATACGCACAACTTCTGCTATTTCACGCTGATTTCCTTTCACTCGGAAATACTCCGCGCAGCCTCGCAGGCACGCGTAGTGTTTACCACATGGTGAATCATTGTAATCATGCCGGCACATACCAATAGCAGTGATCAGAGTCGTGGTCAGGTCACCTAACGTGTCTAAAGCTTCATCTCTATCCACCATCGTAAATATGATTGCAGCTTCTTTAGCCTGCTCTTTCGAAATACCCGTCGAAGCAAGGATATCATCAGCAGCATCCATCACTAGCTTGGTTTTGTTGGTATGGTCATAGGTCTCGTTATCTCCCATATATTTGCGACCAAAATACCTAGCAACTTCAATATCTGAAACGGTGTCGCACAATTCCAACATAGTGCTCAAGAAATGGCGGAACTGATGAGAAGTTAGCCGTACTGGCTGCCCCTCGAACATCATGTTTTTCCGTTCGAAAATGCTTTGCATGCCTAACTCAGGTCGTCCGGAGAGGTAATCAGTGAATTGCGTATGAGTAATTAATGTGAAGCTCCATTCTTCTGATCGTTTTACCGAATGATGGCGCTGAAATTGTGTGACAAACAGCATGTCTTCGAGGCGTTCAGCTGCAGTCAAATCCTTAACCTGTTGCCATAAATTCGATGCAGATTGTCGCGCCAAATGGTTCGTTTTTTGTCTGAGATCAAAGGGAGCAAACGCTAATGATTGAATCCCAGTTTTCTTATGGGCAAGCTTTTCCATTGGCACATCAAGCTTGCCAAGATAGGTCCCCATATTTGCCCGACTAGACCATTGCAGCTCACGCCACACATCTGTAACAAAGACCCGTGGCTCGTTGCTCAATAACGGAAAGAAGTCGATTTTAGCTTCTGGATCTGCCATGAGTTGACGGATAACCTCCCTTACAGGAGCGAGCAAGTCCAGAGCCGTCTTGAGTCCTTTTTGCAGAATAGTGACCATCGCGTCAGCAATGACCTTGGAGCTATAACCGCCCCCTTTTTTCGCCTTGTAACGAAGTTCATGAACTACAAAAACATCATCCAATCCAGTCAGGACGTTGCGCTCTTCTATTTCACGCTCATAAAGACAACTCGTATCTAATGTCACTATTTCATCAAAACGAAGCCCGGTCGCGAACATAATTTCGGTCATGGCCTGAAATAGTGCATCATCCCCTTGCAGTTCAGTATTCGACAACGTGGCTACAGCAATCAGGCTAAGTTTGGTTGGCAGCTTTTTGGCTCGTTCATCAATAGATGATTGATCGATTCGTGAGTCACTGTTGGTATGGGTTTCACTACGTTTCGCAGATTTTTTAAAAACAATTTTATGCTTCGCCAGCCCATGCTGATTAATGAACTTGCAAATAACTTCCAATTTTTGACCAGTACGATAAAAGGTGCTGTCTTGAAGCCGCTCGCGCGCGTCCTTTTCCGCTAACTTAAATTGATGTGCTGAGAGGTCCGCAATAGTTAAGCCAGATTGGCTCAGTACATTGTCCAGATAACGATAAGAATTAACATATAACTGTAAGGAACCCACATCCTTCGGTGATTCGATTTGCACCATAGTAACGTGGCATTTCGCTACATCAGAGAGACCAGAGTGATGAAATGGCTCCATCTCAGAGCGAGGAGTTTTAACATTTTTCCCTTTATTATTATCACGATTGAAGTAGATAAACTGCTCAAATCCCGCCTTTCGAGCTTGGGTGTTGCATATCCCTTTGACGTCCCAATAAATGTGTTCCCACTCCCAATTATTTTTATTTTTAAACGGGGAATTGTTTTTACAAAAGGAAATCAGCTTTTCAAGATTGGCGAGTTGATTGTCAGTCCGCCGCGGCATCAGTTCAATCACGTTGCTCATATTTCACCATTCTCCAGCATTTGTACAAAACGCGTAGCCTTCAGGAAGTCGTCGTGCTGCAATATCTCAATGGCGTGATTTTCCCCAAATCGGTTCTTTGTCTCTTCGACAAAGAGTTCCACTACGGCCTTGTGATCAGCGTCTTCGAATGCTTCAAGTGAACTACATCCATAACAGCTTAAAGGAGGGTTCAATGAACAGGGGGTAGCGCTCCCGCAACTCCCTATCAGATGAAGAGACTGGTCTTTAGCCGGTGCAAAAATATGCTGCCCTTGTTGAGACACCTGCTCTGGTGTGACTACCTTTCCTTGAAATACGTCTAGAATTTCTGCCGCTTCGGTTTTCAGAACATCATTTAACTTTCTTGCGACATGGTGAGTGTGGCGATAATACACTTCCAACTGCTGCAGATCGCTGTGGTCCATCAATTCAGCAACAACCTTTAACGGCGTACCTCGGGCAATCAGTTTTGTGCAAAAAGTCTTGCGCAAACGTCGATTTGTGACCTTAAAACCCAAATCCATAACGCGCTCAAATGCTAATCGACGAGTTTGGAACAGAGCTCTGGTTAACCTTTGATTGATTGGTCTTCCTGAATTCTTAAGTGTTACTAAAATAAACCAATCTGGAGTAATCGAATTTGAGACCATCTGTTCATATCGAGTTTTCAACTCGATGAGCAAGTTGTACAACGTTTTGGTTATCGGGCGATTTTTTTTCAGCTGGTTATTTTTGTATCCACGCTGTTTAGCACGAGGTACCGATAAAGATATTCCCCCTTTATCCGATACATGTATATCTTTGAACTGCAAACGGACGACTTGTGTGTCACGAGCGCCAAGAACCTGTCCTATTTTTAGTCCAACCATCCCTTGAAGCTCAAATATTGATAAAGCCTTGATATCAGTAGATTTAATTGCTTGCTTGAACAACTTTTCTTCACGTATAGTCAGGGGGCCACGGTTAGGAATGAGCATTAATACATCTTTGCCTTTACCCTCATCAGAACCAAATTTCAAAACATCCAGATACAGATCGAAAAAGTCTTCGTCAAAGAACGGAAAATTTTCGTCTACAAACCAACCATAAATCAAACGTAATGCAGATTTCCTACTAGACCCAATATTTGATTGCATTAACTGCCGCATCTGGTCTTCGATACATATAGTTATCTCTTCTCCAGCAACAAGATCATCATTAAAGCGAAACCCAGCTAAAAGTTTAAAATGGTTACCGAGAGATTCGTTTGAATATCTTTTACAAGCATCAGCTATGTAAGCTTTGGCGTGTTCTCTGAGCACTGGGTGCACCAATTCAAAATTCAGCAGGATCCGCTCAGGTTGCAAATGACATTGGCTGTAGGTCAGATCTAACTTCTGCCCTGTCTGAGTAATTGGGTAAGGATCATAGGTAAACTGCTCATCAGACTGCCCAAACGAAACCGTCGTCATTAGCTCTGTATTCAGGATTACATTGTACTTCATATGCAATTACCTCTTTTTTAACAGCCTTCCAGCTCACTGTGGAATTGACTGAGCGCCTCAACGGTTTGCTCCAATGTGGCTAATTTTTCGTAATTCTCGCTTTGCCTCGATTTGGGCGACCAACCCCCAATAGAGTTTTTGATTTTTTTCTTTTGGTCATCTGAGTAACCTTTGTCTTTCATCATCCGATCAAGATTTTCAAAAAAGGTGTGCCTTAGTCGATGTGGACCAAAACGGCCAACTCCAGGAAGCTTGGCTTTGATGGTATCGAAGACTGAAGAAAGTGCTGATAGCGACAACGGCTGGTATGGAAGCTGCCCTGACAAAATGAGAAACGGCGGCTGTTTCCGTGCTGCATCAGACTGATTTCTAATTTTTTTGTACTCTTCAATCAAATTGGCCAGACTATTTGAGATAGGAATGATCCGCGCCCTAGTCTTATTATGGGGGACACTTGTTCGAGGGTCGTCGTACTTCACATTTTCCATCGTTTCTATGTATGGCCTTTCCCCTGGTCCGAGCTTACTAGTCCGGCAATTTTCGATTGTAAGCGACAATTGCGTATTCTGATTTATGTGAACACCCATACTGGTGAATGTGAACACCCAGATCTTCCCGCGTTGGGCTCAGTGCCTTTTTAACCTAGGTGTTCATTTTCAGTCAACTCTGATGTGACTTTTCGCATCGATTCCCCCTTTAATTTTAGTCTGTGAGCGTTGTGCATTAGCCTGTCTAAGATGGCATCGGCCAGCGTGTTGTCACCAATTGCCTGATACCACTCTTCGGTGGGTAGCTGGCTGATCATAATGGTGGAGGCATGCTGATGCCGGTCGTCCATGATCTCCATCAGATCG
>NZ_KB907746.1 GCF_000382165.1 Arsukibacterium perlucidum DSM 18276 | reverse complement strand
AGATACGCAAGGTCATTTATACCACCAACGCCATCGAATCTCTCAATGCC
The DNA here is from genome assembly GCF_000382165.1 of Arsukibacterium perlucidum DSM 18276. GTDB lineage: Bacteria > Pseudomonadota > Gammaproteobacteria > Enterobacterales > Alteromonadaceae > Alishewanella > Alishewanella perlucidum. The sequence goes on along the minus strand of NZ_KB907746.1, from coordinate 7,847 downwards.
AGCCTGCGTCAGGTCACCAAGACCAGAAGGTCATTCCCGAATGATGATGCAGTGCTGAAGTTGTTGTATCTGGCTTTACACCAGATTGCTAAAAAGTGGACAATGCCACTGCGAGATTGGAAGCCTGCCATGACGCAGTTTATGATCATGTACGGTGACCGAGTATCGTTATGATAAACAGCCACTTACACAGAAGATTTTATAGTCTCTCGATTGCCTACTAAAAACACTACAGAAAGCGGTTATTACTCGGGTGGATTTGGCCATAGATACGGTTGGCATCCCAGTGCCTATGTTAATCGTCGGACAGGCGAATGTATGTAATTACAAAACATACACAAACCACGCCCACATTGATTACGGCGACATAAATGCCGCAACGCAATACATCGGTGGCCTTGATAAGACTCACATTTTAGTTTACGACAAAGTTCTAAAGCAGTTGGTGAAGAAACAGAAACATATCACAGTACTTTTAAGTCCTGAAGGTAACCCTTTTGTTCTGTCTCGCTATGAATGGTGTTATAAACCGCAGGGTAATAACGGCCGCAAGATTAAGCTTAAGGATTTAAACACGATTACGTATATGTTTCGCGGCAAAAAGTTTTTCAGCCCATTACTTTATCGGGAGTTTGACGAGGATAAACAAACATTTCTTGAAGATGGGGTTATAAACACTCTAGCGAAACAGTCAAAACTCATAACAGTGCCCAATAAACCTCGGCCACTAAAACGTGATTCTGCCCAGAAAAAACAACGGTATCGCATGGATCAGATAAATATCATGCTGAAAAAGCTTGAAAAATATAAGCTTCACATCGACCACGATTGGTTTAAGGCGCAGCAAACCCGCACACTTACCGAGCTTTATGATTGCATGGTCCACTTCAGTAAAAACTAAGCGGGCACACCAAATAGCCGTGTCAAAAATACCGGTCGCAATTCCACCAACACCAGCGCTACCATAGTGTAGCGCTCTTTCTTGCGCTCCCCTTTCTCACTCTATTTCATTCTGATTATCACTATCTAACGAGGTGCTCTATGAGTACAGCTTCGCCGTATTCGCTTTACCTGAGCAGACTGTCGGCTAATAGCAGAACGTCAATTGCGTCACAGCTTCGCAGTATCGCCAAAGTCATGAACTGGTCGGTTGAAGATGAATCGCGCTTTCACCTTATCAACTATCAGGACATGCTGCAGATCCGCGCTATGTTGCAGCATGCAGGCTGGGCGTCACGCTCGATTAACCGGGCGCAAGTCGCTATTCGCAGTATTGTCAAAGTTGCCGTCATGATGAAGCTTGCCGATAGCGAGCAGCTAAATCAGCTAAGTAGTTTAAGTAAGCTTAAACATGCCGAGTTCCCCGGCACTGCGCTAACAAAGCAGCAAGTTCAGGCACTCTTTACACTACTGGAGCGGTCAACATCAGCAGTGGGTAGGCGCAATGTGGCGCTATTTGCAGTATTGCTTGGCACTGGCCTTCGACGTAGTGAGCTGGTAGCGCTAGAGCTAAAAGATGTCGATTTGAACAAGCAAACGCTGCTGGTGCGTAACGGTAAGGGCAATAAATCCCGCACTGTATTCTTACCCAAGTGGTGCCTGAACTATCTGCAAAGCTGGCTGAAACTGCGCTCTATGCAGCCTGGCTATCTATTTTGCTCTATGTTGATAAACGGCAGCGTCAAACCGGCCAAAGCCTTAAGCGTTTGGCTGGTGTACAGGCTCATCAAAGATAAGTTACAGCACATCGGTGTTGAGAATGCATCACCGCATGATTTACGCCGCACCTTTATTACGCGCTTGCTAGAGCAGAATATCGACCTTAATACGGTACGGCAGATGGCCGGTCATGCGTCGATTACCACCACAACCATTTATGACAAGCGCGATATGCAGTTTATGCAGCAAGCGGCAACGGCACTTAACTATGATATTGCCGGGGGCAAGCATGATAACCCCGCCTAATACACCGCTGCCTTGTCATTACTTAGCAGCGTTTTACGCCAGAAACGTGATTAGCTTGATAGATGTAGATTTGGCGATGACGAACGTTAGTCGCGCCATTATAAAGCGCATCAGCGGCCATGCGTTTGATAGTCAGGTTGAGCTGACTACGGCTACTGCGCTAAAGCACTTAACTGTTGCCGATGCTACGCCTGAACTCACTGCCCGAGTAGAGCAGAACTTAGCGACACTATGCACCTTGTTTAATGTCGCGCCAAACTTTGGCCCAGCACTGGGCTTTTTGGTACTGATGAACATTAATCAGGGGCTTAATCAGCTGGTGGATTTTGTGGGAGGCCATTTTGAAGAAAAGGCACTGGAAAGACTGCTATGTGAGGTGTCCGGTTTAAGCGCTAATGATGTGAGTGTTGGTTTGTCTGTCATGCAGCAAAACGGCATTTTGATTGTTGACCGCTACTTGAATGAGCTACAGGACATCACGATACCGGCCAGTATGCTCTATGTGCTGACCAATGAGGATATCGATAGTAAAGCGCAGCTATTGCAGCATGTACTCTGCCCAAGCTCGGCGATTGAATTAACCACGGATGATTTTAGCTATGTCGATGTAGCGCTGCTTCAAGGGTATCTGGCAGAAGCCATCATTCAGAAGCTTAGCGGCGTAAACATCCTACTCTATGGCGAAGCCGGTAGCGGTAAAACGGCCCTTGCCAAAGTGCTGGCGCAAAGTCTGTCTATACCGCTTTATGAAGCCCGCAACATGCGCATGGACGAAGGCTTTTTATCTAACGAGTTTGGCGCAAAAAGCTCAGACACCCAGCGTATTCAGTACATCACCATGTTGCAAAGCTTGATGGGCGGCAGTGCCATGATGCTATTGGTCGATGAATGCGAAAGCCTGTTTTACAGCGCTGATACGCATTACTCCAAAGAGTCTGTTCATCGGCTACTTGAACAAAATGCGGTGCCAACCATTTGGATAACCAACTACGTTGGTGAGTTAGAAGACAGCTTTATTCGCCGCTTTAAGTTAGTGATGCCGGTTCATGCACCCAAGGATGAAGTACTGGAGAAAATGAGCCGTGCGGAATTTAAAGGCTTAGGCGTGAGTAGCGAGTTTCATGTTCGGCTCAGTAAAACCCCGAACCTGACACCGGCGCTATTAGCCAATGCCTCCCATGTGGCACGAACGCTGGGTGTTAAACGCAGTTTGGCACAAGGCGTTATCGATGATGTGATTGAAAATAGCCTCACCGCCTGCGGGCTATGGGATGACACCATGCGCTATCAGGAAGAGTTGGCGTTTGATATGTCGCTACTGAACATCAAGCAGCCTGCATCCGTGTTAAAGCAGATAAACCATGCTGTTGCCACTAATGCACCGATACGGGTGTTGATTAGCGGCCCACCGGGTACAGGTAAAACCGCGCTGGCGCATCATTTGGCCGAGCAACATAAACGTGAGCTAAAGCGAGTATTAAGCTCGGATGTGCTGAGTAAATATGTCGGCGGCTCTGAGAAACAAATCGCCAGGCTATTTCAGCAAGCACATCGCAACAACCAGATGTTGTTACTTGATGAAGTAGACAGCCTGCTAACCAGTCGGGAGCGGCTAAACATGCACCACGAGCGGCAAGTGGTGAACGAACTGCTGGCGCAGCTTGAGTGCTTTAGCTATCCACTGTTCGCTGCAACTAATTTCGAAACAGCTTTGGATAGTGCCATATTGCGCCGCTTTGATTTCAAGCTGCAGTGTGACTACTTAACTGCACCGCAAGTGTTAACGCTTTACAAGCGCACTGTGAGCGCTCCTCAGCTATCAACGTCAGAGACTGAACAACTAAGTTCGCTTAGCAGATTAACACCCGGCGATTTTGCACTTTTAACCCGTCGTTTGCGCTTTAGCGCGACGCATGAACATCGTCAGTTAGCGCTTGCCGTACTGACTGATGAAAACAACCGCAAGCAACCTAAAACCCCCATCGGCTTTGTGCAATAGCCACTAAGCCAACACCATAAGGAAAACACTCTATGTCTATATTGAGTTCGCTCAAGGTTATCGCTCGCCCAAAAATTGAGCCCAAACCACCTATCTTAGGCAAACGCCTGAAGCTGATTGAAAAGCTGGATGAGCAGCAGGCAATGGCACAGGCCATGTTAGATGGTCAGGCTTATGAAGCCTATAAAGATAAAAAGGTGAAAGACCCCGATACCGGTGAGCGCAAAACTGTACGCACACGCAAAGCAGTTCGCCCCTGGTACTTTGATGACAGCGAGCACTACTACTTTGAAATCAAAGTTGGGCTTAAAACGCTGGAGCTGGAAAAAGGCAAAGCGGCAATTGATGTTGGCAAGAAAGAGGATTTACCAACCGTCATTAGCACCATCATCAAGGCCGTTGAGAGCGGTGAGCTGGATGCACAGATATTGCAATTGTCACCGGCAAAACCTCCGAAACCGCCGAAAGCCAAAACCACTGATAAAAAGTGATACGACATGGCCGGTCACTGTGCCGGCCAAAGTTCTAGAGGTTTTGGAGGTGACTTATGCCTACCTTGCGCGAAATTGATGTGAAGTATCGGTTCAAAGAAATCGACTGCGACATTACCGGCATGCCAGTACATCAACCTGCTGCCATAGCCCGACTATTTGACTACCTGAAGTATGAAACGAAAGAAGTCTTTATTGTCGTTAACCTAACTAAACAACATGACATTAACTGCTTTGAGGTAGTGGCTACAGGCAGTGTTGACGCCGTTACCTTGCGACCGGCGGAAGTACTGAGAACCGCAGTCATTCTCAATTTAAAAGTGGTGATGCTGATTCACAACCATCCGTCCGGTAAGACCGACCCGAGCCGGGCAGACATCAGTATTACCCGCCATATTATTGAGGCTGCAAAAACACTGGATATCACAGTACTGGACCACATCATCATCGGTCTGAACCAGTACACCAGCTTGCAAGAAACTCATCCCGAAATTTTTCAGTAACACCTAATCCATTCAGGAGTAAACATTATGCGTATTCAGTACGAGGGCTTAGCTTTGCCTGTAACAAAGCGATTTATCGATGCACTGATTAAAGCCATCGAGCCACACCGAGAGCCACTGGCAGAATTTGTCTGCGTAAACTTTCGGGACCCGAAATACAGTGCAGAAGATGGCGGCTATCACCCGGTTGAGATTCTACTTACCGGCACCAGTGGCCGTTATGACATCTGCTACATCACCGACTTCTGTTATGCCGGTATAGGCGATTGCGCAGAGCTGGTGAAGTCTTTGGACTTTGAGTTTATCGCTGGCACCTTTCAGGACATGACCGGCTACTACCCTATTGAAGTTGCCAGAGAAATCTACCCGATATGGGAAGATAACTTTTTAACCTACTGGCTGGATATGGGGGTTTTTGAGGTGGAGGTAAGCTAATGGAAGCATACAAACCTAAACGCGGTGAAGCACACCTAAAAGCTAGCCCTAAACGCATTGCACTAGGCAATTGGTTACGGGAGCAGCGAAATGCTAAAGGGCTAACGATGCGCGATTTATCAACCATCAGCGGCAAGCCACATAGTTACTTTGGCAAAATTGAGCAAGGTATTCGGGGACTGGATATCCTAGAGTTTTTAGAACTCTGTCAGTGGCTGGGTATCGATTATCGCTCTGCGATAAATCAAATCAACAAACTGCAAACTCCTTAAAAAGACGCTTGCTTGATCTTCAGGCAAGCACTTAACTTTCGTAGAAACTTAAATGTATTGGTTCGAGCCAACAGCTTTTGTACACGCTATTGAGTAACTCTGAAATTTTTGGGAATGCTTCTAGATCTGACGGAATATAAAACTTGTTATCGTCCAAAGCTCTAACAAGCTCAACTTTGTACAGATACAGAAGCAGCTCCCGAATCCTCTGTGCCCTCTTAGCTCGTGCTACCCTACTCGAGTTTAAGTTCAAATAATCCTCAATTATTTGATCACTTGCCGCTTCAGCAGGGCTACATGCTCGTCCTTGGTAGTTAGGTAATATAAATTCACAGAAGAATAGTGCCCAAAGTTTAGTAGGCAAATTCCATCCATCCTCAGTAAAGTCTGACGGTTTCAAGCCGACTGAATAACGCTCACACAACAGAGAGTAGATGTCGTAAGGTCGGCTAGACAGGTTTTTCAGAAAACCTTGTTTTTCTGCTCTTTCGTCTTGAATCTTTGCGTTTGCGACCGACACTTCGTATTTCGCTATCTCCTTCAAAGCATCTTGCCATTTATCGATACCACGCAAATAGGATTTAAACTCTAAAACTTCGACTTCTTCGTTAAAAGTTAACTGATAAAACAACTTCGGCACTTTTGATTTTGGCTTGCCCCCGTTAATACTGAAGATTACGGGCACAACTTGTCTTTTAGCATAGTTACCATCGACTATAATATCTGCTTCAGCTGTCGCATGGTCCTCAGTTTCGTTAAACAAAACATTTCTAATCCTGGACGCTGCAACATTTTTTGAAACAGTAAGATCTTTGCCATCCAAAAGAGTGAATTTGTTAGACTTCATCGGTTTTAACGGAAGCTCTGAACGGTACGAATTGCGAAGTAAAGGTAGTGTTCAAAATTCTGTGTCATTTCATTAAACTAAGCGAAAAAGAGATGACACATGACCAACCCAACTTTCGATATGCAAGCGGCCATTCAGGCATTACGTGATGGCAGAGGCTTGTCCGGTAAAGACGGTATCTTAACGCCGTTAATTAAACAACTGACAGAAGCAGCGATGCAGGCCGAGTTAGAACAGCACCTTGAGCAAGGTGAAGTGCCTAATCGCAAGAACGGCAGCTCAGCCAAAACCATGAAAAGTACCTCCGGCAGCTTTGAATTAAATACGCCGCGAGACCGTGCCGGTAGCTTTGAACCGCAAATCGTCAAAAAGCACCAGACCCAGTTAACCGACGAGCTGGAGCGTAAAATCATCGGCTTGTTTGCCCTTGGCACCAGCTATCAGGATATCCGTGCACACATCGAAGAAATGTACGGTATCAGTATCTCTAACGGAACGCTCAACGCCGTTACCGACAAACTGTTACCTGAGTTGCAAGCTTGGCGTGAGCGGGAACTAGACCCGATTTACCCCATCGTCTGGCTCGATGCCATCCACTACAAAATCAAAGAAAATGGCCGCTACATCAGCAAAGCCGTTTACACCATACTGGCGGTCAATGTAGAAGGCAAAAAGGAATTACTGGGCCTGTATCTGTCTGAGCACGAAGGTGCACATCACTGGTTAAGCGTGCTGACAGACCTGCATAATCGCGGTGTGAAAGACATCCTCATCGCCTGTGTTGATGGCCTCAAAGGCTTCCCTGAAGCGATTGAGAGTATTTATCCCAGGACCGAGATACAGCACTGCATTATTCACCAAATCCGTAACTCGCTTAAGTACGTGGCCAGCAAGAACCAGAAAGCCTTTATGGCGGATTTAAAGTGCGTGTACAAAGCCACCACGTTAAACGCCGCCGAATCAGCACTGGACGAGCTTGAGGCTAAATGGGGAGAGAAGTATCCGGTGGTGATTAAATCCTGGCGTAATAAATGGCAGACGCTATCAGCCTATTTTAAATACCCGGACTACGTTAGAACTGCCATCTACACTACGAATGCCGTAGAAGCCGTGCATCGCCAGTTCCGCAAACTGACCAAAACCAAGGGCGGATTCGCCAATGAAAACAGTTTGCTTAAGCTGCTCTATGCCGGTATCTTGCAGGCATCTGAGCGTTGGACCCACCCGGTGCAAAACTGGAATCTGACGCTGTCACAGCTGTCGATACACTTCGAGGGGCGTTTAGACGCTCATATTGACCTGTGATCAGGCTGACACAGAATATTGAACACCCTC
>NZ_KB907745.1 GCF_000382165.1 Arsukibacterium perlucidum DSM 18276 | reverse complement strand
TCTCATATTCACGGCCAATAGCGGTAACCGTGCAGCAGCCTTTTTTCATAAGGCTTTGTGCAGCAGCACTTAGCGCAGAAAGTCTGGCTTTATGCATACTTTTAGGGGTGACAAATGAGAGAAAATCGGCGAGCATTGTTTTTACATTCATGGCAGCATTCATGGTTAGGTGTTTTTGGCGAAAGATCAGATCGGGAACTGCCATGAATGTTCCCTTCGCCTTTAACTATTTGTTTTATCTACGCCATTCGTGGGGATTCGTCAGGCGGATTATACCTTTTTTAAAATCACAGCAAGATTTAGTGATGGTTTTTTGTGTGGTAGGCATACTTACCATGCTGTTTGTGCCGATACCAGCGGTGTTATTAGATTTGCTGTTAATTGTTAATTTAGGGTTCGGCCTACTTATATTACTATTAACTTTTTACACCGATAAACCTTTAAGCTTTTCTACCTTTCCCTCTCTATTATTAATAACCACACTCTTTAGACTGGGGCTTAATATTGCCTCGACTCGCTTGATTCTAAGTGAAGGCGATGCAGGACAGGTTATTAATGCGATTGGCGAGTTTGTTGTTTCCGGCAACTATGTTGTCGGCTTGGTGGTGTTTTTTATTTTGATAGTTGTGCAATATGTTGTAGTGACAAATGGTGCGCAACGAGTAGCAGAAGTCGCTGCACGTTTTACCCTGGATTCTATGCCCGGTAAACAAATGAGCATTGATGCTGATTTGAATATGGGATTAATTGATGAAAAATCAGCGAAAAAACGACGCGAAAATATTGAGAAAGAAGCCAACTTTTATGGCGCAATGGATGGTGCAAGTAAGTTTGTAAAAGGTGATGCCATAGCAGGCATCATTATTATTCTTATTAATATTATTGGCGGGTTGTCTATTGGCATCGCTCAGCAAGGGATGAGTTGGGGTGATGCTATGCACACTTACACTCTTCTAACAGTTGGGGACGGTTTAGTCACCCAAATTCCATCACTTATCATTTCAACAGCTACCGGTATTATCATTACCAGAGCCGCTACCGATGCTCAGTTAGGCACTGAACTAGGTCAGCAAATTGTGTCTAACCCAAAACCTTTATTCATTGTTGCCGCAGCCTTACTTCTAAGCTTAATGCTCCCTGGTTTACCTAAAGTACCACTAGTTATTTTAGCTGCTTTTTTCTTTTTACTTGGTTTCGTCGCGTTTAAAAATAAGAGCCAACTTGATGCCGAACTCATGCCTGAGAAAGAAGCAGATAGTGGTAGCGATCAGAATGCGCCTGTATCAACCATCGAATCACTTTTAACGGTATATCCTATAGAGCTGGCAGTTTCAGCGGCACTTTACGACAAGCTCAACCAATCACCTGCGGTGACGAGTCGCTATGAAACTTTCCGCAAGCAATTTGCTTTTGATATGGGTATGGTTTTGCCAGGCATTAACGTTGTTTCCGATCCTAAATTGAAAGAACAGCGTTACGAAATCAGGTTGCTCGGTGTGTTGTTTGGTAAAGGCGAACTGTACCCCGAACAGAGTTTAGTTATGGGGGCCAAAAAGGATTTTGCGCCAGAAAACGGTATAGTTACTAAAGAGCCAACTTATGGCTTGCCGGCTGTGTGGGTTGATGACACTCATGCTGCGGTGGCTCGGGCATCAAAATACACCGTGGTAGATGCGCAGACCGTGCTATTAACTCATATCACAGAAATACTAAAAAACCATGCATTTGAGCTGCTCACGCGGCAAGAGACAGAAAAACTAATTACTCGCATTTCCGCATCAAATGCCGGTTTAATTGATGAAGTTATACCTGCTACATTCAATTATTCTGATATCCAAAAGTTGCTGCAGCATTTATTGAGAGAAAAAGTATCGGTAAGGAATCTGGCGGCGATTTTAGAGTGTCTGGCAGAAAACGCCAAGGTAAATAAAGACTTCAATTTTATACTTGAGCAAAGCCGACTTAAGCTCAAAGGCCACATTGTACAAAAGTTAACTGATAGCGATGGATGCTTACATGTTATTACGTTGGAATCTGCCTTAGAGCAACAGCTGTTACAAGGACTGCAAAACGAGCACGGTAAAGCATTCTTTAGTATCGAACCGCAACTAGCTGAGCAAATTATTCATCAACTTACCACGTTTTCGGACAATCTAATTTCCCGTCGCTTATCCATAGTCGTGTTGTGCTATCCGCAAGTTCGAGCTGCATTAAAACAACTTATTGACAGGGTACTGCCGCATACTCATGTTCTGTCAATTAATGAAGTGCCGGCTTCTGTCACTGTAAAAACAGCAGGTTTGGTCCTGCGCAAAAGTAAGGCGGCTTAACTATGGATACTATTCAGTTAATAGATGCTGCGCTGAACCGAGACCTGAAACATTTGAGTCAAGTTAGTCAAAATGTAGCAAATGTAAATACTAACGGCTATATGGCAGTGAAAAGCTTTGATCAGGTGTTGATGACGCAACCACAAACCCATGTTTTACAGCATGCAGCTGGTATAAGAGATACCGGTCGTAGTCTGGATATTGCGATTGTCGGTGATGGTTTTTTTCGTGTACTGCTTGATGGTAATGAATATCTGACTCGAAACGGTCACTTTCACATCAACTCTTCTGGTTATCTGGCACACGCCAGTGGTGCCTTAGTGCTTGGGGAGCAAGGACCAATAGTCGTCCAGGCAGACGGGCTAAGCATTTCACCGGACGGTTGGTTAAATCAGGCCGGTACTCCATTGACTAAACTTAGCATTAGTATAAGTGCAGAGCTTAAAGAGTCCCGGCTTGGCCAGGGTTTATATGTCTCAGATTTACCTGGCAGGCAGCTTGAAACATACGCGGTTAAAATTGCTGCGGTCAATACCTCAAATGTTAACTCTAGTGCCGAAAGTGTTCGAATGATGGAGTTGAGTCGGCATATTCAAAGCCTGCAAAAAGCAGCCGCGTCATACGATCAAATGCTGAGTAGCGGTATCAACGAACTGGGTAAAAAGTGAGGATGTTATGAAATTTTATTGCGGTCAACCCGTTAACAGGAGTTGCAAATGATTGATTCACTTTATATTGCTGAAAGTGGGATGAACTCTCAGCAAAAGATGATAGAGGTAATATCTAATAATATTGCTAATGTCTCTACTCCGGGCTTTAAGAAAACCGGTGCCACTTTTGCAGACGTTGTCTATCAACCGGCCTCAAACTCAAACGATGGTAATGTCGATGTGTTGGGTAGAGGTGTCGCCATTAGTCAGCTCCAGGTTGACTTTCGCGTCGGTGATTTAAAACAAAGTGGTAATCCTTTAGACATTGCCATAAATGGTAATGGCTTTATACCGGTCATAACGTCACAGGGTGACGAGGCTTATTCACGGGGTGGCCGGCTAAAAGTCGATTCGCAAGGATATCTTGCTACGCAGCAGGGACATCGGCTGGCAAATGATGTGCAAATCCCACCAGAAACTTCCGACCTTACTATTACCGCAAATGGCATTGTATTGGCCCGAGTGCAAGGAAGTGCAGAGCTTATAGAGCTTGGCAATCTTGAACTTGTGACTTTCAGCAATACTTCAGGGTTACGTCAGACAGAGGCTAACGTTTATCAGGCAACAGAGGACGCTGGTGAGCGAAGTTATGCGGCGCCCGGTGAACGGGGGATTGGCCAGTTAATTCAGGGTTTTATTGAGATGTCTAATGTGTCGATGAATGAAGAAATGGTTAACCTGATGTTGGCGCAACGCAGTTACCAGCTGAATGCCCGTCTTGTTCAGGTATCTGACCAAATTCTGGACACCATTAATAATATCAGACGATGAACATGAATCACTCTGCATTTTTTTCATTCTGGCTGGTGGTTATTCTTATAGCATTTAAGGTACAGGCTTCATCCTGTCTGAACAAAGCTGAGTTAGATAGTTATGCACTTAACTATCTACAACCCTTGTTTAGTGAAAGAGCTGCCAGATTAACCAACATAGAGTTGGGCGATAGCAATTTATCATTTTGTGTGTCTCGGGAAGCCAGACCTACCATTAGCATAAGTGATCACGGCGCTATCTTTACAAAAATGTGGCTGGATATGACATTAGATAACGGTAAGAGGGCTCGCTATAAAGCGCATTTCACCTTTGAAAAACGCGTCTGGCGTGTCAAGCACTCTCACCATGCAAATGATGTTTTGACATTGAATGAAGTAAAACCTGATTGGCAACTTAGTACACGTTTAATGCTCAACGACACACTTTTTGATTCGCCAAACAGTCACTACAAAGTGTTAAGAAGTATCCGTAAAAACCAGATTTTATCAAACAAAGAAGTTGCTGCGTTAATGCTCGTCGAGACAGGGCAGGATGTTGTAGCGAAATATCACTCTGGCAGCATTATGTTAGAAGTCCAAGCCAGAGCCCTCAAAGCTGGAAATCTGCATGACAGAATAACAGTGCTTTTAAGCAACCAGAATGAGCCTGTTGAAGGGATTATTCAAAATAGTACGGACGTATATGTACAACATTAAATTTCTCATTATGTTTTTCTTATTCAGCGTTATTAGCGCAGAGCTGCAGGCAACATCGCTGTTTGATGAAGAAAAATTTAAATCGATTACTGCTGATCACAAGGCACTGCGTGTTGGGGATACATTGACAATTTTAATTTTTGAAAATGCTCAAGCGCGCAGTAGTGCCGGAAATTCATCAGATTCTAATTTTGAATTGTCTGCATCAGGTACCAGTCCACAGGGACGCTGGCCTTTTGGAGTTGACGTCTCTGCAGGAGAACGAGGCGACGCGGTTATTAAACGCAATGGTTTTGTGCAAGCGCAAATCACGGCTGTTGTGATCGCACAGGATGAAAATGGCAATTTAATGGTGCAAGGGCGACAGGAAATCACCATTGATGAAGAATTGCAAAGTATCGAGTTGACCGGCCAGGTTCGTCCTGCTGATATTTCTGCCGACAATTCCGTGCCCTCGTTCCGCTTATATGATGCCAAAATTAAAATTGCAGGGCAGGGATACGTTACTGACGGCAAAGACAGCGGTGTTTTTTACAAAGTTTTTAAGTGGTTGGGGCTGATATGATTTACAGATATATATTGTTGGCTCTAGCAATCGCTGCTCTGCCTTTAACACAGGTGTATGCCAGCGGGTCAGTTCGTATTCGTGATATTAGCAGGGTTGAAGGGGTTCGAGATAACTCGTTGATAGGTTACGGCGTCGTGGTCGGTCTGGCGGGTAGTGGTGATTCGTCACGCAACAGCGCTACGCTTCAATCAGTTCGAAATACCCTGCAGAACTTTGGGCTGGTGCTACAGCCGGAAGATATAAGAAGCAATAACGCAGCTGCAGTAATTGTCACAGCTGAGCTTCCACCATTTGCCCAGCCTGGTGACAGAATAGATGTAAATGTTTCATCAATTGGTGATGCGCGCAGTCTAAGTGGCGGTACACTTTTTATGACCCCCCTCAAGGGCGCTGACGACAGGATTTATGCCTTGGCACAAGGAGTACTGGCGGTTGGCGGTTATCGCTTTGAGTCTAACCAAAATGTAGAACAACGTAACCATCCAACATCAGGATTTATCCCTCAAGGCGCGTTAGTCGAGCGCGAAGTTGTAACGAAAATTAGTCATGATGGCAAACTGAATTTAGTACTTAATCAGCCAGATTTTATTACTGCTGAGCGCATGGTTCAGGCTCTTAGACAACATTTTCCGCAACTGAGTATTAGTGCACTTCACGCAGGTCGCATCTCCGTGCAGGGGGTCGCTGATGACGAAATCATGTCAACGATAGCTAACATTCAGCAGGTCAGAATTACGCCAGCCACTCTGGCAAAAGTCGTTGTCAACGAAAAGACCGGTACCATTGTTTCAGGTGCAGATGTGCGAATTGACAATGTCGTCATATCCCATGGTGGTATCAAATTAAGTATCGATACTAAGTTTATGGTGTCGCAACCTCAAGGTCTGATTGGTCGGGTTGGTGATGGTATCCAGACGGCTGTTGTGCCTCAGACAGAGATAACCGTAACTCAGGACGGTGAAGCATTCTATGCAAATGGCGGGACCGCCAGTATTGCGGAGCTTGTGGATGCGCTTAAAACGCTTCGGCTTTCGACTAGAGATATCATTTCTATCCTGCAGGCTTTGAAGCAAAGCGGTGCGCTGCATGCAGAGCTTGTTGTTCAATAATTGTCGAGGAATTAACATTATGCCAGATACCACAATTGAGTTGTTAAGGCTGTCGTTAGCAGTCTCCAGAGCACAACAACAAACGCATATGGAGAACATTGCCGGTTACACCGGTTCAGCCCAGCAAGTGAATGCTGTCGATTTTGGTGACGTTATGTCGCAACTGAGCAATTTGGATGATATGTCAAAAAACAAGTATATAAGTCATCTGATGACAGATTGGTCAGATACGTTGTCACGCCAGACAACGACCACGCTTGAAAGTGTAAGTCTGGATAATGAAGTTGCCAAGATGACACTTGTCGCAAGCGGTTATCAACGCAGTGCGGAGTTATTAAACCGTAAGTTAGCAATGATGCAGCTTGCCGTCACTGGGGGGCGTCGTTAATGTCATCAGATCTATACGCAATAAGCATGCAAGGGCTTACAAATGAGCGAGCAAAAATTGAAGCTGCAAGTGCAAATATTGCCAACATGAATATGGTGGCTTCAGATCCCTCTCAGGTATATCGCTTAAAGCGAGTTGATTTCTCAGCCTCATTAACCGGACAAGCTGTTTTGACGGAAGTACACAGTGTCAAAACAAATTATCAGCCAGAGCATCCTTTAGCTGATAAACAAGGTTTTATTTATCAGCCTGACGTTAACCTGGCTTCTGAAATGTTGCAGTTAAATCTGGCTAATCGGGCCTATGAGGCAAATATTCGTGCATTTAATGCATTAAAGGATATGAACTCGAAAGCGATGGAAATCGGCAAGTAAACATGAGCCACACTGGGGCGACATTAGCGTGGAAAGTAGTTAAGTAAAGGGAAAAATAATGAGTGCAATAGAAGCAATTGCCATGCAGGGTATTGAAGGTTTACCAAGTGTAAATAGTCCTTTGAAAGCAGATTCAGAACTGTTTATGTCTTATCTAAAAGAGACAAATGAGGCATTGGCGAGCAGTGATAGCATGTTGCAGCGTTCTGCAATGGGAGAGAGTATCGCACCTCATGAGCTGATGCTTAGCCTGGAAAATGCCAAATTGCAATTGCAATTGTTGGTTGAGGTCAGAAACAGATGTGTTGAGGCATATCAGGAAGTTATGCGGATGCAGGTATAAATTATGAGTGGAACCTGGAGCGAAATGTCAGTTGCGAAGCGAATATCTTTTGTTGCTCTATTGGGCATGCTAGTTATTTGTACCTTGTGGGGCATAGTCTATGTCACTAAAAGTCACTATCAGCTTTTGCCTGATTTATCTCAGGCAAAATTTGCAGACGTTGTCGCAGCTACAGAAAAAGATATCCTTGATTATCAGATAGATGATCAAGGGCGGGTACTTATAAACGAACGTGATTTTAGCAAAGTGCAAATGCTGATCCAGCAAAGTACTAAACCTGCTTTTAATTCACAAGGCCTTGAGTTATATGACGATGTTGACTACAGCATGACTGAGCATACTCAAAAAGTCACTTATCAAAGAGCTTTGCAAGGTGAGCTGGAACGCACGTTGACAGCACTGGAGTTTATTCAGTATGCCCGGGTGCACTTATCTTTCGCAGAACGAAAACTGTTTTCCTCTGAGCAAAAGAAAGCAAAAGCAGCTGTAACCTTATTTGCCAAACAGCCTTTATTGTTACAACAGATCAGAGGGGTGCAGCAACTTGTAGCAGCCTCCGTTGACGGTCTTGACGCTGCAGATGTCACTATTCTTGGAGGAGAAGGTCAAATACTCTCTGTCGCCGAAAACGAAGCATTTGGAAACGTCGCGGGCCTGTCACCTCATGCCACAATGGAGCAGCGTTTAGAACAAAAAGCCGCTAAAGTACTCGAGATGTTTTTTACGCCGTCACAATTTGCGATCAGTGTAAATGTTGAGCTGGATTTTGCCCAGCGCAAAGCGGTTAGTCAGCATGTTCTGCCTCTGGCTGATGGCAAGGGCGCAATAAAACAGCAACGACAGACTACCAGTCAACAGCCGGCTGGCGCCGATAGCACGGGTGCTGCAAATCAAAGTACGGAAACAGAATATCTTCATGGTACACGTACTGAAGAGGTTAAGGATGTTGCAGGCAAAATTTCCCGCATTAGTCTGGCAGCTGTAATTCAAACTGACGTTGATGAACTCACTAGGCAACAGCTACATACTTTGTTAATGGCTGCAACAGGTATCAATATTGCGCGGGGAGACAGCATTAGTGTCGAAGCAATCTCTGCTCCGTTTAAGACTGAAACAGTATCCGCGGTCATGCCAGATGTTACATCTTTCAGTTCACCAGCTTCACTTCCGATTGATGATAGCGCACCTTCAGAAAGCCATGACGCGGCCACTTCGATAGTTAGCTGGTGGTGGTTGTTATTAGCGTTGCTAATTTGTTTGGCTTGTCTGGTGTTGGCATTTGGTCGCAAACGGCGTTTACAAAGCCGGAAAATGACGCTATTGCAGGTGCAGCAGTGGCTGAAGGATGGACATCATGCACTCTAATGCAAAGGGCGTGCGCTTGGCTGCACTTAAATTGGCACAGATGTCCTGGTCTGACCGGCGTTGGATTTTATCAAAGCTGCCGTTGGTGCAACAGCAAGCGGTCAATACTGCTTTAACAGAGCTTCGCGCTTTGAATATCAGTAATAAGACTGAACTGTTGCAGCAGTTAATTGGCTCGCACCCTTTGCAAGAAACAGAGGACAAAAGTGCATTCCGAAGGGATTTAAGACTATTTCTTTTAGAAGATCAGAACACAATAACTGCGGCCAGTAAAAATTTGTTAGCTCGTTGTATGGATGAAGTGTCGGAGTCTGCGGTATGACAGCCATCAAAACTTTTGTGCCTGTTCGTAATACGGCGGTAATGAAAGACGAAGAAGCCGAAAAGGTGGTGCCACAGATCCATTTGCTGTTGCAGCAAATGGATAGCAACGAACGCAAGCAACTGTTGGTAAAAGAGTTCAGAGCAGAACTTGAAGCCGTTATTAAGCAGGAAACTGAAAGTGCAGTACAAATAGCGGTAGAACAGGCGCAGGCCTTGCAGCAAAAGAAGCTGGTGGAGCTTGAGGCAGAGCACCGGCAGCAGTTTGCGGATGCCATAGCGCAGTGGCAGGCGCTGCTTTCGGGCTTGGATATTGCGAAAATGCCAGTTAATATCAGCCAGGAGGACGATCTAATCGCTATCGTAGCAGAGGCGACATATCGCGTATTGACAGAGCACCTGAGCCCGTCCGAACATTTGCAAAGAATAGTGCGTGAGGCTGGCAAAGAGTTTATATCAGATAAACCTGCCAGACTGCTTTTGTCAGAGACCGATTACAAACTTGTTAAGGACGTCTCAGTACCAGGCAACATAGACATTGCGTGCAGCGCAGAGTTGGATTCTGGTGCATACCAGCTGGAGCTTGGCAAAGCGAAAATTACATATTCGTTAACTGAAAGACTGAGTCAGTTAGCTTCGTCATTATTAAACGCCAGAGCGAAGTCAAATGACTGAATTGTTATCTACTAACACAGCAGGTCTTCGCGAGCGTTATCTAAGTTCGCTGTCACAAATAGCTTTGTATAATAAAACCGGCATTGTCTTACAAAATACTGGCCTGGTGATTGAGGTGAATTGCCCTGGTCTGTTTTTAGCGCAATTGTGTGAAATTTTGCCATCTCGTCCCGGGGCAGACAGTATTCTTTGCCAGGTTATTGGTTTTAAAGAGCAACGTACCCTGGTTATGCCCTATAAAAAAGCTGCGGGTATTACCTACGGTTGTTGTGTAAGGGCACTTGACTCATTCGTTAGCGCACCTGCTGGCTTGTCTTACATTGGTAGAATAGTCGATGCTTTTGGTGTTGCACTGGATGATGGCAGTGCGATAAAACCTGACGCTTACATGCCAATTTATCGTGAACCAATAAACCCGTTAAACCGGAAAACTATTGATGAAATCCTCAACACCGGTGTTAAAGCGCTTGATGCTGCGCTAACACTGGGCAAAGGACAGCGAATAGGACTGTTTGCAGGTAGTGGCTTAGGGAAAAGTACGTTGTTAGCCGCAATGTGCCAGCAGCGACAGGATAAAAAGCAGGTAAATATTATTGCCCTGGTGGGCGAGCGTGGCCGTGAAGTTCAGGAGTTTGTGCAAGAGACGCTTGGTCCAAACGGAATGCAAAACTCTGTTGTTGTTGCGGCAACTGCCGAGCAGCCGCCGTTAATCCGGGCCCAGGCGGTGTATACCGCCGTAGCGATGGCTGAATACTTCTCTGAACAAGGTATTGAAGTTCTGCTTGTTGTTGATTCGATGACACGTTTTGCCATGGCACTTCGTGAAGTTGGTCTCGCTGCCGGTGAGCCGCCCACAATGCGCGGTTATACCGCATCAGTGTTATCGGCAATACCCTCCGTTGTAGAACGCTGCGGTAATTTTGCTGGTCGAGCTGCAATTACAGGTATTTTTTCGGTACTCACTGAGGGGGAAGAGAATAGCGATCCGGTTGCCGAGACACTTAAAGCTATTCTTGATGGTCACATTATGCTGAGCCAAGTGTTGGCTCAACGAGAGCATTATCCCGCCATTGATATCAGCCGCTCAGTAAGCCGTTTATTTGGCCGACTTGCCAGCCAAGAACAAAAACAGGCTGTAAAAACCCTACGTAATACCTTGGTTAGCTTTGAAGAAAACCGCACTTTGCTTGAGATGGGAATGGCAGACAATGCCGGCACCCAAAAATTACGCAAAAACTATCTGGCGTCATGTTTATTTCTTCAACAATCGCATCAAGAGCATTTCTCCCTTAGCGACAGCCTGCAGCAGCTTATCACCTTATCGAAGGGCTGCCTTGATGACTGATCAATTTTTACAGAAAAAATATCAACATTTATTGTTGTTTAAATTACTTGAGCAGGTGAAGGCAACAGAACTGCAACTGCAACACCAAAACTGTCTTAATGAATTGCAGCTGCTCGAACAGGCAATTGCCGAGAGTGATAGTGATTTGGTACGACATCAAAATTTTGTCAGCCAAGTTTTTTGTCCTGAGCTAAAACAGCTGCAATTAAAAAGTTTGCAACGGCAACAACATGAGACAACGCGTCTAGCCAACGAACTAAGGGCAGTCTCACAACGCGCCGACACTATTCGGTCTGCTTATAACCAGTGTAACTATGTCGTTTCTGCTTATCGGGAGGCTGCCGTACCAGTGATAAATAGTCTGCGTGAACGTAAAACTGAGCGGCATGATCAACAAATTAATGCGTTGCATTACCAAAGGAAATATAACGGCCATGGATAATCTGATAAATAATGCGTTACCTGGGCTGCTTTCACCACTGGCCTTAACAGAAGGTGCGGTAGATGCTGCCGGTATAGCATTGCAGTGGCAGCAAAAGCTGGTGACGTCTGAGCCTGCCATGCCAGGAAAACTAACGCTAATAGCCGATATGCAGATGCCGTATCCACGGGTAGAAACATCATCAGAATTGCGATTACAGCAACTGACTTTATCGGCCCCTCAACAAGCAGAAAAGCAGATGCCGTATCCACTGGTAGATACTTCACTTATGTTGTCATTACAGCAACTGGCTTTGCAAGTTTCACCTGAAAAAGGCATGGCAGATAATGCAGTTACCGTTAATTTGCTCCAGCTGGCAGCTGTCCAGTCGATACCAACCTATGGTGTCTCTGGTCATACAACAGTAACAGAGTCAAGGTTGCTGAGTTGGGGTAATGCAGGACAGGGGATACTATCTTATTTATCCACTTACCCTAATACAGGGTTTAGTGATCCGTACCAACACTTTTGGACACCTTGCTAAGTGAGTACAATCGCTTAACGAGGTGAATAATGTCAACAAAGAAAGTCCGTAAAGTCCATACCGCTGAATTTAAAGCTGAAGCCCTGAAACTAGCTGATAAGATTGGCGTTGCAGCCACAGCAAGAGAGCTGAAGCTGCATGAGTCTCAGTTATATAATTGGCGCTCAGCAGCCGAGAAAAAGTCTACGACCAGTGACCGTGAATCCGAGCTTGCTGCTGAAGTTGCCCGTTTGAAGCGCCAATTGGCTGA
>NZ_KB907744.1 GCF_000382165.1 Arsukibacterium perlucidum DSM 18276 | reverse complement strand
TCATATTCACGGCCAATAGCGGTAACCGTGCAGCAGCCTTTTTTCATAAGGCTTTGTGCAGCAGCACTTAGCGCAGAAAGTCTGGCTTTATGCATACTTTTAGGGGTGACAAATGAGAGAAAATCGGCGAGCATTGTTTTTACATTCATGGCAGCATTCATGGTTAGGTGTTTTTGGCGAAAGATCAGATCGGGAACTGCCATGAATGTTCCCTTCGCCTTTAACTATTTGTTTTATCTACGCCATTCGTGGGGATTCGTCAGAAATGTTGGTTAAATCGTAAATTGTTTTATTCGGGAAATGAATATGAAAAAGATACTTTATATCGTAGCGTTTATTGGAGCTTTGAATACTTTACAGTTTTCAATTGTGAAGGCACAAGAGCATGAGCATGACGCTCAAACTCACAAGCTTGAATTAGCGTTGAATCACGGTAAAAGATGGACTATTGATGAGAGTCTGCACATCGGGATGACGAGCCTCAAACGTGAAATAGAAATAAACTTAGAAGCGATTCATAATAATCAGTTTTCTACTACTCAATATCAAGAATTGGCGCGAAGCTTAAATGACCATTTAAATTTTATATTCAAAAACTGCAAACTAGAACCGCAGGCAGACGCTCAGCTCCATATCCTCCTTGCGAAAATAATGCGCGGTGTAGAGCAAATGAAGTCTGCTCATAATCAAAAGCAAGGTGTTGTTCTTATCATTCAGTCATTAGATGAGTATCCCGCTTATTTTGAAGACTCAGACTGGCAACCTTTAACACATTGAACTTTGAAATGTTTGACACTGCTGAAAACTGGATTGATTTCGATTTTGCATTTCTAACATATTTGAAAGCCACATCTGTAACACGTGCAAAACAAGGAAAATAATCGACTGAGAAGGGGGAAGTGCTGTGAGAACATTGCATGGCGCACCCGACAGGAGTCGAACCTGTGGCCTCTGCCTCCGGAGGGCAGTCACGGGTTCGGTGGTAAATCGTTAAACCTAGGCATGGTAAGGGGTTAAGCGGTGTTGTGGCTTTTTATTTTGCGTCGAAATCGACACTTTTGAGACCGTTTAATGACAAAATTGGTCACAGAATACCGACGCCGAAATTTCAATTTTTGACCTTTGCCTCGCGACAAAAAATTCTGAACCTTCGAAAAAACCTGAGTTTTTAGGTGGAAAAAATTCCACCATTTTTGAGCGATTCTGAAAGTTTCTGAGAGGGATTGTAACCTTTACCTGAGGGGGAAAAGTAGTTTTTAATGATTATAGTTGGGGACGTCTCAGAAAACGGAAAATAAAGCACGTTAAGCCCATTGCAGACTCTAGATATTGACGAGTACGTCGGGTTTTCTCTTGTTTGAGTTGCCTCTTGTGGTAAGATAGCAATCAATTACTATCTTACAAGGAGTGCTCGTGGACACCCATCCAAAGCATCTGCCGGCCGATGAACGTCGTGCCGTAACTGTCGAGTCCGTCGTGGCGCTTGCCGGTTCGCAAAACCCAAGCGAGATAACCACTGCGGCTATCGCTAAACACATGAACTTGACCCAGGGTGCGCTGTTTCGGCACTTCCCGAACAAGGAAGCCATTTGGCAGGCGGTCATGGAGTGGGTAGCAGAGCGCCTATTAGCCAGAATCGATCGATCCGCACAAGGAATCGAGTCGCCCTTGGCAGCCATGGAGGCGATGTTCATGAGTCATATCGAATTCGTAGCTGAGCACCCAGGCGTGCCAAGAATGATGTTTGGTGAGCTTCAGCGTGCCGAATCGACACCGGCCAAGCGCATGGTGCAAACCTTGATTCAGCGCTACGGCGAACGTTTGCATCGTCTCATCGAGAAAGGCAAGGCCAGCGGCGAGTTGTCTCCCTCGCTTGACAACGAGGCGGCGGCAACGCTGTTCATTGGCACGATCCAGGGCTTGGTCATGCAATCGCTGTTAGCGGGTGATGTGGGACGTATGCACCGCGATGCGCCGCGCGTCTTTGCAATTTATCGGCGTGGCATAAGGAGTGCGCAATGAAAAAGTTACCCTTGCAAGGCCGCACCCTGGCACTGCTTGCCGTCATCATTCCTTTGCTGGTGCTTTTTATTTATGTCGGTCTGCGATCAGGGCCGCTCGCCCCGGTCGCTGTGACGGTGGCAAGCGTGGAATCACGGGCTATCACACCGGCGCTGTTCGGCATCGGCACGGTGGAGGCGCGCTACACCTACAAGATCGGGCCGACGTTTGCCGGGCGCGTCAAACGCCTGGAGGTGCATGTAGGCGACCAGGTCAAGGCCGGACAGGTGCTCGGCGAGATGGAGCCGGTCGACCTTGATGATCGGGTGCGCTCACAGGAGTCTGTATTCAAGCGGGCGGAAGCGGCTTTGCGCGAGGCAGAAGCCCGGCAAGCCTACGCGCAAACCCAGGCGCGCCGCTATGAGCAATTGTTTGCGGTGCGCTCGACCAGCGAGGAAATCGTCACCACCAAGCGGCAGGAACTGCAGATCGCCGATGCCGCCCTATCCGCCGCTCGGGAAGATATTGCCCGGGCACGCTCCGACCGCGAAGCACTCGTCGCGCAGCGGAGCAATCTGCGCCTGATCGCGCCGGTCGACGGTGTAGTCGCCGTGCGCGATGCCGATCCCGGCACGACCATCGTCGCGGGCCAGGCCGTGGTGGAAGTGATCGACCCCAAGAGTTTGTGGATCAATGTGCGCTTCGACCAGATCAGCGCATCGGGGCTGGCTGGGGGGCTGCCGGCTCATATCGTCCTGCGTTCGCGTGGTGGCCAGACCTTGAAAGGTCGCGTGCTGCGGGTGGAACCCAAGGCCGACGCGGTAACCGAGGAAACGCTTGCCAAGGTGACATTCGATAACAAACCAGAACCTTTGCCACCAGTGGGTGAACTGGCCGAAGTCACGGTTGACTTGCCGGCGCTCCCGGCCGCTCCACTGATCCCCAACGCTGCCGTCCAGCGTGAAGGCGATAAAGTTGGTGTCTGGCAAATCGTGGATGGTGATCTGCATTTCTCCCCGGTCAAGCTCGGCACTTCCGACCTCAATGGTTACGTGCAGGTGCGCGAAGGGCTCAAGAATGGGGACCAGGTTGTGACCTATAGCGAAAAGGCACTGACGGCGCGCAGCCGCATCCATGTGGTCGAGCATATCCCGGGAGTTTCACGATGATCAGCCTGGCCGGCCGCGACATTCTCCATGCCTGGGGGAAATTCGTCTTCACCGGCATCGGTCTGGGTCTGCTGATCGGCGTCACCCTAGTCATGGCTGGGGTGTACCGAGGCATGGTGGACGACGGCAAGGCGTTGCTCGACAACAGTGGCGCTGACCTTTGGGTGGTGCAAAAAGATACTCTGGGTCCTTATGCGGAGTCGTCCAGCCTCAACGATGACGTGTATCGCGCCATTCTCGCCATGCCGGGAGTCTCACAGGCAGCGAACGCGACCTACCTGACCATGCAGGTACGCAAGGGCGAGAGTGATGTACGCACCATGGTGGTCGGCATCGCGCCCGGTGCGTTGGGGGCTACACCCGGATGGCCTCCTTATCTCGTCGCTGGACGCCAGATCACGCGCGGTCACTACGAGGCTGTGGCCGACATCGCCACCGGCTTCAAACTGGGAGATCGTCTTGCCATTCGCCGCAATCATTACACCGTCGTGGGGCTGACACGGCGCATGGTGTCGTCCAGCGGCGACCCGATGGTATTCATTCCGCTCAAAGATGCCCAGGAGGCCCAGTTCCTCAAGGACAACGATGCCATCTGGCAAAGCCGGCGTCGCACCGAAGCCAACCCGGTCTTCAATCGACCCGGTGATCCAGGTTTGCTGGATGCCGTGATTGCTTCACAGAGCAGCAACGCGTTCGTCAATGCCGTGCTGGTCACTCTGAAACCTGGTCATGCGCCGGACGAGGTTGCCGAATCCATCCAGCGCTGGAAGCGTTTGACGGTCTACACCCGGGCACAGATGGAAGACATCCTCGTCGGCAAGCTGATCGCCACCTCGGCCAAGCAGATCGGCATGTTCCTTGTGATTCTGGCCATCGTTAGCGCGGCCATCGTTGCCTTCATCATCTATTCGCTGACGATGGACAAAATCCGTGAGATCGCGGTGTTGAAGCTCATCGGCACACGCAACCGAACCATCGCCGCGATGATCATGCAGCAGGCGCTCGCCCTGGGCGTGATTGGCTTCGTGGTCGGCAAGATCACAGCCACCTTTTCAGCACCGGCTTTTCCAAAATATGTCCTGCTCACGCCAATGGATTCTGTCGCCGGTTTTTTTGCCGTGCTCGTGATCTGCGTTCTAGCTAGCCTCGTCGCCATTCGCATGGCACTCAAGGTCAATCCGGCCGAAGCCATTGGAGGTTGAGATGAGTGGCAAAGGGATACACATCGAAAGTTTAAGCAAGCGGTATGGCGATGGTGACACCGCTGTCTTTGCCTTGAGAGACGTGAATATGCATGTTGCGCCTGGTGAAGTGGTGGGACTGATCGGCCCTTCCGGGTCCGGCAAGAGCACGCTGCTCAAGTGTCTGGGTGCGGTGATCGATCCGACCGCCGGTCGCATGACGCTGGGCGATGAAGTGATCTACGCCGATGGCTGGAAAGTCCGCGACCTGCGCGCCTTACGGCGTGACAAGATCGGTTTCGTTTTCCAGGCGCCGTACCTGATTCCGTTTCTCGATGTCACCGACAACGTGGCGCTGCTGCCGATGCTTGCAGGCGTCGCGAATGGAGAGTCGCGCGCGAAGGCACTGGAATTGCTCACAGCGCTTGATGTGCAACACCGAGCTCGCGCAATGCCCTCGCAACTCTCCGGTGGCGAGCAGCAACGGGTCGCCATCGCGCGCGGACTGGTCAATCGTCCGCCGGTGATCCTGGCCGATGAACCCACTGCGCCGCTGGATTCCGAGCGCGCCATGGCTGTAATCCGCATCCTCAACGACATGGCCCGGAAGTTCGAGACCGCCATCATCGTCGTCACCCATGACGAAAAGATCATCCCCACATTCAAGCGCATCTACCACATCCGCGACGGCGTGACCCATGAGGAAGCTGGCGAAGGGCGGGAGTTCGAATGAGAGAACGATTGAATTACAGGAGAATTTCATGACCCACCGCAAACACAGCCACGCATTTGGAACTATCACCCTGACCGTTACGGCCTGCCTGCTTTTATGGGGTTTTCAGTTGCCAGCTTGGGCTGGTGACGCTACCCAGGTTGAGCCACTGGCGCTACGCAAGATCATGCAGGAACTCGGGCGCAACATGCAGGCTATTACCGGTGCGATTTCGCAGGAGGAATGGGTTCAGGTCGTTCAGCTCGCCCCAAAAGTTGCTGCACACCCCGAGCCACCGCTTACTGAAAAAATGCGCATCCTTGCTTACCTCGGCGCTGATGCGACCAAGTTCAGAAACTTTGACGCGCAGACTCACGAGGCGGCGCTGGCCATGAAGCTGGCTGCTGCGAGCAGCGACGGCAAGGCGGTGATCCAATCATTCGCCCACGTGCAGGAAAGCTGCTTGGGCTGCCACCAAGCTTTCCGTAAACCTTTCGTGGAGCATTTTTATGGAGCACGCTAAAACATGCCAGCGCCCCATCAGCCTCGAAAGACGGCTTGCGGCAACTTACCTGGTAGCTGGTCTGGTCACCGCCGGTCTGGCCGGCTGCGCCGCCGGCCCTGATTTTCAGCGTCCCACCGCACCCGATGTGGCTCGCTACACTGCAACACCGGTAGCTGATAGAACCGTGTCCGCTCCCACGCAGTTCGGCGAAACACAACGTCTAGTCGAAGGGCTTCCGATCGAAACGCAATGGTGGCAAAGCTTGGGTTCATCCGCACTCGACGGACTGATAAACGAAGCTTTCCATGTCAGCCCGACGCTGGCGAGCATCAGCGCCAATTTGCGACAGGCGCAGGAGCTTCTTGCCGCACAGGCGGGCTCGACGCAATATCCACAGGTAGATGTCGCACTGGGATCTCAGCGCCAGCAAATGAGTCCCAGTAGCCAAGGGTTGAGCGGAGACGCACGTCAATTCAGCCTCTACAACGCCAGCGTTGGCGTGCATTACAACCTCGATCTGGCTGGCGGCAACCGGCGCGCACTCGAAGCCTTGGCTGCTCGCGCCGACTACCGTCGCTTCGAACTGAATGCTGCGCGCCTGGCCCTTGCCGGCAACATGGCAACCGCTGCCATTACCCGAGCACGCCTCGCCACGCAACTAGAAGCCACTACTGCCATTTTGCGCGTGCAGGATGAGCAACTGCGCCTAGCCCATGAACGCGTGCGTATCGGTCAGGCCTCACCTGATGAAGCGTTGAGCCTACAAGCTCAGGCGGAGCAAACGCGGGCAGAACTGCCTGCGCTGCGTAAACAACTGCAACAAACCGAACATCTACTGGCGGTGCTAGCCGGTCGTGCCCCAGGCACGGGTGGCATCCCGGCCTTCACTCTGGCCGATTTCACTCTACCCGTCGAGATGCCGCTCGTCGTGCCCTCAGAACTGGTGCGCCGCCGACCGGATATCCAGGCGTCAGAGGCGCTGTTGCATGCGGCCAATGCAGACTATGGTGTGGCTGTCGCCAAGCTCTACCCACAGATCAACCTGAGCGCCAACCTTGGTTCTCAGGCGCTGACCACCGGTGCTCTGTTCGGTGGTGGCTCGGCAGTGTGGGGCCTGGTTGCGCAGCTCACCCAGCCTCTTTTTAATCCAGGGCTACCCGCTGAAAAAAGAGCGGCGCTCGCCGCTTTTGATGCCGCCGTAGCCAATTACCAGAGCGTCGTATTGGAGTCTTTGCGTAACGTCGCCGACACCCTGCGCGCGGTGGAAAGCGATGCACAAACTTTGACTGCTCTCGCTGCCGCTGATATGGCTGCACAGGCCTCCTTGCAGTCGGTCGAGCGGCAATACCGGCTGGGCGCGGCCAGCTACCTGCAACTGCTCATCGCGCAGCAACAGGCACAGTCAATCCGGATCAATATGGTTGCGGTCCAGGCACAACGCCTAGTCGATAGTGTTGCTTTATATCAGGCCCTGGGAGGTGGTGTCAGTTAAGACTACACCCTAACCAGGCGTCAGGCATTGAGTGGTACATGCGTCAGAATAGGGTGGTATATAGAAATAGTTGACGTTTGTTGCGAGGGGTCTTAGAGTTCTCTTGACACTTCGACGGGGGAGCGGGTTTTGAAAGGTCAGCGCATCGGTTATATCCGAGTCAGCAGTCTTGATCAAAATCCGGAACGCCAGCTTGAGCAGGTCGCGGTTGATCGGGTGTTCACGGACAAAGCGTCCGGCAAGGATACCCAACGACCCGAGTTGGATCGACTGATCACCTTTGTCCGCGAAGGCGATACCGTCGTCGTCCATAGCATGGACCGTCTCGCGCGCAACCTTGACGACCTGCGTCGCCTGGTCCACACGTTGACCCAACGGGGTGTCCGCATCGAATTCATCAAAGAAAGCCTGACTTTCACCGGCGAAGCGTCGCCGATGGCCAACCTCATGCTTTCCGTCATGGGCGCATTTGCCGAGTTCGAGCGTGCATTGATACGCGAGCGGCAGCGCGAAGGCATCGCACTGGCTCGAAAGCGTGGAGCGTATCGCGGTCGCAAGAAAGCCCTCTCTCCCGAAAAGATCGTCGAACTCCGGCAGCGCGTTGCAAACAGTGAACAAAAGGCGGCGCTGGCCCGTGAATTCGGCATCAGCCGCGAGACGCTGTACCAATACCTGAAAACGGTTGACTGACTATGCCCCGCCGTCGCCTATTGACCGCCGCTGAGCGGGATAGCTTGCTCTCGTTTCCAGAGACGGACGACACGCTCATCCAACACTACACTTTCTCCGAATCGGACTTGTCGGCGATTCGGCAGCGGCGTGGCCCGCACAACCGATTCGGTTTCGCGGTCCAGTTATGTTATCTGCGCTATCCCGGTATCGCGCTACCCACCAATGCCGAGCCACCAGCCTCCTTATTAACGCTCATCGGCCAGCAGTTGAGCATTGGGCCTGAGATTTGGCCGCGCTACGCCAAGAGGCCTGAAACGCGACGGGAGCATCTGGTCGAATTGCAGGCCTGGTTGAACCTGTCTTCGCTCAGCGGCGATGACTACCGGCGGTTTATTGACTCCATTGTCGACCTGGCCCAACAAACGGATCGCGGCATCGTTCTGGCTGAAGCGCTGGTCAAGTTGCTTAGACAACAACGCATCATTTTGCCGCCGCTGGATGTCATCGAACGCATGTGCAGCGAAGCGCTCACGCGAGGCACCCGACTCGTGTATGAAACGTTAACCGCGCTATTGACCAATCAGCATCGCCGCGCCTTCGAGCAGTTGCTGGCGATTCGCAAGGATATGTCGAGTAGTGCACTCGTCTGGCTGCGCCAGTCTCCCGGACCACCGAGGCCCAAACATATTCTGTTCCACCTCCAACGATTACAGACCGTGCGCGAGCTCAACCTCCCGGTTGGGCTTGAACATACCATCCACCAGAACCGTCTGCTGAAGCTCGCCCGTGAAGGCGGGCAAATGACCGCCCAGCACTTGCGGGACCTTGAATCGAGCCGTCGCTACGCCACACTAGTGGCAATCATACTCGATACACGAGCCACGCTGATTGACGAGATCATTGACCTACATGATCGCTTTATGGGCTCGCTGTTCAGCAAGGCCAAGCGTACACATGCTGAGCGCTTCCAGCGCTCCGGCAAGGAAATTAATAATAAGGTACGTCTGTACTCGCGTGTTGGGCGCGCACTGCTCGATGCCAAACAGACCGGAAGCGATCCGTATGCCGCCATTGAGGCGATCATGCCATGGGAGGTATTCAGTGCAAGCATCACCGAAGCGGAAAAGCTGGCCCAGTCAGAAGACTTCGATTACCTCGCTTTAATTGGTAGTGGCTTCAACTCGCTGCGGCGTTACACGCCGACGCTTCTGGATGCACTGGATATGAAGGCCGCACCGGCGGCGCGCGAGTTACACGCCGGGATCGAGCTGCTAAAGAACATGAATCAGCACCAGTCTCGTAAAGTGCCGGATGACGCCCCGACTGGCTTTATCCGCAAGCGCTGGGAAAGTCTGGTGTACACACCGGACGGAATTGACCGACGCTTCTATGAACTGTGCGTGCTATCCGAGCTCAAAAATGCGCTACGTTCCGGGGACATCTGGGTCCAGGATTCGCGGCAGTTTAAGGATTTCGAGGATTACCTGTTGCCGCCGACACGGTTCGAGGGTCAGCGTGAAGATCGAAAGCTCGGATTGGCGGTTGAAACGAATTGCGATAACTACTTGGAATCGCGATTGGCAACGCTGGACCAGGAGTTGATCACCGTAGAACGCCTGGCCTTCGCCGACCAGTTACCCGATGCAGGTATCTCACCCTCGGGCCGCCTAAGAATCACGCCATTGGACAACGCCGTGCCTGATGCGGCGGAAGCGCTGATGCAACAGGCCTATAGTCGGTTGCCGCACTTGAAGATCACCGAACTGTTGTTGGAAGTCGATAACTGGACGGGCTTCACGCAACACTTCACTCACCTCAAAAGCGGCGCAACCGCTGGGGATCGACAGCTACTACTCACGACGATCCTGGCTGATGCGATCAACCTGGGGCTATCCAAGATGGCTGAGTCCTGCCCTGGCACCACCTACGCTAAGCTGACGTGGCTCCAGGCGTGGCACATACGCGATGAAACGTATTCAGCGGGATTGGGGAGCCTGGTCAACGCTCATTCTCGCCAATCGTTCGCCGCATACTGGGGTGATGGCACCACGTCATCATCGGATGGCCAGAACTTCAAAGCCGGCGGTCGCGGTCAATTTGCTGGCCATGTAAATTTGAAATACGGTCAGGAGCCGGGCGTACAGTTCTACACGCATATCTCGGACCAGTACGCGCCGTTTCATTCCAAGGTCATTAACGCCACTGTTCGCGATGCCACTCATGTTCTGGATGGTTTGCTGTACCACGAGTCCGACCTTCGGATAGAGGAGCACTATACGGACACGGCTGGCTTTACCGATCATGTGTTCGCCTTGATGCACTTGCTTGGGTACCGCTTCGCCCCGCGTATTCGTGATTTAGCCGACCGTCGTCTGTACATAAATGGTGACACAAAACAGTATCCGACACTCGCAGGCCTAATCGGCGGTCGCATCAACGTAAAACACATTCGGACGCATTGGGACGAAATCCTTCGTTTGGCGGCATCGATTAAGCAGGGCACTGTCACCGCATCACTGATGCTGCGCAAGCTCGGGAGCTATCCGCGTCAGAATGGCCTCGCGATCGCATTGCGCGAGCTGGGCCGCATTGAGCGAACATTATTCGCACTCGACTGGATGCAAAACGTCGAACTGCGTCGCCGCGTGCAGGTTGGTTTGAATAAGGGCGAGGCTAAGAACGCGCTGGCTCGTGCCGTCTTCCTGAACCGGCTCGGTGAACTCCGCGATCGCAGTTACGAGAATCAACGCTACCGTGCAAGCGGACTCAATCTCGTCGTCAGCGCTATTATCCTTTGGAATACGGTTTATATGGAGCGGGCGGTTCAAGCACTGCGCGAAGACGGCCGGGATATCGACGAGACGCTTCTGCGGCATCTTTCTCCCTTGGGCTGGGAGCACATCAACCTGACCGGCGACTATATCTGGCAGCAGGACAAACAGGTCGAACAAGGAAAGTACCGATCGTTACGAACACTGCAGAGGTCTTAGCGTACGATTTTTTCCGTTTCGTGAGCTGACCCCTGATAGCGGCCTAGCTCTGTACAGCAATAATATAGTCAGCTAGAGTAATCGTTATATTATTAACGCTTACTCTGGGGTAGGATTACATGGCAAAACCTACGTCGACCAAAATTAGTGTTGCAGATTTGGAGTTTGTTATTGAGTATCTGCTCGTATTGTCGCAATCAAAGCGTGCACTTCAAAACGATATTCCGCTCTATAGCAGCAAAAACCGCATTAAGCTTTATGAAGCAGCCATAAGAATTGAGCGGGCACTACTTGAAGAGCGTGATGAGGACTTTATAACAACTATTGATCATGTTTGTACCGATGTTGAAGGAATAATCACTACAACCATCCCTGTTGAAGACGTTCAGAAACTGAAAACAGCAATCAGACAAAAGCGTTATAAAAATAACGACTATAGGCGTTTGTATATGGAGTACCAGAGTACATTAGATTTCATGGCGAGAAGAAGCCAATAAGATGACGTAGGACTCTGGTGTTTGAAATTATCTTCAAATATCAATTTTTATCATTGAAGTATCAATTGTGAAGTTTTGCCTCGTTGTTAGCATTAGCTCTGACATTCACAACCACGGAGCAACACCATGACTAAGCAAAATAATCACAACTCTGATATGCCAAACGCAAACAAAGGCACATCAGGTACTAACAACACATATGCAAAAAATCAGGGGAACAGAGGTTGGCAAATGAACCCTCAGAACCCTCAAAATAGTGGCAAAAAGAAGTAATCGCGTACTGGGGGCTTTGCCCCCATTCTAAAGGGATGCTATGGACACAGAAATAAAGGGTAAAAACGCTAAGAAAAAGCCATTTAAGTGGACCCGGGAGCTGGTGAAAATGGCGTTGAGCGATGGCTGGACGCAACTCGACATTGCTGAACAATGTCGTACACAGCAATCGATCGTAAGTGCATGGAAAAGAGGTAGTAAACTAGGCTCAGAGGAGCAGTTGCTGCCGCTACTGAGTATTTATGGCCATAAATTAAGGCGTAATGCTTATAAAGTGTACTGGTCTTTAAATACGGAAACTCTAGAAAAAACCTTTTACCGGGTGGAAGGTAAGGTCATATTAGCGCAAGCATTTTGTGATCCAAGACGAGAGAAAAGCGGAAAAATTGTTAAAAGAATTCCTGAATATAAGTTGGTTGTCCATCATCAAGGTGCAGATAAATATCGAGTTGTTCATCAGAATCGAATCAAGTTTACAAGTTCTAAGCAAGAAATTGAGAACCATGTTGATGACGCAATCTGGAGTTCAGTTATTAATGAACAATTGGATTCAAAAGGTCTAATTAGCTTCATTGATAACTATGCTGAAGATAATTTAAAGAATTACCCTAGTGACACCCAAACGCTTCCTTTTCTTATAAGGCAGGCATTACTACATAATGGCGTGCCAGTTGACGGTGTGATTGAGTATCCGGCAGCCTGGTAGTATTATCATCAAACCCAATATAGGTTTGAGCACCTTTAAGCTCAATGTTGGGCATTAAGTCCTTAAATTGCGCACCTAAAATCAGGTAGCCCCGTGCTGAGCCATTTGCTCTCGCGGCGCGAAGCAATTTTGGTATTCATGAATGCGGCTTTGAATTAAAGGTAAGCGTCCGGCCATCACATCTTTTATTTGCTGACTGATCACGCATCATAGCTGTCACTGTTATTAACCGTGAGAGTTATGAATGCCCGTATTAAAACAATCCGATGCGCGCCGGGCCTTTTCGGCCGAGTTTAAATGGCAGCTCGTTCAGGAATCGAAAGAACGTACGCTGTCGGTCTCTGAGTTAGCGCGCAAATACGATGTGAATACCAACCAGGTGTTTCGCTGGGTGCGAGAAGTTAACGTCGGTAAGGCTTTGTGGGTCAGGCGTGCTAAAGGTGAAGTGGATA
>NZ_KB907743.1 GCF_000382165.1 Arsukibacterium perlucidum DSM 18276 | reverse complement strand
AGTGATTTAGTTGTCATTACAGCACCGCGTAGCAGCAAGGATTGACACTACACTACTTACTGCATGGCAGCATCACTGATGTGAGCGTAAACGCTGGCGCTGCCATCTTTATGCAGCAGCAGAATGTCGTACGGCATAAAGCGGCCTTCCACTTCCATACCCGGTGATCCAAGCGGCATCGCCGGTACACTCAGGCCAATTGCATCCGGGTGCGACTCAGCAAGAAATTTCCGGATGTATTTAGCAGGGATATGGCCTTCAAAGGCATAGCCCTGCTCCGATACGGCGGTGTGACAGGAATAATACTGTGGCGTGATGCCATAGCGCTCTTTTATGCCGCTTAGATCATCATAGTCTTTCGTCTGTGCAACCACTCCCTGCTGTTCAAGGTGCGATACCCACTTTTTACAGCAACCGCAGCTTGGCGTTTTGTATACCGTGAGGGTTAGTGCTGCTGCACTGTCGGGCACAGCTGTAGTTTCCGGTTTAGCCGGGCCGGCGTCTTTACAGCCGGCCAGTAACGCAGTGGCTGCCAGCATTGCCGCTATCAGAGTTAACTTCATAGTGCTCTCCCGCTGTTGCCTTAGTGCGACCAGTGCACATGCACGATCTTCCAACCGGCGCCTGTATCTACCAGCACCAGCGTTTCTTTACTGATAACGTCAACCGGCTTGCCTTTATAGTCGCCAGTCAGTTGGCTACGGCTAACCGAATAGGCCACCTTGCCCAGCACCTTGGTCTGATGCTCCAGCGCTTCTACCTGTACCGCCGCCATAAATTTCATATCAGCCAGCATATGGTGGCTGGCATACTCGTCAGCCGAGCGCTCTACGCCATTACCTTCGACAATCAGCACGTCATCTGCCAGCATGGCGCGCACCGCTTTGGCATCGCCAGCGCGTAACGCCTGATGAAACGCTTTTACCGCCTGAGCGGCAGCGGTGCTTTCGCCGACGAACAAGGCCGGGGCGGCAGGTTTTTCATTGCCGTGCGCCAGCGCACTAACGGGAGAGAGTAACGCCAGGCCCAGGCTGATGGCAGACAGCGTTTGAATTTTATTGCGAAACATATTAGGTATCCTGTTGTAATTATTAGAATAAAGCGGGCTTAATGGGCTAAGCCCACCACAGTGGTAAAGCTGCTACTGGTTGCCAGTACCAATAGCGCTAACAGCATTTCGATAAAAATAGACCGTGCCAGCAACCGGCTGTTCTGATGTTGCGCCAGCGCTTTGACCAGACTAAATTTGTGCCAGGCAGCCAGCAGTAACATGGCCGCTACCAACATCAACTTAAACAACATTAAGCGGCCATAGTCGGTGACAAACAGTGCACTGGGCGAGTCGAGCAGTTGCAGTAAAATCAACACGCCACAGCTGATAAGCAGTACCAGCAGGTAGAGCGCAACCTGGCCAAACTGCCCCATCAGCGCCACCAGCCTGTCTGGTGCTAAGCGATAACAGCTTTGCCATAGCGGCAGCAACGCGCCTACCCAGGCCGAAATTGCCAGCACATGCAGCGTCAGTAACAGTGGCCACAGGCCTGCCAAACTGGCAACATGGCCGGTTTGGCTGAAACTGGCGGCCAGCAATAACGCGGCCAGGCTAACTACCGCAATGCTCACTACCGCTTTGCCGCTGTGTTTAACGCGCCAGGCCCAAAGCCACAGCGCTGCATAACCGCATAACCATAAAAGCAGCTGGGTGCGCATTGCCGATTGCCAAACCATCTGTAGCATCAGCCTGTCGGCCATGCCAGCTACGCCTGTTTCGGCCAGCGCACCAGCCTGCAGCGGCAGATACAGTAACGCCAGCACCATACCTGCGGCCGACCACCCCAGTACAAGGCGTTTTAACCACAGCCGAAAGGCAAGGCTATCAAACTGTGGCTGAGCCAGCGCCGGCAACTGCAGCAAAAACGCCGCACCAATACTGCCGCTAACCGCTAAATAACTCAGCAGCTTGTGGGCGAATAAGGCTAATACCCAGGTATCGCTAAACATCGCCAATCTCCAGCCATCTAGTGCTGATGCGCGTGCGCGCTATCAGCTTTCCCCCCGGCGTCAGCGCTGGCGTGGAGCATAAAACTGAAATCACCTTTCATTTTATGACCGTCTTCGCCCAAACCTACCCAGTTAACCTGATAACTACCGATCTCCAGCACTGGCAACGGCCAGCTAAACTGCGTGGCGACAGCGGTGGGCGTAAAGCCAAAATCGACAGTGTTACCGTTATCGTGCAACAGCGTGACTTTCGTCAGCCGGATCGGGCCACTAAAGCTGATACTGAGTACATCCGGCGCCTGCATGAGCATGGCGTTATCCGCCGGTACCGAGCCGCTTTGTTTAACATGCGCCAGTACGGGTCCGGCAAACGCCAAACAGAGCAGGGTAAGCAGCGAGATTAATTTGTTCATGTTGACCACCTTATTTATTAACATCCAAATTGATTAAAACCCTGATCTATTAAAACCAGAACCGCACACCGGCAACCCAGGATGTTTCTGCTGTCGATGCATCCTGCAGGCGGGCAAAATCTGCCGTGTTACCATATTTGTTCTGCCACTCGACCCCGACATAGGGCGCAAACTGGCGGCTAAATTCATAGCGTAGCCGAAGCCCGGCGCCCAGTGAAGACAGGCCTTTACCCAGCTGATTGACTGCATCGTCTTTGCCATAGGCGGTTAGCTCCGCCCGGGCCTGCAGGATCAGGCGCTGCGTTAACAGCAGCTCGTATTCTGCCTCGGCACTTAACGCGGTGCGACCACCACTGCCCAGATAAGCCGTGACATCCACTTCAAACCAGTACGGCGCTAGGCCCTGCACACCCAATGCTAACCACTGCCGGTTGGTGCCATCGGCAACCTGATCCAGGCGCAGCCCAAGCTGACCATCCCAATAGGCTGCTATCGCGTGGCTCCATAACAGCTCGGTGCTGCTCTCTTCCAGCTTGCCGTCACTGACTTCAGCTTCGGTTTTCAGCACCAACCGATCATAGGTCGTACCATACCAGGCTTGCAGCTCCAGTTCGCCAGCTTCACTGTCGGCATTGTATTCCAGCCGATCGCCCAGCACGGACCACTGTGAATGTTCAACACCGTGTTTTAAATGGCGTGAATCGGCCATGCCATAGGGCCCGTCAGTCAGGGTGTAGCCGTTGGAGTAGGCATGTGGATCGCGGGCATTAGCCGGCGCCTTACCGCCTTGCATCTGCATATCGGCATGGTTCATCGTGCTGTGATCCATACTGCTGTGATCCACGGCCTGCTCAGCATGGGTCATTTCACTATGGTTCATCTCGGTATGATCCATTTTGCTATGGTCCACTTCGCTGTGGTCCATCTGGCTATGGTCTACGGCCTGCTCAGCGTGGCCCATTTTACTGTGGTCCATGCCGCTATGATCCATCTGACTGTGATCCATGTCACTAGGGTTCGTCTGGCTATGGTCAACCGCCTGCTCAGCGTGGTTCATCTTGCTATGATCCATTTTGCCGTGGTCCATTTTGCTGTGGTCCATGCCACTGTGCGTTGGTACCGGCGGTTTCTCAGTGGCGTTCTGCGCTGCCACGCCAGGGCTGAGCGCCACAGTACAGGCCAGCGCCAGCAGCGACAAGGTTAGCGTTACGTTGGCTGTTTTCATGACACCACCACTTCTCTGAACATACCCGCATCCATATGGAACAATAAATGACAATGCCAGGCCCAGCGCCCGACATCATGCGGCGTGGTTAAAAAGCTGATGCGCTGCGCCGGTTGCACCGGAATGGTATGGCGGCGTACCTGTACGGCACCGTTGTCACTTTCCAGATCACTCCACATACCGTGTAAATGCATCGGGTGGGTCATCATGGTGTCGTTTTGCAAGATCACCCGGATACGCTGATTGTGCTTCATATGCACCGGTGTGCTTTTACTAAACTCTAAGCCATCGAATGACCAGGTGTAGCGCTCCATATTGCCGGTCAGATGCAGCTCAATTTCCGCCTCCGGGCCGCCCGGCTCAATAATACCGTCCAGCGAATGTAAATCGGCCAGGGTCAGCGCGCGCCGCCCGGTATTGCGCAAACCAATGCCCGGATCGTCCAGGTTGGTTCTTGGCATATCCACCCGCATATCCACCGACGGGCCATACTCGGTGCTGGCATGACGCACAGTTGAACTGGCTTTGGCATAAGGCACCGCCGGGCCATGCTGACTGTGATCGATAGCCATAGCACCATGCTGGCTATGATCTTCCGCGCCATTGCCGTGCGCCATCGCGCTGTGGCCGTGGCTGTGGCTGTCGCTTGCGCCATGATTCATATTACCCATCATGTCAGCCATCGTCAGCCACTCCACCGGATCCAGTGCCGGCACCGGGGCGTGCAAGCTCTCGGCCACGGCCAGGGTACCGCGGGCATAGCCACTGCGGTCCATGCTCTGGGCAAAAATGGTGTAGGCATCATTTTGCGGCGAGACGACAACATCATAGGTTTCGCCCGGGCCAAAGCGGAACTCATCTACCGTTACCGGGTGTACATTCTGGCCGTCAGCCTGCACCACAGTCATTTTCAGCTCGGGAATACGCACATCAAAAAAGCTGTTGCTGGAGCCATTGATAAACCGCAGCCGCACGCGCTCACCGCGCTTAAATAGGCCGCGCCAGTTTGCCAGCGGCGAACTGCCATTCATTAAATACGTAAAAGTGGCCGCGGAGATATCCGCCAGATCGGTGGGGTTCATCCGCATTTGCTGCCACATCTGCCGTTTCGCCAGCGCCGCGTCCAGCCCTCTGTCAGTGATATCGCGCAGCATGTCCTGCACTGTTGGCTGATTAAAATTGTACAAATCACTTTGCACTTTTAATTTGCGAAACACAGTGTGTGGATCTTCATCGGTCCAGTCAGATAGTTGCACCACATATTCGCGGTCAGCTTGGATAATATCCTGCTCTTTCGGCTCAATGATCAGCGCGCCATACATGCCGGTCATTTCCTGAAAGCCACTGTGCGAGTGATACCAGTAAGTACCGCTTTGCTTTAGCGTAAAACGATAGACAAAGGTTTCGCCGGGCATAATGCCTCTGAAGCTCATGCCGGGTACGCCGTCCATCTGGTACGGCAATATGATACCGTGCCAGTGAATAGAGCTGGGCACCAACAAGGTGTTGGTTACCCGTATGGTTACCTCATCGCCTTCGCGCAGGCGTAAGGTCGGTGCCGGTATCGAACCATTGATGGTGGTGGCTTTACGTACCACGCCGGTAAAATTCACCAGCGCTTCGCCGATGGTTAAATCAATCACGTTACCGCTGAGCTCAGTGGCATAGCCGGTAAAGGCATTATCGTTAAAGGCGCTACCCGCCCTGACGATATGCGGAAAAGTGGCCAGCACGCCGCCCACCGCCAGCCCCTGCACAAACCGGCGCCGTGAAACAGATACCGGCATCATGGTTTTGGCTTTTGTCATCTGGAACCTCCAATACATTTTGTATGCTAAGCAGTATAGTGTACGAAACTGTCAGCAGCATGACCTGAACATGACAAAGTTGTAATCTTAGCGTCATGTTGCTGTGCGGCGGTTTATGGCCTAATACTGCCAGAGCTATGCCAGATCCATGTTTGGGGAGAACAAGGTGCGTTTGCTGATTGTAGAAGATGAACAAAAAACCGGTGACTATTTAAAGCAAGGCCTGAGCGAAGCCGGTTTTCAGGTGTCACTGGTCAGAAATGGCCTGGATGGCCATCATCTGGCGATGACAGAAGATTTCGATTTAATCATGCTGGATGTGATGCTGCCGGATGTCAGCGGCTTACGCATTGTGCAGGCGCTAAGAGAAAACCATAACCACACGCCGGTGCTGTTTCTGTCGGCCCGCGACAGTGTCGACGACCGGGTAAAAGGCCTGGAGCTTGGCGCCGATGACTACCTGATCAAACCCTTTGCTTTCTCTGAAGTGCTGGCCCGGGTCAGAACCCTGCTACGGCGTGGTCAGGCCGTACCGCAGTCAGAATTATTGCAGGTCGCCGATTTACAACTGGATATCGCCAAGCGTAAAGCCAGCCGCAGCGGCGCCAAAATAACATTGAGTAATCAGGAATTTAGCTTGCTTGAGCTGCTGATGCGCCGCCGCGGCGAAGTACTGCCACGCTCGCTTATCGCCTCGCAGGTGTGGGATATGAATTTTGACAGCGACACCAATGTTATCGATGTGGCTATCCGCCGCTTGCGCGCCAAAATTGATGATGGCTTTGCGGCAAAACTGATCCATACCGTGCGCGGTATGGGCTATAAACTGGACGATGAGCAAACTGATGCATAACGCTGGCACACGCCCTCTCTCGATCATCGTTCGCGTGGTACTTTTTGTCGCGCTAACCATTTCGATTTGCCTGTTCTTCGTGCAGCAATTACTGCTCAACTCAGTCGAACATCACTTTATCGAGCAGGATGCCGACGAATTGGCGGTGATCCTGCACGCGGTTGAGCACACGCTGACTACCGCTCAGGACGGCCAGCAACCACCGGCACAGACGCTCTCCAAAGCGGTATCGGGCCATCACGGTGTTTACTATCAGGTGATGGATAGCCAGAACCGCTTACTGTACCGCAATGCCGACGTTGACTTAAGCCTGCTGGCTGCCAACACCCCGGCCAGCGCCGACTACAATGCCAAAACCATCCACCACTGGCAGTTGGACGGCAAAGCCTATCGCGGCGTGTTCAGCCGCCTGACCACGGCAGATCAGCAGTATCAGGTGATTGCCGCTATCGACATCAGTTTTCACACCCATTTCTTGGCGCAGTTACAGCGCAGCCTGGGGCTGATTTTACTCGGCTCTGCGCTGCTCACCTTGCTGGCGGCCTGGCTGGCGGTGCATCAGGGGTTGAATCCACTCAGAGGCCTTAGCGAGCAAATGCGTGATATTCAAACCAGTAAACTGGATATTCGTTTATCACCGGGCGAGGTTCCGGCCGAGCTGCGCCACATGGTGCAGTCTTTTAACCTGATGTTAGATCGGCTGGAGCAGGGATTTACCAAGCTGTCGCACTTTAGTGCCGACATCGCCCACGAGCTGCGCACGCCGCTGACCAATATGATCACGCAAACGCAGGTCAGCTTATCGCGCGCGCGCAGCGCCGACGAGTACCAGAATCTGCTGTTCTCCAATCTGGAAGAGCTGGAGCGGCTGAATAAAATGATTAGCGATATGCTGTGGCTGGCCAAAAGTGACAATGGCCTGTTAACACTGCAAAAGCAGCCGCTGGAGCTAAAGCAGGAAGTGGCCGCAATTTTCAACTTTTTCGAAGCCTGGGCGGCAGAAAGTCAGGTTGGCCTTAGCTATCACGGTGCCAATATTATTGTGCAGGCAGATCGCACCTTGCTGCGCCACGCCCTGACCAATTTATTATCCAATGCGCTTAGGTATACCCCGCCCGGCGAAACCATTACCGTCAGCACCACCGCAGCAGCCGACAGCACCACCATCACGGTAGAAAACCCGGGCCAGCCGATCCCGCCACAGCATTTGCCGTTTTTATTCGATCGCTTCTATCGTGCTGACGCCTCGCGCCAACGCCAGATAGAAGGCTCGGGTTTGGGCCTAGCCATTACCAAAGCCATAGTCGATGCTCATCAGGGCCAGTTAAGCGTCGAATCAGATGCGCGCTCTACCCGCTTTAGCATCAGGCTTAAACTGGCGTGACGTCGGTTAAACTCACCGCGGTGCTATGCGGTATTAGCCAAGTAACATCCACAGCGCCACGCCAAACATCAGGCTGGCGCCGATGCGGTTTAAATACTGCACCCGGTTAGTTTTACTAAAAAACAGCGCCAAAGCTTTGCCGCCACTGGCGTACAGCAACATAGAGCCAAATTCCAGCAACAGAATAATTGCCACTAACACCAGCAACTGCGGCCAGAATGCCAGCTGGCTGTCGATAAACGGCGGCAGCAGCGCCATATGAAACGCCCAGCCTTTGGGGTTAGACACTGCCGTAATAAAACCCTGGCTAAATAAAGTACGCCGCGCCAGCCTGGCAGGCAGCTCGCCTGGTTGCGGCAACGCCAGTTTGCCTTTAGCACGCCACATTTGCAGGCCTATGTAAGTGAGATATACCGCACCGGCAACTTTAAAACCCTGAAAAAAAGCCGGAAACTGCAGCATTATCGCCGCCACACCGCACACCGCCAGTATTGCCACCAACGCCACGCCGAGCATTTCGCCCCACATCATCCACAGCGTACGGCGCACGCCCTGGCTCATGCCCAACGTCATCGCCAGTGTCATGCACATGCCCGGGGTAACCGAAACAAACAAAAACGTCGGAATAAACGCGCCCAGCAACGCCAGATTAACCATAACCACCTCAACTGCAAGATGGCGCTATTCTGGCCGGTTGCAGCAGCGCCAGCAAGGGCGTAAAGTAGGAACGCTATTTAAAGGATTTAGCCCAAAAATCAAAGCGACTCTCGCGGTATATCTTTGCCTTGCCCTGCACGCAGTTCTTCCTGCTGCGGTAACTCCTGCCAGCATCCTGCCAACTCACGTACGGTTTGCGGCCAGTCGGCGTGATAGCCTTTGTAGTCTCAACAATAAAACTTAATGAAAAAACTTTAGTGTTATTTTGTACAACCTTTGAGATTGTTTGCTCAGTTCTGGTTATCTTGATGCCAGTACGACAGAAAAAATGTTACATATGAATTAGAAAGGTATGGGCTGGCATCCTAGGTCTAATCTTAACAGTTAAGGGGCCGCCGAATAGAGCTATACCTTTACATCAGCAGCATAATCAATGCTCCCGCGATCATAAATAAGTTTTCTGATAGCGATACAAATCCAAGTGGCACACTGCTATCGCCGCCTACACAGGCACACTTTAACTGGCGTTTGTCGATGTAAACGGCTTTGAAAACTGAAATTGCTCCAACTGTGCCGATAAACAATGAAAATGGTGCCACTGCGAGAGGCTGTAGTTGGGCAACCATACCAATACCTGCATATGCTTCAATGAAGGTAAGCGTCCGGCCAACCACACCTAGCAACACCATTTTTTGTATTTGAAAATACCTTCAACTTTTTATTGGAGGTCATTATGAATTCACCCATCCCTAAACGTTGGCTTTAAACCTTCCAAGTACACCTCATTTAACACTCGCTATGACAAACTAAATGTTAAGGGCTCTGCTGGCTACCAGGCATACCGCCAAAGCCGTTGTGTTATTCCAGCTAAAGGCTTTGGCGAAACGGAATATTTGAACTACAAGCCTCTGCATTACCACGATATGGTTGCCAAAGATGGCGCTATATTACTTGGTGGCCTTTGTAGGGAATGGATTAACAAAGATACCGGCGAAACTGCACTGTCTTGCTCAGTGATCACAATACCACCACACCCCAAGCTGATGCATATTCATACGAAGGCATCACCACTCTTAATGCCTCTAAATACTGAGTTGGTGGACCGCTGGCTGGATGAAAGTATTACTGACCCGATAGAGTTCGAGCCACTGCTGCAGCCGCATATACCTTATGACCTGCTTGCTATACAGATAGATAAACCGAGCACCTATAAAGCCATGAACAACGAAAGCAGTTTGATTAGTCATGATGTAGCAAACTAGGGCTTGTTGACGTTTCGAGATTAAATTTTGTTCGCTCTGGCGGCGTTGCCGGATTATGGCATCAACCTGGCCAATGGTTAGCGTTCATTTTCAAGCCCGTGCCATACCCGCAGAATAATAATGGTGTTGCTATGTAATGAATAACGCACAACGTAGTGGCCAAAGATGATGTCACGAATGACATCCGGCACAGGCGCCAGCGCAACCGGAGTGCCGAGCTTAGGAAAGGCTGGCAACAGCTGAATTTTACTTATTAACTCTGCAGCTACTCTGTTGGCGGCGGTTGGATTATGCACGGCGATAAACTGCCGTAAACGCTTTAAATCGCCGATAGCCTCATCGGTATAAACTAATTTCACTTAACCGATCCCGGTGCAGCCTGTTCATGTTCCGTTCCCCAGCTGCTTAACCAGTTGTGCACTTCACCGGCGTCCACCACTTTTCCCTGCGCTGCAGATTCCATAGCATCCAGGGTTTGTTGCCAGCGAGCTAGCTCCAACTGCTGCTTATCTATGTATTCCGCTAAGGCCTGATTAATCACCCAGCCTTTACTGCGATTAAGCCTGTTAGCGATAGCATCCAACTGCTGCTCAACCTCGGCTTGTAAGCGAACTGTCGTCACGCTCATGCTTTTCACCTTTAGCAAAACAATGTAATACATTGTAGTCAGCTTAGATCAGATACGCAATTTAACGGTGAAGCGGCACGGGGTCTCAGTTATTTAATTTTTGTCTGACTCCACTTATTTCGCCCGCTAAGCATATCAATGCAATTGTTGCAGTGAGAACAACAGCTGGATCTGACCCCGAATGTCCAACCAGATAATCCGATGAGATGCCGGTCTGTCTCACTCTCATGCAAAGGTAAGATCAACCATTTAATCCCCTTACCCGAAAAACCGAAGAAAAATGGCGAGTAGAGACTCGCCATTTTCCGCTACCCCCTCGACGTATCCAGCTTAAACCGAACCACGAAGCCGCAGCGAGTTGAATACAACGGACGCTGAACTCAGACTCATCGCCAGGGCTGCAAACATGGGTGATAGAAGCAACCCGGCAAACGGGTACAGGACGCCAGCAGCCAGTGGAACGCCTAACGCATTATAAATGAACGCAAAACCAAGGTTCTGCTTCATATTGAGAACAGTCTTGTTTGACAGGTCCCGGGCAATCGAGATACCCCGCAGGTCTCCTTTTACCAAGGTGATTTGCGCACTGTTCATCGCTACGTCCGTCCCGGTTCCCATAGCGATACCGACATTCGCCTTGGCCAGTGCCGGGGCATCGTTGATGCCGTCGCCCGCCATCGCAACGATGCAACCTTCTGATTGAAGCTTATCAACCAGATTCAGCTTGTCGGCCGGTTTCACTTCGCCATGAACTTCGTCTATGCCTAGTTGTTCGGCGACCGCTTTTGCCGTTGAAATACCGTCACCAGTAGCCATGATGACCCTGATTCCCGCGGCCTTGAGCGCCTGTACCGCTTCAGGGGTGCTCTGTTTGATGGGGTCGGAAACGGCGAGTAGGCCGACCAGTGTGCCGTCAACCGCCAGGTACATCACACTCGCACCCTTTATCCTCCATCCCTCAGCGGTGGCAGCCAGGCCATCAACATTGACGTTATCCTGCTGCATGAACGCAGTGTTGCCCAACAGCAGTATTTTGCCTTCAACCTTGCCCCGTACGCCTATGCCGCTACCCGAGTCAAAGTCGTCCACTGGGCTGAGCACCAAATTACGTTCGCGCGCAGCGCTGACAATAGCGTCAGCCAAAGGATGCTCGCTGCCTTGATCGAGGCTGGCAGCCAGGCGCAAGATTTCATCGGCGTCCAACTCGCCAGCGGAAACAGCCTGATCGAATGCGGGTCGGCCTTCTGTCAAGGTGCCGGTCTTGTCTACGATGAGCGTATCGACTTTGCGCAGATTTTCTATTGCTGCTGCATCACGAAACAGAACACCCTGGGTTGCGCCTCGTCCGGTAGCAACCATGACTGACA
Organism: Arsukibacterium perlucidum DSM 18276; assembly: GCF_000382165.1. Classification (GTDB taxonomy): domain Bacteria; phylum Pseudomonadota; class Gammaproteobacteria; order Enterobacterales; family Alteromonadaceae; genus Alishewanella; species Alishewanella perlucidum. Next base: position 1,488 of record NZ_KB907743.1, on the reverse strand, counting down.
TGGGCGTTGCGAGCCCCAGCGCACAAGGGCAAGCGATGATCAGAACAGCGACCGCATTGATCAGGCCATAGACCCAGCTTGGCTGCGGGCCGAACATGCCCCACACGACCAAGGTGAGGATGGCGATGGCTACCACCGCCATGACAAAGTAACCCGCCACCAAATCAGCCATCCGTTGCATCGGCGCCCGAGAGCGTTGGGCCTGAGCCACCAACTGGACAATTTGTGACAACACAGTGGCCGAGCCGACTTTCTCCGCCCGGATCACAAGTGCACCAGAGGTGTTCATCGTTGCCCCTATGACCTTGTCACCCGGGCGCTTGCTGATGGGTAACGATTCACCAGTCAACATGGATTCATCGAGAGAACTTGCACCCTCTTCAACAATGCCATCGACAGGAACTTTCTCACCGGGACGTACGCGTAAACGATCACCTTCATGCACATGCGTCAGCGGTACTTCTTCTTCTGTTCCGTCTGCATTGATACGGCGGGCCGTCTTGGGCGCCAGACCGAGCAATGACCGGACGGCAGCGGATGTCTGGGAACGCGCGCGAAGCTCCAGCACCTGACCAAACAGCGTAAGGGAAATGATCACCACTGCGGCTTCGAAATAAACCGCCACACGCCCCATGGACATGAATGTTTCCGGAAATATACCGGGAGCTACGGTTGCCAGCGTGCTGTAGACGAAGGCGGCACCGGTACCCAAGCCGATGAGCGTCCACATGTTGGGACTGCGGTTGACCACTGATTGCCAACCCCGTACGAAGAACGGCTGTCCGGCCCACAGCACCACGGGAAGCGACAGTACAAGCTCTATCCACGTTTGCGTCGCCATCTCGAACCAGCCAAGCTGTGGCCCAAACATGGCAAGCACCGTGACAATGACGGTAAAAGGCAATGTCCACCAGAATCGCCTGGAAAAATCGTCCAGCTCGGGATTGTCATCTTCCAGACTGGGCATCAGGGGTTCAAGTGCCATGCCGCATTTAGGGCAGGTTCCGGGGTTGTCCTGACGTATTTCCGGATGCATCGGGCACGTATAAATTGTGCCTTTGACCGCTTCCGAGGGAGGTGGCGGGGTTGGTGAAAGAAACTTCTCAGGGTCATGCTGGAATCTATTCATGCATTTGGTGCTGCAGAAGTAGTAAGTTTTACCCGCATGCTCAACATGCTGGGCAGAGTCTGCCGTTACACCCATGCCGCAGACCGGGTCTGTAAGCCCTGAGCCCGTGTGGGAGGGTGTATGGTGATGACAATGAGACTCAGAATTATCGTGAACCATGGATAAGCACCTTTCCAAATAAGCAGGCAGTTTGCGCCGCGTTTTTTGCGGCTTCTTAAAGGAGGAGATTACATGAATCATGATACCATAAACTTATTAGGGCTTGTTGATCTTTCGTGATGGATTATTAGACAGCATGATGGGCTGGTATAATTACTTTCGCCAAAAACTAACCATGACAACCCATCATGCCAAGAACA
>NZ_KB907742.1 GCF_000382165.1 Arsukibacterium perlucidum DSM 18276 | reverse complement strand
ATTGTCGTTTAACTACCTGGGTAGGCGGCTATGCAAGGTAGCAAAGTTAGGGCTGAGCATTGAGCAGATACAGGCTGCAATAAGGCAAATCATGCTCTGGGCGGCAGAGTCAGATTGGGCAGTAATCAAAATGGAAAAGAGCTGATACTGTGGTCAAATTCGTGGGGATCCCTCAGCCAACATTTGCTCGTATATCGACATCTTATAGTACGCCGCTGAGCAAATACTGTTCTCGATCAATAAGTACATTGGTTTTGTATCTTCATCCAAGCGTATTTGTAGCGTTGTAGTCCTCTGAAAATTCAGCCGAAGGCGAAACTGGAAATGAATACAACGGCAAAGCAGGCCGTCAGCCTGCTTTGCGTCTGCGTGAAGATAGGAATTAGTGCCCCTGCCCTCCAGCAGCGCCATGCACGCCCTCTATATAGTGAATGTAATTGACGTAGTCAGCGACAAAGGCACGCCCCTTATCGCCGCTTTGATCAGCCATGGCCCTTGCACGCTGAGCCTCATGATAACGCTCACGAATACCGTTCTCGATCTTGCGGGTTATATTTGCCACGAGGCGATCAATTTGCCCGTTTTCCAACGCCGCATCCGCCGCCATTAAACCCGGATCAATCTGTCCGGAAGGCTTGATGCCGGTAAAGGGTGCGCCTTCGGAGGCACGATGAACCTCAACGAGCGTCGAGAACAGATGCTGATCGGCAATGTTTTTCGCAGTTTCGCTTTGCCCGCGGACTTGGAGCACATCGGCGAATACCCTTTTGATTTCGGCCTCATCCTTTGCCGGCACCCATTTGAGCAAGGGCTTAACATTGCCTGACTCCAGTGCCGCACGGGCTTCGGTAATCACGGGACCGTCCAGAGCATCACAATGAGCTAGGGCGCTACCGGCAAACATCAGGCTGAAGATTGCTGCGGCCACTGCGGGAACAGCGGTTTTGCGTAATTTGGTTTTCATACATGACCTCTTCATATTGCGTTGAGCTTCACGCGCACCGGGTTTGGTGGCGCTTGGCAATCAGAGTACGGAAGGGAGGCCAAAGAATCGTTCGCAAGTACGAAACCGAACCGATGCCATGGTTTAGAAATAAAAACCTACAATTCAGCTGTTTAGAGGTTTCAGTATCGGGTGAGAGCGTACTCGAACGCCGGGTAGCCAGGTTCAGGATCGTGGCTAGGGTCGGATATCGCCCTGCAGGGCTCGTCGGCGATATTCACTGGGGGTAAATCCTGTCTCTTTCTTGAAAGCAGTGTTGAATACGGACTTCGAGTTGAAGCCAGAGTCATACATAGTTTGCAGAATATTTGCCTGATTGGCTGCATCGGCCAGGCGCGATTTCGCCTCGTCGATGCGATAGCGACTGACGAACTCAAAGAAATTGCAGCCAAAGCCTTGGTTAATGGCCCGTGAAACCTCTCTTGAAGGGGCGCCCAATTTCCGTGAAAGTTGTTCCAGGGTCAGGTTGGGGTGCAAGTGGGGCTTTTCCTGGTGCATTAACTGTTGGAGCCTGACCTTTAAAGTTTGATCAAACTGCGGCGTGGGCTCTTCTTCCAGCAAGGCGGCCTGGTCTGCTGCCAATCCAGAGAAAACAACGGGTTGGCGAAGAGAGTTTATCATCAGAAAATTGATGAAAATGAAGCCCGTTACAGCGCCAGCGCCGGCCACCCACTCGGTTCCAGGCACGCTTCTAAACACATGCGCTGTAAGGCAGTACATCATGCTCACGGTCCAAGCCACTGCATAGCCGATCAGAAGCGTCCGTAACCACGCAAGTTGTTTGTTTTCAATACTCGAGAAAATCTGTCGAATACCAAGGCCGAAACGGTTAATCGCACGAATAGTCGCGTACAGGTAGCCCAGAAAGACCGCGTGAATAGCGACTGCAAGAAGGGGAGAGGTAAGTACGCCCGGGTGGTCCCGTTCAAGCAGAATCTGAACTTTGGTCTCGCTTGGCTGTAAATAATATTCAATCAGAAAAATTGCGCCGACCACCCAGAAGAGCAACGTGTGCACGAGATGCTTCCCGCGTAACTGGAAATTCTGATACATCAGCGATTGCGCATATAGATAGAGCGTGCCGGCTTGTAGAAGTCCGATGAGTGTTCCGAGGTAGGCGAAGTTTGGGTACTGGAGCGCAAGCCCGCTGCCATAGAGGAAGATCTCTCCCAGCCCGGCGGCGAAGAACACCAGAGTGGCAACCAGGAGTCGGTTAGATATGAGCCCACTGTTGGATGGAAGTAGGAGAAAAACGGCAAGAGCCAGCGATTGAATGATGCTCGTCAGCAGCACAATGTCGGTGAGTGTCAGATACATGCCAGATTCAGCTCCGCTTCAAAACCATCCTGCCGTCCTGTTGCCGGCGATCTGAGATGCAGGGTCATGCCGGCACCTTTAGCAATCGCATCGGCAATCGCGAGGCCCAGGCCAGAACCTGCAGCGTCCGTTTTGGCGCGTGCAAACCGGTTTCTTAAAAGAGCGAGCTGTTCCGGTGGCACTCTTGCACCGCCATTGCAGACCCTTAAAACCCCATTATCGTTCAGGTTGATCTTCACCGGCTCGCTACGGGAACCATGCTTAAGGGCATTCTCGATCAGGTTACGCACCAGGATGGCGAAGGCATCGGGATCAAGAAAGGAGTTCACTTCGCGCTCCGGCAGGGATAAAACAACTCGCCCGGGTGCCTGGGCCTCAAAATCCCGGGCAATCATCGCGAGGATGGGCACAAGATCCTGCTGGCTTTGTGAGAGTGCACCGCCACCTTCTGCTTTTGCCAACTCGAGCAGTTTTCCGGACAGCACCGAGAGACTGCGTAACGCTTCTTCAATTTCTGCAACATCATTCTTGAGATAATCATCGGGCATTCTGGTTTTCAGTCGCTGCACTTTGGCAAGCGCTGTTGCCAGGGGAGTTCGCAGTTCATGGGCACTGTTGGCGGTAAAGCTGCGTTCTGATTCGAGAGCACGATGCAAACGCTCAAGCAGCCGGTTGATGGCACCGGCGATTGGTTCAAATTCACGGGGTAACTGCTCTTCTACAACAGGGGACAGATCTCCCGCGCCGCGGGATTCAATGTCTTGCTGAAAATCGACCACCTTACGAAGGGAAAGCCGGACAATCCACCAGACACCCAACAGGCTGACCGGAATCAGCACCAGTAAAGGCAACAGTAAGGCTAATCCCGCCTCCAGAGCGGATTCACGCCGGTGCGCCAAGGGTTCGGCCACTTCAAGATAGATGGTATAGCTGACTGCAGATACGCCATATAGCCGGTGGGTCAGAGTATCTGAAAACCCTTCCGCGGGGGTCCTGCTAAACACGCCAGGGTCGGCATCGTGGGACTGGAGCAGAATATTTCCAGCTTCGTCCCGTACCAGATAGGTCAGGTATTCGTCATGGTCTTTCAGGGCTGGGGCCTTTTGATTGCCCGCGCCGTTCTCACGGTTCAGGATGTCGGTGACCGCCAGTGGCAGTATGCGCTGGGCGGTTTCTTCCAGGGCACTGTCGAAGACCTCGTTCATTTCATGCTGTGCCACCAGTCCCGAAGCGGTCACGCCCAACAGCCAGAGTAGGGTGACACCGAGTGTCAGGCCGATACCGAGTGTTTTTTGCAGGCTGGTTCTAGTGGTCATGTGTTTCCAGGCGATAGCCCATTCCCCTGACGGTTACGATAGCGTCCCGCCCGAGCTTTTTACGCAGACGGCTGACATAAACTTCGATGGTGTTACTTTCGATTTCGGCCCCGAAAGCGTATAGACGATCCTCCAGTTGCGATCGCGATAACAGCATTCCGGGTCGCTGGATAAAGCCCTCAAACAATGCCCACTCCCGTGCCGTAAGTTCTACCGGCAGGCCGTTGCGACTGATGCGGTGATCGCCAAGATCAATCATCAGCTCGCCCACTTGTATAATCGGGCTTGGATTGCCGCGATATCGGCGAGCCACCGCGGCCACGCGGGCCGACAGCTCCGAAAGATCAAAGGGTTTGACCAGGTAGTCGTCAGCACCGGCATTTAATCCTTCAATCCGGTCAGACACCTGATCCCTGGCAGTAAGAATGATCACCGGTGTTGTTTTTCCGGTAGCCCGGAGTGTTCGCAAAAAGCCCAAGCCATGACCGTCGGGGAGCATCAGGTCCAGCAGAATCAGGTCGTAGGGTGTGGTCCTGACACTCGCCTCGGCAAAGCCCAGCGTTTGCACCCAGTCCACAGCGTGGCCGTCGTCCGCAATCTGATCCCGGACCGCCTCGCCCAATCCCACCGTATCCTCCACCAAAAGTACCCGCATCGTTCACCTCTGACCCAGCCCTGGAATCAAGATACTACAGCTCAAACCTGACAGCCAGCTGAATGGTCAATAACGCTTCGATCTCTCTTCACCGACCTTCAGCTGGCTGTCAGGTTTGGGCGCTAGCCTTCGGGGGAATATTCCAGGTACCGATCGCAGGAGATGTGATGATGCGGATGATTTTTCCTTTCGTTGTGTTGGTTTTGGGCCTATGGGCCTGGAGCCTTTTTGCAGGCCCTGGGGCCGGTTCTCCCTGGGCAGTCTATGACCAGAGCCTGCTGCTCAGTGGGCTGTTATCCATTGCTCTGATGTCACTGACCATGATGCTGGCACTGCGCCCAGCCTGGCTGGAGAGACCGATGGGTGGGCTGGATCAGATCTATCGCACCCACAAATGGGCAGGCATTCTGGCCGTGGTATTCGCCGCCGCCCATTGGCTGATTGAAATGGGTGACGATGTAATAGAGTCGGTGTTCGGAAAAGCCGGCAAGCTGCACGATCAGGATTATTCCGGGTTCATCGAAACCATGCGCGATGCTGCGGAAGAGGTAGGGGAGTTCGCCATCTATCTGCTGTTCGCCATGCTGCTGATCAGCTTGTTGCGCAAGTTCCCCTACAAATACTGGCGCTATTTGCATCGCGGCATGCCGGTGCTTTATCTGTTGCTCGCTTTCCACGCGGCGTGGCTTACTCCGCTGCAATGGTGGCAGCAGCCAATCGGTGTGCTGATGGCCATTTTGCTCTTTGGCGGCAGCATCGCCAGCGGGCTATCCCTGACCGGCAGAGTTGGTCGTCGTCGCCAGGTTCGCGGCATGGTCACCGCGATCAAAACACCAGACCGGGACGTCACCGAAGTTACCTGCCACATGGGGCCGGCATGGCCCGGTCACCGTGCGGGGCAATTTGCCTTTGTGACCTTCGACCGGATTGAGGGTGCGCACCCGTTCACCATCGCCAGTGCGGATCGGGAAAATGGCACTGTTACCTTCCTCATCAAATCCCTCGGAGACTTTACCCGCAATCTGAGCCAGAAAATCAGCGTGGGGCAAACCGTAAATATAGAAGGCCCTTACGGCTGTTTTAACTTCGATCGCCGCAACCGCAAATCCCACCAGATCTGGATAGCCGGTGGCATCGGGATCACGCCGTTTCTGGCCTGGCTCGAAGCTCTAAGCAGCGCCACCGACGCCACCGTGCCTGAAGCCGATCTGCATTACTGCACGCGCAACGCCGGCCAGGATCCCATGGTGGATCGACTTCGGGCGCTTTGCGATGGCTTACCCGGGATACACCTCGAGATTCATGACAGCAGCAAGGGGCAGAGGTTGTCTGCCGAGACGTTGTCTACCAACGGACGCTCGGCAGCAGGCGCAGAGGTCTGGTTCTGCGGCCCGGCAGGGCTGGGGGAAGCCATTAGAAACGGCTTGCGGGCAGCACCCTTCCGCCTGACTCGCTTCCATAAAGAAGCTTTTCAGTTCCGCTGAAATGGCCTCGTTTGTTCAGGTCGTTGTCAGGTTAGCGCCTTAGAGTGGATTTAACACAACCAGCAGGAGAGACACCATGAAGACCAAACCCATTATTCTGAGCCTGTCTTTGTTACTTCTGAGCGGCACCGCACTGGCCGATGACGACTGCGATGATCCGGTGGCGAGTTGGCAGCCCCGTGAAAATCTGCGTGAAAAGCTGGAAGCCGAAGGCTGGACAGTTCACCGAATAAAGGTTGACGACGGTTGTTATGAAGTCCGGGGCCTCGATGCCGATGGGGTCAGGGCAGAAGCCTCTTTCGCGCCCGCTTCATTGACCATGATGAAATGGGAGCGTGAAGACAGTGACGATGAGGAGAGGGACCGCGGCAACAGGAAAAATGGACAGGACAATCCCAAAAGTCAGGCGCCACGCAACGGCATCGTCAAGGGGCGTCCCACGGTTACCGTTGAGTAACTGAGCGAATTTGCCCTGTTCCTTTAACGTTCATCAGGTTTTTGGAGACCATTTATGAAAACGTTTGTTCTCACTTGCAGCCTTTTCGCCGCCTTGGCTTTACCGGTATTCGCCCAGGCCCGTGACGTGACCTTCACTACGGAACTACAGAATTACGGCGGCGATGGAGCCTATCTGGCGCTGTATCTTACCGATGCCGCCGGAGAGTATCAGGGTACCCTTTGGGTTTCCGGGAAGAAATCTAAATACTACAAACACCTGGGAGGCTGGGCCCGGGGCAGTGGGCTTGATCCTGCAGAGTATGACGGCTTGACTGGCGCCAGTGTTACCAGTGGCCGCACGCTGAAAGTGACTGTGAACCTCGATGATTCGCTGATCGACAACGGCTATGAGGTTCGAGTCGACTCTGCTGTTGAAGATATGCGCGATATCAGAGCCGATGTGATAGCCCCCCTGACCACCGAAGGGTCCGGAAAGCCGGTTTCAGGACGTGGTTACGTGCGCGCTCTGACCTACGAGCTTCAATAATCCACCGGGAGCGTCGGCTATGTTGCGCAAGTTCCACAGCTTACCGGGCCTGCTTACTGGTTTGCTTCTGATGGTTCTCTCAGTCACGGGTGCTGTGTTGGCTTTGGCTCCGACGCTGGATAGAGTGTCAGCGGTCATTCCGGCTTCCGGTGAAATCAGTATCGCCGAGCTGGCTGACCGGATCGTTGCTCACTATCCCGGGACTGAGCAGATCGTGCGAGAGCCTTCTGGCAAGGTCATTGTCTATTACAGCCGTGACGGCCAGGCCGGTGCGGATCTGGTGAATCCGGTAACAGGTGAGGGCACGCCCTACGAACCTTCCGCATTCTTTGGCTGGATCAAGGATCTGCATCGTGCGTTTATGCTGGATGATGCCGGTAGAGCGCTGGCCGGCGTATTGGCTGTTTTGATGGTGCTTCTGTGTCTTTCGGGAATATTTTTGATAGCCCGGCGTACCGGGGGTTGGAAGAATATATTAAGACCGCTTTCCGGCTCTGGCGGGAAACGAATCCATGCCGAATTGGCCCGGTTTGCCGTGCTCGGCCTACTGTTATCCGCACTGACCGGTAGCTATATGTCGGCACAGCGCTTTGGTTTGCTGCCGGAAGCGCCTGACACAGGGCCAGGGTTTCCGGCTGAGGTCTCGGGCGGGCAACCATCGCCTGTGGGCACCTTAAAAGCGCTAGGCAATTTCGATCTTGGCGAACTCCGGGAACTGGTGTTTCCCTATCCCGGTGATCCGCAGGACGTCTATTCGCTGTCAACCGCCGGCGGCTCCGGATTCGTGGACCAGGCTACGGGCGAGTTGCTGCAGTTCCAGCCGCGCTCTGACAGCGGCGTATTGCAGGACTGGATTGTACGTTTGCACACCGGTGAAGGCCTATGGTGGCTTGGCCTGATTCTTGGCGCTGCGGCACTGACTGTGCCAGCTCTCTCGATAACAGGTGCAACCATCTGGTGGCAGCGTCGCCGGTCTTCAGGGCAGCTTCCTGACAACGCCGATGCCGCTCAGGCGGATACAATTATTCTGGTCGGCTCCGAAGGTAATGCCACCTGGGGATTTGCCCGGGAACTCCATAGCAGCCTGAATAAGGCCGGTTTCCGCGTGCATTGCAGCGAGATGAATGCCCTGGCTAAGCAGTATCCGCAGGCTTCCAGGCTGTTCGTGCTGACTTCGACATACGGCGATGGTGATGCACCCGCATCGGCCCGGCAGTTTATGGCCAGGCTCAAAGAATTCCGGGCTGAGAAGAACCTGCGATACACGGTACTGGGTTTTGGTGACCGGCAGTTTCCGAACTTCTGTCAGTTTGCCTTGTCGGTGGATGCTGCGCTCGCCGGTAAAGGCGTCAGCCGTTTGCACGCCATTGAACTGATTGATCGGTGTTCTGCCTCGCAATTCAGTGAGTGGGGAAACCGGGTTGGTGAGGTTATCGGTACTCCGCTTTTCTTGAACTACTGTGCATTGCAGCCAGCAACGGTCAAACTGGAACTGGTAGAAAGGGCGGATTACGGGATTGCGGTTCAGGCGCCCACCAGTATCTTCCGGTTCAAACCGGCGGAGCAGGGCGGATGGCTAACGGCTTCTCCAAGAAGATTTAAAGCGCTGCCACCGTTCGAGGCGGGAGACCTTTTGGGGGTTATTCCCCCACACGGTCAAGCCCCGCGGTTCTACTCGCTCGCGTCCTCAGCTAGTGACGGGATTGTTGAGATATGCGTCCGCAAGCAGCCCGGCGGTCTATGCTCCGGGTACTTGCATGACCTCAAGCCGGGAGCTTGTATCGATGGTTTTATCCGCCCCAATCCAGGCTTCCGGCCAGCTACAGGTAGCCAGCCAGTTATCCTAATCGGTGCAGGTGCCGGCATTGGTCCGTTAACCGGTTTCATCAGAAACAATACCAGATGCAACCCTATGTATCTGTACTGGGGCGGTCGCGATGCCAGGTCAGATTTTCTCTACCAACCCGAGCTTGGGCGCTATCTTGAGGATCATCGACTGAGCGCGCTGAACACTGCCTTCTCAAGAGCAGACGAGCGCACCTACGTGCAGGATAAGCTCAAACAGGATGAATTAGCCGTGCGACAGATGGTTAACACCGGTGCGCAGATACTGGTCTGTGGTGGCCGGGATATGGCGGCGGCTGTGCGGCAGGTTATAGAAGACATTCTCAAACCCCTGCACATCGATATTGAAACGCTGAGAGGCCAGGGGCGTTATCTTGAAGATGTGTATTGATGGACAAAGCCACAAATGCCGAGCAGAGTCTATAATCCCAAAGCACACCGCATCGCGTCCTGAACAGGAGGCTGAAACATGCCATCCACAGAAAATGAAAGACTGCTCAGCGAGCACCAGCCTAATGCCGTTCGTGCACGGCTTGCTGGTCCCGTTAAGGCCTCGACGCTACCAGATGCTGTGCTTGGCGGCATCGATGGCTGCGTTACAACGTTTGCGGTTGTATCGGGTGCGTTCGGCGCAGGTTTCTCGCCACAGGTTGCGTTGGTACTCGGCTTTGCAAACCTGATTGCAGACGGCTTCAGCATGGCGGTAAGTAATTACGAAGCGGGCCAGGCGCAGTTGAATCAGATCAAATTTGCTGAACGCACAGAACGTGAACATATCCGTGCTGTGCCAGAAGGTGAACGTGAGGAAATTCGCCAGCTGTTTCAGGCGAAGGGATTCGACGGCGAATTGCTGGAGCAAGTAGTGGAGGCTATCAGTCGTAATCCCGATGTGTGGGTAGCAACCATGTTGCGAGAAGAGTACGGACTCTCGGGTGCCGGACTCAGCCCACGCCGAGCCGCGTTGACTACCTTCGCCGCATTTTTGTCGGTTGGTGCTTTACCTTTACTGCCTTATGCCATCCCGGGTATGGAGAGTCAGATTCAGTTCCTGACGAGTCTTGGTTTGGCAGGCGTCGTCTTCTTGGGTATCGGAATGCTTAAAAGTATCGTCTATGGCTTACCAGCAATGCGATCAGGACTCCGGACTTTGATCATGGGTACGGCCGCAGCGGGGCTGGCGTTTGCTACTGGGCATTTTGCGCAGGGGTTATTGGGGGGTTAGTTCTTCAGCGGTGAATAGACAATTTAACATAATATTCCCCTAAGAGCTGATATTCATTCGCGTACCCGCTATTGGAATTAACGGCGGATTTCTCGCTCTGTTCGCCCAATGAGTGTAGTTGCAGAATTGAATTTTTAAAGCACAACTCATGCTGAAATGAAAATTATTTAGCAAGGGCCAGTCGTCGACTAATTACTGCGCAACTTTATGAATTGTGGAAAAAATGGTGTCGATATCATTGATGCCAAAGGCTTAGCGTACAATTTTTTCCGTTTCGTGAACTGACCCCTATCAGCTCACATTAAACAAAAATGTTCAACAAATCTTCATCGAATAAAGCACCACTGAAGTGAGGTTGTTCGCAAGCGGCTTTGAACTGCTAATTTACAAACAGAGCATTGCATCCCCCCAAGTTTGGATTTCAATACTGCCTTGTTCGCAGCATCTTGTTCGTTAAATAAGAACGCATCCACTCATGCTCTAAACGAATGGTGACGTTCATTTTAGTATTCCGAATATTTGACACTAATCATTTGTAAATCTATTTTTTAACTAATAATTCACTTTTAAGGTTTGGTTATGGACAATCATCGCGTCACTGAACAACAAGCAGTGCAAATCCTTCAGGAATGGAATGGTATTGGCAGAGACTTACCATCTCTGGCCAAGCTCAATCCGTCTAACGATAAACAGACAATACTTTTACTGCTGCCTGGATATCTCTGCAATCAATGGTATCAAGTTGGTGAAACATATAGCTGTTATGCAGAGGCATTAACCTGCTTAGGTACGCTAATTGACAAAAGCCGTTAGCAAATCCAGTTGCCGAATTAAACAATCATTACACTAATCGGTATCAGAATTGCCAATTCCAGCCTCCCTGATATACTGTATATCCATACATGCAAGAGGTGGGTATGTCAGCAGTATTTATTGGTAATGCCGATTCGTGGCCGAAACAGCAAATTCCTTTCTATAGCGACCCGGTAAAAGCGGGCTTTCCGTCACCAGCACAAGACTATGTCGAGCGCACGCTGGATTTAAACGAGCTATGTATTCGCCATCCTAACGCCACGTTTTTTGTCCGGGTTGAGGGAGATTCGATGATAGAGGCCGGTATTTATGACGGTGACGTATTGGTTGTAGACCGCTCGGTAGATGCCGATCATGGCGATATAGTGGTAGCGGCAGTGGGTAGTGAATTTACCGTGAAAGAGCTCTGCACCCGTCCTGCACTGTGTTTGTTACCCCGTAATCCGGCTTATAAACCTATACGGCCGCGCAATGGTGAAGAGCTCAATATCTTTGGTGTAGTGACGAACATTATTCGGCAAATGAAGCGCAAATGACAACACCCATATTTGCGCTGGTGGATTGCAATAACTTTTACGCCAGCTGTGAAAAGCTATTTCGGCCTGATTTAACAGATAAGCCGGTGGTGGTTCTGTCTAACAACGATGGCTGCGTGGTGGCCCGCTCCAAAGAAGCCAAAAAGCTCGGCATTAAAATGGGCGTGCCGGTGTTTCAGGTGCGCGACCTGATACAAAAACAGGGTGTGGTGGCCTTCTCGTCCAACTATGCGCTGTATGCCGATATGTCACAGCGGGTAATGAGCACACTGGAAAGCCTGGCTCCCAGAGTGGAAGTGTATTCTATCGACGAGTCTTTTCTGGATTTAACCGGCATGGCATTCAGCCAAAGCCTGACCGACTTTGGCTTGCAGGTGCGTAAGGTTGTAAGCAAGTGGACAGGCATTACCGTCTGCGTTGGTATAGCACCAACCAAAACACTGGCAAAACTGGCTAACCATGCCGCCAAAACCTGGCATCGCACAGGTGGCGTAGTCGATTTAACCGATAAAGCGCGCCAGCGTAAGTTACTGGCCCTACTACCGGTTGATGAAGTATGGGGCATTGGTGGCAAGCTGACCAAACGCTTACAGCAACTCGGCATTACTACCGCACTGCAACTAGCCGATGCAGACCCTGAGTATATGCGTCAGCAATTCTCGGTGGTGGTTGAGCGCACGGTAAGAGAACTTAATGGTGAGAGTTGTATCGCACTGGAAGAAATGGCTCCCACTAAAAAGCAGATTGTTAGTAGCCGCGCCTTTGGCGAACGTATTACCGATAAACAGCCAATGCGTGAGGCAATAAGCGAATACATCAGCCGGGCTTGCAAAAAGCTGCGCCAGGAGCAGCAAACTGCAAAACATCTTACGGTATTTCTGCGCACCAGCCCGTTTAGCGACAAAGATGCGCCCTATAGCGCCGGCAAAAGCATCGAACTTGATACGCCCAGTAGCGATACCCGAATTTTTCTTACTCACGCAATGAAGCTGCTGGATGGCTTATGGTTAAACGGTTACCGCTACGCTAAAGCCGGTGTCATGCTAGCTGATTTCTACGACCCCGGCGTATACCAGCCTGGCCTGTTTGATGAACCTATTGTTCAAAAAGAGTCAAACCAAGCGCTTATGCAACTGATGGATACCCTAAACGCGAAACACGCTAAAACTCTGTGGTTTGCCAGCCAAGGTACCAAACAGGAATGGGGTATGAAACGTGAATTGCTGTCTCCGGCTTATACTACGGACTGGCTACAGCTCCCGGTCGTTAAATGATGCTATTTAACAGCATACAATGACTCTCCACTATCGAAATCGCTCAAATCTAAGTACTCAATTAGTGCCGCCTAATACGTTTCACATACCCGCTTTTAAAAACAATACGTTGAGCTTTCGTTTATTGAGCTCGGCATGGGCGTCATGAGTCCAGCCTCACATCGTTATCAATGTTGAAAACCATGTCATGACAAAATTGTATGACAGGATGAGAGTGATCATCAAACCCCAAAATATCTTGTTGTTTCAGTAGGTAACGACACATCATGTACAGCAACCTGTTGCCGTACACAAACTGAAGCTCTTGTAGAAAGCCATTATCTTTATGATAACAAAGCAAGGCTGCCACACCGATAAAAAGATACTCAAAGCTTTTTTCTGCACATACTACCCTCGCGCTCAACTCATATTCTGTCGCTAAACTGTACCCAAACAGCAACGTTGCAGGGATGCAACCTTTATGTGATAGGACCTGGCAAATCGCTTGCTCCTCTACCGTGTAAATCGGAACAAACTGATGAGAACATTTGTTCATGTAAGGGTAAATAAAGTTGTGGTGATGCTTTGGATGCATCTCTGCTTCAGTGATGTCATCCATTTGAGCATCTGTCAAAAAGTGACCCAACCAAAAAAGTTGTGGGTTATACGCAATGCGAAAATTTGACATAATGAGCTCCGCGAATTTCGATTTTTTTCAACACTCGCCAATAAAATTTGAACAATGGATAAACCAGATTATTGCGATTCTTTGTCAGCATCATGATTCCGTGTATGATGGCGAAATACAGGAGTAATGACATGATTCGCTTCCACTTGCGCCGTTGTATCGATGATTACGAATTTCGGACAGGCCAGCCGCTGACTCTTATCCAGCTCGCAGATGCAACAGGAGTACATCGTGCTACTCTGTCAAAAATGTTGCACGAGCGTGGCAGTAATCTGACGACAGATGTCATAGACCGGCTGTGCATATTTTTCGACGTTCCAGTCCAGCAGCTGATGGAGCATGTTCCATCCGAGCAGGACCATTAATCACACCAAGATCCAATACAGCGCTCCAGGTGATGTCGTAGCTCGTGAGCTATTTGCTCCGTTGAAAACGAATCCAATCGTTGTTCGCAACAAATAGCTTTCCCCATCCAGGAAACCAGCGCCTCCCGGTTATTTCTTTCATCACCTGAGCCGCAGGCCATAATCAACTGCCGCCCGCACGGATCGATATTCAATGCGATTAACAGCGACTCGACAACGTTCTGAATACGCCGCGAAAGTTTTTGACGTTGTTGCATGTTGATAAACATGCTCATGGTTGTAATTTCAGTCATTTGTGCGCTCCCCTCAGAGCCTTGTGCAAATGCAATACCTTGATAAACAAGTACACCGCATCACGTGACGGTATCCCTAGCTCCTGCGAAAACCATACTATTCAAAGTGGTCGCGCCGGCATTTCGTCACAAATGCAGATGATTGATTTGTTGTGTTGGGGGGGCTCTGGGTCTCATGAATAGCGCTCCTAGTGGTGCCATCCATGGCGTTCAATACTATTGGGTTTGAGGTCCCTTGGCGGGTCACCTCTTAATAAGAGTAGCTATAAATAGACATATGTCAATTTTAATCGACATAAATTCGCAAATTTTTAGTGCCTTGTGTCCTCTATCCCCGTTTGACGAATACAGAGCCCGACTGAGGTTTTTGTTAGAGAAGATTGTTCTGAATTCGGAAATGGTTGGAAAATTGAACGTTCAGGAGTCTTGGCGATACTGGTTCATGGAAAAACACAGCTTTTGTTGCATATCCGTATTTCGAGACTTTGAAAACTCCTTTTGCAGTGCATCGGACAACGTTCGTATGTCGCCGATCAACGTGACTTCTTTTTGCGCGCGGGTGACGGCGGTGTAAAACATCGTGAGGTCAAGGTTGGGTGATTTATCCAATGGGATAATAACCCGGGAAAACTGTGAGCCCTGGCTTTTGTGAATAGTGATGGCATAGGCAAGCTTAAGGACGTCTATCATCTCTGCGGGTACGAGAGTATAAAAAAATCTGTGTAAGTGGCATTCTACCCATGTATTTGAAAGGAATAAAGAATGCCAGTATCAGACCAGCTTATCGATCAGTTATTAGCTGATTACAGATCCCCTGAAGACCTGCTTGGTGAGCAAGGTATCCTTAAGCAGTTAACTAAAAAGCTTGCTGAGCGTGCCCTTGAAGCTGAGATGGAGCAACATCTTGGTTATGCCAAACATGATGCTATCGGTAAAAATACCGGTAACTCTCGCAATGGTAAAAGTCGTAAATCTGTACGCAGTATTCATGGCGATA
>NZ_KB907741.1 GCF_000382165.1 Arsukibacterium perlucidum DSM 18276 | reverse complement strand
TCGATTTGATCGAAAGCAAATGCCTGACCGCCGTATGTCTTAGCTAATACGTTAGTGATAGCAGCTGTCAGAGTAGTTTTACCGTGGTCAACGTGACCGATAGTACCTACGTTTACGTGCGGTTTTACGCGTTCAAATTTAGCCTTAGCCATTTGTAGACCCTTCTATATTAAATTGCAGCCCGACTTACACCGGGCCATACTAATTGATTAGTTAGACTTACGTGCAGCGATAATCGCTTCAGTTACGTTGTTTGGTGCTTCCTGATAATTCAGAGGCTCCATTGAGTATGAGGCGCGGCCCTGACTCAGTGAACGCATGTTGGTTGCATAACCAAACATTTCTGATAACGGAACATTTGCGTCAACGATTTTGATACCACCAGGGGCATCGTCCATACCGTGAATAATACCGCGACGACGGTTTAAGTCACCAACAATATCACCCATAAACTCTTCAGGCGTTACCACTTCAACTTTCATAATAGGCTCAAGTACTACTGGTTTCGCTTGCAGCGCACCTTTCTTAAAGCCCATTGAAGCAGCAACTTTAAATGCCATCTCATTAGAGTCTACATCATGGTATGAACCATCAAAAACAGTTACTTTAACGTCGATTACAGGATAACCCGCTAATACGCCGTTTTTCATCTGTTCTTGTATACCTTTGTCGATGGCAGGAATGTATTCCTTCGGAATAACACCACCCACTACCGCGTTGACGAACTCGTAACCTGCACCTTCTTCCTGCGGTTCGATCTTCAGCCAACAGTGACCAAACTGACCTCGACCACCAGACTGACGCACAAACTTACCTTCAACTTCGGTAGCCTGACGCAGCGTTTCACGATATGACACCTGTGGTTTACCCACGTTTGCTTCAACCTTGAACTCGCGACGCATCCGGTCAACGATAATGTCTAAGTGTAATTCGCCCATACCAGAAATAATGGTTTGGCCGGTTTCTTCGTCAGTATGCACCCGGAAAGAAGGATCTTCTGCCGCCAGTTTACCCAGCGCGACACCCATTTTTTCCTGATCAGCCTTGGTTTTTGGTTCAACGGCTACCGAGATAACCGGCTCAGGGAACTCCATACGTTCCAGAATAATCATATTATCCTGATCACATAAGGTGTCACCTGTAGTGGTATCTTTTAAGCCGATTGCGGCGGCGATATCGCCGGCACGAACTTCTTTAATTTCTTCACGGGTATTGGCATGCATTTGCACCATCCGGCCAATCCGCTCTTTCTTCTGTTTTACTGAGTTGTAAATAGCAGAACCTGCTTCTACTACCCCAGAGTACACCCGGAAGAAAGTCAGCGTACCAACAAATGGGTCGGTTGCGATTTTAAAAGCCAGTGCGGCGAAGGGTTCATCATCACTTGAATGACGCTCCCCTTCCGACTCATCTTCCAGAATACCTGTAATCGCCTTTACCTCAGTCGGTGAGGGCAGGTATTCAACAACCGCATCCAACATGGCTTGCACACCTTTGTTTTTAAAGGCGGAGCCACATAGTACCAATACCACTTCATTACGTAAGGTCAGTGCACGAAGGGCCGCTTTGATCTCTTCTTCAGAAAACTCGTCGCCTTCAAGGTAGCGTTCCATCAGATCTTCACTGGCTTCCGCCGCAGCTTCAATCAGGTTCTGACGCCACTCTTTGCACTCTGCCAACATGTCAGACGGGATCTCTTCATAATTGAAGGTCATACCCTGGTCTTCCATGTTCCAGTTAATTGCTTTCATTTTGATCAGGTCAACCACACCACTAAAGTCGTCTTCAGCACCGATAGGCAACTGAATAGGAACAATAGTACTGTTCAGACGGGTCCGGGCCTGCTTGACTACCCGCAGGAAGTCAGCGCCGGTCCGGTCCATCTTGTTGACAAAAATCATCCGAGGAACTTCGTACTTGTTTGCCTGACGCCATACGGTCTCTGTCTGCGGTTGTACCCCAGACGAGCCACATAGCACCACGACAGCACCATCCAACACCCGCAGCGAACGTTCAACTTCAATAGTGAAGTCAACGTGACCCGGTGTATCGATAATATTTATCCGATGCTGGTCAAACTGTGCCTGCATACCGGCCCAGAAAGTAGTAGTCGCAGCCGAGGTAATAGTAATGCCCCGCTCCTGCTCCTGCTCCATCCAGTCCATGGTCGCTGCGCCATCATGTACTTCACCGATCTTGTGTGAACGTCCGGTGTAAAAAAGTACACGCTCAGTAGTCGTGGTTTTACCCGCGTCTACATGCGCGCAGATACCAATGTTGCGGTAGCGTTCTATTGGGGTTGTACGTGCCACAATAGTGTCCTCATCATTTAAATCTGCTTACCAGCGGAAGTGAGCGAATGCTTTGTTCGCTTCGGCCATACGGTGCACGTCTTCACGCTTCTTAACCGCAGAACCTTTGTTTTCGATGGCATCCAGCATTTCACCAGCTAAACGCTGAGCCATTGATTTTTCACCACGTTTACGGGCAGCTTCTACTAACCAACGCATAGCCAGAGCATTCCGACGTACCTGACGAACTTCACATGGTACCTGATAGGTTGAACCACCTACCCGACGTGATTTAACTTCGACAGTTGGACGAATGTTATCTAAAGCAACTTCGAAAAGATCAATATGCTCTTTCTTCGATTTGGTAGCTGCAATTTCTAAGGCGCCGTATACAATTGATTCGGCTGTGGATTTTTTTCCGTCGACCATAACGACATTAACAAACTTGGCAAGTAATTCACTTCCGAACTTAGGATCTGGAAGGATTTTACGTTGACCTATGACGCGTCTTCTTGGCATTCGTAACTCCGATTGCTTCAGGTGATTCCAAAACTTTTAATACATTGAAGAAAAAAAGTTGTTTAGTTTGGCCTTACTAACGGAGTACCGTTATTTCTTAGGCCGCTTCGCACCGTACTTAGAACGGGCTTGTTTACGGTCTTTTACGCCTGCACAGTCTAACGTGCCACGTACGGTGTGGTAACGCACACCTGGAAGGTCTTTTACCCGGCCACCGCGAATAAGCACAACACTGTGCTCTTGCAAGTTATGGCCTTCACCACCAATGTAAGAAGAAACTTCGAATCCGTTGGTTAAACGAACACGGCATACTTTACGTAATGCTGAGTTTGGCTTCTTAGGTGTAGTGGTGTATACACGGGTACAAACACCACGCTTCTGCGGGCAAGCTTCAAGCGCCGGAACGGTGCTCTTGGCTACCTTCTGGCTGCGCGGCTTACGCACTAGCTGGTTGATTGTTGCCATTAAATACTCCTGGTTAATAAATACCCAATAAACGTGAAAATTCCGCACCCCAAAATTAGGGTCGCGGAATTCTAATGGTCAAGCTTTGACCTGTCAAGTTACAATGCAGTTTGCTGGCTTTTTATCCACCGGCAAACTGCCTGCTCCTCTTTTACTCGTCGTTGCCCGACAAATTCATATTAAGTGCATCGGTTAGTGCCTGTTCGGCAGTCTCTGCACTTCTTGACGGTTCAACAACGTCGGTATTGCCGCCACGCTGACGCATGCGGGCACGGTTTTGATGATAAGCAAAACCAGTACCTGCCGGGATCAAGCGGCCAACAATAACGTTTTCTTTCAAACCACGCAGTTCGTCAAACTTACCACCAACAGCGGCTTCAGTCAGAACACGGGTTGTTTCCTGGAACGACGCTGCCGAGATAAATGAATCTGTCGACAGTGACGCTTTAGTAATACCCAGTAATGAACGCTCATACTGCGCAGGCATTTTGCCGGCCGCTTCCAAATCACGGTTTGCGATATTGACGCGGGCCACTTCTGCCATTTCACCTTCCAGGAACTCACTGTCACCTGGGCTGGTGATTAAACACTTACGCAGCATCTGACGAATAATGGTTTCGATGTGCTTGTCGTTAATTTTTACGCCTTGTAAGCGATAAACATCCTGAACTTCGTTAACGATGTAGCTGGCTACATGGTGAATACCACGTAAACGCAGAATATCGTGCGCAGATTCCGGACCTTCCGAGATAACTTCGCCTTTTTCAATGCGCTCACCTTCGAACACATTAACCTGACGCCATTTCGGGATCATCTCTTCATGGGCATCGCCCTGCTCCGGAGTAATCACCAGACGACGTTTACCTTTGGTTTCTTTACCGAAGCTGATAACACCAGAAATTTCCGCCAGAATAGCAGGATCTTTTGGCTTACGTGCTTCAAATAAATCCGCCACTCGTGGCAGACCACCGGTAATATCACGGGTTTTCGAACTTTCCTGTGGAATACGTGCTAACACACCACCGGTCAGCACGTTTTCGCCATCAGCTACTTCGATAGTGGTGAAGCTTGGCAGGCGAATTTCCTGCAATCCACCATCATCGGTCGCCAGGATAAGTTTTGGCTCTTTCGCGTTAGCTTTAGCCAAATCTTTTACTACTGTCCGGGTTAAACCGGTCAGCTCATCCTGTTGTACCTCAGTATTGGTATCATCAACATCACTGAAGCTAACCTTGGCACCACGCTCAACGATAATTGGGTGTGAATGCGGATCCCAGTTCGCTACGATTTGACCAGAAACCACTTTGGCATTGTCATCTGTAGCCATAATAGAACCATATGGCAGCTTATAACGCTCTTTCTCACGACCTAACTCGTCGAATACTGTGACTTCAGCAGAGCGTGAGGTAATAACAATTTTGTTATCGGCGTTGCGTACAAACTTGGCGTTATGCAGTTTTAAAGTACCTGCGTTTTTCACCTGGACACTGTTTTCTGCTGAGGCCCGAGATGCGGCACCACCGATGTGGAAAGTACGCATCGTTAACTGGGTACCTGGCTCACCGATTGACTGGGCAGCAATAACACCTACCGCCTCACCCGCGTTAATCAGGTGGCCACGTGCTAAGTCACGGCCATAACATTTGGCACACACACCAAAGTCGGTCTGACAGGTGATTACTGAACGTACGTGTACTTCATCAATTGAATTTTGTTCAATTAAATCACAAAGTTGCTCGTCCAGCATTGTTCCGTCAGCAACTAATACTTCGCCGGTAGTGGGCGATACAACGTCACCAATAACAACCCGGCCCAGTACCCGCTCACGCAGGCCTTCAACCACGTCACCACCTTCGATCAATGGCTTCATGATGATGCCCTGATCTGAACCACAATCGCTTTCTGTAACCACTAAATCCTGGGCAACATCGACCAGACGACGGGTCAGGTAACCTGAGTTTGCCGTTTTCAGTGCGGTATCGGCCAGACCCTTACGGGCGCCGTGGGTAGAGATAAAGTACTGTAATACGCTTAAGCCTTCGCGGAAGTTAGCGGTAATCGGCGTTTCGATGATAGAGCCATCTGGCTTAGCCATCAGACCACGCATCGCCGATAACTGCCGGATTTGGGCTGGTGAACCCCGGGCGCCTGAGTCTGCCATCATATAAACTGAGTTAAATGATTGCTGCTCTACAGTATTACCATCACGGTCAACCACCGACTCTTTCGACAGGTTGTCCATCATAGCTTTTGACAAGGTTTCGTTAGCTGTTGACCAGATATCGATAACTTTGTTGTATTTTTCACCGGCTGTTACCAGACCCTGCTGGAACTGGTCCTGAATTTCGGCTACTTCTGTTTCCGCCGCTTCGATAATCTCGGTTTTTGCAGCCGGGATTACCATGTCATCAATACCAACTGACACGCCGGATAACATAGCGTAATGGAAACCGGTATACATGATTTGGTCTGCAAGAATAACCGTTTGCTTCAGGCCGATACGTCGATAAGCACCGTTTAACAAGCGTGAAATTTGCTTCTTACCCATTGGCTGATTTATTGAATCAAACGCCAGGCCTTCAGGCAGAATAGAGAACAAAATGGCACGGCCAACGGTGGTGTCGCGCACGGCTACTGTTTCAGTACGGCTGCCATCTTCAGCAATTTCTACTTCTGTGATCCGAACTTTAACTTTGGCATGCAGGCTGGCACAGTCTGCGCGGAAGGCTTTTTCAGCTTCTTTCGCACTCTTGAACATCATGCCTTCGCCTTTTACGTTAATCGCCTCACGCGTCATGTAATACAAGCCTAATACCACGTCCTGTGAAGGAACGATGATAGGCTCACCGTTGGCCGGCGATAACACGTTGTTGGTCGACATCATCAGCGCACGGGCTTCTAACTGCGCTTCAATGGTTAACGGCACGTGTACCGCCATTTGGTCACCATCGAAGTCGGCGTTATAAGCGGCACACACTAACGGGTGCAGCTGAATTGCTTTACCTTCAATCAGTACCGGTTCAAATGCCTGAATACCTAAACGATGCAGGGTTGGTGCCCGGTTCAGTAATACCGGATGTTCCCGGATAACTTCATCCAGCACGTCCCATACTGCGCCTTCTTCGCGCTCAACCATCTTTTTAGCAGCTTTGATGGTAGTAGCTAAACCGCGGGCTTCTAACTTACCGTAAATGAAAGGCTTGAATAATTCCAAAGCCATTTTTTTCGGTAAACCGCATTGATGTAGACGTAAAGTAGGACCTACGGTAATAACCGAACGGCCTGAGTAATCAACGCGCTTACCTAACAAGTTCTGCCGGAAACGACCCTGCTTACCTTTGATCATATCAGCCAGAGATTTCAGTGGGCGCTTGTTTGAACCAGTAATAGCGCGGCCGCGACGGCCGTTATCTAATAAGGCATCAACCGCTTCCTGTAACATCCGCTTTTCGTTGCGGACGATGATATCAGGCGCAGATAAATCTAACAGCCGCTTTAAGCGGTTGTTACGATTAATAACACGACGGTATAAGTCGTTTAAATCTGAGGTAGCAAAACGGCCACCGTCCAGTGGTACCAGAGGACGTAAATCCGGTGGCAATACTGGCAGCACGGTCATGATCATCCACTCAGGCTTGTTGCCTGAAGTGAAAAATGACTCCATCAGTTTTAAACGCTTGCTAATCTTTTTACGCTTGGTTTCAGAGTTGATAGTAGGCAGCTCTTCACGCATCTGCTTAATTTCAACGGCTAAGTCAATACCACGCAGGATGTCCAGCACGGCCTCTGCACCCATCTTGGCTTCGAATTCGTCGCCATGCTCTTCCAGTACGTCCAGATATTCCTCTTCGGTTAACATCTGGCGACGCTCTAACGAGGTCATGCCTGGCTCTGTTACCACGTAGCTTTCGAAATACAGCACGCGCTCGATATCACGCAGGGTCATATCAAGTAATAAACCAATCCGGCTTGGCAGCGATTTTAAGAACCAGATATGCGCTACCGGGCTGGCCAGCTCAATATGGCCCATCCGCTCACGACGTACTTTGGTTAAGGTAACTTCAACGCCACACTTTTCACAAATAACACCGCGGTGCTTTAAGCGCTTGTACTTACCGCACAAACACTCGTAATCTTTTACCGGGCCAAAAATCCGGGCACAGAATAAACCGTCACGCTCTGGTTTAAAGGTACGGTAGTTGATCGTTTCTGGCTTTTTCACTTCACCAAATGACCATGAACGGATCATATCCGGTGAGGATAAACCGATACGAATAACATCAAACTCTTCAGTTTTAGTTTGTTGTTTCAGAAACTTTAATAAGTCTTTCACCTTTGCTCTCCTGTAAGAGGTAAACCGGAATGGGGCAGCGCACTGCCCCGCCAACTAACTGTCGGTTTATTCCTCTTCCAATTCGATATTGATACCGAGCGAACGGATTTCTTTCATCAGTACGTTGAAAGATTCTGGCATGCCAGGCTCCATTCTGTGGTCGCCGTCAACGATGTTTTTATACATCTTAGTACGACCATTGACGTCATCAGACTTAACAGTAAGCATTTCCTGCAGAGTATAAGCCGCACCATAAGCTTCTAACGCCCACACTTCCATCTCACCGAAACGCTGACCACCGAACTGTGCCTTACCACCCAGCGGCTGCTGAGTAACCAGACTGTAAGAACCGGTAGAACGCGCGTGCATTTTGTCATCAACTAAGTGGTTCAGTTTCAGCATATACATGTAGCCAACCGTAACCTTACGTTCAAAGGTATTGCCGGTACGACCATCATATAAGGTGATCTGACCGCTGGTCGGTAAATCGCCAAGTGTTAATAACTCTTTGATTTCTGATTCTTTAGCACCATCAAATACCGGTGTTGCCACTGGCAAGCCTTTGCGCAGGTTCTGCGCCAGGCGACGTACTTCGTCATCAGTGAAGCTGGCAACATCAACGTTCTGCCGTGATTCACCTAAGGCATATACTTTAACCAGGAAGTCGCGGATTTCTGCGATCTCTTTCTGGTCTTTAATCATGCCGTCGATTTTGTCACCAATACCGCGAGCTGCTAAGCCCAGGTGGGTCTCCAGAATCTGACCAATGTTCATCCGTGACGGAACACCTAACGGGTTCAACACGATATCAACCGGCTGACCTTTTTCGTCGTATGGCATATCTTCAACAGGTACGATAGTTGAAATAACACCTTTGTTACCGTGACGACCCGCCATTTTATCACCTGGCTGGATCCGGCGTTTCACAGCCAGATACACTTTAACAATTTTCAGTACGCCAGGGGCTAAATCGTCACCCTGGGTAATTTTACGACGTTTTAATTCGAACTTCTTATCGTACTCAACCCGAATTTCTTCGTACTGGGCCGCTAACTGCTCTAAGTCGTTTTGCTTGTCTTCATCACTTAAGCTCTGATTAAACAAGGCATCTCCTTTTAACGTATCCAGCTTGGCGCGGTCTAAACCGCTTTGCTCCAGCAGGTTACGAGCCCGGTCATAAATACCGGCTTCCAGGATCCGGAATTCTTCATTCAGGTCTTTCTTAGCCTGTTTGACTTCCATTTCCTCGATTTCGCGAGCGCGCTTGTCTTTCTCAACGCCATCACGGGTAAATACCTGCACGTCAATAACGGTACCCGTTACAGAGTTTGGTACCCGCAGTGAGGTGTCTTTAACATCAGACGCCTTTTCACCGAAGATAGCGCGTAATAGTTTTTCTTCCGGCGTTAACTGGCTTTCACCTTTAGGTGTCACCTTACCTACCAGAATGTCGCCACCTTTCACTTCAGCACCAATATACACAATACCCGCTTCGTCTAGTTTGCTTAGTGCAGACTCACCGACGTTCGGGATATCACCGGTAATTTCTTCAGGCCCAAGCTTGGTATCACGTGCGATACAGCTTAATTCCTGAATGTGAATAGTAGTTAAACGATCTTCCTGTACCAGACGCTCAGATAACAAAATCGAATCTTCGAAGTTGTAACCATTCCACGGCATAAATGCTACGCGCAGGTTCTGACCTAACGCCAGTTCACCTAAGTCGGTAGACGGGCCGTCGGCTAATACGTCACCACGTTCAATAGGCTCGCCATGGTTAACGCAGGGGCGCTGATTAATACAGGTGTTCTGGTTAGAACGGGTGTATTTAGTCAGGTTGTAGATATCGATACCGGCTTCACCGGCAATCATTTCTTCTTCGTGAACCTTAATAACAATTCGGCTTGCGTCGACATAATCAACTGTACCACCGCGCTTTGCTACTACCGTTACGCCTGAATCTTTTGCTACTACCCGCTCAATACCGGTACCTACCAGCGGCTTATCAGCGCGTAAAGTAGGAACTGCCTGACGTTGCATGTTCGAACCCATCAGGGCCCGGTTAGCATCATCATGCTCCAGGAATGGAATTAGCGCCGCAGCAACCGATACAATTTGCTGTGGTGCAACATCCATGTACTGAACTTCTGAGGATGGCATCAGGGTAAATTCGTTTTTATAACGGCAAGGTACCAGCTCTTCTGAAAGACGATTTTCGTCATTCAGCTCAGCGTTAGCCTGGGCAATGACAAAGTTACCTTCTTCAATCGCCGATAGGAAATCTACTTCATCAGTTACAATACCGTTTTCAATTCGGCGATATGGGGTTTCCAGGAAACCATACTCGTTAGTCTGGGCAAACATTGACAACGAGTTAATCAGACCGATATTCGGACCTTCCGGCGTTTCAATCGGACATACCCGGCCATAGTGGGTTGGATGTACGTCACGTACTTCGAAACCGGCGCGCTCACGCGTTAAACCGCCCGGGCCTAATGCAGAAATACGACGCTTATGTGTCACTTCTGACAGCGGGTTATTCTGGTCCATAAACTGTGACAGCTGACTGGAACCGAAGAACTCTTTAACAGCAGCCGAAATTGGCTTAGCGTTAATTAGATCCTGCGGCATAACGGCATCTAAGTCGCCCAGTGACAGACGTTCTTTAACAGCACGCTCTACCCGGACTAAACCGACCCGGAACTGATTCTCGGCCATTTCGCCAACAGAACGAATGCGAC
Source organism: Arsukibacterium perlucidum DSM 18276 (assembly GCF_000382165.1). GTDB lineage: Bacteria > Pseudomonadota > Gammaproteobacteria > Enterobacterales > Alteromonadaceae > Alishewanella > Alishewanella perlucidum. The sequence goes on along the minus strand of NZ_KB907741.1, from coordinate 5,343 downwards.
GGTTACCTAAGTGGTCTATATCATCAACTTCGCCATTACCATTACGAATGTCGATTAACACCTTCATTACTGCCAGAATGTCTTCTTTACTCAGTACACCGGCGCCAATGTTTTCTTCAAAGTTAACCCGACGGTTAAACTTCATCCGGCCAACTGTTGACAGGTCGTAGCGATCTTCAGAGAAAAATAAATTTTCAAACAGGGTTTCAGCAGCTTCACGCGTTGGTGGTTCACCAGGGCGCATCATTCGGTAAATTTCTACCAGTGCTTCAATCCGGTTGTTACTTGGATCAATCCGGATAGTTTCTGAAACATAAGAACCTTGGTCTAAATCGTTGATGTACAACGTTTCAAAACTTTCATAACCAGCTTTTGTCAGCTTAGCTAATATATCCAGAGTTAATTCAGCATTAGCTTCGGCAACAATTTCACCACTGCTGGTGTCAACGTAGTTTTTAGCCAGTACCCGGCCAACTACATATTCATGAGGTACTTCCATCATGGTCAGGCCGGTTTTTTCCAGCTGACGCACATGACGGGCAGTGATCCGACGGCCTTGCTCAACAATCACTTCGCCATCGTTATCTTTAATATCAAAACCGGCTGTTTCACCGCGTAAACGGTTGGCAACCACTTCCATCAACAACTTACCTTCTTTCACCTCAAACTTAGTGTTTTCGAAGAAGGTCGCCAGAATTTCTTCTGTGCTGAATTCCAGTGCCCGCAATAAAATAGTTGCCGGTAATTTACGGCGACGGTCGATCCGGACAAACAGATTATCTTTGGCATCAAATTCAAAGTCTAACCATGAACCACGGTAAGGAATAACGCGGGCGTTATATAATACTTTGCCAGAGGAGTGCGTTTTACCACGGTCGTGATCAAAGAACACACCTGGACTGCGATGCAGCTGAGAAACGATAACCCGCTCAGTACCATTAATTACAAAGGTACCGTTTTCGGTCATTAGCGGGATTTCACCCATGTAAACTTCTTGTTCACGGATATCTTTAATCGTGCCTGGTGCTTCTTTATCAAATAACACCATCCGCAGTTTTACACGTAATGGTGCCGAGTAAGTCACACCGCGGATTTGACATTCTTTTACATCAAAAACAGGTTCCCCAATGCGGTAGCTGACATACTGCAATTCCGCGCTGCCTGAATAGCTTTTGATTGGAAATACAGAGCGGAATGCGGCTTCTAAACCGTATTCACCTTCCGGATCTGGCTCGATAAATTTGCTGAAAGATTCAATTTGAATCGATAGCAGGTATGGCACATCCAGTACTTCCGGACGTTTGCCGAAGTCCTTACGGATACGTTTCTTCTCAGAATAAGAGTAAGTCATGGGGTTCCTCAGCTTGCTGATTTTTTTCCCAACTACCGAATTACCGGTAATTTATTGCTACCAGACATGGTAACAGCAGGGGTGGGGAAATCATTGTCCCACAGCGCAAAAAGGCCGGTGATTAATTCATCACCAGCCCAGCCCGAATTTCAGGCAGTTAACCCGGTTTTTACCGGATTATTTAACTTCAACAGATGCACCAGCTTCTTCAAGATCTTTCTTAAGAGCAGCTGCTTCATCTTTAGAAACGCCTTCTTTGATTGCAGCAGGAGCTGACTCAACCAAGTCTTTCGCTTCTTTCAGGCCTAAACCGGTAGCGCCACGTACTGCTTTAATAACAGATACTTTATTTGGACCAACAGCGGCCAGAATTACGTTGAATTCTGTTTGTTCTTCAGCGGCAGCAGCCGGGCCAGCAGCAACAGCTACAGCGGCAGCGGCAGAAACGCCGAACTTTTCTTCCATTGCAGTTACTAACTCAACTACATCCATTACAGACATTGCTGCGATAGCATCTAAGATTTGATCTTTAGTCACTGACATTGCTCAGATTCCTAAATTAGGGGACGAGTCCCGAATTAAATTCCACTCACCAAACAACACGTATAATTACGCGGCTTGATCCTGTTTTTGGTCGCGAACCGCGGCAATTGTACGTACAAGTTTGCCGGCTGCTGCCTCTTTCATAGTGCTCATTAAGCGTGCAATAGCTTCGTTGTATGTTGGTAACGATGCTAAAACATCAATGCTTACTGTTTCGCCATTAAAAGCGGCACTTTTCAACTCGAACTGTTTGTTGTCTTTAGCGAAATCTTTAAAGATCCGCGCTGCAGCACCTGGGTGCTCCTTAGAGAACGCAATCAGTGTCGGGCCTACGAATGCATCTTTCAAACACTCGAATTCGGTGCCATCTACTGCGCGGCGAACTAAGGTGTTACGGACTACTTTCATCCAAACACCAGCATCACGAGCCTGCTTACGCAAGGCAGTGATGTTGCCTACAGTGACACCACGAGCGTCTGCGACTACCGCAGATAAAGCACCTTTGGCAGCTTCCTGGACTTCAGCAACAATTGCTTTTTTGTCATCAAGCTTTATAGCCATTGGCTCTTAACTCCTGGTTCATCCGGATAAGTTAATCCGGTTGCCTACACATCGCCTCTGGTTACCCGAAGGCGCGCGATTTACGGTGAGACCAGATTGAATTTAATTGAATTTAATTCGTTCTGGGGCCTGCACCGTCTGCGTAGGTTGTTATTTTAAGCAATGCGGCTTACGCTTTATTGCACCTACGGTCTTGGACGGAAGCGCCGTGTTGAAATTTAACAACCAACAACAGCACTTCTACCCGAATTTTTTGAGGGCGGGATTATAGAACAATACCGCCCAGCTGTAAAGCCAAGCCTTAAACCACTGCGCTCAGAGAGGCCTGGTTTAAAGTCATGCCAGCACCGTGAGTAGATGAAATGGTGACTTTCTTAATGAAAATACCTTTCGCTACTGAAGGTTTGGCGCGCTTTAATGCAATCAGCAATGATTCTAAGTTTTCTTTTAACTTGTCAGCATCGAAGTCGATTTTACCGATGGTTGAATGGATAATACCATTCTTATCATTGCGGTAACGGATCTGACCCGCTTTAGCATTCTTAACAGCGTCAGCAACGTTAGGAGTAACAGTACCTGTTTTAGGGTTAGGCATTAAACCACGTGGGCCTAAGATCTGACCTAACATACCGACCACGCGCATCGCATCCGGAGAAGCGATAACAACGTCAAAGTCCATTACGCCTTTCTTAACCTGCTCAGCTAAGTCTTCCATACCTACGATGTCAGCGCCGGCAGCTTTAGCTGCTTCAGCGTTAGCACCCTGAGTAAATACCGCTACACGTACGGTACGGCCAGTACCATGTGGCAGTACCGTAGCACCACGCACGTTCTGGTCTGACTTACGAGCGTCGATACCCAGGTTAATTGCAACGTCAACGCTCTCAACGAACTTGCCGGCAGTTAATTCTTTTAACAAAGCAACAGCTTCGTTGATGTCATATTCGCGAGTTACATCTACTTTAGAGCGGATTAACTTAGCGCGTTTTGTTAATTTAGCCATCGATTAGCCCTCCACCACTAAGCCCATTGAACGAGCAGTACCTTCAATGGTACGCACCGCAGCAGCATGATCTGCAGCTGTTAAATCAGGTTGTTTGATCTTAACGATCTCATCAATCTGCGCAGCTGTAACCTTGCCAACTTTCTGGGTATTCGGACGACCTGAACCGCTCTTCAGTGCCGCTGCTTTTAACAGCAGGAAAGACGCTGGAGGGGTACGGGTTTCGAATGTGAAAGAACGATCGCTGTATACAGTAATTACTACTGGGATCGGCATACCTTTATCAAGGCTTTCAGTACGGGCGTTAAAGCCTTTACAGAATTCCATGATATTCACGCCGTGCTGACCCAATGCCGGACCAACTGGCGGCGATGGGTTTGCCATACCGGCTTTAACCTGCAGCTTAATAAGTGCTGTGACTTTCTTTGCCATGTTTCACCTCTGTTATAGGGTCGTAGCCTTGTAAATGCGAGGACACTTACTCAAACGGCTCCCCTGACGATAAAAAGGGCGCAGATTATATTTTAATCAGCGCCCCGTTACAACTAATAAATCAGGCTTTCTCAACCTGTCCAAATTCCAGTTCTACCGGGGTAGCACGGCCGAAAATTAATACCGAAACTTTTACGCGGCTTTTTTCGTAATCGACTTCTTCAACTACGCCGTTAAAGTCAGCAAATGGACCTTCGGTAACCCGAACCACTTCACCCGCTTCAAACAGAGTTTTCGGTTTCGGTTTATCCGCATTGTCCTGCAGACGATTGAGGATGGTCATTGCTTCTTTTTCAGAAATTGGTGCTGGACGGTCTGAGGTGCCGCCAATAAAGCCGAGAACCCGTGGCACACTCTTCACTAAGTGCCAGGCTTCTTCACACATTTCCATTTGCACCAATACATAACCAGGGAAGAACTTGCGCTCAGACTTACGCTTCTGGCCTGCACGCATTTCAATTACTTCTTCGGTAGGTACTAATACTTCACCGAACTTGTCTTCCATCTCGTTAAGTTTGATATATTCACGCAGCGATGTGGCAACCCGCTGCTCAAATCCTGAAAACGCTTGTACAACATACCAACGCATTTTTGCAGCCATGCTTTAGATCCCCAATCCGGTAAAGAAAGAAACAACCCGTAATAAAATAGCATCCAGGCCCCATAATAATAAGCCCATAATAATAGTGGCTATTATTACTACCAGCGTAGTTTGCATTGTTTCCTGGCGGGTAGGCCAAACAACCTTACGGATTTCAGAACGAGACTCTTTAGCGAAATTTATAAAAGTACGACCTTTGTTGGTTTGACCGGCAACTACGCCAGCAATAATCACTAGCACAACAATTGCTATAGCACGCTCTAACGCACCCAGTTCAAAAATGTAGTTACCGACAACTGCTAATGACAGGATAACAAAAACTAATAACCATTTAACCAGATCAAGCCCGCTTTTGGGGTTTTCGCTCGCAACGCTCATGCTCTAACTCACTTCAATTTGGCGTGTATCATGCCAGTCGTTATAAACTATCAGGCATAGCCACTATCAGCTGCTACCTTAAATTTGGCAGGGGCAGAGGGATTCGAACCCCCAACCATCGGTTTTGGAGACCGCTGTTCTACCAATTGGAACTATGCCCCTTCAATCTTTTAAATAGCTGTATTGTTACCCAGCCATTAAATAGCCGCTCATTATACTGTCTTAGCGTGCTAAAACAAGCTTACCGTATCGTATTGCAGCATATTTAAAGGACTAAAATAAAAAAGGCCCCTGACGGAGCCTTTTTTTATCTACACTTAATTAAGCGATGATTTTAGATACTACACCAGCACCTACAGTACGGCCGCCTTCACGGATTGCGAAGCGTAAACCTTCGTCCATCGCGATTGGGCA
>NZ_KB907740.1 GCF_000382165.1 Arsukibacterium perlucidum DSM 18276 | reverse complement strand
CTCTGCAAACGCTGATAAACACGCAGGAGTAGAACTCCGAGGGGACGATAAGCAGCAGAGGCGCGGTTCTCATTTGGGCCAGAAGAACTAACGATATCTTCAATAAAAAGGCCGGATATACGTAGGCAGCTTAATCCGTTAATACATTGAAATTTTATGCAAAACGGTGGACATTTTTGAGGTGTACATATATGTATTTACGGCGTGTCGTCGTGAGTAATGGGTACACTCCCGGGTTCGAGCGACTAAGCTGGAAATCCCGCTGTGCTCGCCACAGCAACTCGCAAGCCGTCCCTGGCTTGCTCAGACACTCTGTGGCTGTGCATCGGGACACCAGCTCAGTACGCTTAATTTATCCGTGAAGCGAATTAACGCTCCCAGTACGCCTCTTCCAGGCTATCTTCGCGCTCGGGCAGGCCTTTTGATAAGCGCGGTGCGTTCTGCACCAGAATTTCATAGCTTACCCGATTCGCATATTTACAAATCTGGGCGAAGCTGGAATACGCCAGGTAAGGCATTTCATGCTTACCCGACAATGGCTGTACCTGCTTGTGAAAGTGATTTGCCGCCATATCGTGCAAAATAGCCGACAAGGCACCATCGCCGGCGCCATTGGTATTTTTAATTCGTTCCGGTCCACCCAGGTAGGGGTCAATATGCGAATACACCTTTAATGGCTGCTCGCAGTACTGACGTAACATCGGCCGGCTGAACTCAAACTGGTTAAAATCGGCCAGGCTGGCTGATTTTATCGGGTTACTGCTTTCCCGCTTTACGCTGTCATCGGTATGACCACACAAATACAGGCCTTCAGGCCCGGCAGTGATCAACACCATATCGGTGTGGTCCAGAATAGCTTCCGCCGCTTTTAACGGGTCGCTAAAACCTGTTAGCGCTTCGGCTTCCAGTTCGTTCATTGCCAGCACATTAACGTAATTCTTAATGGTACTGATAATTTGCTCGCGGTTCTCTTCTACCAGATGGCGGGTGCCCAGGCTCATCACCACCGGCACATCATGGGCTTTGGCATCTTCCAGCGCTTTATGCATCGCCCGTTGAATCGGCTGGCCAATGGCCCGCAGCGGGTAAGCACTGACCACAAACGCCGACGCCGCGGCAATAATATCCGTTGGAATGTAATCGGGCTCCAGCTGATCCATATCGCTTGGATCGATAACAAAAGTCCGTTCGCCGTCCGGGGTAATCATGGTAATACCCCGACCAATATCACCGGCTACCCCCTGCAAATGGTTCATGTCCACTTTTGAGCTGGTATGACAGACATAATGATAAGCCGGCGAGCCCAACGCAATATTGGCCGACATTACACCAAGCAGTACCGATTTGTCGTCTGCTAATACAGAGTAGTTATGAATAGTATTGCCAATGGTGCCACCGGCAAAATGGTCTGATATCGCCTGCTTGGCTACCAGTTCCTGGTAAATGGCATTGGCTTTTGCGTGTTCAACCAGATTTGATAAGCCTTTATGAATATCATAGCGGGCCAGAAAATCGTCGGTGACACTGGCCACTACATCAACGATGGTTTGATCCAGGCCCACAATATAAGTATCCAGCTCAGGTCGCACTTCAAAGCTCGGCAGTTGCGGCTTTGGCTGAGATACAGGAAAGTAATGCTTAATTTTACGCAGGCCGGGAAATTTCATGCTAAAGGCTCGACAACAAACAAGCGGCTATTTTAGCAAAAATGTCAGCAAAGCCTAAGCGCCTTATTGCGCCTTTAGTTAATTATTACTAATTTATTCTGGTTGCTGGCGTAAAAACACCGGTTTATCCGCGGTTGAGTCGTCTTTGCTGTACTGATAACCTGCCAAATTAAAATCGGTAATAGCTTTAGGATCAGTAATTTGCTGCTGAATAACGAAGCGAGCCATTAAACCGCGAGCTTTTTTGGCATAAAAACTGATTATTTTATATTGGCCATTTTTATAGTCTTTAAAGACCGGGGTAATCACTCTGGCTTGTAATGCTTTGGGTTTAACCGCTTTAAAGTACTCCTGTGACGCCAGATTCAGCAACACATCTGATTTAAGTTCAGTAAATTGTTTATTGAGGTTATCGGTTATCTGCTGCTGCCAGAACGCATACAAATCTTTGCCGGCAGCATTAGGTAATTTAGTGCCCATTTCCAGCCGGTACGGCAGCATTAAATCCAGTGGCCGCAGTACGCCATATAAACCACTTAAAATGCGCAGATGCTGCTGGGCAAACTGCAGCTGTTCTGTAGTAAGACTTGCCGCATCCAGCCCCTGATAAACATCGCCATTAAACATAAACAATGCTGCTTTGGCTTCAGGGCCGCTAAAATCCGGTTGCCACTGGCTAAAGCGGGCAGCATTTAAACCGGCCAGTTTATCACTGATATGCATTAAAGAACCGAGCTCAGCCGGTGTAAGCTGTTTGCAAACATCTGCCAGTTCACTGGCCTGCGATAATAACGCTGGCATTGTCGTGGCAAGCTGCAGTGACACGGGGTTTGAATCAAGATCTTTCGCCGGAGATACAACCATCAACATAAAAACATTACCTGTATTGCGAAAACAATTGTCTTTAACAAACAATATTTTTTATTTATAGGACCCGCTTTACAAGATCATTTGTATCCTATGCTAAGGTGATCAATAAACTACGGAGCCGGGCATAAATGGCGCTTTTTAACGCCATGGCAATATAGTAATTTAGTGATAAGGGTGCAACGCTTTTTCAGAAAACTAGCTAACACCTTCTACTTTTGTAGTAATATTCCTACATTTGTTGCCTGGAATCGTGAAAAACCCTAGAATGTTTCAAAAATAACGGTAATTAAACAATATGAGTGATTTATTAAGTCAACTTAAAGCCGTCACCACAGTAGTGGTAGACAGTGGTGATTTGGGCGCAATTGAGCAGTTCCGGCCAGTAGATGCCACCACTAACCCGTCGTTATTACTTAACGCCAGTCAGCTCGAGTTTGCCAAACCGATGTTGAGTGCAGCTATCAGTTATGCCAAAGCGCACGCCAGTGGCAACGCCGCCATTCTTGAACTGGCTTGCGATAAATTTGCAGTCGATGTTGGCACCGCCATCAGCAAGCTGGTACCAGGCCGGGTTTCAACAGAAGTGGATGCCCGTTTATCATTTGATACTGAAGCTACCGTGGCTAAGGCCTTACAACTGGTTGAATTGTATCAACAGAACGGCGTAAGTACCGAGCGGATCCTGATTAAAATAGCCTCAACCTGGGAAGGTATCCAGGCAGCCCGTCAGTTAGAGCAGCAAGGCATTCAATGTAACCTTACCCTGCTATTTCATATGGCTCAGGCCCGGGCATGCGCTGAAGCAGGTGCTTACCTTATTTCGCCCTTTGTTGGCCGTATTCTTGATTGGTACAAGGCTAATACCAAGCAGGACTACACCGCCGAAAATGATCCGGGCGTATTGTCGGTGCGTGATATTTACCATTTTTACAAAGAGCATGGTTATGCCACTGTGGTGATGGGTGCCAGTTTTCGTAATACCGGTGAAGTATTAGCGCTGGCCGGCTGTGACCGGCTGACTATCAGCCCCGGTTTACTGGATGAACTAAGCAAACAAAGTGGTACGCTCGATGTAAAACTGCTTGATGGAGGCCCGAAAACCGCCAAACCGACAGCGCTGAGTGAAACTGAGTTTCGCTGGCAGCTGAATGAAGATGCTATGGCGACTGAAAAACTGGCCGAAGGTATTCGCAAGTTCGCGATTGACCAGCGCAAGCTGGAGCAGTTGATAGCCGGGCAACTTTAACCCCCGGGACGATTAAACGGATTGGCAGCAACACAGGAGCACGTTATGTCGGACAGTTTCATCAATCATTTGAGTCAGCTGGGCTCACTTGGCAAACAAAGTGGCAATTTGCGTGAAGCATTTAAAAACGACACGAAACGGGCAGAACGCTATACCACAACCGCTTGTGGTATTACCCTGGACTATGCCAAAAACCTGATTAATGACACCAGCTGGCAGGCTCTGCAGCAGCTGGCAGCTGACAGTAATATCAGTAGCTTGCGCCGGCAAATGCAGCAGGGTGCTGCTATCAATAATACCGAACAACGGGCAGTCTGGCATACCCGGTTACGCCAGCAAAACGTCACGGCTTTAATGCTGGATGGCGAAGATATTGGCCAGCAAATTACTGAATGCCGGGCCAGAATGGCGGCATTAGTCGACACCCTGCACCAGCAGCAGTATCTGGGGTATCAGGGCAGTGCCATTACTGACCTTATATGGGTAGGCATAGGTGGCTCGTTACTGGGGCCGCAAATGGCAGTAGAAGCGTTAACGCCTTATCACTGCAGCCCGGTTAAACTGCATTTTGCCGGTAACATTGACGGCGCTGTGGTTAGCGATATCCTGGCAGGGTTAAACCCGGCGACAACCTTGGTGGTGGTGGCATCAAAATCCTTTGGCACCGAAGAAACCAAACAAAATGCGCTGGCTATCCGCCAGTGGTTTACTGAGCACGGTGCCGACAAAAAAGCCATTGCCCATCACTTCTGGGCGACCTCATCTAATATTGCCGCAGCTGCCGAGTTTGGTATTGAACAAAAAAACATTCTGCCAATGTGGGACTGGGTTGGTGGTCGCTATTCATTATGGTCAGCTATTGGTCTGCCAATAGCGCTGATGATTGGCAACCAGCAGTTCAGCCAGCTGTTAGCCGGCGCTGAGGCCATGGATCAGCATTTTTTCAATGCGCCCTTTGCTGAAAACATGCCGGTTATTATGGCGTTACTCGGCGTCTGGTATATTAATGGCCACAACTGTCAGGCCCAGGCGCTGTTGCCATACAGCCATTATTTACGTTTACTGCCCTCTTATGTGCAGCAGCTGGATATGGAAAGTAACGGCAAAAGTGTCGATCGCGAAGGCCGTGCCCTGCCTTATGCTACCGCACCAGTGATCTGGGGTGACGCCGGTACCAACGGTCAGCATGCGTACCATCAGTTATTGCATCAAAGTGCTTTGGCTGTTCCGGCCGACTTTATTCTGCCATTAAAAGTTAAGCACCCGTTAAAAGACCAGCATAGCCGCCTGGCAGCGCACTGCTTTGCCCAGACTCAGGCATTAATGCAGGGTAAAACCCTGGCAGAAGCCACTGCCGAATGTCTGGCCCAGGGGATGAGCGAGCAACAGGCCAACACCTTAGCACCACATAAAGTATCGCCGGGCAATAAACCCAGCAATACCTTATTGCTACCTGAGTTATCGCCCTACTATTTAGGGGCCTTGATAGCACTTTACGAGCACAAAGTATTTTGCCAGGGCGCCATCTGGCAGCTCAACAGCTTTGATCAATGGGGTGTGGAGCTTGGCAAGCAATTGTCCGGGCCAATCTATCAGACGTTGACAGGTAATAGTAACTATAGTTTCGATAGTTCTACCTCCGCTTTGATTGAACAATTTCTAGCGGCCCAACGCTAATATTTAACCTTTTTCCCAGTCGCTGCCATCATTCAGGTCGCAGCGACTTTATTTAAGCGCCGCCATTGATCCCCTTGGTTAAGTCCCTTAGACTTCTGTACATCTATTTGCAGGCTATCAGCCTGGCCGCTTGCCGGAGGTAACGCGTTGCATCCTTTACCAAAACTCAATTTACGTGACAAAGTCAGTGCTGCAGAATGGCAACTGCGGCTGGATTTAGCGGCCTGCTACCGGCTGGTGGAGCATCACCGCTGGGGTGATTTAATCTATACTCATTTGTCAGCGCGCTTGCCGGGTACCGACCATTATTTAGTGAATGCTTTTGGCCTGACCTTTGACGAAGTTACTGCCTCTAACCTGGTAAAAGTTGATTTACAGGGCAATATTCTGGATGACACGCCGTTTCAGATTAACCCGGCCGGCTTTACTATTCACAGTGCGATTCATGAAGTGCGGCCTGATGCTCACTGCGTTATTCACCTGCATACTAAAGAAACTATCGCCGTAGCCAGCCAGCAACAGGGCTTGCTGCCATTAAGCCAATACTCGATGTTTTCGCTCGGCTCACTGGCTTATCACCAATACGAAGGTCTGGCGGTTAATCAGGATGAGAAAGCCCGCTTGCAAAGCGATTTAGGCCAGCATAACCATATGTTACTGGTTAACCATGGTGGCTTAACCGTAGGCCCAACGGTGGGTGATGCCTTTATGCGTTTTTACGATTTACAGCGCGCCTGTGAAATTCAGCTGGCGCTGCAGGCCAGCGCCCAGCCGGTTATTCCGGTAGCGCAGGCGATAGTCGATAATATCAGCAAGCAAGCCAAGGTTGTACACAGTGGCAGCACCGGCGGTCAGTTAGCCTGGCCGGCGATGTTGCGTAAAGCCTACCGGCTTGATCCCGGCTTTGCCCAATAGCCGTTGCCCATCTAACAGGAGTAAACATGAAAGTTACCCGCGTAGAAGTATTTGATATTCATTGCCCCGAGCGCCCGGCCTGGACCCCGGTTTTTGTCCGCATTCATACCGATGAGGGGATCAGCGGCGTCGGTGAAGCCGGCCTGGCTTATGATTTAGGCCACAGTGCCGCCGCAGCGATGATTAAAGAAATGGCCGAAGCCTTTTTAATTGGCCACGACCCGTTTCAAACCGAAAAGCTCTGGTCGCGGATGCTGCGCGAAAGTTTCTGGGGTCTGGGCGGCGGCCCGGTAATTTATGCAGCGATGAGTGCCATTGATACTGCCCTTTGGGATATTAAAGGCAAAGCCTTAGGCGTGCCGGTTTATCAGCTGCTGGGCGGCAAGGTAAACGACAAGCTGCGTACCTATGCCTCACAGCTGCAATTTGACTGGGGGCCGGAATTTAAAGCCCTGATCCACCCCGAGCAGTATGCTGAAGCGGCGTTAAAAGCCGTGGCCGATGGCTATGATGCGGTAAAAGTGGACCCCATCATGTACGATAAAAACGGTAACACCTATTACGATCGCACCAATATTATTGGCCGGGCGGAAATGAAACTCTACCGGGCCAGAATGCAGGCTATCCGCGAAGCGGTAGGCGATGAAGTTGATATTATTTTTGAATGCCACAGCCTGCCAGGCGCCACCAGCGCCATTCAAATTGCCGACATTGCCGAAGAATTTGACTGCATGTTCTATGAAGAGCCGGTTAACTACCTGAACCACTCACTGCACGCTAAAGTCGCCCGTAAGGTTAAGGTACCGCTGGCTGGTGGCGAGCGCTTATATAACCGCTGGGCCTTCCGGCCGTATTTTGAAGATCAGAGCATCGACGTGCTACAGCCGGATATCGGCCTGTGTGGTGGCTTTACTGAAACGAAAAAGGTCTGCGACTATGCCGACATTTTTGATATCCGGGTGCAAGCCCACGTATGTGGTGGGCCGGTGGCAACGGCAGCCTCGCTGCACCTGGAAACCGCGATACCCAACTTTTTAATTCACGAGCACCATACCTACGCCATTAAAAAGTGGAACCGCGAACTCTGTATTCAGGACCCACAACCGGTAAACGGCTTTTTTGAAGTATCAGAAGCGCCCGGTATCGGTATAGAGCTTAACGATGAGATTGTAATGCGCTCACAACGGGTAGAGATTAAATAGCCAATAGTCGCTGGTAACAATGCCAATAAGGGGGCAGTAGCTCTTCAGCTCCGCCCCCACATTATTATTGTGCGTATACTTCTACCGATAATTCTAAAGACATACTTGCTAAAGCAACTATGTCTTTACTTTTTAAAGTAAAACCAATTGTTTCATCGGCAAAAATACCAACAAAAAACTCAACTTTACCTCCCTCTGCAGTAAGTTTCTCAAAAAAACTCGTAAGCCCACTGAATTGTTAATAAGCTTTTCAATCTCATCTGTAAAATCACCCTTTTTAGTTGGAATGATATCCCCGCCGTGTCAGAGTAGTTGTCCGGTCTTCTTTTCACAATAGTTATAGTCAGACGGCGGGTGGTTAGCAGGTTCAAATGGCTGTTTATTCACCAGTAAGAAAAGAGGCAATATTAAAGAAGTTATTACCGCCGTTAAATCGCTCTGTGGCGCAGTTGGCTTCAGAGGAAGGCATTTCTGAGCAGACGCTGTACAATTGGCGAAATCAGTTAAAAGCTCAAGGGTATGCCGTGCCGGTAAGTGGACAAAAGCCTGATGATTGGTCAGGAGAAGCAAAGTTAGCGGTAGTAATTGAAACAGCCCCGCTATCTGAAACCGAGTTAAGCCAGTATTGCCGTGAAAAAGGTTTGTTGGTTGAGCAAGTTAAAGAGTGGCGCTGCGCCTGTGTGATGGGCAATATGAGCGCGGCTCAGCGTAAGGCCACTGAAAAAAAGCAGGCCAGAGAAGATAAAAAGCGGATTAAGCAGTTAGAACGTGAGCTAAACCGTAAAGAGAAAGCACTGGCGGAGGCGGCAGCGTTGCTGGTGTTGCGAAAAAAGCTCAGAGCGTACTACGACGAGGAAGACGAGGACAGTTAACATCGGTTAGCGAGCGTAGCTTAAACCTGGGCTGGTTTGATGAAGCCGTGTTAGCGGGTGCCAGGCGCGATAAAGCCGCACAGGAGCTTGAGATACCATTGCGCTCACTTCGCCGCTGGCGGGATGAGCAAGGCACGGTGCTTGAAGATAAGCGACCAGCGGCAATCCGGCCAGAGCCAAAGAATAAGCTCAGTGAAGCCGAGCGCGAGCAGATAGTGGCAACGTGTAATGATGAGAAATATGCCAGCTTACCGCCCTCACAGATTGTGCCAAGGCTGGCAGACGAAAGCATCTATCTGGCTTCAGAATCGACGATGTATCGGGTGCTTAAAACGGCAAGACAGCAACACCACCGAGGCAAAAGCAAAGCACCGGTGAGCCGGGCTAAGCCCACCAGCTACAGAGCCTCAGCCCCAAATCAGGTGTGGTGTTGGGACATCAGCTATATGCCGTCAGGCATTCGTGGGCTGTACTGGTATTTATATGCCATTATCGATATTTATAGCCGCAAGTTAGTGGCGTGGGAAGTACACGAAAAGGAATGCAGCCAGTTGGCCAGTGAGTTGGTACAACGCGCGGTACTACGGGAGCAGTGCCTGTTCAAACCACTGGTATTGCACTCGGATAACGGTAGCCCGATGAAAGGCAGCACACTCAGGGTGAAGTTGCAGGAGCTGGGTGTAACGTCCTCATACAGCAGGCCCAGAGTGAGCAATGATAATCCGTATGTGGAGTCGTTGTTCAAAACAGTGAAATACTGCCCACAGTGGCCATCAGGTGGCTTTGCAACCTTAGAAAGCGCCAGAGTGTGGATGTTAGAGTTTACCGGCTTCTACAACAATGAGCATCGTCACAGTGGTATCAGGTTCGTGACACCGGCGCAGCGTCATAAGCAGCAAGATGTGGCTCTTCTGGAAAAGCGTAAAGGTGTGTATGAACAAGCGAAATCAGCGCATCCAGAGCGATGGGCTGGCAGAGCAACAAGAAACTGGAGCCCTATAGGGCCAGTAAGTCTGAATCCAGATCGGGAAATCGTGCAGATTCAGGCAGCAGCATAAAACGGGAAAATCGGACAACTACCTTGAAAAACTCCGTATCAAAACAGCAATATGTAATTTTATAAAGCCCTTCAAGTGGCTTACCGCTTGGCGTTTTTCGTGTTTCACCAGCTGAATAATTAAACTCAGGCGACAATCCGAGGTTCTTGACTATTTCCTCTTTTGCAATTGATGGATGCTCAATTCTTAGCGACACAGCGTATTTATACTTATCCATTCTCATCCTCCAGGTAAGTAATCACCAAATGGGCCATGATTCTCACCAATTCCACCAGGCCCTCCCGTCCATACATCGCCATTTGGTGCAATGCCTGCCCATGTTTTTGTTGAACACCTTGGTTGCACCGGCAACACAGACGCCTGTTACTGCAGGAATCATACAAACTGCAGCAGGAGTTAGGCCATATGGATCAACCCAAGTTAACGGATTGCCCCCAACATACCCATAAGTATTCAACCCACCCGCTAAACCAATAGGGTCGCTCTGCAAGTAACGCCCTGTAGTCGCATTATAATCCCGGAAATAGTTATACCAGCTTAGTTTTTCAGCATCCCGCTCTTTATCAAAAGCAGGCCGGGAGAACCTCGCCGGAAGTGAGGTTGAACATGCGTAGCATGGCCCGTTAGGGCGGAGGGCAGGATGCCCGCAGTCAAACCTATGTTGAATTCGCCAATACTGGCGGTTAATACCGACCGGTCAAACGCTTCCAGCTTCGCCCGCCAAACCACCGCTTTGCTTTGGTTGGTAATCACTTCTGGCCGGCCTAAGTGGTCGCGTCGCGATATGCACGACGCGACCACTTAGGCCATGCCCCTCTAGTCGACGCCGTGTGAGTCAGTCAAGAGCTTTTTGGTTAATTGCTTCCATCTGGATACCAGCAGGAGACTAGTTATAGAAAACCAAGCCAATCCAAAAAGAATATTTTCTCCTCCAAAAACATACGCTCTATGAATAATCACACCATTTAATAAAAAATATGCTGACAAAATAAGGTATTTTCTTACATTTATAACCAAATTAGTGTTGGTGTTTTTGTTAGAATATTTCCATTTGTAACCCAAAGCCCAATACACAACGATAAAGTATACGGATAGAAATAATAAAATTGAATTAACGTCATCTTTGTAGCCCCACACCATAAATGATGTAAGTAGAGTCATGAAAATAATTAGCAGAGGTTTCATATCCATCCTTAAAGCATCGACTTAGAAAGGCAGTAAGTTCTCATCCAAACATCAGCATAGGTTCCTGCTATAGTTGATATGCCAAAAGCTCTACCGGCAACTTTTAGTCCATTTTGAACAGCAGAGCTTCGGATAAAACTTTTATTAGGGTACTCCATACCATTTCCTGGTTTCGGCCCGCTTGCCCATCCTTTTGAATTAACATCAATTTGTCTTCTGTTTACTGCATCTCCATATAGCCAGGAACTTGCTGCACCTAAGGCTGCCAAACCATTATTGCTTCCGCCGAGCTCAAGTAAGCTGGTTGATCCGACAAACAAGTTAGCACTTGCGCCCATGCTTTTTTTAAAATCGTTCATGCAGTCGGCAAAAACATTAGTTTTCTCACATAAACCATCAGGGTCGATTCTGGAGAGAGGATTTGCACTCACATACCCATAAGTATTTAACCCCCCCGCTAACCCTATCGGGTCGCTCTGCAGGTATCTGCCGGTTGTTGCATCATAATCCCGGAAGTAGTTGTACCAGCTTAGCTTTTCATTATCCCAATACTGCCCGGGGAAGCCTATGTTGAATTCACCAATGCTAGTGGTTAATACCGACCGGTCAAACGCTTCCAGCTTAGCCCGCCAAACCACCGCTTTGCTTTGGTTGGCAATCACTTCTGGCCGACCTAAGTGATCGCGCTGCAAAGCGCAATACGCGACCCCATAGTTTTTAGCCCGTAGCCCGTACGTTCAAATGAGAATTGGTCAATTTGTTAGCTTTTTTGCGTTGCTTTAACGCAACTATTATAAAATTCTTCATTATTGAACCAAGCTGAAGCTAATACATTTTCTCCAATAATCCCGAGAAGCTCAGATAGCTTCTGAGTGTCTCCAGCTAAGCAAGAAAACTTAGCAAAATTGTTAATGTTCCGGAGGTCTGGGTAGTTAGCAATCAATTCTTCAAAGCCATTTTTCATCCTATTCCAATCAGTTCTTCCACTTCGAAAAAGGTTGCGGCCAGAACTAGACCAATGAAGTCTGGCATACATTTGATGCCCCAAAGTGGGCTTTGTATTTTGAACCACGTTATCAACATAGAGATTAAACTGCTCAAGAGAACCGTGCCACTTTGGAGCCATATAGGAGGCTTTCAAAAAATAGACAGGTATATAGGTTGGATGTAAACTTACTGCCTTTTCATATAGTTCGTCGAATTTTGGTTCCGGCCAGCCTTGATACAGGGCAATAGCAACCATTGCAAAGTTCCAACCAGCATCATTTTTTGTTTTTTCAGAATGACCTTCTAACAGAGTTTTCGCTATCTCCAAATTCTCTTTAAATAGTACCCATGATTTTTTTGAAACAGTATTTGCGTACCCACGGCCCCGATGAAACCATCCAAGCTGAATATAATATCCTGCATGTCCAACTTGCGCAGTTATAGAGTCGGGATATTTTTCTATCCATTTTTTAAGTTTCAATTCCTTCTCTTGCCACTCTGCAAGACTTTTCGGGAAATTACAGTTTAGACTTTGGCAGCCCGATACTCCACCATATATTGCAGCAAGTAGTGGTTGCCCATCACTAATAGTTGTTCTTTTATCCCGTGCCTCAATTGCATCATTTTCCAGTTCTTCAAACTTCTCTAGCATTAACTTTTCGTGATAAATAGCGGCATACCTTTCAAAGGCTCTTTCGCTTGAAAAAACTTCTATCGAATAGAGCGACAGAATTAGGATAAAAACTTTAGTAGCAATACTCTTCATTTAAATTATCCATTTTGATTTAAATCTTTAGGCCGGACTGGCTGTATGTCATTGATACATAATATTAATACTGTCCGCTTCTGTTCCAAGAGTAGAGTTTCCGCAATAACTCGTGCTTCGCTCATATCACCGTACATAGTGTAACCCTACTGCCGCTTTACTGGCGTTTGTAACCACCGCTTGGTGGCCTAAGTGGTCGCGTAGCAAACAACGCGACCTACTAGCTCTCAAAGCAAGGTTTAATATGGCTACTCTTTTTTAAAGCCTTTAGGAAACGGCCATTCTGGATAAGTGGGCAAACTGCAATCTACATTCCATTCTACTCCCCATTGCAATCTGTTACGGATTATTTCCATTAGAGAGAGCTTTTGCATTGGGAATGGCATATCTGTTTGCAGAAACTCCCTACAATTGCTCAATATTTTTATATCGTTGTTTTTTAAAGAATGATGCACAGGATATTCCTTGGCGTCATCATATAAAGACCATAACCATCGCAATATACCGTTGATTGCCGGGTCAGAAGATTCAGGCCAGCAATCTTCTAATTGTCGATTCGTAAGCATCTCAGTTGTTATTTTATCAATTAGAACTGATGCCTGTTCTCTAGCTTTTTTATCAATTGTCATTTATACAGTCCATATAAGCTTCAACGGCATTAAAATGTTGCCCCCATGCACCAACGCCAGCACCGATCACACCTGTAGCTTTTGAGACTACACTTATAGACGTTCGACCTAGTGTTCGCCCCCAGCCATCACCACCGTATCGACGTGAATAACTCGTATATTTCCCGCTTGGCCCCCCACCTGCTATGCCGCCTCTAGGTTTTATAGCTGTTTTATTTAAAGCTTGCGCACCTCCTCCAAACAGGGCGGAGCCAGCGCCAAATCCGACAATAGCGTTTAGAGACTTTTCCATTGAATAAGAGTTTAATGCTTCTTGCATGCAATCTTTTTTAACATCGCAATCTGCTAAACCATAAAAATCTGTTCTGTTTAACGGGTTTGCAGAGGAATAATTATAGGTATTCAACCCACCCGCTAAGCCGATCGGGTCGCTCTGCAGGTATCTGCCGGTTGTTGCATCATAATCCCGGAAATAGTTATACCAGCTTAGTTTTTCAGCATCCCGCTCTTTATCAAAAGCAGGCCGGGAGAACCTCGCCGGAAGTGAGGTTGAACATGCGTAGCATGGCCCGTTAGGGCGGAGGGCAGGAAGCCCGCAGTCAAACCTATGTTGAATTCGCCAATACTGGTGGTTAACACCGAACGGTCAAACGCTTCCAGCTTCGCCCGCCAAACTACGCCTTTGCTTTGGTTGGTAGTCACCTCTGGCCGGCCTGAGAGGTCGCGTCGTAAGAAGGAAGACGCGACCCCCATAATTATCCGCTATCAATAATTAAGTACAGGGGATTTCAAGCCGCTTCCAGCGCTCAGTATCGTCAGTAGAAAAACTTAATGTATATTTATAGTTAATCGCAGCATAAGCCGGCAGAGGCGGAATATCATGGTATTCAAATCGCCACACAGCTAAACCTCTCAGGCAAATTTGTTCTTTTTCAAGTATCGACATATCCAGTTCATAGCGTCCGGGGTCATTTTCGAAAAATAAAAACTCTACACCATATTCATTTTGTTGCAGGGGCTCTGCTGCAAATGACATTCCCGGCTTTAATCGCGACCAAAATATGATGTCCCGAACATAACGAGTTGGTAGTTTATGCACCATGCTGACGTGTAACGTTAAGCTATCTTCATAGTTATGAATAAAATAGCGACCACCAGAAATTTCATACAAGCTTTGCTGAAACTCAGCATCCAGTCCAATCAACCAGCTTTGCACTGCAAAGCGGCTACCAGGGCTGAAGTGCAACAATGCCAGGCTAAAAAAGCAAATGGATAAGCAATAGCCGAGCAGCCTGACAGGCCATGAGGTTGGCTTTTTATTGCCTTTGTTAAAGTGAGCCACAGGCCGCCCCCGCTACTACTAAAGCTAAACCAGCTACACCTGCCGTGCCACCAAAGCTATTGTCGATATTCCATTCTGCAGCTTGCCTTGCCATATCATTCCTTGTTGACTCTACCGCCCTTATTGCTTCGCGATATTTATTTTTTTGAGTTGTATCACTGCACTGTTTTGCTTCAGCTGCCCACGTATCAAGCTGAGTATTAAGTTTATCTGCCTGCTTTTGGTAAGGATTTTCTTTAGATGCGCCTACCACAGCGCTTCTTACCCCTCCCATATCTAAGGCAAATGCACCAATAGTCACTCCAAAGCAAGCAAATTTTATATGTTTACGATAAAGGCCGTTCTCATCGACAAAATTTATAGGATTCCCTCCAACATACCCATAAGTATTTAACCCGCCGGCTAACCCTATCGGGTCGCTCTGCAAATACCTACCCGTAGTCGCGTCATAATCGCGGAAATAGTTATACCAGCTTAGTTTTTCGGCGTCCCAGTACTGCCCAGGGAACCCGATATTGAATTCACCAAGGCTAGTGGTTAATACCGACCGGTCAAACGCTTCCAGCTTAGCCCGCCATACTACCGCTTTGCTTTGGTTGGTTATCACTTCTGGCCGGCCTAAGTGTCATTTCTTCATTTCACCTAATACTAACTCGACCAACTGGGGATTCTTTCTGTAACAAATAATCATGAACTCGACGTAATCCTTTACCGTTTTTATTTCCACCTCTCCCTTATTTAGTAACTTAATCATTTCCTTACCAGCAACATCACGAATATCATCTAAAATCATATCGAAGTGGTTTCTCTTCCAAAATTTTACAGTGCTCGCTTTAAAGGTGGTTGTAAGATCGATCTCGTCGCTCAATTCCGAAATACCAACATTGAAAATTTCCGCAAGTCTACAAAGAGATTTTTCCCGAACTTGATGCTCTATATTATTCATTATTGTTGCATCCACAATTGCCTTTTCCCTCTGCTGATGTTGCATCCCAAGCCGCTTCTATAATAACCGCCCAGTTGTAAAATCCATCAACAATCAAACCACCTGTAGCTGCAGCGCCTAACGACATGCCTTTCATTGTTCGCCCAAAATCTCTAAGACCTCTACCAGAATAGTTAGTATTGCGATTCAATCTTCCATTCCATCTACTTAACTGGCTAGTATTTTGGTTAAGTTTATCCTTAGAAACTCCGAACCCTCTCAACTCGGCAGGTGTTTTTGGCATGGTTCCAACAGTGAAAGCTGCCCCTAGCGCAGCGAGGTTAGTGGCTGTGCTGGAGCGATTATCTTCAACCTGTTTAGCAAACTTATCAAAATCAAAACAAGCTAATCCTTCAGGGTCTATATATTTTAAGGGATTCCCCCCAACATACCCATAAGTATTTAACCCACCCGCTAAACCTATCGGGTCGCTCTGCAAATACCGGCCTAAGGTCGCATCATAATCCCGGAAGTAGTTATACCAGCTTTGCTTTTCGGCATCCCAGTACTGGCCGGGGAAGCCTATTGATCTGTACCAGCAACAGTGGACACTTCACTAAGCACTGTTCTTCAATTCAAAATTCTCTGGGCTGAGATAGCCAAGAGCACTATGCCTTCTGGTCTTGTTGTAATCAACCTCAATGTATTCAAAAACGTGCTGTCGCATTGTTTCCCTATCCATTATCGGCTCGTCCTGGATTGCTTCAACTTTCAATGAGTGGAAGAAGCTTTCCGCGCAGGCATTGTCCCAGCAGTTACCTTTGCGGCTCATGCTTTGCACCAACTGGTGCTTTTTAATCAAGTCTCGGTA
>NZ_KB907739.1 GCF_000382165.1 Arsukibacterium perlucidum DSM 18276 | reverse complement strand
ATCTCGCCAAGCCAGCTAAGCTTCAAGGAGGCTGCCAGTCACATCGTGTTCCAGCTCGCCACATTACCTTATGTGTCACCGGGCCGTATTCCACGAGTGGTAATGGATATTACGGCAATGGCTTCATACTTCCTGCTGCCCGGAAGACGAGAGCGATGTTATCCCCGCTGCGTAAAATCAAGCAAATTGAAGTATCCTGTCAGAAAGAAAAATGCCGGTCAGCTTAACTGACCGGCATTACGCAGTTGCGGCCTTTGTTTTATCTAAAACTCAGAGAAATTACTTTTTCTTGGCTTTAGGGTTTGGCAGATCGGTGATTGAGCCTTCGTAGATTTCGGCGGCTAAGCCAATAGACTCGTTCAGGGTTGGGTGAGCGTGGATGGTTAAGGCGATATCTTCAGCGTCGGCACCCATTTCTACTGCTAAGCAGATTTCGCCCAGCATTTCACCGGCGTTAATACCAACAATAGCACCACCAATAATCCGGTGAGTTTCTTTGTCGAATATCAGCTTGGTGAAGCCTTCAGTGCGAGCTGAAGCAATAGCCCGGCCTGAGGCGGCCCACGGGAAAGTTGCGGTCTCGTACTTTAAGCCCTGCTCCTTCGCTTCTTTCTCGGTTACGCCAGTCCAGGCCATTTCCGGGTCGGTGTAAGCTACTGATGGAATGCAGCGCGGATCGAAGTAGTGCTTCATACCAGAGATAACTTCAGCCGCTACGTGGCCTTCATGTACCGCTTTGTGCGCTAACATCGGCTGGCCGATCACATCGCCAATAGCGTGAATGTGTTTCACGTTAGTACGCAGTTGCTTATCAACATTGATAAAGCCGCGCTCGTCAACGTTAACACCGGCTTTAGTGGCGTCTAACAGGTTGCCATTTGGCTTACGGCCAACTGCGACCAGAATTTTGTCGTAACGTACCGCTTTTTCTGGCGCGTTTTTGCCTTCAAAGGTGACGTATAAGCCGTCTTTCTTCGCTTCCACATTGGTTACCTTGGTCGATAACATAATGTTGAAATTTTTGCTGTTGTACTTGGTGTAGGCTTTAACGATATCAGCGTCAGCAGCGGGCACTAACTGATCAGCAAACTCTACTACTGATACTTTAGAACCCAGCGCGCGGTATACGGTGCCCATTTCCAGACCTATAATACCGCCACCTAATACCAGCATTTCGCCCGGAATATCTTTTAATTCCAGCGCGCCGGTTGAATCAATTACCCGGTCGTCGTCTTTTGGAATAAACGGCAGCGATACCGGCTCTGAACCCGCGGCAATAATGGCGTGTTCAAAGGTAATTTTAGTATCGCCAACCTGTAAGGTGTTAGCGCCGGTAAATTTACCGAAACCGTTAACTACCTTCACTTTGCGCATTTTCGCCATGCCGCCCAGGCCGTTGGTTAACTGGCCTACTACTTTGTCTTTCCAGTCTCGGATTTTATCTAAATCAATTTTGGGCTCGCCAAAAGTCACGCCGTGTGAGGCCATATCGCGGGCATCGTCAATTACTTTAGCAACGTGTAATAAGGCTTTTGACGGAATACAACCAACGTTTAAGCAAACGCCACCTAAGGTGCTGCGCGCTTCAACCAGCGTAACCTCTAAGCCTAAGTCGGCTGCACGGAATGCCGCTGAATAACCACCAGGGCCTGCGCCCACGACGACTAACTGAGTTTTAATATCGTTGCTCATTGTTATACCTTTCTTTATCGGGTCATTATCGGGTCACAGCCCCGGCAGCACATTGTAGGGCACGGCCATCAGGCGAAAAATTGGCGGAATTTTACCATCTGCGCCGCCACTCTGTAACCCAAGATTGCGTTACTACTGCAAAATTACGCCAGTTTTTGCTGGCGTAAGCCGGTTTTACATAATAATTTGCCGGATATCGGCCAGATAGCTGGCTAAAGTGGCAGTAAAGCGTGCCGCCAGGGCACCGTCAATTACCCTATGGTCGTACGATACCGATAACGGCACCATTAACTTAGGCTCGAACTCTTTACCGTTCCATTTGGGTTTAATTTCTGATTTAGACACCCCCAGAATGGCCACTTCCGGTGCATTAACAATCGGCGTAAACGCCGTGCCGCCAATGCCGCCTAAGCTTGAAATCGTAAAGCAGCCGCCCTGCATATCAGCAGAGCTGAGTTTACCTTCGCGCGCCTTGGAGGATATTTCCATCAGCTCGCGTGATAACTCAATAATGCCTTTTTTGTTAACGTCTTTTACTACCGGCACTACTAAACCATTTGGCGTATCTACTGCTATACCAAGGTGAATATACTTTTTCATAATCAGGCTCTGGCCATCTTCTGATAATGAACTGCAGAAAGTGGGGAATTCTTCCAGCGCCTTGGCGACCGCTTTCATAATAAACACCAGCGGCGTGTATTTAACACCCATTTTCTTCTTCTCGGCTAAGGCATTCTGCTCTTTGCGGAAGTCTTCCAGGCCGGTAATGTCGGCTTCGTCGAACTGGGTAACATGCGGAATACGCACCCAGTTACGGTGCAGGTTATTACCCGACAGCTTTTGAATGCGCGATAACGGCTTGCTTTCCACTTCACCGAATTTGGCAAAATCGACTTTCGGCCAGGCAATTAAATCAAAGCCCATGCTATTGCCTGAGCCTGCGCCACTGCCTGAAGATGAGCCGCCGCTGTCAGCCTGTTTTACCAGTTGCTTAACATAGTTTTGCACATCTTCTTTCACTACCCGGCCTTTACGGCCCGTGCCTTTAACCTTGGCCAGGTTAATACCAAATTCGCGGGCTAAGCGGCGAATAACCGGTGAGGCGTGGGCATAGGCGCTGTTTTCAACAAAGCCATCGCCTTTAGCAGCAGTGTCTGAGCTGGCAGAGGACTTATCGTCTTCTTTGCTTTCAGCTTCTGGCGCCGCGTCGGTTTTAGCTTCTGCTTTAGTTTCCGCTTTTGGCGCTTCGGCAGTTTCTGCTTCATCGTTACCCGCAGCAGCTTCAAACACCATAATCAGGCTGCCGGTCGACACTTTATCGCCAACACTGACTTTAATTTCTTTCACCTTGCCATCAAACGGTGCCGGCACTTCCATACTGGCTTTGTCACCTTCCACGCTGAGCAGCGACTGGTCGGCAGTAACGCTGTCGCCTACTTTTACCAGAATTTCGGTTACTTCAACCGGATCACCGCCAATGTCTGGCACTTCAACATCTTTGCTGGCACTGCCGCCGGACTTTTTATCAGCTGACTTTTTGTCTTCTGACTTGTTATCGTCTGACTTTTTATCTTCAGACTTTTCAGCATCGTCTTTGCTTTCGCCGCTCTCTGCGCCTTCAAATACCATAATCAGGCTGCCGGTTTTAACCATTTCACCGGTTTTCACTTTAATCTCTTTGACCACGCCGCCTGCGCTGGCCGGTATTTCCATGGCGGCTTTATCGCCTTCCACATTAATTAAAGACTGTTCCGGCTCGACTTTATCGCCAACCTTTACCAGAATTTCGGTTACTTCAACCTCATCTGCACCAATGTCCGGTACCTTAATTTCAATCGTCATAAGTTATCCCCTTACGCGTACAGCGGGTTGGTTTTGGTTGCATCTATGCCAAATTTCTTAATGGCCTCGCTTACCACCGCTTTTTTCAGCTCGCCCTGTTTAACCAGTTCGGTTAACGCTGCCACTACAATATAACCGGCGTTTACTTCAAAATGACGACGCAGGTTCTCGCGGCTATCAGAGCGGCCGTAACCGTCGGTACCCAGCACCTTGTATGATACTGCAGGAATAAAGGCCCGAATTTGATCGGCGTAGTTTTTCATATAATCGGTGGCGGCAATGGCTGGTGCCTTGCCCATCACGCTGGCGACAAAAGCAGTTTTTTCTTTCGCATCCGGGTTCAGCATATTGTAACGCTCCACGTCCTGGCCATCGCGCGCCAGCTCGTTAAAGGAGGTTACCGAGTACACATCAGAGGCGACGCCGTAATCCTTACTTAAAATTTCGGCGGCTTTACGCACTTCATTAAAGATAGTGCCCGAGCCTAACAGCTGTACCTTGCCGCGATCACCGTTGTACGATTCCAGCTTATAAATACCGCGGCGAATGCCTTCCTCGGCGCCTTTTGGCATGGCCGGGTGGTGGTAGTTTTCATTCATTACCGTAATGTAGTAATAAATGTTTTCCTGATCCGGGCCATACATGCGGCGGATACCGTCCTGCATAATTACCGCCAACTCATAGACGTAAGTCGGGTCGTATGAAATACAGTTAGGCACTGTGCTGGCTAACACATGGCTGTGGCCATCTTCGTGCTGCAAACCTTCGCCGTTTAGCGTCGTGCGGCCAGCGGTAGCGCCTAACAGGAAGCCCCGCGCTTGTTGGTCGCCAGCCATCCAGGCCATATCGCCGACCCGCTGGAAACCAAACATCGAGTAATAAATGTAGAACGGGATCATTGGTAAATCGTTGGTGCTGTACGACGTTGCCGCCGCCACCCAAGATGACATGGCGCCCAGCTCGTTAATACCTTCCTGCAATACCTGGCCGCCGGTGTCTTCTTTGTAGTAGCTGACCACCGAGCGGTCTTCCGGGGTATAAGTCTGGCCACCCGGGTTATAAATACCAATCTGCCGGAACAAGCCTTCCATACCGAAGGTACGGGCTTCATCGGCTATAATCGGCACAATTTGCTTACCGATATGCTCGTCTTTCAGCAAAATATTCAGAATACGGGTGTAACCCATGGTGGTGGAGATTTCACGCTTTTGCTCGGTTAATAACGAGTCAAACGCTTCCAGCTCTGGCAGGGTTAATGGCTTGCTAAAGTTAGGCAGCCGCACCGGGGTGTAACCGTGCAGCGCTTTACGCCGGTCATGCAGATACTGCAGCTCTGGCGAGCCTTTCGGCAGTTCAATGTAGGGTAAGTCGGCTACCGCATCTTCACTGATATAATCTTCCAGGCCCAGGCGCTTGCGCAGTTGCAGCACATGGGTCATGTCCATTTTCTTCACCTGGTGGGCAATGTTCTTACCCTCGGCCGCATCGCCCATACCGTAACCTTTCACGGTTTTAGCCAGGATAACCGTTGGCTTATCGGTGCAGTTTTGCGCCGCTTTAAAGGCCGCAAACAGCTTGGATGGCTCGTGGCCGCCGCGTTTTAAAGCGAAAATTTCTTCGTCGGTCATATCGGCAACTAATGCTGCGGTTTCCGGATAACGGCCAAAGAAATGCTTGCGCACGAAAGCGCCATCATTGGCTTTATATGTCTGGTAATCGCCGTCAACCGTCTCGTTCATCAGTTGCAGCAGCTTACCGGTGGTGTCCTTCGCCAGCAGCTTATCCCAGCCGCGGCCCCATACTACCTTGATTACGTTCCAGCCGGCGCCGCGGAACAGCCCTTCCAGCTCCTGAATAATTTTACCGTTACCCATTACCGGGCCATCAAGCCGCTGCAGGTTACAGTTAACTAAAAAGCACAGATTGTTCAGTTTTTCGCGGGCAGCGAAGCTGATGGCACCGCGTGATTCCGGCTCGTCCATCTCACCGTCACCTAAAAAGGCATACACCCGCTGCTCAGTGGTATCTTTTAAACCGCGACCATTCAGATACTTTAAGAAACGCGCCTGATAAATCGCCGCTATCGGGCCTAAACCCATTGATACGGTGGGGAATTGCCAGAATTCAGGCATTAATTTCGGGTGCGGGTAGCTGGATAAGCCATTGCCATCCACTTCCTGACGAAAGCCATCCAGCTGGGCGGCAGTTAAACGGCCTTCAACAAAGGCGCGGGCATAAATACCCGGTGAAATATGGCCCTGATAATAGACTAAATCGCCGCCGTCTTTTTCATTCGGGGCGCGGAAGAAGTGGTTAAAACAGGTTTCATAAAACGCCGCTGATGATTGGAACGACGCCATGTGGCCGCCCAGTTCCAGCTCTTTTTTCGAGCCGCGCAGCACTATCATAATAGCGTTCCAGCGAATTACCGAGCGGATACGCCGTTCCAGGTTAACGTCACCCGGATAAGCCGGCTCTTGCTGCGGCGGAATAGTATTAATGTAGTTGGTAGTAACACCGGTTGGCATGGCCACGCCTTCTAAGCGGGCCTGCTCTAATACCTGTTCAAGCAGGAACTGCGCCCGCTCGACACCTTCGGTGCGCACTACTGATTCCAGTGCTTCCAGCCACTCTTTTGTTTCCAGAGCGTCGATGTCATTCTTACTGACTTCAGACATATCGAGGTTTCCTATGGTTGTTCACGCCGCAGCGTTTAAATTTTTTAAGTTATTAGCCTTGCTGCGAACGACGCAACGAACGCTCAATCCGCGAGCGTTCTTTGTCCAGTTCCAGCAGAGCTTCTTCAATAAAGGCTAAATGGCCGTTGCTGGCCTGCCTGGCCAGTTCGGGCTGACGACTGATTACCGCCTGCATCAGCCGGCGCCGGTGATCATTCAACTTATCAGCGATACCATCCCGCTGCTGCAGTGCCGCCAGATTTAAGCGGATATTCTGCTCAGTTAATGGCGTTAAACTTCTGACCAAATGCAGTAACACCACATTATGTGATGCTTCGGCTACCGCCAGATAAAACTGACTGACCGCTTTCGCCTCTGCTTCCGCATCCTGAAACTGCTGATTCAGGCAAATTTCTTCGTATAAATTTTTGATTTTTTTGTGGTCGCTTTCGGTACCACGCAATGCGGCATAATAAGCACAAATGCCTTCCAGCGCGTGGCGGAATTCCAGAAAATCAAACTGGGAATCAGGATACTGGGCCATCAGACTAAATAACGGATCAGTTAAATCCTTCACCAGATTATCGCAAACGTAGGTACCTCCGCCCTGGCGGCGGCTGACTAAACCTTTAGCTTCCAGCTTTTGAATGGCTTCGCGTAATGACGGCCGGGATACTGCAAAGCGCTCTGCCAGTTCGCGCTCTGACGGTAACTTCTGGCCAGGCGCAAAACTGCCTTCCAGTAGCAGGTGCTCCAGTTGCGTCACTATCTGATCAGACAGCTTTGCCGGCTTTATTTTTAAATCAGCCATAATGAGTCAATAAAGTCCTTATCAATGCCACTGTTATTTTGCTATCCAAACCGGCAAGGTAAATTGGTCTTACCAATATTGAAAAGTGGCGCTACGGTAGCATTTTTACAATAACAAGTAAATAAAGCAGAGATCCACAGCAAAGGCAAAAGCAAACTTTATTTAGAGTATAAACTCGAAAACTAAGCTGGGTTTGCTGGTGACATTAAATTGGTCTGACCAATGCTGGTGCGAGCGAAAAAATCCGGCAGCGGCAAAGCTGTAAATCAGCGGGCGTAACGCATACAATAACCGCTGTTTTTTTAAAGGTAATGCCGGCGCGTGTCAGAACAGTTATTAGCTACGCTTAAACAAGCTTTTGGTTACAGTGCCTTTCGTGACGGTCAGGCCGAGATTATTGATGCCGCATTAAACGGCCGCGATAGCTTTGTATTGCTGCCAACCGGCGGCGGTAAATCGTTATGTTATCAGTTACCAGCGCTGCATTTACCACAGGTAACTATAGTAGTGTCGCCACTGATGTCCCTGATGAAAGATCAGGTTGATGCCTTGCAGGCTAACGGCATCGCTGCCGAGTTTGTTAACAGCAGCTTAAGCCGCGAGGCAGTACTGGAGGTGTTTGCCCGGCTGCGCCGCGGTGAGCTTAAATTATTGTATGTCGCACCTGAGCGCTTATTGCAGCCGGCTTTTCTCGACCGGCTAACTGACGTTGGTGTCAGCCTGTTTGCCATCGACGAAGCGCACTGTATTTCACAATGGGGCCATGATTTCCGGCCCGACTATATGGCGCTGGCGCTGTTAAAGCAGCGTTTCCCCAGCGTACCGGTAATGGCACTGACTGCCACGGCCGACATCGCCACCCGCCAGGACATTGTGCAGCAATTAACCCTGCAAAACCCCTGCATTTATACCGGCAGCTTCGACAGGCCCAATATCCGTTATACGGTGCAGGAAAAATTCCGGCCGCTGGAGCAGGTAGTCGGGTATTTAAAGCAACAGGAAGGCAGCGCTGGTATTATTTATTGCAGCTCCAGACGTAAAGTGGATGAGCTGAGCAGCCAGCTGGCTGAACGTGGTTTTAAAGTCGCGGCATACCATGCCGGCCACGACAGCGAGCAGCGCGGCCGGGTACAGGATGATTTTAAGCGGGACGATATTCAGATCATCGTCGCCACAGTGGCTTTTGGCATGGGGGTCAATAAATCAAATATCCGCTTTGTTATTCATTTTGAATTACCGCGCACCATAGAGGCATATTACCAGGAAACCGGCCGCGCCGGCCGGGATGGCGTACCCGCTGAAGCGTTGATGCTGTTTGATCCTGCCGATATTACCCGGATGAAACGCTGGCTGGAAGCCGAAGAAAATCCGGCCCGGGCCGAAGTGGCCTGGCAGCGCTTTCAGGCGATGGCCGCCTTTGCCGAAGCACAGACCTGCCGTCGCCTGGTGTTGCTTAATTACTTTGGTGAAGCCCGCCAGCAACCCTGTGGCAACTGTGATATTTGCTTAAACCCGCCGCAGCAGTTTGATGCCACCGAACTGGCACGTAAGGCTTTGTCATGCGTGTACCGGGTTGAACAAAGTTACGGCATGGCTCATGTGATTGAAGTTTTGCGCGGCAGCCTGAACCAGAAAATCCGCGAACAAGCGCATGATAAACTCAGCACCTGGGGCCTTGGCAAAGATCACAGCCATGATTACTGGCTCAGCGTCCTGCGCCAGCTGGTGCATTTCGGTTATTTACAGCAAGACATTACCCGTAACTCGGTATTGCAGCTATTGCCGGCGGCGCGGCCACTGCTGCGCGGCGAAACCAGCCTGCAGCTGGCGGTACCGCGCTTGCAAAGCAACCAGAAAGTCCCGGCGAAACTGGGTAATCAGAAATACGATCGGGCCTTATTTGGTCGGTTGCGTACCTTGCGTAAACAGTTGGCCGAGCGCGACGATGTGCCACCTTTTGTGGTGTTCAGCGACGCAACCTTAATTGATATGTGTCAGCGTCTGCCAACTGATAATGGCAGCATGCTGGCGGTATCCGGGGTGGGTAATACCAAACTGAGCCGCTATGGCAGTGAGTTTATTGCCGAAATTGGTGATTATCTGGCCAGTAACGGCTAATGTTATTTTTGTATAGCTAAAACGTAATGAATTAAGCTAAGCTGTTGTTAAACCAGTGCCAGAAACGGCCACCCTATGCTACAGTTTTGCCTGATTCTTCACAATTTGTCAGTAGACGGAGCGCCTCAGTGGTACCAGTAAAACTCTGGTTATATGCTTTGCTGTTATGGTTCAGTAGCTGCCCGCTACTGGCTTTACCAACCGAAAGCAACCGGCTTAGTCCGGATGCAACCGCTAAAACCGGCATTCAGTATTTGTACTATCTCAGTACAACCAGCGACACTACCCTTGATGATATTCTGGCCGATCCCGCTTACACCCATAGTTTTCAGCCAGTCCGGACGGATAAACGGATCCTGCTCAGTGATAATAATCCGGTCTGGTTTAAGGCCCGGCTGCGCAGTACCAGCAAACTGGCGAGCAGCTGGTTACTGGAATACAACTTTCCGATGGTAGACAAACTCGAGATCTATCAGGTGGACCGGGCCAGTAAAGATATTGAACTACTGAACAGGACCGGTAACGATTATCCATTTAACGAACGGGCGCTACCGTACCGGGGCTATGTTACTGAGCTTAACATTGGTCCGGAGCAAGAATTCGATTTATACCTGCGGGTGATGGACGCCGCTATTATCCCCAGTGACATTACGCTGTGGCAACCGGGCGCTTTTATCAAGGTCCAGCAAGGCAATGCGATATTTGATGGGGTACTTACCGCTATTTTACTGATGCTGGCGCTGCACAGTTTCATCATGTTTAATCAGCTGCGCCAGCGCCAGCGATTATATCAGGGCTTATTTTTCGTCTGCTTTGCTATGGTACTGGCAATCCTGAATGGTTTAGCCTTCCCGTTATTATGGCCTGATAACCCGGCAATAAACCTGGCCGTACTTTACATTTTTGCCGGTTTGGCGCTGCTCTGTCTTAACCTGTTTATCCGCGCCAGGCTGGAGCAACCGTTATCATTCTTCTGGCACAAGGTGCACATTTTTAATAACCTGCTAACGCTTTGCTTGCTGTTCAGCCCCTTACTAATTGGCGGCGAATGGCGCTTTTGGTTATTAATGGGCAGCATCATAGTGGTGATTAGCAGCAATATCCTGTTGACCCTGCATTACGCGATTGCCCGCCAGAAAAGTGCCCGCTCCCTGGCCCTCGCCTGCTTTTTTCTGTTAATGAGTGCAGCTATTCTGACCATGGCGCAACTGGGCTACTTTAAACAGTTGCTGGAATGGCACTATCTGACCTTGCTGCTGATTTTACTCTGTATGACAGTTATTCACTTCAGTATGGACTATATTCATGCCGAACAAACCACTGACCACGCCTCACTAAAAGAACTGTCGAAATATAAAACCCTGTTTCACCAGGCCGCAGAGGGCTTATTTGTCGGCAATGCCGAAGGTCAGCTACTTGACGCCAACCTGGCACTGCTGCAAATTCTGGGCTATCAGCGGCTTAGCGACTTACGCCAGGACGTCGGTGGCAATGGCATGGCCCGGTTTTATGCCAACCCGAGTGACCGTCAGGATTTTATTACGCAGCTGCATCAATTTGGCCAGCAACAGGCTGAAATCCGCGGCTTGCGAGCCGATCGCAGCCCGTTTTGGGCCTTATTATCAGCCCGGTTGGTGCCTGCCTCCGCTACTGAGCCCGCATTTATTCATGGTTCGGTAATTGATATCAGCAAGCAGAAGCTGGCTTACGAGCAGCTGAGCTATCAGGCTAACCATGATGCTATTACCGGTTTATATAACCGCCATTACCTGTTGCAACAACTTACCCGTTCGTTATATCAGCGCTCTAAAAATAGCAGCAGCCTGCTGTTTATCGACGTGGCCCAGTTTAATGATATTAATAACCGTCTGGGACACAACGCCGGCGACAGCTTATTAAAACAGCTGGGCCAGCAACTGGCCCGCAATTTAGCACCTGCCGACATGTTGGCCCGGCTGGAAAAAGATCAGTTTGCCCTGCTGTCACCGGGTAAAAATGCCAATGAAGCGTTAGTTGTTGCTTATCGGCTGGTCGATCAGGTTAAGGCCTTTAACTTTAGCTGGCAGCAACAGCAATTTACTATCAGCATTAACATTGGCATCCGGGTTATTGATAACAGCAGGCAGGACAGTGATAGCTTTTTATTACAGGCGGCAGCCGCCGCGGCCAGTGCCAGGGAAAAAGGCCAGAACCGGATCCACCTGTACACTGAGCCAATGCTTGCCAGTTGAGATTGGCTGAGTATATATTTACAGCACCCTCTTGCTGAGCTGATCCGGCTCAGCGTAGAATGTCGGCGCGACAATCCGTCGTTTCTTTATTAAGCAAACCTTTTATGTATTTCGTTCGGAGTCTGTATGCAACGGCTGCGTGAATTATCGCGTCGTGTTGAGGCTGTGTATGGCGAAATAGCGGAAACCTTCAGCAATTATCAGCAACGCCAGGGCTTACAATGCCGCAGCGGCTGCGGTGAGTGTTGTCTGGCCCCGACTATTGAGGCAACCGTGCTGGAAATGTTGCCGCTGGCATTGCACTTGTTTGATCAGGGCAAGGCTGAACAAACACTCGACCAACTCGATCAGTTAACTGAGCCTCAGGGCTGCTTTTTCTATCAGAAGTTGTCGTTTGATGGTAAACAAGGCCAATGTAGTGTTTATCAGCAGCGCCCCAGTATTTGCCGGATGTTTGGTGCCAGCGGTTATCGCGATAAAACCGGCCAGACGTCGTTATCTACCTGCAAAACCATTAAGAGTGATAATCCGGCTAAATATCAGCAAAGCCTGATTATGCTGCAAAGCTCACCGCCACCACTGATGATGCAGAGCAAAGAGCAGGTAAATGAGCTGGATTACCAGTTGGGGAATAAACATTACCCAATTAACACTGCGTTGCAACTGGCACTGGAGCAGGTATTGTTTAAAGCCAGCTACAGCTTTGAGCAAGACAACCAGCAAATTGCCTGATGCTGCAGCCAGCTAGCTGCCAGCCCAGATAATTTTTAGATTGATGATTTGCCGGTTAAAAACCGGCAAGTACCACTTTGCCGATGGCTTTACCACTTTCCAGCAAGGCGTGAGCCTGGCGCAAATTAGCCGCATTAATAACTCCCAGGCTTTGTTGCAAGGTGGTTTTAATTTGTCCCTGCTCTATCAAGCGGCTTAAGTCAGTTAGCAACTGATGCTGTAAATGCATATCTGCAGTGCTGAACAGCGAACGGGTAAACATAAACTCCCAATGCAACGAAATACTCTTCTGTTTTAACGGCATAATGTCGATACCACCAACCGGGTCATCGATCAGCGCCAGCTTACCCTGCGGCGCCAGCAGGGTAACCAGTTCGGGATAATGCTGATCGGTATGGGTTAAGCTGGCAACATGGCTAACAGATTCAATCCCCAGCTCTGCCAGTTGTGGTTGCAGTGGCTTGCTATGATCAACCACATAATGTGCCCCCAGCTCTTTTACCCAGGCCTGGCTTTGTGGCCGTGACGCCGTAGCTACTATACAAACACTGGTCAGTTTACGGGCCAGTTGCACCAGCACCGAGCCAACCCCGCCGGCAGCGCCGGTAATTAACAAAATTGGCCGCGGGTATTTTAAACTGGATTGGTTTAACTCCAGCCGGTCAAATAATAATTCCCAGGCAGTGATCGCCGTTAGCGGCATGGCAGCAGCCTGTTCATAGCTTAAATTAGCCGGCATCAACGCCACCAGCCGCTCATCTACCAGCTGATATTCTGCATTCGAGCCGCTGCGATTAAGCGCACCGGCATAATAAACCTGATCACCGGGTTTAAACATGGTTACCTCATCACCACAGGCAACCACTTCCCCGGCGGCGTCCCAGCCAAGCACTTTATATTCGCCCTCTGCCGGCTTCACCCGGCTGCGAATTTTAGTATCGACCGGGTTAACTGATATTGCAGCTACTTTCACCAGCAAATCGCGGCCCGCGGCCTCCGGCTGCGGCAATTCAATATCCTGCAACGCGTCCGGGTTGCTGATTGCCAGTGAATGTTGATAGCCTACTGCTTTCATGTTTATTCCTTAATGGGTGCTATTAACGCAAGCCTATCAGAAAACGTCAGGACAGCCACCTGTCCGCGGTTTTAATTACGCAATATCGATCAATAATAAACAGTGTTACGGTTATAAGTTATGCCGTTGCCAACAGGCAAACGGCTGGGCAATTGCGTATGATACTAACCGTTATTTGGCCAGCTACCGGGAATATTTTGCCAGAATTTAGCCTGTTTTTTTTGGGATCACAATTGCTTGCTGCCATCGCGTTTGGTAGTGGCATCTTTGCATTCTGGCAACAGCAGCGCAGCGCTATGCTGAAATTCTGGTTTATCTCGGCAGTGCTAAATGCCAGCCATTTTGCATTGCTGGGCCAGAATGAAGCCGCTTTATTTGTTGGTTTAACCGCCATTCGCTTTCTGGTGGCCGCACTGCAACCCCGTCAGCACTGGATGCTGTTTTTTATGTTAGCAGCCAGCGTTATTTTGCTTAGCACCTACAGCAGCCCGCTTAATATACTGCCTTATGCTGCTGCCATGCTGGGTACCTATGCCAGTTTCCAGAGCCGGCTGGGCCGGGTCCGGTTATGTATGGCGCTTGGCGCCAGCATCTGGATTATTCACAACATCCTGGTGGGCTCACCGGTAGCAGTGCTGATGGAACTGGCATTTTTAGCCAGTAATCTGGTTGGTTTTTTGCGGGCCCGCCGCCTGGCTGCAGCTAATCAGCCAGGCTGAAACGCTCTGATAAAATCGATTCTGGCTTACTAACAGTGATGTTGGTCGCAATCTGCAATTATATTTTGCGTCCACTCTTGCGAATAGTAATGGCTATGCTCATTATTATTTAACGTTAACCGGCTGCTAAACATCAGCGGTTGGCGCTAATTAGTCTCTGTTGATAACGGATTTAGAAGTAGCCCGATGATGCGTTGGTTTAGTGCAGTTTTGTTAATACTTTACCTGAGTTTGCTTGCGTCCCCGCAGGTAGCAGATACTCATGCGCCGCATTTAACGCCGCTAGCTGACAGCCAGTTGCAAGCAGTAAACCCATTAACCGGCCAGAACAGCCTGTTCACTGAACAAGATAACAGTGATGATAATGACAACAGCCTGCTGCTTGCCAGCGATAACCCACCATTTTTGCTTAGTCTTACTATTAGCAGTTTGCCTGATTCCGTATCACTGATCCAAGACAGAGCCGCCCACCCGGTGCGTGCCCCACCACTCTATTCCCCAGCGTAAAACGTTTCCGGCATTATTGCCTTAGCAAAACTATTTATTAGCCAGCACGGCCTCTGCATGCTGGCAGCGAGGAATACCATGAAAACATTATCTTTATTTTCAGTAGAAGCTATTGATCACTTAATTCAGCCAGACGATTTTGATCACGCACGTTTAACCTCACCAGCACTGCAACTGGTAGCCGACTTTAAACAAAGCCAGCCCGAGATGATTAGCGAAGCTACCCCTGCCAGCGATGTACTGGCACTGATGCAAATTGAACGCAGTAAACTGAAACTGGTTGTTGATGAACAAGGCGAACTCAGTGGTCTGATTCATCTGGACCAGCTATCTGATCAGGCCATTATGCGCCGGGTAGCTCAGGGCGATGACCGCCATGAGATTAAGGTGGCTGATTTAATGCGGCCACGTGAGCAGATTAAAGCGCTGGCATGGCAGCAATTACAGCACTGTACCATTGCTGATGTGCTTAATACGCTGCAATCAAGCGGCGAGCAACATTGTGTGGTGGTTGATCGCGAGTCGCACCAGATCCGAGGCGTAATCAGTGCGCAGGACATTGCCCGCCGGCTGCAACTGCCATTGCATATTCGCCAGGCACCCACCTTTTTACAACTGTTTGATAGCGTCAGCGCTTAAAACCACCGGTTGGTCTCGGCAAGTTTGAACCTTAACGATTAAACAGGTAGTTTAGCCGTTAAGGTTTTTACAGTGAGAACATGTCCGTGAAACACACTTCGTCAGCAATTAAACTATTAGCCAGCCTGCTGTTAGGTAGTACCCTGTTTTGTGCTAATCTGGTTAGCGCCAGCGTTACCAGCAGCCAGTACTTTGAGGCTGAAGATATTTTTGCCCTGGAATATGCCAGCGATGTTCAGATATCGCCCGATGGCAGCAAAATTGTTTATGTGCGTAACAGCAACGATATTATGACCGACAGCACCCGCAACAGCTTGTGGCTGCTGGATGTGAAAAGCGGCCAGCAGTTACCGTTGTTTGCCGACAACTTTAACTACAGCCAGCCGCGCTGGTCGGCTGATGGAAAGCAACTGGCGTTTATTGCTAACAGCAGCGGTAGCCGGCAAATTCACCTGCACTATCTGGCTGAAAATAAAACAGCCCAGTTATCACGTTTGCCACAAAGCCCGGCTAACCTGAGCTGGTCGCCCGATGGTAAGCTGCTGGCCTTTACCATGAATGTCGCCGCCAGCGAAGCTGAGGTGAAACAGCGGGTAAAAAAGGTGAAGAAGCCTGCCGGCGCCAAATGGTCAGAACCAGCAGTAGTATTGGACCGGGCCCGTTACCAGGCTGATGGCCAGGGTTTTCTGAAACCGCAATTCCGGCAGATTTTTGTGCTGCCCGTTACAGGTGGCAGTGCCCGGCAGCTGACATCGGGTGATTTTCACTATGGCAGCGATCTCACCTTCAGCCCGGATAGCAAAGCCCTGCTGTTTTCAGCCAACTTAGACCCGGAATGGGAGTTTCAGCCGCGTGACAGCAACCTGTACCGGCTTGATTTAGCCACTAATCAGCTAACCGCGCTGACCACTATGGCCGGTGATGAATCGTCACCGGTATTTTCGCCCGATGGCAAACAACTGGCGTTTTTATGGCAAAGCAATGCGCTGGTGCCTTATAGCAACAGCAAGCTCAAGGTGCTGGCGCTTAACAACAATAATATCAGCGATATCGCGGCCGACTTTGATCGCAGCATTGCGGCGGCAGACTGGCTGAGCAACCAAAGCTTTGTGGTGCAATATGATGATCGTGGTCAGCGCAAACTGGCTACCTTAACCAGCAAAGGCAAACTGACTGAGTTAACAGCCAGCTTAGGTGGGGTGTCACAACCGCAGCCATATTTGAGCGGTAGCTACTCAGTATCAGATAACGGCATTATTGCTTACACCCATGGCACCAGCCAGCGCCCCAGTGACGTAGCCGTATTGCAAAAAGGCAAAAGTACAGTATTAACCGCACTTAATGAAGATTTACTGGGCCATAAAAAACTGGCGCAAGTACATGAAATAAATTACAAATCTTCTTTTGATGGCGAGGAAATTCAGGGCTGGTATATGACGCCACCCGATTTCGACCCATCAAAAAAATACCCGTTACTGCTGGAAATTCATGGTGGTCCGCACCTGGCTTATGGCGCACAGTGGAGCGCCGAAATGCAGCGCTATGCCAAAGAAGGTTATGTGGTGTTTTACGATAATCACCGTGGTAGTTCGTCGTACGGTGAACGTTTCGCCTTGTTACTGCAAAATA
Organism: Arsukibacterium perlucidum DSM 18276; assembly: GCF_000382165.1. GTDB lineage: Bacteria > Pseudomonadota > Gammaproteobacteria > Enterobacterales > Alteromonadaceae > Alishewanella > Alishewanella perlucidum. Next base: position 3,502 of record NZ_KB907739.1, on the reverse strand, counting down.
AATACAGCTCGCCGGAAGATTATGCCGACCATGACAGCGGCGTCAATGCGATGCTGGAGCTGGGCTTTATTGACGAGAACAACCTGTTTATCGGCGGCGGTTCGGCCGGTGGCATTGCTGCGGCTTATGCCATTGGTTTAACCAACCGTTATAAAGCAGCGGCCGTGGTAAAACCGGTAATTAACTGGTTAAGTAAGGTACTTACCGGCGACAGCTATCTGTACCAGACCTTTCATCAGTTTCCGGGGGTACCCTGGGAGCATGTTGACCATTACTGGCAGCGCTCGCCACTGAGCCTGGTAGGTAATGTGCAAACCCCGACTATTCTGATCACCGGCGAGCAGGACCGCCGCACACCGATTTCAGAGTCAGAGCAATTTTATCAGGCGTTGCAAATCCTCCGGGTAGATACCGCACTGGTGCGGATCCCGGGCTCGCCACACGGTATTTCCAATACCCCAAGCCGGATGATTGAGAAAGTAGAATATATGCTGGCCTGGTTTGAGAAGTACCGTACGCCAAGCGAGTAAGAAGTAAAACCGAACCTAGAAAAGGTCGAACAGGCTTACCCTAAGCCGACCGTTGAAGCCCTGGACGGGCGGAAACGAGTCCCCATGGATGGGTTTACGGCGTGTCGGCGTGGGTAAACCTGTTTGACCTCTGCACCAGCATTTCTAAGCATTTTTGAAATAACGATCCAATATCGCCAGCGTATCGCGAATTGTGCCGATGCGCTGCTCAATAATCGCATTAAGCGGCCGGATGCCAATTTTAGCGCCCAGTACTTTTAACGCTGCCGGGTTATCACAGGCTGCCAGGCAATCATGCATCGCCTGCTCGGTCATCCAGCTGCCCGGCTCGCCGTGCTTTACGGTTTCGCTGCTACACGGTGGCTGGTGGCTATCGCGCCAGGCGCCGTATTCACTGGCCTGGTCTGACACACCGGAGAACATCACCCCGCTTAACAGCCCGGCCTGCTGTGCCGCCTGAATATGCTCCACTGCCCCGCCAACAGTGCGGGTTTCAAACACCGAACGGCCCCAGTTAATGACCATACCCAGTTGCTGTGCTTTAGGTAAATCTGCGTTTAACTCTTGCAATACTTCCAGCTCATCACTTAATGCCAAAAAGCCTTTTGACGGTGTATGGCTGGCAACATAGGCATCGCAGTGTTCGATGACAATCTTTGCACCCTGCCAGTCCCAGCTCAGCATGGTGTTAAGCGATGTCGCTAGCGCTTCTTTTGAAGCAGCCGCGTTATGCCGCGCCGGTGCGGTTTGAATTTGAATGGCGGTAACCGCCTGCCGGCCCAGATAAGCGTTCAGTTTGCTAATGGCTGCACAAGCCTTTTGCATAAAATCCAGTGCGGCCGCGCGGCCGGCTTCGTCATCTGAGGCGATGCCAAATAGCGGGTTCTGGCCCAGCGCATTCATAATGCCGGGAATGCAGGTAAACACATAATCCCACGAGGCATCGATATTGGCTAAAAACCAGCTATCGTCATGTTGATGCAAGCTGCCTAAAAACGGATGCTCCAGGCCTTTGATATTGGGCAGGGCTTTTAATTCGTTATAAAACGCCGTTTCAAGCTCAGGCTTCCAGTCACTGTGGTTGGGTGATGCAGCATAAGCGCCTACATAATATTTCATCTTTGTAATTATCCGTATCAGTGCTTAATTGTCAGAGCGGGCTATTGTTCAGGGCTGGCTATTCATCAGGGCTGGCTATTCGTCAGGAGTATTAAGGGTAAACACCAGATGTTTGCGCATATCTTTGAGCACGAAACCCTTTTTCAGCATTAAACCGCTAAGCCGCTTTTGCCAGGTTAACAGCTGCGGCTGCGCAGCCTCAAGCATCGCCTCATCAGCAAACTGCAGCCGCACCAGCAACGAGCCTGGAAAAGCTTCATACTCCAGGCTAAACCAGCACTGCAGCGTACCCGGCAATTCTGTCAGCGCCTGCTGCTCCAGCACTGTTACCGCCGCCATTACCGCTGCCTGTTGTTTAAGTTGCACTTTGGAAAGATTTTTCATTTTTTTCTTTATTTATGTTATCTGGCATTTATCTGTATTAAGCGGCAACATACTGCATTTTCTGGCTATGTATTGCTACGTGCTAAACTAAACCAAAAGCGGCTACCCTGCCCTTCAATACTGCTAAAACCGATTTTTCCCTGATGGCTATCAATAATATTTTTGCAGATAGCCAGCCCCAGACCAGAGCCATCTTTGCTGCGGCTATCAGACGCATCTGCCTGGCTAAAGTTACCGAAAATATGGGGCTGAAAAGCCGCCGCTATGCCACTACCCTGATCAATTACAGCTAAGGTCACCCAATCATTATCAATGGTCAATGTTAAATTGACTTCGCCCGCAGGGTGCGAAAATTTCACAGCGTTTGAAATTAGGTTATCGAGTACCTGCCTTATTCGCATGGCATCGGCATTAACCATAAAATGGCCATCTTGGGTTTGATAATGCAGTTGTACATTAAATTTTGCCGCATAACTGGCCATCTCCTGCAGAGCATCCTGCGCGAGCTGCTGCAAATCGAGCTCCGTGCACGATAACGTAAATTTACCAGCAGCAAACTTCTGTAAGTCGAGTAAATCGTTAATCAGCTGCGATAAGCGTTCTGCATTTTTCAATGCGGTATCAAGCATTTTTTGTTGAACTTCAGGTTTTTTGGCCAGCACACCTTGCGCTAATAAGCCTACCGCACCGCGAATAGCCGTTAACGGCGTTCGTAACTCATGGCTGACCGTAGCAATAAATTGGTCTTTCAGTTTATCCAGCCGGGTCAACTCTTTATTTTTCAGCGCCAGCTGTTCAAGGCTCTGCTCCAGTTGACTGCTGCGTAATGACAGCGCCATAGAACTTGCTTGCAACTCAACGGTTCGTTCATTTACTGCAGTTTCCAGTAGCAGCTGGCTCTTCGCTTTGTCATTTATTGCCACCTGAAGTAAGCGGTTAACCTGCCGAATATGTTTAAGCCGATAAACATGTCCAACATACAACAACACAAACAGCATTATGCTGGCCAACAACTGCACCCAGCGCTTTTGCCACCAATGAGGCATAACTAGCAGGCTGACAACATGTTGCGGTTCACTGAACACCCCATGGTTATTAGATGCCTTGAGCCAGAGTTTGTATTCACCTGGCGCTAAATTAGCATAAAAAGCACTATTTTGTTGGTCAGCATCAAGCCAAGTGGGGTCAAAGCCTGAGGGATCCCCACGAATTTAGTCCCCGCATTCAATGTTGTAACTCGTCGTATTAAGCAAGTGTTTACAGTGGCACAAGGTGTTGCGCCACTGTGCTGTTGTAAACATCACCTGTTTGGCCATCGCTCTTAACCCAAGCGAGTGAAACGACAAGACTCGTCTATCACGATAACTGTTTGCCTGGAATCGGCGTTGTTGATTGGCTATGGTCAGCCCTACACCTAGCAATATCAAGACTAATGAGGCCAAATTGCTCAGCAGCAGTAACAGGCTTAT
>NZ_KB907738.1 GCF_000382165.1 Arsukibacterium perlucidum DSM 18276 | reverse complement strand
TTTACACGAACATCATCATAAGTGCCCACACAGATAATTGATTGCTAATTGTTAAAGAGCGTGCTTCAAACTCGTCCCTTGGGAGAGTGAAGCGAGAACCGCTTGCGCCATTCTCAGAAGTCTTTCTCAGTCGTTTGCTGCGTTGCCACTGCCCCGTCTGTGGATGCGCATTATAGAGATCCGGCAAACAGGATCAAGATCTTTTTGACAGAAAGATGACTGACCGGGTGTTTTTTGTGCAATAAGCCGTAATAAGCTGCAAAACGTTGAAAAAACACTCGATTAATCGCCGTTATTTTTGATGTAACTCAGATCAGGTTCTATTGAACGCTGCCGCTGTAACTCATGTTGGTAGATCAATTGCCCCAATTGCCTCATGAAAGGCTTGGCGACTTCGTTAAGCTGATAGTTATCGTCATTTAAGGTATCATTTTCATTGGCGTAAATAACTGCGACCAGCAAAAACTCAACATTGCGCTCGATATCAACAATGTAGGCACCATCAATAGCATGACCATAAGCCCAACCGGTTTTGTTGAAAATTTTAAGGTTGCCCGGTATTGTTTCAGCATCACCGCCAACTAACAAAAATTTGGCATAATTATCAGGGTATTCGTTTGCATCATAAGACGGGAAACGACTTATAGACGGTGCCTGCCCCATATACCGCATAATAAATTCCCTGTTTTGCTCACTAATATTAAACTGTTGCTCTGCGCTGAATGCTTCAGGGAAAAAGATCCTTTTTAGCACGCCGTTAAAATCGACCAGAGAAAAACGGTTTTTTTCGCTAAAGTCCATAGGCTCAGGCACCAGCTTACCATTCGCAATGTGTGCTTTACCTAACAACGCTGATGGCTGATTAGCATAGCGCTTTTCGCTGCTACGGGCAGGTAGCGATAATACCAGCCGATTGTCAGCGTCTACAAACCGCACTGGGTTGTAGTGCCGTTGTTCCACTTCTGCTAAAGGCATACTTAAACGATGGTTAATGACAGTATTAGTTAAGTCTTTATGTTCCAATTGCTCATTAATATAATCCTGACCTAATAGCTCATATAACCGGTTATAAGCATCGTTATCACTCACCAGCAGAATTTTTTTAATATAGTGACCGATACTGGGTAGTTTGTTTTCAGCACTGTCATCTGCCTGAGCCGTTGTTTGTGCCTGGCGGCTACTGCCGCTGAGCATGACAGTATCTTTGGTTAAACCCGGCTGTTTTTGTTGTTCTAACCATTGAAGTGCCAATAGTGCTATCGGTAACTTAACGGTACTTGCCGGATAAAAATAGCGCTGTTCTTTCAGCGCATACTGATAATGCGTAAACCCTACTTTGCTGTTTGGCTGACGATCAATCTGAGTATAGAGGAACTGTACTTTAAATCGCTCTGGATCTGTAAGGACCTTAACAACCATTGGATAATCTGCAGCACTATTGGTCAGTAGTGGCTGAAGCGGATAACATTTTCCAGATTGACTAGCAGTACAAGCTAAAGCCTCAACTGAAAACAGTGAAAGGAAAATTAAAACACCAGCAATAAACAAGGCACGAATTGGCTGCATAGCACACCTTCATAATCCAGAATATTCTAGCTTAGACAGATTTCAGCGGAAAAACAAACAGGCATAAAAAAACCGGGCAAGAGCCCGGTTTTTACTTTGAGATTAGCTTACTCAGCAGCAGTTTCTTCAACTGGCAGAGCGTCCACTTCCGGACGATCAACTAACTCGATATAGCACATTGGTGCGTTGTCGCCAGTACGGAAGCCACACTTCAAAATACGAGTGTAACCACCTGGACGCGCGTTGTAACGCGGACCTAAAACATTGAACAACAAACCAACAACTTCTTTATCACGAGTACGGGCAAAAGCTAAACGGCGGTTTGCAACGCTGTCGTTTTTGGCCAGGGTGATCAATGGTTCGATCACACGACGTAACTCTTTAGCTTTTGGCAAAGTCGTTTTGATGATTTCGTGCTTCACCAACGAGCTTGCCATGTTGCGGAACATTGCAGTACGGTGGCTGCTATTCCGATTTAATTGACGACCACTCTTGCGATGGCGCATGATCTATTCCTTCTCACTAAACCAGGAACTGGTGTCTGGTTAGTCTTTATTTACCAAACTAGCTGGCGGCCAGTTTTCCAGGCGCATGCCCAGAGATAAACCGCGCGACGCCAACACGTCTTTGATTTCGGTAAGTGACTTCTTACCAAGATTAGGCGTTTTCAGCAACTCAACCTCGGTACGTTGTACCAGATCACCGATATACTGAATCTGCTCTGCCTTCAAGCAGTTAGCAGAACGAACTGTTAACTCTAAATCATCAACTGGACGTAACAGAATCGGATCAAACTCCGGCTTCTCTTCACGTTTTTCCGGCTCACTCTTATCGCGCAATTCAACAAAGAATTCCAGCTGTTCAGCCATAATTGTTGCTGCACGACGAATGGCTTCCTCAGGCTCAACAGTGCCATTGGTCTCCATATCGATGATCAGCTTATCCAGGTCAGTACGCTGTTCTACCCGAGCCGACTCAACGGTGTAAGCAATACGCTCAACCGGACTGAACGACGCGTCTAGTAACAGACGACCTATTGGACGTTCGTCATCATCAGAGGACAAACGAGCTGATGCAGGAACATAACCGCGACCACGCTCAATCTTCAGGCGCATACTGAACTCAGTTTCACCCGTCAGATTACAAATAACGTGCTCTGGGTTGGTAATAACCACACCGTCGCCACGCTGGATATCTCCAGCAGTTACAGGGCCGGCACCTTTCTTCGTTAAAGTCAGCGTGACTTCATCTTTGTCTTCCAGGCGAACGGCAAGGCCTTTGAGGTTCAGTAAGATATCGATAATATCTTCCTGTACGCCCTCTTTAGCACTGTACTCATGGAGAACGCCGTCGATTTCTACTTCAGTCACTGCACAACCTGGCATTGACGATAACAGAATACGACGTAACGCGTTGCCCAAGGTATGCCCGAAACCGCGCTCAAGTGGTTCCAAAGTAACTTTGGCACGAGTTGGGTTGATCCTTTCGATACCAACTAATCTCGGCTTAAGGAATTCGGTGACAGAACCCTGCATATATCCTCTCTTAACAATTAGCTTTACTTAGAGTAAAGCTCGACGATTAACTGTTCGTTGATGTCCGCAGACAAGTCAGAACGCTCAGGCAGACGTTTGAAAACGCCTTCCAGCTTCGTGTTGTCAACTTCTATCCAAGTTGGCTTCTCACGTTGCGCTGCTACTTCAAGAGCTGCACTAATACGTGCTTGCTTCTTGGCTTTCTCGCGCACAGAGATCACTTGTTCAGGTAATACAGTGTACGATGGGATGTTAAGCACTTTGCCATTTAATAAAATAGCTTTGTGACTTACCAGTTGGCGTGCTTCAGCACGAGTACTGGCCAGACCCATACGGTAAACCACGTTGTCCAGACGAGACTCTAACAACGCTAACAGGTTTTCACCGGTATTGCCTTTCAAACGAGCAGCTTCTTTGTAGTAATTACGGAACTGCTTCTCTAACACGCCGTACATACGACGCACTTTTTGCTTCTCGCGTAACTGTAAACCATAGTCTGATAAGCGACCGCGACGTGCGCCGTGCTGACCAGGAGCAGTTGTTAAGTTACACTTTGAATCAATTGCTCTTACGCCGCTTTTCAGGAACAGGTCTGTACCTTCGCGACGACTAAGTTTGAGCTTAGGACCCAAATATCTTGCCATCTTCTTTCTCCAATAATCCGTGAAGCGCTGTAATTACACGCGACGTTTTTTAGGGGGACGGCATCCGTTATGCGGGATAGGCGTCACGTCGGTGATATTTGTAATGCGGTATCCAGCGGCGTTCAGTGCACGAATCGCTGATTCGCGGCCTGGGCCAGGACCATTTACAAACACTTCAAGGTTCTTAAGACCATATTCTAACGCAGCAGTACCGGCACGTTCTGCAGCTACCTGAGCAGCGAACGGCGTTGACTTACGTGAGCCACGGAAACCTGAACCGCCAGAAGTTGCCCAGCAAAGAGCGTTACCCTGACGATCGGTGATCGTAACGATGGTATTGTTGAAAGAGGCATGGATATGAGCCATACCATCAGAAACTTGCTTTTTTACCCGTTTACGAGTACGAACTGGTGCTTTTGCCATGTTATTACCCCGTCCTATTTCTTAATCGCTTTGCGTGGACCTTTACGGGTGCGCGCATTGGTCTTAGTTCTCTGACCACGAACTGGCAGACTACGACGGTGGCGTAAGCCACGGTAACAACCAAGATCCATTAAACGTTTAATGTTTAATGTCACTTCACGGCGTAAGTCACCTTCAACGGTGTACTTAGCAACTTCGTCACGAAGCGTATCTAACTGCGCATCTGATAATGCAGCAATTTTCATACTTTCTTCGATACCCACAGCAGCTAAAATTGATTTAGCGCGGGTTTTACCGATACCATAAACATAAGTTAAAGAGATAACTGCATGTTTATTATCGGGGATGTTAATGCCAGCGATACGGGCCACTAACGTTCTCCTATAAAAAATTAAAAGGTGCCAATTTGAAAAGCCCGTAAGGATACTCAAATGGCGCTCATATTGCAAACAATTAACGGGCCGAACTCAATGTCCAGCCCGATAAACTGCTTTCTACCTTAACCCTGGCGCTGTTTGTGCTTAGGTTCACTGCAAATTACCCGCACAACATTGTTGCGCTTGATAACTTTACAGTTACGGCAGATCTTCTTAACGGAAGCTCGTACTTTCATAACTTAACTCCGCAAATATATCTTAACGGCTATAGCCTTTAAGATTTGCCTTTTTAAGCACAGAATCATACTGATGCGACATCAGATGGGTCTGTACCTGTGCCATAAAGTCCATAATAACGACTACGATAATCAGTAAAGATGTACCGCCGAAGTAGAATTGCACATTCCATGCAACCATCATGAACTCGGGAACCAAACAGATAAAAGTAATATACAAAGCACCTGCTAAGGTTAACCGGGTCATCACTTTATCAATGTATTTTGATGTCTGCTCACCAGGACGGATCCCAGGGATAAAAGCACCGGATTTCTTCAGGTTGTCTGCTGTATCGCGCGGATTAAACACCAACGCGGTATAAAAGAAACAGAAGAAAATGATAGCCGCCGAGTATAACATCATATACAGCGGTTGTCCCGGAGATAAAGCTAGCGACACTTCCTGGAGGAAGTTAGCAACCATACCTTCGCCTGTACCAAACCAACTGGCAATAGTGCCTGGAAACAGAATAATGCTGGAAGCGAAAATTGGCGGTATAACCCCGGCCATATTTACCTTTAACGGTAAATGGCTACTTTGCGCGGCAAAAACCTGACGGCCCTGCTGACGCTTAGCATAGTTAACCACAATACGACGCTGGCCGCGTTCAACGAACACCACAAACCAGGTAATCGCAATAACAATTACGCCAATAGCAACTAATAGTAAAAAGTGCAAATCGCCCTGACGTGCCATCTCAATCGTCTGGCCAATGGCAGACGGGAAGCCAGCAACAATACCGGTAAAAATAAGCAATGAAATACCATTACCTATACCACGTTCGGTAATTTGCTCACCTAACCACATTAAAAACATGGTGCCGGTAACCAAACTAATGATCGCGGTAAAGTAAAATGCAAAGCCCGGGTTAAGTACTAACCCCGGCATCATATTTGGTAAGCCAGTGGCTATACCAATAGACTGCAGTATTGCTAAAGCTAAAGTACCGTAACGGGTGTATTGGTTTATCTTACGCTTGCCTGCTTCGCCTTCTTTCTTCAACTCGGCCAGATGCGGGTGCATCACGGTTAGCAGCTGAACAATAATAGAAGCAGAAATATAGGGCATAATACCCAACGCAAATACAGAAGCCCGTTCAAGAGCACCACCGCTGAACATATTAAACATTTCAACGATGGTGCCTTTTTGTTGCTCGAATAACTGAGCCAGCACGTTGGCGTCAATTCCAGGAATTGGCACAAAGGAGCCTAACCGAAAAACGATTATGGCCAAAAGTACAAATAACAGACGGGATTTCAGCTCGCTGAATCCGCCTTTTGCACCTCTTGAGTCCGAACCTGGTTTAGCCATAGCGTACTATCCTTATTATTCTTCGACTTTACCGCCGGCGGCTTCGATGGCTGCGCGCGCGCCTTTAGTTACGCCTAAACCTTTTACAGTTACCGGACGAGTAAGCTCGCCAGACAGCACAACTTTAGCGAACTTAACAGTGCGAGAAATGATGTTAGCTTCCATTAAGGTTGCTAAATCGACTACGTCACCATTAACTGCAGCCAGCTCGTGTAACCGAACTTCAGCAGAAACCAAAGATTTCTGTGAAGTGAAACCAAACTTAGGTAAACGTTGTTTCAATGGCATTTGACCGCCTTCGAAACCAGGACGCACTTTACCGCCTGAACGTGATTTCAGACCTTTGTGACCACGACCTGCAGTTTTACCTAAGCCAGAACCGATACCACGGCCTACGCGTTTTTTATCTTTCTTTGCACCTGGTGCGGGAGAAAGTGTATTTAAAAGCATCTTTTACTCCTCCACTTTAACCATGTAATACACAGCGTTAATCATGCCGCGAACTGAAGGTGTATCTTCAACTTCAACAGTATGATTAATACGGCGCAAACCTAAACCCGTTAACGTTGCACGATGCTTCGGTAAACGACCGATGCTCGATTTAGTCTGGGTTACTTTAATTGTCTTCTTCGCCATGGCAAATTACCCCAAAATGTCATCAACGCGTAAACCGCGTTTAGCTGCCACTTGTGCCGGTGACTTCACTGAAGCCAGGGCATTGATGGTAGCGCGAACTACGTTAATTGGGTTAGTTGAGCCGTAACACTTAGACAGAATGTTCTGGATGCCCGCTACTTCCAATACGGCGCGCATTGCACCGCCAGCGATCAAACCAGTACCTTCTGATGCAGGCTTCATAAATACATTAGAGCCTGAATGCACACCACGAGTTGGGTGGTGTAAAGTGTGACCATTTAACTCAACCTGGGTCATGTTGCGACGTGCTTTTTCCATTGCTTTTTGAATAGCAGCTGGAACTTCACGTGCTTTACCATAACCGAAACCAACGCGGCCGTTGCCGTCACCGACTACAGTCAACGCAGTAAAGGAGAATATACGACCACCTTTAACTACTTTTGACACGCGGTTAACTGCAACAAGCTTCTCTTGTAAATCAGATTGTTGTTTAGCTTCTTCGTTAGCCATGAGCTACTCCTAGAACTGAAGACCGGCTTCACGTGCGGCGTCTGCTAACGCCTGTACGCGACCATGATACTGGAAGCCACTGCGGTCAAAAGCACAAGCAGTAACGCCTTTGGCTACTGCGCGTTCGGCAATCGCTTTACCTACAGCCTTTGCAGCATCTACGTTACCTGTGTACTTCAATGATTCACGAATAGTTGCTTCTGCAGTAGAAGCAGCAACGATCACTTCAGCATTTGGTGCGATAAGCTGGGCGTAGATGTGACGTGGTGTACGGTGTACAACCAGGCGATTCGCACCTTGTTCGATAATGTTTCTGCGAGTGCGTTTGGCACGGCGCAGACGAGCAAGTTTCTTATCCATCGTCTTACCCTACTTTTTCTTCGCTTCTTTACGACGCACGTTTTCATTCGCATAACGAACACCTTTGCCTTTATAAGGCTCTGGTTTACGGTATGCCCGGATGTTTGCAGCAACTTGACCAACTAATTGTTTGTCAGCACCTTTTACCAAGACTTCTGTCTGGGTAGGGGTTTCGATAGTGATACCGTTAGGGATCTCGAAAACCACCGGGTGAGAAAAGCCCAGGCTCAGGTTTAATACCTTACCTTCTGCTTTTGCACGGTAACCAACACCAACAAGTTCCAGTTTCTGAGCGAAACCTTCACTAACACCTGTTACCAGGTTATTGATCAATGCACGGGCAGTACCCGCTTGTGCGTTTGCATTTTCGAAACCGTCACGAGGATTGGTACGTAATACGTTACCTTCGACAACGATCTCAACCGCAGGGTTAACGTTAACCGTTAACTCGCCGTTTTTGCCCTTCAGCGTCACAACCTGACCGTTTTGCGTTAAAGTAACGCCGGTTGGGATAGTGACTGGGGCCTTAGCAACACGAGACATAGATTACTACCTCCGTTACGCTACGTAGCCGATGATTTCGCCACCGATACCAACCTTGCGCGCTGCGCGGTCAGTCATTAGTCCTTTAGATGTTGACACAATGGCCACACCTAAACCGCCCATTACCTTAGGTAACTCGCCGCTCTTCTTATAGATTCGCAGACTTGGACGACTAACACGATCGATAGTCTCAATAACTGATTTGCCCTGGAAATACTTTAACGTAACTTCCAGCTCTGGCTTAACATCACCAGACACAGCGAAATCGCCGATGTAACCTTCGTCTTTTAATACTTTCGCGATTGACACCTTCAACTTTGAAGATGGCATTTTAACCGCAACTTTATTGGCAGCTTGGCCGTTGCGGATGCGAGTAAACATATCCGCTACTGGATCTTGCATGCTCATAGCTCGTTACTCCCGTGATTCTTACCAGCTAGCCTTACGAAGGCCAGGAATTTCACCGCGCATAGCTGCTTCACGAACCTTGATACGGCTCATTCCGAACTTACGCAGATAACCATGTGGACGACCTGTTACACGACAACGATTCCGTTGACGTGAAGGGCTGGAATCACGCGGCAACGTCTGTAGCTTCAGAACTGCTGCCCAACGGTCTTCATCAGAAGTCGCTGGATTCGCAATCAGGTCTTTCAGCTCATGACGCTTTGCAGCGAATTTGGCTACCAGTTGTGCACGCTTTACTTCGCGAGCTTTCATTGATTGTTTTGCCATGACCCTACACCTTATTTCTTGAACGGGAAGTTAAACGCGGCAAGTAAAGCACGTCCTTCGTCATCGCTACGGGCGGTAGTTGTAATAGTGATATCTAAACCACGTACTGCGTCTACTTTATCGTAATCGACTTCTGGGAAAATGATTTGCTCACGTACACCCATGCTGTAGTTACCACGGCCATCAAATGACTTCGGGTTTACACCGCGGAAGTCACGAATACGTGGGATAGCAATAGAGACTAAACGCTCTAAAAAATCCCACATACGCTCGCCGCGCAGGGTCACTTTTGCGCCAATAGGGTAGCCTTCACGGATTTTGAAACCAGCTACAGATTTACGAGCCTTAGTGATAAGTGGCTTTTGGCCAGCAATAGCGGTTAAATCCGCTACTGCGTTATCCAGGATCTTTTTATCTGCAACCGCTTCACCCACACCCATATTGAGCGTGATTTTAACAATCCGAGGGACTTGCATGACGCTGGTGTAGCCAAACTGTTTAAACAGTTCTGGGACTACGGTGTCTTTATAAATTTCATGCAGTTTCGCCATCGTATTACTCCAATAGCAATTAGATTACTTCATTATTCGATTTGAAGAAGCGAACTTTCTTGCCATCTTCAAAACGGAAACCTACGCGATCAGCTTTACCCGTTTTAGGGTTAAAAATCGCTACATTTGAAACATGAATAGAGGCTTCTTTCTCAACGATACCACCCGGGGTATTAAGCGCAGGAACAGGTTTCTGATGCTTTTTTACCAGGTTAACGCCTGAGATATAAACACGGTTTTCAGAAAGCAGAACTTTCGTTACTTTGCCGCGTTTGCCCTTGTCCTTACCAGTAAGAACAACCACCTCATCATCACGACGGATTTTACTAGCCATTGTGACTCCTTACAGTACTTCTGGTGCCAGTGACACGATCTTCATAAACTTATCGCCACGAAGTTCACGTGTTACAGGTCCGAAAATACGTGTGCCGATCGGTTCCAGCTTAGTGTTCAACAACACTGCTGCATTGCGATCAAAACGGATTAATGACCCGTCCTGACGACGTACGCCTTTGCGTGTACGCACCACCACTGCATTCAGAACGTCACCTTTTTTAACCTTACCGCGCGGAATTGCTTCCTTAACAGTAATTTTAATGACGTCACCAATTGCGGCATAACGGCGATGCGAACCACCTAAGACCTTAATACACATTACGCTGCGCGCGCCGCTGTTGTCTGCGACTTCCAGCATAGATTGCATCTGGATCATCTTAGTGCTCCGCTATTCTACTATATAGCCCTCTCGGACTACGCTGCTTACGATAATAAATACCCCCCCAGATAGAGGGGCGCGTGATTATAACAGCACTTTTACTAAATGGATAGTTTAAAAATAAAAAACGGCCCCGGAAGGCCGTTTCTCTCAGTGTCTTAAAAATTAAGACGCTGATTCAACTACCGCTACCAGAGTCCAGGACTTAGTCTTGGACAGAGGACGACATTCACGAATTGTGACAACATCGCCTTCATTACACTGATTGGTTTCGTCATGTACGTGCAGTTTGGTTGTACGTTTGATGAATTTCCCATAAATAGGGTGCTTCACAGAACGTTCGATAGCAACGGTGATAGACTTGTCCATCTTGTTACTGATCACTTTACCTTGCAGCGTACGGATATTCGCTTCAGTCATTACGCACCTGCCTTCTCGGTTAAGATAGTCTTAACGCGCGCGATATCACGACGCACCTGCTTCAATAAATGTGTCTGAGCTAACTGACCAGTAGCTGCTTGCATGCGCATATTGAATTGCTCACGTAACAGACCTAATAATTCAGCGTTTAACTCTTCTACACTTTTCGATTTTAATTCGCTGGCTTTCATCACATTACCGTCCGCGTTACAAAGGTTGTCTTAAATGGAAGCTTAGCAGCAGCAAGCGTAAATGCATGACGCGCTAACTCTTCAGACACACCGTCCATTTCGTACAGAACTTTGCCAGGTTTAATCTGACATACCCAGTACTCAACAGAACCTTTACCACTACCCATCCGCACTTCAAGCGGCTTAGCAGTAATTGGCTTGTCTGGGAACACACGGATCCAGATTTTACCAACACGCTTAACAGCCCGCGTCATAGCACGACGTGCAGATTCGATTTGACGTGAAGTCATTTGACCACGTTCTAATGATTTCAGTGCATAAGTACCGAAAGATACTTTATCGCCTACCTGGGCTAAACCACGGTTACGACCTTTGTGCACTTTACGAAATTTTGTACGTTTTGGTTGCAACATCGCTCAATACCCCTACTTAGCCTTACGTGCCGGTTTTTTCGGCGCTTTAGGCTGGTTGTTATTGTTAGCGTTGTTGGTGTTGCTGCTTAATGGCAGAGCTCCTAAGATCTCGCCTTTAAAAATCCACACCTTAACACCAATGATACCGTAAGTAGTTAAAGCTTCTGAGGTGTTGTAATCAATGTCAGCGCGCAGGGTGTGCAATGGCACACGACCTTCACGATACCATTCATCACGGGCAATCTCAGCGCCGCCTAAACGGCCACTTACCTGCACCTTGATACCTTTAGCGCCAATCCGCATTGCGTTTTGTACTGCGCGCTTCATCGCACGACGGAACATAACACGACGCTCTAACTGGCTGCTGATTGAATCAGCGACTAACTTGGCATCTAATTCAGGCTTGCGGATTTCAGAGATATTGATCTGCGCAGGTACGCCGGCAATAGCGGCAACTTGCTTGCGGATCTTCTCAACGTCTTCACCTTTCTTACCGATAATTACGCCTGGACGAGCAGTGTGAATAGTCACACGGATACTTTTCGCAGGGCGCTCAATATCAATCCGGCTAACTGAAGCGGCTTTCAATTGCTTCGTCAGGTACTGACGAACTTTGTAGTCACCGTTTAAGAAATCCGGGAAATCTTTAGTATTCGCGAACCAGGTTGAGCTCCATGGCTTAGTGATACCTAGGCGAATACCATTAGGATGTACTTTCTGTCCCATTTCTATCTCCTAGTTATCAGCTACAACCACAGTGATGTGGCTGGTGCGCTTAACAATACGGTCAGCACGACCTTTAGCGCGTGGCTTAATCCGTTTCATAGAAGGACCTTCATCGATGAAGATGGTCTTCACTTTCAACGTATCAATATCCGCACCTTCGTTGTGCTCAGCGTTGGCAATGGCTGATAAAAGAACCTTTTTAACTAACTCAGCAGCTTTCTTAGGGCTGTAAGTCAGTACGTTCAGCGCCTTATCAACTGACAATCCACGCACCTGGTCAGCGACCAGACGGGTTTTTTGTGCAGAAGAACGGGCAAATTTGTGTTTAGCTAATGCTTGCATCATTTACCCCTTAGCGCTTCTTGGCCTTTTTGTCGGCTGCATGACCACGGTAAGTACGAGTAGGTGCAAATTCACCTAACTTGTGACCAACCATCTCTTCCGAGACAAACACCGGTACATGTTGACGACCATTATGGACAGCGATGGTCAAACCGATCATATCAGGTATGATCATTGAACGACGGCTCCAAGTCTTTATAGGCTTCTTGTCACCGCTTTCCAACGCTTTCTCTACCTTCTTCAGCAAGTGAAGGTCAATAAATGGACCTTTCTTGAGAGAACGTGGCATGGCAATTCCTCACAAATTATTTATCACGACGACGTACGATAAGTTTATCAGTACGCTTGTTTGAACGAGTTTTGTAGCCTTTAGTTGGTACGCCCCATGGAGTAACAGGGTGACGACCACCAGAAGTCTTACCTTCACCACCACCGTGTGGGTGGTCAACCGGGTTCATTACTACACCACGTACGGTTGGGCGAATGCCGCGCCAGCGCATAGCACCAGCTTTACCGTATTGACGTAACATGTGCTCGGCATTACCGATTTCACCGATAGTCGCGCGACAATCTGCTAATACTTTACGTACTTCACCGCTACGCAGACGCAGAGTGACATACTCACCGTCGCGTGCCAGGATCTGTACGAAAGCACCGGCTGAACGAGCCAGCTGGCCGCCTTTACCTGGTTTCATTTCGATATTGTGCACAACCTGACCTACCGGGATATTCCGCAGTGGCAAGGTGTTACCCGCTTTAATAGGCGAGTCCATACCAGAAATAACTGAATCACCAGCTTTCAGGCCTTTAGGGGCCAGAATGTAACGACGCTCACCGTCTGCATACAGTACTAAAGCGATGTTAGCGGTACGATTTGGATCGTATTCTAAGCGTTCTACTTTAGCCGGAATGCCGTCTTTAGTGCGTTTGAAGTCGACAACACGATAATGTTGCTTATGACCACCACCGATATGACGGGTAGTGATACGACCTTTGTTGTTACGACCACCAGTTTTAACGTTCTTCTCTAACAAAGGAGCATAAGGCTTGCCTTTGTACAGGTCAGGGTTAACCACTTTTAATACGTGGCGACGACCTGGTGACGTAGGTTTACACTTTACAAGTGCCATTTCCTAACTCCTCTTCTTACTCAGCGCCGCCAACGAAATCGATTTCGCTGCCTTCTTTAAGAGTAACGTAAGCTTTTTTCCAATCGCTACGCTTGCCCATCCGCGCACCAGTGCGCTTGGTCTTACCCTTAACATTAACAGTGCGAACACCTACTACTTCTGTTTCAAACAGTTTTTCTACTGCAGCTTTAATATCAGCTTTAGTAGAAGTAGTAGATACCTTGAAAACGATAGTGTTGTTGTTCTCTGCCGCATTAGTTGCTTTTTCAGAAACGTGCGGAGCCAGAATCACTTTCAGTAAACGTTCTTCACGGATCATGCTAACAGCTCCTCAAGTTGTTTAACTGCAGCAGCAGTCATTAACACTTTGTCGAATGCGATTAAGCTGACCGGGTCGATACCGTGTACGTCACGTACGTCAACCTTGTACAGGTTACGTGCAGATAAGAACAGGTTCTCATCTACTTCGTTAGTCACAATTAATACGTCTTTCAGATCCATCGCCTTTAATTTGGCAGATAATTCTTTGGTTTTCGGGGTATCAACTGCGAAGTTTTCCACCACGATTAACCGTTCCTGACGCACTAATTCAGACAGAATGCTCATGATCGCACCGCGATACATTTTACGGTTTACTTTCTGGCTGTGATCTTGTGGCTTAGCCGCAAATGTCACACCGCCTCCGCGCCAGATTGGGCTACGGATTGTACCAGCACGGGCACGGCCTGTACCCTTCTGGCGCCATGGCTTCTTGCCGCCACCGCGAACTTCTGAACGAGTTAACTGTGCACGGGTACCTTGACGGGCACCAGCTGCATAAGCAACTACTACCTGGTGTACCAGAGCTTCGTTAAACTCACGTCCAAAGGTAGCTTCGGAAACTTCAAGAGCGCCTTGAGCGTCTCGTAATGCTAATTCCATCACTTATCTCCTCAGACGTTAGCTTTTAACAGCTGGTTTAACGATCACGTCACCACCGATAGCACCAGGCACTGCGCCTTTCACTAACAGAATGTTACGCTCTGCGTCTACACGAACCACTTCAAGCGATTGCACGGTTACCCGTTCTGCGCCCATGTGACCAGCCATTTTTTTACCTTTGAATACTTTACCAGGTGATTGGTTTTGACCAATAGAACCTGGGGCACGGTGTGACAAAGAGTTACCGTGAGTAGCATCCTGGGTACGGAAATTCCAGCGCTTAACAGCACCAGCAAAACCTTTACCTTTTGATGTGCCAGACACATCAACTTTTTTCGTTTCTGCGAAAATATCCACAGTAATCTCGCTGCCAACCTGAATGTCAGCGCCTTCGTTGTCTTGCAGGCGGAATTCCCACAGACCACGACCAGCATCAACACCCACTTTCGCAAAATGACCCGCTTCTGGTTTGTTCAGGCGATTAGCCTTAACAGTGCCAGCAGTCACTTGCAGCGCGCTATAGCCTTCAACGTCTTGCGTTTTAACAGCAGTAACGCGGTTTGGTGTCGCTTCGATTACGGTTACAGGGATCGATACGCCATCTTCAGTGAAGATGCGAGTCATGCCCACTTTACGACCGATTAGACCGATAGCCATTTCCTAAACCTCTCTAAAAACCTGTCTGATTAACCCAGGCTAATTTGAACGTCAACGCCAGCAGGCAGATCTAAACGCATCAGCGCATCAACCGTTTTCTCGGTTGGTTCAACGATGTCGATTAAACGCTTGTGGGTACGGATTTCGTACTGGTCACGCGCATCTTTATTGACGTGAGGAGAAATCAGAACAGTGAAACGTTCCTGACGGGTTGGCAGTGGAATTGGACCACGGACCTGGGCGCCAGTACGCTTAGCTGTGTCAACGATTTCCATAGTTGACTGATCGATCAAACGGTGATCGAACGCTTTCAGACGGATGCGTATCCTTTGACTACTCATGTATCAAAGCCTCAAAGAGCAAAAAGAGCAAAAATAAACATAAGCCATAACCCAATTTGGGTATGCTTATGCACCAAAGTACCAGTTGCTCCCCAATCGGGAGCATTGTCGAACAGTTAATTCAACCTGAAGCGAGTTCAGCGCTGTTAACTGTTGCAGCCAGAATTAAATCGACTGGCCGCGCATTATACTGAAATCAGCCACTAACGCAAGTGTTGTTTATAATTTGCGCTGTCTTTTGCTGCTCAGAGAATATCATTTAGTTCAAAACCGATACCAATTCGGGTAACCGAGCGATCGTAATCAATCAGACTTTCGCCATAACCAGTGAATAACTCCGCATAAAGCCGGATATGGCGATTAAACGGCTGAGAGTAAGAAAAACGCACTGCGCCTTTATTGTCGCTGCGTAAATTATTGCGAAGCATTAACCGCCAGGTGGCATCGTCCTGTTTATACGCTGCTGATAATTCAAACCAGCCCATATATTTTGTGATATCGGGGTTGTCGTCGCCTTTCGGATCATCAACAGACGTTTTTTTTTGCTCATTAAAGCGATACCAGGGTTCAAAATTAATAAAAACATTGCCAATAGAGGTAACCCAGCTCAGTTTTAAACGGTTCCAGCTGCGTGATAGTTCACCGGCACGGCCGTTTGACTGGTGCGAGATACTTAAACTGATAATCCTGCTCGCTGCTTCTTCGTAGTTGCGGTAGTGCGGTAGCATCAGAATAAGCTCTGGCTCGTAGTTGGTTTCCCGAAACGGCGATGACACTTCCGTGTTGTAGGCCTGCCAATAAGCCTGCTGGGTAAATGCAAAAAACAGATAGCCATTATCTTTATAGATTTTACTCCAGAGCGGGGTTTTCAGGCTTAACTGAAATTTAGCCTCCAGGTTATCTGAGGGTGCACTCGCCCCATCACGGTTTAACGTACTGGCGATGCCATCAACATAAGTCAATGGCATCAGATAGTTAGTTTTGTGCGGCAGTAAGGTAAAGGGTTCGTAGTTATCCCATTGCTCTGCTTTTAATCTTTTATCTAAAGCATCAGCGGCAAACAGAGGCAGTGCAGTCCAAAGTAGCAAGCTGCCAATTAGTAACTTCATAACGCACCTTTAAAAGAAGCCTTGCTTAGTTTCCGGGCTTCATGCCACAACTAACCAAGTGGTCAAAAATTTTCAGCTCCCAGTGTATATAGTGTTACTGAGTCTGAGCTTAATACTGCACTAATCCCGCTGACTCTGGGCAAAATCCGGCTAAAGTACCAGTTGGCAGTATGCATTTTCGCACTGATAAAACCTTTACTGTGTTTATTAACGTCAAGTGCTATCACGTTTTTATACCACATATAACCATAAAGTACGTAAGAAACCAGAGCCATATAATCACAGGCCGCGCCAGCCAGCACGGTATTTTCCTGAGCAAGAAGCTGCAAAGTAAGTTGGCGCAAATTTGTAATATAAGTAGTTAACGGAGCAGCTAAAGCTTCTGGTTCGTCTGCAAGCTCGGCTGCAATATCGTCCAGCAGGCTGAATAACACAGCGCCTTTATCTGCCGCTACTTTGCGCAACATAAAGTCAGCCGCCTGAATGCCGTTGGTACCTTCGTATATCTGGGCAATCCGCACATCACGCACCAACTGCTCCATACCCCACTCTTTTACGTAGCCATGACCGCCAAATACTTGCTGGGCTGTGACACATGCATCTAAACCCTGATCAGTCATAAAGGCTTTGGCGATCGGTGTCAGTAAGTTTGCGCGCTGGCCGGACGCCACACAGTTATCATATTTCGATTTATCCAGCAGTGCTGCCACCCAGGTAGCAAAGGTTCGGCCGGCTTCATTCATTGCTTTAATATTCAGCAGCATCCGTTGCACATCCGGGTGGCCGATAATCGACTCTGCCTTATTAGCGTTTTGCTCGGTGATCCGTCCCTGTAAGCGATCCTTAGCATAAGCTAGTGCATTCTGATAGGCCCGCTCGGCGGCGCCCAGGCCCTGACTACCCATCGACAGCCGCTCATAATTCATCATGGTAAACATGCAACTTAAGCCACGATGAGGCTCACCAATTAAGTAACCTTTGGCATCATCGAAATTTAACACGCAGGTAGCCGAACCATTAATACCCATCTTATGCTCAATAGAGCCGACACTGACGCCATTGCGCTCGCCGGCCTCGCCATTTCCATCCAGCAAATACTTAGGCACCAGAAACAACGAGATACCACGACTGCCAGCGGGGGCATCTGGTAGTTTGGCCAGTACCAGATGGATAATATTGGAGGTAAGTTCATGCTCACCGGCGGTAATAAATATTTTGGAGCCGTTTAACGCATAACTACCATCAGTATTAGGTTTGGCGGTGGTGCGCATAATGCCCAGATCAGAACCGGCATGTGATTCAGTTAAACACATAGTGCCGGACCACTCACCGCTATACAGTTTTGGCAGATAAATATTCCTGGTGGTTTCATCCGCATGCTGTAGCAGAGCAACACAGGCACCGGCGGTTAGCCCCGGATAAAGTGAAAAAGCAATGTCGGCACTGCAGAGCATTTCATCTACCATCATCGACAATGCTTTTGGCATACCCATGCCGCCATACTGCGGATCGCCACTTAAACTGGTCCAGCCGCCCTCAACTAAACTTTGGTAGGCAGTATAGTAATGAGCAGGCAGGCTTACCTTGCCATCATTTAACTGTGCGCCGCATTGATCGGCATCAGCTGCATACGGTGCAATTTGTTGCTCACATATTTTAGCGGCCTCTTCCAGGATAGCTTTTGCCGTATCGGCCTCAATTAAGTCCTTTAACTGACCATTTGTTTGCCAGTACTGGTCTAACTGCCAGACATCAAACAAGTTAAAAGTCATATCGGTTATCGGGGCCTGATAGCTGCTCATAGCAAATTCCTCACTGGACGGATGAGTTAGTAATATGGCATATCCATCTGGTGCAAACAAGGTATTCAAACGGCCGTTTGAATTTTATTTTGCTAACAAAAAAGGCTCCTCAGGGGAGCCTTCTTTACATTACCGCTATTCGGTTACGAATTAAGCGATGATTTTAGATACTACACCAGCACCTACAGTACGGCCGCCTTCACGGATTGCGAAGCGTAAACCTTCGTCCATCGCGATTGGGCAAATCAGCTCAACAACAAACTTCAGGTTGTCGCCTGGCATTACCATTTCTACGCCTTCTGGCAATTCAACTGCGCCAGTTACGTCTGTAGTACGGAAGTAGAACTGTGGACGGTAGCCTTTGAAGAATGGAGTATGACGACCACCTTCTTCTTTTGACAGTACGTACACTTCGCCTTCAAACTTAGTGTGCGGCTTGATTGAACCTGGCTTAGCTAATACCTGGCCACGCTCTACGTCTTCACGCTTAGTACCACGTAACAACGCACCAATGTTCTCGCCCGCACGACCTTCGTCTAACAGCTTACGGAACATTTCTACACCAGTACAGGTAGTCGCTACTGTGTCTTTAATACCAACGATTTCTACAGTCTCGCCTACTTTAACGATACCTTGCTCAACACGGCCTGTTACTACAGTACCACGGCCAGCAATTGAGAATACGTCTTCAATTGGCATGATGAATGGCTTGTCAATCGCACGGACCGGCTCAGGGATATACGTATCTAACGCTTCGCCCAGCTCCAGAATTTTCTTTTCCCACTCGGCATCGCCTTCCAGACCTTTCAGCGCTGAACCACGGATTACCGGTAAATCGTCACCCGGGAAGTCGTAGTCTGAAAGAAGCTCACGCACTTCCATTTCTACCAGCTCTAACAGCTCTTCGTCATCTACCATGTCACACTTGTTCATGAACACGATGATGTAAGGTACGCCTACCTGACGTGATAACAGGATGTGCTCACGCGTCTGTGGCATAGGGCCATCAGTCGCCGCAACAACCAGAATTGCACCGTCCATCTGCGCCGCACCGGTGATCATGTTCTTAACATAGTCAGCGTGACCCGGGCAGTCTACGTGTGCATAGTGACGAGTTGGCGTATCATATTCAACGTGTGAGGTGTTGATAGTAATACCACGGGCTTTTTCTTCCGGTGCTTTGTCGATTTGATCGAAAGCAAATGCCTGACCGCCGTATGTCTTAGCTAATACGTTAGTGATAGCAGCTGTCAGAGTAGTTTTACCGTGGTCAACGTGGCCAATTGTACCTACGTTTACGTGCGGTTTTACGCGTTCAAATTTAGCCTTAGCCATAAGTAACCCTTATTAAACAAAACGGCGGTTTTAAAAAATTTGGTTTAAATAATAACGAGAGGCAAACAAGATGGTGCTGATACCCAGAATCGAACTGGGGACCTCATCCTTACCAAGGATGCGCTCTACCGCCTGAGCTATATCAGCATGTAACATGTTGTGGAGCGGGCAGCGGGAATCGAACCCGCATCATCAGCTTGGAAGGCTGAGGTAATAGCCATTATACGATGCCCGCGGCCTACTCGTAGCTATTTGACTGACTGAATGGTGGAGGGGGAAGGATTCGAACCTTCGAAGGCAGTGCCGGCAGATTTACAGTCTGATCCCTTTGGCCACTCGGGAACCCCTCCACTAATGGTGCCGCTTATCCGAGTCGAACGGATGACCTACTGATTACAAGTCAGTTGCTCTACCAACTGAGCTAAAGCGGCACTACGTCAGTGGGTGCGAATTCTAGTAGAATGCCGGTAACGGCGCAACAGAAAAAACCAAAAAATAGCGTTTTTCTTGTCTGACCGCTCATTTCCTGTGCAAATAAAGCGTTAATGGTCAATATATCGGGCAAGACCCTGAAAAATCAATAAAGGTTCAGTTGTCACAACCAAATCTGCTAACTGAGGTTTCAGATATAATGCATCGCCACCGGTCAGAACTAAACGTTCAGCTTTGTTTAACAACCAACCTTGCTGTATAGCGCCAATAACAGCAGCCAGACAGCCATTTTGTAAACATGATATTGTTTCCTTGCCTGGGATCACCCTGGCATCGAGTAACTCTTTATTAAATACTTTTGCCGTTTGCTCAACGACACTTTGTTGTTGCAAGCGCAATCCGGGCATTATCCAGCCTCCCTGATGCATACCTTGCTCATCAATCCAGTCAATAGTCAGTGCAGTGCCCGCGTCGACTACCATTACTGATTGTTTAAAAAAAAGTTTTTGGGCACCTAATAACGCCAGCCAGCGATCTACCCCTAGCAGATGCGGTTCGGCGTAACAATTAGTGACCCCGAAAGCCTGTGCTTCTGAGCCTACCTGGCGCCAGGGTATATGATCCAGCTCTAGTCTGACTTTTAGTGCATGAAGCCGGGTATCAGTAGCTACGCAGGCAAAATAGACCGCAAAAAGAGGCAGCGCTTTTAAGCTTTCCGCCGTTAACTGCGGTAAAGCACTTATATGGCCTGCATTAAATAACGCCGCTTTTTCCCGGGTATTACCTATATCCAGCAATAGATACATCTAGCCTCCTGCCCGTAAACTTAGTTCACCGCCATAATATACGTCCGTAGATTGCCCGGTTTCAATAATGATACCGCCCTGCTTATCTACCCCCCGGCAAATCCCTGTTATTGGCATTTTTGCCATCAATAACACCTTACGGTTGGCATATAAGTCGTGCTGGTTAAACTCAGTAACAAAAGACGCAAAACCAGCCCGGCTAAACTCCCGCAATACACTGACAACCTGATGCTGTAGCGCAACCACTAAGCGATTGCGATCAACTCGCTGCTGTGATTCAGTTCGAAGATCTGTATAAGGTTGGTCAATATGCTGCCTACTTTGTTCAGGCATCCCAATATTTAAACCTATACCGATGACCACATCACAAGCAGCAGCAACCTGACCAGATAATTCGACCAGGATGCCGGCTATTTTTCTGTCATTAACGTAAATGTCATTAGGCCACTTCACTCTCGCATCAAGCTGATATTGATGTTGCAGTAGACGGCAAACAGCCAGGCCAATAGCTAAACTTAACCCCATTGCAGCTGTTACACCCTGCTCGAGCCGCCAAAAACATGAAAAATAAAGATTGGCACCGAAAGGGGAATACCAGGTCCTACCACGCCGGCCACGCCCCGCAGACTGAGCTTCAGCAATAATAACACTTCCCTGCTCAAGCGGTTGTCCCGTTTGAAGTTTATTAAGTAATTGACTGTTTGTAGAATCGGTAATGTGTTGCACCAGGATCTGTGCGCAATCGGCGGCCTGTAGTTTTTTTATCTTGTTTGCATCCAGTAATTGGATTGGATTTGCCAGTTTGTAACCGCGACCTTTAACACTAAATATCTCCAGGCCATGCTGCTTTAGCTCATTTAAATAATTAGCCACTGCAGTTCGGCTAATACCAAGCTGCTCTGCAAGCCACTGACCTGAATAAAAACTGCCATCAGCCAGGTACTGCAACAACTGCCGCTGACATACCAGGCTGGTTTTATTAGACATATTGCTGGCCATCACTATTCAAAAGCCTGACTTCTGGCTCTAAAGTTATCTGGTAAGCTTGGCAGACCTTGCTTTGGATCTGACCAATCAGTGTTAGTAAATCTTCTGCGCAGCCGTTACCATAGTTAACCAACACCAACGGTTGTTTTTCGTAGCAACCAATATCGTTGTGTCGATAGCCTTTAAAACCCTGCTGGTCTATCAGCCAGGCTGCTGGGACTTTTACCTGACTATTATGTTGTTTAAATCCGGGAATAGCCGGGTAACGCTGCTGCAATCGTTGATAGTCAGCGCCGCTGATCACCGGATTTTTGAAAAAACTGCCACAGTTTGCCAATTGGCGGTAATCAGGTAACTTACTACTGCGGGTGGCAATAACCTGCTGGTAAATGTCACAGACAGCACTGGTTGCCGGCAATTTGTCCAGCCCCTGATAACTAAGCACCGGTCTGGCGAGTATTGTTAAGTTTAAGCCGACAGCAACAATAATACCTTTACCTGCTAACTGATGCTTAAACACACTGTCCCTGTAACCAAAATTGCAGTCACTTGTCGTCAATCGCTGTAAGCTTTTCGTCTGCCAATGGTAGTAATCCACATAGGCACAGACATCAGCCAGCTCTACTCCGTAAGCTCCTATATTCTGCACCGGAGCAGCGCCAACAGAACCCGGAATTAGCGCCAGATTCTCAATGCCCCATAGCTGCCTTTTTACTGTAGCAGTGACAAGCTGATGCCAGTTATGGCCAGCTTCGACATGCAGCAAGCAGTGACCATCATCCAACCAGGTTTCAGTGATGTTAGCGCCGGTATAACGCACTATTGACCTGGTTTGCGCTTGCAGAAAAACGGTATTGCTACCCTCACCCAATACCAGTGGAGCAGATGAAGAAGAATCAATCTGTTCCAAATCAGCCAAACAACCAACTTCGATAACAGTTGCCAGGCGGGTTTTCAAACGGAAAGTAGAATAAAGCTCTGCTGGCTGATCGTGGAGGATATGCATAGTAAGGCCACTGACAATATAAGACGTTATTGTAAAACTGATAAATAGCTAAAGCAAATCCCTGAATCCCCCCTTTTACAAAGGGGCAGGCCAAAGCGCACTCCGATGTAGCATGGCGACAAATTCGTCAGGAACGTTTTCACTCGCAACATCCTTGTCGCTCACCTACGGCAGCGTAGCTGCGCAAAACGGCTTTCCTGCCGTTTTGTGGACTGCACGATATTATTGCATGGCGACTAAAACGCCTGGAGCGTTTTAGGACGTCGCGTGCGACGGCCCGAAGGGCGAAACACAGGGATGATGAGATGGACACCTCAAGTGAAATCGGCGTCACAATGCGCCATTATTGATGTGTTAACCGTCAATAAGCTTACATGAGGTGTCCAAAATGAAAGTTACACTAATTGGAATCGATTTAGCAAAAAGTATTTTTCAGATCTGTGGCGTTAATCAGGCAGGTAAAGCGGTTTTTAATCGCACGATTAAACGCAAAGATTTATTGGTCTTCTTAGCTAATTACCCAGATGCAACCATTGCGATGGAAGCCTGCTCAGGCTCAAATTATTGGG
>NZ_KB907737.1 GCF_000382165.1 Arsukibacterium perlucidum DSM 18276 | reverse complement strand
AATACTGCGTACAGATTTACGACTTTTACCATTGCGAGAGTTACCGGTATTTTTACCGATAGCATCATGTTTGGCATAACCAAGATGTTGCTCCATCTCAGCTTCAAGGGCACGCTCAGCAAGCTTTTTAGTTAACTGCTTAAGGATACCTTGCTCACCAAGCAGGTCTTCAGGGGATCTGTAATCAGCTAATAACTGATCGATAAGCTGGTCTGATACTGGCATTCTTTATTCCTTTCAAATACATGGGTAGAATGCCACTTACACAGATTTTTTTATACTCTCCCAATGTCTTTCGTTCAGGTCCTCTCGCTGTACGGTCTTGGTGTGCTATTCACTTTAATTGTCGTATTTGCCCTTTCACAAACATTCAGTATTCAGTCTGCAAAGCGTATTAAGCAATTTTTAGCAAAAACACAAAAAAGTGTGGTTTCTGATGACTCCTAAAAAACCAATGTTTAAAAGCCAGAGCTTTCTTATTTAGGTACTAACCTAGAGTCTAATAAAAGCCAAGATTAAATCTTGGCCTCAAAAAACTAAATTTTGGCAAATGCCTGTGAAAAGTGCTTTAGATGCTTGTGAAACCTTTGACCACCAGCCGCATTTAAGCGTTTTTGTTCGCAGCAAAAAGGCTTAATAATGTATCCCCAATTACCCTTTTGAGAAAAGTATACAACGTAGTCAATTTGGGTGTCAGTATTGCTCCAAAGGTTTTTGACAACGAAAGATTCATCAGTCGTGTTTAAAGACTTTATTTGAATCCGATAGAAAATTTGTCCGTCAGAAATAAGCAAATCCGTTTTACGACCATGGTCCAGAAACGGCTGAAATACTTCCCATCCATCAGCCATAAACATGCTTGCAGCAAGATTTTCAAAAGAATGATTCTGATATTGACGCTGGTGTTCTGAAGGTAACAGAGATGTTTTAAGTGGCATAGTAAATCCAAAAATTAATGCCGCTGCGTGTTTTGTGGCTACATCGCTAACGACAGAGACAACCTTCTGGTTAATCTCTTAATAATTTAAGAAGCACTATACAACGTATCGTTTGTATCGAGCAGTAACGGAGGCCAGTCCCGAATTTCTGAGATATCCTCAATACTCTTCGCTAATACTGCTATCAGCCCCTTCTGAGGCGTGTTTCTCGATCAGGACGATTCCTGATCAAGTTGGAGCATAATCCAGACGTTAATAAACGTCAACTCCGATTAAACCAGGTTATTTTTCATCAAAAACGTAATTAATTCATCAAAAACCTAATCGACCATTTTTCATAGTGGATTATCTCCTCGTTCATCAACGCACAGGAGCTAATTCATGAATACACAGAGTAAAAAGGTCTTATCAGAAATCGAAACCGCTGAGTATATCGGCATGAGCCGGTCTTTCCTGCGGCAGTCGCGTATGGAAGGTAACCGCGCCAGCGGCACCCCTGCCCCGCCATTTGTCAAAATTGGCCGTTCAGTTCGTTACATCAAAGACGACCTGGATAACTGGCTAAACAGCCTGCAGAAGCTGGAACATTTAAGTCAGTGCGGAGGTACGCACTAATGGAAAAGCTTTCTCCTAATGTACGGCAGCTTTATCGCTGGTTGCAGCAAGGCAATTTTATTGAGCTATGCACCCATGCTGGCAGGTATATCGGACAGATCAGAACAATAGGCACAACACAGCCCAATGGCTTAAGGGCGGCTTTTAATACGCTGTATCAGTATGGTTTGCTAAAAGAAACTGAGTTTTTTGAATACGGCATACGCTGGTCACGCTTTACCGCAAAAACTGATACTGGTGGCGAGGTGCAGCTTGGCTAACTTTCAGCAAACCGTTATTAGCTTAATTACACAGAATATGGACACGGAAAACGCACCATATTTTAACAGCCTGATAAGAGACGACAGGCTATTCTTGCAACAGCGAACTGAGCATTTTCCAGTCGCCATACAACGATTGCTGATTAACCGCTATAAGTCGCACACTGATCGGGTTAAGGCCAATACCGAACTGCGCCACACTACTGATAAATTAAATCAGTTATTACCGCCAGTTATACTGCATAACTTTAATGCTGGTGAAGATGAGCTGCGGGATATTGCTGATGAATATGCTGAGATATGCCGCCAAAAGGTGAAACCACTGTTACGTGCTATTTCTGGAAATCATCCTGCAATTGCGGCTGCAATTTCCAGGAATTTCCAAACGATTCCAGAAAGCAATTCTGAAACTGCATTTGCCCAATCCTTAGTAAATACTGCGGATGGCCAGAAACTGCCAGAAAATGTATTAACAGCAAAACAAAGTCTTGGTAGTGAACTGCGCCTGATTCCGGAAAAAAATTCTGAAATTTCAGAAATCATTCCGGAAACGAAAATGGCTGCAAGTCCGCGTCAATTACAGAGTGGTCGGAAATTTTCAAATCAGGCCGCCGTTAACGCGATAGCGCGCAATGCTGCGAACCCTACCGAAACCATACAATCAGAAAATTCCGTTAACGCACAACTGCGGCTTGAGGCGCAATTGCTGGCCTATGAAAGATGCGCTAACTTCATTAACGGTTTAGGGCTAACAGCACCAACGCCAGACAAAAGTAATACAGTGGGCGGCTGCATTAAACGGATGCAGGATAAGCACTGGTGGTTACGAGTACTTCGTAAATTAATGGTGCGTAAAACCGAAGAATGCATGCTGCACTTAAACAAGGTGCATAAACACGCTGGCATTTACTGCAGTGACATAACCGCCAGTAACCGCAAATATCAAAAGGCGCGCCAGCTTAAAATGCTGGAAAGCATTAGCTTGGTTAATGAGCATGATCAGCGCTATTCACTACGTGAAATATACGACCTGAATATTTCCAACCCAGTTAACCGGCGCAACGTGTTAATGACCCGCATGCGCGGCTTTGAAGATATTGCCAAAGAGCTGGGGCATATTGGTGACTTTATCACCCTGACCTGTCCGTCAAAGTATCACGCCGCTTATGCCAAAAGCGGCAACCGCAACCCAAACTGGCAAGGCTTTACCCCACACCAAGGCCAGCAATATTTATGTGGTATTTGGGCAAAGATACGCGCCGAACTCGACCGACAGGAAATACGCACTTATGGCCTGCGTGTGGCCGAACCACAGCATGACGGCACACCGCACTGGCACTTGATGCTGTTTGTCGAACCTGAGAACTTAAAGGCGTTTAGAGCAGTGATTAATCACTATGCATTTCAGGAAGACGGCGACGAAGCCGGAGCCAGAGAAAACCGCGTTAAATTTGTTGCCATTGACCCGAGTAAGGGATCAGCCACCGGCTATGTGGCAAAGTACATTTGTAAGAATATCGACGGCGCCAACTTGGACGAAGGTGTTTATGGTGAAAACCCGATTGAAGCCGCTGAGCGTGTTGAAGCCTGGGCAAGTTGCTGGGGCATACGCCAGTTTCAGCAAATTGGTGGTGTATCGGTAACGGTGTGGCGCGAGCTGCGACGCCTGCGCAAGCTGGAACAGCAAGACATTACGCTAACAGCAATACATCAAGCTGCAGATACCAGCAACTGGCAAAGCTTTGTTACCCTAATGGGTGGGGTTTTCTGCAAGCGTAAAGAGCAGACCATCAGGCCGCATTACGATATTGAGATAGACACCGACACCGGCCAAATCAGCACCGACTATTACGATGGCTTTATAACAACCAAGCTAAAAGGCATTTGCTACCTTGGCAAAGCCATAATCACCCGTCTGCACCAATGGCGGATAGAATTCGACCGAAGCGCTTTTCGCTCTAACTTGGAGTTCTGTAAATAAGTGTACGAGTTATAACAAGCAGGAATTCTTTCACGACTAACAACGTCAATAGATCAACAAAAAATCTTGCGAAAAAATCTCCGCGATGCTACGTTGACTTTTGTAGAGTTTGCATTTTTGTAATTTCCAAACGGTTTTAGACTACTAATTCAGTTGATTTGTTGAATTTTAATCCAACTAAATATAAAATATGTCGCCCTGTTTTGGGTGAGCAAGGAAACGAACCATGAATTTTGCAAAATTCTTGAAAGCTGCAAAGTCAGAAGACTTAAAGCAAAAAGCAATTGCTGGCTTTAGTGATCGTCAGAAAGAACGAGAAAAAAAATTTGAAGAGCGTTCTAAAAGCTTAGCACCTAGTGACAAATTTTACTCTCGGAGTTATAACTTGTAATTAACTGTTTTCGAGACGAAATTCTAAAGGCAGCCCAGGCTGCCTTTTTTAATGGAATAAAAGTATGCAACCTCCGTATCTAGTATGCGAATTTGATAAAAAAACATTAAGCTCTCTTGTCCGTGAACGTTTTGGTGATGATTTTCCTAATATCCATAGAAAACGGCAGATCCAATTTATATACAATTATCTAAAAGATCTTGGCGCTGCAACAGTATTATTGGAATCAGAGTATGTCGATAAAGACTACTTAGAGGATTATTCAAGATACTATGTCCGATGCTTTAATCGATACGGAGAGCGATGCGCAAGATTGCACTTTTTTAAAAATGACTTCGATGCTGAAGATTTTCAAGAAACCTTAATTAAAAACGAAGCATCATCAATACAAGCTTTCCAAGATAGCTATCTTGGATTTATCGTAGTTAAACCTTTACCAAAAACTTTTATTGGTAAAACCTGCTTAAAAATCTATCCAAGCTTTGCTACCAAGAAAAGAAAAAGCATCCTATCCAAAAAATATGAGGTAAATCTGTTTGGATTAAATCTTGTTATAGACTCAATTGCCTTTCAGGAACAAGATAAAATAGTATCAGCCTGCGCTACCACAGCGATTTGGACAATGTTTCATGCTCAAATGGATTCTGACTCAAAAAAACTCCCTTCTTGCAGTGAGATTACGTTATCAGCAATCAACTGCGTATTCTGCCCCAAAGTGAACACTGATTCTGGTTTAATGTGAAGCATTAGAATGCGATGATAACACCACAAACTCGGTGTCAGCCATAAATCAACAATATGCCAAAGCACCAATTGCTGCTCCCACCCTCAAAACCGGCAAACCCCTATCTACTGAAACAAAGGATGAATCAGGTGAAGACTATTTAACTGACAGTGATGATTTTTTTGACCCAGATACACCCTATTACCAGGACGGCGTTAGTGATGCTATTTACTCTGAAGATTCAGAGCATGAGTCAAATCAGGGGCATATTGCCCCTTCGCCATTCAGTGGTGATGACGTAACCAAGAAGAATAAAAAACGTAAACGCAAATCCAAGGATTCTTGGGAGGGAATTCCTGATGAAATGGATTTAGACCTTCCGGAAGAGCCTGAATGACTAACAACTAATACATGCAACCAAATGTTATATAGTCTGAAAAACTGCAAGGTGAATCGATTAGCTGTTGAATATATTACTTAGCTTTTTCTTCAACTAATACAAGAGCTTGATTAATACGAGTCATAGCGTCACTAGACGATAGCAAATTATTTTTAATTGATTCAACCATCCTGGCGTATTCAGGCTCACTAACGCCAGACAACCCCAGATTAGCTTCAAGCACTTCAGCCACTAAAAGCTGTGCTAAATGCTCTTGACGTTGATCTACAGGAACGTGCACCAAATGCTGTGCTAATACATCTAGCAACGTATTTTCTGTTGCCAATGTCGATTTATCAGCAGGAGAGCGCTGCCCCATTTCTCTGGACTTGCCACTGGAGATCTGGGTTTTACTGGTACGATCAATACTTGATACCATAATTAATGCTTTTGCTGGGTATAAATATCAAATAATACGGAGCCGAAACTATCGTCCGCCATACTTTCATTCTGTTGAATACGTTCGTCAGACAATACGAGCTCAACTAACTTCTTCATATTAGCATTTAACGCTTCGTTCTGGCTATTTAGCGCTAAGCCTTTCTCAATAAGTTTTTTGCATTCAACAGTATTTCCTATCATCGCCGCTATACACCCTCTGGCAAAAAAGGTCAGATAACTCGGGTTTTCATCATCGCTCAATAAAGGTTGCAGTAGCACCATTACCGCGTCAACATTGCCGTTAACCATGTGCAAAAACGCCAGCTGAAATCTTGCAAGGTGCATTTCCGGTTGTAATATCAATGCCTGGCCAAAAGATGCTGCAGCATCATCAACCTTCCCCGATTCAGCTAACTCTGAACCATAGAGAAAATGCAGCTCCGCAACATATGGAAACTGCTCCAATGCCAGCAATAGCTTGCTTTTTGGTAAAAGTCGAGAGTCTGAGTTTTCACTGATTATCTGACGCAAAGCGTCCTGCACGTCGTTAAACATAGAATTTACACTTAGTTGATTTGCTGTTAGTGAAGCATATTTTTTTCAGTTTAGCATCACTACGCATTACAACAGGTCAAAAAATAACCGAACAGTTAAATTGCATTAAACATTTTTCTGAATAGCAGGAAATTGCTACTAATTAATAGAAAATTTGTTGAAGGTTATTATGGCTGCAATTATCGCTGGTGAAGGTTTAGGGTATTTCAATAGCTCGTTAAGCAATGGTATTTCGAGTCAGGGCGGACAGGCAACACTAGGCCAAGCCAAAGAAAATATCTTCGTTAATGCCGCAACCGGTAATCTGGTAGTGCAGGGCCAGGACGAAATTATTAAGGGCCTGGGCTTAGGGTTTGGCATGTCCAGAACCTACAACAGCCTGGGTAACTTCGACGGTGATAATAATGACCAGTGGCGCCTCGGGTTTATCAGTGATATCAGCCTGGAAGGTACTGCTAACCAGGCTGGCAGCCTGATTGTCAGAACGACTGCCGATGGCTATGAGCAAGTATTTAATTATGATACCAGCGCGGGTCACTATATCAGCACTAAAGGTGCTGACAGCCATGATGTCATCATTTGGCAAGGCGCTACCGCATTATTTAAACTGGATGGCCGTGAGCAACAAACTGAAACCTATAACACCCTAACCAACCAGCTTATCGCCCGCGCCGATGCCAACGGTAATACCACATCTATTAACTACTCTGCTGGCAAGCCAACCAGTATCAGCGTGAGTACTAAAACCGGTATTCAAACAACCAATTTATTGTATAACGCTGCAGGGCTGCTTGAAAAAATTGAGACAATAGATCCGGCCAGCAGCCTTAATGCCGTTAAAGTGTATTATGGCTACGACGCCGAGAACCGTCTCAACAGCATTAAAATTGACAACACCCCCGATGACCGCTCTATTTCCGATAACGATGTTTATCAGATCGCATACACCTATCACGGCACCAGTAACCGACTAGCGTCAATCAGCCAAAGTGACGGCACCTCGTTTTCTATCGAGTATGAAGACAATGGCGCTGGAGACTATCGTGTAGTAAGCACCACTCAAAGTGGCGTCAATGGCAGCATGATTACCAGTTATAACTACATCAGCGAAAGTCTTACCCGGGTCACCTATAACAACAGTTGGTGGGGTTTTGACGAAAGCATTGACTACCAATTCGACACAGCCAAACGACTTGAGTCGCTCAAACGAACCATTAACGGGCAAATTGTAACTACTCAATATGGCTACACGTCATCAGGCCAGTTGGAAACCATCCAGGATGGCCTGAATCATCTCACACGTTTTACCTATGATTCCAAAGGCAACCAAACCAGCGTCACAGATCCTGAAATGCGGGCGGTCACCCGCACTTTTAGTACTGATAACTTATTATTAACTGAGACAACTGGAAGTAATACCAGCCGCTTTGTATACGATGGTAGTAACTTGCGCTTTGCAGTTGCTGCCGATGGCAGCGTGACCGAATACCAGTATGATGCCTTTGGTTTGCGTACAAGTATGCGCCAATACACTGTCAGCAGATATGATGTGGGAGGCCTGACAGAAACAGATAACATTACGCTGCTATCGCTGGAGAGTTGGGTAAGCAACCTGACAAATGTCGAACAACAGCTTGCCGAGTACCAGTATGATTTTCGAGGCCAACTTTCTGCCGTCACGCAGTATAATCAAATCGACCTGCAAGGTAACGGTGCCGGCGCTGTAGCAACCCAGAAATTTGTCTATGACTACAACGGTAATTTACTACAGGAAATCAGTGCCCGCAGTGTTGAGACGGGCGCACCTGAGAACTACCGCAAAACTTACCAATATGACGGCCTGGGCCGGCGGGTGCAGGCAACCGACAGTTTAGGCGTAGTCACGTCTTATGTCTTTGACGATGCCAGTCAGAGTATTGTCACACAATACGCAAATGGTTTGTGGCAGACTGAAGTGTATGATCATATGGGCAGAATTATTGAAGCTTATAAAGGGACATCAGAACAGTCAACAGAGTTCGAATATATAAATTATGTCCGTGATGCCAGAGGGCAAGTCGTTGCCGAAATTAGCAACCAAGGTAATACAAGGACTTACAATTTACATGACTCCGCTGGCCGTATCGCGGCAACAGTTGATGAGAGCGGTGCAGTAACGAGATATTTTTACAACAATGCAAATCAGTTAATTAGTACAGTTCGTTACGACAACAAAGTGAATACTGAAAGCTGGTACGACAATGAAGCAATTGCCAATATTAATGTGAAGTATATTTTAGCGTCTTTAAATGATTTAATTACAGTATCAGACCAAGATAGACGCACTGAGTATATGTATAACAAAGCGGGTCAACTGCGCTTTGTTTTAGATCCCGAAGGCTATGTGACCGAGAGCCGTTACAATGCCCGCGGTCAACTTGTCGCCACTATTACCTATGACGATATCGTCACTGATTTAACGGCCTTTGCCAGTGCTGATAATTCTGCTATAGCCCAGCGGGCCAGCCTGTTGCAGTACAATAAAAATGGCCAGCTTGAGTTTGAGACCGACGCCGAAGGTTACCTGACCCAGTATTACTACGATGGTGCCGGCAATAATATTGCAATACGGCACTACGCCAGCGCGGCAACGCCTTTAACAGCGGTTGCCAGTGCCGACGATAAGGTTTCTTTTTCGTTCTATGATGCCGCAGGCAGGCTAAAAGCCACGATTGACAGTGACGGTAAAGTCAGCTCAATGCAGTATGACGTTGACGGCAATCTGACTGAGCAGCTTGTCTATGCCACAGCAGTGCGCGACCATCAGCTGGGCAATGCTCTTATTCTGCCGGCCGGGGAAAAGCGCTCTACCTATTACCAGTATGATAAACGCGGTGCATTAACGCTTGAAAGCGCCTCCGATGGCAGCGCTATTACGTATCACTATGATGACATGGGCCAGTTAATTAAGCGCCAGGCGGGCTCGGCTGCCCTGCTAAGCCAAACTGAACTAAGCGTGGCCGAGCTGCAAAATGACATCAGCACTGAGCGTTTTGCCTTCGATAAACTAGGCCGGCAAACTGCGTCACTGGATGCGAACCAGAATGCCCAGCTGGCTGATGCCAGCGCAGCGGAAATTGAAGCCGCCTTCAATAACACCGGCGCAATGCAAAAACAATACGATTACACGGGCAACTTAGTCTCTGTCGTCGATGCCAGGGGCTTTAAAACGCTGTTTTATTATGATGAGAAACAGCAACTGCGCTATATGGTCGATGCTGCAGGGCAGATAACTGAATACACCTACACCAGCTTTGGTCAGCGTGAGCAGACCCGCGAATATATTAATCAATTCAATACCACTGAACTGGCGGGGTTAACCGGCGGAGCTTATAGCTCGGTTCAGGCACTGGTGGAAGCCAAGCGTGACGACATTAATGATATAACAACGTCCCAGGAGTTTGATAAGCGCGGCCTCACTGCCAGCAGCACAGATGCAGACAACTACGTTAGCGAATTTAAATATAATGCCTTTACTCAGCTGATAAAACAAACGACCCGAAATAAACTAAGCGAAGGAGCTGGAGAAACCCCACGGGTAGATGAATTTAGCTATGACAAGCGCGGTTTGTTGCTGCAGCAACTGCAAGACGTTGGCGGTGCTGAGCGTATCAGTACTAACACTTACGACGCCTTTGGCCGCTTGGACACCACCACCAATGCAGCGCAGCAGCTCACCACCTTCGAGTACGATACTCAGCGCGGTATCAGCCCGGACCAGGTTGGCAAGGTGGTTATCAGCAAAACCATGGTTAATGGTACAGAGCGGCAAAGCATCAGCCGCTACGACCTGTTTGGCCGCGTGTATCAGCAGGTTGATGCGCATGGCAATATCACCAGCTATACCTACAACGACGCCGACAACAGCATCACCGTAACTGGCGCAGACAACGTACAGCAAGTCACTCGCCGCGATGCGCGTGGCAGAGTCACCGAGGTACGGGTTCAAACAGCAGATGATGCTGTGCTACAAAATAATCACTATGTCTATGACGCCAACGGCAATATGACCGAGCGCTGGCTAAACGGCGTTAAGCAAGAAACCAGAACCTTTGATAATAATAATCAGCAGCTCACCAGCACCGATGCGAACGGCAAACAAATCAGTACCAGCTATGATGGTGTTGGCCGGGTAATAACCCGCATTACCGACCCCGATGGCCTGGCATTAACCACCAGCTGGGACTATCAGAAACGCGGTACCATCGTAGACCAAAAACAGTTTTTCTCTGCCACGGAAGCGCGTGTGACCACTACGCACTTTGATAAAAAAGGCCGGGTAAAAGAGGTTATCAGGTTGGGCCTGGACCCGGTTGACGGCTCAGTGGAGCAACTTAAAACCCAATACAGCTACGACCGTACCGGCAATAAGTTAACGGTAACTGAAGGCGCCGGCAGCAGCCAGCCTATTATTACGTCATACCAGTACAACGCTCTTGGACAGTTGGTTTCATCTGCCAAAGGCGATGATGCCCCTACCCAGTATATTTACAACGACAAAGGTCAGTTGGTTGAACAGCGCACCATGATTGATCAGATAACGACAGTAACCGGCACCATTAATCGCTATGCGCAACAAGTTTATCGCTACAATGACGCTGGTGAGCTAACCGTAAAACTGACTGTCTCAGCGGTTTCGCCCACACTAAAAGCGGCGGTTGAACGCTACGAGTACGACAAGCTGGGGCGCCAGGTTAGCACCCACCGCTACAGCAGCTTCTTGACGCTGTCACAGACGCAAACAGCACTCACAGCTGATTTAATCGCGCTGGATAGCAGCATCAGCAGCTTTATCGGCAGTGCGGATAAAGTGTCTGACTACACTGTGTATGATAGCGAAAACCGCAAAACGGCCTACATCGACGCCACCGGCGCCACCACACTATACCACTATGATGGCTTAGGCCGCGTTACCGAGCAGGTGCGTAAAGGCCGCTATGCCGATATCAGCGCCGCCAATATCAGTGCGCTTAAAGCGGGTACCTTTACAGCCTCTGCCATAAGCTACAAAACCGGCGGTGTGGCGGATGCGCGCATTGCCAATGTCTACGATAACCAGGGCCGTTTAAGTTACTCGCTCACCGACATCGATGGCAATCAGGCTGCAGTCAAACACAATAGCTACGATGCCGCCGGTAATCTGGTTAAAACCACT
This sequence comes from Arsukibacterium perlucidum DSM 18276, assembly GCF_000382165.1. Classification (GTDB taxonomy): domain Bacteria; phylum Pseudomonadota; class Gammaproteobacteria; order Enterobacterales; family Alteromonadaceae; genus Alishewanella; species Alishewanella perlucidum. The sequence goes on along the minus strand of NZ_KB907737.1, from coordinate 18,586 downwards.
GCCTATGCCAAAACTGTTGCTTACCAGGCACAATACACCGCCACCACACTCCATAATGCCTTAATCAGTAAAGGCGCGATAAACGACACCAATAACCGGGTTAACGGGTTATTCTATGACAAAGCTGACCGCCTGCGCTTTAACGTCGACAGCAGCGGCGCCGTTACCGAAAGCCGTTATGACAACAGTGGCAAAACCGCCACCGTGGTGCAATATGCCAGCGCATTGCCGAACACACCTCTGGCGGCAAAATTTACTGCCGGCACCCTCACCTTTAATGACCTGCAAACCCAATACCAGGGCAATGTCTTCACCAGCACCGACAGGGTTACGGAAAATAGCTACGACAACGCCGGTCGCTTAATTGCGGTTAAAGACGCCGAGGGCTTTACCGAAAGTTATAAGTACAGCGCCAACGGCTTATTGTTTAGCCGGATAGATAAAAACGACAAAGAATGGCGTTTTAACTACGACAACAGTGGCCGGGTAAGCGCTGAGTTCAGCCCGATGTTAACCGGTATTAAAACGCTGGTCGGCGATGCTTATCAAAGCATCAATGGCTTCGCCGTTAAGCAGTATCAATATGATGCGACCGGCAATGTGACTGCCATCAAAGAAGGCGTGCATCAGGGTAGTAGCGTCCCCGGCACCGTCGCCTTTTATGGCCAGGTGCGCGAAACCACCTTTGGTTATGATGCCGCAGGCAGGCAAATAAAAGTCACACAACCGGTAGCTGAAAACGCGCCTATCACCTTTTCAACAACAGAATATGATGCACTGGGCCGGGCTGTCAGAAGTGCCGTGATGGTGGACACCAGCAACGAGTTTGTGACGTTTATTTCCACGGTCTCACAAAAGCATCATGTTTATGATGCCGCAGGACGCTTGCAATTTGAGTTAGACGCCACAGAGCTCGACTGGGCTGTCACTACTAAAGCTAACGTTAGCCAGTACCAGTATGATGTGCTGGGCAATCAGACTTCAGTTAAACGCTTCGCCAATACCATTGATTTACAGTGGTTACACGACAATACGTCCTGGGGGCACGGTCAGCCGCTAACTGCCACAGATGTTTTTGCCAGTAAAAATGTTGATGGCGTCACCGAATACGCCTTGGTAACCGATACCACCAAGGACAGAATCCTCACCACTACTTATTACGCTAATGGCCTGAAAAAGGCCGTTACTGAAGCAAGCCGCACTTACTACTATCTTGATGCTGACGGCTATACTCGTAACGCCACCGGCAGCCCTACGACCCACTTCAGTTACAATGCCTTTGGGGACATTTGGAAAACGTCGGTACTGAGCCACCGCGCTACAACTGAAGTCTGGTCAGATAACTTTCAAGGATACAGCTCCACTGAGCACTGGTCAGACAGCTACTACTACTACAGTAATACCGGAAACAAAATTGCCAGTGTCGATGCCGGCGGTTACCTGACAACCTGGCAATACAACAGTTTCGGCCAGGTCAATGAACAAACTGAATACGCCAGAGCAATAAACAGTTCAGCATTAACAGCAAACTTAGTACCAACACCGCCTGCAGCCGGCAATGCCATTACCGGCCAGGACCGCAAGACAACTTATGCTTACGATGAAATGGGCCGCTTGCTAACAGAAACTAAGCACAATGTGCAACTGTGGCAACGCAGCGGTAGCAGCAGCGCCATAACCGCCTTAGCAACCACTAGCACAGTAAATAGCTACGATGCACTAGGCCAGTTACGTACCGTAAGCCAAAATGGCAACTTAACATCGGATATTGGCTACGATGTATTGGGCAATATTAGCTCTACCAAATCAGCCAGCTTTGCTGCGTTAACATCTACCGATGCAGCAGTAATAAATAATACAAGTGGTCTGCAAAATGAGGCTGCTTACACCACTGTTCAGCAAATTACTGCATATCAGTATGATGTATTTGGTAATGCAGTTGAGATCCGCCAAAAAAGCGCGTTAGCTGCCGACGATATTGTTACCCAGCACAAATACAACAGCCGAGGACAGGCTATAGAAACCACTAACGCAATGGGGCAAAAGGTAACCGCTGAGTTTGACCATGCTGGCAGACTAATCAACTCAACAACTGGCTATACCGAACCTTCAGATGTTTACAGTTATCAGGTATATCATTTCGTAACGGAATATGATGCCGAGCACAATCGTGATTTTGTTTACCGAGCGCCTATGCCAGGCTGGTTAACTTTTGATGTCAGCAGCGGAACATTCAGTGGCAGAGCACCAGAAACTGGATCTATTACCTTACGAGGGCAAGCTGAGATAAACGGTGATACAAGAATTATTCTGATAGAACTTAATTATACCGCTGGAGACTTTGTTGAAAACTCTTTAACTGGCTGGGATACCGTTGATATCGAAGAAGCTGAGAAAGAAGTTATCCAGTCTTACACTTATAATCTGCAAGGGCAGCTTACTCAGCAAGCATTGAAAATTCGTCAGACAGGTCAGCCGACTGTGACGGAAAGTTGGGATAGCTTTTCGTATAATAGTTTTGGCGAAGTAGCAACAGAAAATGGCACCTTTTACAATTACGACTTATCTGGCAATTTATTGTCCACCAACAAAAATAATGCAGTCAAAACTAATGGGGTAGATCTGGCTGGTAGGGTTGTAGCCACTGCTGATAACGACGATTTCTATCAAGCTACAGCTTATGCACTGGATAGTTTGGGTAGAATAACCACCGTGTTCTTACCAAATTTTATACTGTATGGCGAAGCACTAGTCGAAGGTAAAATTCAACAGGATTTTGACCGCTGGGGTAATGTGACTCGCTATACCGATGCCAATGGCTATGTTTATCGGTACCAGTACAATGCGTTGAACAAAGTTACCGTTGAAACACGACCCGATGTTATTGACGTTGATCAAACCGGGCAAGCCAGCGTTATCAGCCCAACAACGCAATACCGCTACGATGTAATGGGTAACCTGCTTGAAACTGAAGACCATTACGGTAATAAAACAGGCCAGGTATTTAATACTTTAGGGCAGTTGGTTCAGACCATCGATGCGCTTAATACCCGCAGTTACTCGGCATTTGATCAGTTTGGCCGACAGGTCGCCACTCAGAACAGTGCAGGTATGATCGCGACTACCAGCTATAATGCTGCCGGCCAGGTTACTGCCGTTGGTGATATCAGACAACAATCTCAGTCAGGCAGTTTTTACAACCATACGTTAACAACCTATAGCTACAACAACATGGGCCATCGCGTCAGCCAGCTCGATGCCGCAGGCTTTGCGTATCAGTATAAACACGATGCCAGAGGCAACGTGATATATGCCAAAACGCCTGAGGGCCAAATTAAAGAGTTCGCATATGACCGATATGGCAATAAAACGCTGGAACGATACAGTAATGTGTATGCGAATAACGATTTAAATCAGAATACCTGGCAATACTCAGAGTTTGGTAATCTCATCGCACATAATGATTTGGGTGGTAAAAACTACAATTATACGTATGTTACTTATGAAAAGTACGATGAGGATGGCAATTACATTGGTGACTATGAGTCAAACCAGATTGAGACAGTCACCAGTGAGCATGGTCAGAGCTTACGATACAGCTACTATGAAAATGGCTGGATAGAGTCTGTTATTGATGAAACAACCGGAGCTCGCAGCGGATATGTATATGATGCGGCCGGGCAGCGCACAGTTGAAGAAAGCACTTCAGTAAACGCCTTTAATGAAACAATACGTTTTACAACCTATACCAATTATGACAGCAATGGTCGGATAAAGTCTGTAAACACAACCGACACCACCGGCCGCGATGTTTCGAAAATCATCTACAGCTACGACGCCCTAGGCAACCGTCGCTCTATGAAAGTCTGGAATGGCTATGAAGGCCAACTACCTTATGTCGATAATTATGCGCCAGAGCCTGAAGATGATGTGCGGGTACAGGTAAATGCTGAACAGCAAATACCGGAACAACTATTGCAGTTCTGGGATCCGGACAACAGCTATGGCGATACGCCATCTTATGAGTACACTTTCAGAATAAATGGTGAGCAATTGTCATTGGCTGAGATACAACTTCAGTTTCCGTGGTTAGAAATTCTTACTATTGATGGAACGGGCAGTATTGCTGTATCGGGCACAGCGCCGACATCGTTCGCCAACCAGACTTTGCATCTTGAGGTTACTGCATCGGATGGTGATTTGGTATCTAGGTCGGCAGATCTTTATATTGATGTTGAAGGGCCGGCAACCTGGGCCCCTATTCGGAATCAATATTTGGTTCAACACATTGAGTTCGACTATTCAATTGGCAGAAATGGTAATGACATTACAGGATTTCTTCAGGGAAATACTGGTGCTACGTATAGGATTGGCACTAGTACTGCTGAAACGGTTGGTGGTCCGATTGATGTAAGTGATGCTTTGGACACCGCGGCACTTTCACAAGGGATATTGGCAATAAACCCCAATTATACAGGAGATGTTGAGCAGCTGACGCTGACCCTTATTGCAACAGTAAACGGTGAAGATATTATATCAGACAGCTTTACTGTTATATTGGATTACAGCCCTGGTGCAAATGAACACACTTCTGTTTCCGTTAGCCCGGGCGAGCAGCTAAATGAAACAATTCCGTTTACCGATAGGAACCTTACAACAGACCCAAACTGGCTAGACAATCCTATTACTACCCAACCTTTAGTTTATACTTATTGGCTGGACTACGAAGAAGTAGTTCCTGATAGCAACGGGCTTATTAACGGTTGGCTGCAAGTTAGCACCGGTGAAGATGGCGTCATTATCAGTAATGGTTCTGCTATTCCGAATAGCGCTGCACGTGATACGCCCTACCAGCTGCGCATACAAGCTTCAGATGGCTATAACACTGCAGATACGATCAATGTTGATATCCAGGTACAGCAAGGAGTCAATCAGGCACCGATTGGTGATATTCCTGATATTGTCACAAACGAAGGTGACACATTCAACTACAATATTGCAACCTACCTGACAGATCCTGATGGCGACACCATAAACTATACAGCACAAGTATTTGTGCGAGAATACGATCCGGAATTAGGGCAGTTTGTCGAAGTTCCGGTTGCAATGCCGCAAGGCTTGATCTTCAGTAGCAATGGGTCACTATCTGGCATCCCGGATCAAGGTACAAATGGCATCTACATAGTCAGGATAAATGCAGATGACGGAATTGTCAGTACCCAACGTGAATTCACGTTGACAATAGCCAGTGTTATCACTCCCCCTGTCGGCAATACGCCACCAACGGTTAGCCCTTTACCAGATAAAGTTTTCATGGAGGGTGACTATCTTAACTTCAGTGTCGGCAGCTATTTTACAGATGCCGATGGAGATAGCCTGAGATTTACAGCTACGGGTTTACCCCCGGAAACAGTGATTAGCCGTTTTAGCGGCAATATTCGTGGCCGCTTACCTTGGCCAAGTGCTGGTACATACAACGTTACAGTTACAGCAACAGATCCCGATGGAGCATCGGTGAGTGGCATATTTACCTTAACGGTAAACGCTGAGCCGGTTGGAATTAACCAGGCACCGCGCGCAATCAGAACAGCAAATTTTGCTGTAGCCGGACAATATGAATATTTCAGTTATACCATTCCAACTACTACGTTCATGGACCCGGATGGTGATCCGCTTACTTATAGCGTGAGTGGTTTACCGGAAGAACTATTTTTTTCAGGCGACACCATTTCAGGTGTACTGTCAGAGTTTGGTAGTTATAGAGTGATTATCACTGCAACTGATCCTAGTGGTGAAAGTGCTTCATCCAGCCTAACAATTAGGGTACTTGGCGATAGAACTTTACTACCAAGAGTGGATACGCCGACTGATCCCTCACTAGTAAACATGCACCAGTCGCACGATGAAATATCGATACAAAATGTAACTAACTATAATGCGTTTGACGCTGGTACCCGTGCAGCTGAGCAGCAAGTCATTGTTGCACCGCTGTCTGAGCCTAACCCAACCGAGCCTGCTACTGTGCAAGAGCACTGGTTTAGCTATGATCAGCTAAGCCGGGTAGTAATCGACGGTGGCACATTAACCGCGGGCCAACTTAGCATTACAGACCAGGGGCAATACCTTGAGTACAACAGTGCTGGCCAGCAAAGTATGGTAATTGCCAACGGCGGCAGAAGTGCTACCCAGTACAGCTATAATGCGCAGGGTCTGCTTGGTCAGGTGAATGCCTATAAAAATACCAGTAATACTGACCTCTATACCAACCCCGACGCTTTAAACAGTGCAAACTGGCGCAAACAAGCAACGTATCAGTACGATGAATTAAACAGGATTAGTCAAACAAATAACTATTTTGGCCTGAATGAAACGACCAGTATTGACGTATGGGGCGAACTTCCTGAAGGCGATGTCTGGGGCTATGTCCCGGTAACAATTGAGCTTGCGGGCGCTTTAAAAAATATACAGCACACTTACTATCGCGGCGATGGTAACGTTAAATACGTTGAAGAGTTTGGACTGGATAGCAGTTGGCATGACACTCTGGCAGAGAATCTTGGTTTAAACGAACTGATATTTCCAAGTCCGGGGCAGCGTATTGATGGTAGCTATGGTGTAAATGTTGATGATTTAGACCTGCTCGCAACAACAAGCTATGGCAACTTCTACAATCCTGCGGGAATCAATAGTGGTTATATTTATACCAAAAACGCCCGTTTTTATAATGAAAACAGCAGCACGCCTGAATCATATCAATGGATGTTTACCAAAACACTGGAAGCACGCGGTAGCTTTCTTGAAAAATCTGTTTCAGGCGTTGCCACCAGTGTCAGTAGTGGCAGTTTTACTCCCGCCTCTACCTTCAGTACCTATGATGTCAATGGCAACCGGATAGCGGTAGAGGAGCGTGTTAATGGCGAAACTCAGGTCGAGGCGCGGCATTTCTTTTACAGTGCCGACGGTCAGCTGTTACGCAAGTTCGCCGGCACCCAAACCAGCTTACTAAGCGACCCTACCGCTAACACCCGGGTAGGTACCGGCTTTGTGGCAAAAGGCGCCATTAGTAATTACCAGTACAGCAATGGCAATTACTTAGGTGAGTATGATACTGACGGTAATGTATTCTTTAAAGAGCAACATTTTAGTGCGCCAGACAGCAGCAGCACCAGCAGTCAGCGTTATACAGCGCGTGCCGGCGATACATTACAAGGCATCGCCCAGCTGTTTTATGGCAGCAGCGACTACTGGTACATTATTGCCAGCGCCAACGGCCTAAGTGCCGACAGCCCATTGCAGGAAGGTACCGCGCTGGACATCCCCTCCCGGGCTAACAGCGAGAACCGCAGCGACAGCTTTAAGCCAATGGACCTGGCGCAAATTATTGGCGATACCACGCCAGCCCTACCCTACGCCCCACCGCCACCAGCGGCTGGGTGTAATGCTCTGGCAACGATCATTATTATTGCTATTGTTGTTGTGGTAACAGTGTATACCGCTGGTGCGGGCACTAATGCAGCAGCTTCAGCAGGTGCAAGTGTTGGTTCAGCTTCCGCAACCACAGCGGCAGGAGCTACAACTATAACAACAGCCGCAGGTACCACACTTGGAGTTGCAGGTACTGGAACTGCGGCGCTAAGCGGTGGCTTAGGTGTAGCAGGGGCAGTTGGCGCAGGTGTCGGTGGAGCGGTAGGTGCTTTAGCAGGACAAGTGGCTGGTAATATTCTCGGTGTTCAAAACGGCTACAGCCTGAAAAACGCCCTGGCCTCAGGCTTAACGGCAGGCTTTACCGCTGGGCTAGGTAGTGCTTTGGGTGCCGGCACTACTGCAACACTGAGCGGGGCACAAAAAGTAGCGTTAGCAGCGGGTAGTTCTATTGCGGGTACAGCTGCCAATAAACTGGTTGGTAACCAGGCCAGCTTTAACTGGCGTAATGTCGCCACTAGCGCGCTAACCGCAGGTGCCATGCACCGTCTGGGCTTGACCGACCCTAACTCGCCTTTTGAGCGTTTTAACGAAGGCCAGGGTATTGTTAGCGGCACCCTAAGCGGCATTGCTGGCGCAGCAATCGGCTATGGCGCAGGTAAGTTGATTCAGCAAGGCAATGACCGCCCCAGCTGGAACTTTAGCAGCGTAGCAACCGATGCCTTTGGTAATGCATTGGGTAATAGCTTTGTGGCGAGCCGTGTGAAAGCTGAAGAAGATAAGCTTAAAGCCGCGGCAAAAGCTGATAGCGCGGCAAACAATCTGGCAGCAGTAGCCAGCGGTGCAGATCCTGCTTCGCCAGAAGCCGCACAGCAATTGTTTGATAAATATGCTTCACCAGGGCAGCGCGACCAGGTTCGTTTTGATGAAACGGACGGCAACCTGCGTATATCACTTGAGGGTGGCAATTCCGCAGGCGCAGTGAACTTAACCACGGGTGTTACTGACATCGGCATGGTCCGGCAGCAGCACGAGGCACTGATAGATTTTATTTTTGCTAATAACCTAACCACAGACAGCCACAGTGCTTTACTGGGTATTAGCCAACAGCTTTACACTCAGCGCAGTGATTATTACTCAGATGATAATATTGCCGGTAGAATGCAAATCGCCAGAGACGACGGCATAACGCGTGGTATTTACAATGTAAATCAAGCTACTATGTTGCGCAAAGCCAGCTTTACCGACTTTGATGGTAATTTAACCGGTGCTGATTTATGGGGTGCTGCGCGCTTGGTACAGAATGACTTTGTTAATGCCATTAACACAACATTGGAGTATGGCAGTTATATGGTGGGTGGTGCAGGTTTATTAGCCGGTGGCGTGCGCTTAGCAGGCAAAGGCTTGCTGGCAACAGCGCAAGCTGGCTTTCGTGGTAGCTTTATTCATGGTAGCAGTAAGTTGGGTGCCATCGGGGGTATGGCTAAAGGCAGTACCGTAGCTGGTTTAGGTTATGGCACTGCACAAGCTGGTTGGAATGTGTTAACCAACCCGGCAGGCGTTGCTGACACGGTTCGCACTATTTCAAGCGACATTAGCCGCACCGGTGGTTTTACTTATGCAACCGGTATAGCCGGCGAAATTGAAGCAGGCGCTAAATTTAATATGGCGGCAGGTGTTTTTGTTGCCGTTGACTTTAAAAATGGCGATATGTTTGGCAGTTTTTATGCTAATGCTGAAGCTGGCGGCAAATTAGGCCTGGCGATACCGTCGGCTAACCTGAATTTAGAAAACACGCTCTATACATCGCCAGATTTTACTAGGGCTATGGCAGGTGGTTATACACATGTAGGCTTAGGTGATAATTGGAAAAACACCAATAAGGCACTTGGCCTCTCATATGTAAGCGCAGATAAAGGCAATATTGGTGGCATTCAGCTATCAACCCAACTGTTCGGCAAAGCACCTAAAACAGGCCTATACCGTGACCCAAATGCTTTTAGTATGAGTGGAGAAGGTGGTTACTATGACTGGCGCAGAAGTAAATGGGTGTCAGGGGGCAATGAATGAAGCTATGGCAAAAAGTTTTACTCATTGCATGGGTAATTGGTTTGTTAATTGCTGGCTATGGCATTATTACCAGTGAAGATAAAGCGATTTATCGGTTAAAAGAGTGGACACCTGACACCCACTATAGGGTGTTAGAAATTTACCCCCAAAACGCTCAGGTGCCCAAAACCGGGCGCCTCGGCGCCTTTTATTCCTGCTTAACATTTTATCAGCGTGGTATAGATAGAAGCGTTACGACACCTATTACTGCTATAAATGAGAGTTTTGAAATAAGGGTAGATGAAGATATTGTGATTGATTTTGGTGTTAACGGTGTGGAGGCATATTCGTTTGATTTCTTGATATATGGCAAAAAGCGAGAAATTATTTCAGGGACAGACATCTACGCCGTTAACTGCGATATCCGCCTGTTGGATAAGCCCGATAGCGATATGCACTGCGAAGACCGCTTGCTAGGCAACAGTATCAGGCCGGTGTGTACTTACCGGCCTGAGCAAGACAACAACACAAATAACGAGCAATAACGATGAAACATATCTCCCTTGCCCTACTGGGGCTGGCTACTGCCAGCCTCAGTGCTGCGCAACCTGTTAATACCGACCCCTGTTACGCGGCTGGTGAAGCACAAAACTATACTGCGGTGCTAAGCGAATGCCCTGCCTTGGCCGCTGAAAATGATATGTTTGCGCATTTTTTTATGGCTACGGCCATTGTTTCCAGCAAAACCAGGCTTTTTGATCTAGAGCTCAGCGCTGATGAACGGGCACAACGCACATTTACGCTGCCAACAGAGGAAAAAATAGCAATATCTGATGCCAAGCAGCACCTTGAGGCCGCAGTGGAACAAGGTCACACGAACTCGCATTTTTTACTGGGTTATATTTTACTGAAAACCCAACTTAACATGTTATCTCCGTCCGGCCCGGATTATGGCAGGGCTGAACAACTGCTGCAAACTGCTGCAAACTGCTGCAGAGAATGGCAACACCGGCGCAGTAGATGTATTGGCAGAGCGGGCAGTTTATTTTGGTCCTGATCAAGCCGTTATTGAAATTAAACCTGCTTTTTTGCCTTATTTACAACAAAAAGCCAGTGAGTCAGGTGAGCAGCAACGCTTTTATCAGCACCTTCTTAGCCAATACCAGCAATTTGCCAACCAGCGCTCTGCGGCACTAGGCAACCCGGATACACAACTACCTGAAGCCGTGCGAAAAGAAGGTTGGCGATTGCTAGGTGCAGACAGTGTCGAACAGCAAAAACAAGGCGTGCAGCTACTGCTAAGCGCAGCAAGCAGAGGTGACGCTGAAGCCGACTACATTTTAGCGAGACTGGCAGAAGATCAGAAAAACCAGACTAAAGCACTCGAACACTATGATGCAGCTGCAACGAAAGGCTATGCCAGAGCCATGTTATGGCTGGGCGAGCACTTTGCCTGTAAGCAAGATAATGACAATGCTTATGCATGGTTACAGAAAGCGACAGCAGCAGGTGATGGTGACGCACAAGACGCCATTGACGAGCTGAATACCTATGGCGATTTGGCCAATTGCATGAAATAAATTGGATATCCCGTTCATATCGTTCGAATACGGATGTCCGGTTTAACAACTGAGAAAAGCTCACCTTCCAACGGATAATTGTGCGTCAAACACGGCGCACATTTTGAACATATGCCCTTTACCAAGTCAGAATTAACAAAGTTAATTAAGTAATTAGTTAATTTCCATTAAACATTCTTCTCAATAACAGGAAATAACTGTTATTGGGTATTAGCACAGCTCCAATATTTTTAAGAATATTGAAAAGTACAATAAACACATCGTCGCATACGAGCTATCAGTAAGGTGTATCCGGTTGATTACCCGCTAAATTATTAAATATATAGATAAAAGAACTATCAGGACGTTATTAAACATGGATATCACGATGCTAAGCAAAAGTATAAAAACAATACCATTTGGGCTAATTTTATTGGTGCTCGCGGCACTATCCGGTTGCGGAGGAGGCAGCAGCGATGCCGGGGGCAGCTATGCAGGCGCATTTACCTTAAGTCAATCTGCAATTCGCATTTCCGGCACGCCCATGTCGGTAAGCACTGATCGTAAGCAGATAAACATAAATATTACCGGAAAAAATGTCGCCTATGCCGGTGCCGCCTACACCGATGGCCAGACGCCGGTCAATTGGTTAAATTTCGAAATGTCAGGCTCAGGAAGTAACTATGTGCTAACACTGTCTGTGAATCCCCAATTGATGTCTGTTGGTGTATCTACTGCTTCTTTTAGTGTTGGTACCACTGATAGTAAGGGTAATCTGTTGACGTCTAAAGTTGTTACGGTCGAGGTGGATCTTTGGCAAGCGTTAACGTTAAGCGAGCATTCCAAACAAAATCATATGGTATACGGTGCTTTTGCAGAAACGTTGTCTGTGCCCATTTCATTTACCGCAGACAACCGCACTAAATGGGAGGTTACCAGTTCAGTCGATTGGTTTACGTTTGATGCGAGTTCAGGCCAGGGCGGCAGTAATATTAACGGTATCGTTAATACCTCAATGCTTCAACCAGGAACTCACAATGCAGTAATTACACTGCGCGATCTAACCAATTTCAGCTATCACGGTTTTAGCTATCAAATAAAACTTGATATGCCAACTTTTGAATTTTCAGCAGATGAAAACGTTATCGGTGGCCCTAAAGGGATAGAGCAAAACTCATTACCAATTCAGTTTTCCATCAACACTGGCGAGCATTCACATGCTTATAAACTGAGCTTTGAAACTGACAATGGTATTGAATGGCTGAGCGCAGATGAGGCTGAGGGGTATGTAAACGGAAACGGTAAAACGCTGTATATTCGCAGTATCGCACCAGAAGATATGACCGGTACTTTTAATGGCAAAGCAACTTTGCAGTTAACTGTAGGTGAGCTTGAATTCGAACGTGTTGTTGATGTGACACTAAACAAAGAGTTAAGTCAGATAAGCCTGAACGTCTATGCGGTGGCGTTAAGCAGCGCGCCAGATCAATCGTTGCTGCAGCGTCAGATAAATGTATTTAACAGCGTAAACCAGGAAGATTTTAGCTGGAAGGCAACTAGCGATATGCCGTGGCTAACGGTGACAGCTTCAGGGGGCGGAAACCAAGCTCTTACTGTACAGGCAGACCCATCAGGACTGGCCTCAGAGCAGACCCACTATGCCACTGTAACTGTTACATCCGATGAAGCAGTTAATACTGAGCAAATTAAGGTTGGTTTTAGCATTTTGTCTTCAGTACCTGAAACACGATATTTTAGCCTGCCAGGTATCGACGACGTATATCCTGATCGCGTCTCTCACGCCGTAAATCCGTTTAAGCCAGAGATTGTTATTGGTTTTGAAAATACGCTTAGTGTTTACAATGTCTATACTGCCGAACCACTTTATACCCTGAACAATTTTGGCAAAATTCGTGGAATCGCGTATTCAGTTGATGGTAGTAAGCTGTTTATTTTTGACAAGCTCAACCAGCAAATTCAGACACTTGATGCAGAGACTGGCACAGAATTAGAAGTTTACCACATGGATCAAGTACAGCAGGAACAGCTGGGATTGCTGCACATTAAGCAAAATAGTAAATCTATGTTGTTGGGTGTGCCGGGAAAAATTTTTGACACCGACACTGGTTTACCATTGCCTCTTGCCAGTAAGGCTATTACTCCGGCTGGGCTTAGTTTGAACGCTAATTACTCTCCTGCGTTAATTGTCGACAACTATGGAAAGTTGTATGATTTTGGTTACTCATTACTAAATGGTGGTGAGGTTAACAGCGTGATCCAGCGATCAATAATTAAAGTTAACACCGGAGGTTTTGATAGACTAGCTTGCTTTGAATCATCAGGAAAATATATTTACTTGGGTTATCAACAGTCCTCATTTGCTGCCTATGGAATGGCGAGCGACAACATTGTCGACTATGTTTTACCGAGCCTAAACCCCAGAGCGATAGTTTGCGCCAGTGACGGTAAAATTGTAGGCGGTGGAAGATCCTTCTATCACACCGAAGATATTTTTGTTTATGCTGCAGATGGCACTTCGCTTGGACTGCTTAAGTCGTCGATTGAACATACCATTGTTTCCGGTGGTATAGCTGTTTCCAGTGATAGTAGCGAGATTATTGCGTTATCCTCAATTAATAGATTGGGCGAGAAGGTACAAGTAAAGTTTATGCGCTCACCAACCAGTAATTAGTTACTATAAAGTTAAGTCAGCGTCTCTTTTTAAAACGCTGGCTTACCTATCCTTCAGATAATTCCAGCAGAACGACAATCTGCTGGAATTAAATTTAAATGAACCGTCAATCTAAATAAGCTTTGCCAACGCTTCTTTATGTAATTGGCTGATCCGCCCCTTGGATAATTCCAAAATATCGGCAATTTGCTGAAAGGTCATTCCTTGTTGATAGTGCAATTTAATAATACTAAACAACGGTTCCTGCAATGTTGCCACTTTTGAGACAATTCTATCGGCAAAAGCATTATACTCCGGTGATGAATAAGCACTGCCTTGTAACATAAGTGGCTCGGTTTCCTGCACCGGATTTTGTAACGCATAATCTACCGCTAAATCCAATATAAGCTCGCTTAAGGCGGCAAAAGGACCTTGCTGCAGACTTTGTGACGCACTGAGTAAACCCGATACCAATTCACTGGTTTCTTGCTCTGAGCGGCGTAAATTAGCGGTTTTTTCTGAGTAACGAAATATGCTGTTAAGAATACAGCCTTTAATTCTGTGGCGGGCAAAGGTAGAAAACTCAAACCCCAACTCAGGGTTAAACCGGTCAATTGCTTCTAGTAAACCAAGATGCGCATATTGCACAAAATCATCAGGCTCAGCACCCGGAATAAAAACCCGCTTGGTCCATTGCATAGCCTGTGAAGCGGCCCAATTCTGGTATAACCTAAAAATAGCTTCCCGGGCGCTTTTGCAAGCGCCGTTGCCAAATTGCTGCCACAATTGTTGCTCAGCGAGTTCCATAGGCTAACTAAAACTACTGACCAAAGATTGAGTAACCAATGACCAGCCATCAATTAACACAAACACCATCACCTTTATCGGTAGCGCAATTGAAATGGGCGGTACCATAATCATCCCTAACGACATCAGCACGCTGGCGACGATAAGGTCAATTAACAGAAAGGGAATAAAGATTACAAAGGCAATTTGAAATGCGGTTGTCAGCTCACTGAGCAAGAAAGCCGGGATCAGGTATAACAGACTGACTTCTTCTGCAGATGCTGGCAATGGCGTTTTCGCCATCTGATAGACAGCAGCAAAATTACTTTCCCGGGTTTGGCTTACCATAAAGCTTTTTAATGGGGCAATGCCGTTGTCAAGCGCCTGCTCCAGCGAAATTAGCTGACTGTGATAGGGTTGCACAGCCTGTTCATCGATCTGTTGCCAAACCGGCTGCATACAGTACAGCGTTAAAAATAATGCCAGTGTCAGCAACACCACATTAGGTGGGGTTTGCGGTAACCCCAGAGCATGGCGTAGCATCGATAACACGATAATAATGCGGGTAAAAGCGGTAACGGCTATCAGCATTACCGGAACAAATGACAGCACCGTCAACAAAGACAATGTTTTCAGTTCAGGCGCCCAGGTAACGGCATCCTGCCAAGTTTGTTGCCACGCATTGTAATCGGTGGCGGCTACAGCCTGCGGACTTACAATAGTCAACAGCAAAAAAATGACTTTACTACTCAACAGACACTTCCTTAACATCCAATTGTGTCATACCAAAACGGCTTTCCAGAACCAGGTATTCTTTGCCCTGAAATCTGATTTGATGCAGCATTTGACCAGTAGCTAATTTGTAACGATTACTAACAGGCTGCTCTGCTGTACCGGAAATATTACGCTGACTTGCATAACGCTTAATACCGAACCACAACATAATCAGCACCATGCAAAACAGCGCTAACAGCATAATTTGCCAGTCGGCAATGCTATCAGTCTGGCGAAACTGCAAACCTTCCATGCGTTATACCCGCTCAGAGAGTTCTGTTATTTCGATAGCAAAATGCCCATCTGCTGCCACCAGTTTACCGCGGGCGACAACCTGGCCATTGAGCAGTAAATCGATATCGTCATGTACGGCCGTGTTAAGGCTGACAATATCGCCCTGACAAAGAGCATACAGCTCTTTAACAGACATACTTGCCGCACCTATTTGTGTTTCCAACTGGACGGCTAAGTTTTCGATTAGTGACAAGTCTGATTTAAGCAAAGGCTTACCACTTGGCTCAGCGTCGGCTACTGAAAACTCTATAGGTTGTACGTTCGTTTTATTCATGTTTAGCTCCTGAAAGATAAAGCGCTTTTTTACCTTTTTGATCCACCAGATAACCGGTTATCGAAACCACTTTATCATCGCGGTAAAAGGGAATAGGTGCGGAAATTGGCTGCGATAATGTTATCACCGAGCCAACCTGCAAACTTAGTAGCTGTTTAATCGGTAGCGATACCGGGCCCAAACGGGGTGTAATGCTGACCAATGCTGTCTGCATTGCAAACTGACGTTGCGATAGAGCTGGCTTTGCAATTGTGACTTCTGGTTCGGAACACCGTTTTAGAAGTTTATTAACCAAGCTGGCACTGAGGCGAATAACCACAGGCTGACAATTTATCATCAGGGTCAATTCTACTTGCCATTGGTCCAGCTCTGCCGTGGTATCATCAGATGCCGGAGCTGCTGTATATCGTGCAGATAAATCTGCAAGCACAGTGGCAGCAAATTTCTTAACCAGCAATTCATCTGCTTCATCCTGCGGCTGTGGTTTGAACATTAATGCCTGTGAAAAAACCGCATTGAATGTCGGCTTTGGCTGATAATGTAAAGCTACACCCTGGTTACAGTGCTGGCAATCTTCTAATGCTGGCAACTCAGCAAACAAATGCTGGTTGAAGTTTATACTGCAATCGTCTACCGCACAGCCAAACCAGTGCTTGCTCCAGCCATCAGCCAATTGGGTACAATAATGCTCAAGTTGCTGCTGTTGCAATGCACTCATTACACCTGCTAATTTAACTTGCATTAACGGCCCCGGGTATTTTCGTATAGTTGTTCCAACATTTGGTTGGCCACATTTAACATCCGGGAGCTGGCTTGATAACCACGCTGAATGATTATCATGTCGGCAAACTCTTTTGATAAATCAACGTTAGACAGCTCGAGGCTTTGTGGCGCTATTTTGCCCAAGCTGCCTTCTCCGGCACGCCCTAACGTCAGTGAGGCATTGTCTTTGCTACGAAACAAGCTACCTTCTACCAGCTCTAAGGCGTCTTTATTACTAAAGTCGCTTATCGCAAGGCGTAAATGGCTTTTTTCCTCGCCGTTAGCGTATTTTAGTACCAGCGCGCCGTCGGCAGTAAAGCTGATTTGTTGTAAGTCACTTAAAGCGTAACCATCATCTACCTTAGCTTTAATGGTAGAGGTTGCGCCGGATGCCACCGACGTTGTTTTGCCGAAGCCCGTGCCAAAGTCAAATGCTACTGGTGTTTTATTACCGCGGGAGTCTTCAAGCTCAAAGTTAAATGCATTAAAGCCGTCCGTTGGTGAGCCATCGGTATTAAAGCGCAACTCTGCCGTATGAAGGGTATTGTCATCCGTATCTTTTACGGTAACTGTCCAACTGCCTGCAACCGTGGCACTTTTACTAAAGGTCAACTTTAACTCAGTAGCCTCACCCAGGCCGTTATATACCACTACGCCATTTATACTATGCTCTGACATTTCAGAAGATAAATTCCCGCTTAAGCTGACAGAAGTCGTCGCCTTGGGTGGTAGCACTTTTAGCCCGCTGATATCCAGCTTTTGTAGCTGGCCATTGCTATCCAGAGCTGCAACTGCCGCGCCACTAGTCCGGTCAACCAGCTCACCCTGATCGTTGAACACAAATTGGCCGGCCCGACTGTAGAATTGCTGATCATCTTTTAGCAGGGTAAAAAAGCCATTGCCGGAGATCGCCAAATCAGTTGCATTACCTGTCTGGCGAATATCGCCTGCAGTAAAGCGATAGCCCAGACTATCTATCTGGGTACCGTAAGAGCCTTCACTGAAAGACAGACTTTTGTAAAAATTCTCTCCACCACGAAAACCTGGTGTATTCATGTTTGCAATGTTATTACTAACGGTACTTAGATTGTCTGAAAATGAGAACATCCCTGACAGCCCTGTATAGAAAGCCTGTAACATATTGTTTCCTTTTGTTTATATTAGTTTTCTTGCACCAGCTTTATCTGGCTTAAGGTTATTTTATCAACAAAGCTACCATCAGCATTTAACACAGTCAGCGATGGACCTCTTTCCCCGTAACTAACAGCCTGAACTGTGCCAACAAAACTGGCACCGGTTTCAGTTGTTACCTGAACCTCTTTACTAAGCAGGGTTAACGCCTGATTTGATGAATTCATGGTCAGTAAGCCGACTATGTTGTCGTTTATCTGGCGGCTCTGTTCTAAAGACGAGAACTGGGCAAGTTGAGCAAGAAACTCACTGTTATTAACTGGCTCCAGCGGATCCTGGTAGTTCAGCTGTGCCAAAAACAACTTGATAAACTCTTCCTGCGATATTGCACTGCTATTTGTTGCAGCTGCGCTCTGCGGTACTGCAGGCGCTCCAATGGATTCAACCTGCATAACTCTGCTCCTTATTACCATGCTCCGACAATGGCTTGCCATTGAGCCAAATTTCCTGCACGTCGCTAAAACCAAAGGTGCCTTCCTGTTGGACCTGGTACAAACGTTTTACAGTCTCTGATCTGTACCAGCAACAGTGGACACTTCACTAAGCACTGTTCTTCAATTCAAAATTCTCTGGGCTGAGATAGCCAAGAGCACTATGCCTTCTGGTCTTGTTGTAATCAACCTCAATGTATTCAAAAACGTGCTGTCGCATTGTTTCCCTATCCATTATCGGCTCGTCCTGGATTGCTTCAACTTTCAATGAGTGGAAGAAGCTTTCCGCGCAGGCATTGTCCCAGCAGTTACCTTTGCGGCTCATGCTTTGCACCAACTGGTGCTTTTTAATCAAGTCTCGGTAATCATGCGA
>NZ_KB907736.1 GCF_000382165.1 Arsukibacterium perlucidum DSM 18276 | reverse complement strand
AGTGATTTAGTTGTCATTACAGCACCGCGTAGCAGCAAGGATTGACACTACACTACTTACTGCATGGCAGCATCACTGATGTGAGCGTAAACGCTGGCGCTGCCATCTTTATGCAGCAGCAGAATGTCGTACGGCATAAAGCGGCCTTCCACTTCCATACCCGGTGATCCAAGCGGCATCGCCGGTACACTCAGGCCAATTGCATCCGGGTGCGACTCAGCAAGAAATTTCCGGATGTATTTAGCAGGGATATGGCCTTCAAAGGCATAGCCCTGCTCCGATACGGCGGTGTGACAGGAATAATACTGTGGCGTGATGCCATAGCGCTCTTTTATGCCGCTTAGATCATCATAGTCTTTCGTCTGTGCAACCACTCCCTGCTGTTCAAGGTGCGATACCCACTTTTTACAGCAACCGCAGCTTGGCGTTTTGTATACCGTGAGGGTTAGTGCTGCTGCACTGTCGGGCACAGCTGTAGTTTCCGGTTTAGCCGGGCCGGCGTCTTTACAGCCGGCCAGTAACGCAGTGGCTGCCAGCATTGCCGCTATCAGAGTTAACTTCATAGTGCTCTCCCGCTGTTGCCTTAGTGCGACCAGTGCACATGCACGATCTTCCAACCGGCGCCTGTATCTACCAGCACCAGCGTTTCTTTACTGATAACGTCAACCGGCTTGCCTTTATAGTCGCCAGTCAGTTGGCTACGGCTAACCGAATAGGCCACCTTGCCCAGCACCTTGGTCTGATGCTCCAGCGCTTCTACCTGTACCGCCGCCATAAATTTCATATCAGCCAGCATATGGTGGCTGGCATACTCGTCAGCCGAGCGCTCTACGCCATTACCTTCGACAATCAGCACGTCATCTGCCAGCATGGCGCGCACCGCTTTGGCATCGCCAGCGCGTAACGCCTGATGAAACGCTTTTACCGCCTGAGCGGCAGCGGTGCTTTCGCCGACGAACAAGGCCGGGGCGGCAGGTTTTTCATTGCCGTGCGCCAGCGCACTAACGGGAGAGAGTAACGCCAGGCCCAGGCTGATGGCAGACAGCGTTTGAATTTTATTGCGAAACATATTAGGTATCCTGTTGTAATTATTAGAATAAAGCGGGCTTAATGGGCTAAGCCCACCACAGTGGTAAAGCTGCTACTGGTTGCCAGTACCAATAGCGCTAACAGCATTTCGATAAAAATAGACCGTGCCAGCAACCGGCTGTTCTGATGTTGCGCCAGCGCTTTGACCAGACTAAATTTGTGCCAGGCAGCCAGCAGTAACATGGCCGCTACCAACATCAACTTAAACAACATTAAGCGGCCATAGTCGGTGACAAACAGTGCACTGGGCGAGTCGAGCAGTTGCAGTAAAATCAACACGCCACAGCTGATAAGCAGTACCAGCAGGTAGAGCGCAACCTGGCCAAACTGCCCCATCAGCGCCACCAGCCTGTCTGGTGCTAAGCGATAACAGCTTTGCCATAGCGGCAGCAACGCGCCTACCCAGGCCGAAATTGCCAGCACATGCAGCGTCAGTAACAGTGGCCACAGGCCTGCCAAACTGGCAACATGGCCGGTTTGGCTGAAACTGGCGGCCAGCAATAACGCGGCCAGGCTAACTACCGCAATGCTCACTACCGCTTTGCCGCTGTGTTTAACGCGCCAGGCCCAAAGCCACAGCGCTGCATAACCGCATAACCATAAAAGCAGCTGGGTGCGCATTGCCGATTGCCAAACCATCTGTAGCATCAGCCTGTCGGCCATGCCAGCTACGCCTGTTTCGGCCAGCGCACCAGCCTGCAGCGGCAGATACAGTAACGCCAGCACCATACCTGCGGCCGACCACCCCAGTACAAGGCGTTTTAACCACAGCCGAAAGGCAAGGCTATCAAACTGTGGCTGAGCCAGCGCCGGCAACTGCAGCAAAAACGCCGCACCAATACTGCCGCTAACCGCTAAATAACTCAGCAGCTTGTGGGCGAATAAGGCTAATACCCAGGTATCGCTAAACATCGCCAATCTCCAGCCATCTAGTGCTGATGCGCGTGCGCGCTATCAGCTTTCCCCCCGGCGTCAGCGCTGGCGTGGAGCATAAAACTGAAATCACCTTTCATTTTATGACCGTCTTCGCCCAAACCTACCCAGTTAACCTGATAACTACCGATCTCCAGCACTGGCAACGGCCAGCTAAACTGCGTGGCGACAGCGGTGGGCGTAAAGCCAAAATCGACAGTGTTACCGTTATCGTGCAACAGCGTGACTTTCGTCAGCCGGATCGGGCCACTAAAGCTGATACTGAGTACATCCGGCGCCTGCATGAGCATGGCGTTATCCGCCGGTACCGAGCCGCTTTGTTTAACATGCGCCAGTACGGGTCCGGCAAACGCCAAACAGAGCAGGGTAAGCAGCGAGATTAATTTGTTCATGTTGACCACCTTATTTATTAACATCCAAATTGATTAAAACCCTGATCTATTAAAACCAGAACCGCACACCGGCAACCCAGGATGTTTCTGCTGTCGATGCATCCTGCAGGCGGGCAAAATCTGCCGTGTTACCATATTTGTTCTGCCACTCGACCCCGACATAGGGCGCAAACTGGCGGCTAAATTCATAGCGTAGCCGAAGCCCGGCGCCCAGTGAAGACAGGCCTTTACCCAGCTGATTGACTGCATCGTCTTTGCCATAGGCGGTTAGCTCCGCCCGGGCCTGCAGGATCAGGCGCTGCGTTAACAGCAGCTCGTATTCTGCCTCGGCACTTAACGCGGTGCGACCACCACTGCCCAGATAAGCCGTGACATCCACTTCAAACCAGTACGGCGCTAGGCCCTGCACACCCAATGCTAACCACTGCCGGTTGGTGCCATCGGCAACCTGATCCAGGCGCAGCCCAAGCTGACCATCCCAATAGGCTGCTATCGCGTGGCTCCATAACAGCTCGGTGCTGCTCTCTTCCAGCTTGCCGTCACTGACTTCAGCTTCGGTTTTCAGCACCAACCGATCATAGGTCGTACCATACCAGGCTTGCAGCTCCAGTTCGCCAGCTTCACTGTCGGCATTGTATTCCAGCCGATCGCCCAGCACGGACCACTGTGAATGTTCAACACCGTGTTTTAAATGGCGTGAATCGGCCATGCCATAGGGCCCGTCAGTCAGGGTGTAGCCGTTGGAGTAGGCATGTGGATCGCGGGCATTAGCCGGCGCCTTACCGCCTTGCATCTGCATATCGGCATGGTTCATCGTGCTGTGATCCATACTGCTGTGATCCACGGCCTGCTCAGCATGGGTCATTTCACTATGGTTCATCTCGGTATGATCCATTTTGCTATGGTCCACTTCGCTGTGGTCCATCTGGCTATGGTCTACGGCCTGCTCAGCGTGGCCCATTTTACTGTGGTCCATGCCGCTATGATCCATCTGACTGTGATCCATGTCACTAGGGTTCGTCTGGCTATGGTCAACCGCCTGCTCAGCGTGGTTCATCTTGCTATGATCCATTTTGCCGTGGTCCATTTTGCTGTGGTCCATGCCACTGTGCGTTGGTACCGGCGGTTTCTCAGTGGCGTTCTGCGCTGCCACGCCAGGGCTGAGCGCCACAGTACAGGCCAGCGCCAGCAGCGACAAGGTTAGCGTTACGTTGGCTGTTTTCATGACACCACCACTTCTCTGAACATACCCGCATCCATATGGAACAATAAATGACAATGCCAGGCCCAGCGCCCGACATCATGCGGCGTGGTTAAAAAGCTGATGCGCTGCGCCGGTTGCACCGGAATGGTATGGCGGCGTACCTGTACGGCACCGTTGTCACTTTCCAGATCACTCCACATACCGTGTAAATGCATCGGGTGGGTCATCATGGTGTCGTTTTGCAAGATCACCCGGATACGCTGATTGTGCTTCATATGCACCGGTGTGCTTTTACTAAACTCTAAGCCATCGAATGACCAGGTGTAGCGCTCCATATTGCCGGTCAGATGCAGCTCAATTTCCGCCTCCGGGCCGCCCGGCTCAATAATACCGTCCAGCGAATGTAAATCGGCCAGGGTCAGCGCGCGCCGCCCGGTATTGCGCAAACCAATGCCCGGATCGTCCAGGTTGGTTCTTGGCATATCCACCCGCATATCCACCGACGGGCCATACTCGGTGCTGGCATGACGCACAGTTGAACTGGCTTTGGCATAAGGCACCGCCGGGCCATGCTGACTGTGATCGATAGCCATAGCACCATGCTGGCTATGATCTTCCGCGCCATTGCCGTGCGCCATCGCGCTGTGGCCGTGGCTGTGGCTGTCGCTTGCGCCATGATTCATATTACCCATCATGTCAGCCATCGTCAGCCACTCCACCGGATCCAGTGCCGGCACCGGGGCGTGCAAGCTCTCGGCCACGGCCAGGGTACCGCGGGCATAGCCACTGCGGTCCATGCTCTGGGCAAAAATGGTGTAGGCATCATTTTGCGGCGAGACGACAACATCATAGGTTTCGCCCGGGCCAAAGCGGAACTCATCTACCGTTACCGGGTGTACATTCTGGCCGTCAGCCTGCACCACAGTCATTTTCAGCTCGGGAATACGCACATCAAAAAAGCTGTTGCTGGAGCCATTGATAAACCGCAGCCGCACGCGCTCACCGCGCTTAAATAGGCCGCGCCAGTTTGCCAGCGGCGAACTGCCATTCATTAAATACGTAAAAGTGGCCGCGGAGATATCCGCCAGATCGGTGGGGTTCATCCGCATTTGCTGCCACATCTGCCGTTTCGCCAGCGCCGCGTCCAGCCCTCTGTCAGTGATATCGCGCAGCATGTCCTGCACTGTTGGCTGATTAAAATTGTACAAATCACTTTGCACTTTTAATTTGCGAAACACAGTGTGTGGATCTTCATCGGTCCAGTCAGATAGTTGCACCACATATTCGCGGTCAGCTTGGATAATATCCTGCTCTTTCGGCTCAATGATCAGCGCGCCATACATGCCGGTCATTTCCTGAAAGCCACTGTGCGAGTGATACCAGTAAGTACCGCTTTGCTTTAGCGTAAAACGATAGACAAAGGTTTCACCGGGCATAATGCCTCTGAAGCTCATGCCGGGTACGCCGTCCATCTGGTACGGCAGAATGATACCGTGCCAGTGAATTGAGCTCGGCACAGATAAGGTATTGGTTACCCGTATGGTCACGTCATCGCCTTCTCGCAACCGTAACGTCGGTGCCGGAATCGAGCCGTTGATGGTGGTGGCTTTGCTAACCATGCCGGTAAAATTCACCAGTGCTTCGCCGATGGTTAAATCAATCACCTTGCCGCTTAGCTCAGTAGCATAGCCGGTAAAAGCATTGTCTTTAAAAGTGCTCCCCGCCCGGACAATATGCGGAAAGCCTGCCAACACGCCTCCCACCGCCAGCCCCTGCACAAACCGGCGCCGTGACACAGATAGCGGCATCATGGTTTTGGCTTTTGTCATCTGGAACCTCCAATACATTTTGTATGCTAAGCAGTATAGTGTACGAAACTGTCAGCAGCATGACCTGAACATGACAAAGTTGTAATCTTAGCGTCATGTTGCTGTGCGGCGGTTTATGGCCTAATACTGCCAGAGCTATGCCAGATCCATGTTTGGGGAGAACAAGGTGCGTTTGCTGATTGTAGAAGATGAACAAAAAACCGGTGACTATTTAAAGCAAGGCCTGAGCGAAGCCGGTTTTCAGGTGTCACTGGTCAGAAATGGCCTGGACGGTCATCATCTGGCGATGACAGAAGATTTCGATTTAATCATGCTGGATGTGATGCTGCCGGACGTCAGCGGCTTACGTATTGTTCAGGCGCTAAGAGAAAATCATAACCATACGCCGGTACTATTTCTGTCGGCCCGCGACAGCGTCGACGACAGGGTGAAAGGCCTGGAGCTTGGCGCCGACGACTACCTGATCAAACCCTTTGCTTTCTCAGAGGTGCTGGCACGGGTCAGAACCCTGCTACGGCGTGGTCAGGCCGCACCGCAGTCAGAATTATTACAGGTTGCCGATTTACAACTGGATATTGCTAAGCGTAAAGCTAGTCGTAGCGGTGCCAAAATAGCGCTGAGTAATCAGGAATTTAGTTTGCTTGAACTGCTAATGCGCCGCCGTGGTGAAGTTCTGCCGCGCTCGTTAATCGCCTCGCAGGTATGGGATATGAATTTTGACAGCGACACCAATGTGATTGACGTTGCTATTCGCCGCTTGCGCGGCAAAATTGATGACGGCTTTGCGGCAAAACTGATCCATACCGTGCGCGGTATGGGCTATAAACTGGACGATGAGCAATCTGATGCATAACGCTGGCACACGCCCCCTGTCGATCACCGTTCGCGTGGTGCTTTTTGTCGCGCTGACCATTTCGGTTTGCCTGTTTTTCGTGCAGCAATTGCTACTGAGCTCAGTCGAACATCACTTTATCGAGCAGGATGTCGACGAATTAGCTGTGATCCTGCATGCGGTTGAGCACACGATGACTGCCGGGCAGAACGGCCAGCAACAGCCGGCGCAGACGCTCTCCAAAGCGGTATCGGGCCATCACGGTGTTTACTATCAGGTGATGGATAGCCAGAACCGCTTAGTCTACCGTAACGCCGAAATTGATTTAAGCTTGCTAGCGGCCAATACCCCGGCCAGTGCCGACTACAATGCCAAAACCATCCACAATTGGCAGCTGGACGGCAAAGCCTATCGCGGCGTGTTCAGCCTTTTCACCACGGCAGATCAGCAGTATCAGGTGATTGCCGCTATCGACATCAGTTTTCATGAACATTTCTTGCAGCAGTTACAGCGTAGCCTGGGGCTGATTTTACTTGGCTCCGCCCTGCTTACTCTACTGGCGGCCTGGCTTGCAGTGCACCAGGGGCTAAACCCACTTCGGGGTTTAAGCGCGCAAATGCGTGATATTCAAACCAATAAACTGGATATTCGCTTATCACCGGGCGAGGTCCCGGCCGAGCTGCGGCATATGGTGCAGTCTTTTAATCTGATGTTAGACCGGCTGGAGCAAGGGTTTACCAAGCTGTCGCACTTTAGTGCCGATATTGCGCATGAGCTACGAACACCGCTGACCAATATGATCACGCAAACCCAGGTTAGTTTATCGCGCGCGCGCAGCGCCGACGAGTACCAGAATCTGCTGTTCTCCAATCTGGAGGAGCTGGAGCGGCTGAATAAAATGATAAGCGATATGTTGTGGTTAGCGAAAAGCCAGAACGGTTTACTCACACTGCAAAAGCAAACGTTAAATCTGGCGGACGAAATTCAGGCGATTTTTGACTTTTTTGAAGCCCTTGCTGAAGAGTCTGGTGTTAGTTTGCATTTTTCCGGTCCGGTAATTTTGGTGCAGGCTGATCGCACCTTACTGCGACATGCTTTAACCAATCTGCTGTCAAACGCATTGAGATACACTGCTCAGAGCCAAAGCATTACAGTAACAACAGCACTGGCATCACCAGACTCGATCACTATCAGCGTCGAAAATCCTGGACCGCCTATTCCTCCGGAACATTTACCGTATTTATTTGAGCGCTTTTATCGTGCAGATCAATCAAGGCAACGGCATAGTGAAGGTGCCGGTTTAGGGTTGGCTATTACCAAAGCCATTGTGGAAGCACACGAAGGACAAATTAATGTCGAATCAGATTTAGAGAGCACGCGTTTTGTGATCAGACTTAAAACAGCCTGATCACAGCTTCAAAGTAAAAACTGCGCGGAATCGTCCCACGCAGTTCCGTTTTAGCTAGCTAAATTCATCAAAGGCAATATTACTTTCTGGCACACCTTTGTCGCGCAGCAACCGAATAGTGTCATCCATTAAGCCTTTAGGCCCACACAAATAAAACTCAGGTTCACCTTGCTCAACCACATTCTGCCAGTTTAACGCCAGCACGTGCTGAGCATAGCCAGTCGCACCAAGCCAGCCTTTGTCCGGTCGTGACAACACCGGGTAGTAATGAAAATGCGGATACTGCTTCGCCAACTCATAAAAGTAATCAACGTAAATCACATCATTTTCGTTGCGAGCGCCGTAAAAGAAATGCAGCGGGCGTGGTGGCTTATCACCTTTATTATTCCGATGCAGTGCTAACTGTTCTTCGATCAGCGCTTTAAGTGGCGCCATGCCTGAACCTGCGCCAACCAGTACCATTGTCTTATCGCTACCGGGGCTAGCGTAAAACTCTTCAAAAGGCCCCAAGGCCTCAACCCGGTCGCCAATGCGTAAGTTACCCAGATAGTTCGAACCGATACCGGGTAGTACGGACGGGTTCTTAGCACTTTGTAGTTTAATGACAAACACTAACTCGTTTGTCGTATCATCTATGCCAGCCAAGGAATAGCTCCTGCTACAGGCACCGTGTTGATAGTTTAATCGGTCAATATGCTGCCAGTCCTGTTGTAGCAACTCAGGCACATCCAAGGGCACCGAACAGCCACTTGCCTCAGGGATAAAGAAGCGCATAAATGCACCAGCTTTATATCGCATAGGAATCTTCGATTGAGTAGTAAAGCGCAACTCTTTAATAAAAGGGCTTAAAAATTTACTGCTAACTAATTCCAACTGGTACTTCTTCGCATCAGTTATGTCCATTAATGTCATATGTTCAACATCATCACTGAAGTGCTGACAAGCCAACCGGTAACCCTGTTCTAGTTCGAAGGCACTAAAATGCTGCAGATCCGCAGCGGTAGATTTAACATTTTGATTTATCATAATGCGGCATCGACCACAGGTACCGCCACCGCCACAAGTTGAAGGCAAGATAATATTGTGCTCAACCAAACCATCTAATAAATTTTTATGATTGGAAAAAGCCACCTGTCCCAGACTTTTTTGGTTACGGTCAAATAACTTAACGGTGGTTTTGCGAGCAAACAGCTTAATTTTATACTGGCCGCGTAGAGCCAGATCTATGGTCCAGACTAGACCTGTACCGCTAAGCCATAGGGCAATAAAGGCAAACACTATCATTAGCGCGCTGTTAAAACTGCCTTCATTGGCATAATCCATAAAATGCAGTTTCAGGAAAAAGTCGGCCAGGCGTTTATCATCATCACTGTGACCGGCAATACGGCCTGAATCGGCCTCAACATAAACGCTGGTGTTAATTTCATCGGCAAAGTTTACCTGCCACACAGGATTCTTTTGTTTGAGTAAATCGGCAATCGGTGGCTGCAGCAATGTTGCAGACACAATTTCTCCCGGTCCGTTATAGGATGCGCTGGCCAACTGTTTAGCAAAATCAACATCAAGCGTCACTGGCAAACCTGTCCGCGCATCGACCAAACTGTGTTTGTTGACAAAGTTAGCGTACAAACCGCGCTGATGGTTAAGCAAATAATAGGGTTTTTGCGCTAACTCAATTAACGACAGCGTGGTGCTGGGTGCATATTGCCGTAGCACGTCGGCTGGCTCCTGCAACGCCAGCGTATTCCAGGCCAGCGACGGATGCTGATGCACTTTGTAAGTGTGTCCTGCCGCTTTGGTATGATCCATAAAGTTGAAGTACATGCCACTACCCAGCCAGATAAGAAACTGAACACCGACGATAACGGAGGCCCATTTATGGATTTTTCTGACCAAATTCATCGTGCTACTCCTGCTACGTGACTGTCATTGCTATCAGGAGCAAGTAATGCTTCATCTGCTTTGCGAAACACGCGGAAATAGGCCAGCACTAGTCCCAGTACCGAGGCTAAAATGCCTAACATGGTGAACCAGAACAACAGGCTGTTATCAATATCTGCACCATCGTCATAATCCATCACATGAAAGCGGAACATCCAGTCAAACAGGCGCCAGAAACTATGCCGTTTACCAACCAATAATCCCGTCTCAGCAGACACATAAATTGCCGGGGCGCCGAAGTCCGTGAAATTTACCCTCCAAGCTGGCATGACCGCAGGATTGAGCTCAAACGGGGCGTTTTCACTTATCAACTCAGCACTTTCGACTGTGCCTGCACCGCTATAATAGAAGCGGGCAGCTTTTTCTGCCTGAGCCTGGTCTAACGGCGGCATTACAGCGCCGCTACTGGCATCAATGGCTAACTTTTGTTCTTCCAGTGTAAAACGATATACAACCTTATCCAGATAACGCCCCAAGGAAATGGCTTTTGCCTGCGGATAGTGTTGTAACAAACTTTGCAGTGAGTAGGTGACCTGCTGTGGATCGATTTTATCCTGTTCATTATTAACCAAAGTATCGCCATGGATATAATCAATATCCAAAAACACCATATAGGCCCCGGTTACCGACCAAACCATAAACTGCAGGCCAATAAACGCCATCAGCCATTTATGGTATTTTCTGCTGATTTTCAGCAGCCGCATTGATTTATTCATTATCAGCCCTCTAGTGCGGCTGGTTCACACAGCAGCTTAGTAACTGCACATGAAACCATTCGTTCCGTTCAACTCATTGATTTTTACTATTGAATAAAGTAAGCACCTGAGTGGAATGCTTGTATACCATTCCACTCAGGTGCTACCGGTTAACAATGACTTAGAACTGGTAGGTGGCGCGGATGAAGCCGCGGCGTCCTAAAAGATCATATGTCATAACGTCAGTGTTGGCATCGTTCCATGACGTCAGATACGGTGCTTTTTTGTCGAAAATGTTGTCGACACCCAGGCTAAATGTTAACGCATCACTGTAGTACCATGAAGCTGATATATCGGAATAGGTAACTGAACCGACAGATTTACCAAGTGGGTCGGAATCAGTACCATTGACATCATCTGCACTGCCGATATAACGCAAGGAATAGCTTGCTGACCAGTCATCTGTCATCACGCTGTAGCTTAAATTACTACGCCATTCAGTGTAACTTCCTTGGTCCTCAGTAATAAAACCTACTTTGTCGATAGTAGGTTGGCCTTGGAATGGAGTGCTTTCATGTTTTAGCAAACGGGTGATGTCTAAAGTCGCTCGGCTGCTCAAACCAAAAAGGTTAAATTTGTATACCGTGTTAAGGTCAACACCGCTGACAGTTTCTACCGCAGCATTCACCGGGCGCTGATTCAACTCATTAACCTGGTGAGTTACCGGATGCCGGGTAAAGGTATCGCAGAACTTCGCGTTACCGATAGGGTCTTCATAGCATAACCGCAGCATATCGGAACCATTAACAGATGTAATAGCTTCGTCGATTCTAATATCGAAGTAATCTATCGTCGCAGAAAAACCTTCAAGGAATTCAGGCTGCCACACGATACCTACTGTGGTAGTGTCAGCCGTTTCCGGTTCCAGTTTGGGGTTGCCGCCAACACTGGTCAGAATTGTCGTGCCGTCCTGTACAAAATCTGCGGGTACACCTGCCGCCTGGCAGTTTGTAGCTATCGCGCCGGTAGCATTTTCACAAGGGTCTATCGTGCGTAGGTTTTCGCCATTGGTACCGCCGAAGAGCTCAGTAATCACTGGTGCACGAAACGCTGTTGAACGCACAGCACGCAGCATCAGGCTGTCGTTCACACTCCATGTTAAACCCATTTTGTAAGTCGTTTCCGCGCCTGCTGTGTTGTAATCGGAGTATCGTGCAGCTAGTTCAACTGATAACTGTTTAACCAAAAACTCATTGGCCAGCAGAGGGACGGATAACTCACCAAAAATTTCATTGACATCATAACTTCCGCTGATGGGATCCTCTAATCCGTTACGCAGTACCGTGGAATCGGGATCTCGCCATCCTTTTTCTGTTCGACTTTCAGCACCGATAGCAAAACCTAGACCGCCTGCTGGTAGCTCATATAAATAACCATTCATATTTGCAGACCAGACACGCATTTCATTGCCACCGGTTCCTTCACGGCGGTATTTTACGTAATCAATAACGTCTTGCGTCAGCTCGTTTTTCCCGAACCAGTCACCACAAGGAATACCATTGCTGTTGTCATAGGTGCAAATGCTATCATCTAAAGTTTGTGCAGCTCGGTCTGGGTCAATATCAAAGGTCCAGCCATCAGTACCAGTATTGCGGCCATAGTTGTACGATATGTCCCACTCCCAGCCATTGCTTAATACACCGGTTAGCCCCGTTACAACCCGAACAGTATTAGTTTCCTGGAAAAAATAAGGCGCGCCCAGTTCGGTATTACGCCGACGTAAAAACTCTAGATCCTGACCGGTAGGGTTGTATTGAAAATCGGCATCGACTTTGATACCAGCGAAACCATTCCTCGGTGTAACGATTTGCTCCCCCTGCCGGTTAGCGTAACTTGCTTCTACAAACAGCTGCACCGAGTCATTAATGTTGTAGTTAGCAAAGCTGGATATATTTATCCGCTCCATTGGGCTGACAGCATTGAGATAAGGAATGGAGTTAAAACTGTGTATTGCACTGTTATAAGGGCCATAGTTGTTACCGTTCGTGGCGGTATCTGGATCCAAGTTAAACTGAACCTGAGTTCCGTCAGCCAATAACGCACGACCACCTTCGCTGGTGGTGCTGCCAAAACACTCAAAAGTGCCATCTTCTGTACCGTACTTTGAGCATGCAATACGATCAGATTGACGCACCGCAGACGTGTTGTTGTAACTCAAATTTACAACCACATTACCCTTGTCAAATTCGCCGCCCAGTGTCAGGCTCAAATCCTGATTTTCAGCATCGCCCTTATCCGACATACCAGCCTTCACGTTTAGCTCAGCGCCGCTGAACTCTTTTTTGGTGATTATATTCACCACACCGGCCACCGCATCGGCACCATATACAGCCGATGCGCCGTCTTTTAAAACTTCAATTCGCTCAATCATTGATGTCGGGATCATATTCAAATCGACCGAACTATTGGCACCAGTACCTCCGCCGACGACGCGACGGCCATTTAACAATACCAGAGTACGCTTAATACCCAGGCCACGTAAATTGACCTGCGCGGTACCATAACCACCACTGGTCCAGTAAGCGTTGGTAGCGTTACCAGCCACACCAGCTGAAAAAGACATTTCCTGCAGCAGGTTTTCTACATTAGTAATACCTGATGCACTGATATCAGCTGAGGATATAACCGATACTGGACTAGCTGTTTCAATATCGGTACGTTTAATTTTTGAGCCGGTAATTTGAATACGTTCAACTGGCTCACTGTCTTGCGCCTTCGCTTGCGTGGAAACCGCCACCGCACCGGCCATCAACATCGCGGTATATACACGACTAGGCGTCATATTTATTGCTGTCATTGAATGTTCTCCTGAGTAGCATTTGTACCAGCTGAAGCCGGAATTTATTATAAAGTCGCTGCTTGCTCAATTGTTATACAACAGCATACCGGTATATACAACAGCAGTTTTGAAATTAATTTTCTAAGATTGCCTTGGTGAATACCGATTGAGTTGATTAAAAATTGACAGCGTAGCCGCGTGGTATATACTGGCACAGTGTTGCTGACATGTAACTTGTGCGAAACGCCCATTTAGCACCGATCAAACGTGGAAAATCTGTTGGCGGAAGTGCAACCCAGTATAAAATTACCGTTCATGCATTGAGGTGTAATGGTATAGCTGTATATCCACTTCAAACTTATTGTTAATAGGTAATATGGACATTGCATGAAGCTGCCAAAGTACCGCCTCATTTCTAATGAGATTAAAAAGAAGATAAGTGCCAGTTTATGGAAAGCTGGCAGCCAGATCCCGTCGGAAACCGAATTGGCCAACCACTTTTCGGCCAGTAGGATGACCGCGCGAAAAGCCGTCGAAGAGCTGGTCAACAGTGGCGTACTTGAGCGCGTTGCCAGTGTAGGTACATTTGTAAAGGAACCTGCCGCGAAAAGTTCGTTATTGGAAATCCGCAATATCGCAGACGAAATTCGCTCCCGTGGTCATGTGCATAAGATGACCGTGTTAAGCAAGCTGACGCTAATCCCCAACGACGCCATCGCATTTACGCTGTCACTTAATAGCAGAACGGTTTATAAAATTATCATCGTGCACTCAGAGAATGAGCAACCTATTCAGTTGGAAGAACGTTATGTAAATGCTGAACGGGTGCCGTTGTTTTTGCAGCAGGATTTTAGCAAGATAACTGCCAGTGAGTATCTAAACTCAATAGCACCAGTCACTGAAGCTGAAATAACGGTAGAAGCGGTGATGCCTACGAAAATACTAAAGCACAACCTTCAAGTGGACGATGGAGTACCGTGCCTGAAAGTCACCCGGATTACACATTCTCACGGCCAACCGATCTGTTATGCAGTTCTGTATCACCCTGCCAACCGGTTTAAACTC
Source organism: Arsukibacterium perlucidum DSM 18276 (assembly GCF_000382165.1). Taxonomy (GTDB): domain Bacteria; phylum Pseudomonadota; class Gammaproteobacteria; order Enterobacterales; family Alteromonadaceae; genus Alishewanella; species Alishewanella perlucidum. The sequence goes on along the minus strand of NZ_KB907736.1, from coordinate 15,808 downwards.
ACAAGCCACCTGGATATCAATGCTTGATTTTGCCCATGGTGTAATTCACGTACACTTCGTTTAATATTCAATAATACAGTCTAAATATTACTGGCTCTGACGGTTACTAGGCACTTTGCCATAGCAGATGTGTAGTTCCAGCTAAGAGCTTTGAGGAAAGTATGTGAACAATAAGCCTCTTGCATTACTACAACCTTGTCGCTGAAGATATTTCGCATAAAAAGACATTGACTGCGGATAATCATTCCGTAACTAGGCAGAAAGCAGTGCAAATTCTGCAGGAATGGTATTGGACTGGATTTGTTGTCACTTGTAAAACTTCTCGCTGACAATAGCAAGAAGGGAATTGTTTTGATGTTACCCGGGTATCGCTGTAATCAATGGTATCAGGTGGGCGAATCACATTCTTGCTATACCGAAGCACTGAAAAGCTTAGGAACCCTAATAGACAGAGTTCGGGTTCCAAGGTAAAGCGTTACTACAACATAGCAATTCTGGAACGCCACGTTTCATTGCGCTCTATGATGCTATTGGCATTATTTATCCAACTGCTGTAATGCCCTTCCGACACTGATACTGAAATTTGTTTCAGCTCAGCCATACTATTGTAAAACGCTACGCCATTATCACTTCCGTAAGACTCAAATAAGTAACGTGTAGCACTGCTTAATACAGAGGTTCCTCTTGCTAATGGATAGACAACTCGCTCATGCTGGCCTTGCTCAAAACCGGGTGAATGATGAAGAACAAACCGACTGTTTGAAATCAGGTTTTTTAACTCAGTAAATGGTACTGCCGGCAAGTAGTAATGAGAGTCGTACTGATGCGTCTTATCCCAGTTACTACCGACAATGGTTAGTGCAAGCCCTGCCTGATGACATTCTTTTATCAGCGTATTTCTATCACGCCCTCGTAAATATAAATCGCACCGCCGAAGGAAAGTTACAATCTGATCATTAAGCTGAACGCTTGGCGATATTCCAGACTGCATAAATCCGAGCATTCTTAACACATCTGAAATGCTGCGAACATTAGCGTCGGTTAACTTCGCTGCGATATTCGGGGCGACTTTATTGATTTCAGCAAAATGTGCGCTTTCATCTGTAAATGAGGCTGGAAAAAGAATGCCTTTCTTCTGACTAAAAGGGACATATTCAGCTGATAGTTCAGTATCGCACACTGCATGCGGCCAGAACTGAGCTTGAATACCAAGTTGTGATAGGAAAGTGACATGCTCTTTGTCTACACAGAGAAGCTTTGCTTTGGTGCCATAAAATCGCGGTAACAAGTGGATTGGATGGTCAACTAGGTAAGTGTAAAAAGGGATCGTCGCGAGCTGCGGCAATTTGTTTATCAGCTCAACGGCCAAGGCATTGACCGACAGTGCGAGTTTTAACTGAGCTGTATCAATAAGTGATAGCTGGCTGAGCAGTTCGTCATCGGAGCTTTTATCTTTTAAGCTAACCTCATATACCCGATATCCAAGCAGCTCAAATGCCCGTTTTATACCGTTTATAAAGTCATCAACATCAACCACTTGGCGGCAAGTACAGTGTAAAGGCAACGTACTAAACGTGGGTAAACTTGCCAAGCAATGTTGCATCATATATTTAACGTCTGATCGTTTGCCGTACTGGTTATAACAAATTACCAGTAACTCAGAATATGCATGGATGGCGCTCGGATTGTTAACATATTGGCTGTGCCCGAATGTCTCAGAATATTCGAGCGCAGTATTTTGTTGATACTTATCAATGTCCGCTTTCAGTGAAAAGCGCCGTTTTAATCGAATCTCAGCGAATTTCCGCTTTTGGCACAAACCGGTCCTACCAATTTCCAGACTTGCTTCAACACCAGCTTTGCCCATACTTAAACCGGCAGCAGCAACTTGAAATGAATGTATGTGCGGTAGACTAAACGTCATTGACGATCCCGGCGTTATTGAGCTTTGTGAAGGACTGCAGATCCAGCTATTCCCTGAACACCAAATTTTTGGCAGGTTTATTCGGGCAACTAACCCTGTCAGTATAGTGAGACAAAAAGACGGCGTTCGTAGAATGGATAACGCTATCTGGTGGCTGCTATTAGAGCCATCTGCTACCGGCTTTAAACCATCCAAATACACTTCTTTCAATACCCGGTATGACAAGCTAAATGTTAAGGGTTCTGCCGGTTATCAAGCTTTTAGACATAGCCGTTGCGTGATACCGGTTAAGGGTTTTGGTGAAACGGAGTATGTAAACGGTAAGCCCATTCATTACCACGATATGGTAGCTAAAGACGGAGCCATGCTATTGGGTGGTCTATGCCGGGAGTGGATTAACACAGACACCGGCGAGCTTGCGTTGTCATTCTCAGTGATAACGCTACCACCCCACCCTAAGCTAATGGCCGTTCATACCAAAGCTTCGCCACTGATGTTACCAATCGATATGCAGCTAATTGACAGTTGGCTAAATGAGTTGGTCACAGATCCCTCCATATTTGAGCCTTTACTGCAGCCACGAATACCGTATGACCTAATTGCTCAACAGATAGATAAGCCGAGCACCTACCAGGCTAGCTCAGAGATATTCACCATTTATGCAGATAATTGACGGGCAAATCCTAAACATCAACCCGTCGAATTATAAATGACGATTAGTAGTAACAAATCTCAGTATCACAAGATGCCACTTTTTAACCAAATTATGTGCTGCTTTTTTCCTTTTTATTATCGACGTAACTGGCAATGTTGGCGCCTAGACCCAGCCTCAATAGGTCTTGCCAAAAATCGCGCTGCAAGCGTGGATAACGTTTAAGTAATATATTAATTTTGGCCTCCGGATCTGTGGCCACGGTATAAAGTGGCGCTGATTTAAATGCATGTGCAAGCGCGTCAGTAAACTCGCTATACCCCTCACCATGCAATACGTCTACAATCTTCTGCTGTTCCATAATCGTATCGGCATTTTCTGCAATGACTACTTTTAACTCAATTTCTTTCTTCACTAGTTTTGCCAAAGTATATTGCAACTCCGAATTGCGGACATTTAACGCTTCTTGTTGGAGTTCTAACTGCCTAACTTGTTCGTTGATCCGTTGATATTCCCGCATATAAATTGGTTTTTTAGCATCCAAATTGCGGTGCCTTGCTTCTGCGCTGTTACGCTCTTCAATTGGCGAAACCTCAACATGAATGCCTTTTTTATTTAACAGCACTTCATTAATGTGCTCAAAGAAACATACTTGCAAAGTGGAGCCTACTTTTTTCAAGTCCTCTTTGCTCAAGGCCGCATCGTTAGAAAATACCAGAAGATCAAGCGGTAAAAAGCAGCTGAAGACTTTTTGTGGGATAGTTTTAGGTATCTGCCCATTAACCCAGCCGTCTATAAAATAGTGCACATGCAATCGCACCTCATCGACATGAGCGACAATAGCTATGATTGGATACTCGCTGAAATATTTATCTAAAAAGCTTTTCATTGCAAAAATCAGATCTGCCGAGGTTAATTCGTTTTCGAGTTCTGCAAATCCTACTGTAAGCGGATCTCTCACTGGAAATGTTAGGATCCCCTCCTGCACAATTGTAGTTTTGCGGCATGGATATTTACCTTGAAGTTTCTGCCTGAAGTGAAAATTTTCGAGTTTCTGTACTAACCGTTGTGGTCGAAACTCCTGCGGCAATTCAACAAAAATTTCTTTAAGCTCGTCATAATTAGAACCGTCCTCCAGACACTTATTTAACATTGAAATCACATTATCTGGCGCATTTTTCTCAACCGCCTTAAAGGCGGTTTTTAATGCGAATTTAGTAGAAGCTAATTTCCGATTTAGCTGGGACTTATTTGTGGGTTGTTGGTAGTGTTTCACAATTGAATTGAGAAAGTCGGTATTCATTCCAAAGTTCATAAATGTCGAAAAATCGAGCATTGTATTTGCAGCCACATTTTGATCTTGAGCTAAAAAACTGTTTCCTATCCAAAGTTGATTTGCCGGTGTCTGTGTGGAATTCCATTTCTGAATGTTTTCCTGACGATAAGTAGTTTCGTTCTGCTCAACACGCAATGTGTGGGCCAGTGATGACCTCAGTGTCGTACCTACTTTGGCCCCGACATAGTTTGCAGTTTTGAATAGCAACTTTACTTTTTTCATCTCAACCCTCAATTTAAAGAAATTAGCTTAATTACATCGAATAAATTCAATGACGGGATTAGTGTAAATTAAGGGGAAAGATAAATGTTTTCTGAAAAGTGCTGCATTTTTACCGAAGGTGATTTTCCTCAGTTTTGCCGCCAGAACGGAAATATTTTGCTTAAAAGGGTCACTTCAGTGTCCCTTTCAGCGCACCAGGCATGCCTCCAAAACTTACGAAATATGAATCAGCATTAGAGAGATAATCATCTTTCAATCAAATTCAGCAATAAATGCAAAACAAGTTTATATTTATTACTTACGCGAAATTGGTCAGCGTTTTCAGATCCAACTGAATACCGCTTTTTTAATTTCAGCGGTTTCCAGATCGCCACTTACTCAGTCAGTTATCAGGCAGATGTGGTATACGTAAAATGGAAAACGAATCGCAGGGTAAACAGACAAGCCAAGCACTTATAAAGGGCAAGAGCAAAGGGTCATCAGGCATTTTCAAACTCAGCCAAATTCACTATCGGCCAGTAAAAAGTTGCAATTAGTTTAAATTAATTGTAAATTTCAAAGCTTAAAATTTACAATTAATTGCGTTCTGCAGCTCGAGACATGGCTATCTGTTCGTGGATTTCGTACAACTAACACTAGGCAGGCTCGTTTATTAGTCAACACTAGTGAGTAGAAAATGGATTTTAATGATAAACAGAATGTAGCAACGGTAATCAACTTCTTTTGGGGACGTGGCACAACAACTCCTGAGGGTGTTAATGAAGAAGCTGCAGTTGTTGCCTATGAGGCACTGGAACAAGCTAACGTCTGCTCAAACTCAATGGATTTTGTGCCAAGGCCAACTTATGCAAAAGCTGGCATATCGTATGTACTAAAGCAACTTGCAGCAATTGGAAAACGCATTAAACAAGGCGATACTGCGATATACAACTCTTGCAAAGGAGTCGTCGGAATTCGTTATAAGACAAAAATAATGATGGCGCTGAATGGAGTGTAGCATGAAGAAAATTTGCTTTTCATTACTGCTATTGCTACCAATGTTAGGTTGCCAGGCAACGGCAAATCCGACTAAAACAGATTTACTCTATAACGGCCATTTATTTTCTGTTCCCCAAAAGACCTTTGTTATCGCATCCTTAGGCGGTAATGACAATACTCTCGTCCTTCGATATGGCCCAGAGAAAGGAAAAAAGTATTTAGCATTCGCAGAAATGAAAGACGATGAAAATGCAGATTATGGCTGTGACCAATCTGTGTTTTTTGGCACACTTTTTACAGCTTCACCAAGTGATGGCTGTAATGTTGAGCAATTAACTGCTTTCAAGAGTGTGTTTGTAGACGGTCATGATGTTGGTGAATGGGCAGGTGATAAGTTAACTGTTTATTTCAGCATCGGTAGCGAGCAGTCCTTCCTCTTTGCATTTGACACTGCAGGTAAGGCGATAAAAATTGATACCGATTTTATGACTAAAGCAGAATTGGAAGAAGTGGTAAACCGCGCGTTGTAGACTGTTCTTTTACCCTGGCGGATAACAACTCACTTTTCGCCAGGGGTAGTATTCACATTAATTCAGTACAGCTGTTCACATAAAACCAGAATCGGTGTTCATTATAGAGCGGAGCGCGCGACTAACCTTCTTTAGTCAATGGCATTCGAAACGGACCCATTATTCGAAAATGTTTGTATCCATCAAAACTTTCGCACCACACATAGCACCACAACAAGATAAAACCGGCTGCAACGCCTTATATCACTGGCTGTTCGATTCCTGTTCCGGCAGCCTGTATAAGAGCACCTGTTATTTAACTAACTATTCCTAACCCAAGCAGATACTCAAGATCCCAAGGCCAGTTGTGACAACTAAAGTGGCTATAGCTATCCAAACGGCCGCTTTAGCATTTCTATTAGCATGTTCAGCACTTATGTTCGACAAGTATGACAGATACCCAAAAAATGCCTCTGAATTCAGTGACCAGCGCCCTTGCATAGACCAGCGATTATCAACAGGATCTGTTAAACGAAATTTCGATTCTGGTCCATTGGGTTCTAAACATACTTCCCTGAGAATTTCTGCAATTCTATAATCACCAATTCCGTTTAGCTCTATATCTCTGGATGCTTCAGTTACACTGAAACTCTCCCTTTTTTCTGATTTATCTAAAACGAATTTAACCAACCGAAGTACGTCTGGCTGGTAAGTTATGGGTTTATTTTTCATTTAATATCTTCCGAAATCATCGTCAAAGCATCTCTTGGGGACGTTAGAAAGTTCCTCTTCTGTCATCCAATATGGGGTAGAAATTGTTTCTTTACTGAATACCGCAAGCCAAGGTTGCGAGATTTCTCTGCCGGTATCAGGGTTTTTATCAATCTCATATCCAAAAATACCGTCATAACCCAAAATCCTCGCTGCAGTACAAATAGTTTCAATAAGCCCTCTGGTAATATTTTGCTTAAAAATAAACTCTGCCACTTTCTCTGGAATCCCATATTCATGGGCAATATTGTTGATTTGCCGATTGAACTCAAGCTGCAACAAAGGATCAGTAAATACTGCACGCAACACATGCCCGGTTTTCCAGTGCTGATGCCAAAAATCATGTTGGACATTCAGAGTTTGTGAAATCAGATCCAGATCTTTAATTTTTCTACGTAATTGTTCAGCCGCATTATAGTTGGCCGTAGCATCTAAAATGTTTGCATGTGACGCTAGAGAAACCCTCGCGAGCCATGAACCTGCGCCTGATGCGAAGTCAATGTTTGATGTGAAAAACAGACATTTGTGAGCAACCAGAGGCTCATCGCCAGGTTTTTGGGGAGGCGGACACAGCCACGAATCAAACTGTTGTGACGTGCCGTGGTACCAATATGGGCTTTCCTGAAATGACTTACTAAAGTTCGACAATCTAATACCTCTATTTTCTGTAAGGGGAATATTCTAGAGACATGATCCGTTTTGCAATTTCCCAACACCAACCAAACTCGGGGTAACGTGGTTTGCCCATTGGATTACCAGAATGACAACAAACCCATTGTGTTCCATCAAATGCAACTGCGTGGATGATTGGTGAAACATCATAAACTTCTTCAGGTATGACAGAGCCCCCCTGAAGGATTCCTTGCATGAGAGAGTGATTACCGCCGGCTACCCAACCGATCATCAAGGGGTAGTGGTAAAGAATCATATGATTTGAGTCCTGTTGAAATATGCCACGTGGTCGGTCTTGACCAATTGAACCAATATTACTAATCAGCCTGCGGGGATGCCAGGGTGCAGCCAACACAATATCTGTAGAGAGTTGCAGCTGGGGAAAAATTGCCGGATCTCTAATTAGACACATGTCAGAACAACACCAGGCATTGAAGTCCTTATCACTAATTACTTGTTCGTTTATAACAACAGTCAACGGCCCTTCAATACCCCAATCTCGCCAAGGCGACAATTGAGCATTGGCACTGTGTCCTGCCGACAGGTATTGATCTGCACCAGCAACAGTGGACACTTCACTAAGCACTGTTCTTCAATTCAAAATTCTCTGGGCTGAGATAGCCAAGAGCACTATGCCTTCTGGTCTTGTTGTAATCAACCTCAATGTATTCAAAAACGTGCTGTCGCATTGTTTCCCGATCCATTATCGGCTCGTCCTGCAGCGCTTCAACCTTTAATGAATGGAAGAAACTTTCTGCTACCGCGTTGTCCCAGCAGTTCCCTTTACGGCTCATGCTTTGTACCAACTGGTGCTTTTTAATCAAGTCTCGGTAATCATGCGAACAATATTGGCTGCCGCGATCACTATGAACGATCACCGATTTAGGGAAGCCTCGTCGGAACAAGGCCATCTTCAATGCGTCACACACTAGATCTGCTGTCATACGGTTGCTCATCGACCAGCCAATGACTGCACGCGAATACAGATCAATGATTACTGCCAGATACAGCCAGCCCTCGCTGGTCATCAGGTACGTGATATCACCGACCCATTTCTGGTTCGGGCCTGTTGCGCTAAAGTCCTGCTCAAGCAAGTTTGGGGCTACGGGCAGCGAATGCTTGCTGTCGGTCGTCACTTTAAACTTGCGGGCAGCTTTAGCTACTAAGCCTTGGCGTTCCATGCTGTTCAGTATGGTTTTTATATCAGGTTTCTTGCCATGCTCAGCAAGGTCTACCTGAATACGTCTGGAGCCATTACGAGCTTTGGAATCGTCAAACGCTTCTTTTATCAGCACATCACGCTCGGCACGCTTCACAGCCCTGGGGCTTGGCGTCAGGCCGCTTTTACGCCAGGCATAATACCCACTACGCGACACCTGAAGCACCGCTACCATTCTGATTAACGAGAACAAGTGCTGATGCTCCAGAATAAACTCAAACCGGGCTACTTTTGGTTCTTCGCGAAGTAGGTGGCCGCCTTTTTTAAGATAGCCAAGTCCTCTGCCTGCTCAGCCAATTGGCGCTTCAAACGGGCAACTTCAGCAGCAAGCTCCGACTCTCGTTCACTGGTGGTAGACTTTTTCTCCGCCGCAGTACGCCAGTTATATAACTGAGATTCGTGCAGTTTTAATTCTCTAGCAGTGGCTGCAACACCAATCTTATCAGCCAGTTTCAGGGCTTCAGCTTTAAATTCAGCGGTATGTGTTTTGCGGATTTTCTTTGTTGACATTATTCACCTCGTTAAGCGATTGTACTCGCTTAGCAAAGTGTCCAAAAGTGTTGGTACGGATCATATGGATCCAAAAGGTATGCGGATTGAATGGGTCGCAGAACCAATTTTATGAGGTCTTTAAGACCCTCATCGTTTTTCTGCTCCAGCAAAATGTCAGCTCGTTTCATCAGTTCGTTGAACGCTTTAATCCTCGTTTTGTCAGTTTTTTTGAGTCGGCTTAAAAACATTGGCTACCTTACACTGTTTTTCTGACTAGCTGCGTTCAGTCAAAAACGGAGTTTATATAAGCAAACAAATGCGTTTCTCGTCGCAACTTGTTCAGGGATAAATTAATCATGTAGATGACAAAATATGAGAACAGTCAACCTCTCCCATGAAACACTTCATTGAAGGAGATAATGGTTGCTCAACTTCAAACTGAGGAAATTTCACCTTAACTGTCTCCCAGGCTTTAGCCATTTTCCCTTTTTACGAAAAAAAGGATGAATATAGCAATGGTACAAAACAGGAACGCTATTATATTTATGAAAAGTTAGAATACCAACTAGAGCGTCTCTCTCACGGTCATCTTTACAGTAAATACATTCTGTAATTGAGAATACTTCAATGTGGTTTTCATTCCATGTTTCGACATACTCTTCAGCATCTTGCCTATAGCCTGTCTCTAATGACAAATATCGTGTCAGCTGTATTACCGCAATACGTTGCCACTTAGGTGAAGATGCAGTAATCCATTCATCAAACTTTTTCCCTAAAGGAGCATTCTGTGGTTTTATAACCATATATCTTGTTGCATCAGCGTAATCAGAGTTCATTTTTAGATTATATTTACAATTCATTCTACTGCCACCTTTAACTCAAGTTGAGACGTACTCCACGGAAAGACTCACTCTGTTGCAAGGCCGCACTGCGGCGGTCGCCAAGATCCACAAGGGCGTCAAGTACCTGCAACAACTTACGGGCCAGTGGAGCCGGCAAAGGATGTTGTCGGTCAGCATGTGCTTGCACTAGAGCTGCAATTGCTGCAGGTACCGAGGAGCCCTTCCAGCTCTCAGGCAGACGACCGTCAACGAACTGTTTCAGCACTTGATCAGCGAACGTATCCGCCGGATAGGCAGCACCGGAACGCTCGCATAATGTGATAAATTGACACGCAACATAGCGGTGCCAGCCAGCAGCACGCACCATATGGTCGATCAACGGCATTACATGGAAGAGGTCGTCCCAATTACCATTGGCGAATCGCGTAGCGCCTGAGGCATGCTCGACGCTCACGAAGAGCAGCGACTTGACTAGATTCGGCAGATCGAATCCGCCAATGCGCCCATCGTTGTACCGCGAGCGGCGCAGATATTCATTCTCCAGTGTTCGTTTGAGCACTGCTTCTAAAAGTTGAAGCACCTCATGCCGAATCTCCGGCGCATCCAGGATTTCATTACAGACCAACGACTCAGTAAATGGTGCGAGCAGTCGCATTGCGATCTCATCCGACTGCAAAAAGATTGGTTGCAGAAACCTTTGCAAGGTTTCGTCGCTGGAGAGATGCTTTGCAACGTTTGCTATCATCAGTCCCAGCTGATACTTCCATTCAAAAAGATTTCCATCATCATGATCGCGTCCCTTACGTCGCTCGGTGCGCCACGTTGGATTGACAGTATCGAGTGTCCAGCCAACAAATGCTTCGAGGGCTTCCACGAAGCTAGCCCTTCCCTCGCTCGCCATAACTGCCGCTACTGGGACGTTTTGCAGGACCTTCGTTGCGTACTGACCATCCCATAGATCACCGGTTTTTTCCCAACCTTCTGCTTCGCTTTCATCAACACCAGACGAGCTCTCATCCTCCGAGTTGACCTGTTTCCAAGTAGGAAGTGGTAGCACCCATGCAGGCAGGGGCCCTTGCTCCCTGTATTCGTCAAGAGCAGCAGCTAATAAAACAGTTCGATGAGCTGATTCTGCCTGCCGCCGGGCTTCGGTACTTAACCGATACATGTCTCGCCTGCTTACATGCTGTGCCAATCTTAGCCCAAGTTTCAGACCGCACCAAGCGAACCGGGCATCACTATCCCAGCAACGTGCAACACCTTCCAACGCAGCAAACGAAACAGAGTCGAGGGGGTGGGCTATCAAACGATAGAGCTCCTCGCAATCATCAGAATGGTTAACGCCCGATTTGATTCGCATCGCTAACGCATTCGCCACAAAAATCTTTGGGTGCCATGAGTTCTCCGATCCTGCCATTATATCGTCAGACATATTGTCCGCAGCAACGCAAAAACTTTCGATCGTGGAATTGGCCCAAGCCTGATGCAAGCCAGCATCGGAAAAGCAAATTACAGCCGCTGCCGTTCCGGCAATTACTCCTTCGGTGAGCCCACTGCCGGGTATCAGAGATAGAGACAGCCCTGCGGCATTGGCTGCAGCCAGCTCTTTTGCACGCTCGACAGCCTCATCCACCGTAAAGTCCGATGCCCATTGACGCGAATTGAAACACCTGTCCACCCATAGCCACAACTGCGTCTCACGAGCTACCTGTGCATGACGTTGCAGAGTTGCTTGCACTGCTGGAGCTTCGTGCCGTGGACTGCTCATTGATATCTGAACCACATCACTGCGGCCAGTGACTGGCTCAGTGCTATAGTTCTCTATATGCCCCATTTCAGACCAGAGTTCGGCCTTTTCACGCAATTCTACGATATACTCTTCGTTCTGTGCTTCCTCCTGATAAGCGAACTCCAGTCTACTAGGATAATTGTCTAGAACCTCTCGACAAGCCTCCTGCAGCGCCGCATCACCACTAAGCACAAAGATTGGAATAAGATCGCGCAGCTCTAGACGGCGTGACGGCATCTTTGAGCTGTCAGCAACAGCTTGTCGGTGTGCCGCGTCACCAATACCGTTTTCGAAGCCAATCAGACCGGTTCTATTCATAGAGCGATCTTGAACCATGCGCTGCTGGTCGAGCCTGCACAATCGGAAGCTACACAGCAATGACAACGCGGTTGGCGATGCTTGCTTAATACACAAGACAAGATGAACTGCGATCCCCAGAACACCGATGCTGGTGTGTCCTTCCAGAAGCTGTTGCAATACATCTTCCAGTGAGCCGCCATCATCGAGCCGAGCGATGGCCCAGCGCTCCAATGCCATAAGCGCACACTCTACCACCTGCGGCCCACCATGGCCGCGGAACCAAAAATAGTGCTGATCGCCCCCCCAGAAACTCTGCTCTCCCCATGGAAAGACTAAAACCAGCGGCACCGGAGTCATGCTTCCATGCCAGTGCTTATGCAACTGACGCCATGACGTTGTGGCGTGGTTGGTTATGTCACGGATCAGTGTAAGCGCTGTAACTGGATCGTGCATAAGTAGGGAGTTAAATGGTTCTCGCAGAGGCGAGGCAGGGAAAAAGCCCTGATGATTACTTCCAATTGATAAGTGCTGCCAGTCGTGTGAAGAGAAAGAGGGTGGGAGCGACGCACTGTCTAGCATAAGTTCGTCCAATTTTGACCAATTCTCCGGACGCATAGCCTCAACTTTCTTACGGTAACGCCGCTGCTCAAGAGCTTCCCGACGCCACCTTGCCGACGTGTCGTCAGGCAATTCCTCCATAAACCATTTCCGAGCAACTTGTGCAAGCTGCGCCGGGTGTGTCTCAGCCAACACTGGCGCAAAGAGCATTAGCTCGCGAAACGAGCTATCGTGCCAACGTTCAATCGTTGTGATATGAGTAAGATAATCGCTCACCATATTCGGGTAAGAGCGTGCCGCTCGCAGCACCAATGCGCGCAGCTCTTTCTCCAGTTTTGCAGGAGCTCGGGGTCGCGGAATAGCTTTATCCTCTGGATTATTGTACGTGGATCTACGGTTCGCTTTGTTATCTTCAATCGCTTTTAACCAAGCCACAAATAATGCCATGATGCGCTCAGATACAGGGTTGGGGTAATCTGCAAATAAAGACTGCCAAGTCTCGAACAGGGTGACGAGATCGCTTAAGTACAGGTCTGGGATAGAGTCAGCCTGGCTGATAGTCCATGAGAGCAAACGGCCCCATGCTGAGATGTCCGAGGGCCAGCCAAGCGAATCTGCAATACGAATACGCGCAGCAATGTCCAGCTCGCCGCCAATGGCTCCGGACAACACCATGGGGTTGGGGGTTGTCTTTTCGGCCTGCATCCAAACCAACATTTTACCAAAGAGCTGATAGCTGTTTGCCGCTAAGGTCGCGGCGTACATGTCGACGTGCTCAATGAAATGCGGACTAAAGACGGGCGACACAAGCCAAGCTCGCAACCACTGCGGCCGGACCTGAGCTTCCTTTAATGCGGTGAGTTCTCTCGACCATTGCTCAGGGGAAACATAAGTCGCCTGTGAAAGCAATTCTACCACCCGCGCAAGGGCTGGTGGTTCTCCGGCGGCAGTCAAGGCTGCTATCCAATCTTCCCCCTGATCCAGCATCAGATGGAGAAATGCCCACTCGAAGAAAATGTCATGACTGAACTGTGCTGTATGCCCTATACGCACCTGTTGAACCAGGCCATCTTCTTCCAGTGCCGCGAGCACGTTCTGTGTCGCAGTCGATAAGTCACGTATGCGGATATTACGACCCAAGTTTGGCGCGCTCCGCTGCGCCAGTTCAATCAGCCCCCGCTGCCGCGCCAGGGCCTGTGGCGCGTATGCATCGTAACCTCCACGTGTCCACCACGCATCCACGAGGTCAACCTCCGACTGTGGCGCAAAACCGGACGAATACGCAGCCCGCGAGAAGCCCCGAGCCAGTACTGCTGCAAAAAACGGGCGGCGCGCCAGCGTGGCCACTCGCTCGTTTCCGTTCAAGAGAAGTGGACGCAACGCTGGCATTGATTCTGAAAGCCTGTTCGCTTCGTCATCCGTCAGATTCTCCACATCCACATAACCCACACCGCTGCCAGCCAGCAGCTCTGGAGGCACCCAATTACGCAGTGGTTCAATGCCGGTGTCCCGTGCGGTGGCGACTACACGCCAATCAGCAAGGTCTGGATTCCTTAGAATCTGTCCAAACAAATCAGTAACAATAGGACGCTGTTCCGGCGCAATACGATCCAAGCCATCAATGAGCAATGTTGCATAACCGGTGGCTGCAACTTCTACCAGCAACGGCTCGATAGACGGAATCGTCAAACCAATTGAGCGTGCATGCTCTGACCAGCTCCGGCCAATAAGCCTGTTTGCGGTTAGGAACAACGTCGTTCCATCGGCGGCCAAATCCTCCACCAGTTTGCGTAGCAGTACCGTTTTACCAGTGCCAGGCAAGCCTTTAATTAGCGTTAGGCGGTGAGTTGTCATCTGGTCGTCGAGCTGGTCGCGTAGAGACTGCCGTTCGAGATGCATGCCACCAATGTCATCGGCCTGCTGATCCAGCCACTGCTGAGTGTTGTCGCGAAGAAGTTGCATATCGGAGCCCAACGCAGGCATCCCATTGAAGCGCCAGCCGGCCAGCAACCGCACCAGTGTTAAACGAGTATGCACGGCGCTGCGACCAGCCCCATCGCGAGCAATTTTACACAGCAGTGCCCACAAATCGTAAGAACGTGATACTTGAACCGACACCAACGCACGTTGCAGACTGGCAATAGCGTCAGCTTCGTTAGCCGATCCTGTATGAAGGAAATCAAAGCGAATTAGCACCAAATGTGAAAGTAAGTAGTGCAATTGGTCATCGGATAGCGGTGTACCTGTATCGAGTGCGCTCATTCGAACAGCTTCGGCAACCGTCCGATGAACGGCAGAAGCGCTTCCTCCGTTAACAAAGCGATGCCGAAAGACCTCAGCTGTGGAAGCTCGGGCCCATTCGCATACTGTCGAAAAAGCCCGCGACATCTCTTCGGCCACCGCCCCGGTGACCACTCCGACCCGGTCTAAGTGTTCACGAAAATTATTCTTCTGTAATGTTTGCCAGCTGTTCTGAATAAACTCCCGGAAATCTGAATTGGTCACTGCCCCGGAAATTGTGAGTGAGCGCTTAACCTGCAATGATAACCGCATAATTGTATCACCTGACGTTGCATCGACGATCACATCGTCCAACGGTTCACCGAAATCGGCCTGCTGTTGGGCTACCCGCTGCACGCATCTACCTTCTAAAGCAGCTGCGGTCGTGCCGCCGATCATGCCAACGAGATAGTAAGCAACAACAGCATCTTCGTAGGTAAATCCAGCACCACCAGTAAGTTCAGGCGAGGTCATACTTTGTCCAGAGTTAGTTCCGTTAATATCTCACTTTAACAGCAATGTTGGCATGCGTCCTGTGTCGCATTGCATCGATTTCCAGGAATATGAGTGTCAGAAAAGGGTAAATAATACGACTGCTTTTAGAATTTCTTTACCACACTGTATAGCATATAGATTTAAGCTACCGCATGTCCCGGCAATCACAAGCGTGACAAACTCGGAACTCTATATTTTACTGTTATCAAGCAAACGCAAATACAGCGTAGTAAGTGAACGCGAGAAAGCTAAATGCAATCGTAGGACGATACATTTTACACCGAAGACTCATTAAATCATTTATGCCCATTCACGTTCCTGAAATGTGTTTTCTAACTGACGACTGAAAAGTCGCAAAACTGATTCGCTGCTTTGCCAGTGTTGAGCCATATTCCTCTAGCTCCTCAAAAAACTGTCAATGCAAATACTCTGAACTTGAGGGCTATAAAAAGTGAGCTCTTCCAACTTGGAGACTATAAAATCTTCTGTGTAAGTGGCTGTTTATCATAACGATACTCGGTCACCGTACATGATCATAAACTGCGTCATGGCAGGCTTCCAATCTCGCAGTGGCATTGTCCACTTTTTAGCAATCTGGTGTAAAGCCAGATACAACAACTTCAGCACTGCATCATCATTCGGGAATGACCTTCTGGTCTTGGTGACCTGACGCAGGCTGGCATTGAGAGATTCGATGGCGTTGGTGGTATAAATGACCTTGCGTATCTCCGGTGGGTAGTCGAAGAACACGCTCAGTCGTGTCCAGTTG
>NZ_KB907735.1 GCF_000382165.1 Arsukibacterium perlucidum DSM 18276 | reverse complement strand
CCCGAACTGGCAGCAGCAGGGTTTAAACTCGGAAAACTTCGTGGCTTTTAACCTGACTGAACGTATTCAGTTAATAGGCGGTACCTGGTACGGCGGCGAAATGAAAAAAGGTATGTTCTCAATGATGAACTACTTTTTACCATTAAAAGGCATAGCGTCGATGCACTGCTCCGCTAACGTCGGTAAAGATGGCGATGTTGCAATATTCTTTGGCTTGTCTGGCACCGGCAAAACAACGCTGTCTACCGACCCGAAGCGGCAGCTGATTGGCGATGATGAGCATGGCTGGGACGACGATGGTGTATTTAACTTTGAAGGCGGCTGTTACGCTAAAACCATCAACTTGTCGCAGGAAAACGAACCGGATATTTATCAGGCTATTCGTCGTGACGCCCTGTTAGAAAACGTTAGCGTAGCCGCCGATGGCACTATCGATTTTGACGATGGTTCAAAAACCGAAAATACCCGGGTGTCTTACCCGATTTACCATATCGACAATATCGTTACACCGGTTTCGAAAGCCGGCCATGCCAAAAAGGTTATTTTCTTAACGGCTGATGCCTTCGGTGTATTGCCGCCGGTATCTAAGTTAACGAAGGAACAGGCTAAATATCACTTTTTATCAGGCTTTACCGCCAAACTGGCCGGCACCGAGCGTGGCATTACCGAACCGACTCCAACCTTCTCCAGTTGTTTTGGCGCAGCCTTCTTAAGCCTGCATCCCACTCAGTATGCTGAAGTATTGGGTAAGCGGATGGCAGCGGCCGGTGCCGAAGCCTACCTGGTTAACACCGGTTGGAATGGTAGTGGTAAGCGCATTTCAATTAAAGCAACCCGCGCCATTATCGATTCAATTTTAGATGGCAGCATTGAAAATGCCGAGTTTGTGCAGTTGCCGTACTTTAATCTGGCAATCCCCAAACACCTGCACGATGTAGAAGATGGTATTCTCGACCCGCGGGCAACGTACAGCGATGCGGCGGACTGGGAGCTTAAGGCGAAAGATCTGGCGGAACGTTTTGTGGATAACTTTGCCAAGTTTACCGATAACGACGAAGGTAAGGCGTTAGTCGCCGCCGACCCGCAGTTGTAAACCAGCGGGTTGCTTAATATGGAAAAGGCCGTTTCTACGGCCTTTTTTTATTTCACAAGTGATTCAATACCTGCCCTGGCAACGCAATAGTTTATCGTGAATATATTTGTCTAATCAGCACAGCGTAGCTCTTGATAAAATTTTTTTAATGAAACATATTGTGTAAAGACTCCCTCCTGGAGACAGGATCGTTAATCATGACGATACCAACAGAGGTGACAGATGTTACGAACTATAACCATTCAAAAACGATTACTGGCCGCCTTTAGCTCTCTGGCCCTGCTACTGTTAATATCAGGGCTGTTAAGCTTAAACAGCATGACGAATATCCGCGAGCGGGCGGAGCTGGCTGAAATTGATTTAATTCCTTCTCTGGTTAATCTGGCGGATATGAATTTATACCTTTCGCGTATCCGGATCCGGATGCTAGATATAATGCTTTATCAGGAACCAGAACGCTTTGCTGAGCACAGCGGCAAGCTTGATGAGTTTAAGCAATTGTTAAGTAAAGCGCAGACTGACTTTGAGAAAAAAATTCACTCAGAGCGAGAACGCCAGCTATACAACGAATTTAATGCAACAGAAAAGGAGTATATCCAGGCTCAGGAACAAATATTGGCGCTGGTAAAAAATAATGATTTAGCAACCGCTACCGCAATGCTGGCGAAATTACGACCGGTGACAGCTAAAATGATGGTGTTGCTGCAACAGCTTTCAGATATGACTGTGCAATATGCCCAAATGTACCGTGACGAATCGATAAGTGCCTATGTTTCAGCCCGCTGGATTACCATGAGCATTGTTGTTTTTTCAGTTGTTTTTGCCGTTATCATCTCAATTACCATTGCAAGAAGCATTAACCGGCCTTTAAAGCGCGGCTTAGAAGCTGCTCAATATATTGCTGATGGTGATTTAAGCAGACCGCTTACAGTTGATGGTAATGACGAGCTGACCGAGTTGGCGCAGGCGCTGCGGCAAATGCAAAAAAATTTACGCGAGGCAATCAGTCATATCGCCAGTTCGTCTAATCAGCTGGCTTCTGCAGCAGAAGAGCTGAATGTGGTTACTGACGAGTCAGCTAAAGCGTTGCAGCTGCAAAATGATGAAGTGCGGCAAGCGGCGACAGCTATCACGGAAATGAGTTCAGCAGTGGATGAAGTGGCAGCAACGGCGCTGAAAACGTCTGATGCCTCGGCACAATCGTCTAATTTGGCTAAGGAAGGCACGCAAAAGGTAGTTCAGACGCGCAGCGTGATAGAGAAAATGAATGCAGAAGTGCAAAAAAGTACCGCAGTGATCAATACATTGGCAGAAAAGGTCTCTGATATTAATCTTGTGTTAGAGGTGATTCGCAGTGTTGCTGATCAAACAAATTTGCTGGCGCTCAATGCAGCGATAGAGGCTGCCCGGGCCGGTGAAGCTGGTCGAGGTTTTGCGGTCGTGGCCGATGAAGTGCGCAGTCTGGCATATCGTACGCAAACTTCTACCGGTGAAATTGAGCAAATGATTCATCAGGTTCAGACTTCTGCTAAAGAGGCGGTTGACGCTATGCAATTAATTAGTAGCAATGCCGATAACGCGCAGAGTGTTGCAAAATCGGCGTCTGATGCGCTGGAGTTGATAGCAGAAAATATTATGGAGATCAGTGATCAAAATCATGTTATTGCCGGGGCAGCAGAAGAGCAATCGAAAGTTGCACGTGAAATAGACCGTAATATTGTTTCTATAAGTGATTTAGCCGCGCAAACTGCGGATGGTTCCAGCCAGACTACGGCAAGCGCAAGTGAATTATCCCGTTTAGCAGTAGAGCTGAACGAGCTGGTAAGTAAGTTTAAGGTATAGGTTGGCGCTATAGGTTGGCGCGAAGAAAACAGGCCGCAATTATGGCCTGTTTTTTTGATTACTCCAAAGATTGCTTAATCA
Source organism: Arsukibacterium perlucidum DSM 18276 (assembly GCF_000382165.1). Lineage (GTDB taxonomy): Bacteria > Pseudomonadota > Gammaproteobacteria > Enterobacterales > Alteromonadaceae > Alishewanella > Alishewanella perlucidum. The sequence goes on along the minus strand of NZ_KB907735.1, from coordinate 30,183 downwards.
TCTGACAGGTTTTTCAGGCGGTGTTCCCAGCGCCTTTTGGCAAAGCGGCGCATATTTGGGATGTCATCGGTTTCATCCATAATGGGCTGGCCAATAATGGTTTCAATCACATCTTCCATGGTGACTAAACCAAGCCAGGTGCCATATTCGTCATACACTAAACACATATGCTGGCGCTCATGCATCAGCTGGGTCATAAGGTGTTCGGCGCTCATTTTATCTGAAATAACTTTTACCGGTTTCATTAAATCAGCTACCACCAGCTGCTCGGTGATATTTAGCATATCATAGCGAAACACGATCCCCAGCGGCGCTTCATCCTTGTCAATTACCGGGTAGCGTGAAAACTGACCTATTTTAACCCGTTCGGCAAACTGCTTCAGTGGCTCGTCCGGGCTGGCGCTTTCGCAGACGGTGCGCGGGGTCATAATATCGCGCACTTTAATGTCATGCAGGTCGAGAATATTGGCAATAACGCGCTGCTCATCCTCGTCCAGCTTATTCATTTCCCGGCCTAATACAGTCAGGGCCTTGATTTCCTGACGTAAATCATGCTCATGAGTGCCACCACCGAATAATTTCATTATTTGATCCGACAGCCAGATAAAAGGCCGCAGCAGGGTAATCATTATTTTTAGCGTTAGCGGCAGTATCGGTGCCAGTGCAGGCCAGTAGCGGGCACCAATAGTTTTAGGAATAATCTCTGACAGCACTAAAATAAGCAGCGTCATCACTGCTGACGCAATACCCAGGTAGCCGTCACCAAACACCAGGGTAACCTGGGCACCAACACCGGTAGCACCAACAGTATGCGCAACAGTATTCAGGGTTAAAATAGCGGCCAACGGCTGGTCAATTTTATCTTTCAATACTTTAAGTTCTTCATAAAGCTTAGGCTTTTGAATTTTCTGCTGGGCAATATAACTGGGGGTAATGGAAAGCAACGCTGCTTCCAGAATAGAGCAAATAAAAGATACCGCGATAGATAAAACTGCAAACGCAATCAACAGGCTCATATAGGTTAGTTACAACACTCCGTTTTGCTAAGGAAGCGGCAGTATAAAATGGCTTGTACAAAAAAGCGAGCCGCTAACAAACCGGCTCGCAATCATTACTACAGTGCACCCTAAGTTGACTTAGCTTATAACTCGGTAACCTGGTATACGGTGACGCTGCCACTGACTTCGTTACCAATTATCAGTAATGCATTGCCATTTGGGCTGTCAGCTGCCGGCACAAATTTAATACTTTCCGGCCCCAGGTCGCCGGCAAACGGCACTTCTGTGCAATCCAGGCCTTCAGTAGGATCGCAGGGATTGGCCAAATCGTCATCCAGTTCAAACTCAGCGTCAAAGTCACGGTTTATATAATGGCTGACAAAAACAGACTGGAACGGGTTGGTGACATCATAGATAAACAGGTCGCCCGAGCGCTCTTGCGCAATAAAGGCGTAGGTACGGTCTTCAATAGTGCCGACGTCAATCGCTTCCGGTTCCCCCCCTTTATCATCAGAGCGGTTATCACCTTTGTTCTCGGTATGTGCACTGTTAAAGTTATTGCCAAGTATGGCGGCAGAAATGCGTCCAAAATCGTCACCTGAGTCATAAACCATATTTATGTTCTGATCCCAGATTGAAAATGAACGTGCACCATAGGCGTATAGTGCTTCCACAATGCCGTCGTCGTCTGGGTCAACCATTGCCGCGCTTACTTTTAAGCGGCCTAAACCATCATCACCGCCAGTAGTGTCATACAGGGCCTGCAACTCGGTGCTAAAGGTTTTATTCAGTTCGTCCGGGTCTATAATGTCTGCTGCTCTTATATCTTCTGAGTAGGCATCCCAGTCTCTTGAATCGCCTTCATTGGCAGAAACAATGAAAGTGGCACCGTTCCATTGGTATGAGGCAATGCTGTCTGGTTGATACATGCCATACACATTTGGAAGCTTGGCAAACGATGCGACTTCATCTTCATTCGTGAAATCAATCAGGTACTGGCCCCAGTCTTTTAAACCCAGTGCCTTAACTTCAATGGTCATATCGGTCAGGTCAATAATACCAATGGCATTGCTCTCTTGCAGCGATACCCAGGCTTTTTTGCTGTCTGCGGCAACGGTAATGTATTCTGGTTCCAATTCCTGAGCCACTGAAGTGCCGACAGGACTGGCGAATTTGACACCGGTACTTTGTAATAACGCTTTGCGTTTAGCATCGGTGTCGTAATCGTTGGCAGAGAGCAAATCTGAACTGAATACCATATCGCTGCTAAGGTTAATGGTTTGCGCCAGATCAGCTGGCATGCCATCGGAAAGGTTAATCACAGAAATGCTGCCTTCCGGATCAAGTATATAATCGGTATCTGGTTCGCCTTCATTGGCCACCAGCACCTTGCTGCCATCAGGTGTAAAAATAAGCATGTCAGGCAGTGCACCTACTGCGACTGCTTTAACAAAGCTGCCCACCCCGGTAGCATTCAAATTGTAAAATAGCACAACACCATTGCTGGTTTTAGCTGGACTCGCCACCGCTATTGCCAGCATATCGCCATAAATAGCGATTGAGTTGGCTTCACCCAATACTACGCTAACGTCTGCGCCTGCATCGTTTTTAACGGTGACAGTATCAGCAAAAGTGAAGGGTACTGAACTCAAGCTGTCATCGGTAATGCCATTGCCAACAGCAGTAATTGGCAGGTTAGTTAAGTTGATAACCTCAATCTGGTTATCGGCAGAGTTAATGGCAAATGCTGAGTTTGATGTTTTGTGAAACTGGACAACCTCAGCAGCCGATTTACCGTAAATGCCAGTGTTAAAGCGGCCGACAACTTCGATATTCAGTTCTCGTGGTAAGTTTTTCCCTGGTTGGCCAGTCTGACCGCTGCCTCCTGCTGGACCCGCAGGCCCTGCGGGGCCTGCTACGCCATCGTCGCCATCAAGCGAGCAGCCGGATAAAATAGTAATAATACTTAATGTAAGCAGTGAACGTTTTAGCATGCTGATATCCCTGATTTTTTTATTAAAAGTGACGAAAATTAATAAATCAGTGTCAGCAATCCAGGTGACAATTTCGTGAAAATATGATGATATTTTTATGACGCCAGTATTTTTTTGGCGTGCTATTGGAAATATACCAATGTAGGTTTCAAGCAGCTTTAGCTTTACTGGCAACAGGTTGTAATGGTAGCGAGGCCAGCCGCTGTGCTTGCTCGGTCCAGTGATATAGTGCCAGGCTACCATCGGTTTGTTCGACCAGCGCGGTGCAGTTATCAATCCAGTCGCCATCGTTGCAATAAATGATGCCTTGTTCCAGCCGGATTTCCGAGTGGTGGATATGGCCACATACGACACCATCATAGCCACCTTTCAGCGCCTTATTTACAACCGCTTGCCGGTAACGGGCTATCGCCTTTTGTGCGCCCGGCACCTTGCGTTTAATGTAAGCTGCCAGACTGAAATACTGGCCGCCAAACAACCGTCTGCTGCGGTTAAACCAACGGTTTAAAAACAGTAAAAAGTCGTACAGGGTGTCGCCCAGCCAGTTGTGCAACGGACCGAAGCTGACTTCTTTGTCGAATTCGTCGCCATGCAATAATAGTAATTTTTTACCCTGCAAAGTGGTGTGGCTGCTGCGCAGGGCTACCTTAATATTACCGAAGCTTTTGCCATGATAGAGCCGCAAAGCTTCGTCATGATTGCCTGGCACATAAATAATTTCGCAGCCTTGCTCAGCTTTATCCAGCAACGCTTTGATTACCTGATTCTGATTTAACTGCCAGTAAACCTGTTTGCGCATGGCCCACAAGTCAATAATATCGCCCAGTAAATAAATTTTATCAGCCTGAGTCTGTTGTAAGAAACTGAGCAAATAATCAGCCCGGCAATCTTTGCAGCCCAGATGGACGTCGGAAATAAAAATAGCGCGGCATTCGAACATTACTATTCCTTGCTCAGTTGCAATGCACGCTTACTATTCCGTTGCCAGATGGCAGCCTTATGACGTTTATCTGACTGTTTATTTACAATTTACGCTATGAGCTTACGAACTTTGGTTAGTCAGTAGGGTATTGTTCAGCAGCTTGCTGAATAAATAACTGCTTCGGCATCAGGTTTACTGTTTCATGTAGTTCTGAATAGACGATGACGACTTCGCCATTTTCCAACTGGCGCTTAACCGCAGTCACTTTTTCTGGCAGGGAGATTTCATGCTCGCCATAATCAGTACCCTCGCGCAGCACATAGTATTCAATCAGGTTGTTCAGGGTGTCTTGATCAATGTCGCTATAGGGGATAATCATAAATTCAACTGTTGTTTAATAAAGGCAGGAATACGCTGATTTAGCCAGAACTGTGGTTTTAACGGGCTGCCATGCACAAAGCCGACATGGCCGCCGCCACCGGTAAGTTCATAGTGCACGTGCTGGCTTAGCTCTGCTGGTTTTGGGATCACCTCGTCACTTAAAAAGGGATCGTCTTTGGCGTGAATAATCAGGGTGGGTATCTGAATATGTTTTAAAAATGCTTTGCCGCTGGCCCGCTGGTAGTAGTCCTGGGCATTTTTAAAGCCATGAATTGGCGCAGTGAAGTGCTCATCAAACTGCTCAATACTGGCAAAGCCCTGTACCTGCTCAGGCGTTAATGGCAGCGGAAAATCAGTAAATTGCTTTAGCTTTAATAAGGTACTGCGCTTTAGCCGGCCGAGCAAATAACGTTGGTATAGTTTGCTGCTGCCGGTATTAATCCGTTTGGCACAAGCTGACAGTGACAAAGGCGGGCACACTGCTATAGCCGCAGCCAGCGGGTTTTCTGCAGCCTGTTCGCCACAATATTTCAGCAGCACATTGCCTCCGAGCGAATAGCCCACAGCCACCAATGGCCGGCTGGGGTAGCGACGTTTTATTTCATTAATTACCAGGGCAGCATCGGCGGTATCGCCACTGTGATAAGCCCGTGGCAGTTTATTCGGTTGGCCATTACAACCGCGAAAATGCAGCAGTACTGCCGACCAGTTAAGCTCACGGCACTGCGCCAGCATTGCCTGAATATAGTGGCTGTTAATATCGCCGGCCAGGCCATGCAATAAAATCAGCAGCGGCGTAGCTGCTTGTGTCGTTTCACAAGGCAACCAGTTTAGTTGCAGTTCATCGCCATCCGGTAGGCTGAACATTTCAGGCTCGGTATTCAGCCGCTGTTTCGGGCTTAAATACTTGGCAAAAATAGTTTGCAGATGGGCATGCCTGAGCCACCAGGCTGGCTGAAAAGGCGGTTGCGTGTGATCCTGAGAAACTGGTCTGAGCTGAGCTTGCAAATGCACGAATCCTGATAAACAATGGCTTAAATTTTAGTAAGAGTGCAGCACTATGGATCGGCGGCAATTTATTTTATCCGGCATTGCTTTGGCAGCGGCTGCCAGTTTAGGTGCCGGTTTAAGTATCTATGGCTGGCAGCAAAGCCTTAACGCTGATGATAACAACCGTGACTTAGTGCTGTCTGCGATATTACCTGCGCTATTGTACGGCGCTTTACCCCGGGATGCGAGCATGGCTGCGATGGAGCTTGAGCGAACTAAAGCTGCGGTTAACGATTTTCTGCCGTTTTTACCGCTGCGCCAGCAGCAGGAGCTGCATCAGTTATTTAATCTGTTGGCCAATCGCATTAGCCAGCTGGGCCTGACTGGCCATTTAACCCAGCTGGCTGATTTGAGTCTCCAACAGCGGTTGGCCTTGCTGGACAGTTGGCGCGACAGTTATCTTGGAGTATTGCAGCAAGCCTATCATGGCCTGCGCGAGCTATTGTATGGTGCGTACTATGGCCAGCCAGAGCACTGGCAGGTTTTGGCTTATACTGCGCCGAGGTTTCGTTAATGACTAATCACCTGGATGCCAGCCAGTTTACGCAGGATCAGCAGTTTGAGGCGGATATTGTGATTATCGGCTCGGGTGCCGGTGGCGGTATTGCCGCTGAGCAATTTGCTCAGGCCGGCCTGAAGGTGCTATTGCTAGAAGAAGGCGCCTATTACACCCGCGATGATTTTGTGATGGAAGAGCGCTGGGCTTACCCGAATTTGTATCAGGAAGGAGCGGCCCGCAAAACCCGCGATCAGGCGATTGGCATTTTGCAAGGCCGCACCGTTGGTGGCTCTACCACCGTTAACTGGACTACTTCTATTCGCACGCCGCAGCCAACCCTGGATTACTGGCAAAGCGAGTTTGGCCTGAATTTCAGTGGTGCTAATGATTTAGACCCGTACTTTGCCAAAGCCGAACAGCGCTTAAATATTAAACCCTGGCAAATCGCGCCCAATGCCAATAACAGTGTGGTGCAGCGCGGCTGTCAGGCGCTGGGGTGGCAGTACACGGTGATCAGCCGCAATGTAAATGGCTGCGCTAACCTTGGCTATTGCGGCATGGGTTGCCCGATAAATGGTAAGCAGTCGATGCTGGTCAGCACTATTCCGGCGGCGCTGACACTGGGTGCGACCTTAATCTCGCGGTTGTCGGTGCGTAAATTTAACTGGCAGGGCGATAACATCACCGGCGTTGAGGCTGTGCCGGTTGATCAGCATTTTCAACCACGCCTTGATGTCAGTGTCAGTATTACAGCTAAACACTACATTCTGGCGGCGGGTGCCATTGGCTCGCCCGCTATTTTACTGCGCTCCGGGGTGCCTGATCCGTCCGGTCGCCTGGGCAAGCATACCTACCTGCACCCGTCACTGATCAGCGGTGCTTTGTTTGCTGAAGATATTAATGGCCATGCCGGGGCGCCGCAGTCTGTTTACTCTGATCAATTTGTCTGGCCCGACAGTGATCATATCGGCTATAAGCTGGAAGCCGCGCCGGTACATCCGGTACTTATGGCCACCAAGCTACTGGGCAGTGGCGAGCAGCACGCGTCGCTAATGCAGCAGTTTAACCAGCTGCAGGTGACCATAGCGCTAATGCGCGATGGTTTTCATCCGCAAAGCCAGGGAGGCAGCGTTATGCTGGATAGTCAGCAGCAACCGGTGCTGGACTATCCGATAACAGATTATCTGTGGCAGGGAGCTCGCCGGGCGTTGTTGTCGATGGCAGAGTTACAATTTGCCGCCGGTGCTAAGCAGGTAATGCCAATTCATCATGACGCCAGGTTATATAACCGCTGGACCGAGGCCAAAACAGCGATTAATAACTTGTCTATGCAGAAATACCGGCAAACTGTGGCCTCAGCCCATGTAATGGGCGGTTGTAATATGAGTGCCAATCCGGCGAAAGGCGTGGTTAATCAGCAGGGCCGTCATCATCAAATGCAAAACCTGTCAATATTCGATGGCTCCATTCTACCGACCAGCTTAGGTGCTAACCCGCAACTAACCATATATGGTATGACCTGGCTGAATTGTCAACTATTGCTGGCAGGGCTGACCACAGCATAGTTTGTCTTTTATGATTTCATGCTATTGTTAATTGAAAAATCGGGCGGCAACTCCCGGCTAACAGCGAAATTTATCTGCGAAGCTGAATAAAATGACCGAGCCCAGTTATACGGTGCTAAGTAACTATATAGATTTACTACTTGATGCTATCTGCGTGGTGGATAAACAGGGTTGCTTTGAATTTGTCAGTCCGGGCGCTGAGCGCATTTTCGGTTACACACCGCAGGAAATGATTGGCCATTCCATGCTGGAATTTATTCACCCGGATGACCAGCAGCTAACACTGGCTGTTGCCGCGCAAATTAATCAGGGTGCGGTAAAGCTCGATTTTGAAAACCGCTATATTCGCAAAAATGGTACCACAGTGCATTTGCTGTGGTCGGCCCGTTGGTCTGATGATAAACAGCAGCGGGTAGCTGTCGCCCGCGACATTACCAGCCTGAAACAAGCCCAGCGTCGTCAGGCGGCACTTTATGCAATATCGGAAGCTGCCTTTGCCGCGGAAGATATAAACCAGTTATACCAGCAAATCCATCAGATCATTGCCGGCTTAATGCCAATGCAAAGCTTTGTGATTGCCAGGTATGACATCCAGAACGGCATTAGCTTTGTTTATGACAGTGCTACAGCTCCGGAAGCAGCGTCGCGAGTTGCCGTCAGGTTAACTAACGATCTTTGCAGCCGGGTTATCGGCAGCGGCCACAGTTTACTGTTTTGCAAGGCGCAACTGTCTGCGGTGGCGGGTAATTCGACGTTGTCAGTCGTTCAGCCAGATACTAATGCCTTAGCAGTGCCGCTGAAAACACACAGCGGCATTATTGGGGCATTACTGGCACAGAATACCGCACATGCGCCGGCTTACAGTAATGCCGAACTTGAAATGCTGGAGTTTGTTGCAACTCAGGTCGCGGTGTCAATCGAACGTAAGCAAATGCTTGCCCGCCTGAAATTTCATGCGCTATATGATCAACTAACCAGCCTGCCGAACCGTGAGCTGTTTCAGGACCGGATGTTCTCAGCATTGGCACGTGCCGAACGTGAACAAGGCTTACTGGCGCTGCTTTATCTGGATTTAGATAAGTTTAAGCAAATAAATGATAACTTCGGTCACAATATTGGTGATGAACTGCTGCAGGAGGCGGCAAAGCGCCTGCAACAGGCAATTCGTCAAACTGATACTGCGGCCCGTTTTGGTGGCGATGAATTTGTGATTTTACTGGAGCAGGTAACCAGTGAAGCCACCGCTATACAGTTGGCAGAAAACATCCGCCTGGCGCTATGTCAGCCATATCAAATTGATAGTCAGCGGCTCAGTATTAACCCCAGTATCGGCGTTGCGTTGTACCCGCAACATGGAACAGTGCAAAAAGAGCTGGTGCTAAATGCTGATGAAGCCATGTATCTGGCCAAAAAGGCTGGTGGTAACCGGGTTGTGCTCAGTGATGGCAAGTTATTAAAACGGGCGCTAAAGTAAGCGCTATTCAGCTGACTTTTCCCCGCAGGCTCTGCCCCAATGCCTGAAAATACGGCAACCATAGCTGGCTGAGGGTGAAGCTTAAATGCTCGCCCGGGTAAACCCCAAGTTTAGCCGCCTTACTTTGTAAGGTGCCAGAGACCAAAAAGCTGTTTTTAACTGGCTGGCGCTGCAGCATATTTTCAAAGGCTCGGGCGGCCATTTCTTCCGGCAGCGCCAGATAAAGCTGCTGGCGCTGGGCATCCAGCTTGCGGCAGTGCCGGAAATAATCACTCTCAGAGTTGCCATCAGCCGATAAAAACAGGCTGATAAAGGCCTGATCTAATAACGCATTTAATGGATGTGCATATTGTGGCAGCGACTGGAGCCAGCAACGACTGGCAAAGCGGTTAGCTGGCGGCGCCGGGCTGAACAGCTTGCTGGCTATATAATGATCAAAGGCATGAAACCATTCATGTGCCAGACTGCCACCACCAGCGTTTTTAGCCAGTGCTAAAATGCGACCCTGCGGTTGGTAGTGAGCACAGACCCCGCGCTGACCGCCTATGCCGTAGGTCAATGCCAGGCTGCCATTGAGCGATATCACCTGCTCGGGTACCTGCAGCAACAGCTGTAAATCGCACAGCGCATCAAAAAACAGATTAGCCGCCTGCTGTTGCTCGGCACTTTGCACCCAACGGCCAATATGAATGCTGTTAAAACCAAATATTTTAACTAAATCGCCAAAGCTGACATCGGCGCCTGCCCGGTGTGGCGGGCCATTGCGGTAGTATTGCCAGCTAAGTCCCTCTGCCACAGCGGTTAATCAGTGGTGCTGTTATCAACAACAGAATCAGCAACATCATCAGCATCAGTATCCAGCATGGCTAATGCCAGCGCTTCTGCTACTTTAATGCCATCAATACCCGCTGATAAAATACCGCCGGCATAGCCTGCGCCTTCCCCTGCCGGATACAGGCCTTTAACATTAATGCTCTGATAGTCATTACCACGTTTAATACAAATGGGCGATGAGGTGCGGGTTTCCACCCCGGTTAACAAACCATCGGCTTTAGCAAAGCCTCTTATTTGCCGGTCAAACGCGGGTATCGCTTCCCTGATAGCAGCAATGGCAAAGTCAGGTAATACCTTTGATAAATCGGTCAGGGTAATGCCGGGGGTATACGAGGGCTTAACTTCACCCAGTTCGGCCGACTGCTTGCCTTGTAAAAAGTCGCCAATTAACTGCGCCGGCGCATGATAAGTTTCACCACCCAGTTTAAACGCCTGCTCTTCTAACTGGCGTTGCAGCGCAATACCGGCCAACGGATGACCGGGATAGTCACGGTCAGGGTCTATACCTACCACAATGGCGCTATTGGCGTTACGCTCGTGCCGCGAGTACTGGCTCATACCGTTGGTCACCACCCGGCCTTGCTCAGAGGCTGCGGCGACCACCGTGCCACCCGGGCACATACAAAAGCTATAAACCGTGCGGTTATTGCTGCAATGATGTACCAGCTTGTAATCGGCAGCGCCTAAAATCGGGTTGCCGGCATTCGGGCCAAAGCGGCACTCGTCAATCATCGATTGCTCGTGCTCAATCCGAAAACCAATCGAAAACGGCTTCGCTTCGATATAGACACCCTGCTGATATAGCATTTCAAACGTATCGCGGGCACTGTGACCAACAGCCAACACTACATGTTTACTGTGCAGCTGCTCGCCGCTAGCCAGGGTTAAGCCAGTCAGCTGACCATTATCGATATGTAGCTTATCTACTCTGCTGCTAAAGCGGATTTCTCCGCCCAGCTCGATAATTTTTGCCCGCATTTTTTCAACCATGGCTACCAGTTTAAAAGTTCCGATATGCGGCTTACTGACATACATAATTTCATCCGGCGCGCCGGCGGCAACAAACTCGCTCATTACTTTGCGGCCATAATGCTTCGGATCTTTTACCTGACTGTATAGCTTGCCATCAGAAAAGGTGCCGGCGCCGCCCTCGCCATATTGTACGTTTGATTCCGGGTTTAATTCTTTGCCTCGCCAAAAGCCAAAGGTGTCTTTGGTGCGCTCACGTACTTCTTTGCCACGCTCTAAAATAATCGGCTTAAAGCCCATTTGTGCTAATAATAGACCAGCGAATAAACCACAGGGGCCAAGACCAATCACAACAGGCCGCTCAGTCAGATTCTCAGGGGCCCTGGCCACGAACTTGTAGCTGGTATCAGGTGAGGGTTTAACATGCGGGTCTTTGGCGAAGGTATTCAGCAGTGCCGCTTCGTTGTCAACCTCGATATCCAGGGTGTAAATAAGCTGAATATCGGTTTTCTTGCGGGCATCAAAGCCGCGCTTAAACACGCTAAAGCTGTGCAGCTGCTCTGGTGTTAGTTGCAGTTTGCTTAAAATGGCGGCAGTTAGCCCATTTTCGTCATGGTTTAGCGGGAGTTTTATTTCGGTCAGGCGCAGCATACAGGTTCCGTATCGGTGTCATTGCTGCCAGGTTAATTCCTGGCAGCTCACAAGATAGGGCTATTTTACGCCAATGCGACGGGCAAAGGGTAACGCTTTATGTGCCTGTGAAGGTGGTTTATAGTTGTTTTGCCTGCTGGCGCACCAGTTGATCCATAAAACGGACACCCCAGCCCTGGGATCCTTTAGGAGCAACAGCAATATCTGCATCTAACCAATCTACACCGGCGATGTCTAAATGCACCCAGGGTAATTGCTCATCAACAAAGGTGGCAACCACTGCAGCGCCAATACTGGCACCAGGATTGCCCGCACCAGAGTTTTTAATATCTGCGATCTCCGATTTTATCTGTTTAAAATGATTGGGGTGCAGGGGTAATGGCCATACTTCCTCACCACTCAGTTTACCTACTGCCATCATTTTTACACTGAGATCCCAGTCGCGGGTAATAAGTGCGGCGTATTCATCGCTTAATGCCCGGGCGGCTGAGCCGGTTAAGGTGGCAATATTAAGCAACATGCCGGGTTTATATTGCTGCTGGGCATAACGCACAGCATCAGCCAAAATCAGACGGCCTTCTGCATCAGTAGAGATAATTTCGATAGTGGTGCCTTGCATGGTGCTTAGTACATCGCCTGGACGAATGGCATTGCCCGCTGGCATATTTTCCGCCAAGGGCATAAGGCCAACCAGATTAACGTTCTCGCCACGAGAAGCTACAGCTAGCATGGTGCCCGCAACGGCAGCAGCACCGGACAAGTCCGATTTCATCGCCCACATGCCGTCGTTAGGCTTGATACTAATTCCGCCGGTGTCAAACGTAATGCCTTTACCCACTAAAGCCGTAGGCGGGGTATTTTTACTGGTACCGTTGTACTCTATTACCAGTAATTTAGGTTCATGCACCGAACCAAGGCCAACCCCCATCAGGGCACCCATATTGTGCTTTTGCATGTCTTTTACGTTAAGCACGGTGACTTTAACATTTTTTAAACCGGAAAATTTGGCCGTTACCCGCTCAACAAAGGTTTGTGGGTAGATATTTTTGCCAGGCTCGGATGCTAAATCTCTGGCTAAGTAGATCCCTTCGACAACATACCGCAAATCATTTTGATACAAGGTTGCGGCGGTGTTGTCAGCTGCGTTAAGAATTAACCAGCGTGGCGACGTTTTTGCGTCAGCCTTTTTATAGGTATCAAAGTGATAGTCCCGCATGCCGGCACCCATCGCAATATAGGCTTCAGGTGCTGCAACATCGGTTTTTATATCATCGCTAAACAGGGCGATAGCTTGCTGGCCGTTGGCGGGGAAGTTCGATACAGCATAGCCGCCAAGTTGCTGTAACTCGGCCTGGGATAACAATTTATCCGTACCAGATACAACCGTAATTTGGCTAAACGGGCTTAAGCCGTAAAAGGTTTTGTGTTGGCCAAAATCGTTTTTCAGGCCAGAGGCTTTTATCGCCTTACTTAAGCGGCCCTCGGTTAACTTATCAACCTGCGCTGCGCTACCGCGTAATTGCGTAACGTCGGCCACAAACAACACCAATTGTTGCTGGCCTTCTATTTTAAGATCACGGAATTCCACCTTAGGCATGGCCAGACTGTACGCACTAAACAACAGCGGCAGCAATAATAGGATAAGTTTTTTCATGTTATTGTTTCCATTGTAATTAACAACTGCGCAGAATACGTCAGCGATGTTTATTTCGATCAGGCAGACGTTACATTATCAAAGTCATATCAGGAATGCCAAGCTAACCGCAATGGTGCCAGTTTGTTTTTGGGTTTTTCTGCAGTATGATCGCCAACCTGCAACAATGGGAAGCAAGACACTATGGCCTTTGTGGTATTAGATAACTGTATTAAATGCAAATACACCGACTGCGTAGCGGTATGCCCGGTGGATGCATTTTTTGAAGGGCCCAATTTTCTGGCGATAAGCCCGACTATCTGTATCGACTGCGCGCTGTGTGAGCCAGAGTGCCCGGCCAATGCCATAGTGCAGGAAGATAAAGTACCTGCGGCGCAGCAAAGCTTTATCCAGCTTAACGCCGAACTGGCCGAACTCTGGCCCAATATCCGCGAAGTAAAAGCCCCGCCAGCCGATGCCGACAGCTGGAATGGCGTGCCGGATAAACTGCACTTGCTGGAATTAGAGTAAACCGGTTAGTCGCCAACTGGTGGCGCCAGCACCATATCAAATACCCAGGGCCGAAATGCCACCATTAAACCCACGCCTTTTTTAGCTGTAGGTGCGGTGGCTAAATCTAACTCAGCCAGTTCGGCAAATTGTTCAGTAAGCTGGTTTAACCGCCGTTGTAAAATACTGATTGAGGCGCCGGACAGCTCCGCAGTTTCCAGCCTTAACCAATGTTCAGGTGCAGTAAAGCTGTCTGCCATAAAGGTCATTTTCACCTGTTGCTCATAACGCCGCCGCACCGGGCCGTCAGGTCGCCATTGGATATCACGCGATATCAGTAACCGGACCTTATTGTGTGGCTGCAGCTCAATCAGCTTTAACCGGTCCAGTGCTGCCAGTAACCGGATACCTTTCAGGTTGTCCAGCTGATACCGGCTATTAATATCTGCAGCTTGCCAGCCATTTAACAGCAGGTAAAAATAGGTCAGCAGGTTAGGGTCATCCACCAGAGCCTGCTCCTGGGTCATACTTAATTGCCTTGGCAGGCTCTCTTTGGCTAAGGCACTCATTTTGGCCAGCTCATACAAATTAGTATCAAGGATCCGACAAATTTGCTCCAGCCTGCTCAGGGTAAAATTCTGCCTCGCAAAAATTCGCTTAACACTGGCTTCGCTTAGCTCGAGTTGCTGCGCCAGCTGACGGTAACTGATACCTTTTGCTTTCAGACATCGCTTTAGCGCCGCAATCAATTGACTGGTTTGGTTGATCATAGTCGCCTTATTTACACCTTTAGGTATCGTATAATAATACTTCTAATAATTGTATAGCATAAGTTGCTACTCCTCAGCTAGGGTCGCTGCATACGTTACCAGCAGGAGTTAGTTATGTGCAGCAAATCAGAGCAAGCGATCGTAGTTAATGATGTTCATGCCAAATTAAATACAACAACAATGCAGCATTGCCTGCAGCCGGCAACCGTGGCTGAGGTGATAGCGGCGGTAACGCTGGCCAATAAGGAGGGCAGCACACTGAGTGTCGCGGGTGGGCGCCACGCTATGGGCGGGCAGCAATTTGTCACTGCTGGTGTGCTGCTGGATCTGAGCTGCTTAAATAAACTGGAACACTTTGACCCTGAACTAGGCCAGGTAAGAGTGCAGGCGGGTATTCAGTGGCCAGACTTAATGCGCAAATTGCATGTTATGCAGTATGGCAATAGCAGGCAGTGGGGGATCCGGCAGAAACAAACTGGCGCTGATCGCTTAAGCGTCGGTGGGGCAATCGCAGCAAATATCCATGGCAGAGGGCTGGATATGGCGCCTTTTGTGGCAGACATCGTCAGCCTTGATCTGGTCAATGCGCATGGGCAACTGGTACATTGTAGCCGACAGCAGAACCTTGAGTTATTCCGGCTGGTGGTCGGCGGCTATGGCTTATTTGGGATAGTTGTCACAGCAACTTTGCAATTAGCAGCACGACAACAGGTAGTGCGTGAGGTTGAGCTGTGCAGTTTGACTGAGATGATTGCAGCCTTGCCAGAGCGAATAGCGGCCGGGTATTTATATGGCGACTTCCAGTTTGAGACAGCACCCGATTCCGCCGGCTTTTTGTGCCATGGTATTTTTTCCTGCTACCGACCGGTAGCGACTGAGCCAATAGCGAAGCAGCAGTTGCGGCTGAGTAAAGCCAATTGGCAACAGTTATTGTATCTGGCCCATACTGATAAGGCTGAAGCCTTTAGTCGTTTTTCACAGTTTTATCTGGCATCCAGTGGCCAGCGTTACTGGTCTGATAGCCATCAGTTAAGTATTTATCTGGATGATTATCATCTGGCACTGGACCAGCAATTAGCGCGGGGTTGTGCCGGCAGTGAAATGATTACCGAGCTGTACGTGCCACTGCAGGCGCTGCAACACTTTATGGCTGATTGTGCGGCAGATTTCCGCCAGCATAAGGTCGATTTGATTTATGGCACAGTACGGTTTATCCGCCGTGATGCCGAGACGACATTGGCCTGGGCCAGGCAAGATTACGCCTGCGTTATCTTTAATCTGCATATTGATCACCTGCCTGAGGCTATCAGCGCCGCGGCAAGTCATTTTCGGCGGCTGATTGATATCGCCATCCGTTATCAGGGCAGCTACTTCTTAACGTACCACTCCTTTGCCACTAAACAGCAATTGCTGACCTGTTATCCGCAGTTTGTCGAATTTATGCAGCAAAAGCGCCGTTATGATCCGGAGCTGCGGTTGCAAAGCAACTGGTACCGGCATTACAGCGAGATGTTTAGCGAGGAGCTGCAATGAGTAATACCAGCTTACTTATGGGTGCTCTTGGTATAGCACTTGGCAAAGTTAGCTGCAGCGTTAAGAAACTAGCGTGTCTTAACGCTGGTGTTTGAATCCAGGTTTAGTGTTGCTTTGAGTCTGGCGTATCGTGGTCAATTTTATAGATGAAATAGACCGCGTAAAACAGACATAAGCCAATAACGATGGCCAGGCCGGTAAACGAAATAAAGATCACCGGATCATTTAAAAATTCATGCCACAGGTTCATAACCTTACCCTCTTTTGTTGCCATAGCTGACGTGTTGATGCATCAAGTTTAGGTAAGGTTGCGGGGGTAGGAACTGATACAGATCAAACTTTAACGGCTGGGTTAACTCAGTTGCTGCAGGGCTTGACGCAGATCAATAATTTGCGCTGGCAACACCTGACTTTGGGCATTCAGCTGCGCCAGATACAGCTCAATCAGTGGCTGCGCCTTAGCAATTAAAGGAGGGCAATATTCTAACAGTAATTGTTGTTCTAACTGTTCAAGCGAAAGCTCGGCTTGCAGCAACATTTGCTTAAGCTGTTGCTGCTGTGTAACAGCCAGGCTGGCACTGCTGCTACTACGGCGTAGTGTTCGCAGCGGCTGGGTAAACTGACGGCTGAAGCTGTCAAGCTTAGCGGCCAATTGCTGCAGTTGTTGCGAAGTCAGGCTAAGCTGCTGTTGCTCCAGATAGCAGAGCAATAGCAGCAGGTTAACATTGAGCCCAAAGCGGTCCTGCCAGTCTAAGCAAAGTGATTGCACCTTAGGGTATAGCACCAGGCTAAACTGCCAGAGTGTCTCTGATGATGGTGGTTTAGCCATTCTGCTGCCGCCTTTAGTTATTGCTTTTCAAAAAGCGCTCGGTTTGCTGTTCCAGCTCGTCCTGTGCCATAAACCAGTCCTCTTCAATGCTGGCGAGGCTACTGCTGGCGGAGGCTTGTTTTGCTAACAAGGCGGTAAGCTCAGCTTTGCGCTCTGCACTGTAGATATCAGCGTCAGCCAGTTGCTGTTCAATGCTGGCCAGTTGTTCTGTCAGTTTTTGCTGCTGTTGCTCCAGCTTTTCGACTTTTTGTTTTAGTGGCCGCAGTAAATTACGCAGCTCCGCTTCCAGTCTTTTCTGATCTTTGCGAACAACATTGCTGCTTGCTGGCGCCTCTGCCTGGGCGCTATTACTGCTTTGCCTGGCATCCTGCTGCAGCCATTGGTAGTAGTCGCTTAGGTCGCCATCAAAGGGTGCTACCCGGCCATGTGCAACCAGATAAAATTCATCGGTACAGCTGCTTAACAGATGACGGTCGTGCGAGACAATCACAATAGCACCTTCGAATTCCTGCAGCGCCATCACAATGGCTTCGCGCATATCCAGGTCAAGGTGGTTGGTTGGCTCATCCAGCAGCAACAGGTTTGGCCGTTGATAAACAATTAACGCCAGCACCAGCCGGGCTTTTTCACCGCCGGAAAAGGGAGCACAGGCTTCCAGCGCTTTGTCGCCATGAAAACCAAAGCCGCCCAGAAAATCGCGTAGCTTTTGCTCGGGTACTAACGGGTCAAGCCGCACCAGATGCTGCAAGGGCGAGTCTTGCGGGCGCAGCGTTTCTAATTGATGCTGGGCAAAATAACCGAGGCTGACGCCATTGGCATACCAGATGTCACCACTTTGCGGTGTCATGCTACCTGACAGCAATTTAATTAAGGTAGATTTACCGGCACCATTGCGCCCCAGTAAGCCAATCCGGCTGCCGGGCAGCAGCTGAAACTTAATCTGGCTTAGGATCACATGGTCGGCATAGCCGGCCTGAACGTTCTCCATTTTCAGCAGCGGGTTCGGTAGCGATTTTGGCTCGCGAAAACTAAAGCTAAAGGGCGAGTCAACATGGGCAGGTGCCAGGACAGTCATCCGCTCCAGTGCTTTTATCCGGCTTTGTGCCTGGCGGGCTTTGGTGGCCTGGGCTTTAAAGCGGTCGATAAATTTTTGCAGATGGGCCACCTGCCGTTGCTGTTTATCAAAATTAGCCTGATGCTGCGATAACTGCTCAGCGCGCTGGCGTTCAAACTGGCTGTAGTTGCCTTTGTATAAGGTCAGAGTCTGGCGTTCGATATGCACAATGTTATCAGTGACTGCATCCAGAAAATCGCGGTCGTGGCTGATCAGCAGCAAAGTACCCTGATAGTTAGCCAGATATTTCTCCAACCAAAGTACTGCATCTAAATCAAGGTGGTTAGTGGGTTCATCCAATAGCAGTAATTCGGCCGGTTGCATTAACGCTTTAGCCAGGTTCAGCCGCATCCGCCAACCACCCGAAAACGATTTAACCGGATGTTGCTGGGCATCACCACTAAAACCCAGGCCATCCAGCAGCACCCCGGCTTTTGCTTCAGCCCGGTAGCCATCCAGGGCTTCAATTTGTAAATGCACTGCCGCTAAATCCGTTTCGTTGCATTGGCTGCGGGCCTTCAGTAGCAACGGGAATAGCTTTTCATCACCTTGCAGCACATAGTCGATGGCACTGCAGTCCAGTGCCGGGGTTTCCTGGGCAACAGTAGAGATGACCCAACGCTCCGGTATATTAATATTGCCGGCATCAGCATGCAGTTTGCCCTGCAGCATGGCGAACAGGCTGGACTTGCCGCAACCATTGGCACCAATAATTCCGACTTTTTGCCCCGGAAATACGGTAAGATCGGCGTTAGTAAATAATGCCTGTGGGCCGCGGCGCAGTTCAACCTGTTGTAACTGAATCATGCTTTTACCTGTAATACTGAACTAGGGCGCCAATTTTACGCTATAACCAGCATAACTAAAGCAATAATTGCTGCCATTGAAATGAGATGACTATGACTGTTCGCAAGAAAAAACGCTTTATTGCTGGTGCCAGCTGCCCGAAATGTCATGCTTTAGACACTATGATGTTATTTCTGGAAAACAACGTGGAAAAAGTGGAGTGCGTAAGCTGCGGCCATCAGATGGTGCAGCCAGACCAGCAGGTAACGAAAGCCAGCCGGGCCAGCGAGCAGGTTATTGGTGTTTTCAAACCAGAATAACGCTGCTCTGCCAGTGTTTCTGCAACAACTGCGTGCTGCAGAAAACTAATAGTGCGGTGGCGGTGGTTCGTCCTCTGGCGACAGGATGCCCTGATCTTCAGGCAATTGACGCAGCTTTTCAGCCAGTAGCATCACTTGCTGCTGTAATTTCTCTATCCGGAGCTGATGCTGGTGTAATTCGTTGTTCAGGCTGTTAACGGTATCTTCCTGAAATGCCAGTTTACTCTCCAGCTCAATAAGTTGTTGCTGCATTGCTGCATCTTTATCAGTCATAGTTTATTTCCCATACCTCGGCATAGCCACTGGAGCTCTCGCTGATTATACGTGTTGGACTTAAGAATGCTACTGCATGCACCACGGCACTGGCTGGCCGGCTGCCCTGACGCGGCGCAACCCGCCAGCGTTGTAACTCCTTGCCATCACTGACCCGCCATAAAACTAAACTACGGGTAGGGGCGCCGGTCAGCAGATAGTTCCCATCGTCGCTAAAGCGCACTGCACTGAACACCTGCTGCCGGGCGGTAATTTGCAAGGTCGTTACCAGGGCGCCGGTCTGAATATCCCAGATTCTTGCCAGACTCTGGCTGTCAGCGGTAAAGGCAAAGCGGCCTTGTGGATCAAGCGCCACTTTGCTTACCCGGTTGGGATGGCTGAATGTATGAATAATCTGGGCGCTGTCGGTATCCCACAAATAGGCCTGGTAGTCATTGCCGCCGCTAAGGGCATAGCGTCCATTAGGGGACATTGCAATACTGTTAATTTTTTCACTGTGGCCCAAAAACTCCAGACGCCGGCCGCTCGACAGTGTTATATGCTGCACGGCACCATCACTTTTGCCAATCAGCATATGGGCGCCTTTAGCTGATACTGCAATATCTCGCACTGTGGATTGGTCAAGTTGCCAGAAACCCACGTTTTCACCGTTATCGGTGCGCCAAAGCGCGAAGGTTTGTTGATCGGCACTTAAAACATGGCTGTTATCAGGGCTGATAGCCAGGCTAAATACCAGGTTTTCTTGCTCGGGATTATGTTGCCACTGATACTTAAGGGCATTCTGCTGCAGGTCCCAGAAAGCTATTCCGTTTTGTATTGAGGATACGACTGCATAGTGGCCATTATGAGCGATTTCTGCCGCATAACTACCCTGAGCGACATGTTGCCATTGCTGAAGTGCTGTAGTTTCCACTTTTGTGCATGCAGTAATTAAAAAAGTAAGAAAAAGCACAGGATATTTCATTGTGGGTGTTAACCTCATTCGCACAAACCGTTAGTATAGGTCAGAACCTGACGAATTATTAAAACACACTTTTGCAGCCAGGCTGCCAATAATGGGAGAAATGAATGCGCGTAACAACCAAATTATCACTGATTGCGGTGGCAATGTTAACTTTAACTGCCTGCCAGAAAGAAAAGCAACCCGAAGCGCCTGCATTAGATACTGAACAGGCGAAACAAGCTTATAGTCTGGGCGTGTCAGCCGGTCGCTATCTTGAAAGTACTATTCAGGAATATGACAAAATTGCCGTTGAGTTAAACAGTGAGTTAATTCTGCAGGGCGTGAAGGATGGACTGGCGGGTAATTCCAGCGTCAGCGATGATGAAATTCAACAGCTTTTAGCCAGTCTGGATGAGCAGTACCGGGCTAAACAAGCAGAAATTGCTGCAGCTGAATCAGAAGCTGTTATTGCTGCTGGTAAGGCTTATTTAGAGCAAAATGCCAGCAAGGAAGGTGTTACTGTTACTGATTCAGGCCTGCAGTACGAAGTTTTAGTACAAGGTGATGGCCCTAAACCGGTTGCCACTGATATGGTTAAAGTACATTACACCGGTACCTTAACTGATGGTACTAAATTTGACAGCTCTTACGATCGTGATGCTGCTGCCGAGTTCCCGTTAAACCGGGTTATCCCTGGCTGGACTGAAGGCGTTCAGCTGATGAACGTGGGCTCAAAATATAAGTTTACTATTCCATCTGAACTGGCTTACGGTGAGCGCGACATGGGCGTAATTACCCCACACAGTGTTTTAGTGTTCGAAGTTGAATTGCTGGAAATTGTTGCTGGCGAATAACCAAAACGTTAGCAGCGACAACTGTGTCGTTGTCGCTGCTGCTTTTATTTGATCTGTAGTATTTTAAGCTGACACACCAGCTGCAGTATGTTTAGCATGCAAAGTGTCAATCAACTCGTCTTCCAACTCAAAACGTTCTTCTAATGCCTGACCCAATTCTGAAAGTTCGCGGTCGAATGCTGCGCTGTTGCGGGTGCTTAGATGATCAGCATAGGCATCATTAAAGCTCAGGGCTAAGTCAGTTGATACTGAGATTTTTGGATATAATCTATCAGCCAGTTTACGGGAATCTGTGCCATTTACTTTGCATTGATCGACAATACGTTCATAAACTTCAAAATGCCCAGCCGATAAATAGTCCATCAGCAATTGACAGAATTCTCGAATTTTCTCCTGAGCAGGCAGCGTGTGGCGGTCCTTCTCAAATGGTGGTAAGCCGGCTAACTTGCAATAACTGACAATTAGCTGTTGACGCTCGTCGAGCCAGTTGTCTATAGCAGTTAACGACCCTCCCCACTTTTGTTGCGCTTGTTGCACACGACGGTACATTGCCTTCTCCTTCAGAGCAGTAAAGTTCTGCTACGTCTAATTAAAAGAAATTCACACTAAAAATCAACCATTTTTTTATTGGTCAGCCCAGTACACAAGCCGTATCATAACAACAGCACTCTGATATGTAACTGAATAACCTTCGGCAATTAAGGACCTTAGCATGATAAAGCACAGTATAGCGCTGACAAAGAGCAAACCGGGCTTCTGGTTTATTGTCAATAAAGGGCGCTTATATCTGACGAGTGATGGTCTGGTGCCTCAGGGAACGCTGGCAAACTTAACAGTAGCGGCTGAACCTGAGCAAATTTGCTGGCTGGGAGAATTTAAACAGCAACCCTGCTATTTAGTGGTTGACCATGATCAGATTGCGGATGAGTCATCCTGGCACTCTGCCCGTAGTCTGTTAACTCAGGATGAAACGTTATTTCAGCTTGCTGCCAGGGCGTTGCAGGTTGCGCTATTTTTGCAAACTCACCGCTTTTGTGGCCAGTGTGGCAGTGCTATGCATCTGGTTAACTGGGAGCTGGCAGCGTTATGCAGCAGGTGCGGCCATCGTTGCTACCCTCGGATTGCTCCGTGCGTGCTGGTTGGCATTACCCGGCCGGGGCAGATACTGTTGGCAAGATCTACTCGCCATAAAGCCGGATTTTTTTCGATACTTGCTGGTTTTGTTGAGTCAGCTGAAACGCTGGAACAAGCTGCTGTGCGCGAAGTGAAAGAAGAGGTAGGCGTAGATATTACAAATTTGCGTTACGTTGGCAGTCAGCCCTGGCCCTTTCCGCATTCGCTGATGACCGGGTTTACCGCTGATTATCAGCAGGGTGATATTGTTTGTCAGCCAAATGAAATTGCTGAAGCGGCCTGGTTTGATTTGAATGACTTACCTGAGGTGCCACCTGCCGAAACCCTGTCAGGCAGAATAATCAGGCAATTACAGCAAAGATAGTTACTGGATGGCAGCAAATAAAAAATCTTTCGGAAAGATTTTTAACAATGCGAAGCGTTGGCCCGAAGGGGTTGCGCCATGGATGGCGGCAAATAAAAAAGCCACAAAATGTGGCTTAACTTAGTACAACATGGTCCTGTGTAACAGGCTTCTCGCTTATAATTCTTCACTAGCGCAAGTAGTTTATAGCAGATAGTGTTAACGGATACAAGCGCCGGCCTGAAAAAACCTGAACTGCAGATTAATGGCCTAGAGTCGGGCGGTGACAGATGGTAAACTTGTGCAGTTTATATTGAAGGCGAATAAATTATGCAGCTACAAAACGACCGTTACCTGCGAGCACTGTTAAAGCAGCCAGTTGATCGTACCCCAGTTTGGATGATGCGACAGGCAGGTCGTTACTTGCCGGAGTATCGTGCCACAAGGGCGGTGGCAGGTGACTTCATGTCCCTTTGCCGCAATCCTGAGCTTGCTTGCGAAGTTACGCTGCAGCCTTTGCGTCGCTATCCGCTTGATGCGGCTATTTTATTCAGTGATATTCTAACCATTCCAGATGCGATGGGCTTGGGATTATATTTTGGTGAGGGTGAAGGCCCTAAATTTGAACGACCCATTCGAGATTTTATGGATGTGGTTAATTTGCCGGTGCCCGATCCTGAGCAAGAGTTGCGTTATGTCATGGATGCCGTGCGTACCATCAGACGTGAACTTAACGGCAGCGTGCCGCTGATAGGGTTCTCAGGGAGCCCCTGGACGCTGGCGACCTATATGGTTGAGGGTAGCGGCAGTAAAACTTTCAGCATCATTAAGAAGATGATGTACAGCGAACCTGAAATACTGCACATGTTGTTAGATAAGCTGGCGCAAAGCGTGGTGCTGTATCTGAATGCTCAGATTGCCGCAGGTGCTCAGTCTGTGATGATCTTCGACACCTGGGGTGGCATACTTACACCACGCGATTACAAAGAGTTTTCATTAAGCTACATGCAAACCATCATCAATGGCTTAACGCGTGAAGCCGATGGTCGTAAGGTACCTGTAACCCTATTTACCAAAAATGGCGGTCAATGGCTGGAAGTTATTGCTGCCACTGGATGCGACGGTGTTGGTCTGGACTGGACAACTGATATTGGTAATGCCCGGGCCAGAGTAGGCGATAAAGTTGCGTTGCAGGGCAATATGGACCCGTCGGTACTACTTGGCTCTCCGGAGCGGATCCGTCAGGAAGTACAATCAATATTGGATAGTTTTGGCCAGGGGGCGGGACACGTGTTTAATTTGGGGCACGGTATTACTCCTGATGTCGACCCTGAAAAAGCAGGAATATTCATTGATGCGGTGCATTCTTTAAGCCGCACCTATCATCTGGATACAACGGATAATGAATAAAGTTAGGGCCATCAGTTGATGGCCCTTTTTTTAGTTCATTCCAGCGACCGAAGTTTGATAGTCTAATAATAAGTCTTCAAAGTTCTGGGTTGCCCAATTACGTTTTCTCGCCTCACTTATTGCCTGTTGCAACATAGCTTCACCCCGCCCTTGCTGGCCAAGCTCGATAAATGCAATACCCAGAGTAGATAATAAATCCGGGTGATTGGGATCGATAGCCCGCCCTTGTTCAGCCAGGCTGACCGCTTTATTGGGGTTATAAATTTGAGGATCATCAGACATGGCCAGCAGTGAGGCATAATCTGCTATCGCCGGCATGTACTCCTGTAGTGCTGCCAGCTCAAGATAGCGTGCTGCCTTACGTGGCTCGAAGTTAACATTGTTACTGTCCAACAACTCCTGTGCCAATAAATAAGCAGCTTTAGGGTTGCCACCTTCCGCTGCAACAGCCAGCCAGTTTACCGCTTTGCTGCGGTCTTTGTCACAACCGTTACCGGTTATCAGGCATTGGGCTAAGCGGTACTGAGCAGTTTGATGGCCATTGATAGCTGCTCTCTGATACCACTCCAACGGGTTTTCAGTTTTAACAATGTTACTTTCGGCAAGAATGGCATATAAATACTGGTACTCGGCAAATTCTGCCTTGGCAGCTGCGGCTATTGCGTCCAGGTATTCCTGATTGTCACGATTGAAACGACGTGATTGTGAGCCCTGACCTGCTTTAATCTGAAAGCTATGTAATTGCATTTCAAGCCGCATAGTATCGCCATACAAATCCCTTGGCGGCTGAAAACGCCAGCTATTGACGGCTTGTAAAACATACTCGTTTATCCCGTCAACTGGAAAAGACGCTATCACTTTGGCATTTTCTACTTTTCCATCTTCATTAATATCATAGTGCACTACAGCCCACGCCGACACGCCGCCGCGCTCAAAATAATTCGGATAGTCTGGCTCGTCCTGACGAATTGCTTTAATTTTTGTGCCACTACCCACAACAAATCTGTTGGCAATAGGGTATAAATTTCCGAATAGCGCATCTTTACCATATTTACTGTCGAGTTCGCTGAATGTTGCCTTACCATCACGGCGCGAATCAAGTTTGCGTCTTAACGCTAAATATTGTTTTGCAGCTTCAGGGTGATCACGGTCACGGGCTATCAGGGTCCATGCGTATGCTTTATTGATGTCGACTTCGGTGCCTAACCCCTCAGCGTAAATACGGGATACCAGAAATTGGGCTTCAACGTGACCCAGCTCTGCCAGCTTTTCCAGCCTTGGTTTTGCCAGCTGATATTCTTGTTTTTCGAACAGAGATTTTGCAGTAGGAAAATCTGCAAGTGCATGCCAGGAGAAGCAGAATGCAATCCAAGCCAGACTAATACGAACTATTGGCATAACGGGTCTCCACGACTTTCCCACAAAATTTATTCTTTCACTGAGTTTACAATGATTCATCAGCCAAAACAAAAATAATTATCTATTTTATTTTCAAATGGTTATAACTGAATTCAGCTTGTTAATCAAAAAAGCCGGTTAAGACCATTTAGTGCTGCAACCCGGTATGCTTCTGCCATAGTAGGATAATTAAAAGTAGTATGAACAAAATAGTTAAGGTTATTACCGCCGTTTGCTTGCATCATAATAGCTTGTCCTATATGCACAATTTCTGCAGCGCGTTCACCAAAACAGTGGATACCAAGAATTTCCAGAGTGTCGCGATGGAACAGTAACTTCAGACTGCCGACACTGGTATTGGCGATTTGAGCTCTGGCCAGATGTTTAAACTGGGCCCGGCCAACTTCATAGGGTATTTTCGCATTCGTTAGCTCCTGCTCAGTTTTACCCACTGAACTCATTTCGGGGATGGTATAAATACCAACGGGGATATCGGCAATAAGGTGGCCATCCAGATTGCCTTTTACAATAGCTTCACCTGCCAGACGCCCCTGGTCATACGCAGCACTGGCCAGACTGGGGTATCCTATAACATCTCCAACCGCGTAAATATTGTCAATACTGGTTTGATAGCGCGCATTGACTTTCACTAAGCCCCGACTGTCGGCTTCAAGTCCTATTGCAGCAAGATTGAGCATTTCGGTATTACCAGTGCGGCCATTGGCGAAAAGAAAACAGTCTGCTTTCATTTTCTTGCCCGACTGTAAGTGCAGTACAACACCATCATCGTGGCCTTCTATCTGAGCAAATTCTTCGCCATGCCGGATTGTCATTCCTGAATTCCAGAAATGATAACTAAGCGAGTCTGAAATTTCTGCATCCATAAAAGACAACAAGCGATCGCGGGTGTTTACCAGATCAACTCTTACCCCCAGGCCCCGGAAAATAGAAGCATACTCGCAGCCGATAACACCGGCCCCATAGATGATAATATGTTTGGGTTCATGAGCCAGCGATAAAATAGTATCGCTATCGTAGATTCGCGAGTGATGAAAATCTACCTGGGGTGGGCGATAGGGCCTGGACCCACTCGCAATAACAATTGTTTCTGCTGTCAGGTTGTAACAACTGCCATCTTCATCGGCAACCTCCAGAGTATGGGCATCTATGAAACGTGCTTCACCCTGGTGGATCTTTACCAGATTGCGATCGTAAAAACCCGCCCTTAATTTAACCTGCTTACGAATAACTCCGGCCGCATGTTTCAGTATCTGTGAAAAAGTCAGACGGGTCAGTTGATCATCCATTTGAAAAAGCGGGTTTTCATTGAATTCGATTAGACGGCTGACCGAATGGCGCAAAGCTTTGGAAGGAATAGTACCCCAGTGGGTGCAGCCGCCCCCCACTGATTTATAACGCTCAATAGCTGCAACTCTTTTACCACTTTTTGCAAGATACATGGCTGCACCCTCACCACCAGGGCCGGTGCCGATGACAATTGCATCATAATCATAGGTTGTTCTTTTTTTTGATTTGTTTTTTTCGGTCACAAGAATTGCCTTGTTCAATAAAAACTATTACTACTCAGCATAACAGGTCTTTATAACAAAAAAAGAGGCCGTAGCCTCTTTTTCAGTATCAGTTGAATGCTGCTGTCAGCCTTTGCCAATGCTGATGTTGCTGCTGTAAATGATATTTAAATTCGCGGTAGCGTTGCTTAAAATCAGCGGTTTGGTATTGCTCAATCAAAGTTTGTTTTTTCTGCATAACAAATTGCTTTTTTAACTGATAGAAATCCTGCATTCTGGCGACAAGTAGCTCGTACTCTCGTTCCAGCAATTGCAATAGCTGCTCAGCGTTTGGTAGCTGTTGAGCTTTTTGCTGAGCACGTAATAACTGCATTTTGGCTTTCGCTAGTGCAACGCGTTCTTCAGGCACCGTGCGTAAGTTACGAGTCAGACCTGCAAAGCTGGCCGATTTAATCAGCCATTTAGTTGGATCAAACTGCCACCACTTGATGCCATTTCTATAGTCATATTCAAATATGTGGTGGTAATTATGATATCCCTCACCATAAGTTAAAAATGCCAGCACGCCATTGTCCCGCGCAGAGTTTTTGTCGGTGTAGGGTTGGCTACCCCATATATGAGCTAACGAGTTAATGAAGAAAGTGAAATGGTGGCTTAAAACCAACCTCAACACACCAACACTTAAAATCATGCCCAGCATATTGCCGCTGATCCACCCTAGTAAAACAGGGATGCCGATGTTGGTGGCAATGGTAAGCGATAAATAATGTCTATGTTGCCAGGCGACGATACGATTTTTCTGTAGGTCACGGACATTGGAATAATCGTTGTAAACATCGCCCTGATAATCACGCAACATCCAGCCAATATGACTATACCAGAATCCGCGACCAGCCGAGTAGGGGTCTTTATCGTTATCATCGACATGCCGGTGATGATCCCGGTGATCTGACGACCAATGCAAGGCACTATTTTGCAGAGCAAAAGCGCCACCAATAGCAAAGGCCCACTGCAGAATTGGGTGCGCCTCGTAGGTTTTATGGGCCCACAACCGATGATAACCTGCAGTAATTGACATCCCACAATAGCCAAGGGCTAAAATAGTAGCGATAATTTCAAACCAGCCAAAGCCTACTGCAACGGCATACCAGGGAACAGCAATAGCTGCAACCAGAAAAGTCAGGCTGAATAAGATGGTGGTGGTCCAGATAATCGGAGCTTTTTTCATATTGGGCACTTTGAGCTTACAACTGTACGCTAATTTAACTAGCCAGCAGTGTCAGGTCAAGGTATATAATATCAATTTTTTCTACAGGATGTGCCGTGAGCAGAGCGCAACAAAAGGAAAGAACCCGTAAGGCCATAATAGAAGCCGCTTTTTCTCAATTAAGTGCAGAAAAAAGCTTTGCCAGCTTAAGTTTACGCGAAGTCGCCAGAGAAGCAGGAATAGCGCCAACATCTTTTTACCGCCACTTTGCAGATATGGATGAGCTGGGTCTGACGCTGGTCGACGAAGCTGGTCTGATGTTACGTCAGCTCATGCGCCAGGCCCGGCAACGAATAGAGAATAATGGCAGTGTTATCAGCACATCCATAGAAACCTTTATGGAGTTTGTTACTGGCAACAGTAATGTTTTTCGCTTGCTGTTGCGTGAACGCTCAGGTACCTCAGCCGCTTTTCGGGCTGCAGTGGCCCGTGAAATTCAGCATTTTTCAGCGGAGCTGGCGCATTATTTACGAAAGGAAACTGCTTGTCCGGATGAGCTGGCGCAGCTTCAGGCAGAGGCGATGGTTACATTAGTGTTCCACACAGGTGCTGATGCACTGGATGCGCCGCCGGAACACTATGCCAGTTTAACCAACCGCACTGTCACTCAATTGCGTTGGCTTGCTCATGGTGCGGCCAGTTATGGTAGGAATAAAACTAAAAGTTAACGCTTTTGTAGCCAAAATCCGGTCTCAACATGATGACTATAAGGAAACTGATCAAATAGTGCTGCACTGACAATTCGATGTGTTTTATGCAGACTTTGCAGGTTACCGGCAAGCGTTTCCGGGTTACATGAGATGTAAATAATGTCATTAAAACGGCTGACCAACTGCAATGTATCAGGGTCTAAACCTGCACGCGGCGGATCAACTAATACGGTGTTAAGTTGCATGCTCGCCAGTTCGATATGCTTTAGAGCTGTGCCGCTAACCAAAGCTTTTGACACATCTTCTGCGGACATTTGGAGCACCTGCACATTATTAATATTATTGAGCGAAATATTGTACTGAGCTGACTTTATTGAGGTTCGTGATATTTCAGTAGCGACAACCTGATTGAAATAGCTTGCTAAAGCCAGAGAAAAATTAGCATTACCACAGTAGAGCTCAAGTAAATCGCCACTCAGTTGGCTGGCTATTTGGGTCGACCAGCTTAACATTTGCTGATTTACGCCGGCATTTGGCTGGGTAAAGCTACCTTCGACCTGTTGGTAAGCCAATGTTTTACTGCCAACAGTAAAACGTTCAGTGACAAAGTCGTCCGTAAGCACAATTTTTTGTTTGCGGGCGCGGCCAATAATTTTGACCGGCCACTCCGGCATCAACTCTGCTGCTAAAGCATTGGCTGCATCCTGCCACTGGTTATCGAGTTGTCTTTTATAAATCATACTGATAAGCAGCTCACCTGAAAGCGTAGCCAGGTAATCAAGTTGATAAAGTTTGTAGCGTAGCGCGTGGTTATATTGGATTTTGCTTAGTAACACCGGCATAAAGTCGGCAATTAACATACAGGCAACTGGAAAGTGATCTATCCGGACTTTTTGCTTAGTTGTGGGATCAAACATTGCATGGTAGATGTCGTCACCGTCGTGCCAAACCCGGAACTCAGCCCTTTGCCGGTAATGGCTTGGTTCTGATCTGAAAACATCGAATTCAGGTAAGTTATAAGGCGCAAAAAGCTCGGTTAACAGTGCCTTCTTCTTGCTTAATTGGGCTTCATACCCAGCGGGAAATACCTGACCTATTTGCATAATTGTCTCTGCTTGCTTTAAAGGCGGTATTTTAGGTGTTTTTACCTCTGACGCAAATTTAAGTTAAGCTGTAAGCTGATTTTTTAAGGAAAAGCAGAGCTAAAACGCCGGCATAATACCGGCGTGGGAAAGTAAAATATAAATAATATGTAGTCTAGGGCTTGTTGATCTTTCGTGATGGATTATTAGACAGCATGATGGGCTGGTATAATTACTTTCGCCAAAAACTAACCATGACAACCCATCATGCCAAGAACAATGTTAACAGACGAGTACTGGTCAAAGCTAATCAGATTGATGCTTAAAACGGGCCGCGTATATGACAAGCCCGAACACAGAAATACTTTCGAAGGCATTTTGTATCGGATGCGGGTCGGTTGCCCTTGGCGCGATGTGCCAGAAGCTTTTGGAGATTGGAGCGCCATCTACCGGCGTTTTAACCTGTGG
>NZ_KB907734.1 GCF_000382165.1 Arsukibacterium perlucidum DSM 18276 | reverse complement strand
CGCAGGCTGTCCCTGACCTGACGAACGGATAGGCCAGCATGCAATCGTAGCCGGAGGATTTCACGAAGTTTACGCATTGATGTTCTCTGTCTGGTCATAACCGTATCCATCTGAAAATGAATAGGTTATCAGTGGTAACAATCAACGCGGGAAAAGCATTCTGGAATTATGTGAACACTGATTCTGGAAATCAGGCAAAAGCGTTCACTTTGCGCCAGAATAGGTGTTCATATTAAATCAGTACGGGTGTTCACATTAAACCAGAATCAGTGTTCACTTTGGGGCAGAATACGCAGTAGATGAAGAAAACTTCTATTTACATATCACTGCCCCTTCTCGTTTTATAAAAGAAGAAATTCGTTTTAACGCTGAAGAAACCGAACTATTATTTTTACCCCGAAGTGCTCAGATCGAGTTAGTTGTTGTAGATGATATGGGAAAACATCAACTTACGATAAAAAAACACCAAGGTTCTATTGTTTATCACTACAGGTTAAATGGACGTAAAACGACGTTTGGAGCCAAAGAAAAAGAGTGGTTCGCATCGCAAGTCCCTTTAATCATTGAAAAATCTAAATATCAAGATGTTCCGAGTCAGGCATAACAAACGCCAGCACAACGCGCCTTTGGCGCTCGACTCGCAACAAGTTGCTCGCGTGTGTGGCGGGCGTTAAATTACAAGGAAAGTTAGGTGGAAATAAAGGAAATTAATTCAACCTCTGAGATAGCAAATGATTTGGCTTCTTTGCTGATTGATTGCGTTGAGAGTGGGGCTTCGGTTGGTTTTTTGACACCAATCAGTCATCAAGAAGTCGAGTCATATTGGGCTGGTGTGGAGTCAGATTTAAGTTCAGGTAATCGACGCTTATTTGTTGCACTCGATGATGATGTAGTAGGCGGTGCGGTTCAGCTTTCCTTATGTTCTAAAGCAAATGGTTCACATCGAGGCGAAGTTGAAAAGCTAATGGTTATAACAAGCTCACGTGGCCAAGGTGTGAGTAAGAAACTGATGTCATTAATGGAATCAACGGCATCTGTAATTGGGTTGCAGTTATTGGTGTTAGATACTCGCCTTGGTGATGTGGCATCATTGTTATACCGTTCAATAGGTTATACCGAGGCAGGACAAATACCTCAGTTTGCACGCAGTTCAAATGGAAAGTTAGAGGCGACAGTGTATTTCTACAAGCAATTGTAATTTAACAAACGCCTCAAGAGGGACTGTCAACGCGTGGCGTTTCCAGTCCCAATGAGCCGCGGTGGTTACGGTTGTTGTGTTTGAGTTTTGTGTTATGCGTTGCCAGCCCCTTAGGCGGGCGTTATGTTCACCTCAAATCAAAATTACGGAGTTACACATGAGTAAAAATTTAAGAAAAACAGCTGCATACACTGCTTTGGTTTTAGTGCTTGGGTGTATTGCATTTTACGCATCAATGGAAGATTACCAGAAAGAGAATTTTTCAAAGTTAGTCAGCCAAACCTTTTCAGGATAGGCTTTTGCTGGATAAACTAATTGTATTTTTAAAGCTTTTTGCATGGGTGCATTTCAAATAGAAAGTGAACATAACAAAAAAATATTATCGCCAGCAAAAAGCGCTGGCTGCGACGGCAACCCGCTGCGCGGCTTTCCGCGCTAAATTTGGGCGTTATGCGGAGTAGGCCATGAAGCTCTTTCTCGCGTTATTAGGATTTTCAATCTTTGGCTCTGCCTTCGCTGACGACATAGATTTTGTTTGTCATTGTGTGGGTGATTGCGTTCGAGAAACAAAATGCGATGGAGCATTTGAGTCTTACTTAAAATTAGTGAAATCAGGTAGCAATGAGTTGCAGAGCCGTGAAAACGAGTTTTTAAAATCGCATGAACTGGCATCACTAGAGTTTGTCGATTGGGGCACATCTTATTGCGGTACTATTTTTGGCATGCACAACACTGTGGGTTATAGGATGGATTTTGAATTTGTCGGTAACAAATTAGCGAAATCTGCTCTGGCTAAACTACCTTCGTTACCAACTCTAGATGACCGTATGGTGGCTAAGAGCGATGATTTATGTCTGTTCACGCTTTAGCGCATAACAAGCGCAATCAAAACGGGCTAGCGCCCTCGACTCGCTACGCTCGCGTTTGTTGCGTGCGTTAAATTGCTTCACCAACCCTCTAAGTACAAGGATAGTAATGAAAGTTTTTTTGATATGTTTTCTTTTATTGAGTAGCTATTGGGCGACTGCAAAAACTGAGTCTGAGGCGGGCTTTACTGGCCTTATCGCTCAATATAAACAGCATTATGAATTTTCAGGTGCTGTGCTGGTGTTAAAAAATGGCAAGCCAATATTCACAGATGCCCAAGGATATGCTGATGATGTTAAGTTACAGGAAGTGACTTTACTGACGCTGTTTGATATTGGTTCGATTCAAAAAGATCTAACTGCCATATTGGTACTGCAGGCATATGACAATGGCCTATTGGAACTGGAAGATACACTGGATAAGTTTTCCTTGGGATTCTCAGACCCAAAATCAAATAAGATCACCATTAAACAATTATTGGAACATCGCTCAGGTTTTGCTGACGTATTCACAGCGGAATACCGAAAGAACCCACGTAAATATACGAATATTGCCGAAACACTGGATATTTTGCGGCGTCAGCCTTTGTTATTTGATCCAGGAACCGAACGAAAATATTCAAACTACGGCTACCTAGTACTAGGGGCTATTCTCGAGAAAGTAACCAAGCAGGATTATTGGGCGCTGCTAGAGAAAAATGTATTGCAGCCCTCTCGGACTGTGCTTGAAACCAAACAATCAGGTCATGATCCTATGGCATTGCCTTATCATTTTAGTTACGAAGGGAAAAGGCAGTTAGTAGATCAGAATATGCTTGAGCACAAATCACCTGCTGGTGGAGGTCACCTGACGGTGTATGAGCTTTACGCTGTCTACCAACAATTATTCAATCAGAAAAAGTTACTGTCTGACAGCAGCATGCAAGTTTTCAGGATGCTGCAGAAAGATCAAGGGCAGTGGTTGGCATTCGGTGGTGGGGCTGGTGTAAGCACTGCCGTTGAGATTGATTTTATTAATGATATTTGGGTTATCGTGTTGGCAAATATAGATCGTTTTGTCGCAGAAGAGCTTTCTTCAAGATTAAGAAGTTTGGCGGTATCAGGGCAATACGCCAGAGTGCAGCAGTTACCTGCGACATTATTTGCTTATCAGCAATATCAGGAGCTGGGAGATAAATTATTTGTTACGCAATTTGATGCAGTTTACAAAAAGGCTGGTTATCAAACATTTCTGGGTAAGACGATAACAGATCTGGCTAGAGAACTCATTGCGGCAGGTAATGCAGAGAATTCCATATACTTTTTCAGATACCTGACTGATAAATATCCAGCTCATGCTGAAGTATATGATGGCTTAGCGCATGGATATTTCAGTGCCGGACACTATGAAGAAGCGAAAGCAGCATTTGCAAAGGCAAAAGCATTAGATCCAGATTACGACAGTCAGTTTAATACGAGCAACTATGAAGCGAAATATCAGTAGAACATGCAATTTAACAAGCAAAGGCAGCCGACGCTGACAGCGCGGCTGCTTTGAGCGTTAAATGCCGGTAACCAGAAAGTCTATCGCAGCGACAATGTCATCTCGACTGTCAGTAAGTGAAGCTTCCTTTTCTTTCAAAAAGCTGACGGAGACGCTGGTTAGTTGATGAGTAAGAAGAGCAAACTTTTTGTTTTTGATTTCAATGACAGGACAAAGGTGCTTGGGGTAGGTTTGGTCAGATTTCAGAACGGGAGTTAGCGGAATTACTACTCTGCTGTTAAGGGTATCGAGAAGGCCGTTTTGAATATCAACAAAGTAGGGATAAGTCTGATTGGTATCTTGATCTGTATTTACGTAAAGGTCAAACTGCTCCATCAGAGTACCCGATGTTTATCAGAGAAAAGACCGTTTTCTTCAGCAAGTGTATTACAGTTATCAATGGCTTCACGGTTATCTTTCCGCCACTGATTGCGCTTTTCCTGGCGGATTTTCTCAGTCAGTGCCCATTCAAGAGTTGCTGAGAGGTTTATGTTCAGGCTGCGAGCCTCTGCCAATAAATCTCTGTTTATGGAGAGGTTTGCCGCTTTTTTGGCGGCAGCGTTGCCAGATAAAGGTTGCATCACATTTGCTCCAAGCATGGCCTATGCGCATTGTTAATACGCATTATGGTAGTTGGGCGCATTTAACAAGTCAAGTAACCGGACGGCTTCGCCGCCGGCTCTTTCGGCGTTACGCTACATGTTTTGATGATCGTAATCCAAGGATAAACATGACTGAAAAGAAATTCAAAGCATTAAAATACTACGTGATTGCAGTTACTGTATTTTTCGTAGCTGGACATCTGTTGTGGGAGCATTTAAATGGTGGAGTAATAAGCCATAATTTACTGCATCGTTCAGATTATCCCGCAATATCAAATTGGTGGGGACTATTAATTCTCCCATTCTTGGCTTGGCTTTCTATAGTGCGGATAGAGAAGCGTGTAACTCTTCAACCCGGTGAGGCGCCTGTAAGGGCAAAGATTTTACGAGTCGTACTCATCGGTTTTTTCGGCATGCTGGTCTTGAGTCTTGTCCAGTCACTCAGTTTTAGTATTGGCTACGAGAACGTTGCAATTTACTTGTCTTTAGGTTTGGTAGTAGTCGGTTTATTTCTGCCTATATACAGAGCGGAGTGTATTTTTGGTTATGTATTTGGCTCAATAGTTTTTACTGGAGCAGTAATTCCGCTTATAGGTATATTGGTAATTACGGGGATTTCATGGTTTTCTCATGTATGTATAAAGCCATTAGTTTTTCGAGTTATTAAGGCGCAGCCGCAGTAGTCAAGCCTAACAATCAGAGGCATTCGGGGCCTTCGGCCCCTGCGACGCTCACAAGTTCGCGCGCATGCCCGGGGCGTTAGCTGTTACAATCAACATGTTCATCATATTGTACATGTTAAGGTTTGAGACTATACTTGTCCTGTGAAACGTACATGTGGAGGTTGTATGAGAATTGTGTCTTTTACAGAAGCAAGAAATAGCCTGAAAGCGGTTTTAGATTCCGTCGTTAATGACGCAGATACAGCAGTCATTACTCGCCGTGATTCGGAAGATGCTGTTGTTATGTCGCTAGACTACTACAACAGTCTGATGGAAACGGTGCACTTACTGCGCTCACCTGCCAATGCTGAGCATTTGAATCGCTCAATTGAACAATTCAAAGCAGGTAAGGTAACCTGCAGAGACTTGATTGATGAGTAGTCGTTTACTGTCATGGACTGACGAATCCTGGAGCGATTACCTTTATTGGCAAACCCAGGACAAAAAAACGCTCAAACGAATAAACAAGCTTATAAACGACGTTAGACGCTCACCGTTTGAAGGTATTGGTAAGCCAGAGCCGTTAAAGGAAAACCTGGCTGGTTTTTGGTCCCGACGTATAGATGATACGAACAGGTTGGTGTACGCAGTTGATGATAATGCGATTACGATAATCTCGTGCCGTTATCACTATTAGATTCGCCCCTTGGACAAGGCAGCCAACAAATTACTACACCAGAAAAATAACTCGCTGGCGCTCGTCATTTTCCGGTGAGTAAAGCGTTATGCACGCGCAGGAACCAAGTATGGCTTTAAATTTGAAAGAAGTTGATGGCGTTCCAATCAAAGCTAAACACAAAGCTACCTGCCATTGTGGTTCTGTTGAGTTTGAGCTTGATTTACCGGATGGTTTGGTTGAACTACGTCGCTGTGATTGTTCGCTTTGCCGGAGGCGTGGAGCGATAGCGGCTTCAATTCCTCTGTCGGGTATAAAAATTATAAAAGGTGAGAGCTTATTAAAGCTCTACCAGTTTAATACAAAGACAGCCAAGCATTATTTTTGTAGTAACTGCGGTATCTATACTCACCATCAACGCAGGTCAAATCCAACACAGTATGGTTTTAATGTTGCTTGCCTTGAGGGAGTTAACCCATTAAAAATACCAAATGTACCGACCAACGATGGTGTAAACCATCCGGCAGATCGCAAATAATGACACATAACAAATCGCAGCACTTGCTCCCTGCGGTCGCCGGGACGCCAACCCGCTGCTAATAGAGGGAAACTTGATGACTGCTTATTATGGTTCTTGTTTGTGTGGCAATGCAAAGTTTGAAGTGCAAGGAAAGTTCGATGTTTTTTACCTGTGTCATTGTCAGCATTGTCAAAAGGATACCGGGTCTGCTCATGCGGCCAATTTATTTTCGAAGTCAGCCAAGTTAACCTGGTTGGCGGGTTCAGATTCTGTGACTACCTTCACGCTTCCGGGCACTCGCCACAAGAAAAGTTTTTGTAAGTTCTGCGGTTCGGCGTTGCCAGGTATTCATGAGGTAGGTCTGCTTGCCATTCCCGCCGGGTGTTTGGATACGGAAATCTCTATGTTACCAACAGCTCACATCTTTACTTCTGGCAAAGCTGTTTGGGATAAAGGTTTAGGTGATATGCCAGAATTCGAGGGGCCGCCAGAGTGAGCAGCTATCAGATAACAAGCGTTTGTTTGGTGCCGGTGCAATTAAACGTTTACCTCTGACAAAATTGGCGTTAATCCTGATTACCGGTATATTTTTACTTCGTGGTGTTTCCTTCGTTGGGTTAATGCCAATGTTCCCAGAAAACAGCCTGACGTTTTGGTTAATTAGTTCTGGTATGTGTTTGTTTATTGGCAGCAATGGCCAGCTTTAGGTGGTAAATAGGGCCGGGAGCAAGTGACTGGAACTACCAAAAAATGGGGAGAAATCTGTGAACACAACATCGAAAGTACTGACTGAGTCCGTTTTGTGCCGCCTTACCAATGCCGCCATCACTACGCTGCTGGGCGAGGCGGAACGCTACGAGGCGGCGGCCCGACCCGGCCTGCAGTTAGCCTTATGCAATGAAGCGATTGCTGACATGAATATGTTGGTTGTTGGAGCCGGCGCTGATCACAATCACTTGCGGGATATGTTGAATTCGTGTCTGGCGCGACAGCTGCCGTTTCTCGTCATTATCTTCCCTGAGGCTGGCAAGGTGCCCGACGATATCGCCGCCGATCTTGGTCTGGCCTACGCGGTGGAGTTCCCGTTTATGGTGCGTGATGACGCGCCACTCGAGCCATCCGGTAACCCCGACGTTGCAGTTGTTTGCGCGTCTGGCGCTGATGACGCTGATGCCAGCGCGGATGTGCTGGTTTCGGCCTATAGCATGCTCAAGGACAGCGTACGTCGGGCGCTGCCTGCGTCCTTACTCGATTCGACAGGCCTTGATGTCTATGTCGCGCGCATCAATGGCGAAGCTGTGGGAAGCGTTACGCTGACCTATCACGGTGATACCTGCGGCATCTGGGCGATGGGGACGGACACGTCACGCCAGCGTGGCGGGATCGGTCTCAGGCTTTTGACGACAGCGATGGCGCAAGCACGCAATAACGGGATCCGACGCTTTTTCCTCGGCGCAACGCCAGCAGGTTACCGCCTTTACCAGAAGCTTGGTTTCGAGACCGTTTGCACCGCCCGCGTCTGGGTGTCCGGTGAAACCCATCAGGCTTAGCTGAGCGCGCTCCACTGCGCTGACTGGCCAGCAACACGCCGCTTCCCGGCTTAACTGGCAATATGTTGCCCGGGTTTGTGGCAAGGGTTATAGAGCGATGATTCCGATAGCGTCGTAAAAGGAGGCGAGAGGATATCGATAAAAGAATACGACCAGGCGGCATACGACATGCGTCGGTCGGGAACTGAACGTGCAGACGGTAATCTGGATGGCAGAGAGTTGATTCGGTATGCCACGCTCGCTGCCTCCAGCCACAATACACAGCCCTGGAAGTTCCGCATCCGAAAAGACCGGATTACCATCCTGCCCGACTTCTCGAGGCGCTGCCCGGTGGTAGACCCTGATGATAGTCATCTCTTTAAGAGCTTGGGCTGCGCCGCCGAGAATATGATTCATGCTGCTGCCGCGCAGGGCTTTTTAGCTGAGATTCAATTCAATCCCGCTGAAAACAGCGTTGATGTTTTGCTAAGCCGTGATGCCACAGCTTGTGCGACGGAACTATACCGGGCCATAACCAAACGGCAATGTGTGAAAACAGCCTATGACGGCCGGCCAGTTAGCGAAACGGAGCTTGAAAAATTACAGAAGGCGGGCAAAGGTAAGTCTGTCCGAACCATCTTGTTGACGTCGACCGCAGATAAGAACACGGTGACTGATTTTGTTACGCGGGGAAATATCGCCCAATTGACTGATAGGGCGTTCCGAAAGGAACTGATCAACTGGATCCGGTTCAATCCTGCAGAGGCAATGCGCAAGGGCGACGGTTTGGCCGGACGCACAAGTGGCCAACCGGCATTGCCAACCTGGCTGGCGAAAATGATTATCGGGCTGGTACTTACGCATAAAGGCCAAGCCAGGACAGATGCGACCAATATCAAAAGTTCAGCCGGTATTGCGGTCTTCGTAGCAAGTCGTGACGACAAACCCGGCTGGGTTGAGCTTGGGCGTGCATATGAGCGCTTTGCCCTGCAGGCGACTGCGCTTAGTATTTGCACTGCTTTCATTAATCAGCCGATCGAGGTGCGCGAGTTGCGCTCGCAGTTTGATTCGTGGCTGAAGCTTGAAGCAGAATCTGCGCTGCTGATGGTACGTTTTGGCCATGGTTCTGCGACACCCTTCAGCCTGCGTCGGCCAATTGACGATGTGATTGTTGAGGACTGACTAGCTGGATTACCACATGAAAGCCATGCATAGTAACAGCGAACAAGTTATTGCAGTGGCGCCAATGCAGCGCGCCGCTGCATTAAAGCCTTAGCAGGCAATAATAAAAAAGGAGAATATTTTGAATCCGGAGTATATAGAGGTAGGTAGACAGTATTTTGTGGGTTGGGGGACATTAATGTTAATTAATGCAGTACTGGCCCAGGGCAAAAATCGTGGTGGTTTAGTCTGGTTTTTAATTTCATTAATTTTGGGGCCTTTTGCTACGTTGATTCTGGCTTTAGTTCCCAAGTTACCTGAAAGGCAGTAAGCGCGGTATTAGCTCTGCTGCATTTCAGGCCCGGGCAAAGTACGAAGAGTTATTAAAAATGTTAGAAAGCAAAACTAAAAATATGCTCGCACTGAAATCGTTGATTGTCTGGGCCGCGATAGTGGTGCTGGCCATCCTTAATGGTATTCTGCGGGAGGCTGTGCTTACGCCAATGCTTGGTATCACAGCTGGCCTGTTGCTAAGCGGGCTGCTGTTGTCGGCTCTTATTATTGCCGTTAGCTACCTCACGCTGCCCTGGCTGGATGCCAGGCGCCTGGCTCAACTGCTGGCTGTGGGGTTGGGCTGGGTTTTGCTGACACTTGTTTTCGAGTTTTCGTTCGGCCTGTGGCAGGGTAAGTCGTGGTCAGTGCTACTTGAGGCTTATACTTTTAAGGACGGTAACATCTGGCCATTGGTCCTGTTGGTCACGGCCCTGGCACCGTACATCGCTGCCAGGCTCAGAGCCCGGGTTTAGTGCTGCAACGCTAAGGTATTTTTTAACTATGGTTTTCAACATCTATAACAAGCTCCCCGCTGCAGTGCAGCACTGGTTAAGCATTCTGGGCGCTGCGGGCAGTAACTGGCTGGGCAGCCATGCCTTTATTTATGCTGCAGCGCTGGCGTTTTTCACCGTTTTTTCCATCGCCCCAATTCTGGTAGTGGTAGTCGCTGTGGTTGGGCTGATAATAGGAGAGAAGGCTGTTCAAGGACAGCTGTTTGAGCAGCTTGAGGGAACGCTTGGCCCGGATGCGGCAGGCGTAGTGCAGACGGCTGTGGTCAATTCGCAAATTGACCAGAGTGGTATCTGGCCGGCGTTGATCGGGATTGTTGCTACCATAGTGGGTGCTACTACGGTTTTCGCCCAGATGCAGCAGTCGCTGAATCAGATTTGGGATGTTGCGCCGCGCCCTTCAAAAAACAACCTGTGGATCTTACTTAAAAGCCGCTTGCTGTCACTGACCATCATTCTGGCTATTGGCTTTATTCTGTTGGTATCGCTGCTGTTGTCGGTAGCCTTGCGCAGCGTTATGGTATTTGCGGAAGACTGGCTGCCAATTCCTGGCTGGGCTATGGTGGGGATGGAGTTAGGGTTGTCGCTGCTGGTGATTACCCTGCTGTTTGCGGCAATGTTCAAGATCCTGCCTGATGTGGTGCTGTCGTGGCGCGACGTGTTGCTCGGTGCCTTTATTACTGCAATTTTATTCACCGCAGGCCGCTCTCTTATTTCTATTTATCTGGCCTATACGGCAACGGCCTCGGCCTATGGTGCCGCCGGCTCTCTGGCATTACTGTTGCTTTGGGTCAACTATTCTTCAATGATTCTGTTGTTTGGGGCGGCTTTCACCCGGGCGCACCTGGAGGGCCGGGGCTTGCCCGTGCGTCCCAAGAGCACAGCGGTGCGGGTGCATCGGCAATTGCTTGATGATGAAACGCAACGCTGAATTTGGCGCGACCCGGCTTAATATAGCTAGGCAGCTGGTCGCGGAATAAATCACTATCAGCTGCAGCTTTACATTGAGTGGCTGCCAAGCCTTTGCTATACTTTCCTCCCGTCCTGATACCAATTTTTGCACACCCGTAGTAGCCCAGTGTTTAGCCACCGGCGGCCAGGTGTTTTGCATTGTTGGTATTTTCTATTGATTAACATTGTCTCAGGGGTCTCATGACTACAAGATATATCTTTGTGACGGGTGGCGTGGTTTCCTCCTTAGGTAAAGGCATTGCAGCAGCATCGCTGGCAGCGATCCTGGAAGCGCGTGGCTTAAAGGTTACCATCCTCAAACTTGACCCCTACATTAACGTCGACCCGGGCACCATGAGCCCTATTCAGCACGGTGAAGTGTTTGTTACCGAAGACGGTGCTGAAACCGATCTTGATCTTGGCCATTACGAGCGGTTTATCCGCACTAAAATGACCAAGCTGAATAACTTTACCCAGGGCCGGGTATACGCCGAAGTGCTGCGGAAAGAGCGCCGGGGTGATTACTTAGGTGCCACTATTCAGGTTATTCCGCATATTACTAATGAGATTAAAAACCGGGTAGTGCGCGGTGC
Source organism: Arsukibacterium perlucidum DSM 18276 (assembly GCF_000382165.1). Lineage (GTDB taxonomy): Bacteria > Pseudomonadota > Gammaproteobacteria > Enterobacterales > Alteromonadaceae > Alishewanella > Alishewanella perlucidum. Next base: position 22,586 of record NZ_KB907734.1, on the reverse strand, counting down.
TGAAGGCTATGATATTGCCATTGTTGAAATTGGCGGTACCGTTGGCGATATTGAATCCCTGCCGTTTTTAGAAGCTATTCGCCAGTTAGGCACCGAAGTGGGCCGTGAGCGCACCTTGTATATGCACCTGACGCTGGTACCTTATTTAGGCACTGCCGGTGAAATTAAAACCAAACCTACCCAGCATTCAGTTAAAGAGCTGCGCTCTATCGGTATTCAGCCTGATATTCTGGTGTGTCGCTCAGACCGCGCTATTCCGGCCAACGAGCGCGCTAAAATTGCTTTGTTTACTAACGTAGAAGAAAAAGCGGTTATTTCCTTAAAAGACGTCTCCAGTATTTATCAGATCCCGGCTTTATTAAAATCGCAAAGTCTGGATGATTTAGTCTGCCGGCGTTTCCATATTGAAGCCCCGGAAGCCGATTTGGTGGAGTGGGAGCAGGTGCTGTATCAGGAATCGAACCCGATGGGGGAGATCACCATTGGTATGGTAGGCAAATATGTTGAACTGCCGGATGCCTATAAATCGGTAAATGAAGCATTGGGCCATGCCGGTTTGAAAAACCGGGTTACCGTTAATATTAAATATGTCGATTCACAGGATGTAGAAAGCAAAGGCGTTGGTATTCTGGCGGGCTTAGATGGCATTCTGGTGCCTGGCGGCTTTGGCGAGCGTGGCGTCGAAGGCAAAATCCTGGCAGCGCAACATGCCCGGGAGCAAGGTGTGCCTTATTTAGGTATTTGTCTGGGTATGCAGGTGGCGCTGATTGACTATGCCCGCAATGTTGCCGGCATGGCCGGCGCGCATTCTACCGAATTTAACAAAGACACTGCTTACCCGGTTGTTGGTTTAATTACCGAATGGCTGGATGCGGCCGGCTCAGTAGAAACCCGTTCAGATGAATCTGATTTGGGTGGCACCATGCGCCTGGGCAGCCAGAACTGTAACCTGATTGATAATACCAAAGCCCGCGAGATTTATGGCAAAGCAGTTATTCAGGAGCGGCATCGTCACCGCTATGAAGTGAATAACAACTTACGACCACAACTAGAAGAGGCAGGGTTAGTGGTATCGGGGTTATCGGCCGATAACCAACTGGTTGAGATGATTGAAATTCCATCTCACCCGTTTTTTGTTGCCGGTCAGTTCCACCCGGAATTTAACTCGACCCCACGTGATGGTCACCCGCTGTTTCAGGCCTTTGTCGCTGCGGCGTACAAATTCCAGAAAAAGCAACGCGTATAACTTTTGCTAAGCCGGGTGGATATCCCGGCTTTTTCGTTTTAGAACAGGGGATTGATAGCATGTCTGAGATTGTAAAAATTATTGCCCGTGAAATTATGGACTCTCGCGGTAACCCAACGGTTGAAGCCGATGTGTATTTAGCCAGTGGTGCTATGGGCCGTGGTTGTGCGCCATCAGGTGCCTCTACCGGTTCGCGCGAAGCGCTGGAGCTGCGTGATGGTGATAAAAGCCGTTACTTAGGTAAGGGTGTGACTAAAGCCGTTGCCAATATCGATGGTGCTATTCAGGCGGCACTAAAAGGCAAAAACGCCTGGAATCAGGCCGAAATCGACCAGATTATGATCGATTTAGATGGTACCGAAACCAAAAGCAAACTGGGCGCCAATGCCATTCTGGCGGTATCACTAGCCGTGGCCCGCGCCGCCGCTGCCGATAAGAAAATTCCGTTGTATCAGCATATTGCCGATTTAAATGGCACCTCAGGTGTGTACAGTATGCCGGTACCGATGATGAATATTATTAACGGTGGCGAGCATGCCGATAACAACGTTGATATTCAGGAATTTATGGTGCAGCCGGTTGGTGCCAAAACCTTTGCTGAAGCGCTGCAGATGGGTGCGGAAATTTTCCACAGCCTGAAAAAAGAGCTGCAAAAGCGTGGTTTAAATACTGCGGTGGGTGATGAAGGTGGCTTTGCCCCGGATCTGAAGTCAAACGAAGAAGCGCTGACCGTTATCGTTGAAGCGGTAAAAGCCGCCGGCTACCAGATGGATAAAGACGTTACCCTGGCACTCGACTGTGCCGCTACCGAGTTCTATAAAGATGGCAAGTACGTGTTAGGTGGTGAAGGCAAAAGCTTTGACTCTTTTGGTTTTAATGACTATTTAGCAGGCTTAACCCAGCGTTACCCGATTGTTTCAATTGAAGATGGCCTGGACGAAAGCGACTGGGATGGCTGGCAGGATTTAACCAATAAAATTGGCAGCAAAGTGCAGCTGGTGGGCGATGATTTATTTGTCACCAATACCAAAATTTTAAGCCGCGGTATTGAGCAGGGCATTGGTAACTCTATTTTAATTAAGTTTAACCAGATAGGTTCATTAACCGAAACCCTGGCCGCAATTAAAATGGCCAAAGATGCCGGCTTTACTGCCGTTATCTCGCACCGCAGTGGCGAAACAGAAGATGCCTTTATTGCTGATTTAGCGGTAGGCACCGCCGCCGGCCAGATTAAAACCGGCTCGCTGTGCCGCTCTGACCGTGTTGCCAAATACAACCAGTTACTGCGTATTGAGCAGGAATTAGGTAGTAAGGCGCCATACAAAGGCCGCAGCGAAATTAAAGGCCAGTAAGCCGCTAATTCGTTTTAACGCAATATAACAAGCCACCGCAAGGTGGCTTTGTTGTTTAGAGACAGGAGAAGCTTGATCTCATCAAACTCCGAAGCTATTATACAAACAAATTATTTACACGGGTTTTACTTTTGAGGTGTTTTTTCTTTTTCCTCATTTTATTTTTTAGTAATAGTGTCTGGTCGGCACTTCTCGGTTCTTTCAAATCCGGAGTTTATGTTAGTCCGACCAAACAACTTTCCTGTAATTTTAAAATGGGTATCAGTAATTTCAACATTGATTTACTTAATGATCAGTCTGTACCGGGTAGCGAAATAGTCACAGCTATGGCAGAGCATGAAAGTGTATATATTAATTATTTAGTCGTGCTGGCACAGGCAAATAGCACTAGCTCCTTCATGGTAGATACGTCTTCTGATGTTAATGAACTTGATCAAGTTATCCAAAACTTTACTAATGAGTATCTTCGTGAAGAGCAGATGCTCGAGGTTGTAGTCGCCTATGAGCATACGTTTAGCGTTGACAAAAAGCAGGGGAAGTTAGTTAGTTACCAGGTTAGCTTTGACAATAAGCAGCAGCTATTTTCAGCAGTATTCCAAAAACTTAGTGATTTTTATTTGATCATCAGCATTATGCCAACATTAGTTGAAGATATTAACGAAGTGATTAGTCAGGAAACAGCATCCGATATGACAAAAGAGCTGGTTAAATCATGTGATGCAATACTTAGAAAAGAGGGAATTTATAATGAATGAATTACGGCCAAATATAAGCGACTTACCATACACTTTCCCGAAAACAACCCAGGGGCAACTTGATTTATTCGCCGATGTGCTGGAAATTCCAAGATATATGGTAAAAGATGGTGATGAGGCGATGTTAGATGCCATGGTTGGCACCATTCTTTATCGTCATTTAGATCGACATCAAAAAATGTTTGCTATGAAATCTATCCGTGAATTAGAGAGTAGACCGTTGATGGGACAGCTAGTTAACAAGGCGACAACACCGGCACTTGTTAACCCAAAATGGGGAATGTGGTCATTGACTAACGATGAGTTATTGTCATTCCAAGGGAATATGCAAGGTTTTGATGATTTTGCCTCTAAGGTTGGTTTTGGTGCTTCCGCTCTGAGTGCGAAGGATTTGCTAAAAGATTTCCAATTGCACAAAGCAGTGCGGCGTAAACATATAGTCACGCTCGTTATATGGGGTGCAGTTTATGCTAATAAAAATAGTCTTAACAAAGCAAATACAGAGGTTCAGCGACGATCTGTGATGAACCAATCAGCTTTTCATTGATAGTCATGAATAAACTGATTTTTTTTAAAGTTATTATTGGGCTCGCGATACTAAGTAGCATGGTGTGGTTTTGGCTAAGCTACCCTGACCAACACAATTTTTTTGTGATAGTTTTATTCGGTATTTTTGGCTATACAATTGTGACAAGTAGCTTGAAAATTTCAGCGCTTGAGTCTGAAATTAGCCGGTTAAAAAATCAGCTTTCAGAAAATGCGCGCGAGAAAAATTAGCCTTGAGAAATCTTAAACATGTCTAGCTTAAATCGTCTGCGCTCTGTGAAGCCATCACTTTAGCATGTTCCATTTTTTGATAATGCCACCGCAAGGTGGCTTTTTTTTAGGTCAGCGTGGTTAACCGATAACGACTATTTGACGTGTTGTGGCCGTTGGCGATGATGAGCAACTGCAAATATGACTATTTTGCGGGAGTATTCTTTATATATATATTACTGAATAAGGGAAGGTTCTGACGATTAAACGTACCGGTTTCACTTCAGTATCTTTCTTACCTTAGCAAAAACGTTCGCAGCGTCAGTCAATGTTGCCTCGCCATTGAGGTACTGCGCTTTGCGTTCTGCAACCTCGCGCAGCCATTCAGATTCTAGCAACGGATCTACCGGCATTTGTAAAGTTACCAGCAGGCTATCCACTAATTTTGCTTGTTCTTCTTTACTTAGCTGCTGTGCTTGCTGCTCTACGTCCAGATAAGATAAAGCCATAATTCAGCGTCCTGTGGCGCGGTGTTCAGACTTAACTTTAGCAAAGAAGTGATAACGGAGCTATGTGATTTACACTCAAGCCGGGCTGGCTGCAGGCTTATCGCAATGTTGTTTGAAAGTGCTGCAGCACCCGCTGCTCAATTTCCGGCATAACGGCCTGGCTAAAGCCGTGGCCGGTAGGGTAACTGTGATGGCTGACCTTATGCTGAAAGCCTTTTTGCTGCAGGTAGTGCTGGATATCCAGCGCCATTAGATGCGAAGGCCAGACTTTGTCTTTGGTGGCGGATATTAACAATAGCGGGCCATTTATCTTTTCCAGCGCAAACCTGGCCTGCTTTACTGCTACTTCATCGGCGAGCGCCGCTGCAAAACGTGCCAATGCCGGGTAGCTGCTGTCTAAGCCCACGGTTAGCGACGGCACCGGCTTATCGTTAATGGTCCAGGCTGACGCGGCTGAGCGGGTGCCGTTCCAGGCCACGTTGCTTGGCGCCAGGGCCACCACCGAACTAATCCTCGCGTCGTGCGACGATAACAGTAATGCCAGTTCTGCACCGCGGGAGCGCCCGTAAATGCCAACGCTATTGGCCTGAAGCTGAGGTTGCTGCTGCAAAAAGTCGATGGCCTGAACAAAGTATTCCAGCGGAATGTTGTCCAGGCTCTCTGGTAAACCCGGCTCGCCAAAATAGGCCAGGGCGAGCACAGCAATACCTTGCGGGGCCAGCATGTCGCCGACCCGGTTGCTGCTGTCCAGGCCAGGACGTGACCCGCCAACCGCAATAACGACTGGCAACTCAGCGGCTGTTGCAGGTAAAAACAGGTTAGCGACCAGTTCGTCCTGCCGCACCTGTGAAACCGTGTAACCTTGCTGGTTGGCACTAGCCAACAAAGCTGCAAAAAGGCTAAGCAAGCAAATGGTTATCCGTAACAGAGGCATGTCGTTTCCCTTGTGCTAACGTCAGCTAATGCTGATTTGCTCTAAATGACTTTGCAGGTGCAGATAATGGACGCTGTAGTATTGCACTTTGGTCAGGCTGCCAAAGGCAAAATGTGGCTGCAGCTGGCCGCGCCAGTCCATAAATTGTTGCACAGTGTAAATAAGCTCACGCAGGGCAACGTCATTGGGTAAGCCGGGTTCAAGCGCCGGCGCACCGGGGATCGGTTCAGCCAGTGGATGATGCAGCTTACCTGTTGCGGCAAAAGCATTCACTGCCAGTTTACCCGCGGTGTACTGGAACAACGGCGAGCGGGCTTGTGGATAGCCGTAAATTGAATAACTGATACTTTGGGCGCAGTGTTGCAAAATCTGGCTGACATTCCACTCACCACTGCTGGTTAACCGCTCAGGCGGCAGCGCTTTGAGTTGCACCAGAATGTCCGACAGCGGATAGGGGCGCAGGGTGGCAACCAGTTTGCTGGCCAGCACCAGGCCAACAGGTGTCAGCACACTGACTTTGATAAATTGACGACGGTTCATAAGCTATCGCTACAACGCTTCTCTGGTGCGCTAAACTAGCATTTTTTATAGGTTGGCCGCCACTTTTGCTTTTACAAGCGTTAGCCGATTGGCTAACATCAGCGGATGATTGAGCCCCTGAGCAACCAGCCGCATTTCTGGCAGGTATCCAGCGATAACCAGACTTATACCGAGCTTTGTAATGCTTTGTATGAGCGTGAGTTGTTACGCCTGGCAAATATAAACCCGGAGCAGCTGCCGTTATTGCAAAAACGGCTGGCGGCGCTGCCTTTTTATATCCGGCGGGCCGCGGCCAATATTGTCAGCTACCGCAGCGAGTTGCAGCTCGACAGCCAGAATGCGTCCTGGTTTCATAGGCAGCTTGGCCGTTGTCCGGCGCGCAAACAACAGGCTGATCCGATTGCTAACTTCTACCAGAAAGCGGCCAAGCCCGGATTGATTGTACCGGTATATATTGAACAGCTGACTCTGGAGCAGATTGTGCTGGACAGTGTTGATGAAGTAGATAGCGCTGGTGAGCGCTTACATTGTAACGAGCATGGCTGGTTTAGTTTTAATGGCACCCCACTGCAAAACGATAATGCCAGCAAGTTTTTATTAAAGCCTAATAAGGCCATTGTTACTGCCGCCAGCTGTGGCCATCAGTGGTTAAATAATGTTAAAAAAGCACCCAGAGTACTGAGTTTGCGGGAATTATTGTTGAGTAGTCGCTTAAACTGGCAGAACTTTGCTAAACCCTATCAGGCAGCCCACGAGCTTAAATAACCCCAAAGCGCGTAATTTTTCATGCTACAGCGGCAATTAGGGCTTTGCAGCACGGTTGCAAGCCAGCATAATAAAGCCATGTCTCCAACAGATCCTGGCTTATGCGACTGCTTATCGGAATATTGCTGATCCTTTTTTGCCTGCTGCAATATCGTTTGTGGTTTGGCCAGTATAGTGTGACCGACTACTTGCAACGGCTGGACGAAATTGCCACCCAGCGCGCCAGTAATCAGGAATTGCAGAAACGGAACCGGATGTTGATGGCTGATGTTACCGATTTGCAGCAAGGACTGGAAGCGATTGAAGAGCGAGCCCGCAATGAGCTGGGCTTAATTGGTGAAGACGAAGTGTTTTTCCGGGTAGTGCAAACAGAGGGGCAGCAGGTACCGGTAAAGGACAAACCATGACTAAGCCGCCTGAGCCTGCAATAGCTGCTGTGATCCCCGCCGCCGGCGTCGGCAAACGAATGCAGGCTGCTGTTCCAAAACAATATTTAACCCTTAATGCCAAAACCATTCTTGAGCACAGTGTCGGCCGGATCTGCAGCCAGCCACAGGTTGCTGCGCTTTGGCTGGCGTTGGATAAAGCGGATCCCTATTTTGCCGCGACGCCCTTAACCACAGTGGCGATGCAACGGGTTGACGGCGGCGCTGAGCGGGTTTACTCGGTATTAAATGCCCTGCAACAGATCGACGCCGGCAGTTACCCCTGGGTGTTAGTGCATGATGCAGCCCGGCCGCTTATCCGTAAGGCTGATATCACCCTGCTAATTAGCCGTTGTCTGCAAGCAGGTCATGGCGGCATTCTGGCCTGCCCGGTGCGCGATACTATGAAACGCGGTAAAGCCACGGCGACTGGCAACCTGGTAGCCGATACTGTTGAACGTGAGCAGCTATGGCATGCGCTGACCCCGCAGTTTTTCCCCACCCTGCAACTTCGCCAGGCCATCACTGAGGCATTAGCGGCGGGTGTCACTATTACCGATGAAGCATCGGCAATGGAGTGGGCTGGCCAGCCGGTGCTGCTGGTAGAAGGGCAGGCTGATAATATTAAAATTACCCGCCCGGCCGACCTGACTCTGGCGGGCTATTTTTTAGATCAACAGCAACTTGAGCAACAACATCTTGAGCAACAACAGCTGGAGCAAACAACAATATGAATTTTCGGATAGGCCATGGTTTTGATGTCCATGCTTTTGGCGGCCAGGGTCCGGTAACGCTGGCAGGCGTTAAAATTGAATACTCACAGGGTTTAGTGGCGCATTCAGATGGCGATGTAGTGTTGCATGCAGTAGCAGATGCCTTGTTAGGTGCGCTGGCACTCGGCGATATTGGCCATCATTTCCCAGATAACGACCCTGCTTTAAAAGGTATTGATAGCCGTATTTTATTGCGAAAAGTGTTCGCTGAGGCCAGCAAAGCCGGTTATCAGCTGAACAACCTGGATGTAACCATTATGGCGCAGGCGCCAAAAATGGCACCGCATATCAATGCGATGCGCCAGTGCCTGGCCGCCGATTTAGCCGCCGAGCTCAGCCAGATCAACGTTAAAGCGACCACCACCGAGCAACTGGGCTTTGTTGGACGTAAAGAGGGTATAGCAGCAGAAGCTGTTGTGCTGCTGGTTAGCAGGCAATGAGTGTACTACCGGTAAATGGCTTGCCACAGTGGCAGTATTTGTATGGCAAGCCTGATATTACGGCGACTATTCGCAGCACGCAGGAAGATTTTATTGTTGACGAGCAGCTGAATTTTGCACCCAGTGGTAGCGGTGAACACGTATTACTGCAAATTGAAAAGCGCGGTCAGAATACCCAGTATATTGCCCGCCAGTTGGCCAGGCTAACCGGCCTTAGAATGCGGGATATCAGTTATGCCGGTTTAAAAGATCGCCATGCGCTGACCCGGCAATGGTTTTGTTTTAAATGGCCGATAAAGCAAGAGCTGGCCTGGCAGGAGTGGCAGATTGAAGACAGCCGCATTTTGCAGGTGGTGCGCCATTACCGTAAATTACGCTTAGGGGCGCTAAAAGCCAACCATTTCCGGTTGACCCTGACCGATGTCAGCCAGCCTGAGGCACTTGTTAAGCGGCTGCAGTTAATAGAAGCAGGTGTGCCGAATTATTATGGCGAGCAACGTTTTGGCCGCGGCGGTGGCAACTTAGCATTAGCCGATAGTTTGTTTGGCGGAGAGCGGATAACAGATCGCCAGATCCGTGGCCTGGCGTTGTCGGCCAGCCGCTCATATTTGTTTAATACCGTGTTATCGCAACGGATTGACCAGGGCTTGTTTAACCAGGTGCTGGACGGTGATATTCTGCAACTGGATGGCAGTGGCTCGATTTTTCAGGTGGAGACCGCCGATAGCACCTTGCAGCAGCGGCTGCTGGATGGTGATGTTCATCCTACGGCACCGCTGGTCGGGCTGGATGGTGCAACAGTGAGCCGGCAGGCGGCAGTATTTGAACAACAAGCATTGGCTACCTATCAGCAGTGGTGTCAGGGCCTTATTGAATACAGGCTGCAGGGCGCACGGCGCAGTATCAGATTAGTACCTCAACAACTCAGCACACAAATACAGGGCAATAGTGTTACCTTGAGTTTTGCCCTGCCGGCGGGTTGTTTTGCCACCAGTGTCCTGCGAGAATTAGCAAGCTATCGGGATGGCAGCCGGCCGCTGGCCGAATTAGAGTAACTATGTCTCGCAACTAATTGGAGCCGCTATGCGAATTTTACTAAGTAATGATGACGGGGTTTATGCCAAAGGCATTCAGGTATTGCAGCAGGCGCTATGCCAGATAGCCGAAGTGACTACCGTAGGCCCGGACCGGAATTGCAGCGGTGCCAGCAACTCGTTAACTTTACTTAACCCGCTGCGCACCCAAACTCTCGACAATGGTTTTGTGGCGGTGAATGGCACGCCAACCGATTGTGTGCATCTGGCGATCAGTCAGTTGCTGGATTTTACTCCTGATTTAGTGGTCGCCGGGATTAACCATGGTGCCAATCTTGGTGATGACGTGTTGTATTCAGGTACCGTTGCTGCGGCCACAGAAGGCCGCCACCTGGGGTTGCCGGCTATTGCGGTATCGCTGGCAGGTCGGGACGAAGCCCATTTTGCTACGGCGGCGCATGTCACTGTGGAAGTGATTAAAAAGCTGAAGTCGCATCCGCTGCCTGCTGATCAGATTTTAAATATTAATGTGCCTGCTATTGCCCTGTCTGAGTTAAAAGGCATTATGGTTACCCGGCTTGGCCGGCGCCATAAGGCAGAAACCATGAGCAGCGATACTGATCCCTGGGGCCGGAAAATATACTGGTATGGCTCGTTAGGGCCAGAGCTGGACGCCGGAGAAGGCACCGATTTTTATGCGGTAACCAATGGTTATGCCTCTATCACGCCGTTGCATGTGGATATGTCGGCTTATAAAAGTATGGATACACTGAAACAATGGTTAGCGGGGATCAGGTTGTAATTATGGCAGTAGCAACAGCCCGCAGTGCAGCGGTATTAGCACAAAAATTGCGAAGTGAAGGTATCAGTGACGACGCAGTATTGCAGGCGGTGTCACAGGTGCCGCGCCACCTGTTTGTTGAAGCAGTACTGGCGCACAAAGCATATGAAAATACCGCTTTGCCAATTGGTCAGGGCCAGACGATTTCACAACCTTACATAGTGGCGCGGATGACCCAGTTATTGCTGCAGGACAAAGCGCCGGGCAAGCTGCTGGAAATTGGCACCGGCTCGGGCTATCAGACTGCTATTCTGGCGCACTTGTTTAGTCACGTCTGCTCGGTAGAACGGATTAAAGCGCTGCAGTTTCAGGCCAAGCGCCGGCTGCAACAGCTCGATTTACACAATGTCTCGATGAAGCACGGCGATGGCTGGCTGGGCTGGCCCAGTAAAGCGCCTTTTGACAGTATTATAGTGACTGCTGCGCCGACTGAAGTGCCGGCAGCCTTGCTGCAACAGTTAACGGATGGTGGCCGGCTGGTTATTCCGGTGGGTGCAAAAGAGCAGGTGCTGCGGGTATATCAGCGTAATGCCGACTCGTTCAGCAGTAAGGATATCGAGGCAGTACGCTTTGTGCCGCTGGTGCCGGGTGAGTTAGCTTAACAAACATGTAGTATGAGGCTGTAATAACGGATTATGAAAAATTATTTTCAATGGATAATTAAAGGCTTAGCAATGGGCGCCGCTGATGTGGTGCCCGGGGTGTCAGGTGGTACGCTGGCATTTATTCTGGGGATTTACGAGCGGCTGCTGGCTGCTATCAGTTCGATAGATACCGCAGCAGTTAAATTGCTGCTTAAAGGCCGTTTCAGCGCCTTGTGGCAGCACATTGATGGCACTTTCTTACTTTGTTTGTTCAGCGGTATTTTGCTAAGTATATTCTCCCTGGCTAATGTGATCAGCTACCTGCTGGAACACCGGCCAGTGCCATTATGGGCATTTTTTAATGGTCTGATCTTAGCGTCGTTACCGGTACTGCTGCGCAGTGTCAGCTGGTCCGCGGCACGGCTGTTATTATTAGTGCTTGGCATAGTGTTTGCTGTGGCCGTTGGCATGCTGGCGCCGGTGCAACTGCAACCAGCACCCTATATGTTCTTTCTGGCCGGTGCCATCGCGATTTGCGCGATGATTCTGCCCGGCATTTCCGGTAGTTTTATTTTACTGATCCTGGGCATGTACGCACCCATTATGCTGGCGGTGACTGAGTTGCGGTTCACGACTCTGGCGTTGGTGGCAGCAGGCTGTCTGGTTGGCTTGCTCAGTTTTTCAAGATTACTTAACTGGTTACTAAAGCACTTTCACGATGCCACTCTGGCGCTGCTGACCGGAGTGGTTATTGGCGCACTGTATCGGATCTGGCCCTGGCAGCATAACCAGCAAGTGCTTAGCCCGTGGCAATATCAGCAGCTGGTAGCTAACCACGATTTGCTGCCGGCGATTATGGCCGTTATTGCCGGTATTCTGGTAATCACTTTACTGTTAAATTTAGAACGACTGTTTAATACTGCCGAAAACGGCGCCAGATGAGGAATAGCTTATTAACCGGATAATTGGCTTGTGGCTGATGGTAACCCTGCCTGTTGTGCTGTTGAGCGGGCTCAGTGGTTGCGCCTCAAGCTCCGGGCCTGCGCCGGTTACTACGCTGGAGCTTAGAGAGAACCCTTACCGGGAACGTAACCGTGGCAGTCTTGCCGCCAAACAATATGTCGTGCAACGCGGCGACACTTTATACTCAATTGCTTTTCGGGCCGGGTTGGATGTGCGCACTTTGGCCAGTCGTAATAATATCAGCAGCCCTTATATCATTTACCCCGGCCAGATTTTGCAACTTACCGCTGCCGGAGCAACTCAGGTAGCCAGTAAAGCAAGCCGGCCTGCGACAAAGACTGCCAGTGCAGTTCCGGCAAAACCCGCTACACCGGTGCAGACTGGTCGGGCAACTGATAAATCAAACCAAGCAAAATCAAATAGTTCAGCAAAACCCGCTAAACCTGTTGCGTCGTCAAATCAAACACGTTATGTTCAGACACAACCTGTTAAAAACAGTAAAAAAACCGCGGATAATACCTCAGTTGGAAACAAGGTGCAATGGCGCTGGCCAGTAAAAGGTAAAATAGTTTCGCGTTTTTCTACCCTGGAACATGGTAACAAAGGGGTGGATATTGCAGGACAGGAAGGTAGCAGAATAAATGCCGCCGCAGACGGCCTGGTGGTTTATGCCGGCAGCGCCCTACGCGGTTATGGTAACCTGATAATTATAAAACATAACGATGATTACTTAAGCGCTTATGCGCACAACAAACGTATATTAGTAGCAGAACGGCAGCAGGTTAAGATGGGCCAGCAAATTGCTGAAATGGGTAGTACCGATGCAACTGATAGCAGGTTGCATTTTGAAATCCGTTTCAGGGGCAAATCGGTTGACCCCTTACGATACTTACCGTAATAAAAAGATACTATAACAAAGTAATACTATGACAAAGAGACTAACCATTGAGGTTAGCATTAGCACACAAGCACGAAGGCAGGAAGGTAGCTTAGTCAGGCCCGAACCCGGCAGACGTGGGAGAAAGGATATGGGACTTAAACGTGATGAAGTTGTAGAGTCAGATGTAGAGTTAAAAGATGATGAGTTGGCAGATGAAGTCGCTACGCTGGACGATGATATGGAGCCCGATGTAGCAGAGTTAGCCGGCGAAGAAGCAATAGCCGATGAAGTATTCGCCAAGGATGATAGTCAGAAATCGATGGATGCCACCCAAATTTATCTGGGTGAAATTGGTTTTTCTCCACTGTTAAGTGCCGAAGAAGAAGTCTATTTTTCAAGATTATCGCTCAAAGGCGATGCCGCTGCCCGCAAGAGAATGATTGAAAGTAACCTGCGGTTAGTTGTTAAAATTGCCCGGCGTTACATTAATCGTGGTTTAGCCTTACTGGATTTAATAGAAGAGGGCAACCTTGGCCTGATCCGGGCCGTTGAAAAGTTTGATCCTGAGCGCGGTTTCCGGTTTTCAACCTATGCTACCTGGTGGATCCGCCAAACCATTGAACGTGCCATTATGAATCAAACCAGAACTATTCGGTTGCCCATTCATGTGGTGAAAGAACTGAATATATACTTGCGTGCCGCCCGTGAATTATCACAAAAACTCGATCATGAGCCCACCCCGGAAGAAATCGCTGCCGCACTCGACAGGCCAGTAGCAGAAGTGCGCAAAATGTTGAAGTTAAATGAAAAAATAACTTCGGTAGATATGCCGGTTGCCGGTGCCTCTGAAAAGCAGTTGCTTGACGTGATTGCTGATGAAAAAGAACAGGGGCCGGAAGGTGAGCTGCAGGACGAAGATATCCGGCAGCATCTGGTGTTGTGGCTGGACGAACTCAATCCTAAACAACGTGAAGTCCTGGCCCGCCGTTTTGGTTTGCTGGGTTATGAGCTTTCTACCCTGGAAGATGTTGGCCATGAAATTGGCTTAACCCGGGAACGGGTAAGGCAGATTCAGGTTGAAGCCCTGCGCCGCTTAAAAGAAATTGTTACCCATCAGGGCTTAAATATAGAAACCCTGTTTCAGGATTAACCGCCGCTATCAGTAGCAGAACGGGCGCCCGGGCGCCCGTTTTTATTGGCTGAATTATCATAATAAGCAAACACCTGGCTTATCGTGGTCCCTGTTGGTCGCAACCATGGCTGCTGCTGGTTGCATCTTTTACGCCAGCCGCTTAGCTTATCTTTATTAGTATCTGATAATGAAATAGGGTTTTCTGATGTCTTTATTTAAAATTACGGCGCTGGCTGCAGCAATAGGGTTGTGTTCTGCGGTCAGTCAGGCTGTGCCGGTTTTTCCGGAAAGTGACTATAATCAGGCCGTGGCATCAGTAGAACAAATACTGGGTTATCCACTGGCTAGCCGGATCTCTGAACCTGCAGCAATAAAACAATATTTTGAGCAATTGGCCCACGCTCACCCAAGCCGGATTAAACTGGTACCTTATGCAAAAAGCTGGCAGGGCCGGCCACTGTTTTACGTGGTTATTGGTAGCGAGCACAATATTAAACAGCTGCCTGATATTCAGCAGCAGATGCAACAACTGGCAAACCCACAAAACCTGAATGAACGCCAGGCAGAGCAACTAATCAGTAAGCTGCCAGCCAGTGTCTGGATAGCTAATTCGCTGCATGGCAATGAAATCAGCCCGGCAGAGTCATCGATGGCGCTGGCTTATCATTTGCTGGCCGACCAAAGCCCGCAAACCGCAAAGTTACTTGAAAACACCCTGGTATATATTGACCCGCTGCAAAATCCGGATGGCCATCACCGTTTTGTCAGCCGCTACTATGCGACGGTGGGCTTAGCCCATTCAGCTGACAGGCTATCGGCCGAGCATAACGAACCCTGGCCTAACGGCCGCACTAATCACTACCTGTTTGATATGAACCGTGACTGGATTTCATTAACCCAGCCGGAAACCCGCGGCCGGGTCAAAGCCTTGCAGCAGGTATACCCACTGGTGTTTGTCGACTCGCATGAAATGGGCGGCGATATGGGCTATTACTTCAGCCCGGAAGCCGAGCCTTACAATCCGCATATTCAGGCAAACCAGCGCCAGAGCCTGCAGTCGCTTGGTGAAAATAACGCCCGTTGGTTTGATAAATTTGGCTATGACTATTTTACCCGGGAAATTTTTGATGCCTTTTATCCGGGGTACGGTGCCAGCTGGCCACTGTATCAGGGCAGTATTGCTATGACCTATGAGATGGCTTCAGCCCGGGGCCATCAGTATCGCAAGGCAGACGGTGATATTCTGACCTTCGCCGATGGCGTACAGCGCAATTTTGTGGCCTTTATGGCGACTATTGAAACCGCCAGCCAGCGTGGGCCTGAGCTACTACGCAACTTTTATCAGTATCGTCAGGATGCTATTAAACAGGGCAATAGCGGAGCGGTGCGCAGCTATATTTTTCCAGCTGAGCGCGATAGCGCCGGCCATACCAAATTAAGTGCCATTCTGACCGAGCACGGTATAACGGTGGGTAAAACTACTGAGGCGTTTAAAGCCTGTGGTGAAAGTTATCAGGCCGGTAGTTATGTGATTAACACCAACCAGCCAACTTACCATTTAATCCGTACTTTGCTGGACGATACTGTGCCGATGGATAAGGCGTTTATTGCCAAACAGGAGCAGCGCCGCGCTAACAATCTGCCGGATCAGATCTACGATGTAACCGCCTGGTCACTGCCACTGATGTATAACCTGCCTGTGGTGAGTTGCAACCGGGCCGTTACTGCGGCAACCAGCACTGTTAGCAGCGAGCGAATTCTGGCCGGTAGCGTGACCAACCCTGAACCCGGCTTCGGTTATATTGTGCCCTGGGGTGATATGGCGGCGGCCCGCTTTGCCAGTGCAGCGCTGCAGCAGGGTTTAAAGCTGAAAAGCAGTGATCTACCCTTTACCCATCAGAATGGCAAGCAGTATCCGGCCGGTAGTCTGATCATCAGTAAAGCCGATAACAGCCCGCAATTGCCTGAGCAGATGCAGCAGCTGGCAGCAACAAGCGGCGCAACGGTGACGGGTATAGACAGCAGCTGGGTAACCGATGGCCCTAACTTCGGCTCTTTTAACGTGAAAACCCTGCATAAGCCTAATATTGCCATGCTGTGGGATGAACCCAGTAACCCACTCAGCGCCGGCAGTGCCCGCTTTGTGCTGGAGCGCAATTTAAATTATCCGGTTACCGCAATCCGGCCGGCGCAGCTGCGGGGTGCTGACTTAAGCCACTATCAGGTGTTAGTGGTGCCAGCCAGCAGCCGTGGCAGTTATCAGCAAGCGCTGGGCAGCACTGGCCTGGCCAACTTACGAAGCTTTGTTGAACGCGGCGGGGTGCTGGTGGCTCTTGGCAATGCCACTGATTTATTGCTGGCGGGCGATGAGCCACTGCTTAGCAGTAAACGTGAGTACAAAGTACGCGAGGGTGAAGCGAAAAAAGCGGAAAGTGAAACAAAAGTTGCCGGCAGCGTGATTAAAACACCCGAGGAATATCAGCAGTGGCTGGTGCCGGAAAAAGCCGACCCGGACTGGGTGCCCGGCTTTATCGCCAGTGCCAGGGTAGACCAGCAGCACTGGCTGACTGCCGGCGTGCCAGAAACGGTTAACAGCCTCTATGTTGGTAATCAGGTATATCAGCCACTGAACATTGCTGCTGGCCGCAACGTTGTCAGCTTTGCCCCGGCAGAACAGCTGCTGGCAGGCGGCTTCGTCTGGGATGAAAACCGCCAGCAAATTGCCCATAAGCCATTGGTAATGGTGCAGGCAGTTGGCAGAGGTCAGGTGATTAGCTTTACCCAGGAGCCAAACTTCCGCGCCTATGTCGATGGCATGCACTTGCTGTATATTAATGCGATATTCCGCGGTGCTGCCCACGCCAGCCCGCTACGTTAACTGCTCGCTTTTGCAGGGGCGCATTATTGCGCCCGTTATTACGCCGGGTATGACGCTCCTGGTGTGGACAAATGTACAGGCTTATTCAGCTACGAATTTGCTGAATAGCTACCGTAACGGCGCCGGCAATTAACCCCCAGAATGCTGAAGCCAGCCCGAAAAAGCTGGCGCCGGAAGCGGTAACCAGTAAGGTAATCACTGCCGCGTCGCGGTATTTGACATCGCTGGTGGTAGTGGCCAGGTTAGCGGCAATAGTGCTGATCAGTGCCAGCCCCGCCAGCGCTGCCACCATTTCTTTGGGGAAGGCGGCAAACAGCGCGACTACAGTGGCGCCCGCTAAGCCAGCCAGCAGATAAAATACTCCGGCAGCAATACCGGCAATATAGCGCTTTTGTGGCTGTGGGTGTGCTTCAGTGCCAGTGCAGATTGCCGCAGTAATCGCTGCCAGATTTATCGAAAATGCGCCAAAGGGCGCTAATAACAGGGTGCTAAGCGCGGTGCTGCTGATAAGCGGCGAGACCGGCGTCTGATAGCCACTGGCCCTGAGCACCGCCACCCCCGGGATATTCTGCGAGGCCATGGTCACCAGCAACAAAGGTAAACCGACCCCGATTAACGCACTTAACGAAAACTCCGGGGTGACCCACACCGGCTGGGCCAGACTAAGAGTTACTTCTGATAAATCCAGGCTGCCGCTGCTAATGACGATGAGAATGCCGCTTAGCATCACCAGCAAAATAGCATAGCGTGGCCAGAACACCTTAGCGAATAAATACACCAGACACATGCTGCCTACTAACAGCCACTGGCTTTGCATTGAGCTGAAAACAGCAAAACCAAACTGCAGTAAAATACCGGCCAGCATGGCACTGGCCAGTGGCAAAGGAATGAGTTTGGTAAGTTTTTCAAACCAGCCGCTGATGCCGATAAGCAGCCCCAGCGCTGCGGTGAAAATAAACACACCGGTAGCCTGTTCAATACTCAGCCCCTGCAAACTGGTGGCCAGTAATGCTGCACCCGGGGTGGACCAGGCAGTGATCACCGGTGCCTTGTAATACCACGAGAGGCCAATACAGGTAGCGGCCATGCCGATGCCTAGCGCTAACAGCCAGGACGCCATGATCTCATTACTGGCGCCGGCTGCGCTGGCGGCCTGAAACACAATAGCCACTGAGCTGGCAAAGCCGACCAATACTGCAACAAAACCGGCTACGACTGCCGATAAACTTAAATCCTTTAATATCATTCAGCTTCCTTCGCGTCCCGGCTAAGTTGGTACAGTAAATCCAGGGCCTGGCGGGCACTGAGCTCATCCGGGTTAATGGCCGCCAGCTGGCGCAGCAGTGGGTGCCCGGCTGGCAGCAGCATTAATTGTTGCTGCTCGGCTTCGTGCTGACGCTGGGCTTTAGCCGGATTTGGCTCGGTTGTTACCGTTAACTGGGCCCGGCCTTGTTGCTCTAACTGGCTAAGCTTTTGTTTAGCCTGGTTGATTACCGCCTTGGGTACCCCGGCCAGCTGGGCAACTTGCAGGCCAAAGCTTTTGCTGGCGGCACCGTCCTGCACATGGTGCATAAACACAATTTCATCGCCATGCTCTACCGCATCTAGGTGAACATTAACTACACCATCCAGCGTATTGGCCAGTTCAGTCAGTTCAAAATAATGGGTAGCAAATAAAGTCAGCGCTTTAATTCGGGTCGCCAGATAATCAGCACAGGCCCAGGCCAGGCTTAAACCATCATAGGTGCTGGTGCCGCGGCCAATTTCATCCATCAGCACCAGGCTATGCGCCGTGGCATGATGCAAAATGGTCGCGGTTTCGCTCATTTCCACCATAAAGGTTGAACGGCCGGAGGCTAAATCATCTGAGGCGCCAATCCGGGTGAAAATCCGGTCTATTGGCCCCAGTGTCGCACTACTGGCCGGCACAAAGCAGCCGATATAGGCCAGCAGCGCAATTAATGCCGTCTGGCGCATATAGGTTGATTTACCGCCCATATTGGGGCCGGTAACCATCAGCATTCGCCGGCTGGCATTAAGGTGTAGTGGGTTGGCAATAAAGGGCTCGCTTAATACCTGTTCCACAACCGGATGGCGGGCTTGCTCCAGTTCAATACCCGGCTCACTGCGTAACCGCGGCCGGCAATAATTCAGGCTGCTGGCCCGCTCGGCAAAGGTGCACAGCACATCCAGTTCGGCCAGCGCCTGCGCCAGTTGCTGTAACTGGCTTAAATAAGGGCTTACCAGCTCGAATAATTGCTCGTACAGCTGCTTTTCCAGCGCCAGCGCCTGGCTTTGGCTACCCAGCACCTTGTCTTCGTATTCCTTTAGCTCGGGAATAATATAGCGCTCATTATTCTTCAGGGTCTGGCGGCGCACATATTCCGGCGGTACTTTAGTGTCGGCACTGCGACCTGTTTCAATGTAGTAGCCATGTACCCGGTTAAAGCCGACTTTCAGTGAGGCAATACCGGTACGCTCGCGTTCACGCAGCTCAAGCTCCAGTAAATAATCGGTGGCGCCGGTGGCCAGTGCCCGCCAGTGATCCAGCTCGCTGTTGTAGCCGGCGGCAATCACGCCGCCGTCGCGGATTAACACCGGCGGCGCCTCGACAATGGCCTCGGTAAGCAATTGCTGCAGTTCTGGCAGTGGTTGGCTGTCGCGGCCAATCCGCTGCAACAAGCTGGTGTTGGCAAAGCTTAAGTCTTGTTGTAATGCCGGCAGCTGGGCCAGCGCCTGACGCAGCCTGGCAAAATCACGCGGCCTTGCACTGCGCAGGGCCAGCCGGGCAATAACCCGTTCAATATCGCCGATATTTTTTAAGGCCGGCTGTAAACTTTCAACATCATCAGTCAGCTCGTTAACCGTATCCAGCCGGGCGTTGACGTCGCGTTGGTTACGCAACGGCGCATGGATCCAGCGCTTTAATAAACGTGAGCCCATCGCCGTCTGGTTGCGATCGAGCACCGAGGCCAGGGTATTGTCATAGCCGCCGCTAAGGTTTTGGGTCAGTTCTAAATTGCGCCGGGTGGCGGCATCGAGCACGATATAGTCTTCGGCCCGCTCCAGCGCGATGGCCCGGATATGCGGCAGGCTGGCGCGCTGGGTATCTTTAACATATTGCATCAGACAGCCAGCGGCCATTAGTGCCACAGGTGCCTCGTCGACGCCAAAACTGATTAAATCTTTAGTGCCGAATTGCTGGCATAACAACCGTTTAGCGGTAGCCAGTTCAAATTCCCATTCCGGCCGGCGGCGGGCACCTTTGCGTGTCTGACAAAGCTCCGGGTTGCTGAATAGTTCAGGATAAAGGATTTCTGCCGGATTAAGCCGTTGCAGCAACGCTACTAAGTCACTGCTATTAGCAACCTGATTGATTAAAAACCGGCCGGCACTTAAATCCAGCTGGGCCAGACCAAACTGGCCGCGCTGCTGGTAAATGGCACAGAGTAAATTATCCTGCCGCTCGTTTAACAACGCTTCGTCGGTAACAGTGCCCGGGGTAACAATCCGCACGACTTTGCGTTCAACCGGGCCTTTGCTGGTAGCCGGGTCACCGATTTGCTCGCAAATGGCTGCTGACTCGCCCAGTTGGACTAACCGGGCCAGATAGCCTTCAACGGCATGGTAGGGTACCCCGGCCATCGGAATGGGCTGGCCGGCACTCTGGCCGCGTTTGGTCAGCGAAATATCCAGCAGGGCAGCGGCTTTTTTGGCGTCATCAAAAAACAACTCGTAAAAATCACCCATCCGGTAAAACAGCAGAATGGCTGGATGTTCACTTTTCAGTGCCAAATACTGCTGCATCATCGGGGTGTGACTGCTTAGGGCTTGCTCCGGTTTCTGGTCTGACGGCATAATGTAACTCTGAATTCCCTGTTGGATTGGCTATGGTACTTGCAACCGAAACTCAGCAGCTGGCTGCAGAGCTTGGCGCGTTATTATCACGGAAAAAATGGTTTGTCACCACTGCTGAATCCTGCACCGGCGGCGGCATTGCTTACTATTTGACCGCCATTGCTGGTAGCTCCGCTTATCTGGATCGCAGTTTTGTTACCTACAGCAACAAAGCAAAACAGCAGCTACTGGGGGTGCGCAGTGCCACTTTATTACAATTTGGCGCGGTAAGCGATGAAACGGTTAAAGAAATGGCTGTCGGAGCCGCCACTGCGGCCAATGCCCAGCTAGCCATTGCCGTATCAGGTGTCGCCGGGCCGGGTGGTGGCTCGGCAGCTAAACCGGTAGGCACCGTCTGGTTTAGTTTCTGGCTGAATGGCCAGCTTAGCAGCCAGTTACAACAGTTTAATGGCGACCGCGAGCAGGTGCGCCAGCAGGCGATAGATTTTGCCCTGCAGCACAGCATCTTATTATTGACAGCCTTGCCAAACTAGACTACTGTACGAGCATACAGTGTTTATGCAAGCCGAATTTTCTGGAGTGAACAATGGACGACAATAAACAAAAAGCCCTGGGTGCCGCCCTTACCCAAATCGAACGTCAGTTTGGTAAAGGTTCTATTATGCGCCTCGGCGACAGTACGGCGCTGGATATTGCCTCAGTTTCTACCGGCTCGCTGGGCCTGGATATTGCTCTTGGTATAGGCGGCTTGCCTTATGGCCGGATTGTTGAGATTTACGGACCTGAGTCATCAGGTAAAACGACTTTAACCCTGCAGGTAATTGCCGAAGCGCAAAAAGCTGGTAAAACCTGTGCTTTTATTGATGCCGAGCACGCGCTGGACCCGGTATATGCCAAAAAGCTGGGCGTAAAAGTGGAAGACTTATTGGTGTCGCAACCGGATACCGGTGAGCAGGCACTGGAAATTTGTGACATGCTGGTGCGCTCTGCAGCGGTAGATGTAGTGGTAGTCGATTCGGTAGCCGCGCTAACCCCTAAAGCGGAAATTGAAGGTGACATGGGCGACAGCCATATGGGCTTACAGGCCCGTTTAATGTCGCAGGCACTGCGTAAGCTTACCGGTAATATTAAGCGCTCAAACACCTTATGTATTTTCATCAACCAAATCCGGATGAAAATCGGTGTAATGTTTGGTAACCCGGAAACCACCACTGGTGGTAACGCGCTGAAATTCTATGCCTCAGTGCGGTTAGATATCCGCCGGATTGGTTCGGTAAAAGAAGGTGATGAAATTACTGGTAACGAAACCCGGGTAAAAGTAGTGAAAAATAAAGTGGCACCGCCGTTTAAGCAGGCCGAATTTATTATTCAGTATGGTGCCGGTATTAATAAAAACGGCGAACTGATTGACCTGGGTGTGGCGCAGGGGCTGGTAGATAAATCAGGTGCCTGGTATGCCTATCAGGGCAATAAGATTGGCCAGGGTAAGGCTAATGCCATGAAGTTTTTGACCGATAACCCGGCCATTGCTGATGAAATTGAGAAAGAGTTGCGCACCCGCTTATTACTAAAGCCGGGTGAAAAGCCGATTGAAGAGGCGATTCCGGCCGAGTTTGAAGCCGACTTGTAATACTTTTATACAAGAAAAAAGCCAGCATTTTTGCTTAATGCCGATCAGATAAGAGTTTTTCAGATCGGTTGACCGATCCAAGGGCTGGTATATAAAGGCTTACAGAATAAACCCTGTAGGCCTTTTTTATGCACATTAGCCAAGCTCTTGAGACCGTTTTAGTAAACAGCCATACCATTAGTTTCGACAGTCTGTCGGATGTTCTAGACCCTGCACTTATTGAGACAGGACTTGGTATTGCAGGCGTATCAACCATCCGGACCCGTCGGCTGCCTATGGAGCAAATGGTAT
>NZ_KB907733.1 GCF_000382165.1 Arsukibacterium perlucidum DSM 18276 | reverse complement strand
TTATCGATATATTACGGAACAGAGCCATTCCCAATACGGCCCATACCATTTGCTCCATAGGCAGCCGACGGGTCCGGATGGTTGATACGCCTGCAATACCAAGTCCTGTCTCAATAAGTGCAGGGTCTAGAACATCCGACAGACTGTCGAAACTAATGGTATGGCTGTTTACTAAAACGGTCTCAAGAGCTTGGCTAATGTGCATAAAAAAGGCCTACAGGGTTTATTCTGTAAGCCTTTATATACCAGCCCTTGGATCGGTCAACCGATCTGAAAAACTCTTATCTGATCGGCATTAGGTGATGTGCACCTTTTATTTCACTTGCGGTATAGCCTGTTAACGAAAGAAATAGTTGATTAGCATCAATTATTTCGCCTCCGGGCGTAAACTCGATGTAACCTACATTTGTACGAATAGCGAGGAGATTATTGCTATGTGCTTCAATCATTTCAGATTGCATGGCGACTTTTTCTGTAAGTGCCTTATTTTGTCCGAACATCAGCGTAGCCTCCTAAAAACTATCCGGGTTAATACCTTTCAGTCGCAACTAATACAAACCTACTTATTGTAATACAGCATATCCAATGTATTAGATTTTTAATTAAAAACAAAAAAGCTGCAGACTGGCTGCAGCTTTTTTATTGGGTTACCTGCTTATTGTTTGGTAACCGTCAGCTCTGGTGTTTCAGTTAACGTAGCATCCAACAGAAACTTATACACCGCGTCATCGGCAAAGTTCATATTAAGGTTGTCGTTACTTCCTTCAATACGTAGTGGTGCGCCCTCTGTTACCGTTGCACCGGCAGCACCAGCGCCCATATTTACTGTGGCCCAGTCGCTGGACGCTACTTTAAACTCATAGCTGCCTGCCGTAATGCTGATATCCACGCTATACAGGTTAGCCCCCAGATACTCAAAGGCATCGGCTTCACCCCAACCATTCATACCGCCACGCAGGAAGACCGTAGTAGAACCATAAGGTACATACTCGCTGACGGTCAGCGTAGGTGCTGACGGGTTTACCGCATTTAAAGTAAATACATAAGCGGAGGTGCTTGGTATGTCTATGCGCAGGTTGTCATTACTTGGCTCAATAACAATAGGCGTCTCAACCGCAACCTGGTTACCCGCTGCACCTGCCCCCAGGTTAACCGTAGACCAGTCACCTGACGCAACTTTAAACTCGTAGCTACCCGCATCTATATTTAGTGTGGCAGTGTAAATACCGGCACCAGCATAGTTGAACGCATCGGCCTCACCCCAGCCATTCATTCCACCGCGAACAAACACGGTAGTGGCCTGGTACGGAGGAATATCCGGTGCACCCAGAGTAGCATCCGCCGCTAAGCCAGCACCCTGATCACCCATCTGCGCTTTAACAAATACCGCCATACTATAGGCTGGCACGGTAAAGGTGCCTTCATTGGTACCTGCAGTGAAGCTGGCCATCGCCACAGTGCTATCTGCAGAAGCCTGTTGCATCGGATGCAGGTCAAAACCGGTAGCGGTGCGAACAGTATGCGACTGCTCCTGCGGGCTGCCGTTAATCATCACCACTAAGGCGTCATGCATAGGGTCCAGGTCAGTCAGGCCAGTGCCATCGTCAATTGACATAACGATAACGCCCTGAGTCTGATTACTACCGATATTATGGAAACCAACCCGGTCCATTACATCCTGCGCCGTTGTTAAGCGGAACAATGGGCTGCCACTGCGAATTGCCAGGAACTCAGCAAACACGTCGGAAGCAAACATAATATCGGTATCAGTTACCTGAGTATTAGGGTTCAGGAATAAAGCGGCAATGCTGTCCCAGTTATCCCGGTTTTTCTCGGCAGTCGGCAAGCCCACAGCCCAGTTGTTGGTTTGCATGGTGAAATCAACCAGGTTGAACCAGTCGCCTGAATCATAGCTGTCACGGTCCATAGATTTCGAGCGCAGGAAGTCGCCACCCATTTGCAAAAACGGGATACCCTGGCTCATCAGCGGGATAGCAATGGCCATATTTTGCGCCCGTACCCGCTCCATTACACTCAGGGTTGCCGGTAAACGGCTTTGCAGAATATCCCACAGCGTTTCGTTATCGTGCTTAGAGACATAGTTAATCACATCTGCCGGATCTTCAGCATAACCTGCCGCCTGACCATTCCAGTTGGCACTGGACGCCGGGCCGGTAATATCCCGATAGTTTTTCAGGACATAGTCTTTTAAAGTACCGGCTAAGCTGATCCGGATAATATCCTGCTCAGCCAGATTACCATCATCATTTACACCACTGAAAATGGCAGCACTGCGCACACCCTCGCGAATGCGGTCGTTAAAACTGCCCACTTCGCTGCCGGCCATATCCTGTTGTTTGGCCTGAGTAAATAAACGGTTGTTGGCCACTTCGCCAAAGTTCCAGCCTTCACCGTAGAAGTAGGTGTTAGCATCAACAGCCCGCACCGCTTCACGCGCGGCTAACAGGTTATCTTTCGGGTGATGGCCCATAATGTCGAAGCGGAAGTCGTTAAAGCCAAAGTCGCGGGCTAAAATAACTAACGAGTCTTTAATAAACTTGTCGAACATTTTATGTTCAGTCGCGGTGTTTTCGCAGCAGGTAGAACGCTCGATATTACCGCTGACTTCGTTATAACGGTGGTAATAGCCCGGCACCAGTTTATCGAATACCGAGTTATCAAACAGGCCAGAGCTACTGGTATGGTTGTATACCACGTCCAGCGCTACCCGCAAGCCAATGTCGTTTAACGCTTTAACCATGGCCCGCACTTCTTTAATCCGCACCGCACCTTCTGGATCAGAGGCATAACTGCCCTCTACCGCAATAAAGTGATGTGGGTCGTAGCCCCAGTTAAAGCCATCAATCCGGCGGATAGACTCAACCAATGCCTGAGCATCATCACTGTATGGCAGATAGCCTTCCAGTAATGACAACAAGGTAGCATTAGCACTTTCCACGCCACAGACCGGTGCATCGGCATTCAACGCACACAGCTGTGCTACGGTGTCGGTTAAGTTAATCCGGCGGTTAGCACGCTCTTCAATATTGGCCTGATCGTTTAACGGCAACACATGAAAGTGAGTTAAGCCATTATCAGCCAGTTTTTTCAGATGGCTTACCGGCGCCGACTCCATTTCCGTAAACGCCAGATACTTACCCCGGTTAGCGGCACTGGTGCTCATATCGCGAATACTGAAATCGCGGACATGACCTTCGTAAATCACAATATCTTCCGGGTTAGCCACCACCGGCACATTACGCTCACTCCAGCCCTCTGGCGCTAAATCGGCATCTGCCAGATTGACAAACTGGCTGTAACGGCCATTGGTAGAAACACTGACTGAATAAGGGTCGGTGCTTTCAATGGTTTCCACTGCCCGGGTTAACGGGTGGTATACGGTCACTTCATAGCGATAAAACTTACGGTCCAGCGCACTGCTGGCAGCACTGTACGACCAGACACCGGTTTGCTCGTCCAGGCTCATCGGATGGCTGGCGGTCAGGGTTTTATCGGCGTTGTACACTTTTAAGGTCATGCTGCGGGCGGTCGGGCCCCATACGGCGGCAGTAATATTACTGTCGCTATAATGCACACCTAAACTGGCGTCCAGTGCGCTGTTATCACCACTGGCGTACAAGGCATCCAGCACCTTGGCTACCTGAACATAACTGGCGGCAACCAGCTCACCATCGCTGTTATAAGCCGCCAGTGCCAGCTGGTTTTTGGCCATGGCTTTGGCTTCAGCGGTATCGAAGTCAACACTGAACGCGGCAGCATTGGCCAGGTGTGGCACCAGAGCTTTTTGCTCATCGCTCAGCTCAACCGGGGTCAGCTCAATATTGCTGCCTTCCAGCCGGTCATTATTGTTGACAGCCAGATCGGCATCCGCTGCATAGAACAACTTAACAACCGGTGCAGTATCGGCAACCGCGCTGTTCCAGATAAAGGTGTTGGTGTCTAGCCAGTGACCGGAAGCGCCCTGAATACTGACACCCAACGATAAAATCGGGAACTCAAATACGCCATTTACGCCGGAAAATACCCAGTTCATCCGGGCAAAATCCGGGTCATCCTGCGACAACGGCATTTTCATATCCGGGCCAGGATCTTTACCTGCATCATCGGTACCAATGTGGATAATAAAATTACCACAGGCTTCTGCCGTACCTGCATAGCCAGGTTTTAAATCCAGGATCCAGTACGCGCCATAATTCGGATCAACTCCGTCGTGGATCAGGCCATTCGACCAGGCCGCAGCAATTGACGATGGCTGATAAGCATCACAGGCTTCGTTGTTCCAGGTGTGCAGGCGATAACCATCGTAGGCATCGTCCTGTGGCCGGTTGTAAAATAATACCGCCTGGTTTTCACCGGCAAACACTACCGGATCTGGCGCATTCGGGTCGCGGCCACTGACACAACTTTCGTTGTTGGCATCAGGGAAGGTGCCGGTCGGGCAGGAAATGGGGGGCGGATCAATACAGGCACTGCCAGTAGCATTGGGTATTAACGGCACATTACAGGTTAACAGTACTTCGCCCGGTTCGGTTGAATCACCACAGCCTGCCAATACACTCACCGTAACAGCCAGCGCACTTAGTCTGAGCATCTTTTTCAAATTTAAAGGTATTGAATTAAACCTTTTTGTATTACGCATTGTTCAGTTACTCCAGATTATTCTGTTTCCCGTCACAGCGGGCCATGCCTGCGCTGTGACCTTATGCCGGGTTAAAACGAGTACACGGCGCCGACAAAGTACTGCCTGCCAAAAAACTGCAAGGTACCGGTTTGGGCCTGCTGGCCAAAATAACTTTTGGTCGGCTCGTCAGTCAGGTTATTTACCTGGAATAACAGCTTCAGGTTGTCGTTAAACTCGTAACCAAATTGCATATCAACTACCAGCTCACTATCAAAGTTAGTAATTTGTTCATCAATGCCAACCTGGCTGGAGACAAAGGGCGAGCGGTAACGGGCATTGACCCGGGCCTCTACCCCTTCGTGCTCCCAGAACAGGGTGCCGTTAAAGACATTCTTCGATAAGCCTTCAAAGGTGGTGGTTATTGCTTCCCCGCCGAGGGTGTTAATCAGTTCTACTTCACTTTCGGTATAGGAGTAACTGCCGCTGACGCCCAGGCCTGACCAGAAATCAGGTAAAAAGTCGAACACGTGGGTGTAAGCCAGTTCCAGGCCACGGATATAGCCACCGCGGTCGTTATTAACCGCCGTAGAAAAAGCGCCGTTAAAGGTAGTGCGCGGTACGCCATCTTCATTAACAATGACATCCGGCACGGCAAATCCTGCGCCGGCGAAGTCAAATTCCTGAATGGTAAAATCGTTGATAAAGTTTTGAATATCTTTATAAAACAATGCTGCGACTACGGCGCCACTGCCAAAATAATATTCATAGGATAAGTCGTACTGATTGGCTTCGAACGGCCGTAAAAACGGGCTGTTCGAGCTGGAACCATTAATTTCACCATCATCACTGATATTGATTGAGGTATTGGACGCCAGCCGGTTAATTGGTGGCCGCGAAATCACTTTGGCAGCGGCAAAACGCAGATAGGTGTTTTCAGTCAGGTTTAAATTTAAATTAATGCTGGGCAGGTAATGCGTGTATTTTTCACCCAGGATACTTTGCGCATACTGGTTATTAACCAGACCAGCTTCGTCGGTAATATTCTGGGCACCCCGCAATACATCACCACCAACATCGGTTAAATCAGTAGCAGATTGATCAGTAGTAACCCGCCGCACGCCGACATTACCGGTTAATGGCAAATCGAAAATTTCAGTATCCAGGTTAGCCATCAGGTAAGCGGCCAGCACATCTTCATATACCTCGCCACTTTGCAGTACTGACCAGCTGGTATCAGTATTAGAGGCCGGGTCGCGGTTAACCACGCCGACATTACCAGCACCCCAGGTTTGCACTGGCTGCGGTACCCCTTGCGGGAACCAGGCGCTCAGAGCTTTATCCAGGTCGATGGCCAGATAGCTGGGATAGTTGGCAAAGTCGCCTTTAAAATCGACCACTTTTGCCATATCTGCAGTTAAGCGCAGTGGCGGCTGCGAGTTTAAAAAAGCACCATCACTGCCATATTCAAATACTGAGCGATCATTGCTGTAGGTCCGCTCTGAATAACGCACTCCCACTTCAAAAGACCGGATGACTGGTAAATCGAGGTCGTAACTCAGATCCAGTTTTACAGCATTGACTTCATCGCTGTTAACAAAGGGGTAAATGCCGTACTTACTGACCATTACCCGGTCGATATCCGAAAAAGCATCAGCCTGATTAAAGCCAATGCTTGGCAGGTTCATGCCATTTAACAGGTACGAAATAGACACATTGGTATCAAACTGTGGTGTCGCCGCATTGGCATCTTCGGCCACCAGCGCCCATAGCAAACCGTTTCTGAAGTCGCTGCTGGCGGTGGAGTGCGATACGTCAAATACCAGGTTAGCACTATCATTAATATCCCAGTCAGCCGCAACCCCGAAACTTTTCACTTCGTCATAGTCGCGGTTATCGTCGTTAACAATTTCTACCCGGGTAAAACTTTGCGATGTGCGGTTAAAGGTGCCGCCAATCACCGAGCGGTTGTTCAATACCGGGTTGCCGACCACTGCCGCATCGCCGCCAAACTTAACCCTGAAACCGCGGGCAAATGACTCTTTATCAAACTGAGAAATAAACGCATCGGCTTTTAAACTAAAGGCATCGTGTGGTTGCCATTCAACAGACCCCAGATAACCATTGCGGGTTTCTTCGCCGCCTAAGTGCTGAATTTCAAAACCTTCACTGATAAATTCATTTTGCTCATCACCGGTTACATCTTTCTGGCCATTATAAGCCAGGCCGATAAACTGGGTAGCAACACTGGGTTGATACAAGCGGGCGTAGCCCAGAGCCAGGCCTAAGGTATTGTCCAGAAACTTACCCTGATAAGAAAAACTAAAGCGGTGGCCGGTATCCTGACCATCCGGCACTTCATCAGCGCGGTCGTTAAACATGCCACGAAGATTGACGTTAAAGCTGTGGTCTTTATCGTTCTGCAGCACACTGGTGGTTTTCAGCTCAACCGTACCGGCCACCCCGCCTTCAATTAACGAGGCCTTCGGTGATTTGTATACCGCTGCAGAATTAATTAACTCAGAGGGGTATTGATCAAACTCGATATTCCGCTTACCGCTGGTTGATACCTGCTCACGGCCGTTTAAGGTGGAAAATACAAAGCCACCTGACATACCCCGAATATTAATTTCAGCGGCCTGGCCGCCGGTGCGTACTGCCGAAATACCGGGCAAGCGGGTTAATGCATCGGCTATCGACACATCGGGCAATGCCCCTAAATCATCTGCTGAAATGGTTTCAGACACCACATCGCCAAAGCGCTTGCTGTCAAGTGAACGGAACAGGCTGCTGGCAAAGCCCCGTACCTGTATTACTTCAACCTGCTGCTCTTCGGCAGCGGGCTCTTCTGCTGGTGGCTGTTGCTGAGCAGCCGCCAACGAACTTAGCCCTGCTGTACTCACAGCAAGGCTAAGCAGACTAAGCTTAAACTTATTCATACTTTCGTCCCCGTTTTGTTTTTATTGTTGGTTGCGCTTTCCATGCAATTCGGACCAGCCGGTTCGGGCACGAAATAATGCAGCCATAATTGTTGTAAGGTTAGTTATTAACCTATTTGGGGCAACTGGCAATATGAATACGTATTCACAAGCGCTAAAATGGCGCAGCAGTCATTTGCCGGTAACCAAAATGGTGCAACCGGTTTCTGACTTCCCATTAGCGCAAACTCAGGCTATGTTAGCCAGCAAGAAGCTTTGCCAATTTGCTAAGCAATAAGGAAACCGTAAGGTGAAAAAAACTGCCAAAAGTTCGGTAATGGTGTACCGGCTGGAACGTTTGCTGGATGTACTGTACTCCGGCGAGCCCAACTGTTTTTTTCAGCGCAGCAAAGCGTTTTTTGCCAGTTACCGCCAGCAACAGACTGAACTGAAACAAGCAGAACATCGCTGGCAACAGTTGCAACAAGCCAGCAATGTCAGCCAGGCTGCAAAAAAGCAAGCCCGGCAGTATTACAGCGAATTACAGTATCAGGACGAACGGGCACGGCTGATGCGTTGGGCCGACTTACAAATGCTGGCCGAGCAGCTGTTGAAGTTGTCAGAGGGCGAAAGCAACAGTGAAACCCTGGCATTCAGTGCCCGTTTACTGGGGTGTCTGCAAATTATGGTGCCTACCGCTAAACGCCAGCGGGAACTGGTGCAGTTTGCCTATAAACCACTATACCGGGCTGTGCTGAGCCTGCGCTTGCTGGATCACTTACTGGCCCAGCAGTTGCTCGACGAGCCGGCACTGGTCAGCCATTACCAGCTGCGTAACCGCCAGGCACCGGACGACTGCCCGTACCGGCAGCATGTGCAATTACCAATAGTGATGGCAGTTTTGTTGCAGGATATCGGCCTGCTGCACCCTGAGGCACTGGGCATTGTTCAGGGTGAATTAGCCCAGTTCGACCCGGACCGGCCGTTGAATCTGGACGAGCGCGAGCGGCTGTTAAAAGTGAGCAGCGAAGCCAGCCTGGCATTGTTACAGCAGGGTTTTGGCATTGCGCCGTACAAAGGCAATGATAAAATTGAGCGCGAACAGTACTTTGCCGCCCAGCAACAACGTTTGCACTGGCTTAGCCAGCTGTTGCAGCTGAAACCCGCTGATAAAACCCTGTTTGGCGGTTTGCTAAAAGTGCCACAGGTGTATGCATCTATCGTATTGCCGGGCCGGCAACGTTTTAACTATGCGCTATTACCCAAAGCGGCATTGTTAATGCGCGAGGGCGCGAAAAAGAACGAATACAATGGTCTGCTGGTCGATCAGCTGCTGCGGATAACCGGTTTATTTCCACAAGGTTATGGCGTGGTATTTACCCCGCTCGGTGCGGATAATCAACCGCAGGACCGCTATGAATTTGCCATTGTTAACGGCCTGTACCCACAAAAGCCAGAGCAGCCGAATTGCCGGGTAGTCAGTCGCCAGCAGCAGTACCGCAACACCGGGCTGGATATCAGCCTGCAAACCGATTACAACCTGTACTTTAAAGCCGCCCGCGAGCGGCTGGCTGTATTGCCGGAGCATCGGTTAAAGGCGCTACTGAACGCCTTGTATCAGGATGGTGAGGAGCGTTACCTCAGAAAACTACTGCCCCGCTGCTGGCAGCCAGAGCAGTTTTTCACTGAGCCGGCCCACCAGAATTTGTGGCAAAACGCCACGATGAAGCAAAACTAGTATTTTATGCCCAGCTTTTAGATGTTTAACAGCGACGCTGCAAGACGCGCGTGGCGAAAATACCAGGTACTTCTAATAAAAAATCGCTGATGGCGAAAGCCAATCAGCGATTTTTATTAAGTTCGGGTAAATTAAGCAGTAAGCTCTTTTTGAATCATTTCAAACAGCTGGTCTTTTAGCAGCAGTCTTTGCTTCTTGCGTTGCTCCAGATGATCATCTGACGTGGCTTCCACGCCGGTTTCAATGCGCCGTACTTCATGATCAATCTCATGATACTCATCAAATAAACGGGCGAAATGATGATTTTCCATTTTCAAGGTATGAATCAACTCTTTGTGCTCTGGCAATTCATGAATTAAATCGTGCTTTTCGTTTAACATTAACAGTACCCCTGACGGTATGTGTTGGTGATGCCACTACTTTAACGCAAAGCCAGCGCCCATGGACTGATCCAGATCAACAGAGCTCTGCCCGGGCAAAAAGCTGAAACTAATTACCGTCAAAGGACATAATATCCAGCGTAGTGTCGCAGTTCAGTAACCTGGAAATCGGGCAGGTTAACTTTGCTTCAACTGCGGCTTTTTCAAAATCTTCACCACTTATACCTGGTACTTTGGCGTCTAACTTGATTTCAGATTTGGTGATGGTAAAACCGTCGCCGTCTTTAACCAGAGTGATGCTGGCTTTGGAATTTAAAGACCCTTTGCTGTAGCCAAGCTTAGCCAGACCGAACGATAACGCCATGGTAAAACAAGAAGCATGCGCGGCGGCAATTTGCTCCTCGGGGTTGGTGCCTTCTTTATCTTCAAACCGGGTATTAAAACCGTAAGGTTGGTCTTTCAGTGCGCCTGACTGGGTGGAAACATGTCCTTTACCATCTTTGCCCAGGCCTTCATATTTGGCTGTTGCCCAATTGATAATTGCCATGTCGTTCTCCTTTTATTGCTAACAGCAGTGTGTTTTATTTCGACTATCTTCAGCGCCACTATGACACTGACACCTTAATGATAGTCAGCAAAAGCTGTTCCACTTTGCGCAGGCTACGCCAGCACTATGTTTAGCCTGATCTGGCTTCGGCTGGCATGGTAAGTAGTTCACGCTGGCAGCGCTAAATTGTAAAAATTTCCGGCCGAGTCTAAATATCAGCGCTGTGCAGAGCCAGAGCTTCCACCCCACTAAATTTAACAAATGTTAGTTGTTTATTCATAAAGTTAAACTATCTTTTAATCGAGGCAATAACGCCCGGCAATTCTTAATATTGAAATGGACGCTGATATGAAAAGAACTTTATGGCTTGTTGCAGTATTATCTTTAAACATTGTAACGGCTGGTGCGCAGGGCAAAACCGGATCATCTGAGTGGCAAGTGATCCCGGTGGATGCCCAAATGGACATAACTGATGATCAGGGCATCAGTAAAACTATTAATCCGGGCTGTGCTTTTGACACAGTACCAAACCCGGTTAGCGGCGAACCGCTGGATAACGCATTTCACTTTTACTTTAAACAAGGCAAAAGTAAAAACCTGCTGGTTTATTTCAATGGTGGTGGTGCTTGCTGGAATGATGCAACCTGTGTTGCCTCGCTGGCTCTGGCTGGTGTGCCCGCAGCCCGCCCGGCTTATAACCCTTCAATATTGGCCGAAAATTCGCCGATAGACGCAGGCGGAATTTTTAACGATAACGAAAAAGATAACCCATTCAAAGACTGGAGTAAGGTATTTATTCCTTATTGTACCGGTGATATTCACATTGGATCGGTTGATACGGTGTATACAGATGCAGACGGCTCTATCACCGGCTATCCAGGTGCTCCGCTAACCGTTAAACACCGGGGTTTTGACAATTTTATGGCCGTCAGAGAATGGTTGAAACAAAATTTAGATGGTAAAAAACAGAAAAAAATTAACAAGCTCTTAGTAACGGGTTCCAGCGCCGGTGGTTATGGTGCCACCTTAAATTTCCCTTATTTACAGGCTGCCTTCCCCAAAGCAGATAGCGCGTTATTTGCCGATGCTTCAGAGGCTATAGTAACCCAGGGTTTCATTGATAACGTGTTTGATTTCGATAAGGTCTGGAATGTGGAAGCAAGCCTGCCTTTGCTGTTTAGTGAAGCATTAACGACTTATTCCGCACTGGATTTTAACTCTGCCATTTTCACAAAATTAAGTGAGGCCTACCCGCAAAGTCGATTCGCGCAATACACGACGCAATTCGATTGGGTGCAAGTGCAGTTTCTAAAAATGATGGACCAAAATGATCTGGGTAACAGCAATCCTTTCTCCTGGGGATTAAACGAGTCTGACTATTTATACTTCGCCGAGTGGAATGCCAGAATGGAAGCGACATTAGCCTTTTTATCTGAAACAACAACCAACTATCAGTACTATATTGGCAGCGGCAATATCCATACTATCCTGACAGATGCCTTTGCCACGCCAGACATGCCTCACCCGTTTTATCAGGAGCAAAGTGCAGCAAATGTGAAATTTACAAAATGGTTAGAACGTTTTGTAAAGTCAGGTAAATTTAAAGCGCAAAGCGTTAAGTATTCAGACTGAGTTTGCCAGGGCCAGCCAGTATCAGGAAACCATCTGCAAGCAGTGGGGAAAGTACGGTTTCCTGATGACAATGGCTGGCTAAATTTTTGATTTTATTTTTTTAGTTGTAAACAGTACTTTTTAATCCTCAGATGGTTAACTGCGGCTTAGCATGGTTTCAATATAGGTATCGTGATCCGGCAGCTTACTTAGTGGTTCCTGCTTAATGGCCTGAATATTGGCCAGCATCTCGCGCAGTTTTTCCGGGCTGAAATTATCGGCGATAGGGTGGTAATCTTTTGGTTCAATACCCTGGCCTAACATGACCTGCAGCCAGGAGCTTTCCAGAAATAAATCGTTTTGCTCACGGAACAGCTGGCCGTTATCGGCGAATATGGCCATTTTCTGGCGCAGACTGTCGGGAATAGCTAACTGCTGCATATCGCGCCAGAACTGGCTGTCGCTGCGCTGATTAACGTGGTAGTGCAAAATCAGAAAATCGCGGATTTGAGTATATTCCAGCTCTGATTGCCGGTTATATTCATTGACAGCACTCTGACAAATGCCATTGTGCGGAAACAACTGGATCAACCGTACAACGGCTGACTGGATCAGGTGAATACTGGTTGACTCCAGCGGTTCTAAAAAGCCACTGGCCAGCCCCACAGCCACCACATTACGTTGCCATTGCTGACGGCGACGACCGGTTTTAAAACGAATAAACTTTGGCTCGGCCAGCGCTTTATGCTCTAAGTTAGCCAGCAGTAAATCACTGGCCTGCTCGTCGGTATAGTGCGAGCTGCTATACACCAGGCCATTGCCATTGCGATGCTGCAGCGGAATACGCCATTGCCAGCCGGCGCTGTGGGCAATAGAGCGGGTGTACGGCACGGTTTTTTCAAAGCGCTCTGATGGCACGGCTACCGCCCGATCGCACGGTAAAAAGTGGCTCCAGTCGTCATAGCCGGCGTTGAGTTTGTCCTGAATAAGCAAACCACGAAAGCCTGAGCAGTCGATAAATAAATCGCCACTAAGCTCGCGGCCATCTTCCAGCACCAGGCATTTAATATCACCGTTGGTGTGCTGAAATACCTGCTGCACTTTACCTTCATGGCGCACCACGCCCATTTGCTCGCTAAGCTTTCTTAAGTAGCGGGCATACAGGCCAGCATCAAAGTGATAGGCGTACGGCAGTTCCAGGATGCTGTCTTTGGCGTTGATTGGCGCAAACTTGCCTGCCATGGCGCACAGGTAGTTCAAATCGTATTGCCATAAATCGGTTTTATCGCCCTGCTGGCGCGCCCGCAGCCACAAATGATGAAAATGACAAAATGCCAGGCTTTTGCCCGGGGCACCAAAGGTATGAAAATACCCTTCGCCAGGTACCCGCCAGTTATCAAATTTAATCGCCAGCTTTATCGTCGCTTTGGTTTCACGTAAAAACTCGGCTTCATTAATGCCCATCACATTATTAAATAACCGAATAGGCGGTATTGTAGCTTCTCCGACACCGACGGTACCGATGTCTTCTGACTCCACCAATTCAATATCGACCGCACTGGCCAACACTTTTTTCAGCAACGCTGCTGCCATCCAGCCGGCAGTACCGCCGCCTAATACCACTACCTTCTTTACTGCATTTGTCATATTTCAGTACTCAAAAAAAACCCGGCCCTTAAACCAGGCCGGGCTTTTACCAGGGAGAACCTGTTCTGCCAATAGCCCGGCTTGCTAATTACTATAGCAGGTCGGGCC
This sequence comes from Arsukibacterium perlucidum DSM 18276, assembly GCF_000382165.1. Taxonomy (GTDB): domain Bacteria; phylum Pseudomonadota; class Gammaproteobacteria; order Enterobacterales; family Alteromonadaceae; genus Alishewanella; species Alishewanella perlucidum. The sequence continues at coordinate 27,523 of NZ_KB907733.1, read as the reverse complement.
TGGCAGAATTATCAGAACTTACTTCTCAAACTTAAGCATCAAAACTTATAGTTCAGACCTAACATAAAGTTCCGGCCAAAACTCTGATAATCCGTAACCTGACGGGCATCGGCGCCGTTGGTTCTTAAGGTTGGCTCATCAGTAATGTTTTGCACCTGGAAGGTTACCCGCAAGCCGTCAAGTCCTTCAATGTTAGATTCACTGAAGTCATAACCAAGTTGCGCATCCCACAGCTCAGCACCGCGGTCTTCAATGGTAGCCAGTGACAAACTTAAACCACGGGTTTCGCTTAAGAACTCATCACGCTTGGTGCCGGAAATCCGGAACTCAAAGCCCTTGTACTCGTAGTAAGCAGTTAAGGTATAGATTTCATTAGATAAGCCCGGCACCTTGCCGCCTTCAGGAGTGCCGTTATCCAACTTGCCATCCATAAAGGTTGCGCTGGCGACAACACCAAAACCATCTAACGCTTCATGAACAATTTCGAACGGTACGCTGGCCTGGAATTCGTAACCACGCACAAAGCCCTGTAAGCCATCTGTTACCTGCGAAATACCGCCAACAAATAATAATGGCTCCTGCGGTACGCCATTATTTTCCTCACCAGACGTTTGGTGAAAGCCTGGAATATAAACATTCGAGAAATCGGCAATTACCGTTTCATTACGGTGCCAGTTTTTCAGATCCTTAAAGAAGAAACTAACAGCAACAAAACCGTTGTCGTGATAGTAATTCTCATAAGCTAAATCAAACTGATTGGCCTCTAACGGTTTTAACCGGGTATTACCGGAGTTACCACCCCAGGGGCTGTTTTCCGGGTCACTGCTGCGAATATTAGCATCATTGAACTGGAAGGTAACCTGGGCATTTGGCCGCATATCATCCATCCGCGGCCGGCTGATGACTTTAGACAACGCAGTACGCACGTATTGACGGTCTGCCACTTCAACACTTAAGTTTAAGGTTGGTAAAATATCGGTGTAACTGTCGCTGTCACTAACAGGGGTGGCCACGGTAAAACCCTGGGCATTACTGGTAGTACTAAAACCGTCGCCACTTTGCTTGGCGTTTACCACTTGCAAGCCAAAGTTACCCTGCACCATCATGCCTGCCACTTCGGTGTTTAAATCAAACTTAGCAAAGGCGGTTGTCAGCTCTTCATCAATTTTGTAAGTATCGCCAAAACGACCGTTCTCCAGCAGGGCGGCGTCAGTTTCAATGTAGTAACCGCTGTTGTATAAGCCTAAGCTGTCGTACGCGGTAACACCAGCAATGCCAATAAAGCTTAAATCGGCTACACCTAATGGGTTAGGGATAGCCACATCACCCGGCCAACTTGGCGCGGTTAAAAATGCACCGTTGTTAATCTTGGTTTTTGAACGTTCCTGATACACCAGGCCGGTTTCAACGCCAGTAATAATGCCCCAGTTTACAAAGCCATTAAATTGCAGACGAAGACTATCTAAAGTTTCTTCAAATACCGGTTGGTTAACAAAACCATCCTGTGCAGTGCTCGGGCCAAAACCATTCTGCTCTTGGAATCGTTCGATAGGGTTTAACGCACCACCCCAGGCTTGCGGCCCGGCTAAACGCATCAGACTGGCATCGGTATAATCTACTGATGGCAGAGTCGGATGGTCACTATACATCACACCAGTTGGCGTCATAGTCCAGCTTCGGGCAGCCAATGGCCGACCATCAATACCAGCGCGACCCACACCAGAGTAACTTTCTACGTCGGTAATGGTTTTTTCTACTTTACCGCTGGAAATGTCCAGCTGTGCAGTCCAGTCGTCGCTCAGCTCATACTCAAGGTTTAAGCCAAACGTCATTAAGTCGGCTTCCTGGCTACGAGCGTCGTTACGCACTACTGAGTAAAAACCATCATAATAACCAGAGGTTACCAGACCGTTTTCAACGCCGGTAATGGTGTAATCGCCAGTACCCCACTCAGCGCCACCTTCTTCCAGACCACGACGTACGTCGTTTTCGGTAAAGTCGATATACAAGGCGTCGAACTTTAAGGTCAGTTTGTCAGTTGGCGTATATTCAATAATGGCGGCGAACGAGTCACGCTCCAGCATCGCCGAACGGGTGAATGAGTCATGACCACCTAGTACTACCGTACCTGCTGGTACATTTACCGTATCAGAATTACGCCGATCATTAATAAAATCACCGTTATCATCAAGACTTAAATTAACGCCGGCATAACCCCAACCGCGGAACTGCTGCTCCTGGCGTGGCGTTTCCATTGATGATACAACCAGCGCTACGCCGACGGTATCATCTAAAAACTTGTCGACAAAGTTAATTGAGAAACGGTGACCTTTGTTATCAAAATCCGGGTTGCCGGCAGAGTAGTCATTTTGCTCAAAGTTAGCGTTAAACGTCAGGGTTGATTCAGCTGTTAATGGCCGAATAGTTTGTAAGTCGATGGTGCCACCGATGCCTTGAGCCATAACAGTCGCGTCTGGCGTTTTATACACCACAGCAGTAGAAACGATTTCTGACGGATACAGATCGTATTCCACACCACGGTTGTCACCCATACCTAACAGCTCACGGCCGTTTAATGAGGTGCCAACGTAGTTTTCATTAAAGCCACGTACCGACAAACCGCTGGTACGGCCATTGCGGCGCTCACCGGCCAGGCCAGGTAAACGCGCCAGCGATTCAGCAATACTGGTGTCTGGCAGCTTACCGATGTCTTCTGCCGATAAAACCTCAACCACAGAGCTTTCGCTCATTTTTATCGCTTGCGCTTTTTGCAGGCTACCGCGATAACCTGTTACCGCAATAACTTCGATATCGTCTTGCTTTGCTTGCTCGCGGGCGTCAGCAGTTTGCTGTGCCATGGCGGCAGAACTGGCGCCGGCTGCGATCAGCGCGACAGTCAGCATATTCAGTTTAAAATTTTTCATTACCCTTTATCCCCGGTGTGATTGTTATTTTGTGGTAGTTGCTGTCGCCTGAATTTTTTAACCATTCATCGGTGAAAGCTTACCAACCAACTTTTACTATGCTCATTTATTAAACTTATTCGGGCTAGAGCTCAACATGAATACGTATTCATAAGCCCGTTATTGCACAATGCCGGGGCAAAGCGGTTAATCTGCGCACAAATGTGGTGCGGGCCTTGTGTATAAAGCGACCAACCTGGCAATCAACCACTGGTTTTATTGCTGGCTACGCCTGAAAACCAAGCTACCGACAAGCTTTTCCGACAAGGCATTTACGGCTATTTTCGCTGCATACGTATGCAGTATGTTTAACTATAGTCCAACGTTGTTTTATGCTTGCACCAATTAATGGCAGTGATGGGCAAAGCCGGGATTTTGCTTTGCTGCCAATTTGGAGCACAGCACAATGACTATCGAAAGCCATGCTTTTTGGTGTTATCGGACAACCAGTGATGATGGGAACGGCAGGCGTAACAGCCATTTAACGTTCTTAAGGCAGCAGATTTGCCGGCAGTTACCACAGCTACCCAGATTAAAAGATACAGCCAAAGCACTGAATATCAGCAGCCGCTCATTGCAGCGTTATTTACAGGCGAACAATACCAGCTTTCGTCAGTTGGTAAACGAATGCCGCCACCAGCTGGCTCAGCAATATTTGCAAGAAAATACGTTTAACATTCAACAAATTGCTACCCAGCTGGGTTTTGAAGAACAAAGTAGTTTTCAAAAAGCATTTAAAAGCTGGCAAGGCTGTTCGCCCGGTGTATACCGCCAGCGTAGCAGCACCACAATAAGCCGATCTTATCCAGGGCAAACTCTGGCCAGCCGACAGGTGATGTATGGAACCAATTAAGCAACTCGCGGCATTAGCAGGCCTGCAAGACAGTTATGTGCACGCCCAGGGGCATATTGAGCATATTGCCCTGGCTGATCAGCAAGCCGTTCTTACGGCAATGGGTTACGATCTGGGCAGTGACGACGTTATTGCCCGGCAAATCCAGCAACTGCAACAGCAGCCGTGGGCCGAAATAGTTGCACCGGTGCAGGTACTGACCGCGCAGCAACCGCTGCAGGTTCGGGTGCAGCAACCTGCTGCTACTGCCCATAGCCATTGGCAATGGCAACTGTTGACTGAGCAGCAGCAAACAATTTCCGGGCGACTGCAAGTTGCCACCAGCGATATTATCGAACGCCAGCAGCTCTCAGGCGCCGACTACCTGGCCTTTAACCTGAGCATTGACGTTGCGCTCGAGCCAGGATATCACCAACTGACATTAACGCCTGAAACCGGCGCTGCAGAAACGGCCACTCCGGCTGTTACCCAAGGTTACAGCCAACAAATTATTGTTACCCCGGGCCGCTGCTTTCAGTTGCAGGATCAAGCGGTACTGCATAAAACCATGGGCCCGGCGGTGCAGCTGTATGCACTGCGTTCCAGTCGCAACTGGGGCATTGGCGATTTTGTCGATTTAAAAAATATGGTGGCGCCTTTAGCGGCGCTGGGCAACGATTTTATAGGCTTAAACCCGTTACATGCACTGTATCCCGGCTTGCCGCAAGATTGCAGCCCCTACAGCCCGAATAGCCGGCTGTGGCTGAATACGCTTTATGTCGCGCTGGAGTGCAGCCCTGAGTTTGCCGGCTGCGCCGCGGCACAGCAGTTACTGCAAAGCCAGCAATTTCAATCACGTTTACAGCGTTGCCGGGCTGCCGCCGATGTCGATTATCATGCGGTCAGTAGCCTGAAAGCAGAAATGGCTGAATTGCTATATCAGCATTTTAAACAGCAGCATCTGGCTATTAACAGCCAGCGGGCCCGGGATTTTCACCAGTTTGTTGAGCAAAGTGACCCCAGCCTGCTTGATCTGGCCCGCTATCAGGTGCTGCAGGCGGTATTGTTTCAGCGCGATATGCAGATGGCCTGCTGGCAGAATTTCCCGTCAGAGTACCAGAACCCGCAAAGCGCGGCAGTGCAGCAATTTGCCAGCGAGCACAGCGATGCTATCAATCAGCAGTTATACCTGCAGTGGCTGGCCCAGCAGCAACTGGCCGAGGTTAAACAAGAGTGTCAGCAACAGGGCATGGCAATTGGCCTGTATTGTGATGTGGCAGTGGGTGCCAACAGTAACAGTGCTGAAAGCTGGGGCGCACCGGAAGATTTTCTGATGCAACTGAGCGTTGGCGCACCGCCGGATATTATGGCACCGAAAGGCCAGAACTGGGGCTTGCTGGCTTATAACCCACAGACGCTGCGCCAGAAGGCATATCAGCCCTTTATTCAGCTGATCCGCGCCAATATGCGCTATGCCGGCGCCTTACGGCTGGACCATGTTATGGCCTTACTGCGGCTATGGTGTTGCCCGCCGGGCGCAGATGCCACAGCCGGTGGCTATATCGGCATGCCGGCTGAAGATTTATTTGCCATTATGGCGTTGGAAAGCCAGCGCAACCATTGCGTGGTAATTGGTGAAGACTTAGGTACAGTGCCGGTAGAAATTAGCCGGTTAATGGCAAAGTACCAGGTGTTGTCATACCGGGTATTTATGCTGGAGCAAAAGGCCGGTAGCTACCAGCACCGCGACCAAACCTATCCGGCACTGTCGCTGGCAACGGTTACCACCCATGATATGCCTACTTTAGTGGGTTACTGGCACGAACATGATTTAGCGCTGCGCCATCAGCTGGATTTATTCCCCAGCGCTGAGATTGCCGCCAATCTGGAACAACTGCGTAAAGATGAAAAGCAGCTATTGTGTAACGAACTTAAACTGGAGCACGGTAATGTGCAGCAACTGGTGTATAACAGCCACGTCTACCTGGCGGCCACTCCGGCCCGCTTAATGGCCTACCAGCTGGAAGATTTATTACTGGTTGCCACTCCGGTTAATATCCCGGGCACCAGCACCGAGTACCCAAACTGGCGGCGCAAATTGCCGGTTGAGTTTGAGCAATTGTTAAACCTGGCTGACGTGCGCGGACTAATAACAGCTATGGCAGAAAAACGGCGGGAAAGTTAGAAGGTTTGCTAATGATGACGGCCGTTAACAGAGAATAAGCATGCCAGCCAATATCCGGTGTTTTGCCACACAGCGGCAGAAAACCCCGGCTACCTTGAGGTAATGCAAGCTGCTTAAGTGAGCCTAAAACGCTCAGTTGTTCACCATATTTATGGTGTAGTTTCTGGGTTTGAAATGACATCTAATACCAGCAGCGCATTAGCGCAGCAAAGGTTACTGTGTCCTTGTTGAATTTTTTGTAAAGTATTTAGTGGTTAAGAAGCCACCAAGAAAAACAAACGCCGGGAGCACCCACACTGAAATATACGTCTTATAGCTAATTAGCTCTGCATATTGCGGAAATTGCAAGGCGAATGAGATTTCGCGATAAATAGTCTCCCCAAGATACAAAACAGTGACGACACAACTCACAGGTAACCATTTTGCAGCACTAATTTTGATGCCGACAAACGTAATGATCAAGGACGGTAAAGCAGACGCTGGATATATGGTACATAGATTCCAAATAAACAAACCTAACCAAATAAGATCGTTGGAACGATACCAATCAAAGTACCCTGCTGGTGTAGGAGCGGCAGCGGCAATGCCGACAAGTAAAATTACCACAGGGTAAAGTACTGCAAAAATTAGTAGACCGACCAGAATTTCCTTTTTGTACTTCAAGCTTGTTCTTCCTTAATGTTGTTACCCCGAAAAAGACGTTGCCTTGCCTGGCCTTGTTAGCGACCCGTGTCAGGCTCCGTGACGAACAGCTCGTGTACCGTGTGTTTCTTGCCAGCATCAACATCAATCATATGTTCTGTAACCATTGCAAAGTCGATTTTCGAGAGATCGATCATTCGAACCTCGCGATTATTCATTGTATGGAAGTAGTACCGTTTATTTGTCAGATCAGCAGCTGTGGTAATCTGAGTTGCACTCTCAATATCTGACGCGATTTTGTCAGGCTTACCTGTTACTCCTAAAGGGATGTTAAAGCCATCAAGGATTCTAAACGCCTCGAATACAGCATCGACAGAACTTGGCAATGATCGTGCGGTCGCAGTAAGTAAAGAGGCACGGACAAAACGTGATGGCGGCGTAAAGTCTCCGGGAAGACCAACAAGGCCGGAGCCGGCGCCAAATGGAGTTATTAATTCGCCTTCAATGGTTAAGGCAGCTGCAGGTTGTGTACTTAGGTTAAGATAATTTCGTAGATTCGTTAGATGCCAATCATAAGTTGGTGAATTAGTAATCACACCCTTGAATATATCGTAAACTTTAACTTCACCGCCGTTGATTATTTCTACAACAATGCCAGCCCCTGTCGAATCAGCGATCTTCCAGTGGAAAGGGAGTGGAACACCGCCAAAACGAGCATCTCGGACATCAACAACGCGCACCTTGTCCAGATTCTTTTTCACTTCCTCTACAGATGCGAACGATGAAAGCATCCACTGCATAAAATCGCCGACACTCATCGACCGAGCAGCATGTTTTTTGTCATATTTCGTGTAGTCGGCATACCCAGGAAAATAATAGGCCCCGACATAGAGCCCCATCTCATTCATAGCGTCCGGGCCATGTGGTTGATCATATGCCCCGACTGAAACCAATCCGAACTTACCCGTCCACGCTTTTCCGTTCATTCCGTCTGGTGTTTGTGCACGAAATGCTTTTCCACGAGGAAAAACGACGATCTGATTATGTTTTGCATCGCCCAAAGCCCACTCAACCGTCCGGGCAACGACAACACCTCCGTCGTCACTAGATAGAGAAATGCCGGTACACGCAAAGGCTGGCATAGAAGATGAAGCAAAGACGCACCCAAGCGCAAACGCAACTAAAAAATTGGTTTTTAACTTCATTTCTGCCTCTCATGATTGAATTGATAACTTCGTTTAAATAGTGCTAACGCCCAAATTTAGCGCGGAAAGCCGCGCAGCGGATTAGCAAAAAGCGACACAGTAAAATTTTTGCGCTATAATCGCCTTGATAGCTACACTATATTACTGATGTTAAAGTACTTTTAATTCACGGTGTAATTCATCAAGATTTGTCGTTTCTTTCAGAACAGGATGATTTTATTTGTAATCTTTTTCCACGACACCTGATTCTTTGAGGTGTTTTTCAAGCTTCATCTGTTTAGTGAACGCTATTATGCCAAAGGTCATACCGATAATGCCAAAGCTCATTCCAATAATACCAAATACTTCCATACTGTTGTTCCTTGTTATTTGAATTGTACGTTATGCCCGCATATTGATTTAGTTAACCCGTTTTCTATGGACGGTTTAAATTTCTAATTCACTTAAATTTTCTGACTTTTAAACCATTTTTGTAACAGCAGTAAATCTCAACGTGCAGCTAACGACCGCCACACACGCGAGCAACTTGTTGCGAGTCGAGCGGCCTTAGGCCGCGATGTTTAAGGCATTTGTTATAAGCTTCACTTAACAACTTTTTTAGGTTCCTCTAAAAACCACATAATTAATGTGCATTTTTTACAAATAAGAATTGATGCACTTCTATTTGCCCAATCTAAATTTATAAATGTTAGGCCTGCGGTATTTAATTGCGCTTCTCCAGTTTCAAAATGCTGATGTCCGCAATGGTTGCACTTTGCGTTTACACCATTGACTGTATATTGATCAACTTTTAAAGCTGCCGCTGCTCCCTTTAAACCTTTGCCGAGCGTCTTGAAAAATGACATCGGTATTCCTCTAGCTTATAACAGCTTAATATTTTGTAACGTCCACGCTTTCCTGACGTGTAAATTACATTCTATCTTTTGTAAATAAATTGAAGTTACCCAATAGCTCTTGGTATATCAACCTATTTATGGTGTGGTTTCTGGTACCTATGCTGCTGAATTAAAAAGGGCTGCGAATGCAGCCCTTTGGTTATCAGTAGCATAGCGTTAAGCGGGGTTATTCCGCCTCGGTTGGCGCGGTGTTTTTCACAAACTCATCCAGCCATTGCTGGGTTTCCCATAGCATATGCAACACTGATTCGCGGGCGCGGTAGCCGTGCGACTCCAGTGGCAGCATCACTAAACGCACAGTGCCGCCATGGCCTTTAACGGCCTGGTATAAACGCTCGCTTTGCATCGGGAAAGTACCCGAGTTGTTGTCGTCGGTGCCGTGGATCATCAGCAGTGGCGTTTTCAGCTTATCGGCATGGAAAAACGGTGACATCGCCAGATACAGGTCCGGGTCATCCCACAGGGTACGTTGCTCCCGCTGAAAGCCAAACGGCGTTAAGCTGCGGTTGTAGGCGCCGCTTCTGGCAATACCGGCTTTAAATAAATTGGTATGGGCCAGCAGGTTGGCTGTCATAAAGGCGCCGTAAGAGTGGCCGCCGATGGCAACCCGCTGTGGGTCGGTGACGCCACGGCTTACCCCGGCTGCAATGGCGGCTTCAGCATTTAATACCAGCTGTTCGATAAAGTTATCATTCGGTTCTACTTCACCCTCACCAACAATCGGCATAGTGGCGTTGTCCAGCACCGCATAGCCCTGAGTCGCCAGGAACTGCGGGGTCCAGTAACTTACCCGGTTAAAGCGGTACGGTGAATCAGACACCTGGCCCGCAGCAGCCGCATTGCGAAACTCCCGCGGGTAAGCCCAGATCACTGTTGGCAAGGGGCCATCGCGTTTGGCGTCGTAACCTGCAGGTAAAATCAGGTTAGCCGACATAGGCACACCGTCGCCGCGCTGGTAATTAATTAACTCGCGGCTAATGCCCAGCGTATGCGGCATCGGGTGTGGGGTATCGGTTAGTGCTGTCAGCTCACCGCTTTGCAAGTCGCGCAGATAAAAATCGGCCGGCTCGGTTGGGGCTTCGCGCTGAGTCAGCAACTTGCCGCTGGGCAGCAAGGTAATAGGGTACTCATAATAAGGTGCTTCTGAGCGCCATAACCGTTCGGTATCGCCACTTGCCAGCTGATATTTATCGATAAACGGCCGGTTGCCTTCTTCCGACGCCCCTGCTGCCGTCAGGTACACATGGCCCTGTTCTAAGCGCAGCAAACGCTGGCCGTTAGCGGCAGTAGTCAGTAATGGCCGGCCAGGATCAGCGTAACGATCTTCAGTAGAACGCTGCCATAATAAACGCGGTGCAGTGCTGCCATCCGGGCTGATTAACCAGACTTTTTCCTGCCGCTCCTGCCACCAACCTTCGTAAACCAGGGCGGTGTTGGCGTTGGCAGCCAGTAAATTGCGGAAGCGAAATGCCATATCCAACAGTTTTACCGGTTCGGCGCTAAAGGGCGCTGCCAGTTGCCATAACTGGTCGCGAACCTCTGCTTCGTTTGCCGGATCGCCACCATCGGCAGCCTGTGCCCAGTGCAGGGTAGCCGGTGCATCGTTGCGCCAGCTGACACTGCGGGGGCCGGTAACTACCGCATCAAAGGCAATCGGCAGGTTGTCAGCCACCGGCTGCTCAGCAACGGTGTAGCTGACCTTTCCCTCCAGGTTCCACACTTCTGTGTTATTGGCAAAGCGGAAGATGGGTACTGCATATGAAAACGGCGGCACCACCCGGTTCACCAGAATATGCTGGTTATCAGGCGACAGGCTAAAGCTGCGGATTAACGCGGGCTGGCCAATATTAGTGACCTTGTTTTTCAGGGTTATTTTTACCAGTTGGCTGCTAAAGTAATGATTGAACAACGCCTCGTCATGGGCGTCTTTTAATAAATCCTGATAGGTGCGGGCCGGGGCTGTGCGGCCGCGGGCTTCTGTTACCACCGGGCCGGCTGGTACTTTCGCTGCAACCGGGGCAGCGGGCCGCTTAGCGTCTACTGCCAACAAATATACCGCATCATTAGCGGCAGCCCACTCCAGCCGGGCGCCCTGTACAGCATTAGGCTGTAGCTTACCCCAGCGTTTGGCAGTGGCGTTTTTTGTATCAATCCGCCACAGGCTGCTGGCGTTATCATCCAGTTGCACCAAGGCGATATAACGGCTGTTGGGAGACCATTCAGCAGCAATCACTTTTAAGCTTGCCGGCAAACCTTTAATCGCCCGACTGCTACCACTGGCAATATCAATCAGGGTAACGCCGGCAATATAGCGCGGCTGGCTCGGGCCATTGTTGGCCGGATTTAACCTTACACCGGCCAGACGGTGCTCCGGCGCGGCTAAATCGGCCAGGCTGGGTAAGGCAGGGAACTGCAGGCTTAACAGCATTAAACCATCGGGGCTTAAGCTGGCACTGGGGGTGGGCGCCGCATCGACAATAGCGGTGATGTCAGCAACCGGCTGACGATAGCCCGTTTCAACCGCAGTGGCGCTAAGTTGGCTGCTTAGTAACAGCAGCATCAGACTCAGTGGTATCACTAAAAATTTGTTCACTGTTTAATTCCTTAGAGATGATAAAACACGCAGGCCGGCTTAAGCCGCCTGCGCTTAGTGGCTATCCCGCCTTACCAGATTTTTACCCGGACATCTTCTTCGCGGTACATCGCATCACCAGGCTTAACCTCGAATGCTTGATAAAACTCCGGCATATTCGACAGCACCCCCAGCACCCGGTACATACCTGGTGAATGTGGCCCGGTGATCACTTGCTGGCGCAGTGCTTCATCGCGGAACTTAATCCGCCATACCTGCGCCCAGCCCATAAAGAACCGTTGCTCCGGGGTAAAGCCATCGATAGTGGCAGCGGGCTGATCTTTAGTCGCATTCTGATAGGCTTTGTAAGACACCGTTAAGCCACCTAAATCAGCAATGTTTTCACCCAGCCCCAGTGCGCCCTGTAAACGCAGATCGTCAATCGGATTAAAGTTGCTGTACTGATCGATCATCCGCTGTGCCCGCTCACGGAACTGGCTTTCATCTGCAGCTACCCACCAGTCGCGCAGGTTGCCATCGCCGTCAGAACGCCGACCCTGATCGTCAAAACCATGAGTAAATTCGTGACCAATTACCCCACCAATGGCTCCATAGTTGACGGCATCATCTGCCTCGACATTAAAGAACGGTGGTTGCAGAATTGCAGCCGGAAACACTATCTCGTTCATAGTTGAACTGTAGTAGGCATTGACCGTTTGCGGCGTCATACCCCACTCATCCCGATTCACCGGCTGGCCCAGCCGGTCTACCATCCGCTGGTACTCACATTCAGCACTGCGCCGCAGGTTACCCAGTAAGTCGTCGGCGGCAATCGTCACACACTGGTAATCGCGCCAGACATCAGGGTAACCAATTTTGGTGTTAAATTTAGCCAGCTTGGCCTGAGCTTCAACCTTGGTTGCCGGGCTCATCCATTCCAGCTGGTCAATTGCCTCTTTGAAAGCGACCCGCAGATTTTCAATCATTTCATCCATCCGCGCTTTCGCTTCTGGCTGAAAATGCCGCTGCACGTACTCTTTACCAACCATAAAGCCCAGGTTGCTTTCCACGGTACTAACCGCCCGTTTTTCACGGGTGCGCTGTTCCTGCAGGCCACTTAGAATACGGCCATAAAAATCAAAGCTGGCGTTAACGAAAGGCTCGCTCAGGTTATTGGCATTAGCCCGCAATAAGTGAAACTTCAGGTATTGCTGCCACTGAGCCAGTGGCACTTCAGCCTGTATTTTGGCAAAGGCGGTAAAATAGCTGGGCTGACGCACCACAATATGTTCAATGTCGCCAAGCTGGGCGGCGCTTAAAAACTGGTTCCAGTCAAAACCCGGGGCCAGTTCTGCCAACTCTGCCTTGCTGAGTTTGTTATAAGTAGCGTTGCGGTCACGGTTCTGGATCCGGCTCCACTGTGCTGCGGCAAGCTTGGTTTCAATTGTCAGCACGTTGGCTGCAGCCTGTTCAGCGTCGCTCCAACCCGCCAGTTGCCACAGGCTTTCGATAAAGCTGCGATACTGGGCCAGTAAAACCTTACTGCGTTCATCGTCTTTTAAATAATAGTCGCGATCCGGCAACCCTAAACCGGCCTGACTGGCACCGGTAATGTATTGATCCGACTGGCGCTGATCCTGCCCGACATAAACCGCCAGCGGTGTGCCGAAGCGATAGCGCTGGTTTTCGCCCCAGTACTGGCTTAAGCCGGCCGTGCTCTGCAGGTTATCAATCCGGCTGACTTCGCCAGCTAATGGCGTTAACCCCAGCGCATTAATGCTGGCTTCGTCCAGAAACGAGCGATATAAATCAGCCATTTTCTGGGCATCTGAACCTGTTGCGTGTTCGCCGGCCGCCAGTTCCTGAATAATCGCCAGTACCTGTTTTTCGGCATTTTCCCGCAGTTCATCAAAACTGCCCCAACGCGCTTTGTCAGCCGGAATATCAGTGCTGGCTAACCAGTTGCCGTTTACGTAACGGAAAAAGTCTTGCTGCGGTGCCACGCTGGTGTCCATATTGGCAGGATTAATACCTGAACCCAGCGTCTGTTGCGATCCCTGCTGAGATTGTTGCTGAGCCGGTTCGGTTGATGATGAGGCGCTGTTTTTAGCAACCGGCTGGCTGCTGCAGGCGGCCAGACCAAGCGACAAGGCAACGCCTAACGCCAGGGCAGATACTTTATTCATAGTGGTTCCTTGGATAATGATGATTATTGTTTTAAATATACCCGAGTGTAAAAGCTCTGCCCTGGTTGTAAAGCATGGCAGGTTAACCCGCTGCCAGGCTGCGACAAAAGGTAAAGTGGCTGAGCCTTAGCGGTTTTACTTGAATTACGCCGGCTTTTTAAGCAGGATCAGTACTGGCATTTAATCGCAGGATATTTTGATGACAAACAGCACCATGTTAGACACCGCTTTTACCTCCCTGGCAGGCATACCCTCTTTTCTGGCTTACTTCGCGCTGGCTGTAGTGTTGCTGCTCATATTTATCAGGCTTTATACCTGGGTCACACCGCACGATGAGTTTGCGCTTATTCGCGCCAACAACCCGGCGGCGGCCATTGCCTTTGCCGGCGCTTTAGTTGGCTTTGCCTGGCCACTGGCCAGTGCCATCACCAATTCTATGTCATTACTCGATTGTGCTATCTGGGGCGCCGTGGCGTTAATAGTGCAGGTACTGACGTTTCTGGTCAGCAGTGCTGCACTGAAACAACTGCCAAACCGTATTACCCAGGGCGAGTTGGCCGCCGGTATTTTTTCTGCCGGTTGTTCCGTTACTGTCGGCATGTTAAATGCCGCCTGTATGACTTATTAAGGAGCATAGTATGAAGGTTCGTCCCAGTAAGCGCAGCCAGAAAGCTGCCCTGATTTTTATGTTACCTGCTGCGGGTCTGGTATTAAACGGTTGTGCCGAAAAGCAGGTCGAGGCTCAGGTATTCAGCACACCAGATGAGTGTGCCGCTTTTTATAACCCGCCTGAACAATGTCAGGCTGCTTTTGCCGAAGCCGAGCAATTGCATCCGAAAGTAGCACCGCGCTATGCCAACAAACAGGAATGTGAAGTCGATTTTGGTGCAGGCCAATGTGAAACGGCACCTGAGCAGCACCAGCAGGGCAGCTTTTTTATGCCAATGATGATGGGTTTTATGGCCGGCCAGATGCTTAACCGCGGCGGCTTAGCCCCGGCTGCAGGCCAGGCGGCCAGCCAGCAAACAGCGGCGGCCAGTGGTCGAAACACAGTACCGACCCAGCCTTTGTATAAATCGCGGGATGACCGCAATACTTTTCGTACCGCCACTAACACCGCAGTAGCCAGTCAGCCTGGTACTACCACTATCCGGCCCTCAGCTGTGCAGCCTAAACCGGCAACTCTGGCCCGGCGTGGTGGCTTTGGCGCTCAGGCAGCACAGCGCAGCGCCAACCGCAGTTACGGAGGCTAACAGCAATGAAACGGCATGCTATCGCGCCCCGGCCAGGCTGGCAGGACTTTGCCAACAGTGTCGGTTTTGCATTTCATACTATCGACAATGAACCCTACTGGGATGAAAGCGCCTATTATCAGTTCAGCCTGCAGCAAATTGAGCAGAACCTGGAAACGCCAACTGAAGAACTGCACCAGATGGCATTAGATCTGGTACCCGATATTCTGGCCAGCGAGCAACTGCTGCAGCAGCTGGCTATTCCAGAGCGGTTCTGGGATTACATTGCCGCCAGCTGGCGCAGCGGTGAGCCTCATTTATATGGCAGGATGGACTTCAGTTACGATGGCAATGGCCCGGCGAAGTTACTGGAGCTGAACTACGACACCCCGACTTCGCTATTTGAAACCGGTTTTTTCCAGTGGGTATGGCTCGAAGATCAGCTAATGCGCGGCCAACTACCACAGGGCGCCGATCAGTTTAATTCCCTGCAGGATAAGCTGGAACAAGCTTTTGCTCAGCTACCATTGGCCCAGCCTTTTTACTTTAGCAGTGTCACTGCAAGCATCGAAGATAAAGGTACTGTCGACTACCTGATGGACATTGCGTTACAGGCCGGTCTGAATTGCCGCTACATTCAGCTGGAGCAACTGGGTGATATTGACGGCCAGTTAGTGGATACTGATGGTTTTCCGATCAATGGCTTGTTTAAGCTGTATCCGTGGGAGTTTATGCTGCAGGAAGAGTTTGCCGGCACCATTCTGACCAGCAAAACTCAGTGGCTGGAACCGGGCTGGAAACTGCTACTGTCAAACAAAGGTATTTTACCGCTGTTATGGCAAAAGTATCAGGGCCACCCCAATTTATTGCCGGCCTTTTTTGCCGATAAGCAGCCGGTAGAAGCCGGTTGGGTGAAAAAGCCATTGTTTTCGCGCGAGGGTGCCAATATTGAACTGGTTACTGCCAATGGTCAGCGTTTGAGCGAAGACGGCCCCTACACCGACAGTGGCTATATCCGCCAGGCGTTAGCGCCACTGCCAAAATTTGGCGACAACTATACCCTGATAGGTAGTTGGGTTGTTGGCGACAGTGCAGCCGGCATTTGTGTCCGCGAAGACAATAGCCTGATCACTAAAGACAGCTCGCGCTTTTTGCCACATATTATTCTGGATTAATAAGCTGCCATCTTAATATTCAATCAAAAATTAAAAGCCAACATCTTATGTTGGCTTTTATGTTTGGCGGCTAGTCTGGTTCGCCAACTTACTGCAACGCGTTAATAAAATCCTGGTCAGAAAACAGATTTTTTATCAGTTCCTGTATTAATACCGCATAATTTGCCTGACCATTTGGAATGGCTATAGCACCGATAAATGATGACTCAATGTCCGTTTTAGCTGAGACTACCTTATCAAATACTATGACATCATTCGACTTAACCATGAACTTTACGCTGATAACGCCATCACCTTTTGAAAAACCCGAAATGTCGATATCGTTTTCCAGTATCTCACCACTAACCTCGTTAGTGGAAACTGCCGACCATAGTTTGGCCAGTTTCAATTCCTGAGTCAGTGCATCACTTAAATATTCACCATAACCTGCCCCCACAGATGAACGCATCGGTGAACCACGCAATGATATTTTATTAAGTTTTTTATCTGTGGCGAAAGTTCCTACCGAAAGTGGCTGAATGCCTGAGCGCTTAATAAGCTGGTTGTTATCGATAGACGTGGCATAGGGGGGGGTGTACATACTGCAACCACTAACGGTGATAACCAGCAATAGCACCAAAGTACGTAAAATAATCACAGTGTTACTCCTGAACTAACCAAATCATCAAAATCAGCTTTTTCCAGTTCAGCAGCCATTTTTAAGAATGCAGCTTCAGTTGCCCTCCGAGCAGCCAGCGAAAAATCTGCCTTAAACTCATCAAACTCTGCAGCACCCTCGCTTTCCACTGTCTTACTCCATACTGTATTACCATCAGCATTCAGCGCATTTACAGTAAGCTTTACTGTAAAACTGGTAGGTGGCCAGGTAAACAGACTACTGGATTTGGAGTTGGTGATTAGTTTTGGCACAAAAACAAGTTTAATATCGTTGCTGGCGATAAAGCTTTCATCACCTAAGGTTGTTAAAGGAAAAACATCTTTAAATTTATTATTAAGCACGGTGTACAGAACAGATTCCGTGTCTTTATAAGGTGCATAACTGACTTTATCACCACCGCCGCCAGGGGTTTTAACCTGCTTAACTTTATCGGCTGCTGATATGTAGTAACCTACCACTGCATCAGATTTATTAGCTGACTCAGTGAATTGGTCCATTTTTGGATTCAATTGAATTTGATGAGCACAGCCAGACATAAATAATAGGGCCGGAATCAATATAATTAGTTTTTTTATCATTAACTTCACCTGAGATATATTTTTTTAGTTATGAAAAATGCAGATACTGGCAGGATTAAGATAGGAATTTATCATGGCCTCCTTGCCAAAATAAGCGCGACTAAAATAACTCTTTAATATAAAAAAACAACTACTTTTACATAAAAAATATAAATAAATAAAAGACTAACAATATGACAACAGGCCGCAGCCTGTTGTCAGTTAAACGCTACGTCTGTCTCCTTCTTTTGCAAAACTTCTGCCGCAGCTTTGCCAGTCATTCCCTTCGCTGGCAACACTACCCCGACAGCGAAAAGAATAAATATGCTCAAAAAGTGGATATTAACCCACAATTCACATAAAATGCCGACGTTGCGGTAGCCAAAGTTGGCATTTTGTCATCTTACTGCCATCTTTATAGCTTACACCGTTAATGTCTTAGCAAAAGGAAGCCTCTTACCCGTGCGTACTACTGAACTTGTCTCCGGTTTTCGCCAATCTGCCCCCTATGTTAATGCTCACCGTGGTAAAACCTTTGTGGTGATGCTCGGCGGAGAAGCGATTACCCAGCCGGGTTTTCGTAGCATTATTAATGATATAGCCCTGCTCAACAGCCTGGGAATTAAAATTGTACTGGTGTATGGTGCCCGGCCGCAAATTAATCAGGCGTTGGGCCTGGCCGGGCTGGAGCCTACCTATCACAACCGGGTGCGGGTGACTGACGATGACTCTTTTAGATTAATTAAGCAGGTAGCCGGCGCCTTACAGCTGGACATTACTGCCAGACTATCGATGAGTTTGAGCAATACACCAATGCAGGGCGCGCAAATTAACGTGGTTAGCGGTAATTTTGTTATTGCCCAGCCATTGGGGGTGGATGAGGGCATTGATTATCACCACAGCGGCCGGGTGCGGCGGATTGATGCGGCCGGTATCCGCCGCCAGTTAGATAATAACGGCATAGTACTAATGGGGCCCATCGCTGCCTCAGTAACCGGCGAAAGTTTTAACCTGACTGCTGAAGATATTGCCACTCAGGTCGCAATAAAACTGAAAGCCGATAAAATGATTGGCTTCAGTGAAGTAGGCGGTATTACCGATGAAGCCGGAGATATTATTGCCGAATTAATGCCGAATGAAGCCGAAACGATTCTGGATAATTTGTCTGAAAACACCGAGGCCTGTCCGGGTACCCTGGCATTTTTACATGCGGCCATTATGGCAACCCGGGCCGGCGTGCCACGCTGCCATTTAGTCAGCTACGATGAAGACGGCGCCCTGCTGCAGGAGCTGTTCTCCCGCGATGGTATCGGTACTCAGATTGTAACCGAGTCGGCTGAAAAGTTACGCCGGGCCACTATCAGCGACATTGGCGGTATTTTAGATTTGATCCGGCCGCTGGAGCAGCAAGGCTTGCTGGTACGCCGCTCACGTGAGCAGCTGGAAATGGAAATTGACTACTTTACCTTAATTGAACGCGATGGCCTGGTGATTGGCTGCGCCGCTTTATATCCCTTTATCGATGAAAATGTCGGCGAATTTGCCTGTTTAGCGGTTCACCCCGATTACCGGGATGCAGACCGGGGTAGCCTGCTGTTAAAGCACATTATTCAGCAGGCCCGCCAGCGCCGCTATGATAAGGTATTTGCCCTGACTACCCGCAGCATCCACTGGTTTTTAGAGCAGGGCTTTGAGCTGGTTACCGTGGATGATTTACCCAGCCAGAAAAAACAGCTGTATAACTATCAACGTCGCTCAAAAATCCTGGCCATTACCTTATAAACCGGCTAGACGATAAACCGGTCGATCAGCCGGTTTAACTCACCAGATAACTGACGCAACCGCACACTGAAATCAGCCAGCTTAGTGGCTGAGCCGGTACTGTCGTCAACCAGTTGCGCCACACTGTGTACGCTTTGTCCTAAATGCTGTACCACCGCGGCCTGCTCATCGGTAGCCGTTGCCACTTGCCGGTTCAGCTGATCCAGCTCCCGGATGCCGTCCACGATATGTTGTAGTTCAGCGGTAGCCTCCAGCATGGCCTGGGCACTGCGGCTGGCCTGCTGTTTACCCTGCTCAGCAGCACCCACTGCCTGCTGCGATTCCGTTTGCAATTGGTTGATCATTTGCTGAATTTCGTCGGTGGCGCTGGCGGCTCGCTGGGCTAGTTGCCGCACCTCATCTGCCACGACCGCAAAACCGCGACCATGCTCGCCAGCACGTGCCGCTTCAATGGCCGCGTTTAATGCCAGTAAGTTGGTTTGCTCCGAAATAGCCCGGATAACATTAAGGATGCCGCCGATTTTATCGCTGTTCTTGGCAAGGGTACTAACCACCGCAGCAATATGATCTACTTCGCGGGTAAGCTGCTGCAGGCTCTGACTGGTATCACTTATTACCGTCAGGCCGCGGCTGGCATTCTCGTTGGTATGTTCGGCTGTATCTGCCGCCTTAGCCGCATTGCCCGCTACCGTACTGATAGTGGCTGTCAACTGCTCTATTGCCGTGGCGATGCCATTAAGTCTGTCGCGCTGCTCCTGTGCCAGATCGCGATTCTGGCTGGCGCTGTCATTGACCTGAGTAGCTGACTGCTGTAATTGTTCACTTTGCTGATGCAGCTGGGTGATCAGGCCATGGATTTTCGCCACAAAGTTGTTAAAACCACTGCCGATCTGCCTGACTTCCAACGCACCGTCGGCTGGCAACCGTTGCCGTAAATCACCATCACCGTCACCGATATCTGCCAGAGTTTCAGCAACAGAATGCAAACGACGGGTTAACGAGCCCGCCAGCAACCATGCCAGTAAACCAGCCAGCAAGGTCGCCACCAGGCCGGTGATAATTAAAGTTGTGCGTAGCTTTTTTACCGGCGCTAACACTTCAGCCAGTGGCACCTGGGCAACAACTGACCAGATGGTTCCTGCCACAGGCACGCTAACCAGCAATAAGTCGTCGGTGATCTCGCTGCGCAAACGATTGTCGTCTGCCAGTCGCTGCGCCACCTCGTTGCCATATAGCTCTGCCATGGTTTGTTTGCCAATCAAGCTGCTTTCGGGATGAATGGCAATATTGCCATCGCGATCGGCCAGATAAGCCAGACCGCTGTCAGCAATACGGATACTTTTCAGAAACTCCACCATCTGATCCAGAGACACAGCAATACCGGAAAGCCCACGGCCATTAAGTTGCTGATAGTTAACAAACATCAGTACCTGTCCATCAGGCTCAGTGTACAGGCTGACATTAGTCGCCGCACCAGAATCACGAAAAGCAAAAAACCAGCCGTCTTGCTCAGGGTTCAATACCCTTAAAAAGCCGTCAAATTTCCAGTAGCGGCCAGTTTGCCGATCGGCCCACGACGCTGCATCCAGCCCAAGTTGCTGCTTCACCTGATTAATTTGCTGCAGCAATAACGCTTCGCCTTCTGCCGCAAAGCCCTGTTCAGCCCAACGTAAAATATATGGGTTTTCTGCCAGTTGCTGGGTGGCTGTGGTCATCTGAACGATTTGCCCTTCCAGCGTCTGGCTAACCTGCCGCACCACTGCCGGCATTTCATGTTGCAGCATCCGGTCGAGTACCAGTTGCTTGGACTGGCGATACGCCAGCACGCCACTCAACACTGAACTAAGCAAAATCAATAACACCAGCACCAATACAAACTGTTGTTTTACGGCCATTTTATTAAAAGCTGAAAACATCCTGACCCCTGTCAGTAAATTTAATTATTGAAAATAATACTGATTTTATATGACAAAGCGAGTTTTTATCGCCGTTTGCTACGCTCTTTAATTGCTGGCAACCGCCTGGCTAACCTGTTTTCCCAGCGCCCGGGCGGTGGTCCATTTGCCACCCGATACGGTCAACAGCTGGCCTTGCCAGTTAAGCTGGTACTCACGACTGGCTTTGCTGGCATTGGCACTGCCAGCGAGTAGCGGCCGCACTCCGGCAAAATCGGCCAGCACAGTGGAACTGTCGGCTGACGGTTGAAAGTAATGGTTATATAGGTTCAGTAAATACTCACGCTCAGCGGCAGAGCACTTGATAGCCTCATCCAGTTGCTGCCTGACTTCTGTGGTACCAAGTAGGGTATTACACTGATAAGGCAATACGAAAACGATGCGCGCTTCACCCGGCACTTCCAGCATATGACCGTAACGACTGATTGGCGGTAACAGTAAATGGCTGCCGCGCACTAAATCCAGCGCTTGCTGGGGTAAGCCTGATTGCTGCAATAATTGCTGGCTCCAGGGCCCGGCAACGTTTACCACCCGGTCAAATTGCTGCCAGCCGCTGCTAAGTAATACCCTGCCCTCAGCAGTTACTTTTAGTACCGGGCTATGCTCAACCAGTTGCACCCCGGCTTTAGTGCATTGCTGCGCCATCCACAACCCCAGTTTCCGGTCATCCATCTGGCCATCGAAAAACAGATAAGCGCCGGTTAATCCTGCGGCGGCTAAATGAGGTGAACAGCGCAATGTCTGTTGCGGTGTGAGCCAGCGATGGCGGCCAATACCTTTGCGACCGGCAAAAGTATCATACAGCCATAAGCCAATTTTAAGTTGCCAGCGGGGTCGACGGGAATCGCGGTAAATAGGGTAAAGAATGGGCAGACGCCTGGTAAGCTGCGGGGCTTTCTTCAACCACCAGCGCCGCTCCTGCAACGCTTCACGCACCAGTCGGAACTCGCCCTGCTCCAGATAGCGCAAACCACCATGCAACAGCTTAGAAGATGCGCTGCTGGTTGCCGCCATTAAGGTGTCACGTTCAAACAATGTGACCTGGTGACCGGCCAGTGCTAATTGCCAGGCACTGGATAAGCCATTAATGCCTCCCCCCACTATCGCCAGCTTCATCAGTATTCCTTAACTTATTTAAGTAGCAGCATATCTGATAACCACGTTACAGCGAGCACTAGCTGTTAAGCAATACTAAATCGTTTCGGTGTACCACTACTTCACTGGGACAGTAACCAAGCACTGCAGCGATGTCTTTGCTATGCAAGCCCTTAATTTTGGCCAGTTCCTGCGAACTGTACTGACTAATCCCTTTAGCAAGGGGCTGTTGCAAAGCGCCGGTAATCAGTACTGCATCGCCCTTATCAAAATTGCCGCTGCTACTGACAATACCACTGGCAAGCAATGAAGCGCCATTTTGCTGTAAAGCAATACAAGCGCCAGCATCAACCTCAACCACGCCCTGCTGCTTCAAGGTATTTAATAACCAGTGTTTTTTCGCACTCAACCGGTCTTGCTGCCGGACAAAGCGGGTTCCCGCTGTTAAGCCAGCCAGCAAGCGTTCGAAGCTACCAGCATCCTGGCCATTGATGATTAGAGTGTCAATACCCGCTTTAGTGGCTTTGTCTGCCGCCTGAATTTTGGTCTGCATGCCACCGGTGCCAATGGCATGGTGACTGCCGCCAGCCATGGCGTATATGGCACTGGTTACCTGAGCCACTTCAGCAATATGTTGGGCGTTCGGTTCCAGCCTGGGGTTGGCCGTATATAAACCATCAATGTCAGAACAGATTAGCAGCACATCGGCATCGACAACTATCGCCACTAAAGCGGCTAAGTTGTCGTTGTCACCCACTTTCAGCTCCGCTGTTGCCACCGAATCGTTCTCATTAACAATGGGTAAAACCTGATTTGCCAGCAGGGTACGCAGGGTATTGTCGATGTTCAGATAACGGCGGCGGTCTTGCAGGTCGTCATGAGTCAGCAGGATTTGGGCACAGTCAAAGTCAAACAGCTGGCTCCAGCTGGCCATCATCCGGCTTTGCCCTACGGCGGCCATAGCTTGTTTAACATTAATTGGTAATGGCTGCTGCTTAGCAGTGATGGCGTTGCGCCCCGCAGCGACACTGCCTGAGGACACCAGTACCACTTCCTTTCCAGCTAACCGGCACTCGGCAATAAAGCGGGCAATTGTTAACAGGTAGCGGGTAGAGCAGCCATGTGCTGACGGGGCAATTAACGCACTGCCTACTTTAATAACGATACGACGCCAGGACGTAAAAGCCATAACATACTCCCGCTGAATGATGGCAGCAGCTTACGATTTAGGCGTCTATATGTCTATAAATTTTTAATTCCGAGCCATCGCCACGTCACATTCGCCGGCAGTCAGATGGGTAAAGTTGCCGTAAGCCGCAATAACCAGCTCGCGCTCGTTATGACGTCGAACGTGCCAGCTAACCTGGCCACTGCCAAAAGCGGGATGGTCAATAACAAAATTGCCCGTCCGTTGCCGGATATTGTAATTAAACGTGTCCTGGCGCTGCCCTTGCTGAATATGCTGGGTCATCCGATTTTCAGCAAACACCCAGGTTTTGCTAAACGTCTCATCCCGGTATACGGTACCGTCCAGCACTTTGGAAGTACCCAGTTCACACCAGCTACCATCGAGCATTGCCATAGGCTCGTGCTTTTTCTGTTCGCCGAACAGCATATCAATTTGCGCTTCGTCACCAGTGATACAAGCCGATCCCTGAAATACCACACTGCCATCTGCTGCAGTGCATTTAAACACGCTGGCATGCGCTGCCTGAGTTAACCCCAAACCTAATAACAAACAAAAACAACGAATTATAATTATCATTACTGTATGTCCTGATTGTTTTAAACTGCGGGCAGCCATTCTTGCTACCCAAAACCCGGTTACCTTACCCAAAAAACCTGCGAAAGGGAATTCTATTTACATTAAATCTACATGATATCTTTTTAGAAGAGTGTAAAGAATTCACTAACACTTGAGTAATTTATTAAGTTCAGCAGCAATTCAGAGAACAGTGTTATGCTCGTTTCATAATTCTAAGGAGTATGTTATGAAATTGATGTCTTTTGCAGTTACTACCCTCGTTGCCAGCTTGGTATTAGCGGGTTGTGCTAATCAGTCTAACGCTACCAGAGGGGCAGCTATTGGTGCTGTAGCCGGAGCCATTGCCGGTAAAGCTACCGGCAATCATAAAGATAAGCGTTTAGTGATTGGAGCTGCTGTTGGCGCTTTAGCTGGTGCAGCTGTTGGCAGCTACATGGACAATCAGGAAAAGGCCATGCGGGAAGAGCTTAGCGGCTCTGGGGTAAAAGTTATCCGGGATGGCGACATATTAAAACTGGATATTCCGGCCCAGCTTACTTTTGATATTAACCGCTCTGATATTAAATCTAATTTGTATCCGGTATTTAATGATATTGCCAAAGTACTGCGCGATTATGAAAAGACTATGTTGGTTATCGCCGGCCATACTGATGATACCGGACCATACCAATACAATATGAATCTGTCGATGGCCCGCGCTGATGCAGTTAAAAACTACTTAATGGCCCAAAACGTGCAATCTATCCGACTGGAGACCCAGGGTTATGGTCCTAACTATCCGGCAGTAGCCAATACCTCTGATGCCAACCGGGCGCAAAACCGCCGGGTCGAAATTCATATAGAGCCTATTGTTGAATAGAATTCACCGATAGCAAACTGACAAGAAAACAGCGCGTTATAGCGCTGTTTTTATTTTTGTTATTAAACCTTTAGTTACAACTAAAAACGATAGCTGACCTTGCCGTAAACAAACTGACCGCGAGGGTTATGAACACGTGATACATAACCATACAGGTCGGCATCACCATCGCCAATTGCAAACGGCGGATCTTCATCCATTGCATTATTCATTCCCAGCACAAGTTGCGTTTTGTCGTTCAGATTGTAACGAAGCTGCACATCCAATAGCATTTGTGCACTAATCGAACGAGTTGACGTGCTTTCAACTTCACTTGGCGCGGCATAGTCTTCAAACTCACCAATGTAACTAAGGCTGGTAACAACACCCCAGTCCCCATGGCTCCAGTCGGCAGCTGCTAACCAGCGGTGTTGCGGGTAGTTATATTCTCCGGCGTAGTCGATACCGTTCTTTTCAAATTTACTGATGAATGACCAATCCAGATTAAAACGGACCTGCCCCATATCCTGCAAAGCTAATCGGTATGATGTAGAAAGATCAAGTCCTGTCGCTTCCTGCGAACTGACATTAACGTAACTGTTAAAAAGACGTGATAGTTCACCCAGAGTTTGACCTGGCAAAGGATCTAAACGAACACATACAGTACTGTTCTGATTATTACACTCGGCGTTATACACATTCTCAAAATCATTCTTATCAATTTTGTTGTCCTGAGTAATGCTCCAGATATCTACCGTGATATCAAACTCATCATTAACCTGCCATACCGCCCCTATGTTAAAGGTTTCTGACTCTTCTGGCTGCAGGCCCTCACTGCCAACAAAGACTATAGTGTAGTCAGTAGCCGCACACGCCGGGTTAGTCGGGTCAGCTGTTGGACAGCGAAATGTATCGGTAAAAAATACCGACTCCTGAGATGGCCCCAGACCGATTTGAGCCAGAGAAGGCGCCCGGAAACCCTGACCAAATGATGCGCGCAACGTAAAATTATCCATTGGTCGCCATTTCATGGTGAATTGCGGGTTTGTGGTAGATCCAAAATCACTGTAGTGGTCGTATCGGCCCGCGACGGTGAACTCCAGCGTGTCATCAATCGGAATAAGTAACTCAACATATGCTGCATATTGATCCCGCTGGGCCTGGGCAGAAACAGACTCGGTACCAAATATAAGACCTCGTTGGAATTGGTCATCAGGTTGATCAAACGCATCTTCTTCGCGGTACTCCAAACCGGCAGCTAGTGAAACCATCTGGTCGCCCAGTGCAAAGGCTTCACCACTAATGCTGGCGTCATATGCAGTAATATGCGACTCGCCCCGACGAACCAATGACGTGGTTATCGCGTCAATCACCTCTGGCGAGTTGTACACGCCACCAAACGGATTATAATTACCAAGATTAATTTGTTCTTGCAGGAAGTCAGTTCTTACCCAGCCTTGCTGCTTACTGCCGGTCTGCATAGACTCACTACGGCCTTTCTGAGCAGAGACATCCCAGTCCCAGTTTTGCAACTGACCGCGCAATCCCACCACCAGCCTTAATGAATCAGATTCTATATCCCAGACTCGTGGCCCGGCATCTACTGTACGGAAACGGTTTATTGCGATGTCTTCATCAAAAGGGTTGTTTGGGTGAGATCCAGGCACAGTCAAACCGGCATCACCGTCTAGCGGGGTCGCAGCTCCGGAAGCCTGCGAACGGTTATGTTGCACAGCCAGCTCGACATAACCCTGTAAGTCAGTAGTAAATTGCTGACTGCCCTGAAAAATTGCACCAACCCTTTCAGCTTCAGGCACAACCATGCCAAAAGGACCATAGTCAAATACACAGGTTTGGCCAAATGCCTGACCTGCCGGGCAGCCCGGATCAATTCGGGTTTCGCCATTTACAATAAAATTACCAGGAAAACCGCGCGATGAACGGAAATCATTTCCGCCATATGGCGCCTGGTTAGCGGTACCGAACCGGCCCATCTCTGCCCCGGTAATCACAGTATTTTTAAAGTAATCAAGAATAAGGGTGGCATTTGCGTCATCTGTTTCAGTGCCCCAGACTAAACTTGCCGATGTTTCATCATAAGATGGACCGGTAGTACCACCATGACTAACACTCAGCTCAGCGCCATCAAAATCTTTGCGCAAAATAATGTTAACAACGCCAGCGACAGCATCTGAACCGTAAACAGCTGACGCACCATCCTTCAGAATTTCAATGCGTTCAATGGCGGCAACCGGTATAGAGTTAATATCAACAAAAGAGTTGGCAATGTTTTCTGCAAAAGCGCTGACAGCTACCCGACGACCGTTGATTAGCACCAGCGTTGCATCAGATCCAAAGCCACGCAAACTAATGGCAGCCCCACCATTGGCGGTAGAATCCTGATTATTACCGCGGGTAGAGAAGGTGCCTGTACCGGCAACTGGGGTTCTCTCCAACAGTTGCTGCAAATTTGCGAAACCCGACTTGGCAATGTCATCCCGGCTAATGACATCAATTGGCGCAGCGCCTTCCATATCATTCCGTTTAATGCGGGAACCAGTAACTTCTATTCTTTCAACCTGCTCAGAAGTAGCTTGCTCACTATTCTGCTGAGCTGTACTCATCCCACTATAAATCAGGGAGTTTACTGCCAGCGCACAGAGGGAATATTTAAATAACGTGTTCATATGCTTCCTTATTGTTATTTTCGTTGCGTGATACAGCTTTGATTGCAACCATGGTTTAGCATAAAAAACAGCAAATTAACACTGGGCCGTATAAATTAACCTGAATAGAAAATTCGGGAGGAGACTTAACATCGTAAATACAAAAAGGCCCCGCGCTGCGGAGCCTTTAAGCTGCTTGAATCATTACAGAACTATTAGGGCTTGTTGATCTTTCGTGATGGATTATTAGACAGCATGATGGGCTGGTATAATTACTTTCGCCAAAAACTAACCATGACAACCCATCATGCCAAGAACA
>NZ_KB907732.1 GCF_000382165.1 Arsukibacterium perlucidum DSM 18276 | reverse complement strand
AACAGAGCCATTCCCAATACGGCCCATACCATTTGCTCCATAGGCAGCCGACGGGTCCGGATGGTTGATACGCCTGCAATACCAAGTCCTGTCTCAATAAGTGCAGGGTCTAGAACATCCGACAGACTGTCGAAACTAATGGTATGGCTGTTTACTAAAACGGTCTCAAGAGCTTGGCTAATGTGCATAAAAAAGGCCTACAGGGTTTATTCTGTAAGCCTTTATATACCAGCCCTTGGATCGGTCAACCGATCTGAAAAACTCTTATCTGATCGGCATTACGCAGACGCGGCCGTTTTTATTGTCAGCTTTTTATTTAAAACGACCAGGTTACGCCGAGGCTGAAGTTACGTGGTGCGCCATAGTTATATTGTTGGGTTAAACCGTTGTAATAGGTTTCATCAAACAGGTTATGCACGTTCAATTGTACCGAGAATTGCGCGTTAATGTCGTAGCGGGCCATCAGGCTGGCCAGCATAAAGCTGTCCTGTTTTATCTGATAGGTTTGATCGCTCAGTAACAGCGGCAGCACATCACTGTACGATTCACTCTCCCAACTGACGCCTGCGCCCACAGTTAAGCCAGCCAGCGCATCGAAAAACTGGTAGGTGGTGAACAGGTTAAGTTTTTTACGGGGATGGTTAACATTGATATCTGCACCGTTACTGGCTTCAGCTGTAAACTGCGAATAGCCGGCACTGATATTCCAGCTGTCATTAACCCGGCCTATAACTTCCAGTTCAAAGCCTTCACTGGTGGCGCCTTTGGCGGCAAACGACGGGAAAAAATTATTCTCCGGGTCATTATACGCGGCATCGGCCTGAGCTAAATTATCCTGCTCAATCCGGAATAGCGCCAGCGCCGTTTGCACTGCACCGTCCAGATAACTGCTTTTCAGGCCAAGTTCCTGATTACTGCCAATCACCGCATCCAGAAAATCGCCGTTGCGATCATAAGCATTTTGCGGGCTGAAAATTTCGGTGTGGCTGGCGTATAACATATGGTTATCGGTTAACTGATACGTCAGGCCAACATAAGGGACAAACTGGTCGTCGCCAAAATCCTGTACTGCGCCATAGTTGGTGCCGGAACGTTGCCAGTCAGTGTAACGGCCACCGGCAATCAGTTTCAGCTGTTCAGTTATGGCAACGCGGGTTGCGGCATATAAGCCGTGCTGCTCAGTATCTAAATCGACATCTTTAGTCGGGGTGGCTGCCCAGCCGGGTTCGGCGACACTGCCGTCCCAGTTATAGAAATTACCGGTGCCAGGCCATTCTAATGCAGCATACACCAGTACTTCTGACTGCTGTTTACTGTGCAAGGCGCCCAGTACCAGTTCGTGTTCACGACCCAGCAAGCTGTAACTGCCCTGTAGTTGGATATCCAGGCTATCCTGCTTGCTGAAGCCTTCACTGTTGTATGGCCAGGCAATCAGGCCTTCACCAGTATCGATATCAGCGGCACCATAAATGTACAGCAGGCGGGTGTCAGCGGTATTCTTGTTATGGTTGTAGTTGGCTTTTAGCTGCCAGCCGTTATTGAACTGCTTTAACAGGCTGACAAAGTGGTTTTTGCTGGTCGAATCCCAGCGGGTCCAGTTGGCAGCGGTGGTAGTTGCACGGTCCCAGTTAGTTGGCGTGTCGTCACTGAATAACGGCGGCAAGGCACCCCAGGTAGAGGCCGTCGGGTTGTTATCCTGATAGCTGCTGCCAAGGCTAAGCGAGATGCCATGCTCAAAATCGGCATCCACTACCCCGTACAAGACGGTTTTATCTTCTTTTGCTAAATCGCGGAAGCTGTCGCTGTGCTCTTTCTTCGCTACCAGCCGGGCCCGGATATTGCCGTCGCTAGTGAGTGGTGTGCTGATATCAGCAGTGATATGACGCTGATTCCAACTGCCAATACCGCCTTCGACGCTGCCACTTAATTCGCGGGCATTGGCATGCTTGCGTACCAGATTAATTGAAGCTGACGGCTCGCCCACGCCGGTCAGCAGGCCGGTGGCACCGCGTACTACTTCTATCCGCTCATAAATGACAACATCGGTAATGGTTTCACCGGAATCGCCAGCTAAACTCCAGGCCAGCGGCACACCGTCCAGCTGAAATTTATCGATATCAAAACCGCGGGCACTGAAGGTATTGCGGGTGCTGTCAAAGGATTTAGATGTCAACCCCGGCGTTTGCGTTACCGCATCCGCAATTGAACTGATATCTAAATCTTTAATCCGCTGCGCTGTCATCACACTGACTGACTGCGGGGTTTCCAGTAACGTCAGGCCAAGGCCAGTGGCAGTATCAATGGTTTCGTTTACCGTGTACTGACCACGCACGGTAATGGTTTCAATGGTTTTCTCATTGTCATTTTCTGCTACTGCAGCAAAAGTCGCTGTTGGCAGACAAGCCAGCTGGACCGCGATGGCCAGTTTTAATTTATTCATGGTTAACTGCATACTCACCTCCGAAATTGGCGATGATCATACAGTAATGATAACGATTATCAATACCGTTATCATCTGTGATGTTAAATATTATTTCAGGAACAAGTCTGCGCTTGTGTAGTCTCCGGATCTGCGCCGTTCAGGGCAGCTTTTAGCAAACTGATCAGCTTTAACAAAAAGGCTTCATCAGCATCGGCAATACCAATCACTAAACCGCGTTCTGGCTCATTTAAAAAGCAGTAGCGGCTGAATGGCTGCAGTTTAAAGCCGTGCTGGTTCAGGTGCTGGCACAGTGCCACATCGTCGGTGAGCCCCGGCAGTAGCAGGGTTAAGTGCAGGCCGGCGTCCTGGGCCAGTATGCTGCCGGTTGGAAAATGCTGTTGCAGCAATTGCACAGCCAGCAGTTTTTGCTGCTGATAACAGCGGCGCATTTTACGCAGGTGGCGGTTAAAGTGGCCTTCGCTGATAAAGTCGGCCAATACCGCTTGCGGCAGCAACGGAACATCGCCGTGCAGTGCCTGCAAAATGGCGCTGGCTGTGCCAACCAGTTCTGCCGGCAGCACCAGGTAGCCCAGGCGCAGCGCCGGAAACAGGGTTTTACTGAATGAGCCGGCAAACAGTACGCCTTTACCGTCAGCTAATCCCTGTAAGCTGGCAACCGGCCGGTGCCGGTACTGAAACTCGCTGTCGTAGTCATCCTCAACCAGCCAGCATTGCTCGGTGCGGGCCCATTGTAATAAAGCCATGCGCTGACTGAGCGGCAAAATGCCACCACAAGGATATTGATGTGATGGCGTTAAAAACAGCGCTTTGGCATTGCTCTGTAACGGCAGTGCTGTTGGATCTATTCCGGCGGTACCGGCTGCCGGCAGATAAGCAATATCCAGCTCTGCCAGTTGCAGCGCCTGTTTTAATCTGGGGTAGCCTGGTGATTCCATCAATACTTGCTGGCCGCTACGGCCAACAAGTTTGGCGGCGATAAATAGCGCCTGCTGTGCACCAGCCGTGATCAATACGGTGTTTTCATCACAGACCAGTTGTCGTGACTGGCGCAGATACTGCACCAGCGCCTGGCGAAGTGGCAGATAGCCCAGCGGATCGGCCATACCGCATAACACCGTGCGGTTAGCGTGGCGTTGCAGCAGTTGTTGCCATATTCGGAATGGAAAGTGCTGTACATTGGCTACACCCGGCTGCAAGCGGCCGCTATAGCCCGTTGCTTTGGCCGTTAAACCATAATCCTGCGTCGGTAAGTTGGTGCTTGCTGCCACTGAGGTATCGCTGGCGGCAAAAAAGCCGTCTGGCAAGGCCTGAACAATCTGATAGCCCCGCCCCTGCTGCGCCTCAAGATATCCTTCTGCAACCAGTTGCTGCAATGCCTGTTGCACCGTGCTGCGGCTAAGGGCCAGATCGGCGGCCAGTTGCCGCTCTGATGGCAGCAAGGCGCCAGCGGGCCAGCGGCCACTGAGCAATAATTGGCGCACGCTCAGGTACAGCTGCTGATACAGCCCGCCGCTGCCGCTTAACAGCAGCGCATCGGTATTCAGGCGCGGCAAAGGCTAGCCTCTCTGCTCAACTGGTATGCTCCATTTACAAAAACTGGTTATTTATATCAAGCCAGTTTAACGGTGCAATAGCGCTAAACACAATAGAACAAATCCGTACAGGAGATAGCGCTATGCCATTACAGTTTGCCACTGAAACAGATCTTAAAACTGATGAAGCCATCACTTTATATATCGCGTCGGGCATAAAGCGGCCGACCGATCAGCCAGAGCGGATGCAGCGCATGTTGCAGCACGCTAACTTAATTATAACGGCGCGCCACCAGGGCAAACTGGTCGGGCTGGCCCGCTGCCTTACCGATTATAGCTTCGTGGTGTATATCGCTGATTTACTGGTGGATAAAGCCTGGCAGCAACAGGGCATAGGTGCCAGGCTGCTGGCAGAAGTGCAGCGGGTTACTGGGCCACAGGTGCAACAGCTGCTGCTAAGTGTGCCCACGGCGATGGCTTATTACCCGCAACAGGGTTTTAGCCCGCTGACCAATGCCTTTGCTATTGGCCGTAAAGAATAGCGTAAGGAGTAACCTATGCTGTATTGTCCGCCCAACATGGCCTTCCCGGATAAAGCCAGCCTGCACGATTTTATTGCGCAGCATAGTTTTGGCTGCCTGATCAGTACGCCGTTCTTTTGTAGCCATTTGCCGTGGTTATTACAGCGCGATGCAGCGGAGCATGGCGTGCTCTATGGCCATATTGCCAGGCAAAACCCACATTGGCGCCAACTTAATCAGCAGCCGGTGCTTATTACGTTTAGCGGCCCGCACGCCTATATTTCGCCATGCTGGTACCAAAGCGACCAAGCGGTACCCACCTGGAACTACGCGGTAGCGCAGGTGTTGGGCCAGGCAGAATTGCTGGATGATGCGACAACCATGGCGCATTTAGCACAGCAGGTGGCTAAGTATGAGCCTGATGTAGCCGCAGCGATGGTGAAAATGCCGCATCCATATCAGCAAAAACTGGCAGCTGGGATTGTCGGGGTAAAAGTGACTATTACCGAGCTTAGCGGCAAGCTTAAGCTGGGCCAGCACAGAAGTGTTGCCGATCAGCAGGGCGTGTTTGCCGCACTTAGCAATAGCCCCCAGCCTGCCGCCCAGGCACTGGCGGCATTGATGCAGCAGTTACAATTAGGGGCAGGTGTCAGCTGAGCCTGTAACTAAGGCTGATAGTCAGGCAAAACTCAGCACCAGGCTGATGATTACCCCGGTAACGACCAGCTGCAGCAGACAAAACCCCATAATATCTTTGGCTTTTAAACCGGCAATGGCCAGTACCGGCAAGGCCCAGAATGGCTGAATAAGGTTAGTCCAGGCATCGCCCCACGCGACTGCCATCGCAACCCGGCTAACATCGGCACCTAACTCCAGCGCGGCCGGTAACATAATCGGCGCCTGCACTGCCCACTGGCCGCCCCCCGAGGGCACAAAAATATTGACGATACCGGCACTGATAAAGCTCCAGAACGCCAGGGTTTCAGCAGTAGCAAAGCTGACAAACCACTGCGACAGACTTTGTGCCAGCCCGGACTGCACCATCATGGCCATAATGCCGGCATAAAACGGAAACTGAATCACAATGCCGGCGCCGCCCTGCATAGCCTGCTGCAGGCTGTGCAGCAAGCGCCGTGGTGTGCCATGCAGCACAATGGCCAAAAATAAAAACAGGAAATTGACAATATTCAGGTTCAGGCCGCCGCCTTTGACAAAATACTGAATTAAATAGCCAAGGCCGGCAAAACCTACCAGCAACGCCAGTAACAGGCTATTTTCCAGTTTATCTGCAGGCCTGTCGGTGTCGCTAGCGGGCAAGGGGTGCTGTTGCAGTTTGGCCGGGTCGACATACATGCTGTCGGCTGCCTTGGGTAGCATCAGATAATTGACCAGTGGGATGGCGACAAACAGTATTGCCAGCAACAACAGGTTAAAACCGGAAAAAATGGTGCTGCTGGTGCTGATAACCCCGATAATTGACTCAGTAAAATGACCAGGGGTGGCGATAATAAGCGGTATTGAACCCGCCAGGCCACCATGCCAGACAATAAAACCAGAGTAAGCACTCGCCACCAGTAAGCGATAATCAACTTTAACTTTGCGCGCCAGTGCTTTGGCAAATAGCGCCCCTACCACTAAACCAAAACCCCAGTTCAGCCAGCTGGCAGCTAACGATACCACCGTCACCAGCACAATAGCCTGCCCGGCCGATTTAGCCCGTCCGGCCAACCGGTTCAGTATGGCATTAACCAGTGGCGTACTGGCCAGCATAAAGCCGGTAACCAGTACCAGCAGCATCTGCATAGAAAAGCTCAGCAGCCCCCAGAAACCATCGCCCCAAATTTGTAAAACCTGCAACGGTGACTGCTGCTCAAATATTACAGCGGCTGCAAAAACCACTATGCTTAGCAATAACACAAAGATAAAAGGATCCGGCAGGTAACGGTCAACCAGTTTTACCAGGGGTTTAGCGGCGGCATTTAGCATAGGAGGCTCGTTATTATTATGTGTTTGGACATTCAGCATGGCTGACTTTATTGGCGGCAGCCAGTATCAGGCTACCTTAGCCCGATTAGCCAATAAACTGCAATCCGACCTGATAAATGGGCGGCTTGCGGTTGTGGGTATTAGTGGCGCTCAGGGCACTGGCAAAAGTACCTTAGCCAGCGCCCTGGTAAAGTTACTCAGCTCGCAGGGTATGACAGCAGCAACAGTATCGCTGGACGACTATTATTTAAGTAAAACCCATCGCCAGCAACTGGCGCACACGGTTCATCCGTTACTGGCTCAGCGTGGTGTGCCCGGCACCCATAATATTCAGCAGGCTGTTAGTGATGCTCACGCGGTGCTGGCAGGCGAGGCAGTTGCCCTGCCTCGTTTCGATAAAGCCCTGGATGAACCGGCTGCACCCTTGCCGGCACAACAGCTGGATATATTAATTGTTGAAGGCTGGTGTCTGGGGGTTCTGCCGCAGTCCACGGCTGAACTGACGCAAGCGATAAATCAGCTGGAGGCTTCACAAGATAGCGAGGGTTACTGGCGGCAGTATGTTAACACTCAGCTGGCAGGGGCTTATGCTGACTTATGGCGCTTAATGAAACCGCTAATCTGGCTTAAAGCACCTGACTGGGACTGCGTTTGTCTCTGGCGTGCCAAACAAGAACAACAACTGTGGCAACAACGCGGTCGCGGCATGACTGAAACAGAGCTAGCGCGATTTATGCTACCGTTTCAGCGCTTAACACTAGCCAGCTGGCAACAGTTACCCGTTATCGCCAGCCATATTGTGCTGTTGGATCAGCTACAAAGGCCCACTTTACTGGCTGCTGATTAACTGCAGCACCGGTTGTAAGGTACGACCGAAGTGAATTTATAAGGTGGTTTGCTGGCGGGGAGCGAGCTGCAACTCGTTGCATTGATATCAGTCATCGTCATCAATGATGTGTCGTTGTTTATTTTGCTTACCATGGCACTCAGTATTAGCCGTTTAACCGGCATCCGGTCGATTATTTTTCTGGTGCTAACGGTGTTTTTGCTTAGTTTAGGCCTTGGCATGTTAATTTTGTAAATTTTAATTGAACCTTACCACACATTGCAGTCAAATATGCCAGCCTATGGCACAGCCGTTTTGTGACTAAAGCCTGGGTTACAACATTCATCACTTTCTGCTGTTGCATCAAACTCTTGAGATGATGAATTTTTTTACTGTATTGTTTAATAAGGATTTTAAATGAAGTTAGTTTTACCCTTTGCGCTTTTCGTCTGTGTAAATGCCGTTGCAGCAGAACCATTTTCTTCAGAGCTCACCTTTAGCCATTTTAATAACAACTATGAATATTATGGTTTTAGCAGTAACAATTTGGGTTACCGTTATTATCTAAGCGAAAATAGCACTGAGCAAAACCTGCCTTATGCTGCCTTGGAGCAATTTGGGCGGCGCAGTTCAGTGGCAATTAATTATTTGAGTTCAGATTTAGACCAAACCTTTTGGTATGAGCCACAATCCCTAAACGCTTGGAATATTGGCGGCATCTATCAGTCAACCGAACATGATTGGCATTTGTCACTGGAACACTTACGGTTAAATAAATCCTCAAGTCATAAAACCAGTTTCATTGCCGGTTATTATATTCAGCCTGGTTGGCTGGTAAAACTGCATTTGCAACATGAAGACGTAGAAAGCCGTGGCAGCTATCAGCATTTTGGTGTCAGTTCAGAAAAAATCTGGGCGTTTGACTCAGGGAGTTTTTTAAACTTTAGCGCAAGCTATTTCAATAACAAAGGGCTTCGTAATGATAGCCTGGCTCTGGCATTAGACTATTATTTTAATTCAGCGCTATCTGTTGGCGTTTTT
Source organism: Arsukibacterium perlucidum DSM 18276 (assembly GCF_000382165.1). Classification (GTDB taxonomy): domain Bacteria; phylum Pseudomonadota; class Gammaproteobacteria; order Enterobacterales; family Alteromonadaceae; genus Alishewanella; species Alishewanella perlucidum. Next base: position 33,335 of record NZ_KB907732.1, on the reverse strand, counting down.
ATTAACGAAAAAACGCCGGAAGACTATTTAGTCAGTGTCGATCGTGTCGGCGTTCGCAGTAGCTGGTTTGTTACACCACAATTGCAATTAAAAGCCGGAATAGGGCTTGAAGATGTATCAGACTCGGAGTATGCCTGGGATCTGGGGGTAAGCTGGCGTTTTTAACCTAATCAACCACAACCGACACAGGTGCTGTGGTTGATTAAGTTGATAGTGCCACGCGGCTTCGCGGCACTATCATTATTCGCTTTGTTGAAAATCCTCTGTCAGCCTTGTCAGCTGCACAAGCTCAGCGGTTTTTTGTCGCACTTTTTGCTGCAGTCGGTACATGGCAAATAAGCACAGAGGCGAGACGATCAGGCTGTAAAACATTAACAGGCTGCCTGATGCTGTAGCCGGTTGCCACCAGCGTAATAGCCAAAGCGCGACAGTAAACAGCAGCAGAGCAACGCAACTAAGCTGGGTATAGCGATAGTAGCGCAAGCTTAGCTGACAGGCCCGACGGCGAAATTGCAGCAGGCCGCTGCTACTCCAGTTATCATACGCCAAGATTGGCCGGTGCACCTGCCAGCTGATATACACGGTGCTCACAGCTCCCAGCCCCAAAAATGCAGCCGCCAAATAACCCAGAGCATCTGGCATAGTTAATACCAACCAACAGGCCGCTGCGACCATTACCAGCGCACCGAGCCACTCGGCATACATCAGCAGCTTTTGCTCGCGCTGGCGCTGGCTGGCCTGGGCTAAATCGGCCGCACTGGGCGGCGTGTCTTCAACCACAGGTTGTTGCTGCCAGCTTTTCGCCAATGCAGCAAAATCAAAATTATCGGCCATCTTGCATTAACTCCATCAATTCTGTTTTGGCTCGGTTTAGCCGCACCCGCACTGCACCGTGGCTGATCTGCAGAATGTCGGCGATCTCCGGCGCATCTAAATCTTCCATCGCCAGCAGAATGACCTGCCGGTTAGCCGGCGATAAACACCGTACCGCTTGCATCAGCTGCTGGCTTTGTTGCTGCTCACCTAGCTGCTCTGACGGGCAATCATCCAGCAGCTGGTGCTGTATCTCCTCATCCAGCGACTGCCACTTATGGCGCTGCGCCCGGGCAATATGGTCTACCGTCACGTTGTGCACAATGCGAAACAGGTAAGCACGCGGCATCTCTGCTGCTTTTAGCCTGTCTGCCGCCTGGTGCAGCGCCAGAAAAATATCCTGTTTTAAATCCTGCCGCGCCGCCGGGTCGGCTTCATTGGCCAACAGCGCACGGCTAATAGCGCCCTGATGCTGTTGCCACAGCTGCAATACAAAATCGATCGCGCTTTGCGCGCTATTGGGTTCTGTTGTCAAACTAAGCTGCCTTGCTATTAAATTTTTTGGTCTGCATTACGCCGCTTTTTTACCGCGCCTGCCTGTTAAGTCTGGTTGTCGCTGCCAAGTGTTACACAAAAAAATAAAAAAATAATCTGTAACAGCTAACAAATAATCAATGACTTAACTGATGACAACATTAAAACAACGAGGATATGCAAATGGAAACTTTACAACAGTTGATAACACCCTTTACCACAGCCTGGTATCAGGCAGACAGCCACCAGCTGATATCGTTTGGCATTTTTTTTGCGGCGCTGTGGCTGATTGCCGCAGTGGTAGAAGCTGCGATAAAAAAAGCAACCAAGGAGAACTAACATATGGAAACCGTAAATCAATTTATCGCCACCTTTAGCAGTGCCTGGCAACAAGCTGACATGTTGTTTTTATTAGGTTTTGGTTTGTTCTTTTTAACGGTGTGGTTTTTGCCCAGTCTGCTGGCGCTGGCGTTTAACCGCCAGCATTTGGGTAAAATTGCACTGCTGAATATTCCGGCTGGCTTTTCCTGGGTTGCCTGGCTGGCGTTGCTGGTGTGGGCCATTACCGGCAAACTCAGTAATAGGCTGGCCGCTAAAGCCCGGTTAAAACCGGTGCTTTAATGGCCAGTGGTAAACTATAACGCCACACTATTACCTTCGTTTAAAATCAGCAGCGGCAACTGGCTATTCAGTTGCTGCTGCATGTGTAATAACCGTAGCAATGGCGAGTAAGGGTTGACAGCGTCCCGCTACTGCCATAGCTGCAATAAGAAATTGATAGCGCTTTGCGTGTTGTTGGGCTCTGTTATCAAACGATGCTGCCCTGCTATTTAGTGTTTGTTTGAGTGACGCAGTTTTTACCGCGCTCACCTGTTAAGTCTGGGCAATGGTGCCAAGTGTTACATAAAAAAATAAAAAAATAATCTGTAACACCTGAAGAAAATTCAAAGACTTAATCAGCAAACATCCAAAAAAGCAGCAGGAGCATTACTTTGAAAATACTAAATTTAAAAAAATCATTACTGGCCTGTCTGGTGGCGGGATTGTCATCGCAGCAGGTGCAGGCAGATAACGAACCTACTGTGCAGCAAGACAGCGTGCTGTACCACAATGCCACTTTACTTAATCCGGCCACTGAGCAACAGCTTAACGATGGTTGGTTGCTGATAAAAGATGGACGCATTGTGCAAATAGGCCAACAGCAACAGGCTGATGCCAGCTTACCCGCAGCGGCAAAGCAGATTGATTTACAGGATCAGTATGTATTGCCGGGTCTTATTGATGTGCATTTGCATCTGACCGCCGGTCCAATCAGGGTTGAGATGCAAGATGGCAACCCTGTGATTACCATGAAAGGCCATAGCGAACTGACGCGTTATCATGCCATTAGTACCCTAGCCACTGGGGTGACCACAGCGTTTAGCCCGGCTGGCGAGCCAGCAGCTAATGCCGAATATGCCAAACAGCAACAAGCCGGTAATTGGCCAGGTCCAAAGTTCAGTTATGCCGGTTTTGTATTTGAGCCAACGCCAATCCTGGGTGGTTCAGTGTATCCAAAGAATGAAGCTGAGTGGCAGGAAGAAATCGCCAGCCAAAAAGCCATGGGTGCTCAGTATATAAAACTTTATCAAGGCCTGACGAAAGATGAAGTGGCTATGGGGAATCGGTTAGCCAAAGCCGCCGGACTAAAAACGGTGGCGCACCTTGATAATGTAAGCTGGCAATATGCGGCAGACCTTGGCGTCGATATATTAACCCACGCCTTACCAACCAGTGCAGAGTTATTAACGGGCACGGCCAGAGAGGCTTATCTGGCTGAGCGCAAAAACCCTCATAACGCCCGGTTTACCTACAGTTGGTTTAAGCATGCCGACTATGACAGCGCTCCTGTGCAGCAGCTGATAAAAACACTGGCCGGCCAGCAAACACGAATCGATTTAACCCTGGTCGCCAACGAAATGATTTACTTCGCCCGTGAGCTGGAAACCTTATATCCGGAACCAGATATGACGGTGTTTCACCCGGAAATAAGAAAACGTTGGCGCGCGAGCTTACAGGCGCCCAGTTATGACTGGACAGCCGAAGACTTTGCCAGTGCGCAGCAGCAATTACCCAAAGTTCAGCAATTATTTAAACGTTTATATGACGCCGGTGTGCCATTGGCAATTGGTACCGACAGTGTGGCCAGCGGGCCGTTTTATCTACGTGAGTTACAACTTAGCCAGGGCGCTGGCCTGACCAACTGGCAGGTATTACAACTTGCCACCAATGGCGGCGCGCATCACCTCGGGTTAAATGACCACGGCCAGCTTAAGGCCGGTTATGTTGCCGATTTTATTGTCCTGACAGCCAATCCGCTGGAGGAGCTCGCAGCTTTGAATACCGTGCATACCGTGGTACAGCAAGGCACGACCTGGCAAGTCGACGAACTAAAAGCACGACTAGCTTCGCTGACTGATATTGAACTTTAACCACAACGCTTTACAAACAGATTAATAAACAACGAGGAAATAAAAAATGGATTCAGCCGCAACTAAGTTATAGCGATACGCTATCACCCTCATTTAAAATCAGCAGCGGCACCTGGCTATCCAGTTGCTGCTGCATATGCAGTAAACGCAGCAGCGGGCTGTGTGAACTATGATGCTGCCGGCTTAACGATTTTAAGCCGGCATAGCTAAAATAATAGTTCTGCTAAACGTTACTCAGTGAGCTTTGGCAGAATCTTTGTGTAGATCACGCAGTTTCTGTTCCAGTTTTTCAATTTTTTCCTGCGCCTGCTCCCGGTAACGGGTTAGCCGTTCAATGGTGGCCGTAGCATTACTTTTAACAAAGCTGACTTGTTCTTCCAACTGTTGTTTTTGTTTGGTCCAGCCGTTCTTATCGACCAGCATCTGCTGCATTTGATCACGTTGTTGCTGTAATTCATCCCGCAGTTGCTTAATGGTTTCCCGTTGTTCGGCTTGATGGTTGGCAGTTATTGAGCTTTGCTCTTTCATCATATTATTACTGGCGCGCAGCTGATCGACCAGTTGTTGTAAATCGGGTTGATCACTACCTTTTTCACTTTGCGCTTGTTGCAGGTGGTCAATTTGCTGCTGCAGTTCGCTGACCAGGTTACGTTGTGAGTCAGCTTCCTGCTGGGCCGCTTCGCGTTCGGCTTTCAGGCTTTCTAACGCCGCTTTGTGATCAGCTACCAACTGTTGTTGAGCAGCCAATGCAGCTTCCAGTTCAGCGTTATTATCCGGTTGTTGTTTACTCTGTAATTTTGCCAGTTGCTTTTGCTCAATGGCAACCTGATCCAGCGCAGCATCACGTTCTTCTTGCAGGCTGGCTTGCAGTGCTTCCAATTCGGCAACTTGCTGTAAAGCCTGATCGCGCTCTGCAATAATTGCAGCTTGCTGGCCACTGTCTGCACTGGCTTGGCCGCTTTCCTGTTGTGCCTGTTGCAGCTGATCGAGCTGCGATTGCAAGCGACGGCTTTGCGCCACAGCCTGCATTTCAGTTTTAGTTGCTTGCTGTAGTTTGTTTTCAAACTCACTCAGCATGGTTTGCAGTTCAACAATTTCATTGTTGCTATGTTGCTGCTCAGCCGCAAATTTTTTGGCTGCAACCTGCAATTTCTCTAACTCTTGCAGTTGCTGCTTATTCAGCTGCTGTTGATCCAGTAGTTTTTGTTCTAACGCCAGGGCATTCGTTAGCTTGTCCTGTAAAGCCTGTTGTTCTGAGCTTGCCGCGGCAAGCTGGTTTTGTAATTCGGCCAGCTGCTGGCTATGTTGTTCACTTTGTTGCTGCAATTGCTGTTGCAGCTGCTCGTTAGTTTGCTGCAGGGCTTTTAGTTCATCTGCAGCTTTTGCAACAGCCTGCTCACTGGCGGCCAGTTTAGTATTGGTATCTGTAAGCTGTTGTTGCAATTGCTCTAGCTGCTGCTGGCTTTTTTGTAGCTCATTCGCCGCTTTTTCAACTTCTTTTTGCAGCTGTTGCTCGCTTTGTTGCCGTTCAGTAGCGGCTATTTCCAGCTCTTTGTGCAGCTGATCAAGCTGCATCTTATGTTGTTCCTGAATTTGTTTTGACTCAGCCAGCTCTTGCTGCTGACTTTTCGCATGCTGCAATGCCTGGTCACGCTCATCTTTTACGGCACTATATTTCTCTGCCTGGACGGCAAGTTGCTGCTGCTGATGGGCCAGACTGACCTCAAGCTCTGAGCGCTTTTGCTGAAGCTGTTCAAGATCTTTCTGAATTTGTTGATTATGATCTGCTGCCTGCACTTCGGCCTGGATAGCCTGAGCTAATTGCTCTTTTAATTGTTCCAGTTGTTTATTGGCGTGCTGCTGGGCTTCGCGCTGAAAGGCCGTGACAAAATCTTCACTAAAGGCTGTTTCGGCAGCGGTTGGTGTGCGGGTAGCTTGTTCATTACGCCATTTCTGATAATGCACAACCAGACTGGCCTGAGCCCCGGATACTTTCGCCAACAGATAATCGAGCGACACCGGTTTGCCAGCTTGCTGCAATTCGTCACAGATCTTTTTGACTTCACTATATTGGGTCATAGTTATACATCCGATTCACTACTTTGATTTTGCAGAACAACTTTAAACAGCACAAGAAGCATACTGTAGTCGTTTTTGACTAAAAACTAAATTTTTATCACATAATTTTTGCATTTATCTGCTACACCTACTAAATTAACTGTTAATTTATACAGTGTAGGTGGCTGCAATGATTCTCTATATCGCTGAAAAACCCAGTATGGCACGGGCTATTGCTGCTGCCTTACCGAAACCCCAGCAAAAAGATTCTGGTTGCATCCGTCTTGCCAATGGCGATGTTATCAGTTGGTGTATTGGCCATTTACTGGAGCAAGCTGAACCACAGGATTACAATCCTGATTATAAACGCTGGCAGGCAGAGCATCTACCTATTATTCCCGGGCAGTGGCAGTTAAAAGCAAGAAAGTCTGCACAGCAGCAGCTGAATATTTTACAGAAGCTTATCAAGCAGGCCGACCAACTGATACATGCAGGAGATCCCGACAGGGAAGGCCAGTTGCTGGTAGATGAAGTGATAGCCTGGTGTAAGGTTCCTAAAAGTAAACTCGATAATGTTAAGCGCTTATTAATCAATGATTTGAATCCTGCGGCTATCCGCCAGGCATTAAAACAGCTGCAACCGAATAAAAATTTTGTGCCATTGTCCACTTCTGCGCTGGCCCGCAGCCGTGCCGATTGGTTGTACGGCATAAATATGACCCGGGCCTATACTTTGCGTGGTCAGGTGGCCGGATATCAGGGAGTATTGTCAGTAGGGCGGGTGCAAACACCTTTGTTAGGGCTGGTAGTTCGGCGTGATGCAGAGATAACCGATTTTAACAGCACAACTTATTATCAGGTGCAGGCAGAGCTGACAACACAGGCCGGCGCCACCTTTTCTGCATTGTGGCAGCCAAGCAGCGCCTGCGAGCCTTATCAGGATAGTGAGGGACGGATAGTGTTGCGGGCATTGGCGGTTAAAGTTCAGCAGGCGATTAAAAACCAGCCTGCGCTGATCACTAACCTGCAACAGCAGGATAAAAAGCAGCATGCGCCACTACCTTATAGCTTGTCGGCACTGCAGATTGACGCGGCCAGAGCTTATGGGTTCAGTGCGCAGCAAGTATTAGACAGTTGTCAGCAACTGTATGAGCGGCATAAATTAATTACCTATCCGCGGTCGGATTGTCGCTACCTGCCCACAGCGCACTTTACTGAAGCTGGTAAAGTGGGCCCGGCAATCATTGCAAATACTCCAGGGCTTGCAGCTGCGTTGGCTGGCGCAAACCTGCAGCTGAAAAGTAAAGCCTGGGATGACAGCAAAGTGCAGGCGCACCATGCCATTATTCCAACGGCTAAAACGCTGTCGGCCAACCGGCTTAGCGCCACGGAGCAAAAGCTTTACGATCTGATTGCCCGCCAGTATTTGATGCAATTTTATCCTGCCTGCTGTTATACCGATAGCAAAGCAGAGCTGCAAATTGGCGGCGGTTGCTTTGTGGCGAAGGCCCGCCAGCAAATATCCGCTGGTTGGAAAGCGCTGCTACCCGCAGCCGGAAATAAGCAGCATAGCAGCAAGTCAGACGCTGCCGGGGATGATCTTCCGTTACAACATGCCCTGCCAGAGCTTAAAGTGGGGCAGCAGCTATTATGCTACGACAGCCAGTTACTGGAAAAGCAAACTCAGCCACCTGCTCCATTTACCGATGCCAGCCTGCTGAGTGCCATGACCGGCATTGCCCGTTATGTGCAGGATCCGCAAATTAAACGGATCTTAAAAGACACCGATGGCCTCGGCACCGAGGCCACGCGCTCCGGCATTATCGAGTTGTTGTTTAAACGGAATTTTTTACAACGGCAGGGCAAACAAATCCGGGCTACAATCGCTGGCAAAGCCCTGATAGCGGCATTACCGCCTGAAGCATCACTGCCCGATATGACAGCACGCTGGGAGGCGGCTTTAAATGATATTTGCCAGCGTCAGCAAAGCTATCATGCGTTTATGCACCCGTTGACAGCCAGTTTGCAGCAGTTGATCAGCCAGGCTGGCGCAGTAATTCCACAGGGGCTGGGCAGTGGTCAGCAGAAAAAGTGGACCAGACAAGCCGTTAAAAAGCGGCCCGCAGCAAACAACACTAATCCTAAAAAAAGAGCGGATGCTACTGCTGGCAAACGTCGGCCTTATCGCAGTAAAACAACACCAGAACAAGGCGCTGCATTAGCGGCCAATACCGCGACAACTGTATGAATTAGTTAAGAAGTGTAATAGCGCTGGTAAGCGTCGCTAATGCTGATTATGCTCACGGCACTATTTTAACAGTGCGTTCCGGAGAAAACTTTGCATAAGCCAACATTTGTTTCAACTTTGGTTGCTGGCGCGATGTTGCTGGTCAGCCAACAGGCCTTAGCTACCATTGTGCAGGTAAAAACCAGCCTGGGTGATTTTGAGGTTAACTTATTTGATGAGACCACGCCGGTAACGGTGCAGAACTTTCTAAGTTATGTAAACAATGGCCGGTATAACGGGACGGTTATTCATCGCTCAGTACCGGGCTTTATTATTCAGGGCGGAGGCTTTCGTTTTATTGACCAGCTGCCGTTAACCCCCATTCAAACTAATGCAGCTATTATCAACGAGCCAAAGCTTTCTAACGTGCGGGCGACCATCGCCATGGCTAAGGTACCCGGCAACCCGAATAGTGCGACCAGCCAGTGGTTTATTAACCTGGCAGATAACAGCGCCGGCAGCCCGAAACTGGATATTGTTGAAGGTGCCTACACGGTTTTTGGCCAGATCAATGCCACCGATATGGAAGTGGTCATGGCGATTGCCAATTTGCCAACTTACACTTTCAATGGCATTCAGGGATTACCGCTGAGAAATTACACTGCTACGGATTATGCCAATAATGCGCCGCTTAGTAACGCTAATATGGTTACCGTTGAGAGTATTACGGTAGTTGATGCCAGGCCAAACAGTGCAGCAGGTTTAAACCCTAAACCCAATACCCTGCTACCAGAGCCAGAGAGTAGTAGTGGTAGCAGCAGTTTTAGCTGGCTATTGCTGGGGGCTTTATTATGGTGGCGGTGCCGCCAGCGCTAACAAGCCCTCTGCCCTGAAGTGGCAAAAGCAGGCGTGGCAAGGTTGGTCACGCCTTTTAGTTCTAATTCTTCTTTAAAAACCGTTATTTATATCAAATCAATCTTTTTAGCTACCATAAAGTTTTTAATCCTCGCCTACACTTGAATAATTGTGCTACTAATTATGCAAAAATAAGCTATTCAATTTTAGAAGGTGACACAAATGATAGTGTTAGTGGGTGGTGAAAAAGGTGGCAGCGGCAAAAGTTGTCTGGCACAGAACATAGCCGTTTATTTTTCCCGGGAAAAACAGGCCAATGTTATGCTGGTCGACTGTGACCCGCAGCGCACGACTTCAGACTGGGTACAGGAAAGGCATATGGATGCCAGTCTGCCCTGGATTAACTGCGTCCAAATGTACGGTAAAATCCGCTATGAATTGAAAAGTCTGGAATCGCATTACGACGTAGTGGTGGTTGACTGTGGTGGCCAGGACAGCGTAGCGCTTCGTTCGGCTATGGTAGTTGCCAGCCATGTGCTGTTTCCGCTGCGGCCAAAGCGGCGCGATTTAAAAACGCTGGAACACCTCGAAGATCTGGTAAGCGCCTGTAATATCGTTAACCCCGACATGATCGTGGGTTGCGTAATGACCCAATGTCCGTCGTTACCCAATCAGGCTCCACGGATCATCGATGCCAAAGACGTCTGTAAATCATTTAATATCCGGGTACTGGAAAATATTACCTATAGTCGGAATATTTATGATGACAGCGAAGAAAAAGGCTTGTCGGTGATGGATGTTGATGCTGATGGCAAAGCCTCCAGCGAAATCAGGGCAATTATCGAAGAACTCCTGGCAATGAAGGCGATACAAGAAGATGGCGCTGAGCGACCTGAAGAAAAAGTGTTTGCAGTCAAATAAACCAGCCTTTACCGCTGAAGAGTTTATTGACGATGCAAATAATTATGCGCTGGGGCTGCCGCGTATTGTCAGCTTGCGCAAACAATTACCTGAAGAAGACGATACCACCCGCCTGCCGATGCGCCACGCTACATTTACGCTGAGCGAAGAAGCTATAGCAGCGCTAAATGATCTCAGTGAGTTAACCGGTGAAGCTAAGTCAAAATTGATACGCCGCCTGATCCTGCGCGCGACTCAGGCCGTGCAGCTGGAACTGACGCAACTGCCTGCGACAAAAAATAAAACCGGCTCTGACTAGGCCGGTTTTATAAGTGCTTAGGTAAGTGCTTTATTTTGCTAAAAACGCATACGCGATAATAAATGCGGTTTCCTGAAACCCTTTTAAACCGGTATCTTTAAAATCAACCGGTAGTGGATGTTGTTTTAGTTTTTCTTTAATCGCATTGCCTGACAAAATCTGGCTGGGGCAACTGTTAATAAGCTGAATAGCCGCTTCAATTTTAAAGCCAACTGCGCCGCCGGCAAATTTGCCTTTCTGCGGCCGTTCTTTAATCACTAACTGTTCGATTTTGTAGTCTTCAACTAACTTTGCCAGATTAAACTGAAATTTCTGCAGGCTTTCTGCGTCTTTGTCGTTACTTAATGCCAACCTGGTTTGCCGGCATTCAGGTAAGTCGAATAAGCCGTCTTTTAAGGTCATCAGACATAGAATAGCTTCACTGCCTTTAATTTCAATTCCACATACACGCATAATAATACTCAATAATTTTGTGCCCGGGTTAAGGGCTGGTCAGGGCTTCTAACTGGCTGTCAATAATGCTGCAGCTTTTTCGTAAAGGCTCGCCAAATAAAATAGGGTTGAAGTCACGATTTACACAATAGCGTTGGTGAAAAACCAGCAGACTTTGTTTCGACTCTGCAGCTTTACTTAACTGTTGTTGCTGGCCTTCGCCCCAATCTGCGGTCAGTTCTTTAAATTGCTTTTGGATATACCGCATTGCCTGTTCGTCGGACATTTTTCCTGAGCTTGGTGCCTTGTCCAGGATCAGGCCGTAAATCTGATCGCGGTAAGGTCTGAGCAACTCATGATCTGAGAAAGTCAGGAGCAGTAAAACAATAACAGCCAGCCAAAAAAACTTTTTCATCTGATAGCGCACCTCTAAAATCGCATCCCTCATTGTAAAGTATTTTTGGCAAAGGCGCATCTGCTGCTCTGTGGCTTATTTTATATCAAATATTCTGGCGCCAAGGCTGTTATACTTGCCACAGTGCAGCAGCTGGTAAGAGGTAGCAGTGGATAACAACCGTATCGATATAAAGAATATACCGGTTAAGGTAGAAACCTATAAACCGGAGCAACCAAACCAGACCAAATATGCCTCACGTGACCGAATTTATGTCCGCTCTGTTAAGGGCCTGCATCAGAGTTTGCGCCGTAATATGGGTTTTATCTTCATGGCGCTGTTTATGCTGTTGCCATGGATCCAGTACAACGGTAGTCAGGCCATTCTACTGAATATTGGTGAGCAGAAATTTAATATATTCGCCCTTACTCTGTGGCCACAGGATTTTACTATTCTGGCCTGGATTTTTGTGATTGCGGCCTATGCCTTATTTTTTGTGACCGCCTTCTATGGCCGGGTGTGGTGTGGCTACCTTTGTCCGCAATCGGTGTGGACTTTTATATTTATGTGGTTTGAAGAAAAAATTCAGGGCAGCCGTAACCAGCGCATGACTCTGGATCAGGCTCCCTGGTCGGCGTCGAAATTTGCCAAAAAAGCCCTGACCCATTTCTGCTGGCTGGCCTTTGCGTTATTAACGTCCCTGATATTTGTCGGCTATTTTACCCCGGTCGGTCCGCTTTTTATTGAATTCTTCACCTTTCAGGCCGGCTTCTGGGCAGTGATCTCAGTGCTGTTTTTTGCTGCCTGTACTTATGGCAACGCCGGTTGGATGCGGGAAATTATGTGCACCCACATTTGCCCTTACGCCCGTTTTCAGTCAGCAATGTTCGACAAAGACACCTTTACTGTGACTTATGATGAAAAGCGCGGCGAAACCCGCGGCCCACGCAGTCGTAAGGATAAAGACTACAAAGAAAAGGGGCTGGGTGATTGTATCGACTGTAACCTGTGTGTGCATGTCTGCCCAACTGGTATTGATATCCGCAACGGCCTGCAGTACGAATGTATTAACTGTGGTGCCTGTATAGATGCCTGTGATGACACTATGGCGAAAATGGGCTATCCACCAGGCTTAATAAGTTACACCACAGAGCACAGTTTAAACGGCAAACCTACCAAGGTCTTGCGGCCTAAACTGGTGGGATATTTTGTGATTTTGTTGCTGGTATGCGCTGCGTTTGCCACCAACCTGTACCTGCGTAAACCGCTGGAGCTGGATATTATTCGCGACCGTGGTGCCCTGTATCGGGAAACTCCGGAAGGGTTAATTGAAAACACCTACACCCTGCGCATTATTAATAAATCGCAACAGGCCAGAAATTACCAGTTAGCGGTTACCGGTATTAAGGGTTTAACCTGGCTTGGCCCGACTGAAGTAACTATTGCCGGCGGTGACAATCTGAATGTGCCGGTTAGTCTGGCACTGGACCCATACAATGCAGCTAAACCAGTCTTGGATATTGAGTTCAGTGTTACTGAGTTATCGGACGATGGCTATAAAGTAAGCCAGGGGAATAAATTTTTTGCCGGCCGTTAACAGTGAAGTAATCAGCCGGTTTGATTTTGCCACTCTGGGGCCTGAACTGATATTAGATGCGCTGCTGCAACTGGGGTTGGATGTCAGTAGTGGCTTACTGGCGCTGAACAGCTATGAGAACCGGGTGTATCAGTTTACTGCTTACCCTGACCACAGCCTGCAGCCGCAAAAGTATGTGGTTAAGTTTTACCGGCCTGAGCGCTGGAGCCCGCAGCAAATTCAGGAAGAGCATGACTTTGCGTTTGAGCTGGCCGACGCTGATATCCCGATGGTGGCGCCGTTACGTTTTAACGGTAATAGCTTGTTGCAGTATCAGGGCTACTATTTTGCGGTATTCCCGAGCCGGGGTGGCCGCACACTGGAAGTAGATAACGACGAGCAACTGGCGATGTTAGGCCGATTTTTAGGCCGGATGCATCAGGTTGGGGCTAAAAAACCGTTCAGCAGCCGGCCGACCTTCAGTGTCGACAGCCACCTGTTGCAAAGCCAGCAGGTTCTGGCAAAACTGCAGCTTATTCCTGATTATATGCGACCGGCATTTGACACCGTACTGCAGCAGGTAATAGCTGAAGCCAGCCGTCAGTATCAGCCCGGCCGGCAAATCCGCTTACATGGCGATTGTCACGCGGGTAATCTGTTTTATGTAGACCAGGGGCCGTTTTTTGTTGACCTGGACGATTGCCGCACCGGGCCGGCTATCCAGGATATCTGGATGATGCTGTCTGGTGATCAGCAGGAACAACGGCTCACCCTGGAGCTGATGCTGGACGAATATGAACAATACTGTGATTTCGATCCTGCGGAACTAAAACTGATCGAGCCACTCAGAGCAATGCGTATAGTGCATTATATGGCCTGGCTGGCGCGACGCTGGCAGGATCAGGCCTTTGTGCAGAGTTTTCCCTGGTTTGCCACCGATAAATACTGGGAGCAACAATGTCTGGTGTTAAAAGAGCAGCTGGCATTATTGCAACAACCGCCGTTATCACTGGTGCCAGGCTACTGACAATTTGCTAAGCTAGTGGCTGAGTTCGCCCGATTAAGGAAGTAAGATAAGATGAAAAAGCTGTTATCACTGTGTTTGTTTGCGCTGTTATTGCCACTGGCGGTAAGCGCTAATTCAAAATTTGTCGAAGGTAAGCATTATCAGGTGATAGCAGAGCAAGCGTCTGCAAAACCTGTGGTCAAAGAATACTTTTCATTCTATTGCGGCGGTTGTTATGGGTTTGAGCCGGTAGCGCAAAGCCTGGCTAAAAAGTTACCGGATGGCACCGAGTTTAAGAAAGTACACGTCGACTTTATCCGTGCCGCCTCACCTGAAATTCAGAATATGTTGGCCCGTGCCTATCTGGTAGGTAAAAATATGGGTAAAGGCGACCAGATTGCGATGGCTATCTTTAACCAGATCCACCGCAGCCGGGTGCCGTTCGTTAACGAAGATGATGTGCGCAGCCTGATGCTGATCAACGATATTGAAGCCGAAGAATACGAAAAAGCGATGCGCAGTTTTTCGGTGCGTGGTGCTGCCAGTCAGATGAAAAAAGAGCAAACTGAACTGTCAGAAAGCCGGGTATTAAGCTCAGTACCGATGCTGGTAGTTAACGACAAATACAAAATTATTAACGAAGCGCTGAACCAGCGTAATCTGGAAAACGAGTTGCAGGAGCTTATCAGCTACCTGTTACAGAAAGACGCTTAATTTCAAAACGTTAGTTAAAGATAATTGTTGTTGAAAAATACTGTCGTTGCAAAGAAGTAAGATAAAAAGGGCTGGAATTTCCAGCCCTTTTTATATTTAACGCGGCACCTCTATCCGTTGCTTAACGTATTTCAGCTGCGCCACTATGGTAAAGGTCATAATAACCAGCAGTGACCATGAGCTCCATTTTCCTATATGTACCACCGACCAGGCGCCCAGCTGGTTCGGATAACTCCACAGCCCCATCAAGGTACTGATATTTTCGGCCAGCCAGATAAAAAAACCTACCAGCACAAATCCCAGTAATAGTGGCATGCTGCGTTCACGGTCCAGCGGGGTAAAATACACCACGGTGCGGGCGTAAAGCCCCAGCGTCGCAGCGGCAATATACCAGCGATAATCGCCGATAAAGTGATGAGTAAAAAAGTTAGCGTAAATCAGCAACGCTACCAGCACCGCCATCCAGTAGGGCGGATGATGCACCACCCGCTGCTGTAATAAACGCCAGCTCTGAATAATGTAGCTGCCAACAGCGGCATACATAAAACCGGCAAATAACGGTACGCCAAACACTTTGCTGTAAGCGAAGTCAGGGTAGCTCCACGATTGAATCGCCCCTGAGGTTTTAAACACCTCCAGCGCAAAGCCAACCAGATGAAACATACAAACCGCTTTTAACTCATCGACCGTTTCCAGCTTACTCCATACCATCCAGTACTGAATAAGCAGTGCCAGAATTAACAAAACATCATAGCGCGGTATGCCAAACAGGCCGGTGCGCGGAACCAGTAATACCGACGCGAAAAATAAACCAACAAACAGGCAAGCCCTTGCCTGCTTCAGACCAAAAAACCAGAACTCCCAGCAAAACCGTTGCAGTCCTGCGGTATGCTGCGGTGGTGCAGCTTGCATCAGCCAGTTATCCAGCCGGTTGACGGCAGAAGTTGTAAAAGATGACATATTCAAATCAGTCCGGGATAGCGTGATAAACTAAGCTAACCTGCCGCAAGCCTGCAGACAAGGTTAATGCAACAGCTTATGGTAAAGTAGTTACCTGAACAAATACTGAGTAAGGTTATGAAAAACCGGTTGTTATCAGCAAGCGGCTTTGGTGATCCTGCTGCCGGGTTCCGGGTATATATCGCGAACCGGCCGCCCATGGCCGAGTACGCGTATTTACCGGCGGTGCAACCACTGCAACGCGGTGAGATTGAGCTGATCAACAGTGCCTGTGGCAATGGCTGGCGCAAGATATTTAATGTCTACGCCAAATTACTGTTTGCGCTGGACGTTAAGCAATTTACCTATAGCCGGCAGGCTGCAAGCTGGCAACAGTTTCGCGACCAGTATTTACTGCAGACCGCCAGCGATACCGCGTTGCTGTTTAGTCCGCCTGAACTGCAACCAGGCAACAAAACCGTGCATATTATTGCCGGCCGCACTTATGCTAAAGCGCTGCCTGATGCCGGTTTACCGGCTCAGCTAAACTGGCTGAATAACGAATTTGCCATTGATAAAATTAACCGGCTGCTGGTTTGCCCTTACTTTGACTACCGCCAGCTTAATAATGAAAAGCTGGCATATTTAGCGCAGCTGATAAAGGCATTAGATGAATAATGAGAAATTACTAACCCAATTGCAGCAGTTGTCCGCAACATTAAAGGCATTTCAATTCGGGGTGGGTGGCAGTTGTCTGCTATGGCAGCTGGGGCTGGAAACTTCGCCAAATGATATTGATATTGTGTGCAGCGAGGATGACTTTGCGGTTATTTGTAATGAACTGGCAGCAGAGTATCAGTTGCGAGACCCACCACCTCATAGTGAATATGCCACTACACATTTTGCCCGCTTTAGCCGCTCTGGCTGGCCTGATATTGAGCTAATGGCCGGTATCGCGGTAAAAACAAACGGTAAAATGCAGCGCTGGCAGTTTAATCCGCAGCGTTGCCACTGGCAAAATGGCATTTGCTGGATGCCACCTGCTGATTGGCTGCAGCTATATCAGCTGTTCAACCGGCCACAGCGGGTAGCTCAGCTTCGTCATTACTTAGTGCAGTTGCGACTGGGCAGCCTGAGCTAATCTGCTATTTCAACTGCGCTGGGCACTAACTGATAGCCGTCCGCTTTATCTTCACCTTGCGGCCACAGTGTTACCACCCCTGTCGCATAAGCGGTTTTGCCTTTAGCGCTTAGCGGAAACACCATATCGCCATCACGCACTTTGATCCGGAATGGGCCATTTTCGCTGTCCGCAGTAAATTTCATCCAGCAGCCCTGTTTGCTGCAAACCGAGTCGACAGTGCCTGAAATGGTCACTACCTGCTGCAGGTGCGTTTGCGGTGCAGTTAATAACTGCTCCACCGGCATCGCTGCTGTTTTATCAACAACCTCACCAAAAACGGTAGCAGCCTGAGCGCTGAAAAGTGAAGTGGCAAATGCCAGAGCCAGAACGGGTTTATACATAGTTATCCTCCTGTGCGAATAAACCATTCTGGCGTAACAACCGAAAAACGCAAGCGATGGCCCCCTTTGTGGTTAGAGTTTTAAACAGGTGTACCCTGTTGATGTTCGAAAATTACCCTAAACCTGCCCAGCAAGTAAACAAACAGTTTTTAATGTAAAAAATATATGAATTTTCATTTTACTTTGGTTTTTGTGCGCTGTAGTATGCGCGCCGCAATCACCAACTTAGGGAAATAAAACAATGACGTTGAAGTACATACTGCCTGCTATCGCACTGACTGCTACTGCTGTTTCTGCTGAAGAATACCAATTATTCACTGAACTACGTGCTGACCATGTGCGCGTTAGCGGCGACAAAGAAACATTGTGGTCACTGGACGGCACTTATTTCTTTGATAAAAAGCAAACACTGGGCCCGCTGGACCAATTTGAATACATAAATAAGGTAAGCAATGTTTCAGTATCCTTTGCCCGTGCTTATGACGACAACAGCTATGGCATCCGTGGCGAGTACTTCGCTGAAAACAAATTTGTCGTGTCAGCCAGCCATCAGCGCTTTGCTGATTTCGACGTAACGTCTTTAGGCTTAGGCTACCTGATTTCTGATGACTTTATTGTACGTGCTCAGGCGGTTAAGCCTGAAGGCGAAGATACCAGTTTCCAGTTCTCTGCCAGCTATAACCACCAGTTGCAGGGTAATGACTACCTTGGTTTTACCGCTACAGTAGATGATGAATTCGATTTCTTTACCATCAGTAGCAAGTATTTTGCCAGCCTGGGCGACGAGCGTTTTATCACCATCGGCGCTGCAATTGCGGATAATGACGGCGACACCAGCTGGGCAGCTGAAGCAGATTACTATTTCTCTAAAATGACCTCAGTAGGCGTGTCTTACAATAAACAAGACAGCTACAGTCTGAATGCCAAGCACTTCTTTAACCTGAACTGGGCGTTAGAGGCCGGCTTTGGCAGCAATGCCGACAATTCAGACCTTAAAGTTTACAGCCTGGCGGTTATTGGCCAGTTCTAAGTTTCTCTGGTAGCTACACTGGTGTTTTTGGGCAACTTCGGTTGCCCTTTTTTATGCCTGCCTGACATTTTATGAAAACCGGTACTACGCCTCGGCCCATACCCTGCTTAGCGTGGGCTACCACAGAAAACGCGGCGTCTGTTTACAACGGGCGCCTTTTTCGCAGTATCAGGCTGAACTCAGCAGCAAAACAAGCTACCAGCAAACTCAGCAGTTGGGCAGCGCCATGCGCGCCGCCGGGGTAGAGTTATTTGAATACCGCTCGGCCCGCTCAGAGCCCGCTGCCGATTGTGTCGGCTTATTTTCAGCCAAAGCTTTCACCGCCAGCCAACCCGATCAAAGCAGCCAGTGGCTATGTGAACTCAGCGCCGGGCAGGTAGCGTTTAAACAAAACGACGACACTCAGGTTTACCAATTCAACGCTACTCAATTTATGGTAGATGGCAAATTGCCCACGCCGGCTTGATTAAAAAATATCACTTTATGTGACTTATCGTCCGTGGTGATTACCCTGCGCCCGGTAAATACTTTGTCAGTACCAACTGCTGGAGTAAATGCCATGGAAAATCAGCACACATCAGACGATTTAACAGTGCCCTACGAAGAAGAAGTAAACGGCTTCACCATTTATATAGAAGAAAACCCTGACCGCTGGTGTGGTGGTTATATCTGGTCTGTGTGTCAGGGTGAGGCAGAGGTGAGCTCAGGCTTCGAATTTACCATCAAGAGTGCGTTGCAGGCGGCAACTACTCAAAGCAGCGCAACCTAATCTCTCAAATTACGACTTATCACTGTAAACTCTGTTACCTTGTCTTTATAATCAATTCCGGCTTTGCGCGGAGGGTAGATTCTGCCCTGAAATTTGCTAAAAAGCAGCCTAAAAAAATAATCAAATCAAGAATTAATCAGAGATATAACGTGACTAACTATTTAAATCAGATTGAAAACGTACTTATTCCTCTAGCAGAAAAATATGTCCCGGAAGGTAGTTCTTCAAAAGCAGTAGTAGATCAGTGGTTACATGCTTTGGCTAATGGCAGCGATTTGTTTGCAAGTAACAAAGGAATTAGCAGAGACATCGTTCTTAATACATTAAATAGCGTGTTGCCTGAAGCTGAGTTTATTAATCTGAAAGAAATTGTGTACAGTCATCTTGCATTGAAACCGGAAGCATATCCGAAATTCAGATTTATTGATCTGTTTGCCGGCATCGGCGGAATGAGGCTTGGTTTTCAAAATAATTCTGGCTTGTGTGTTTTTTCCTCGGAGTTTGAGAAAAATGCCCAGGCAACCTATTCGGCTAACCATGGTGAATTTCCGTTTGGGGATATTACTAAAATAGATGCTGCTGATATTCCTGATCATGACGTTCTGGTCGCAGGTTTTCCATGTCAGGCTTTTTCTCACGCAGGCCTGAAGTTGGGTATTGATGACACACGCGGCACTTTGTTCCATGATATCGCCAGAATTCTGGAAGCGAAAAAACCAAAGTTTGCATTACTTGAAAATGTTAAAGGCCTGATTAGTCATGATAAAGGTTTTACTCTACAGGTTATTCTTAAAACCTTGACTAGAATTGGGTACAGCTGCAATATACCCAAAGATGTGATTCACCACGGCACTGCAAAGCAAATTCAGGCGGAAGCAAAAAAGATGGTTCTTACATCAACAGATTTTGGTGTGCCACAGAACAGACAGCGTATTTATATAGTGCTATGGCAGGATGGTTTGATAGATTCGTTTGAATACCCAAAACCAATTGGTGTAAATGTGAAAGTTGGCGACATTCTGGAAGCTAAACCAGATCCTAAGCTAACTATCTCAGATAGGCTTTGGGAAGGGCACCAGCGCCGGAAAATTGAAAACAAGAATAATGGTAAAGGATTTGGCTTTGGTTTAGTCACTGAAGATTCCCCATATACCAATACAATTTCGGCTAGGTACTATAAAGATGGCAGTGAGATTTTAATAGCGCAAGGCGGTGGAAATCCAAGAAAATTGAGCACTCGCGAAGCGGCACGTTTGCAAGGTTTCCCTGATTGTTTCAAGCCATCGATGTCAAATACACAAGCGTACAAGCAGTTCGGGAATAGCGTTTCAGTGCCTGTTGTAACAAAACTTGCCGAGAAAATAACAAAACATATATAAGGAATTATAATGTTGCATCAGGATTTGATTTCGTTTCTCAATACTTCAGCAATTAGAAGGTCTGATTTTAGTGCTGCGTTGGGTACATCAGGCGCTTACCTAGTCTTTAGCAATAGCGGCAAACGAGGCAGTGTTAAGAAGTTTAACTTGTCACTTGAGTCTATGTTGGCGGGCTTAGAGGACATGAAATCAAATATTTCAGCATTTTCTGCAAGTCAGTATTACGAGGAATCGAAATGGAGAGACTTGGGCTCCAGGTATTTTAATGACAACGTACTAAATTCAATCGTTACAGTTCAGACTAAACCAGTATTTACGACTTTCTCAAAAATAATTTGTTGGGCCAATGACCTGCAGTACGCAGGCGATAGCAATATTCCAATTACATTAGAAACACTTACCAAGGCTATTGAAAAAATTCAATTAATAATTGCTGAATACACACCTAAAGACATATCTACAAAGAAACAAACGAGTCAGCAAACTATTTTAAACACTTTAGGTACGCAATGTACTTTAAGTAAACCATTTATTCTGCTTGCCGGCATTTCCGGTACCGGAAAATCACGCTTTGTCCGTCAGCAGGCTGCTGCACAGGGCAATGAAAAAGAATTTT
Organism: Arsukibacterium perlucidum DSM 18276; assembly: GCF_000382165.1. Taxonomy (GTDB): domain Bacteria; phylum Pseudomonadota; class Gammaproteobacteria; order Enterobacterales; family Alteromonadaceae; genus Alishewanella; species Alishewanella perlucidum. The sequence continues at coordinate 12,779 of NZ_KB907732.1, read as the reverse complement.
TGCAGATGGTGCCGGTTCGGCCGGACTGGCACGAGCCTTCTGATTTACTTGGTTATGTTTCCAGAATTGGCGGTGCGACTAAATTTATCGTAACCGATGCGCTGCGCTTTATGGTTAAAGCATGGCGTGCTGCCGGTGCGGAAGTTATAACGTTGCCGGATGGCAGAGCAGGTTGGGCCGGTAAACCGCTTGATAGCATCAACACCTACTGGCTTTGCCTGGATGAAATGAATCTGGCGCCGGTTGAACAGTATTTCGCCGATTATCTTTCTGTAATAGAAAGCCGCAGCTGGTTGTATGATGGCGATGCACAAGGACAAGACTATCTGTACTGCTGCGAACCTATTCTACCGGCATCTGCGTTGCAGGTTGTAACGGATCAGAATGCCTTAGCCAGAGAGCTTGGTCTGGATATTGATTCACCGGCTGATCAACAGCTTTGGGATGCCTTTTTACAACACGGCATTCCGGTACCGTTTAACCTGGTAGTGGCGGGTACGGTAAATATGGACGAAACCACCCATGGCTTTTCCAGAAAGGTTATTGATCGTGCACTTACTTTTGATTTTGGCCGGTTTTTCCCTAATGACTTTGCCAACCTGTGGGCCGGTCAGCCAGTGCCGAAAATATTAGGTTTTGCCCGGTATTCTCATGCCAGTCCGGAATTATTGGCAGACTGCAAAGAGGATAGCGATGGCCTTAAAACCATTAGCTTTCTGCAGGCGGTAAATGACGTATTGCGGGATACGCCTTTTGAACTGGCTTATCGTGCGCTTAATGAGTTATTGCTGGCAGTAATTTGCCATAGCCCTGCTGATGAGTCTGCACTGCAGGCGGTATGGGACGACTTTATGATGTGTAAGGTGCTGCCGCGCATTGAAGGTGACGATGAGAAACTTTCGGTATCATCTGATACCGTTAAAGCAGAAAACCTGCTGGACAAGCTGGAGCAGATACTGGAAAAGCAATTAACAGCTATCTGGTCCACTAACCGGCCCGAATTGCTGCTGGAAAGTGCCAATCCGGTACCCTGCCGCAGTAAAGCTAAGCTCATCTGGATGAAAGAACGGCTGGAACGAAACAGCTTTACCAGTTTCTGGCCTTAAACGGTGAGCTCAGGGATGCGCGAACTTCTGCAGATCGATACACCAGATTGGCAACTGGCTGTTTATGGGCCTGATGTTGCAGGTAAACAGCGGGTACTGGAAAAAACGATGGCCAGCCGTGGCAAACCTGCACCTACAGGCGCAGTTTTATTTGACCGCTTATTACACGTTACCACCTTTACCACAGAGCAGGGCATCACTGCGTTTAATGCTGAAGTTGGTGATTTAGTAAGCCCTAAAGCATTGTTGTTTGAAAACACCGACTATATGTTTGAACTGTTGTTTAAACATTACTCCGTTTCTGAACCGCTACCGCAGATCACACACAAGCTTACTGCAATCCAAAACGCATTTCGCAGCAAAAAAATCGGCAATCAGCTGTTGGTTAGTGGCACCCTTAATTTTGGTAACAACGTCGGCTGGTTTTCACTGCGATTTAGCTATTTTAGTAATAGCACGCAGCAGAATATTGTTGCTAAATTTAACGTCTTACCCACTAAGATGGACCTCGATTCAGATTTGCAGGCAATTTACCAACGACTGGATCATGACTATCCGTTGTGGCGATTTGCCTTTAGTAACAGCACCGAGTCGACGGCAGACGGCAAAAGACAATCTAATAATAACTTTCCGCTGTTATGGCTGGCCCGTTTTACCGGCTTGCGGGAAAAATTTGAGAAAAATATCTGTATTTTGCTGAATGCCCCCCACAGCCGGCTGGTGCAGGTAGATCGCAGGGTGAAAGCAGAACGGCTGAAAGGCAAGCTGTCAGTTGCTTTGCAGGAAAAACTGGAGCAGGACTTTAGCAATCAGCAGTATTACAACAGCTATGCCACCAGACGAAAGATCCTAAGCCTGGATACACCTGAAAACCGCTTTATTAAAATGGTGCTGCAGTATGCTCATTCCCAGCTGGGCCGGTTTATACAGCTGGTTACTGAAGCTAACAAAAAGCCGGACGCGCAAATCTTTTCCGGCTCATTTGTAAGCCAGCTTAATGGCTGGCAAAAAACAACGGAAAAATATCTGCATCATCCCATGTTTAAAGAAGTGGGTTCATTTAAAGGCATGAGCAAGGAGTCGCTGGTTTTACAGCAAAAAACCGGCTATAGCGGTGTGTATCAAACCTGGCACGAGCTAAAACGCTATCTGGACGTGATGGGCAGCCAAAGCTCTGTTTCAATGAAAACTATCGACCAATTGTATGAAGTATGGTGTTTCCTTGAAATCCGCCGGATCCTTTTAACAAAGGAACTGGGATTTAAGGAAACAGCGCAAAAACCTCATCGGCTTGGCTACTCAGGTGCTGAAGTTAAGTTTGATGATGTGATGGCTGATTCTTATCTCTTCACCCGCGAAGATGGCTTAACCATAAAGCTGGCACATGAGCCAACATTCGGTGAAAAAACTAAACCGGTCCGTTCGTGGTTATATGACCACAAACCAGACATAGTGCTGGAAGCAACCTTCGCTGACAGCTTCAAACTGCTGTGGTTGTTTGATGCAAAGTACCGGATTGACAATAAATCAGAAGACTCTGAGCAGGATTTGGTGCCGCCAGATGCCATTTACCAGATGCACAGATACCGTGATGCGCTGATCCATATCGAAAAAGCCGGAGAGCAAAGCAACAAAAGCCGTTCAGTTTATGGTGCCTATGCACTATACCCGGGGGCTAATAATCAGACAGAGTCGCCTACTAACAGCAAATATGCTGAAGCCATAGAGTCGATTGGTATTGGTGCTTTTCCGCTGCTGCCCTCTGCTGACGGTGAACAGGGTTGTATCTGGCTGAAAACCTTCCTGCTACAGCAATTTTCGGCTGTAACGGCAGCACCGGCGCCACCGGCAAAAGACCGTTATCTGTTGGAAGACTCTGCCCGCATTCCTCACCACGGCATGCAACAGGTACATTATCCGGATTTAACGCTGGTTATTACCGCAGCACCCGAGCAAGGCAGGGATCAAGCTTACATTGACAGCTTTAAACAAGGCACGGCGACTTGTTATCACACCAGGCTTGAGGCAACAGAACGCATAAATCTGGAAAAGAATGCAATAGCAGAAATACGCTACTGCGTTATAGCGACGACTGTAACAGGTAGTGCGGAACGTATAGCTAAATACATATGGCCGGTAAAATCTGTAAAGCTGGTACAAAGAAACAGTCTGAATAAACAGCAAACCGGAATTAACATTGATATTAGTGACCCTCGCTCAGCTGACAAGTATTGGTTATTTGAGTTCGGGCCAGCGTTTGAATTGCCGCAACGAATAACTGGCTTTTGCCAGGTGCATCATGAGGTAAAGTTAACAACACGCCGAAGCCTTGTTCACATTAGTCGTTTTGATAAAGTTGAACAGGTATACAGCGAGGTGATGGCTTATCAACCCTGAGAATCTAAAGGGGCTTAGTTTCTGATGACAGATGTGCATACTAAAACCATCAGAAGTAAAAATATGGCAGCAATCAAGGGTAAAAATACCAGACCTGAAATGATTGTTCGCAAGGGTTTGTACAAGGCCGGATTCCGCTACCGTTTGCATGTTGCCAGCCTGCCGGGTAAACCGGATCTGGTTTTCCCCAAATACAAAGCCGTAATTTTTGTGCAGGGGTGCTTCTGGCATCAGCACCAGTGCGCTATGTTCCACTGGCCGAAAACCCGCACTGAGTGGTGGAAGCAAAAAATAAGCTCAAACAGGGCACACGACGAAGCCGTGCAGGACAAACTGCGCGAGCTGGGCTGGCGGGTGCTGCTGGTTTGGGAGTGTGCGCTAAAAGGTAAGAATAGGGCGCCGCAGCCACAACTTACCGGTGACATCACAAATTGGCTGCAGCACGGCAGTAGCTTTGCAGAGCTACCGGCAGCCTGACTTTTAGCGCCATTCTCGTATCAGGCCTTGTGATTTCAGCACTTTTATGCGCTTATTTATGTGCTTTTTTGCACTTTTATGCACATAAAAGTGTGGTTTTTGTTTGTTTGTATGCGCATAAAAGTGTAATGTTGCCAAAAGTTGATAGTACACAGGTGGTAATATGGAACGCGAGTTACTGACAGAGCTGCTGCGCTGGAAAGCGAAACCTGAGCGTAAACCACTATTGATTGATGGCGCGAGACAAACCGGTAAAACCTATTTACTGAAAGTATTGTTGGGCCAGCATTTTTCAAAGGTATTGCGCATAGACTTCCTCGAGTCGCCACAAATGCTGGACGCTTTTGCCGGCTCGTTGTCGCCAGAAGACGTGCTGACCAATATTGAGTTATTAACAGGGCAACATTTTAATATTGAAACCGACTTACTGATCCTCGATGAAATTGCTGAATGCCCGCGTGCGGTTACCGCATTAAAGTACTTTGCCGAGCAAACGCCGCAGGCTTTTATTGCCGCCAGTGGTTCAAATATTGGCTTGCAGAATACTTTCCCGGTCGGCAAAGTTGAGCAATACAATTTACGGCCGTTAACCTTCCGCGAGTTCCTGTTAGCATCAGCTGAGACTGCATTAGTAAAGGTTTATGATGCCTGTCAGAACTCAGCGGCAGCGCACACTAAGCTGTTTGATAAGCTGACAGATTATTATTTTACTGGCGGCATGCCGGAGGCAGTAAGCCTGTGGTTCAAGCTGGCTGAGCAAAGCATTCTGCAACGTGTTAAAGCCGTGTCGCAAGTCCATGCCGATTTGCTGGCCGGTTATGTGCGGGATTTTGGCAAATATTCCGGTAAGGTTGATGCCGGACTGATTGAGTCGGTGTTTATGGCAGTGCCAGCGCAGCTCGCTGCTGTGGTGGATGAGTCAGTTAAGCGCTTTAAGTTTAAAAATGTGTATGAGCGAAAATCACGTTACCAGGAGTTGGAAAGCGGAATCCTCTGGCTGGAGAAATGCCGGCTAGTTTTGAAAAACTATCCGGTCGAAGGCACGCCACGCAACCCGTTAGCTGCCTATAAAAAAGATAATATGGTTAAGTTGTTTTTGTTTGATGTAGGTTTGCTTAATCATATGCTGGATGTCAGCTATCTTGAGATTAAACAGCAGAATTATGACTACAAAGGCTATATTGCAGAAAATTTTGTCCAGCAAGAGTTAGCAGCACTGGGCGTTGACCCCAGTTTTTCCTGGAGTGATGCCAGGGCTGAAATCGAATTTATTCTGGCTGATGGCGCCGGCAACGTTATACCGTTGGAAGTAAAAAGCGGTAAGCGCACCAAAGCCAGGTCGTTGCAGTCTTATATTGAAAAATGTAACCCGGTTAAAACCATTAAACTAACCGGTACTCAGGGCTCGCCGCCGCTGGAGCAACAGCATCTGGTTTATCCTTTGTACTACACAGCGCGTGCGGTGAATAAGCACTTGCTGTCATTAGCATAAAACAGGATGAGTTTATGAGGGCACTGGAACTTAAAATCCCCCCGGTTATTTTGGTTGTGTTATTTGCCTTAGCAATGTGGCTGGCAGCGCACTTGCTGCCGCCTGTGCCGCTACCCGCATTGTGGGGAAAGGCTTTGGCAATTGTGCTGGCTGGTGCCGGTATGGCGGTGGCGTTAGCGGGTGTATTGGCGTTTCGCCGGGCCAATACCACAGTAGACCCACGGGTGCCGCAGCAAACTTCCAGCCTGGTAATAAAAGGTATTTACCGCTATAGCCGTAACCCGATGTATCTGGGATTTTTACTGCTGTTAACTGCATGGGCGTGTTATTTAATGAGTGTGGCAGCTTTTGCGCTGCTGCCGCTGTTTGTGTGGTATATGAACCGCTGGCAGATAGCGCCGGAAGAGCGCTATTTGCTGGAAAAGTTTGGTGCGGAGTATCAGGTTTATACCAAACAGGTAAGGCGTTGGCTCTAATTTGACAGGTTTACCGGTGGTTTAATCAGTGACTCTGCCGGAATGCCCAACCCCTCGTGCAGCCGCCAGATCATTTTCAAAGTAAGTGAGCGTTTGTGATTTAAAATTTCATAAACCCGATTACTTTTACCAATCATTGGCTCCAGGTCTTTAACTGTCAGGCCTTTTCGTTCCATTTCAAACTTTATAGCCTCAACAGGATCGGGCAAATCGATGGGGAAATGTTTAGCCTCATAAGCTTCAATCAGCGTAACCATTACATCTAACTTCTCGCCGTCCGGCGTATCTGGCTGAGCCAGCATCAGTTGCTCGACTTCATGCAACGCCGCGCGGTAGTCGGCATCATTTCTGATAGGTCTGATATTCATCATTGCTTCTCCGGCGATTATATCGTTTGCACATCAATCTGATCATATTGGCTGTGAGTGCCGACAAACCGTACATAAACTACTTTGTAGGCATAATTAATCCAAACTACCAGCCGATATTTATTACCAGCTATGTTGAATACCACTCTGCCATCTTTGAGAATACTGGCATGCCTGAAATCTTGTTTTACATCTGCAGGCGAATGCCAGTCTGCACTTAATACGTGGCGATGCCAGGCGAGAATAGGCTCTTTGGCATCACTATATTCTGGTTTGTCCTGCCAGAATGCTTTTAACGTTGAGAGTGCAATAATTCTCATAGCGCAATTATAGTCCCATTATGGGACTTTGCAATGGTGTATTTTTTATCCGTCATTCAGTTAGTGCCTTAGCCCAACAACGGTTTTAAATACTGGCCGGTGTAGGATTTTTTGCAGGCGGCGACCTGCTCAGGGGTGCCTGCTACCAGTATTTTACCACCACCGTTACCACCCTCAGGGCCTAAGTCGACTATCCAGTCGGCGGTTTTTATTACGTCCAGATTATGCTCAATAACCACGATGGTATTGCCATGGTCGCGCAGCCGGTGCAGCACGTTCAGCAATTGCTGAATATCGTAAAAATGCAGGCCGGTGGTCGGCTCGTCCAGAATGTACAGGGTTTTGCCGGTGTCGCGTTTGCTTAGTTCGCGCGCCAGTTTTACCCTTTGCGCCTCACCGCCGGATAAGGTGGTGGCCGACTGGCCCAGTTTAATGTAAGTCAGGCCGACATCCTGCAGAGTTTGCAATTTGCGTTTTACTGCCGGGATCGCTTCAAAAAAGGCCAGTGCATCTTCCACTGTCATATCCAGCACTTCGTGAATATTCTTGCCTTTGTATTTAATCTCCAGGGTTTCCCGGTTGTAGCGTTTACTTTTACAAACATCGCAGGGCACATAGACATCAGGTAAAAAGTGCATCTCTACTTTAATCAGGCCATCGCCCTGGCAGGCTTCACAACGCCCGCCCTTAACGTTAAAGCTGAAGCGGCCGACCTGATAACCGCGCGAGCGGGCTTCCTGAGTACCGGCGAACAGCTCACGTACCGCAGTAAAAATACCGGTATAGGTGGCGGCATTCGAGCGTGGGGTGCGGCCAATCGGGCTCTGATCGATATCGATAACTTTATCGAAATGGTCCAGGCCTTTAATCTCATGATGCGGTGCCGGATCGGCACCCTCGCCTTTATTCAGCACCCGGTGCGCTACCCGGTACAGGGTGTCATTAATCAGGGTTGATTTACCCGAGCCTGACACTCCGGTAATGCAGGTCATAACCCCGAACGGAATGGCTAAATCGACATTTTTCAGGTTATTGCCGCTGGCGCCAAGTACTTCCAGCCATTTATCAGTTAACGGCGTGCGCTTTTCCGGTACCGCAATTTTGCGGGTGCCGGCCATATACTGACCGGTTAACGATTTGGGCTCAGCCATAATCTGCTCTATGGTGCCCTGAGCCACGATATGGCCGCCATGCACCCCGGCGCCTGGGCCGATATCGATAATATGGTCAGCCAGGCGCACTGCATCTTCGTCATGCTCGACCACGATAACGGTATTACCTAAGTCACGCAGGTGAGTCAGGGTACCGAGCAGGCGTTCGTTGTCACGCTGGTGCAGGCCGATCGAAGGCTCATCCAGCACATACATCACGCCGACTAAACCGGCGCCAATCTGGCTGGCTAAGCGAATACGCTGCGCTTCACCGCCCGACAGAGTTTCGGCACTGCGCGATAAATTAAGATAATTCAGGCCAACGTTTACCAGAAAGCTCAGCCGGTCCTGAATTTCTTTTAATACTTTCTCAGCGATTTTCGCCTTCTGGCCCTGCAGGCTAAGCTGCTGGAAAAAGGCTAAACAGTCGCCAATTGATAACTCAACGATTTCTGGCAGGTTGGTTTTACCAATAAACACATGGCGCGCTTCGGTGCGCAGCCGGGTGCCATGACAGCTGGGGCAGGCCTGGGTAGCGAGGTATTTACTCAGCTCTTCCCGTACCGAGTTTGATTCTGTCTCGCGGTAGCGCCGCTCCATGTTTGGCACTATGCCTTCAAACGGGTGGCTGCGTAGTACCACGTCACCGCGATCGTTCAGGTATTTAAAGTCGACCACGGTTTTACCGCTGCCGTATAAAATGGCGTCCTGCTGCTTTTTAGTCAGGCTGCTAAAGGGCACATCCAGCTTAAAGCCGTAATGCTCGGCCAATGCTTTTAACATCTGAAAATAATAGAAATTACGTTTATCCCAGCCGCGAATAGCGCCGCCAGCCAGGCTTAGCTGGTTACTGACGATGACTTTATTCGGGTCGAAAAACTGTTTTACCCCCAGACCATCACAACTGGGGCAGGCGCCGGCCGGGTTATTAAACGAAAACAGCCGCGGCTCCAGCTCGGTCATCGAATAACCGCAGGTGGGGCAGGCAAAATTGGCTGAAAATACCAGTTCGGCCGTGTCAGGTTCATCCATAAAGGCCACTTTGGCAACGCCACCCGATAACGCCAGCGCGGTTTCAAATGATTCGGCTAAGCGTAGTTTAATGTCGTCGCGCACTTTAATCCGGTCGATCACCACTTCAATGGTATGTTTTTTATGCAAATCCAGCGTCGGCGGGTCAGACAAGTCGCACACCTCACCATCAATCCGCGCCCGGATATAACCCTGGGCAGCCAGGTTTTCCAGGGTTTTAACGTGCTCGCCTTTGCGTTCCTGCACCACCGGGGCCAGCACCATTAATTTGGTGCCCTCCGGGAAGGCGGTCACTTTATCGACCATTTCACTGATGGTTTGTGCCGCTAACGGCTGGTCGTGCACCGGGCAACGCGGCTCGCCCACCCGGGCAAATAACAGCCGCAGGTAATCGTAAATTTCGGTAATGGTGCCGACAGTGGAGCGAGGATTATGCGAGGTGGACTTTTGCTCAATCGAAATCGCCGGCGACAAGCCTTCAATATGGTCGACATCGGGTTTTTCCATCATGCTTAAAAACTGCCGGGCATAAGCCGACAAAGACTCAACATAGCGGCGCTGCCCTTCGGCATACAGGGTGTCAAAAGCCAGTGACGACTTGCCGGAACCCGATAAGCCGGTGATCACAATCAGTTTATCGCGTGGGATTTGCAGCGAAATATTTTTCAGGTTGTGGGTACGGGCACCCCGAATATCAATTTTATCCATTGCGGTTTCCGGTTATCAGCAGTGAAGGCACTAAACTGTACAAATATACACTACATAGCATTAATAAAAAACCAGCTAGCTTAATCTGGCTGGGTTTAGCTGGTTATAGCACTTAGTTAGCGTAAGGTTAGAACCCCGTTTCGGTCACCACAGAGTGTCTGAGGCTTTACGCCAGTAAAGCCGAGTTGCTGTGGTGAGCCGGGGCGGGTGTTGTAACCTGAAGCTTAAAGGTCACTAGTACGCACACACTTTTAAATTGGCTTGTTATGCGAATATAAAAATCTGAATCAGGCGATAAGAATAACGTCGAATGTCCGCATATTGCCGTTAATCAACTTAAAGCATGCCGGTTCTGTGCTACACTTGCGCGCCTATTTCGGCTGTTAATCAAAATTAATGGATCAACTGAACGCTATTGAAAAACGGGCAGCACTGGCGCTGGCGCTGGTGTTCTCTACCCGGATGCTGGGCCTGTTTATGCTGCTGCCGGTATTTGCACTGTACGGCACTGAACTTATTGGCTACTCACCGCTGTGGATAGGCCTGGCCATTGGCGCCTATGGCCTGACTCAGGCAATTCTGCAAATTCCGTTTGGCTGGTTATCTGACCGGATTGGCCGGCATAAAGTGATGCTGCTGGGCCTGGCGTTATTTGTGCTGGGTTCGGTGGTAGCCGCCCTGGCTGAATCGGTATACATGGTAACGTTTGGTCGTATTTTGCAGGGCGCGGGCGCTATTGCCGGCGCGGTGCTGGCGCTGGCGGCCGATTTAACCCGCGATGAGCAGCGGCCAAAAGTGATGGCCATTATCGGCGCCAGTATCGGTTTGTCATTTGCGCTGGCGATGATAGCAGGGCCGTTAATGGCTAAATGGGCTGGCTTAAGTGGCGTGTTCTGGTTTACCGCAGTACTGGCTTGCTGCGCCATGTTAATAGTAGCCTTTCTGGTACCGAAAAGTGTTAGCAAGGCGCCTGCTGCAGAAACTCTGGCCGTGCCGGCAACTTTGCTCAGTATTATCAGACACCGCCAGTTGTTGCAGCTCGATATTGGCGTTTTACTGCTACATTTAATCCTAACGGCTATGTTTGTTGCCCTGCCGGTGCTGCTTAACCAATATCAGCTGGCTGCTGAGCAGCATTGGCTGGTGTACCTGCCGGTGCTGGTTGCCTCTTTTGTGCTGATGGTACCCATGATGATTATTGCCATGCGCCGGCAGCAGGAAAAAGGTTATTTTCTGGTGGCGATCAGCCTGCTGATTATTGCTATGTTACTGGCTTATATTGCCACTGACCTATGGTGGTTAATTGCCGCTTTATTGTTATTTTTTACCGGCTTTAACTTTTTAGAAGCCAGCTTGCCGGCAATGGTATCGCGGGTGGCACCGGCCGGAAAGCGCGGTAGTGCTATGGGCATTTACTCCAGCAGCCAGTTTTTCGGGGCCTTTGCCGGTGGTCTGATCGGCGGCCTGGTGGCTCAGCATTTTAGTTATACAATGGTGTTTGCTGTGATGGCCGCTATTGGTTTAATATGGCTGCTTATTGCCCGGACGATGCGGGTGCCTGCCCGGGCCCAGCGCCTGTCGCTGGCAGTGCAGGTTAATTCAGAACAACAGGCCAGCGCATTGGCCGGCCGTTTAGCAGAGCTTAACGGCGTGCAGGAAGTGACCATTTTACTGGCCGAACAACGCTGTTATTTAAAAGTCAGTTCGCAGCAATTTGACCTGGCACAGGCCCGGTCATTGGTTGGTACAAACCAACCCTAATTTTTTCAGGAGAAATCGCATGGCGCGTGGAATTAATAAAGTTATCTTAATCGGCAATCTGGGCGCCGACCCGGAAGTGCGTTACATGCCACAGGGCGGTGCCGTAGCAAATATGACACTGGCCACCTCAGAAAGCTGGACCGACAAAAACACCAATGAGAAAAAAGAGCAGACTGAATGGCACCGGGTGGTAATTTATCAGCGTCTGGCTGAAATTGCCGGTGAATACCTGCGTAAAGGCAGCAAGGTTTATATTGAAGGTAAACTGAAAACCCGCAAATGGACTGACAAAGATGGTGTTGAACGCTACACCACCGAAATCGTCGCCAATGAGCTGCAAATGCTGGATGGCCGGGGTGAAGGTCAGCAGCAGGGCGGTGGCATGGGTGGCGGCCAGCAAGGCGGCTATCAGCAACGTGCACCACAACAACCTGCCCAGCAGGGCGGCTACCAGCAACCACAGCAAAGTGGTGGCGGCTACCAGCAGGCACCGGCACAGTCAGCACCGCAGCAAGGTGGCTATCAAAAGCCGGCTCAGCAACCAGCTCAGCAACAACGGCCGCCAATGGAACCGCCAATCGACTTTGACGACGATATCCCGTTCTAGTTTTCCAACTTTTACACTGTAAAGATTTTAATATGTAAAGCCCCTATATAAAGGGGCTTTTTTTATTTTTTATGTAAAATTTATTTGCTGACTGTTTTTTGACCTGCTATAAATATACCAAGTTGAAAGTGTAAAGGTTTGTGGCATGAAGCTTCGCAAAGTCAGAATGGGCGGGATCAATGAAGTCGGATGCTTGGTTGTCGATGACAACGGAGTGCCTATCGATCGCATTTGTCGCTACACCTTGATTGATCTTTCTGGGCAAGCGGATACGACACAGGCGAATATCACTCGACATGTCATTCACATCGAACGATGGGCTCAAAAACATGGGGTCGACTTGGAAGATGAGGTTGTTCTCGGTGGTCTGTCAAAGGGGGAGTTGTTTACATCATTTGTTCGCCACTTAGAGAGATTTTCAGATCAATCAAGTGTTGTTTCTATTGGAACAGTTGAACCTGAGTATTTTAATCAGCGAATTGATGCATCTATTGCCTATTTTGACTACTTAGTCAGCCGAGCGAATGCTCGGCGTCACACCGGTGACCCGATGATCATTCAAATCATTAAATTAGCTGAGAAGTTAAAAGAGCGGCTCCAGAAACGACGGAGACACGTCGCAAAAAACTCACAGGTTTATGGGTTGTCTCTGTTGTTACAGGCATCGCTGTATCAAGGGTTGAGTGATCCCAAATACTTTGGATGGAATCGAAATACGGCTTTGCGTAACAAATTGATTTGTCGGATCTGTTATGAAACAGGTGTTCGTCGAGGCGAATTATTGTTGCGTATTCTGCCCCAAAGTGAACACTGATTCTGGTTTAATGTGAACACCCGTACTGATTTAATATGAACACCTATTCTGGCGCAAAGTGAACGCTTTT
>NZ_KB907731.1 GCF_000382165.1 Arsukibacterium perlucidum DSM 18276 | reverse complement strand
TACCGCCAACTTTGCTTCTCCTGACCAATCATCAGGCTTTTGTCCACTTACCGGCACGGCATATCCTTGAGCTTTTAACTGATTACGCCAATTGTACAGCGTCTGCTCGCAAATGCCTTCCTCTCTTGCCAACTGCGCTACTGAGCGACTGACTGGCGGTAATAACTTCTTTAAGATCGCTTCTTTTCTTACTGGTGAATAAACAGCCATTTGAACCTGCTAACCACCCGCCGTCTGACTCTGACTATTGTGAAAAGAAGACCGGACAACTACTCTGACACGGCGGGAACATGATTAAATCCAACCTGTTTACATATCTTTTAAGGTTTCTGGCTTGATAAATCTGACCATGAAAAAAAGATTCATTTGATTAGAAAAAGAGTTGTTTTAGCCTGCCACAGATAATACTAACCAAGTATTGTATGAACAAAAAGCTATTAATAAACCCGCACCTTCAAGTCGGCTAATACGACCTATTCGACGAAAACCATACGCCATAAACAACAAAGCTAAAGTCACAATGTAAAACGAAAGTTTACCCTGCTCCTCAAATCGAAGGTGTTTTAAAAACAATAACCCGTTACGGGTCAAAGCAGCGACCTCGTGTCTGAAACAAAGCAAGACCGCATGTAATGTGCTTGCATGTGCAGCCAGATCAAAAATAACCCACCGTACCTTAGAGCCTGCAACGAAAGAAGCCAGGCTAAAGTGTGAAAAGCTGGAGATCGGCAGGAAGTCAGTAATACCCTGAATGCCAATGAGTAAAACAGTATTATTGGACTTAATGTAGCCCCCGGAGTAAGGGCATAGAAGCTGGCTTGAGGTTATATACATCAACAATCCTTGGGGCGGCAAGATAAAGGCAAGGACACTTTCCACCCCGAAAGCGACGCTTGCCTTAAGTCTTGTCAATCCAATTTGGATATAGCCGCCACGAACTGCTGTTCGGAGACTGTTGACGGCTATCTCAGCATAGCTGAGAGACTACTCCCCTAAGGTTGCCGATAATGATATAGCTATTTCAAGTTACTTACAACTGAGGCAGAAGATTTGCTCGTCACTTATTCGACTGTCAGGTCAGGTCAGGACCAGGCTCTTATAGTCAATCGCTTTGTCTTAACTAAAGTTTTTAGCAATCTACTTTGAGGCATTTCGTGACAATTGGATCTAACCCTTAAAGTCAAAAACACACATGATAAATAACTTAATATAATGACAGCGAGTGTATTAATTTTGTCATAATTTCGAATTAAACTGCTGCAATTAAAATGTATTATTTACTGTTACTAAATCTAAAGGTTTGTACAATACGATGCTGCACGTTAAGCTGGATAAAAGAAAACCTAACTTGGGTATTTCTGAACCTCCAAAAGGCTTTATACTTTCGGATTATGGTATCTTAATGCGAAAAAATTGGTTTGATGCAACCTTTCATTTTTGCAAAAGAGGTTCATATGACAATGTGTTGTCAGATTATTTAAATTACGAGCAAAGCGCTTTTATCTTTGTCGATATTGGTGCAAATCAAGGCCTTTATTCTATCTTGGCAGGTAAAAACAAATACTGTAAAAGCGCTTATGCGTTCGAACCTGTTGCTAGCACTTTTTCATTGTTAGAGAAAAATATATTAGCCAATCAAGTTTCAGATAATGTAATACCTATTCAAGCAGCGGTTTCTTCCCAAACAGGGAATACAACGATAATAAAAAAATTTTGGCATAGTGGAGCTGCAACCTTACGTAAACTGCCAAATTGGTTTCGATATTCAGAGAGTATAGCCACACTAGGACCAGACAAGCTTGCAGTTATAATACCAAAATCAGCAGATTTAATTGTCAAAGTCGATGTTGAAGGTCATGAAAATATAGTATTCGAAGCTCTCGCGGAATCAGGCTTATTAAGTAACACTAAAGCTATGTATTATGAAATCGACCGGCGCTGGAGCGATGAGCGAGGCCTTGAAACGCTACTAAGAACATATGGTTTCACAAAATTTGAATATACTTCATCAAAAATGAGCTGCGATGTTCTTGCTACTCGTTGATGACTAATAATTATTGATCTGTCTATCCAATTCGAACAAATGAATCGACCAGCGCTAACTAGGCGCAGCCTGGTGAGATAAGCGTTTCAAAATCCCTCGCTCGAAAGGGCGTGCCGGTACAGGTGTTCGCCACATCCGTATGGCTCACCTGCTGCGCAGGCCAGCTAAAGCTGTCAAATATTGCTCTCGACAATATTTTCCGACCCCGTGCATCATTTAGTTATCTACTATACAACGAATGTACCCTGGCATTATTTATCAAGCTCAGCCGCGGGCGGTTTAGATTAGCAGAGTTAACTCAAACAACAGCTTTTGAATATTCTGGCGGCTATCCATTAATAACAACAACTCAATACGTTGCTTTTGTTCATCAATGCGACAGAACACCATATTGTGCTGATCCACCTGCCACTGTCGGTATTCGGTAATACCTAATGCCAATAGGCGCTCGCTGATAGGTGCAAGCCTGGGCTGCACTGTCAGGTCTTGTTGCAACCGTTGCTTGATGTTTGCAAGGGTATTGTCGGCCAGGGTGGCCGAATCTTTTTCCGTTAGAAATGCCGCCAGCCGTTGTTGTGATAATTTAAATAATGGCGAGGCAACCAGCGTGTAAGTATTACTCAAACGCCTGATCCAAGGTTAACTCAGCAGTTTGCAGTGATTTTTCGGATAACTTCAGCATTTTAAGGAGAGCCAGCGTGTCTTGCTGAAACTGATAATCCTGATAGGACTGCACCACAAAAGCGGGCTTGCCATTTTTGGTAATTAACAGTTCTTCCCGCAACTCCAGGGTATTGGCATGTTCTTTTAAATAAGTAATGGTCTCGGTTTTCATAACCACCCTTTAAAAATCTTTATTCAGTCTGGTTGAGCTTAGCAGAAAGCTTCACGCTGTACCAACATGAAGCCTTATTACATAAGCTCAATAATACTTCAAACCATCTGCCTTACCTCTGAACGCATAGTACGCCAGCGCGGTATAACCGATAATGACCGGGATAACCACAACTGCGCCAAAGAAGATGATAAGCAGTGACTCTCTGGAGCTGGCCGCCTGTTGCTTAACTCTTAACTATTCTGCTGTTTTTTGCGCAAGCGCTTTACTAAGCCTGCGACTGACGCTGCAGCAGCAAGCGCCATACAGGTAATACTTAGTTTTAAAATTAACGCAGGGGCTTGAGACAATGTAAACATGGTAGCAACGCCTGCAAATAGCAGCACTATGCTCGCCAGGTTGAAGTGCGTAAAAGCCTGAGGCTGCAACAAATCGGTGCAAAACGTCTTAATACGTTGCCATTGCCATGCGCTAATACCCATCATAAGGCCGATGGTAACGTAAAGAAACAGCCCATCATTGGGGAAATTCAGCAACGCGTGCATCACAATGGCCGGTATGATAGACCTGGTTTTATGCGTGACCCAGCCCAGCGCTAGGGCACTTATTGTTAAGCCAATAATGGTTGAGGCATGATAAAGATCGAGCTGATGATATTGCGCATGGCTAAACACAAATAAGCCTGCAGTAATGACAATACCAACCGCTGGTGAAAAGAAGCGGATCAACTTCGACTGCACATAACCACGCCAGAGTATTTCCTCTAATATTGGGATCAAACCGAAGCTGCCGACAAACATCACCAGCCACCAGCCGGTTGTCTTTTCACCGTGCAGCAGGGCTTCCCGCCATGGCACAGACGTTCCCAGATCATAAGTTTGATCAAGCAGAAACACAGCTTTGTTGGCAATATCACCTATACACCATGCCAGCACACCAATAACAACCAGCTGAATAAACTGGTAGCCATGCCGTGTCAGCTTTAGCTCTGCTTTGAGTTTTTCGCTATTCATCCAACTGAAAAAAACAATGAGCGCAAACCAACCGGCAAATTGCAGCATAAGCAGCCTGCTCAGGTCGAGCGCTATAGCGATCATCTCAGGGTTGTCGCCCATTAAGGCCATCAACGGATGCCCGGTGACGCCAGCCAGTTGAAATAAAAATTGCGCCAGTAGCGAACCGGCAAAAAACACCGCCAGCACTTCACAAAGCGCGAAGAAGCGGTGTGGTAGAGGATAGTTTTTTTCCATGATAGATGACCCATTGTCTGCGTTAGTGAAGTTGCAGTGTCAATGAACCCTGATAAAGATGCGTCTTTCTCGGTCGAAGCTTGCTGATTTACGGCAAAATCGGCCGATGTTTACCTGGCTTGCGCCTTACTACGGCGGCGAAATTCGCTGGGGGTGGCAGATTCAAAGCTTTTAAAGGCTTTGTTAAACGTGGCTTTATTATTAAAGCCGACATCGAGCGCGATATCCAAAATAGACTGTTGCGAATCAATTAAACGCTGTTTGGCATCTTCTATGCGGGCTTTATTGACATATTCGTAGAAGGTCATGCCAATGTGACTATTAAGATATTCAGACATTTTGTGCTGGGACACACCAACAAGATCACTTAATGTCTGTAAATTGAGAAAACGATCTAAATAAATACGCTGTGATGTTAGTGCTGCCAGTTTACTGCTGATCATACTGACATCTTCAGGGCGCAGGTTTTTCGGACCGGCAATTCTGTCATCGTTTTTCGCTGCAATATTGTTATCACTGTTGTTGCGGGGGCTTATTGCGAATTCAAACGGCGCTTGCAAAATAGCGGGCTGGTGCATGCCGTAGAAACCGGTCATAAAAATGAGTAACACTAAGACAAAAGACAAAATGGTGTCGGCATTGGATGCAACCGCAAAGGCATTTAAATCGAACAGCAGTGCGGCTATTAATGCTAATTCAAACAGAATAAAGCCAATAACCAGGTTGCGTAACCAGAGCAAATTGATGTTATCAATATTAGAGAAACACTGTTTGATGCGGCGTGCATAGCGAATAAGTAGAACCAAGCAGACAACCGTGTAGCTGATAACGTGGGCCAATTTTAGTAAGGGTAGTAACAGCTGGGCAGCGGAAAAGTCGCTTAATGATTCATCAGTGACAATTTTTAACTCTGCCGTGCTAAAAAAAGCGGCATAAGACACCAACACTAAGTAACAACAAAACGGTACGATATGAGGCACGCCAGAAAATCGGACTTTAGCCGCTGATAACGTTAAGCTTTTAACGTAAAAGTATAACAAGGGGCCAAACAAAAACACTACGCTGCTGGCGATGACGAACAGCGGCTTCATGTTTTCGGCGTAGCCCGAGACCGACAGCCATTGGGCAGACAGCGCCATGACAAAAGCGCTTAATAACAGCATTAAATAATGATTAGCCTGATGCTTATTAGATGACTTTGCCATAAGCGTTAGTATCAGAAAAACGCCTTGCACAATACCAATAATGAGAATCGCCGACTCTAAACTAAGCATTATCTTCTCTGCATTTAAACACAATTTTGTGCCATTAAGCGTTAGCAACCTAAACCATCAGCCGGGGTAATTCAATAGCGCAGAATGTTGCAATACATCTAAACAGATGATCTATTGTACGATTCTTTGCTACCCTTGATACTAACCAGTAGAAAATAATACCTACTCAGGTGCGCAACGACACTGAAACTATAATAAGCAGGCATATGGCAGACGCAAACCACACCAATCAACATAGCTGGACCATGCGCGGCGAAAGCATGACCCGTATTGAAACCTTTTTTGCTGCAGCCTGTGCTTTTGCTGTAACAATGGTGGTTATCTCCGTCGGCAGTATTCCACAAACCCTGGCCGATTTAATGTTAGCCACTAAGCAAATTCCGGCCTTTACCGCCAGCTTTGCTGTTATTACCTGGATTTGGCATACACATTCAGTGTGGAGCCGGCGGTTTGGCCTTGAGGATACCAAAACGGTGGTGTTCAGCTGCTTGCTGATCCTGCTGGTGCTTATTTACATGTACCCGCTACGTATTATGATGCAGGCATTGTTTGCGGTATTAAGCGACGGCTTTTTACCCAGCCTGATCCGGCTGCAAAGTGAGTGGGACGTCCGCTTTATCTTTATTTTGTTTGGTCTGGGTTTTTTGCTGCTCAGCATCAATTTTGTCGCGTTGTACTGGCATGGCAAACGCAGCCAACTGGTTACGGCCTTGTCTGAGTATGAAAAATATCAGGCCAACACCGAGATCATTGTCTGGCTGACCACCGCCCTGGTGTGTTTAAGTAACCTGATACTGTCGGTTTTGCTGCCAATTAATTACATAGGTTGGGCTGGATACAGTTACTTTTTACTATTCCCTTTGTTAAATAGTATTAGCTGGATCCGAAGCAAAAAATGGCAGCAACATGTCGCGGAGCAGCTGGTAAACAAAGTTTAACGTGAGCACAGTAAAAGTCCGTACTCACAAACGGAAATTATGGCTTTAACAACGCCAGCAGTTGTTTATCTTGTGTTGCCCGGGCCAGGGCTAAATGTTCAGCTGCCTGCTCTGTTTGTCCGTCAATATCCAGCAATTGCGATAAGCGATAGTGCGCCCACTGCGCGCTTGGCATATCGGTGTCAATATCGTGCTGTAAATAAGCCTGCAGAGCAGTGATGCCGTCCTGAATAAAGTGTTCAGCAAAGAGTGCATTGCGGCCTATCTGATACAGTGCTTCTACTTGAGTTTTGTGTTGTTTAGTTTGAGTTGCAGCTAACACAAAGTGTTGTTGTGCCTCAACATATGCCCGTTTCCTTTGCAGCAGTAATCCCAGTTGATACTGAGGTAAACCGGCAGCAGGCTCAGCGGCAATTGTCTTGCGCAGTTGTTGTTCAAAGGTGTCTAGATCATCGGTTTTGCTGTAGTAGTCCAACTCAGCTACCGCACCTTCATTCGCATCTAACATTTTTATGATGTTAATTTGCTCAAGCGCTAATTGCTCATCGCCACCTGCTATACCAGGTGCGCCAAGATAAAAGTTAACCAGGCCTTTGCGGTACGCAACATTGTCAGGTACCAGCTCTACCGCTTTATTTAAACAGGCTAACGATTTTTTGGCATAACTTAACGCACTAAAAAAAGCCTCTCCGGCCTGGCGGCCCATTATTCTGCCACAATAGAAATGATACTCAGCGTTTTGCGGCTCGCGCTTTAACGCTGACATGATCAGGCGCTCAGCTTTATCTAAGTCGGTGTCAATTAATGCCATTGCCTGCGCTGCTTCTGTAGCAGCCGGTGCTGATGCATTGGCATCGCTAACCGGCGTCATGACCACATACAAAAATGTAAAAATAACGATTAATCGTGAATTCATGCTGATTTTTCCTTAACGTTTTTTAGCGTAGTTGCGAGGGCGGGTTTATCGTATTTACGGGACAGCAGCACGATGCAAAGAGTACCAATAATGCCGGGTGCGACCCACATTGCCAGTTGCAAATAACCTGAGGCACCAAAAACATGCCGGCCGCCGAATGAGATAAAAGCCGTGTAGGCAGCGATACCAGAGGTAATGTAGGCCCCTAAATGCTCAGCCAGCCAGCCTTTTGCCGATACCGTTTTTTTAAAGGTAAAGTGTAAATTTGTAGCGGCAATAAACAGGCCCAACGGACCGAATATCAGCATGAGGATGTGCCCAGAGATCAGCCCTTTTGCCAAAATGGCTGCACCACTTAGTGCCAAACCAAAAGTCATCAGTAACTGTATCGGCTGTCTTATTACAGCGCGGTCCACCTTTGCTTTTAGCACCAGCTGGCCATATCGCACCGACACCAGGGTAAGCAAGGCCAGATGCAGTAGCAGCCAGGCAAAGTTTATGATGGACTGCTGCACCGCCTGCGGCTGAGTGCTGTTGGCAAATGCATCGGGTTTTACCAATGCCGGCATGCTGATTGATAACAACGCCATCAACACCGCAGTGACCACTATGCCGTGCATGGCATAAGAGTACCAAAGGCCGAATTTTTTATGTTTAACCGAGCCTTTTTTAGTGAAGGCCGGAAACCAAAATAAACTCAGGGCACAAATACCAAATGATATGTGCGTCAGTAGTATGATGTGGAAAATAGTCTGCATCTGTAACTCCAATGTGTGAGATGACTGGCACACATTTTTTCAGAAAGTCACAGTGCTGTGATAGTGCCAAAAGTCACGATTCCTTGTTGTGACTTTTGGCATGGCGCAACCTTGGCTTGCTGGTTACCGGGCAGATTATGGCGCAAGCCACTGCTAGAATGTTATGCCTGTATAATCAGGGCATAGGCTGTTGAACGTTTATCCTCAATATTTTGCGTAATTAATAATATTTCAAACCATCTGCCTTACCTCTGAACGCATAGTAAGCCACTGCGGTATAGGCGGCGATAACCGGTATAACCACTACTGCACCATAGAAAATAATAATCAGTGATTCTCTGGAGCTGGCCGCCTGGTAAAGCGTTAGCTGATTTGGTACGACAAATGGATAAAAGCTTAATGCCAGACCCAGAAAACTGCAGATAAAGATAATATTGCAGATGGCAAAGGGCAGCCAGGCGCCGGCGTCTGCTGGCAGCGGCAAGCGTTTTAGTGCCTGGTAGCCAATAATAAACATGGCGAAACACAGCATCGGGATGGCGGCAAACACATACGCCATGGGTGGCTGGGTCCACACCTGATAGACATTAGCGTTGACCAGCGGGTTAATAGTACTGACCGCCAGAATACCACTAAGGGTTAATACGCCGGCGATTTTGCACTGCTTAATGGCATAGCGCTGCAGTTCACCACTGGTTTTGCCAATCAGCCAGGCATTGCCAATCATGGCGTAAGCGGCAGTAACGCAGAAACCGCTAAAGCAGGCAAAAATAATACTGCCAGTATTGTACTCAAGTCCCATCACATAAATACCCAGCATAAAGCCCTGGCTGAAAGTGGCCAGCAGTGAGCCGGCTTTAAAGGTGTAGTCCCAGCGGGTTTTGCGGTTGGCTTTTACCTTGGCCCGAAAATCAAAGGCCACGCCACGTAGAATTAATCCCAGCAGCAACAGCGCTGCTGGCAAATACAAGGCATGTAAAATGGCGCTGTGCGCGGCCGGAAAGGCCACCAGCAGCAGGCCTACGGCTAGCACCAGCCAGGTTTCATTGGCATCCCAGAACGGGCCGATAGAGGCAATGGCCGTATCGCGCCACTGCTCGTTGTTCATCGGCAACGTAATACCGACCCCTAAATCATAGCCATCTAAAATGGCATATAACAGGATGGACAGCGCAGTCAGGCCACCGAAAATAAGCGCTAAATTATCTGCAGTTAACCAGCTCATATTGTGGCTCCTGTGCCTACGCCTTTACTTAGCGCGTTGCCTGACGCAGCGCGCGTTTCGGCCAAGCCGGGGCGGGTTAAATCGTACTCTTCTACTTCAACCGCACGGTTCGCCAGCCAGAACAGAGTTTTAATGTAGGCGACCAGTAATACCGCATATAACACCAGATACATGGTCAGGGTAAGGGCCACGTGCTCACCGGGCACGGTGGTTACCGCATCGCGGGTTTTCAGCACGCCATAAACTAAGTAGGGTTGGCGGCCAATTTCGGTGACATACCAGCCGGCCAGTGTGGCGACCCAGCCCGAAAAGGTCATGCCAATCAATATTTTAAGCTGCATTGGCGTCAGTTCTTTTTTGCGCAGTAAGCTATAACTACTCCACCAGGCCATCAGCAACATTAACATGCCGATGCCGACCATCACTCTGAAGCTGTAAAACACTGGCGCCACCGGTGGGTGTGCGCCGGCAAATTCGTTTAAGCCTTGTAGTTCGCCGTCAGGATCATGGGTTAAAATCAGGCTGGCCAGTTTCGGAATTTCAATTGAGAAACGGTTTTGCTTAGTCTCTTCGTCCGGTATGGCAAATAGCACCAGCGGTGCGCCTTTTTCGGTTTGCCAGATCCCTTCCATAGCGGCAATTTTCTGTGGTTGATGTTCCAGGGTGTTTAAGCCATGAAAATCACCGACCAGCACCTGAGTTGGCGCCAGGATAGCTGCGCTTAATAACGCTGTTCGCAGAGCCAGTTTCGGGGCTTTTTTGTTATCGCCTTTTAACATGCGGTAGGCCGAAATGCCGGCCACCAGAAAACAGACCGTCAGGCCGGAAGCCAGCAGCATATGGGTAAAGCGATACGGGAATGACGGGTTAAAAATAATGGCCCACCAGTCGGTAGCGTGGGCCACGCCATCAATCATTTCAAAGCCGGCCGGGGTTTGCATCCAGGAGTTTAATACTAAAATCCAGAACGCAGAGAAGGTGGTACCGAGCGCCACCAGAAAGGTGGCCAGGGTATGGGCCCAGCGTGGCACTTTATGAAAGCCAAACAGCATAATGCCGAGCATTGTGGCTTCTAAAAAGAACGCCGTCAGGATCTCATAAGCCAGTAGCGGCCCGGCAATATTGCCGATGCTTTCCATAAAGCCCGGCCAGTTGGTGCCAAACTGAAACGACATGGTAATGCCGCTAACGACACCCAGCGCAAAGGTCAGCGCAAATACTTTTACCCAGAAACGATAGGCCCGCATCCACACCGGGTGCTGCGACAGATCAAAGCGTACTTTGAAATAAAACAATAACCAGCCCAGGGCAATGGTAATAGTCGGGAACAGAATATGAAAACTGATATTGGCCGCAAACTGAATCCGCGACAAAATTAAGGTATCTAACATAACCACCTCACTGCTAATAACCGCTAGGCATCTTTTTTCGGCCGGAACTTATCGGTAAACTCCAGCACCTTACCCACTCCGGAACCCAGCTTCATCAGAGTGTTTAGTTTCTCCGGCGATAACGACTGCAGGCTTTGGGTCCACTCGGTAATGTTTTCCAGCAAGTCGTGAATTTCAGTAATCCGTTTTTGGGCATAGGCTTCGTCGTTATTGGCTGCTTCGTCCATCATAATGTCACGCAGCAAAGACAGCGTTGGGTCCATTTCACGCTTACGCCGCTCTTCAAACACCCGGTTGGCCATATCCCAGATACTGCCCCGGCTTTGATAAAACTCGCGGCGCTCCCCCTGTTTATGGATTACCTGCACCAGCTGCCAGCTACCCAGCTCTTTTAAACCCATGCTGACATTACCCCGGGAAATCCCCAGTAACTCGGCAATCTCGTTGGCACAAATTGGCTGCTCACTGACCACCAGCAAAGCGTAAATCTGGCCTACGGTGCGGTTAAAACCCCAGCGGCTGCCCATCTCGCCGAAGTGACAAACAAAAGACTCAATCATTGGTGTCATTTGCATAAATAGCCCTTACTGAACTTTCAGAAATTTCTGAAACTATTGTACGGCTGAACTTTGATCTGGATCAAGTATTTTCTGCCACGCTTTATCTGTCGGGACCTGTCAGCGTTTGTGCTGTAAAGCTGACAGTTTAGCCCGCCCCCAATGAGGCACTGATTGCCAATTTATGGTGGGTTGGTATACTGTATAAAAAAACAGTTGTGAGGGCACCTATGGTAGCAGTATTTTTAGGTAATGCCGGTGTCTGGCCCAAGCGCCGTATGCCGTTTTACAGTGATCCGGTAATGGCGGGCTTTCCATCACCCGCCCAGGATTATATCGAGCGCACCCTTGATTTAAACGAGCTGTGTGTGCGTCACCCCACCGCCACCTTTTTTGTGCGGGTGGAGGGCGATTCGATGATAGAGGCCGGCATTTTTGACGGCGATGTGCTGGTAGTCGATCGCTCGGTTGATGCTGAGCATGGCGATATTGTGGTGGCGGCAGTGGGTAATGAATTTACCGTAAAGCAGCTGGCTACCAGGCCACAGCTGCAGCTATTACCGCGCAACCCGGCTTATCAGCCAATTTGCCTGCGCGAAGGTGACGAGCTGAATATATTCGGTGTGGTCACCAATGTGATCCGGCAGATGAAGCGCAAGTGAGACGCAAATCAAGTGAGGTGCAAATAAAGTACAGGGGAAAGGGCAGCATGAGTAAAACCATCTTTGCGCTGGTCGACTGCAATAACTTTTATGCCAGCTGTGAAAAATTATTCCGGCCCGACTTAACCCATACCCCTGTAGTGGTGCTGTCGAATAATGACGGCTGTGTAGTGGCTCGCTCGAAAGAAGCAAAGAAGCTTGGCATTAAGATGGGCGTACCGGTGTTTCAGGTGCGTGAGCTGATGCGCCAGCATGGCGTGCTGGCGTTTTCATCTAACTATGCCTTATACGCCGATATATCGCAGCGGGTAATGAGCACCCTGGAAACAATGGCACCCAAGGTAGAGGTGTATAGCATAGATGAAGCCTTTCTCGATTTAAGCGGGCTGCAGCAGCTGCAAAGCCTGACGCAATTTGGCCACGGCATTCGAAAGCGTATTCAAAAGTGGCAGGGCATTAGTGTCTGTGTTGGCATCGCCCCCAGTAAAACCCTGGCTAAGCTGGCTAACCATGCCGCGAAAACCTGGCCAAAAACCGGCGGTGTGGTTGATTTAACCGACAAAGCCCGCCAGCGCAAATTACTGGCGCTGCTGCCGGTGGGCGAAGTATGGGGCATTGGCGGTAAATTAACTAAACGGCTGCAGCAACTGGGGATCGATACCGCTTTGCAGCTGGCCGATGCTAATCCGAATTATATCCGGCAACATTTTTCGGTGGTGGTTGAGCGCACCGTGCGGGAGCTAAATGGCGAGTCGTGCCTTGCTTTGGAAGAAATGGCAGCGACTAAGCAGCAGATTATTTCCAGCCGTTCGTTCGGGGAGCGGATTACCGATAAACAGCAAATGGCCGAAGCCATCAGTGAATACATCAGCCGCGCCTGTAAAAAACTGCGCCACGAGCAACAACACGCCAAACACCTGACCGTGTTTTTACGTACCAGCCCTTTCAGTGATAAAGACACGCCCTATAGCGCCAGCAAAAGTGTTGAGCTTGATATGCCCGGTAGCGATACCAGGTTGTTTTTAAGTAAAGCCATGCAACTGCTGGATGCGTTATGGGTGAATGGCCACCGCTATGCCAAAGCCGGGGTAATGCTGGCCGACTTTTATGACCCCGGTGTGTATCAGGCTAGCTTGTTTGACCAGCCGGCTAATTATGAGCAGCAACAGCAGCAGACAGCATCAGATCAGAAACTAATGCAACTAATGGACAAACTTAACGCCAAACACAGTAAGACCATCTGGTTTGCCAGTCAGGGCGCGAAACAGCAGTGGGGCATGAAACGCGAGCTGCTGTCACCCGCCTACACTACTAACTGGCAGCAGTTGCCAATTGCTAAATAGCCTTTTTACGATAGCGCGGCCTCTGGAGTGCGCTGTTAGTAATCAGGCAGCAATGAACTATCAATGGAGCAACACTAATGACATCTGGACAAGCTGATCGACATAATCACAGTATCGCCCACTATTCGGCATTGAAAACTGCGGTAGCAAATGGGGAAGAGTCATTACTTAAAGAGTTACTGGCTAATCAAACGATGCAGCCGCTTGAAAAGAGTTACCTGATTGATTTAGCAAAATTAAATAATAACCACAATATCATCCATTTGCTGGAAGCCGTGCCGCTAGGGAGCTAACGTGCAGTGCGTTACTGATGGTTCTAGTAGCTTTTGCAAAAAAGACTATAAATGCAACCTGCTGTTATATATTACTTTATGGAAAGCTTGGTTTTAATACAAACAATCTGATTATCGCGAGGAGGAAGTTGGACAAAAGAGTTAGCCGCTATTACGCTTTAATCGCACGCTAACTATCTGTGGATACTAATGCTTATGTTGACATCGCTTCAGAACTTTAAAATGGTGAAAGTACTTATTGCCTTCATAGCATTGTTAATTTTATTGATTACGGCAGTACTGGCCTATTCCTCATTGAATACGTTACAAAATATGTCCCGGCAAGCAGAGCTAAGGGAGCTATCGCAACTGTACAACGCAGTATTATCAGAAATTGACTCTGAAGGCCGTTTGGCAACTGCACTGGCGCAAAGCATGGCCACCTCACCGCCGGTTCAAAAAGCCTTTGCTGAACAAGATCGGGCTGCCCTGCTTGCCCTGACAATGCCTTTTTTTAACAGTGCGAAAGAAAAGTTTGGCGTTAAACAAGCACAGTTCCATTTGCCGCCCGCAACCTCATTTTTACGCCTGCATGATAACAGCAAATTTAATGATGATTTAAGCCAATTCCGCCAGACAGTTGTTGATGTAAACAATAAAAAGACATTTGTATCTGGCATTGAAAAGGGGGTTGCAGGCATAGGTATCCGCGGCGTAGTGCCTGTCTTTGAAAATTCAAAACATGTTGGAAGTCTTGAGTTTGGCCTGTCGCTTGATGAGTCGTTTTTACAGCTTGTTAAAGAGAAATACAAAGTAGACCTTACCGTACACACCCGTGACGGTAGCGGCTTCAGACGCCTTGCGACCACGAACCCGGCTCTGTCGGTGCTGACACCGGAAACGCTGACTGCAGCAACCGACAAACCCCTATCAAGTGGCGCAGAGATTAACCGTACTGAATATGCAATTTATGCTGCGAAACTAACCGATTACCGCGATCAAACCATCGGTGTTATTGAGCTGGCGATGGACAGATCTGATTATGTCAGCCGGATTGCGAATACTAAAAAGTTTATCCTAGTAATGGTAGTGATATTGTTAATTGTTGGTATTGGCATAGCGTATATGCTAGCAAAATTCATCACTACGCCTCTTAATCAGGCGGTGAATGCTATGCGTGAAATTGCTGAAGGCGATGGTGACTTGACGCAGCGTTTAAAAGTGGAAGGGAATAACGAATTCACCGAGCTGTCACTGGCGTTCAATCAATTCGCTGAAAAAGTGCGCCAGTCTATTGCTCAAGTTCGTGACTCCAGCTCTTCACTGAGTGCTGCGACAAAAGATGTAAACAGCATGATGAACCAGATAACAGAACACACCGCCAAGCAGCGCGACGAAATTACCTCGGTTGCAACTGCAATTACTGAGATGACATCAACAATTCAGGACGTGTCGAAAAGTGGTAACAGTGCAGCAAAAGCTGCCGAAAAAGTTGAGCAGGAAACCCTGGAGAGTATGGGTTTGCTTGCAGATACCACCACGGCCATTGAGCAACTTGATAGCCGGATCACACAAGCCAGCCAGGTCATTTCTCAAGTTAACACTGAGAGCAACAATATTGGTTCTGTACTTGACGTTATCAGAGGGATTGCAGAACAAACTAACCTGCTGGCATTAAACGCAGCTATCGAAGCGGCCAGAGCCGGTGAGCAAGGCCGGGGTTTCGCTGTTGTAGCAGACGAAGTGCGTACTCTGGCGAGCCGCACTCAGGCATCAACCTCAGAAATAAATACAATGATTGCCAATTTACAGCAGCGTGTAAAGGAGGCAGTAAACACCATTGAACAAAGCCGTGAGCAAGTGAAAATCGGAGTTGACCTAACGCGTAATACAACCAAGTCAATTGAAATTGTTAAACTTTCCTCCACTGAAATTCGCGACATGAACTATCAGATAGCTACTGCAGTGGAAGAGCAATCCTATGTGGCTGAGGAAATAAATCGCAATACAACAACCGTAGACCAGTTGGTGGCATCATCGTTAAATAATGTAACAGAAGCGCTGGCTGCAGCGGAAAAAGTATACGAGCTTACAAGGCGGCTGGACAACATAGTTGGCAGGTTTAAGCTATAAAGCCATAGCAAACCATTTAAAGTCATGGCTATGCTGCTGTTTTAAATGGCAAAATTAGCTCTGGAAACTTAGCCCGCAAGGTTTGGCATTCGCCAGATTGGCAGGGTTCTAGTTGCTAAGGACTGTAAATGGGTATTAAAGCAGCGTTGTTTTCGATATTACTGTATACAGCGTCGCTGTCGCTTCAGGCAGACAGTAAGGCTGATGCAGATGCCGCGCTGTCGCAGACATTGACTCTGAGCTATGTCAGCCATCCAGTAACTGAAAATGTCTTAGTGCCATTGATTAGGGAGTCTTACCAGAGTCTGGGGCTGAACATTAATTTTATGGCGGTAGAGGCTGAGCGGGGTTTGCGTTTACTGCAAGAAGGCATGGTTGACGGTGATGTCGCCCGAACCGACCTAGTGCTGGCAACCCTGGATAATGTTGTTACCGTCGCTAAACTGGATGAGCTCAAGCTGGAGCTGCACTGCCGGCCAGGTCTCCAATGCAAGCTAGATGATCTGACTAACCCTGGGGTGCTGCTGTTTTTTCCAGAAAGTGCCAGATCGGTCAGAGAACTCGACTTAAAGATAACAGCGCAAAAATATCATGTCCGGGACTGGTCCCAACTGGTCCTGCTTTATAATGCGGATAAAGTGGACCGCTTTTTGTGGGTAAGCAGCACATTAACATGCGTGAATCCAGTCGCTAACACCAGTGTCGTGGCGATTCCGGCGGCACCCATCGAAATCTACCATGTGATCCATAAGTCAAAATCAGACCTGTTAAAGCCGCTGCAAATTGCAATTGAGAAAGAACTCACAGCTTTTAAAACTGCTAACTGTCGCTAACGCTATTGTTAGCAAACGCAGGTATCAATTGTCGGTATCGCCCGCCTCGCATTGAGCATCATTTGCACCAACCGTCTGCGCTGAGTTGATCTGCTGCTGGCTATTTAACAACTTACGATCCTCAGGTGCGAGCTGCAACGCAGCTGTAATCAATTCAGCTGCTTTGGTATGACAACCAAGTTCACTTAACAGCATGGCATAATTGTTCAGATAGGGCACTTGCTGCTGCGCAAAAGGCAAGCCTTGCTCAAACCAGTGGGCAGCTTGAACCGGCTCGGCAGAAAAATAATGGTTGCCCAGTAAAAAATACGGCAGCCAGTAGTCTGGCCATTGCTGAGTGGCGGTGGTGAGTGCAGCGACGCCGGTGGCGGCTTGCCGGGTGTTAATTAAATCCTGACAGGCTTTGGTATAAATAAAAGGGTCTAGTTGATCACTGGTTTTGTCGGGGGGGAGCATCGCCAGCATCCAGTAATTGGCGCGTTGCCAGGTGCGCTCGAAAGTTGAAAAATTCAGACGATGCGCTTCGGTGACCCCAGTATGTAATATCAGCTCTTTTGCGTTAAGGTCATAACCAATGACCACCGCATAATGCCACTGTGGCAGCCAGGCAATAGAATTGTTTTGCAGTACTATTACCGGAATATCATCGGCTACCAGGCTTAATAACTGCTTCATATTGGCGCGTTGTTGATAGGCCACCATACCAAGCTGACGGGTAGCAGCTGCCATCTCAATTTGCAGCGTGCCTTCCAGACCCGGGGTAAAGGTAGCAGGGGCGATATCATCCGGACTTTTAGTAATGCCGTAAAAACCGGCCACTTCAGATAGGGTGGTGGGGCCGCAGAAAAACTCTTGCTGTGGATAAAATGGCACCTGAGCAATAGCATGCTGGCTGGCAATGTCTGGGGGCGCTGCCAGTAATTGTTTGGTTTGGGGTGGTGTCTGGCAGGCTGTTAGCGTACTTAGCAGAGCAGCCAGCAAAACAGCCAGCAGACCGGCTGAAGAGCCAGTCTGCCAACGTGCTCGCATAAAGAACTAAGAACCAATAGGGCGGATAAACGGATAAACGTTGGTAATACCCATCAGGTCCAGCACCGCCACAACCACCAGCACTGTTACTATGGTGCCGACCACACCACCAGACGGCATCTCGTTAAGCTGGCTGTTAAAGGCTTCCAGCTCGGCATTGGTCATACTGGCGATACGCAATTTGGCATCAGCCGGGCTGACACCCAGTTCAATCAGTTTATTCTGAACCTGGGCATCATCGACAAAGGACAGCACTTGTTGCTTATTGTAATGATGCTGCTGATCTGCGATCACCTGGTCAGAACTATAAACCCCGGCAGTTGCCTGGCTTGCACCAAAAGTAAAAGTGCTGATGATCAGCATCGCAGTCGCGATGCTGACTGTTACAAATGTATTCTTCATGAATAGTCCTTGAGGTTATTATTTCAGGAGCAAACATCGTTGTTAGATTAGCTTTAACTTATTGAAAATTAACAATGCACAGCCCCTGAAGCCTAGCTGATTAACCGGGGCTTTGCAAACGGACACCAGTTGGCAGCTGCCGGGCTGCTTGCGTTAGCGCTACCATGGCCGGTCGCACACTGTTGTTACCAAGGCAGGCTCCGTCGAAAGTGATAAAGTAAATTTTGCCGTCGAAGCAGGCATGAAAGCCTTCAGCAAGCACATTTAACATTTTAACGTCTCCGGTTCGGGCATCTTGTCGGTGTTGCAGGTTTAACATCAGGGCCAGCGCATCACTGTGGTCTTCATGCATATGCTCAATAATAGCCGCGCTCTGTGCCTGCCAGGCTGGAGTGGGGTATTGCCAGTCTTCGGGTTTGAACCAGTATATTTCACCAAAGCCACCAATATAACGTACGCGGCTTGGGGTAATACGATAAAACTGAAAATCATGGGCCTGCTTGTAGGCTTCGGCCTGCGGATACAGCTGAAAGTAGGCCTGTGCTTCGTCGCACTCTTTGCCCAGCACCCTGGCTTCGCCAAGCACTGTGACTCTGGCATTGGCCTGGCTGTCATGCTGCGCGCCATCAAACACGCATAAACTGACCTTGGCATCGGCCTGCATATTACGGCTGTGCTGCGCGATATCCGATGCATACAGCATCAGGCTGCCTTGCTCTGTCATCCAGTAAGGAGTTACCGAGCCAAACGGGTAGCCTTTTAGTGATAAGCTCTGTGTTGATAAAACGCCGCTGTGTTGTTGTCGCAGCAGGGAGCGGGCATTAAAAATATGTTGTTGCAGGTTCTCGGTTTGCATAATGACTCCAGACTAAAGCTGTTAATAATGAAAATAGCACTTACCGCTGGCCACATCGTGCTGCAGGTGGCCTGCAACCTGATAGCAGCGGCATAGGTTGGTTTGGGTAAAACAGTGTTCAGCACTGCCGGCAGCTAGCAGTTGCCCTTGTTGTAGCAAAATAAATTGGTCGGCAATTCGGGCTGCCTGATTGACATCATGCAGCACCACCAGGGCGGTACCGCCTGCAGCAACAAAGCTTTGCAGCGCTTGATAGAACTGACGCTGCTGAAAAATATCCAGCGCCGCTGTAGGCTCGTCCAGCAATAACATGGCATGGTCTACACCCGTGACGGCCACTACCTGTAGCCAGGCGCGGGCAAACT
Source organism: Arsukibacterium perlucidum DSM 18276 (assembly GCF_000382165.1). Taxonomy (GTDB): domain Bacteria; phylum Pseudomonadota; class Gammaproteobacteria; order Enterobacterales; family Alteromonadaceae; genus Alishewanella; species Alishewanella perlucidum. Next base: position 23,015 of record NZ_KB907731.1, on the reverse strand, counting down.
GTACACGCTGCCATTCGCCGCCGGATAACCGGGTAACAGGTTTATCCAATAACGGCTGTAGCGCCAGACATTGAATAATCTTGCTGGCATGCGCCAGGCTTTGCGCCTCGGTTTCCAGCCAGGCATGGCGTGCTAATAGCAGGTAATCCAGCACCAGAAAATCGAATACCGGCCGCTGTTGCTGCAACATGATGGCGCGCTGCGTCGCTAACTGTTGCTGTGACCAGTGCGCTAAAGGCTGTTGTTTAAAGCTGATTTCCCCGCTACTGGGTTGCAGCTCGCCGGCAAGCAGATTGAGCAAACTGCTTTTACCTGCACCGTTTGCCCCCAGCACTGCCGTTAAGCTGCCTTGGCGGACGGTTAAATTGATCTGCTGCAGCCGCTGCTTTACACCGCTACCAACACTGACATTTTTTAACTCAAACATGGCGTGGGCTCCGACGATACTGCAGCAGTAAGTACAGGAAAAACGGCACCCCCAGCATTGAGGTGACGAGGCCGACCGGCAACTCGGCCGGAATAATCAGAATACGGGCTAAGGTGTCGGCACTGGTAACCAGTAAGGCGCCAGCCAGCGCACTAAGCGGGATCAGGCTACGCAAATCTGGTCCGGTTAGTAGCCGGCAAATATGCGGTGTCACCAGGCCAACAAAGCCGACGATGCCAGTGAAGCAGACACACACGGCGGTCAGCAGCGCCACACATAACAGGCTAACTCTTTTGATTTTCTGGACTGGCACCCCCAGGTTTTGTGCGTCCTGCTCACCACCCAGCATCAGGGTTAGCGCGCTGCGATAACGCCATAACAACAGCAAAGGCGCGCTCACTCCCAGCCCCACCAGCAGCACCTGAGTCCAGTTACTGCCGGCATAACTGCCCATGCTCCAAAACGTGATAAGACGCAGAGTGCCGTCGTCGGCGATAAACGCCAGTAACCCCATAATGGTGCCCACCAGGGCATTAATCGCCACACCGGCCAGAATAAGCAACAGAGTGTTTAAGCCAAAGGCTGTATGCGCCAGCTGAAACACCAGCTGGCTAACCAGTAAAGCGCCAATAAACGCTGCTAACGAAATCAGCACCGGTTGCAGCAGTGCTGGCAGAAAGTGACTGATATCAAATACCATCACCATGGCAGCAAACAAGGCAGCACCGGACGACACACCAATCAGGCCGGGATCGGCCAGCGGATTGCGGCAAATACCCTGCATTACCGCACCACAGACTGCAAGACCGGCTCCGGTGATGGCGGTAAGTAACACTCTTGGCAAACGAATATCCCACATCACCTGCTGTGAAAAACCGTCAGGCCCGGCAGTAATACCAGGCAGCAGACTAGCGATAACGTCAGCGAAGGCTATCTTCATCGCGCCCTGGGTTAATGACCAAAGCATTACCAGCAGTAACAACAACATTAACCCCTGGATAAGGCGGCGCTGGCTGCGGGCACGCAATGACAACTGCGACCGTAACTGTGCCTGCAACTGTGCTGGCGGGCTAATACTGAGTGCATCTTGCTGTGATAGCGTCGATGTCGATAGCTCACTCATTAGCGCTTACCTGTGCCAGCTGATGTAATTGACGCACCGCCATTGGTAAACGCGGGCTGAGCCCCATAAAAATCAACGGGTCTACCACAGTTATCCGGCAACCTTGTTGCTGTGCCCAAAACCGCAATGCCGGCAGTTGGCATAACTGCGCTGCAGACTGGCCTGCAGCGGCATGTGCTGGCACCAGTATCTGCAAAGGTGCAGCGGCCATTAATGCCTCAACCGACAGTGGCTGATATCCCGATACAGCACTAAATGCGTTTGTGATACCGGCGGTAGTAAATAAGGCATCGGGCATCGTATCAGAACCCGCTGCCATCAGGCCGCGCTCACCAACAGATACCAGAAACGCCATACTTACGGGCATTGCAGCCCGCTTTGGTAATTGACTCAGTTGCCGGCGAATATCGGCTATCAGCTGTGCCCCCTGCTGCTGACGGTTAAAGCGCTCGGCTAAAGCGGTAATAAGTTGATACAAGCTGTCTGTGTGGTAACCATGCTGCACATTCACTACCTCGACACCCATGCGGCTAATTTGTGCCAATACATCTGCTGGCCCCATTTGGCTATGGCCAACTAACACTGTCGGTTGTTGTGACAACACGCCTTCAGGGCTTAACTGGCGGTAATAACCTATCTTGGGTAACGTTGTTGCTGCTTGCGGATACAAGCTGGAGGTGTCAACTGCTACCAGCTGTTCATCAAGACCTAAGGCAAACAACACTTCAGTCACACTGCCACCGGCGGCGACAATCCGCTCTGTTGCCGCTGTGATGCCAGGCTGCACGGCCAGCAGCAAAATAACAACGCCACGCAGCAGCTTGTTCGGTCGATGCATTTTTTTACCCCTTCTTATTGCAAATGCGAATAGTTATCATTAGAATCTGATTCTCGCAAATAACCTGGCTATGTTCAAGAGGTAAAAATGATCAAGTGTATTCCCTGGCTTTGTCTGACGGCAGTTTCTGTAAGCAGTGCAATCCTGCCAGCACAGCTGGCTGCTGAAGAGACCCTAGAGCACATCAGCGTAACCGCCACCCGGAGTGAGCGTGATATTAATGAAATTGCTTCCTATGTCAGCTTTATCGACAGTGACACTATGCAGCAGCATCTGATGACAGATATTCGCGATCTGGTGCGTTACGAACCCGGAGTTACCGTTGAAGGCGGCGGTCGCTTTGGCTTATCCGGGTTTAATATTCGAGGCATTAATGGTGACAGAATACTGATGCTGCTGGATGGCGTGCCGTTGTCTGATGAATTTAGTTTTGGCCCGGCTTTGTCAGCACGGCGAGATTTTATCGATATCGATTTGTTACAGTCAGTAGAGATTATCCGCGGCCCGGCGTCAACCTTGTACGGCAGTGACGCTATTGGTGGCGTAGTGGCTTTTACCAGTAAGGCACCGAAGGATATCGTCGCCCCCGGCGAGGCGTTGGCTGGCAAAGTAAAATTGGGCTACGCCAGTGCCGCTGCTGAAACCTGGTTAAGCGGGCAATTAGCCGCGGTAGAGGGCAATTGGCAATGGTTACTAAGCGCAACAACCCGACAGGGCAGTGAAACCCAAACCTATTTTGACAGTGGCGCCACAACCGGCATAGACAGAGTGATGGCCGAGCCGCAGCGCCAGCGCAGCCAAAGTGGCCAGGCCAAGCTGATTTACAGTCCCGACCAGGCACAGCAGCTCAGCTTTATTGCTGATCACTTGCAAGGTGACAGCAAAACAGAGTTGCTGTCACAGGTAGGCAATGTAGTGCGCGGCGTCAGAATTGACGACAGCCACGGTGATGACAGCCGCGAGCGAAGCAGGTTGCAACTGAATTACCAGTATAGCGGCGAGCTTGTGGCGTTTGACAAACTGCTGGCAAGGCTATATTGGCAGCAGGCTGTTACTGAACAAGATAGCTTTGAACAGCGCTTTGGCGCAGCCAGCCGGCAAGCCCCTGAGGCTATTAACATGCTACGCAGCCGCCACAGTGAGTTTAGCCAGCACGTTCGCGGTGTCAGCCTGCAACTAGACAAGGCGTTTAGCGCCGGCGCAGAGCACTATTTGATCTATGGTGCAGAGCTGCAGCTGACTGACAGTGAATCACTGCGGGACGGTTTTACCCGTCGCGCTGATAATGGCGAATTGCTGCCTGAAGGCAGCGTATTTCCAACCCGCGACTTTCCGAGATCTGAGGCGCGTGAAGTCGCGTTGTTTCTGCAGGACGAAATGCGGCTGCTAAATGGCAAGCTGACAGTGTCTCCTGGTGTGCGCTATGATAAGTTCAGCCTGTCACCCAGGGCCGATGCACTGTTTGCCAGTGCAAACCCCGGCGTAGCAACCCGTGCCTATTCTGACAGCGAATTGTCTGCCAAATTGGGCGTTGTCTACCGGATTAATCCGCAGCATACGTTGTGGAGCCAATTTGCCGAGGGTTTTCGCATCCCGCCATTTGACGACATCAATGTTGGTTTTACTAATTTTGCAGGCGGCTACACCTCTTTACCCAATGCTGATTTAGCACCAGAGCGGGTAAAAAGCTGGGAGCTGGGTATTCGCAGCCGCTTTAACAGCCTCGATTGGGAGTTCAGTCTGTACCATAACCGTTATGACAATTTTATTGAGTCACTGGCAGTAAAAGGCTTCAACCCTGCAACCGGACTATTAGAGTTTCAGGCCCGCAACCTCGACAAAGTTACCATACGCGGCGCCGACGCCCGTATTAACTGGTATCCACATCAGCAGCATGCGTTGCTCGGCGGTCTGCGGTTAACTGCAGCGATAAGCTGGCTGGACAGTAAAGACAGCAGCAACGGGCAGCCACTGGACTCCATCATGCCACCGCAAGCAGTGGTTGGTGTAGGCTATGGTTTGCCCGAAGATAACTGGTCACTGGAGTTGGTCGCTACAGCGGTCAAACGCGCTAAGGTAGCCCGATCTGAGCAAACTGAAACAGCGCTGCCTTTCGCGGCACCAGGCTACCTTAGTCTGGACTTGCTTGGCCACCTGAACCTGACTACTGACTGGTGGTTAAACGTTGGCTTGTTTAACCTGACTGACCGTAAAATCTGGTCAGCTTCTGAAGTAAGGGGGCGCAATGTAACAGAGAATCTTGGCCGGTTAACCCAGCCGGGGCGCAATATCACTGCTACCTTAAGCTATCGTTTTTAGCGGCTAAGCTAAGCCTGTATCAGCTGCAGGCAGCAGCATGCTGCCGCCTGCTTCAGCCATGTCGGCCATCTATGCTGGTGCTGGGGCACTAGCGAATTAAATGCCACTGCGTTTGCCTGCCGGCAAGGTAAATAACCTTTTTGCCATCAAAATAAGCGCTTTGCTCCAGTTTAATGTGGACCAGTAGCTGATCCCACTCAGGCACCGCTTGTTTAATATTACCTTCAATCGCATAGGCGGTATTGGCATAAAGTGGCCAGTCGCCCTGCACAGGGGTGTCGCCCTGGTTATCCCACATACCAATAGTAGGGCCGGGGGCATGGCCAACAAAGCCGATAGCATGGGTGTAAGTACTGCTGTTTATCCCAGCGCGGTCAGAGGCTTTACGGGTCGCGGCCAGGATAGCGTTGCCGCTGCGGCCGGTTTTAAATTCAGCAGTTAAGATATCCTGCCAGCGATTGCCGGTGGCCAGGGCGGCTTTTAAGCCCTGTGGGGCGTCTGTTTCATTGTTGTGCAGGATATAGGCCATTTCCTGGGTGTCAGTGCATAGCGTCAGATAGCAAATACCCACGTCGGTATGCAGGACATCACCGCGCTGGATAACGCCGGAAGTACCGCAAAACGGATTATCGGCAGTGCAGGCCATGCCAGCACGCTGCAGGTTCACGTAAGGCATAAACCACACTGGTAAATCCAGCTGCGCAAAACGTTCGCGCAAATACCAGGCAACATCGTCGGTGGTGGTAACGCCGGGCGTAATCACTTTATTGCTGAAGCCCTCAGCTATCACTGAGCGGGCCAGGCTAACAATTTGTGGGTACAAGTTAAGCTCCGCTTCAGTGCGTTGCTCCAGCCAGCGCACCACCAGCTGCTCGGCCGATACCAATTTGTTGTGGTAGTCGGTCGGTAACGCTGCTAACAACTTTTGGTGCAGGCCTGAGGTCAGGCCATCGGCTACCGGCCAGTGCTCAGAGGTGTTAATACCAATTTTCCCCGGCTTGCGCTTAACAATTTCTGCGGCCAGCGCCTGCCATTGCTCGGTTAAATTGCCGCCGGCCCAGGCTGATTCGTAAGGAGCGCCAAGCGGATAACGATTGACAGACAGTTTTTCGATAGTGCCATCAGCCAGACGATTGAACAGCAGCATGGTGGTGCGCCTGGCCGCAAAAGTCGGTTGCGGCACCAGGGTGAAATACACCGGATCTTCGGCGTATTCGCGGTTAATTACCAGCCACATATCCAGGCCGGATTCAGCCATTAATTGTGGCAGCAACTGTTCGAGCCGCTGATTGGTAAACTGATTGGCAACCGGTGCCCGTTGCCGAGGGCTTAATATCTGGTAATCCGTTGCGGAACTCAGCACCCGGCCCTGGCTAAATTGCGCAGGTTCGGCCTGAACCGCAGGGGCGAGCAGTGCAGCCGCCAGCGCTGTTGTTTTAAAGAGTTTTTTCATTAGCTTGTCCTGTTTTATTCTTGTTGTCGGGTATTTGTAAGCCAGATAGAGAGCCGGTGCAAGCAGCTGGTAACCGGAAAATACTGCTTTGCCGACTAAAGCACATAAATTTGCGATACACTTAGCGGTAATTGTTCGCTGAGGAGTTGTTTGTTATGCCACGTTATTCTGCTGATTTTATTAAAGCCATGCCAAAGTCTGATTTACACCTGCATTTAGATGGCAGCCTGCGGCTGGACAGCCTGATTGAAATGGCAAAGCGCACTGATACCAAACTGCCCTCGCAAAGTGTTGACGGTTTAAAGCAGTTGGTATTTAAAGACAAATACCAGAACCTGGGCGAGTACTTACATTGTTTTCAGTACACCTGTGCGGTGTTGCGTGACCCGCAAAACCTGGAGCAGGCTGCGTATGAGCTGGCTATTGATAATCAGGCTGAAGGGGTTAATTACATCGAAGTACGCTTTGCCCCGCAGTTGCTGATTGATTTAAGCCGCGGTATCGATTTTGATCAGATAATGCATGCAGTGAATAATGGCCTGAAGCGGGCGAAAGATGAATATAACCGTAGCGAAGCGGTACTGAGTGGCAATAAACCGCCTTTTGGTTACGGTATTATTAATTGCGCGATGCGGATGTTTGGCGATAAGGGCTTTTCGCCTTATTACACCAATTTATTTCAGCTTATGCGCGATTTTGCGCCAATGGACGTGATTAAACTGGCAGCAATGGAGCTGGTGCGGGCCAGCGTGCGGTTGCGTGATGAAAGTGGCATGCCGATAGTGGGCCTGGACTTGGCAGGCCAGGAATCGGGTTATCCGGCCAGCAAATTTAAAGAAGTGTATGAGTATGCCCACCAGCATTTTATGCTGAAAACCCTGCATGCCGGTGAAGCTTATGGTGCAGAGAGCGTATTTGAGGCCATTACCGAGTGTTACGCCGACCGGATTGGCCATGGCTATTCGATGTTTATTCCGGAGATGATCCACAGCCCCGAGATTACCGATAAAGCCGCTTATATCCGCAACCTGGCCAGCTATATCGCTGATAAACGCATTGCCATTGAAGTGTGCCTGACCAGTAATCTGCAAACCAACCCGCAGCTTACCGATATTCGTCAACATCAGTTTAAAGCGATGCTCGACAACCGGATGGCGACGGTTATCTGTACCGACAACCGCCTGGTTTCTAATACTACGGTATGTAACGAATATCAGCTGGCGCTGGATAATTTTGATATTCCGCTGAAGCGCTTAAAAGACATGGTGGCCTACGGGTTTAAGAAGAGTTTCTTCCCGGGCAGCTACGTAGAAAAACGCCAGTATGCCAAAAATTGCCTGGATTACTTTGATCGGGTTGCCAAGCAGTATGGCTTTATTTAGTAAAAACAAAGTCTTAATTATGTTGTCGCAAAAAGCATACAGTTTAAGCTGTTGATTTATAACAACTAGTATTTATAGCTGTTAATAGTGTCTCTAATTGCAGACACTATTAGTGAAATACGCCGGCATGAGTTGTGGAAAAACATCATAACATTATGAAATTTAATAACTATTAATAGTTGGCACAACACTTGATACACCTAAGGTAATTACCGGAGGTGTGTTATGGATTTATTCTTAGTATTTATCACGATGTTCCTGGTCGCCAATATGATGTTAGTGGTAACGATGTTACGTCGGGTTGATTTAAATAACCCCAGTGTTCTGGCCTGGGAACAACAGCAAGCTACGGTTATCCACCCTAACACCAGTGCAGCAGCGGTAAGCTTTACACCGGCCTATGCCCCTGAGGCACAGTAAGCCAAATTAATTCCCATGAGTTCAGCTCCTTGCTGAATGCTTGTTCAGGCCAGCCCTCCTTACTGGCCTGTTTTTTTTAGTTAAACAGGTTATGCTAACGCTAACTTTTTCTGAATCTAACTGCCTATGCGCTTTCCTTTGCGAACTGCTTCGTTACGACAACTGGTTATTCTGAGCTTTTTGCTGGCGATGATCCCAGTCGGGGTATTGATGTGGCAAAGCCATAAAGCGCTGTCGGGTTTAAGCCGCTTTGCAACCAGCGAGGCTGAAAGTGCGGTGATCAGTGTGCGCCGCGCCGAGAATATGCAAAATCTGGTGGTGGATATTGAGCGGGCAGTACGCCAGTACGCCGTAGTTAAAACTGAGGCGCTGGCCCGGGTTGCGCAAAGCCACATCAACAATCAGCAGGCCAGCCTTAGCCAGTTATGCAACGATTTACCCGAGCTGGTTGACTGCTTGCAGCAGCAGGCTGATTTACAGCAACTCGCTGCACAGTTCAGTCAGCTTAGTGGCACGCCACTGGAGCAGTTATTACAGCAAATAAGGCTGCGCCAGCAGCGGATCAGCCAGCAAATCTGGGATTTACTGGAACAGCGTTTACAGAACCAGCAGCAATTGGTACAGGACGCTCAGCAACGTCAGGCCTGGCAAACAGTGGCGCTGGTATTTCTGACCTTACTCCTGGTGTTATGGGCATCGGGCCGGGTGGCAGCGCCGGTGCAAAAACTGGATAAAATGATCAGGGCGATTGGCCAGCAGCAACATTTTCCCGACGGCAAACTGGAAGGCCCGCGTGAGCTGTCAGAGTTGGGCGAACAATTGCGTTGGTTAAGCTCGCGTTTACAGCAACTGGAGGCATTGCGGCTGATATTGCTGCGCCATGCCTCGCATGAACTAAAAACGCCATTATCCAGTATTCGCGAAGGCTGTGCCTTACTAACCGAGCAATTATTGGGGCCGTTAAACCCGCAACAATTGGAAGTGGTGATGCTGCTAAATGGCAGTGCTGACCGCTTAAGCCAGCTTACTGAGCAGCTACTGGATTACAACCGACTGTTGCAACAAGCCAAACCTGAACTCAGTCACCAGGTACCACAGCAACTGCTGCAAGCCTGTTTTGCCGATCATGCACTATCACTACAGCAACGCCAGCAGCAAATTAAACTGGACTGTCAGCTAACTAATATATATACCGACGAAACCCTGTTCCGGCGCATTCTGGACAACCTGATTAATAATGCCCAGGCCTATGGTGCTGAGAGCAGCCCGGTTTGGGTAAAGTTGTATACAAAAGACGATATGCTGGTGCTGGAAGTGGCAAACAATGGTGCGCCTATACCTACAGCGCTGCGTGAGAAATTATTTGAACCCTTTCAGCGTGGCACCACCCCAAGGTTTGATGCGGTTCAGGGATCCGGCCTGGGGTTATCTATAGTGGCAGACTGTGCCCGGCTACTGGGTGGCCATGCTGATATTGTTGATGTGGTATACGCTGATGTGTGTATCAGAGTACGTTTACCGCTGTTAGAGGAAAAGTAACATGAGAATTATGCTGATATTACTGCTGGCTACGCTGTCAGGCTGCCAGTTGTTAAACCAGCAAAGGCCTGCGCCGGAACCGCTAGCTGAGCCTGAATTAACAGAGCAACAAAGCTTACCGCAAGACACTCCCCCCAGCTCTGAAGTAGCGCTGAGCCTGAGCGATGATCCTGCTACCCTGCAAGCCTGGGTAAACTACCGGGCCAGCTTATTAAACAACCGGGCGCTGTGGCGTGAGTCACTCGGTGATCTGTCTGGCCCTGATCCGGTGCAAATGCTGCAGCGGATTATTCTGCAGTTACATCCTGACACCCCTTATTTAACCCGGCTGCGGGTGCAAATGCAGTTAGCCGAGCAAATTGCTGTACTGCCACCAGGGCTGGCGGCACTGATTAGCTGGGATTTAACCTTTAATCAGAAATTACTGGAAACTGAGTCGGCGGTCAGCGCCCTGACCCGGCTGAATGCCCAGCAACATGACAATATTGAGCGGCTGCAAAAAACCAATAAAGATCTGCAGAAAAAAATTGATGCATTAACTCAGATAGAAGCCCAACTTAATCAAAGTATCAATGAGGGTAACAATGGCCGACCCTAAACCGCGTTTATTGTTAGTTGATGACGACCCAAGCTTATTGCGGCTGTTAACTTTGCGGCTGGAAGGTGAGGGCTATCAGGTGGTCAATGCCGATTGCGCCGAAACCGCGCTGACTATTCTGAACAAACAAAGCTTTGATGTAGTGTTAAGCGATTTGCGGATGCCGGGTCTGGACGGCATGAGCCTGTTCGATGAAATTGCCAAGCGTTATCAGGGCCTGCCGGTGGTGCTGATGACAGCCCATGGTTCTATTCCGGAAGCGGTGGCAGCCACCCAGCGCGGGGTGTTTGGTTTTTTAACCAAGCCACTGAATAGCGCAGAACTACGTGATATTTTAAAGCAGGCGGTGCATCAGTCGGTACCTGAACAGGCCGACTGGCGCGAGGAAATCGTCAGCCGCAGCCCGCTAATGGCGGCACTGCTGGAGCAGGCTTACCGGGTAGCCCAGCGTGATGTCAGTGTGTTAATTACCGGTGCCAGTGGTACAGGTAAGGAATTGCTGGCCAAGGCTATTCATAAAGCCAGCCCCAGAGCCAAGCAGCACTTTGTAGCGATAAACTGTGGCGCCCTGCCAGAGCATTTGCTGGAGTCGGAGTTATTCGGCCACAGCAAAGGCGCCTTTACCGGGGCGGTGTCAGAACACGGTGGCTTATTTCGTGAAGCCGATGGCGGCACCCTGTTTTTAGATGAGATAGGCGATATGCCGGTTGCCTTACAGGTTAAGTTGTTACGGGCGTTACAGGAGCGGCAAATCCGGCCGGTAGGCAGCAGCAAAAGTATTCCGATTAATGTCCGGGTGCTCTCTGCCACCCATCGTGATTTGCAGCAGGCGATGGTCGAGGGTAGCTTTCGGGAAGATTTATACTACCGCTTAAATGTGGTTAATCTGCAGTTGCCCAGTCTGGAGCAACGGCCGGAGGACATTCCGTTGCTGGCCCGCCACGTGCTGGCACTAAGCGCCGAGCGGCATAATGTCAAAGTAACCCGCTTTGCGGATGATGCGCTGCAAACCCTGGCTACCGCCAAGTGGCCCGGCAATGTTCGGCAGCTGGTTAACGTGATAGAGCAATGTGTCGCCTTAACCCATAGCCCGGTAATTGGCCAGAGCCTGGTAGAGCAGGCTCTATCGCAAAACAGCAGTTACTGGCCTACCCTGACCGACGCCCGCGACCAGTTTGAGCGCCAGTATTTAGTACGGGTGCTGAAAATGACCGAAGGTAATGTTACCCGGGCGGCTGAATTGGCGGGACGAAACCGGACAGATTTCTATAAACTATTAAAAAAACACGAGTTAAGTGCTGCTCAGGTTGCTGCTGAAGACGAAGCACTGGAGTAAGGCCGCCGGCTGTTTTACACTGGCTGCATGTAATTAAGGAGACTGTAATGAGCGCAATTACGCCGCCTGACGGCCATCTGGCTGAAGATGCGGAAAACCCGGAGCTGATTAAAGCGAAAATTATCAGTGAAACTGCCCGGATAAACTGGCCACAGTTGCAAAAGTTTTATGCCGCAGGCTCAGTAATAACCGTTAGCTCTGGCCATGATCTGGTCGAAGTTGCCTTTGCTTTCAGTGCTGATGATAAAGCTAAGGTTGCCGACTGGCTGGCCGCCGGCGCAGTAGCGCGCACGACCGAGCAGCAGGCGCAGCAGTGGTTTGATAATAATACTGAGTTATGGGCTGTAGTTATTTCGCCCTGGGTGCTGGTGCAGGATAAACCGGCACAGCTTAATTAATCCGGTATAACTGAGGCGATTTATGGCAACGTACAAAACAGTCGACAGTTCTGAAATTACCTTATCGCAGCTGATGCTGCCGTCTCATTCAAACTTCAGCGGTAAAATTCATGGCGGCTATTTGTTGTCGTTAATGGATCAGATTGCGTTTGCCAGCGCCTCTAAATTCAGTGGCAGTTACTGTGTTACCGCATCGGTTGACCGGGTAGATTTTTTAAACCCGATTGAGGTTGGAGAATTGGTTACGTTAAAGGCCTCGGTTAACTATGTTGGCAATACCTCGATGATGGTGGGGATCCGGGTTGACGCTCAGAATATTCAGACCGGCATAATAAAGCACTGTAATTCTTCATACTTTACCATGATCGCCAAAGATGAAACCGGCACGACTCTGCAGGTGCCGCGGTTGCAATTAACCAGCCGTGAACAGGTGATGCGTTATTTAAAAGCGGCCGAGCGGGTAAGCGCCCGCAAACAGCGGATTGCGGCAGAGCCTTTTGGCGGTGATTTAAACAAAGCGCTGGCCTTTATGGCCAGCGATCATGCTGATGTTAAACTGGCACTGTTAAATGACGTTGCCATCAGCGGCTAGTAGCCCGCAGCCTGACCGTCTTTGCGTGATTCTGATGCACCAACCCAGGTGCCGTTTTCGTGGTCTTTCATAATAGCCTGGTAGCCACCATAGCCACCCAAACCATAACGTACCTGGTGGCCTTTTAACATCAGGTCTCGTACCGTGCTGTAAGGCACGCCGCGCTCTACTTCAATATAACCGCCATTTTTCAGATACATATCCTGGCCATCTGTTGGCTCAGTATTGCCTAAATGCTGCCAACGGGCGGCATCTCCGGCTTCCTGCAGGTTCATACCATAATCGACCATATTCACCAGAATTTGCACATGGCCCTGCGGTTGCATAGCGCCGCCCATCACGCCATAACTCATTAACGGCTTACCGTCTTTGGTGATAAAGGCCGGAATAATGGTATTAAATGGCCTTTTACCTGGCTGATAAACATTGGCGTGGTTTTTATCCATTGAAAACAACTGACCACGGTCCTGAAACACAAATCCCAGCCCGGGTACTACCACGCCAGAGCCCATACCCCGGTAGTTACTCTGAATTAATGACACCATATTGCCGTCTTTATCGGCGGTGGTCAGGTAAATGGTATCGCCTTCATACAAATGCGGGTTACCGGCATCCACCCGTTGCGCGGCTCGCTCGCCAATCAGTTTGGCGCGCTCGCGGCCGTATTCTTCGGAAATTAAGCCTTGCAGCGGAGTTTTATGAAAGTCCTGATCGGCATAAAATTTGGCGCGGTCTTCAAATGCCAGTTTTTTCGCTTCTACCAGGGTGTGAATACTTTGTGGAGTATTAAAACCCATGGCTTTTAAATCGAAGTTCTTCAGAATTTGCAACATTTGCAGTGCAGCAACGCCCTGACCATTGGGTGGCAACTCCCACAGGGTATAGCCTTTATAATCTACCCCAACTGGTTCTACCCAGGTTGAGCGGTGATTAGCAAAATCGGCGAAGCGCAGATAACCGTCATTTTCCCGCATAAAGCGGTCAATTTGCACCGCAATGTCACCATTGTAGAACGCATCGCGGCCATCTTTTGCTAAAGCTTTGTAGGTATTGGCCAGCGCCGGGTTTTTAAAAATCTGGCCCTTGGCCGGCGCCTTGCCGTCAATAGTAAAGGTGCCGGTAAAATCGCCTGGCTGCGGGCTTAATATCGGCACTGATCTATTCCAGTAATAGGCAATCAGCTCAGTTACCGGGAAGCCCTGCTCAGCATAATCAATGGCCGGTTGCAGAATGCTGGCCATCTCCAGCTTGCCAAATTTGTTGTGTAATTCAAACCAGCCGTCTACCGCGCCAGGGACGCTGATTGGCAGCATGCCATGCGGTGGTAAGTCGGTACGACCCAGCTTCTCCAGTTCATGGGCCAGCATTTCGTAGCTTAAACTAAGCGGCGAGCGGCCTGAGCCATTCAGGCCGTGTAGCTTGCCGGTTTTGGCATCCCAGACAATGGCATATAAATCGCCGCCTATGCCATTGCCGGTGGGTTCCATTAAACCCAATGCTGCGTTGGCAGCAATGGCCGCATCAATGGCATTGCCGCCTTGTTTCATAATATCCAGCGCAATCTGGGTTGCCAGCGGATGGCTGGTCGCCGCCATCCCATTTTGGGCTATTACTTCAGAGCGGCTGGCAAAGTCGTGGCCGGTAATCCGGTCATAGGCAGTCGCCGCGTAACTGGCCAGCAAGGCGGCGCTGGCGAAAAAGCCAACAGATAAGCGTAAATTCATGGTGGTTTACCTTTGTTATAGTTAATGCCAAGCTAGCGGTTGACCACGTTAATTACCAGTATCTTTCGACCAACGGGTGCTGCTTAACGGTCAGTTGTGGCAAGAAGATGCGCAGCTAAGGTAGTTTTTTGCTCTGTCGTTAACGGCACTGCCTGTTGCTGCTGGTAGTCAAACTGCACCATTACTGTGGTGCCAGAAGCGCATTTAACGCCGTTTTGCCAGGCTTCCTGATAAACATCAAACGAGCTGCTGCCAAGACGGCCGATAAAGGTTCGAATTTCTACTGGCTCGCCATACTGAGTTTGGGCATGATAATCGATAGTGACTCTGGCGATGATCAAAGGCCATTGTTTCAGATTAAGTTCTGGGGTAAAAATGCGAAATACTGCGGTACGGGCCCCTTCAAACCACACCGCAAATACAGTGTTATTTATATGCCCCAGGGCGTCGGTTTCGGAAAAACGGGGCTGGATAACTTCGCTAAACATAATCAGGAATACTCATGACAGATTTTATAGAGGTTTACGATAATGCGTTAAGCCCGGACTTTTGCCAACAGCTAATCACGCTTTTTGACAACAGCCCGCATCTGGTGCCCGGCCGCACCGGTGCCGGAGTGGACACCAGTAAAAAAATCAGTACCGACTTATACTTAAACCAATATCCTGAATATCAGGCAGCAATGCAGCAGATAATTGACGCTACCAGTCGGTATGCCGCCGAGTACTTTGCCAAATATCATTTTGCGCTGATAGCACCAGTAGGCTTAACAGTAAGTCATCCCCAAACCGGTCAGCCGCTGGCCATTACTCATGAAAATTATGCTGAATTTGGCGCACCAAAAGCAGTCGACTTTATGCGTACTTTATATCGCCTGGGGCCAATACAAGCGCAAAAATATCAGGCAGGTAAGGGTAACTACAATTATTGGCACTGTGAAGTCTACCCACAGTTACCGCACAACGAACCACTGCACCGCACCTTGTTGTTTATGTTTTACTTAAACGACGTAGCAGAGGGCGGCCAGACTGAGTTTTTCTACCAGAATAAAGCCATCAGCCCAAAAGCGGGCCGGATGGTTATCGCCCCGGCCTACTTTACCCACACCCACCGCGGTTGTACGCCGGTATCGAATGATAAATACATATTAACCAGCTGGATTTTATTTAATCGCGCCGAACAGCTCTATGGCCCGCCGCAAAGCTGAAAACAAAAAAGCCCCTGCAATGCAGAGGCTGCTTCTAAGTTTAGAAGTTAGCTTAGAAGCTGTAGCTGACTCCCAGCTCGAATGAACGCTCCGGGCCAACGTAAATTCCCTGGCGCAGGGCGGTGATATAACGCTTGTCGGTCAGGTTTTTCACTGCAGCAAATAGCCGGATGTTATCGGCCAGGTTGTACTGCGCGGTTAAATCCAGCACGGTGTAAGCAGGGAGTAAACCTCCCCAGATGCCACCAGCGGCGTTGGTCGGCAGATCAACGGTGTTAGCGGAATTTCCATATTGCTCACCACGGTGGTGGGCGCTCAGGGCAGCGCTTAACTGCTCCAGCTGGTAGTTCAGCGCCAGGTTGGCAATAACTTTCGGTGCATAAGGTAGCCGGTTGCCCTGGTTGTCGCCAGTTTTAAACTCTGAAGTTGGCACCCAGGTGGCATTAGTATCGATACTGAAACCAGCACCAAGCTGATAGCCCAGCATAAATTCCATACCGCGATGCTCAGTTTCACCGGCATTAGACTGCGACAGGTTAGGGTCACTGTTACCGGTAACCACCTGATTACTAAAATCCATCATAAAAGCGGCGACTTCGTAGTTAATTGCCCCCTGTTTACCACGGACCCCAATTTCATAGTTGGTAGAACGTTCACCGTCCAGTTGCTGATCGGCAAGGCCGTCCAGAGCCACCCCGTTAGAGGCTGGCGAGAAAGCCCGGTATACACCACCATATAGCTGAGCAGAATTGTTCAGGTTATAAGTGACACCCACGCCAGGCAGCAGCTCGGTATTGCTGGTCTTAGCTGTGGCATTGTTATTGGTTAAATCTAAGCGGGTTTGCTCGTACGATTCCACCCGTAACCCCGGGGTTACCGCAAATTGCTCATTCAGTTCAATCCGGCTCTGGGCATAGGCTGCGACACTGTCGGCAGAATCTAGCCGGTGGCGATCATTAACGCCGGTGCGATCGCTGCTGCGCACCGCCCGAATGCGGGTGTCGTTAGCTTCTTCCTGCATAAAGCGCAGGCCAAACTCACTGCTGGCAACCATACCGGCCAGGTTATGGTCAACATTTAAGCGGGTTTCAATGCCTATCCGCTCGAATGAGCGATTATTGCCGGTTAAAGCGTCTGTATATACCCAACGACCGGCTTGGTTCGACGCCGCAGTATCAACATTATAACGCCAGTAATCACGGCTCATCTCGCTCCAGTACAGCAGCGTTTTTAAGGTTGCCTGGCTGGAAAGGGTCCATTCGTGGTTAATATCAAAAGCAGTGCGGTCGGTCAGATAGTAATCATCCGGCGCCGGGTTGTAAGTGGCACCCGCCAGATAATCGCCCAGCAGCAAACCGCGGTAAGAGATATTGGCGTCGTTTTCATAACGCGACACTTTAATGCCCAGCTTCTGGTCGTTACTGAAAATAACCCCGGCCTTGGCCATTACATCGGTCATTTCATAGTCTTTATCCAAAAAACCATCGCTGCTGGCGTGAGTAGCGACTATACCGGCAAAGGCATCGCCTGAGGCACTTTTGCCACCGGCTTCAGCACTCACTTCCTGCATATTAAAAGAGCCGGCACGGCCGGTCACGGTTACGCCGTCGTCCGGGGTTTTGGTCTGGTAATTGACTACGCCGCCAATAGTGGACGGGCCATAGCGCAATGAAGCGGAGCCTTTTAATATTTCAATTTGCTCTACCCGCTGAATACGTGGGTTAAAGTAACGGTCGTTGCCGATAAACAAGCCAGGTGCTACCGGTACGCCATCTTCTAATACCAGCGATTTTGACTCGCTGGCAGACAAACCACGCATGCCGAAGTTAGAAACGATAGAGCTCTCTTCTTCACTGGTGACATTAATACCGGGCATGCGGCGCAGAACATCTTCATTAGATAACGGTTGAATTTGCTCGATTTGTTTGCGATCGATAACAATCACGGTCCCGGTTTGCTCTAACAATACCGGGGTGCCGTTACCAACAACCCGGATAACTTCGAGAGTAGGCATAATTTTTTTACGCTCTATGCTGCTTTCTGTCGCCGGCGTTTGCTGCTGGGCAGTTGTGCTAAGTGATACCGATGCCAACGCAACTGCCAATGATAACCGGGACAATTTTATACGCATAACAACTCCATTAATCTGTAAGTAAAATTCGATGGGCGCAATTAAAGCACGACTGTCAATGATAATCAATCGCATTACCATTAATTTTAAGATTGAGTTAGTGGCATCTGGTCACAGTCGGATATGGTTGAAAAAAACTGCCAGCTAAAAACTGGCAAGCATAAGGGTTAAATAAAATAAGAGTGGCTTAACAATGCAGGCCAGCTGAGGGGATAATCAGTTACAGCTTGCGGCTAACCGGTTTGATCATTTTTAAATGCGGAATATCGTCTTCCAGATAAGGCTCACTGGCACTTTCAAAGCCAGACTCCTGATAAAACTGCTGCAAATAGCATTGTGCTGAGATATGAATATCCATATCTGGCCAATATTGTTTGGCCACTTCCAGGGTTTTATCCATTAGCACCCGCCCTAAGCCAAGGCGGCGGGCAGTTTGCGATACACAAACCCGGCCAATGCCCGGGAAGCCCGGAAAACTGACGTCTGGTGCCAGCACCCGGGAGTAAGCGATAACTTTGTCGCCTTTTTTCAAAATAATATGCCGGGTTTGTGGATGCAGATCTTTGTCATCCAGTTCCGGGTAAGGGCAATTTTGTTCTACCACAAATACATCAACCCGCAACTGCAACATAGAGTACAGCGTCAAGGTGTCCAAATCGGCAAAAGTCTGTACTTGCCATTGCATAAGCTAAATTTCCTGATTTGCTGCGCTAACGCACTGTTTGATAACTATATCAGAGGCAACCCTTGCTCCGCCAGTAGGCCACAAACAACGCCATCAGCAAAAGCATGGCAGAGATCACAAAAATGCTATTTTATTGTAACTGTTTTGCCATTTACCGCCGGTTTAATAGAGCGACCTAATCATCCGTTCCAATCCGGAGTAATAATAATGACCGACAGTAAAACCGCAACCAGTGTAAATATCGATAACTCAGGGATCGATCCCATAACTAATTTTTCAGCCACCCCCACTTTTGCTGCACTAATCGAAAACCGGATGGCCCGCCGTCGGTTTCTAAAAGGCAGTGTTGGGGTAGCGGTGGCAAGCATTATCGGCAATTCACTTACCGCATGCAGTAGCGACTCTTCGTCGGCGCCAGTGCCAGTGTTGCCACCAGTTAGTGAAGCGCCATTATTGGGGTTTACCGCTATTACCACCAACCGGTTGGATACGGTAACGGTGCCAGCTGGCTATAGCGTTAAACCGTTTTTAGCCTGGGGCACACCAATCAGTGGTAGTTATCCTCCTTATCTGGATGATGCCGCTAACAGCGGCGCCGAGCAGGAAATGCAAATTGGCATGAACCATGATGGTATTCATTTTTACCCGATTGACGTACGAAGCGACGGTGAGAATTCCAGCGAAGGTTTATTAGTGATGAATCATGAATATGTCGAACCTAATGTGCTGCATGCCGGTGGGCCGGTATTACCGCGACCTGTCGAACAGGTGCACAAGGAAATAGCCGCCCACGGTGTATCGGTAGTACATATTCAACGCCAGAGTTCAGGCGAGTGGCAACTGGTTAATAACAGCCCGTTTAACCGCCGCATCACGGCAGCGACCCCAATGGAGCTGAGTGGCCCGGTGCGGGGCCATGCTAAAGTGCTGACAAAATACAGCCCTGACGGTAGCCGTACCCGCGGTACCATTAATAACTGTGCCCATGGTGTGACGCCTTGGGGCACTTACCTGACGGCTGAAGAAAACTGGGCAGGTTATTTTATGAATAGCGATGCAGGGCAGCCGCGTGAGCATAGCCGTTATGGTGTGCGCAGCGGCAATGGTCGCTACTTTTGGGAAACCGCAACGCCGACGGCCGATCAGTATCAACGCTTTAATGCCAGCACTCTGGCAGATGATGCCACGGCCGATTACCGCAACGAGCCCAATACTTTCGGTTGGATAGTGGAAATTGATCCGTTTAACCCGGATAGCGTACCGCAAAAACGCACTGCGCTGGGCCGTTTTGCTCATGAGGGCATAGTGTTTGCCACAGCGGTGGAAGGCGAGCCGTTGGTTGCGTATTCGGGTGATGATGCCCGTAACGAATACATTTATAAGTACATATCGAACGCGCCTTATCAGCGCAATACTGCAGGCGGCCATTTATTAAATGACGGTGTGTTGTATGTGGCGCGTTTTAACGATGATGGCAGTGGCGACTGGTTGCCGCTGGATGTTAATAACGCCGATTTTATGGCTAAAGCGACTGCAGCCGGGGTGATGTTCAGCGATCAGGCTGATGTACTGCTGAATACCCGGCTGGCAGCAGATATTGCCGGCGCCACCAAAATGGATCGGCCCGAGTGGGGTGCTGTGCACCCGGAAACGGACGAAGTGTATTTTGCCCTGACCAATAACAATGCCCGCACTGAGCAGCAAACCGATGCTGTTAACCCCAGAGCCAACAACACCACTGGCCATATTATCCGCTGGCATGAGCGCGACTCGCAGGCGGCAATGGTATTCGACTGGGATATCTTTCTACTGGCCGGTGATGTCGGTACCGCTACCCCGGGTACCGATTTAGTGCTGAATGCTGACAACCATCTGGCCAGCCCGGATGGCTTGTGGTTTGATTCGCGTGGCGTACTTTGGGTGCAAACTGATATGAGCGGCAGCCAGCAAAGCGACGGTCCGTTCGGCAATAACCAGATGCTGGCGGCTGATCCGGTTAGCCGTGAGTTAAAGCGCTTTTTAGTCGGGCCGCTGGAATGTGAAGTAACCGGCGTAGTCATGACCCCGGATTTAACAACCATGTTTGTGAATATCCAGCACCCGGGCGACCGTTCCAGCCCGGATAATTTCACCAGCCACTGGCCAGATGGTGGTAGCAGCCGGCCGCGTTCAGCTACCGTAGTCATTACCAAAGATGACGGTGGGGTGATTGGTAGTTAAGTAACTGCAAGCAAAGTAGAAGCAGCACAATAAGAAAAGCCCTGCAGAAAATATTGCCGGGCTTTTGCGTGTTGTAGATATGGTCATTGCTAATCCGCTCAGCGCGTTTTCGGGATCCAGGCCCAGGTCATGCTGGCATTCACCCCATTTGTAACATGGTCTTTACCCGCTATAATATTAAGCGTTAGTATCTGGGCCCTGATTGGTGTGGTTTTTGGGGTTTACCCTGCCATAAAAGCCTCAGAGCTCGATCCGACCACCGCACTACAAACCGACTAAAGCTAGCATGAGGAGAGTTTTATGCGTGATCCTTTTCTACAAGCTGCCATTGACGAAGCCAAAAAAGGCCTGACCGAAGGGGGTATCCCTATTGGTTCGGTGTTGGTTATTGATGGCGAAATTGTTGGTCGCGGCCATAATCAACGAGTACAACAAGGTAGCGCCATTTTGCATGCCGAAATGGATTGTTTTGAGCAAGCCGGTCGTTTATCACCCGCCGATTACAAAAAAGCCACGCTTTATTCTACCTTGTCGCCTTGTGATATGTGCAGCGGCACCGCTTTACTGTACGGTATACCCAAGATTGTGATTGGTGAAAATCACACCTTTCAAGGTCCGGAAGCCTATGTGCGTAGCCGCGGTGTTGAGCTAAATATCGTCCAGGATGAAGAGTGCATAAAACTGATGCAAGACTTTATCGCCGCTGCACCAAACTTATGGTTTGAAGATATTGGCAAGGTATGATTACCCTTAGACAAAATTTAATAGCCACTATATTGGGGGTAGTGATCCTGTTGTTGCTACTTATTCAGCCGGCTTTTGCCAAAATTACGGTACGAGTTGGCGCGTATGAATTCCCACCCTATATCCAATTTCAAGCCGATAATGCGACTGGGTTAATTGTGGATTTAATCACACAGCTTAATCTATTACAGCAGGATTACCATTTCGAGCTAGTGATGACCACTGCTGTGCGCCGGCATCAGGATTTTCAACAGGGCCTGTTTGATGCTCTTTTCTTTGAAGATGCCAATTGGGGCTGGCAACAACGTAATATTTCGCTGCAACAGTCAGCGGCTTTTGCTAGCGATGAGGAAGTATTTATTGCTTTACGTAGCAAGGCGACCTCACAACAATGGTTTGACGATTTAACAGACAAAACCATTGCCGGCATTCTGGGCTATCACTATCCTACAGCTGACTTTCAAACCGATCCGGAACTGCTCACCAATCGCCATTCAATCATTCAGGTCAATGACCATCATGCGAGCATTGAGTTAGTGTTAAAGCAACGCACGGATACCGCCATTGTGACTCGATCGTTTTTAGCGCAATATCTGCTGTTACATCCGCAATACCGCAATACCTTGTTAATTTCAGATCGGATTGAACAACGTTATCAGCTGCAGTTATTGCTACACCCGGAACATCCTCTGGATATTAATATTCTCTACCAGTGGGTCTTACAGCTGTTACAGCAACCCGATTTTCAGAGCACTTTTGCCAGGCATCGACTGCAGCTGCTCGTGCCAGCTGGGCCTCAATAAACGTTTGGATCAATAGGGTCAGAGACATTGATTTTCTGTACCTGTCAGGCTAGCTTTATCAGGTGTTTCACGGAGGAAATCTGATGGCCCGCTTGCCCCGTCTTTATCTGCCTGGTTGCGCACAGCATGTAATCCAGCGCGGCAATAACCGTGAAGCCTGCTTCTATAATGAAACCGACTACAAAGCTTATCTGTCATTTTTAAAAGATGCAGCTGCCAAATATCAGGTTGCTATTCATGCCTTTGTGTTGATGACTAACCACGTGCATTTACTGGTTACCCCCGAGAACGAGCATAGTGTAAGCCGGATGATGCAGGCGCAGGGGCGTAAATATGTGCAGTATTTCAATTATACCTATGGCCGCAGTGGCACCTTATGGGAAGGGCGATATAAGTCTACCGTAGTAGATGCCGATAATTACCTGCTAACGGTATACAGGTACATAGAGTTAAATCCGGTACGGGCAAAAATGGTTAACCATGCCGCAGATTACCCGTGGTCGAGCTATCGTGGCAACGCTATGGGTAAACCTGTTCAGCTGCTGACGCCTCATGTGTTATATCATCAGCTTGGCAAAACAAACAATGAGCGACAAGCTGCATATCAAGGGCTATTTAAGGGCTTAGTATCCGAGAACGACGTTGCCACAATACGGGAAGCTACAAATAGAGGTTGGGCGTTAGGTGACGAGCGTTTCAAAGAGCAGGTTGCAACCCAAACCGGTCGCCGGCCAAACCCATTAGGCAGAGGCGGCGATAGGAAGTCAGCAGCGTTTCGTCAGAATCAATGACTCTGACCCTGAGGGATCCCCACGAATTTAGTCCCCGCATTCAATGTTGTAACTCGTCGTATTAAGCAAGTGTTTACAGTGGCACAAGGTGTTGCGCCACTGTGCTGTTGTAAACATCACCTGTTTGGCCATCGCTCTTAACCCAAGCGAGTGAAACGACAAGACTCGTCTATCACGATAACTGTTTGCCTGGAATCGGCGTTGTTGATTGGCTATGGTCAGCCCTACACCTAGCAATATCAAGACTAATGAGGCCAAATTGCTCAGCAGCAGTAACAGGCTTAT
>NZ_KB907730.1 GCF_000382165.1 Arsukibacterium perlucidum DSM 18276 | reverse complement strand
ACATAGGTCGTCGGACACGGACTCACGTAAGGTGTAGCGAAAAATATGCTACCGTTATAACGGTAATATATAGCAGGGCTAAAAAATGGCATTCTGCAATTATGCTACCGTTACAACGGTAATATAAAGTAGCGCCCCAAAATAGCATTCTACGGTTTCACTGCTGAAAAAAAATAGTGCGCTGAGAGCACCTCAAATAACCAGTGCATTAATCGGCATTAAACATCAACCTGTAACGACCAGACGCTTACAATTAAAGCTAGGAGAAAGGGTGACTGATTATCCGAAACGCCTTCATGAAATTAGGGTATGGGGTGGGGCAACACCCAAGCCGTCAGGTATCTGGCCGCTTGGGTGTTATTACAAACCCTATAATCTTATTTAAGTGCGATATTAATAGAGTTAATAAGGTTTGTGCAGCCTTCAACCTCATTTACAGACAGCCCAATATAGCCTGACGCCGCATATAAAGAGAAGATATTAAGCAGCAGCTTGTGTTCTCTTTGAACAGCACTATTAACGTGTAATTTCACTTTTTCATTTTATAAAGTTGCAGTTAATCCAGTTTTTTGCACAAACTATATCAAACGCCTTCGCACCATATCCGAGAGAGATAATTTCTTCAGGCAAGAACTCGTCAAACTTATCTATTTTCTTCTCAAATACAGTGTGTGCAAGCTCTGTTGAGCTGGGGAGCTCTTTGATTGATAGGGACCGTAACGAATCCTCGACATCGCTTAAAGACGTTTTGCTGACTTCGATAACTCCCGCGTATACACCAGCTTCGTATCCATTAATAATAAGCAGTGCTGCTATCGTGTTGACGACTTTGTCACCACGCCATGTAAAGATGTATACGTCATTACCGTGTTGAAGCAATGAACTCTGCCGCAGCCCAGCCTCGTTAAAAAATGCCACGCTCTCCCTAAACAGCCCTCTAGCGTTAGCATCAGCAAAGTCTATTTGCTGGTCAGCAACAGCTATTCGGTAATCGCCATCACTCAGAATTTTAAACATCTCCTGGCGTACAACGTCATGTACCGACATACCACTACCGCCGAACTTTGGAGGCTTTCCTCCTTTTGCATGTTCAACATAAATAGTCTTTTTGTCGCTGTCGATATCTTTGACTATCCACCTTTTTCCGCCAAAAATGATGTGCTGGCCAACGAGTACCAATGAGTCGATAGGCAACGTACCCAGCGTTTTGGTACCACTGACAATCCTGAATTCTTCTGGGGTTTTGAACACGGCATAGAATGTGTAATGCCCAGTAATTCGTTCACCTAACACGCCTAACACTAACTCTCCACTACCAAGCTGAGTAATCAATTCTGAGCTTCCCATATGCAGCAGAACAGCCTTGTAGTCTGCGGGAGAAACGTTTTGGAAAGGCCCTTCTTTGCAGAGCAGGTTGTACAACTGATCCGCTCTAACGCCTCCCCACTGTGCAATTACCGCGAGGATTTGATGTAGTAGTGTCGAAAAGTGATAGAGCGATGTATCGGCCGGCTCATACCACTTACTGCTGATAAGCAGCCTTATCATTGCAAGAGACTGTATTAACTCTAAACGCAACTTATCAATAGGGTTTGAATCTTTAGTCAGCTCGTCTTCAGCAATCAACATCCTGAGAATTGAGGCGCCACCTCGGCGTCCTGAGCGCCCCATTCTTTGGCGAAGACTCGAAACAGAGTGAGGGGCAGTAACTTGGATAACGGAATGCACTTTCCCTATATCAATACCGAGTTCCAAGGTCATGGTGCATACCGCGGTTGTTGGATATTGTTCTTGCTG
Organism: Arsukibacterium perlucidum DSM 18276; assembly: GCF_000382165.1. Taxonomy (GTDB): domain Bacteria; phylum Pseudomonadota; class Gammaproteobacteria; order Enterobacterales; family Alteromonadaceae; genus Alishewanella; species Alishewanella perlucidum. The sequence goes on along the minus strand of NZ_KB907730.1, from coordinate 50,565 downwards.
AAGACGCTTTTCGAGGCTTTCTCTAAGTTCTTTGGAGAGCGAACCATGGTGAGGGAAAAATTCATTCGGTACATATTGTTGGTCACACATGTCGCTTAACGTCGCCGCTATGCTTTCCGTTCTATTGCGGCTGTTGGCAAAGACAAGGTGGTTTCCACCGCGGCAAAATTTTAAGAGATCCTGGCAAATTTTGTATTCAGCATTGGTGGGATCTTCTACATCTACCTGCGTAGGATTAATGTAGCCTTTGACCTGGACTTTAAGTGTCGAGACAGAATTTGAGTCTCTAATAATTTTGCACGGTAACGATTGGTTTGGGCGCAGAGCCAAAGGGACTTTCTCTATTTCACCAAGCGTAGCGCTTAACGCCACCCTTGGAATGGGGGACTTTAATCTTCCTAAAAGATGTTCAAGCCTGTGGAGCAATGAGAGCAAATGGTGCCCACGCTCCGAGCCTAAAAAGGCATGGAACTCGTCAATGACAACGTATTTTAGATGAGAAAAAGCCGATTTAACCCAGCCGGCATCACGAATGAGTAGCGACTCAAGTGACTCAGGGGTGATTAAAACAATACCAGCAGGAGAGGTTTTCAGCCTATTTTTTTTGCTTTGTGGACTATCTCCATGCCAAGGTGTTACCGGCATATCAAGTAAGTCTGATAAGCTTTCCAAACGCCGGTCTTGGTCGTTTATTAGGGCTTTGAGTGGGCTGATATATAGAATACCAACCCCTTCCTGTTGTTCTGCAATAGCACTTATTGCAGGGAGAAAAAACGCCTCGGTCTTCCCCGCAGCAGTTGATGCACTGATTAAGACATCCGTTTTTGCAGATAAAATAGGCTCAATAGCAAGGCTTTGAATTTCTCTGAGGCCGGACCAGCCTTGCTGAAAAATCCAACGTTGAACTCTGACATCAAGCCTCTCATGGTCATCCCTCATAGCTTAAAGTCAGCCAGATCATCCTCAGTGTCTTCGATATCGAGCTCAACATCAGAAGGTTTTTCTTCTTCAATAGATACAGACGCGACGAGGCTATTCCAAGCTATGCTCGGATTCTGATCGATGACCGCAATCATATCTAAAAATGCCTTAATTGTGTTTCTGGGCGTTCTGAAATATGCATCACCGATAGTTTGGCTACAGTGTTTCAGAAACGCCTTTAACGATTCATCAGGAACAAGATACTTACTTTCATCACCTTCAGCGTAAACGTGACGCAAGTTCTTCAGCAGGATATAGAGCTCTTCTGGTGTTAAACTCGCCAGATGTAATGCAGGGGAAGAGTAATCGATAACACCGGCTTGTTTAGCAAAGGTGTTGCCAGCAAGCCTGGACTGTAAAGCCTCATAGCTATAGAGGCCTTTCCTGGGATCAAGAAGGAATTCGGGAGTACCACCAAGCAAGAAACCTAAATGCTCCGCAGTTCCTTGAAGACAGTCATTCAGGATACGTAAAATCTGTTCGTAGTTCGATGTTCTTGCTGTGGTGTTGTTAAGTTTGTACAGGTTTACCATCTCGTCAAGGTTTACTAATAATCCCTGATAGCCGGCTTGTAGAACAAACAAACTCATCAACTTGAGCGAGTCATAAAATGATGCATCAGAGATGATGGTTCTTACACCGAGGTCGTTGCGAGCATCGGTTTTAGTGGAGTATTCGGCGCGAAGCCATTTAATTGCATTTGATTTAAGGGTCTCGTTATCCGCTTCATGACCGGTCCAATAGGCCTCGATAACCTTGGCAAAATCATAGCCACCTACAAGCTCTGATAAAGACGCTAACTTTTCATGAATGACGGTATTGATGCTCTTACCTGTGCTATCGGCTTCCATCCGGGCTTCAGTAATAAACTTCTCGACGACACTTGTAAGAGCATTACCGTCAGGCTTATTACGCGTAGACATATTACGCATCAGCTCTGAATAAAGGTTTCTTGCCTGGCCGGCCGAGGCGTGGATCCGCCTGTCAGGTGATAGGTCTGCGTTTACGGTAACCAGCTTTCTTTCCAGCGCAATAGCTCTGACAACGCTCAAGAAAAAAGTTTTACCAGATCCATATTCCCCAATGATAAGCCTGAAGGCAGAACCTCCATCGGATATCCGTTCAATATCTTGGATCATGGCTTTGAGTTCATTAACCCGGCCCACCTGAATATGTTGGATCCCGACTTTGGGTGTCACACCTGATTTCAGTGACTGGATAATTGCGTCTCTTTCTTTTGCTCTAATTTTCTTAGCAATCATCATTTATCCTTTTAACTCTTCAACAATTTCGAGATCAACATAGATGTCACCATCGTCATCTAACACCGGTGCATCAACTTTTTCATACGCCCAATTGTTGATAGTTTCGATTGCACCATCAACCATTAAATTAAATTTGCTACATAGCTCGTGCACTTCTTTACGCGGCCAAATCGTTTTAGTTATCAATTCATCAAACAACGCTTTATGAGACATATCAAGGCTATCTTGCTGAGAGGATGAAGCAATTATTTGCTCTGATTCAGGCTCATCATCCACTGCAAAAATACTTTCTAACATTAATTTTGCGTCACTGGTATCACTCTCATGCATTGCCAAAATGTCTTCATCCAACTGAAACACATCTTTGGTTTTGCTTATATCTTGCTGCGGTGATAGCGGGCCATTTTGGGTCGTGGTCAGGTGATGAATATCGCTCGCTACGAGTGATTTATCCAACCCCAAGGATGTGTAAAGCTTTTCAATTTGTTTTATTTCGTGAGCATCTACCTTACCGTCTGCAAGGGCAATTGATATGATAAATTTCTTTAGGAACTGAATCTGAGTCTCGTTTAATTGCTCTATTCTAGCGCTCAATCCCGCTGTGTTAGCAGGGCTATTTAAGCGCCACGTCAGATAAGCAGATAATGAATTCTTTTCAGTTGGTGACAACTTATCATCATGCTCGATAATTCTTCGTAGTGCTCGCTCTTCGTCAAGTGCTATAACACCATCAATAGCAGCCACCATTGCGCCGAGTCTTAAGGCAAGCATTACCTCATGGAACGCAGGAGTAGACTCAAAGAACGCTCCATGGCCCAGTGAAAACAATACGATATTTCCGTCAGATTTGAATTTGGTCAGGTGAAAACGTTGGTCTGGTGCAATACCTATATCCGCCTTCGCAGCGAGATTAGTAAGCAGATCAATCTCCTTTTTGTTGAGGTTTTTTGGTAACGGCATACCAGTGTGAGACCAAAATTCTTTAACAGTTGTCAGCCCTTTTTGATCAGCAATAATTTGCTCAGCCCATTGCTTGAAAGAACCAATTACGGGAGAGCCAGACTCGTTCGCCAGCTCTTTGGGCAACAGCATTAATGCAGCGATATCATGCTTGGAAGTATCGGCTTTGCCTAAGTATCGGCTATAGCTATTTAACTCTTCAGTGCATTGCTCAGCGATTGGTATGAGTTTGTTCAGGGGCGCTTTAAGTACGCTGGGATCGGGTAAATCTTCTAAATTCAAGTCAACACTATGTATGCCGTTGCTTGCAGCATGGTAGGACAGCGTGAGTTTAGTTTTGTTGGGTTTTACCAGTATTCCGTCACCAAATTTGTCTCTAAACCTTATTTTAAATAGTCTCCTGAACTCGTCTTCGCACCTTCTAGCAGGCGTTTTCAGAGAGTATTCGAGTGTGTTTTTCAGCCAGTCTAGTGCCAGATCAGCGTTAACAGGTTGGCTATTAGCAATGGCGGTTGCCAGCTTAACTTTGAATGACAATCCATTGTTCGTCTCTGGAATATCTTTTGCCCTATGCTCAAGTAAAGCCGGCCTTAATAGAGTCATCAACTCCAGAAAGTTTGCCGAATATCCCCTGAAAGAACGGTTAGCATTGAACACGCTATTAAGGCGTAAAACCTCGTCAAATATGCCGAGGAACTCATGATCTGAGACCGTGTTATTTGTTTTGTTCTCAATAATGCGTCTTTCGAACCCATAAAAGTATATGAATACATAGCCAACAGGTGTCGTTGGGTCAGAACGGTCCGACGCTAAAAAATCAAGGTAGGCCCCTCTGCAACCTTTTGAAAGGGTTGCATAACTTGGCCAGTAACCGAGTGACTCATCAGTGTATAAATCTGAGCCGGATTTGAATGATTTAGTTAATGCCTGGCGCTTCTCATCGACGAGTGAAGGCTCAACACCATAGCCCGAGAGGGAGTTCAACACCCCACCGAAATAAAACAGACCTCTCGGCATTTGTCTTCCACTAATGGTTAGATGTTCATCATCTGCAACCCAACGACCTTTTTGTGTGTTAGATGATTTCTCCGCTTCTCTTCCATAACTTGAGTAGACCGTGAATGTTGCGAATTCATCATCTCGTGCACTGTCAGACTCAGAATTGACTGACGAACGAGCATTAGTTGAATAGTTATTGTTGCTATATGTTTTGACTGGTTTTCTGGTGTTGGTGCGAACGGAAGACTTTGATGTTGGTTTTCCAGCCCCGAGTTTATAGAGAAAATAAATAACAATTGCACCTATAATGAATTCCATTTTCTTGTCCTTATGGTGGCCGTGAATTTTTGTTGTGTCCAAATTAGGGCTTAAATTCCCTAAGAAAACAACTAAAAAAGATCTAAATCTTCTATCAGATTTTACCTTAACTGGCAATTTGACAACCTGGATGCAATAGCTGCCTGTAGAGACATTTGAACAAGTTGTACATTCTTGCTACCCAAGGTATTTTCGCTATAAAAGCGAGTAGAATGGACTTTTTGAATTACACCGTTCTCGATTAGTGTCTATTCATTTATAAGTTAGTGGACACCCAGAATCCCTCCTTCTAAACTGTCTATTAAATCGTTAAAAGCCTATATACGAGACATATTGTCTACATATCGATTTAGGAGACAGATTATGCGCCTTTTCGGTTATGCTCGCGTATCAACCAGCCAACAATCCCTCGACAACCAGGTGAATACCTTGTTGGAAAATGGTGTAGAGCCACATCGAGTCTTCGTGGACAAAGCCTCTGGCAGTCATCTCGAGCGGGATGGACTGAAGACGTTAATGATTAAAGTGGAAAAAGGTGATGTGGTTCTGGTCAAGAAGCTAGACCGACTGGGCCGGGACACATCAGACATGATTCAACTGGTTAAAGAGTTTGATAAAAATGGAGTCGCGATCCGTTTCTTGGATGACGGGATTAGTACCGAAGGTGAGATGGGGAAAATGGTTGTTACAATACTGTCAGCCGTTGCTCAAGCTGAACGCCATCGTATTTTGGAGCGCACTAATGAAGGCCGTCAGGAAGCTAAAGCAAAAGGGGTTAAGTTTGGCAGGAAGCCAAAAATTGACTCAATGAAGGTTCTACAGATGAGGGCGGAAGGCAAATCTGCGATTGAAATATCACGTGAGCTTTTAATTGGTCGCTCCACCGTTTACAAAATATGTAAGTGATTATTAAATCTTACTTTTATCCTCACTCTGACAAGTATTCAGTCAATTGCAATGTGTGAACAGGGTTAGCATACAGCTTGCTAGCAACATACCCAAAATAAGAACTAGACAAATGTAATGAAATAGTTGATTTTATTCAATCATCTCCAGCATGCATTTAATGGTCAGACAGACCGTGTGCGGATGCGAGTTAAATGGAATTGCCAAGCTAATAATAGGGATAAGAAATGGGCGAATACGGAGTTCCAGTCTATTGTCGTAATTCAGATATATTATCTGCTGAAAGCCTAAAATGTTGTTATCGGAGAGTAAGTTCCGGTAACGGCTATTATTCTTCGTCATTCACCTCGCAGCGGGATTGAACTGATGACAGGAAAAAACACTGATAAATTTTCAGCTGGCGAACAAGGCTTAGGGTACATTTATCAAATACGTCTCGCGCTATTACAATTGCTTCAATATCCAGAGGATACTGCGGTACATCTGGAGAAGGATGACGACCTCGACTTCATCGATGATAAAGGTGGTAAGTCGTTAGCATCATTAAAACATAAAGCGATCAACGATAGACTAACTGACCTCTCAACTGACTTCTGGAAGTCAGTCAATATTTGGTTGGCTCGGTACAAACGGGATGGGTGTGCTAAATCGAATCTACGATTCTTTTTATTCACTACGGGCTTAGTGTCATCTGACTCGTTTCTCACTCGATTTCTTCCCCATCAGGCGGTTACCACAGATGATATCAGGACGCTGACTGAGCTGGCGGATGCAGCGCTTGTCACTTCTGCATCAAAATTAATCACGCCGATTGCAGAGGCTTTCAATGAGCTTAACAGTCTCGAAAAACAGGACTTCCTCGAACGTATCCTGATCCTTGATAGTAGCCCACGCATCAGTGACATACCTGCACTTATAAAAGACAAACACATGAGGAGCATCCGCAGGGAGCATCGACCGTTTGTTTTCGAGCGACTGGAAGGATGGTGGACCGATGCAGTGATCCATCAATTGACTGGTGCCAATCCGGAAGGAATCTTCGGTTATGAGTTGTCGGATAAGCTTTCAAACATCGCAGAGGAATATAAGACTGATAATTTACCAATTACCTTCCGAGGAACGGCTCCTTCAGAAGAAATCAATACTGATACTGACCCCCGTCTGTTTGTCGCGCAATTACGCGAAATAGGAATCACTCCAAAGCGGATTAAGAATGCGATTTTGGACTACTACCGAGCGTTCTCACAACGATCGGCTTGGGCTAGAGAGAACTTGTTGGCATTGGGTGAAGTTGCAGAGTACGAGGATCGCTTAGTTGATGAATGGGAACGTTTCAAGGATTTTGCATATGAAAAGCTAGAAAACGATAGCCCTGAAGAAGCTCTGCGTGAAGCGGGTTCGAATCTCTATGCATGGGCTGAATTCGAGGCCGGTAACATTGAATCCCTGCGTATCCGTGCCCGGGTGACAGAGCCATATGTACTTCGAGGTAGTTTCCATATATTAGCTGATGGTTCGCCGAGCCCAAGAGTCTACTGGCATCCAAAATTCCTTGACCGTCTGAGCACGGTGCTAGGAGTTGAGTCATGAAGAGATGGGATCAGCGCCCGATTGAGATTCGCAACCTTTTCAACCCTGCATTCTGTGGATTGGTTTTGTTCCGCGCGCTGCACGGCTACGAGGAAGAGGATACCCGAGGTATGCCTTTCTCCCTAACACTGCTGATACTCCCGCTTTGTCTGCACAAGGACTCAAGGGAGGTTTTTGGCAGCAATCCTCGGAGCTATCTGCTCAAGACTGTGGAGAGAAACCAACAAATGATGGTTGGTTTAGCCGATCGAGTGACACAAATGATGCCCTTTGCTTTCGAAGCGTTTGGGCTGTTGATGGAAAAGAAGTGCATCATTGTCACAGAAGACGGCCGTATTAAAACGGTACCCAAGATGGTGCGTAAGACCGTCGACGGGACTGCTGAGAGTGTCGCTTGTCAGAAAGTGGCACGCATCATCGGAAAAGAATTCGCACGTATCGCTGACCGAGCAACTGTTTATACAACTTTTGGAATTCGACCATGAAGATTCGCTCTATCCATGTATACAGCCATGATGGCCAACGTCGTGACCTTAATTTTAAGGTAGATGGACTTAATGTTATAACTGGTCGCTCTTCCACAGGTAAATCAGCGCTTTCTGAGATCATAGAGTATTGCATGGGGCGCTCATCGTTTAACGTTCCGGAAGGCATTATCCGAGACAAGGTGGCCTGGTTTAGTGTGATCTATCAGTTCGATAGAGAACAGGTGCTAATTGCTAAGCCAACACCATACAGTGGAGGTGCAAGTTGCAGTACAGCAATGATTCGACGGGGTATTAAATTGCAGGTGCCTGCATTCGATGAGTTGATGGTAAATACTGATGACGATGGTGTCGTCGAACTGTTATCTAGGCTACTGGGCATTCCCGAGAACCGAACTCAGGTTGCGGTTGAACACAGCCGTAATAGTTTCGAGGCGAACATTAAACACACCCTCTATTACCTGTTTCAAAAGCAAGGGCTTGTTGCGAATAAAGATCAACTTTTCTACCGGCAGAGCGAGCAATATCAGCCACAGACAATCCGAGACACTCTGCCGATATTGCTAGGCGTGTCTTCGAGCAATCGTTATGAGTTGGAATCTAGGTTACGGATAGCCCAACGTGACCTGAGAATAAGTAACAAAAAGTTGGAGAAAGCCAACGACTTAGTCGATTCGTCGCATGAGCAAGTACTGAGCCTATACTCGGAAGCTAAGGCAGTAGGGATTATCAGGAGCTCCTTCGTGAGTTCTAATATTGATGACATTATCGAGGCATTCAGGTCTGCTCTTAACTGGATACCCGAAATAGTGCCGGGCGATGATAGCAGTCGTATTTCAATTTTGGAGGAGGAACTTGTTCAGTTGCGTCAAGATCGCAGAAATATTCAGGCGCGAACCGACGCCGCTCAGATATTTGCCAAAAGAGCAGGTGGTTATGAGAATGAAGCCGCTGAACAAATAAACCGACTTACCTCGATCAAGGCACTACCAAGGAACTCTGACAGTGGGGATTGGCAATGGCCTTTCAGTGAACAAAACTTAGCGCTTGAGTCCCCAATCGCAGTAGTTCTGCTCGCTGAGCTGGAATCCCTCGACAAAGAATTGCAAGTTGCAATTGGCCAACGTCCCAAACTCGAGGCCTATTTGACGGAGTTAAGAGTTAAGGTAGACGAGATAGTCAGCCTTATCCAGCTGAAAGAATCAGAGCTATGCGCGGCTATTGCCGCCAACGAAGTTATAGCCCAGATGGGTAGTCGGAACAATGCTGCGGCGCGAGTTGTCGGCCGTATCAGTCTGTTTTTAGAGACACTGTTGCCAAATGAGGATATAGCAAAACTAGAAGCCGAAAACCGCCGCCTCAACAATAAAGTCAAACAGCTCGAGGAGGAGATTGGCGCTGACGACAGTAATGAACGCCTCGACTCGATCCTTAACAGCATCTCAACTCAAGTCTCGCAGTACATTAAGAAATTCAACGCTGAGTTTGCTCCTTATCCGGCAAGATTTAACCTATCTCAGTTAACGATTATCTTTGATCGGCCTGAGCGCCCAGTGCCAATGAGCAGAACTGGGGGCGGTGAAAACCATCTTGCCTACCATTTGTCGGCTTTGCTGGCCATGCATGTATTTGCTGCGCAGAACAATTGCCCAATTCCACGCTTTATGCTGATCGACCAACCAACTCAAGTCTACTTTCCGTCTGAACAGGTATACAAAGATGCCGACGGTTCAGTACTGAACACAGAGAGGGATGCCGATCTAAATGCGGTGCGTCGGTTGTTCGAATTGTTACTTAAATTTACGCAGGAGGACGTTCCAGGCTTCCAACTAATCATTACTGAGCATGCGAATCTGCGTGAGCAATGGTTCCAAGATTCTCTGGTTGAAGAACCATGGACGAAGCCACCAGCACTGGTTCCTGCTGATTGGCGAGACATGTAACTCCTATTCAGAAAACATAAAGAAGGTGTCGAAAATGTCTGAACTAGAATATCTAATTGAGCAGGAGCAAGCTCATGCAGCACTACACGCAAACCATTGTTCTGATTTAATTAAAAAAGAGGGGCTCGCTTCTGCTTTACTGTACTGTCAGCTGCAAGGTATCGATCCGCCTCAATGCTCTCTGAAAGCTGAATCAAGTAATGCCAGGATGTTGAGGGAAAAAGCAGCAAGAATGCTAAGTGATATTAGGTGGTGGGAAAGACGATTAGGCACTAAAGCCGGGCGCGATTTTGAATATCAACAAATATTAAATGGAAAAGTAACTAACATTATTTCAGATGAATCGTTGGAATACGATTTAACTAAAAAGCGTCGTTAATTTTCGGCGCACCTGCGCCCATAAACATAATCAGGTGTACTGTGATATGACTAATCGAACTTTGTTTGAAATGTGGGGACCATTTCGGCAATCCATAATACGCAGTCACAAATTTTATGTTGAACAAGCCCACAGACGATTGCTCTCTCAGTTCGATAATATTAATAAGGATGCTGATCAAGCTGCTGAGGATTGGTTAGAAGCTCAGTCGTGTAATTTTGACCCTGAAAGACACGATCCTGCGGATTTCTACGAGCGTGCCAATGATGTTGGAATTGAATTTTACCAATTACTTGTCGACATGCATGAGAGAACTCGTCTCAGCGTAGTCGCTGGCATTTATCATGAGTGGGACAAGCAATTTCGTAAGTGGGTTTATGACGAAATTAGCCATTGGTATCGAGGTGAAATTGTTTTGGCAAAAATATGGACTGTCGACGTTGGGAAGCTATTTGAACTATTTTCTGCTCTCGGGTGGGAGATCCGTGACAAAAGTTACTTCCAGAAACTAAATACTTGTCGCTTAGTGGTGAATGTTTTTAAACACGGTGATGGAACATCTCTTGCCGAGCTTCAGCAGCACTATCCTGAATATTTGCACAACCCCTTTGACAGCTTTGGTGGACAACTCTCTGATGTAACACATCTTGATCACACAAATTTAAGAGTTAGTGATGAACATATTGATGAATTCTCTGAAGCAATGATTGAGTTTTGGTTAGATTTGCCAGAGCGAATTGTGAATTCGCCCTCAGCCTCACTACCAAAGTGGTTTGAGAGTGCAATCTTAATCGATCAAAAGAATGAAAATAACAACAAATAAATCTCAACAGTACATGAAGCAGTACTTGTTTGCGTGATTATTGAAGTTGCAACTGTCTAGAGCGTGTCGAGGGGTAATTATGGCAAGAATAAGAAAAATTGAGATCGCTAACTTCAGAGGTATTAAACAGCTTGTTTGGTTTCCATCACCAGGAATTAATTGCCTTATCGGAACAGGTGATAGCGGCAAATCCACAGTGCTCGATGCTATAGACCTATGTTTAGGGGCTCGCCGCAACATCCAAATATCAGATGCTGACTTTTTCGGTTTGGATATTACCAGCCCAATCAGCATAACTCTGACTCTGGGAGGGTTGGAAGATAACCTGATGTCACTAGAGAGTTACGGTTTATTTTTACATGGGTATAACTTAGCTACCGGGAATATTGAAGCGGAACCGTCGGTTGATTCAGAAGTTGTCATTTGCCTAAATCTCACTATTGGCAGTGACCTGGAACCGTCATGGAGTTTACTTTCAGAGCGCGCTGCCAAACAAGAAATTGTAAAGTCCCTTACCTGGAAGGATCGTGTGGCGCTAGCTCCGACCCGGATCGGTGCACTTGCGGATTATAATCTGGCGTGGCAACGCGGTTCGGTTTTGAATCGAATTTCGGAAGAGCGAGCGGATGCATCTTTAGCTCTGGTGAAAGCGGCTCGGGATGCCCGTAGTACTTTTGGAGACCAAGCAGAGAAACAATTGGCTGAAGCTCTAGGGGTGGTTTTCACAACGGCTCAGGAGCTGGGGGTTGGCATTGGTGCCAAAGCAAGAGCTCTGCTCGATTCTCATTCAGTGTCATTTAGCGGAGGAACTATTTCTCTTCACAGCGAAAGCGGAGTTCCGCTTCGCAGTCTGGGTATCGGGTCCACACGATTACTTGTTGCCGGTTTGCAGCGTAAAGCAGCTAATTGTGCGTCGATAGTGCTATCTGACGAGCTGGAGTATGGACTGGAGCCGCATCGCATCAATCGTTTCCTCAGTTCTCTCGGGGCAAAAGAAGATGCGCCACTTCAAGCATTTCTGACAACCCACTCTCCCGTTGCACTTAGAGAACTTTCGGGTAAACAGCTCTTTGTGCTTCGTCGTGGTCCTAACGGACATGAAATACGAACAGTAGGAGTTGATAACGATACTCAAAGTACAATTAGACTTTTTCCTGAAGCATTTTTGGCATCTTCAGTGATCATCTGTGAGGGCGCCAGTGAAATTGGCCTCTTACGTGGACTGGATTTGAATCGGCTGGAGCAAGGTGCGGTTTCTATGGCAGCGCAAAGCGTTGCATTGATAGATAGCGGGGGTGGTGAGGCCGATCGTCCCTATGCTCGTGCGGCCGTTTTTCAGTCTCTAGGATACAGAGTTATGGTTTTCCGTGATGATGACGTTAAACCTACACATGCTATAGAACAAGCCTTCCTACAAAAAGGAGGGACTGTTGTTAAGTATCGAGAAGGTCGTGCATTGGAAGACGAATTGTTTGGAAGCCTCTCTCCAGAAGCGTGCCAGCAACTTATCGTTTACGCTGACGAGCTTCATGGCGATGTAATTCACGAGCATTTGCGCACGGCGTCCAATAACTCAATTACAGTACAATCAGTCTGGGATGAGGTTCAGAGTTCAAAAGCGCTTTCCGCAGCATCTAGAGGTTATTTAGGAAAGGCGGCTCGAATCCGAAGGGCTGGCTGGTTTAAGTCAATTTCTTGGATGGAACATGTCGCGCGGACGATTGTTGCGAAGGACCTCAACAAGTGTGACCCAAATTTTTCATGGATGGTGAATCAAGTCTTCACATGGGCGGCCAATGGAAAGCAGTGAAGTAAACTTACTTACCGTTACACGTGGAGCGATTGCCGCCCCCGCTGGATGTGGCAAAACTCAGTTGATTGCTAAAGCTTTGGCAAATCACCGCGGCAATAAACCTATTCTAGTTCTCACCCACACAAATGCAGGTGTGGCAGCTCTACGTGGGCGGCTTGAGCGTGCGAGAGTGCCTACCGGCGCCTATAGACTCTACACGATTGACGGTTGGGCAATGCGGTTGATTGCCAATTTCCCAGCTCGCAGTGCTCATGACCCAGATATTCTCAGACTCTCCATACCTGCTCGCGATTACCCGTCAATTAGAGATGCAGCATGGGCACTACTACAGACTGGCCATGTGAATGGAGTTGTAAAAGCTTCTTATGCACAGCTCATTGTCGATGAGTATCAAGATTGCTCGGTGCCTCAGCATAATATTGTCTACTTTCTTTCTCTTATTCTGCCAACCTGCGTACTGGGCGACCCAATGCAGGCAATTTTCGGTTTTCGTGGCAATACATTGGTGGATTGGAATTTACAAGTTTGTGCGCATTTCCCTGTCGTTACTGAACTTACCACACCTTGGCGCTGGCGAAATGCCGGCGCTGAATCGTTTGGGCAATGGCTTCTGGAGTGTCGACGACGCTTGATGGCAAGTGAGTCAATTGATTTACTAACTGGGCCTCCTGAACATGTCACGTGGATTAAGACTACATCATCGGACGAGCACTCTCTTCGGTTGGCTGCTGCCCGAACGGCATCGCCAATTGCTGACGGGCGTGTGCTTATTATTGCTGATAGTCGTAACCGTGCAATTCAGCAGAACTTTGCCAGCCAAACGCCTGGTGCTTCTACAGTTGAAGCTGTCGACCTTCAAGATATGATTTCGTTCGGAAACAGTTTTGATGCCTTATCACCAAATGCTTTAGGGCAGTTACTGATGTTCGCTCAAAGCGTTATGACTAATGTCGGTGTCTCGGAATTAACTCGGCGTTTAGACTCATTGAGTCGTGGAACCGCGAAGAACCCACCCTCTATCGTGGAGAGTAATGCTTTGTCATTCCAGCGCATTCCATCGGTTAAGGCTGCAATTTTATTACTCTCGTCGTTACTCGAAACGGCTGGTGTTCGGGTTCATCGCCCAGCCATTCTTTACGGTGTACTCAAAGCTTTGCGAATTGCCGAGGCTGGCAACATACCACTTGCTGAAGCTGTATTACGAGTGAGGGAAGACAATCGTTTACTAGGCCGGCCGTTACCAAATCGCGCAGTTGGCAGCACATTACTACTCAAGGGATTGGAGGCTGAAGTTGCGGTGGTATTGCATACTGATGGGATGAGTGCACAGCATTTATATGTAGCGATGACGCGTGGTTCGATGAAACTCATTGTGTGTAGCGCCACTCATTTGCTGGGTTAGGCAGTCAGGAGATAATTTTAAAGGGTTCACGAGATGAAAAGAAATTCATTTCTTTGCCCAACTCACGCAATTGCATTAGTATATTTAACTGAATCCAAAGGATAAATTTAGGCGTACTGTTAAAGTGTAAAGTTTTCAGCTGCTTTTAATCAGTATCTTGACACTTTTTCTGCTGGAGTGATGTTAATGCGATTTTTGTCTAATGACAGGCGGTATGATTGTATGGTGCTCAATTTAATTAGATTTCACAGCCAAGCATGTCACACACACACTGAATCTTTACACAGAAGTTCCGGCACTTCCGTTCTAGGCTTACCTCAGGTCTATAGTGTAAAAATGTCAAGAAAGCCCTTACTTTAAGGGCTTTCTTGCTTTTAAACAGCGGTAGTTTGGTTGTTATATTAAGTGGTTGGAGCCGAGCATTACCGACGGCTCGCAACAGCGGCCAGCGTTCTTCTCATTGTTTGCTATAATAATGTTAGTACACGTATTCAAAAAACGGCGCAGATAATCTTAAATTATCAGGCAGCGATGAGTCGGAATTGGAAGTCTACGCGTAAACCCGTTAAGCTGAAGTTCATCTCTCTTCGCTACACTACTCAATTATCAATTGCATCATCACAGGTCAAGCCTGGCTCGGTCGATGTTTGGTTATTTTTACTGATGTATTCTAGCATCTGGAACATTAAGCATATGAACTAAAAGTAAGACAGGAGCATTATATGAGTATTAAACGTTCTCTACTTAGCTTAAGCGTTGCCTCTTTACTGGCAGCCTGCGGGGGCTCCGACAGCAGTGAGTCAACGCCCCCCATAGCAGTAACGCCTGCGCCACCGGTCAGTACCAATGTCACAACAACTGGGGTAATTACCGGTTTTGGCAGTGTAATCGTTAACGGTGTAAAGTACGAGACCAATGGCAGTGCCATTAGCACTGATGACAGCCCGGCAGCTACAGAGAGTGATCTGGCAGTGGGCATGGTTGTTAATATTGTCGGCACTCTGGATGATGATGGCCAGACTGGCAGAGCAAATGTTATTCGTTACAACGCTGAAGTTGAAGGCGTAGTTAATCGTATCGATCTGGCTAATCAACAACTCAGAGTGTTGGGTCAATGGATCAGTTATGATGATTTAACTGAATTTGACGATGTTAGTTTAACTGACTTGCGCGTTGGTGATGTTGTCGAAGTAAGCGGGTATCGCGTCGCTAATGGCAGCTTTTATGCCACCCGCATAGAACTGGAAGAGATGGATAAAGACTTGAAAGTGCGGGGCATTGTCTCTGAGCTAAATGCAGCGGCGCAGACCTTTATGCTCGGTGAGCTTACCGTAAACTATGCCGGCGCTGAATTAGATGATTTTGGCAGCACGGCGCTGGCAAACGATTTAATGGTAAAAGTTGAAGGTGAAGGCGGAAGCTATGATGTCATCAGTAATATTTTACTGGCAAGAGAAATAGAGCTGCAAGGTGATGCAGTTGACGCCAATGACGGTGATGTTCTGAAGCTGGAAGGTGCAATCAGTCATTATCTGACGGATGAGTCTTTTGAGTTAGCAGAGCGTACTATTTTCCTGGATGATGACACCGACTTTCGGTTTGGTTCTGCGCAAGATTTGGCCGATGGTGTGCGGATTAAAATCAAAGCAGAATACGAGGATGGTCGCTGGGAAGCCGAAGACATTGTGTTTATTCGGGACGCAATTACCAAACTTAGTGGGGAAGTGTCGTCTGTTGATTTAACTGCCAGCACACTGACCGTGTCCGGCGAGACCTTTTTGGTTACTGCACAAACTCAGTTTGAAGATGAGTCTGACAGTAAAGTGCGCGTATTTGATCTGTCTGCGTTGACTATTAATGACTTTGTTAAGGTGTTGGGTTTTACCAACGACGACGCAGTTCTGGTGGCACTTAAAGTGGAACGCGATAACGATGACAAGAATGAAATCGAACTCAAGGGCAAGCCAAGTGAGGTAGGTAGTGACTTTCTGCTGATATTTGGGAACACCATTACCGTTGATGCTGACACTGAATTTGATGACAACGACAGAGGTATAACGCAGCAAGAGTTTTTTTCGCGGATAAATACCGATACGTTAATTGAGGTTGAAGCAGTGCGCAGTGGTGATGTCCTTGTGGCGCGTGAAATGAAAATTGAACGCGATGATGATGAAGACGACATCGGTAAGGTTGAGTTTAAAGGCCTGATAACTGCAGTGCTGGAGAATGGTATTCAAGTGGACGGTACTGCGGTATTATTTGACGCCAATACAGAGCTTGAAATAGATGACGTTGAGTTATCGATAGATGCATTCTTAGCCGCAGTGATAGTGGGTGATCAAGCAGAAGTTGAAGGCTTCTATAATGAAAATAACCAGATAATTGCTGAAGAAGTTGAAGTCGAGCGCGACGACGACTAACCAAAAACTTATTATATCTGGTCCGGGCCATCTCTGTTATGCTCAGAGATGGCCCTTTCTATAGTATCACTGCTAACTTTTTATGCGGTTGCTTCAATATCATTAAGTGACACCTATAGTGCGATGTGCTTTTTGCTGTCAGCTGTACTATCAGGTATGATTTTGAGCTCAATTCACTAATAATTTCAGACATTGCGAATTCTTCATACCTCCGACTGGCATCTGGGCCAGCATTTTATTGGTAAAAGCCGGGCGGCTGAGCATGCAGCTTTTTTGCGTTGGCTGATTACGCAGGTCAACGAGCATCTTATCGATGCTATTATTGTCGCCGGTGACGTGTTTGATACCGTTACCCCGCCCAGTTATGCCCGCGAGTTGTATAACCAGTTTATTGTCGAGCTACAACCCAGTGGCTGTCAGCTGATAGTGTTAGGCGGCAACCACGACTCGCCCGCCGTGTTGGCCGAGAGTAAGCAATTGCTGGCACAGTTACATACCCAGGTGATTCCTGCAACTGCAGCTGAGCTAGAGCAGCAGCTGCTCATCTTGCCTGATCGTAGCGGTAAGGCTGCTTGCCTGCTGGCGGCAGTGCCTTTTCTACGCCCGCGTGATTTACTGCAAAGCCAGGCTGGGCAAACAGGCCAGCAGAAACAGCAGGATTTACAACAGGCCATCGCCGACCATTATCAGCAATTATTTGCGCTGGCTCAGCAGTATAACCAGCAACATCAGTTGCAGTTACCGATAGTGATGACCGGCCATTTAACGACGGTCGGCGTCAGCCAGTCGGAATCAGTACGCGATATTTATATCGGTACCTTAGAAGCCTTTTCGGCGAGCCGCTTTCCAGCGGCAGACTATATAGCGCTGGGCCATATTCATCAGGCGCAGCAGCTAAATAGCAGCACCGATATCCGTTACAGCGGCTCGCCTATCGCCTTAAGCTTTGATGAAGCCAGCCAGCAAAAGCAAGCCTGGCTTATTGAGTTTGCTGAGCAGCAAAAAACCGTTAGCAGCCTGCCTATTCCGTGCTTTCAGCCACTGGTCAGTATTAAAACCGATTTAACCAGCTTGCCGGCCTTGCTAAAACCACAGTTAGCCAAGTTGGCAAAGAACCAAAGTTTGTGGCTGGAGGTGGTGATCAACAGTAGCGATGGCTATCTGACCGACTTACAACCCCGGGTAGAGCAACTGCTTAGTGACTTGCCGGTGGAATTACTGCGACTGCGCCGCGACCGCAGCCAAACTGGTGCCAGCTTGCAGCAGCTGACGCAAACCAGCCTGGCCGAACTGGCACCCGCTGATGTCTGGCAGGCGCGGCTGGCTGATGAAGTGTTAACAGTGGAGCAGGCCCAACAACTGACCAAACTGCACCAGCAAGTATTGGCCAAGGTACTGGACGCTGACCCGCCAGGCAGCCCGGCGACTCAGGGAGAGCACAGATGAAAATTCTGGCGGTACGGCTGCAAAACCTGAACTCGTTACGCGGTGAATGGACTATAGATTTCCGGCTGCCACCGTTTGACAGCGCCAGTTTATTTGCCATTGTCGGCCCGACCGGCGCCGGTAAAACCACTATTCTCGATGCCATTTGTCTGGCGTTGTACCATCAGACGCCCCGTTTAAAAACCTCGCCAACCAGTAACGAGTTAATGAGCCGGCATAGCAGTGAGTGCTTAGCTGAGGTTGAGTTTGAAGTTGCGGGGCAGGGTTATCGCGCCTTCTGGAGTCAACGGCGGGCCCGCGGTCAGGCTGAGGGTAACTTGCAGGCCGCGAAAGTCGAATTGGCCCGGCTGGATGGCACCATCCTCGCTGAAAAAACCAATGAAAAACTGAAACTGATAACCGAACTTACCGGACTTGATTTTGGTCGCTTTACCAAGTCAATGTTGCTGGCCCAGGGCAGCTTTGCCGCTTTTTTAAATGCTGATGCTAACGAACGCGCAGAATTACTGGAAGAGCTGACCGGTACCGATATTTATGGCCGGATATCGATGCAGGTATTTAGCGATGCCCGTGAGCACAAAAACGCGTTGGAGCTGCTGCAGGCCAAGGCGTCTGCCACAGAATTGCTTTCTGCTGAGCAGCAGCAGGCGTTAACTGCTGAACTGGCGACGGTAAAAGTGCAGCTAAGCAAGCAGCAGCATGCAGTTAACAAGCAGCGGCAACTACTGCAATGGCGGCAGCAGATTACTGCTGCAGAGCAGGCTCTGGCACAAAGCCGGCAGGAAGCAGCAGAACTTAACACGGAGTTTACCCGCCAACAACCAAAGCTGGCCCGTCTGAAAAGCCACCAGCCGGCAAGTAAGCTGGCGCCGCTGTATCAGGCATTGCAGCAGGCGAAGCGGCGCCGGCAAGATTTGCGGGCTAACCAGCAACAGTTACAGCAAAATTTAGCATCAGGTTTCACTGAGCAAGCCACGCTGTTATGGCAGGGCCGGCAATGCTTGCTGGCAGAACAGCAGCGGGCAGAGCAGCAACAGCACAAACTCAGTCAGCAGCAACAGCAACTGCAGCAACAGCAAAGCCGGCTGGCGGCGACGCTGCAGCAGCAAACTGCAGCGCATGTAGCCATCCAGCAGCAACTGGCCCAGCTGGTGCAGGGCGGTGATGAGACGACTTTGCGTCAGCAACAACAGCAGCAGCGTGAACATTTATATCAACTACAACAGGCCCAGCGGTTGCTGGCACAGCAGCAAAAGTGGCAGCAGCAACTGGCTGAACTGCAACAGCAACTTAGCAACAAGCAACTGCAACTGGCTCCGCTGGCAGAGCAGTTGACCATGTTACGCAGCCGTTTTAAAAGCCTGAGCGAACAAATTAGCGATAAAAAGCAGTTATTGGCACAACAGCAACTGATTATGCAGTTATCTGAGCACCGAGCACATTTGCGCCCGGAGCAGCCTTGCCCGCTTTGCGGCAGCACCGAGCATCCTGCTGTTAGTGAGTATCAGCAGTTGGATGACACTGCCATCGTTAAACAACTGGTCGGAAAAGAGGCAGAGTTAACTAAGGTACAGTCTGAGGGCGAAGCGGCCCGCACCCGTCAGGCAGAGCTGAACAGTGCAATAGCGCACTTAAATCAACAGGTGTTGGGGCAGCAGACCGAGTTGAACGAACTGCAAAGCCAGTTACAACCCTTGCTGCAAGGTGTGGTTGAACCATCAAATGATGCAGATCTTACTCAGACACTGAACAAGCATTGCGACCAATTACAACAACAGCTTACTGCCACTGAACAACAGCTCAGCCAACTGGAGCAGCAGCAACAGCAGTTGCAGCAATTAACAACAGAGCAGCAGCAAACAGAGCGGCAGCAAACTGAGATAACTCATCAGCTGGCCTTACTGGCTCAGCAGCAACATAGCCTGACTGAGCAGCACGTGGCCCGGGCCAGTGAGTTAAGCCAATGGCAACAGCAATGGCAAGCTTTGCAGCAAGCCGAGCCGGAAATAACATCTGAACACCGTGATCTGGCCGATTTAAAAAACCGGCTGCAACAGCTACTACAGCAATTACAGCAGCTGGAAGGACAGCAGCAAGCGTTGCAGCGGCAGGTTGAACAGGCGGAAGCTGAACAGCAAGCTGCTATGCAGCAGTGGCAACAGGCCCTGGCAGCCAGTGACTTTAGCGATGAAGCTACCTTTCTGGCGGCATTGCTAAGCGATACGGAGCTTAGTGAACTTTCTGCACTACAACAGCAACTGCAACAAGCCGAGGTTGCCGCCAACCGGCTGCTTACTGACCGCCAGCAGCGTTTTGACGAGCTGGCCGGGCAACAGCTCAGCAGCGAATCAGAAGCGCAATTGCAGCAACAGTTACAACAGCTGGAGCAACAGGTACAGCAATTTACTGAGCAGCAGGGCCGGTTGCAACATCAGTTAAACAGTGATCAGCAGCGGCGCCTCAATCAGCAAAGTTTGCTGGCTGAGATCGCCAGAGCTGAACAGCAACTTGCGGTATGGCAGCGACTGAACAGCCTGATTGGTTCGAAAGAGGGGGATAAGTACCGGCGCTTTGCCCAGGGCCTGACTTTGCAACAGCTGGTGGTGCTGGCTAACCGTCAGCTGCAGTTGTTACACAACCGCTATCAGCTGGCGCGCCACCCAAGTGCTGAACTGGAGCTGCAGGTGCTTGATACCTGGCAGGCCGACGCGACCCGTGACACTAAAACCTTATCGGGTGGTGAGAGCTTTCTGGTTAGCCTGGCTCTGGCTTTGGCCCTATCAGATTTAGTCAGCAGTAAAACCAGTATCGATTCGTTATTTCTGGACGAGGGCTTTGGTACCCTGGATGCGGATACCCTGGAAAGCGCGCTGGCCGTGCTGGACCAGTTAAATGCCAGTGGCAAGATGATTGGTATTATCAGCCACGTCGAAGCGTTAAAACAGCGGGTGCCGGTGCAGATCAGGTTGGAAAAGCAGCAGGGCCTTGGCTTTAGCCAAATACGGATCAGTCAGTAGGGTTTTGTTGGCTACGACGTTGTTTGCACAACAGCTCAGCAAATTCAGCTGCCGGTACCGGCTTACTGAAATAGTAGCCCTGGTAATAATCACAACGTTGCTGGCGTAAAAAAGCCAGTTGTTCTGCTGTTTCTACTCCTTCAGCCAATACCTTAAAACGCAGGTTATGAGCCAGATCTATTATTGCTTTGGCGATACTTTGATCATCCTCGGCCGACGGTAAGTTTTCGATAAAACGTTTGTCTATTTTCAGCACATCCAGCGGCAGACGCTTTAAGTAGGCTAGCGAAGAATAACCGGTACCAAAGTCGTCGATCGCCAGTTTAATGCCAAGTCCACGCAGGGCCAGCATGGTTTTAATCACAACATCTTCGTCACCCATCAGGGCATTTTCTGTTACTTCCAGTTCCAGGCAGGCAGGGTTAAAGCCGGTTTCCTGCAAGATGCTGGTTATTTGCTGCTGTAAGTCACCTTTATTAAATTGCTGCGCCGACACGTTAATGGCCAGATTAATATTATTTAAGCCGGCTAACTGCCAGGCCTGGCCCTGGCGGCAGGCTTGCTGCAATACAAAGTGACCAATCGGATGGATCAGACCACTCGCTTCAGCCAGTGGGATAAAGGTATCCGGACCTATCATGCCATCAGTGGGATCAATCCAGCGTAATAACACTTCGGCACCAATAATCCGGCCAGTATTAATATCCAATTGCGGCTGGTAATAACAGATTAAGTGGTTTTGTTTGATGGCATTACGTAACCGCTGCTCCAGCACCAAACGAGTCCGTGCCTGTAATGTCAGGCTTTCTGCATAAAAGCTGTAAGTATTGCGGCCATCTGCCTTAGCCCGGTACAACGCAGCATCAGCACCCTGCAATAATGCTTCGGCACTGTCAGCATGCTCCGGATATATGCAGATGCCGAT
The DNA here is from genome assembly GCF_000382165.1 of Arsukibacterium perlucidum DSM 18276. Lineage (GTDB taxonomy): Bacteria > Pseudomonadota > Gammaproteobacteria > Enterobacterales > Alteromonadaceae > Alishewanella > Alishewanella perlucidum. The sequence continues at coordinate 28,893 of NZ_KB907730.1, read as the reverse complement.
TGAAGCGGCCACGTTAACATCCGTTTGCTGCCCCAGAGTAAAGGGGGCATGCAGTTGTTGCAGAATTTTAGCGGCAACTCTGGCCGCGTCTTCCGGCTGACCCAGCTGTTCAACCAGAAACACAAATTCATCGCCCCCCAGCCGGGCCAGGGTATCGGTTTCCCGGCAACACAGATTCAGACGCTCTGTCACCTGTAGCAGCAGGCTGTCGCCGATCTGATGGCCAAAACTGTCATTAATATCTTTAAAATGATCGAGGTCGAGGATCATGACAGCCAGAAACTGTTGATTGCGTTTTGCCAACTTAACGGCGCTGGTTAAGCGGTTGCTGAAATGCTGACGGTTCGGCAGCTGGGTTAACGGGTCAAACTCGGCTAAAAAAGCCAGTTCTTTCGCCTGACGTTTACGTTCGGTTAAGTCAATATCAATACAGAAAATCTGTGGTGGTTTATCAGGCAGCTTTACCACGGCATGATTAGAGAATACCGAAATCAGCGAGCCATCTTTGCGTTTCAGGGTCAGCTCTTCAGCCGGAATTGGCTTGGCATGCTCGGCCATATAGGCTATCGCCCGGCGCACTTCTGGATGGGCTTCTTGAGGAATAATCAATTCCAGCAAGCTGCGGCCAAGCGCTTCTTCTTTGCTGTAACCATAAATCAGTTCGCTGGCACGATTCCAGTAAATGGTGATGCCAAACTGGTCATATCCCTGAACCGAAATTTGCGGCGCGTTATCAAGTAGGGTTCTGAAACGCAATTCGCTTTCAAAAAGCTGTTGCTCTGCCAATTTCTGCGCTGAGATATCCTGAACTACAGCGATAAAATACGGTGGGGCATCGCCGGTGTCTGGCGCTTTGGCAACAGCCATTTTTACCCAGACCACATTGCCTGCTTTGGTAAAATAGCGCTTTTCCAGGGTGTAGCTGGGGATCAGTTGCTGCAGCAGTTGGCTAAATTGCTGTTGATCATGATCTAAATCTTCCGGATGGGTTATTTGCTGGAAAGACATATTCAGCATTTCAGAGGGGCTGTAACCGAGCATTCGGGCAAAATGTCGGTTTACCCGCAATAACTGACCACTGGCGTTGGCGTGGGCAATACCAGCAGCGGCATGATCAAAGGTTTGACTGAAAGCTTGTTCACTGGCTTGCAATGACTCGGTCAGACGCTGGTGCTGCCGCAGTAGCAGCCAGGCAAGCAACCCTGTTAAGCCAATATAAAACAGGCCTTTATAGGTTTGATATCGAATAAGCTGCTCTGAACTGTCAGCCAGCAGAAGCAGTAAGTTATCACTAAATAATATCCAGATAGCACCAAGCAGAATATACATCAGTACACCCATAATTGGGTATAAACGCAGCATTCTGGCGGAGCGGTTCTGTTTCATTATTTACATCTCTGGTTCAAATAGCGGAATGCCGTTAATCGGCAGTTAGAAAATTAAGCATAGTTTAAAAATATTTTTTTAAAAGATTCTTATTAAATAAGAGTGCCTTAGTCGAGAAAAACGGCTAAGGCACGCTCAAATTAAAAAGAGTAGACCAGAGTAAGAGAGGTTTGGGTGTCGGTGTTTTCTTTATCTGGTTGCACGTCAGAGTCATTCTGAACCAGAAAAGCCGCTTTCATCTGCATCGCACCATTAATCTTGGCAGTCAGTGCAGTTTCAGCAATAGTACGGGTGTTATCATCACCATATTCAACACTAAGAGTCTGACTAAAGGCAGCCGATTCGCTGATTTGCCAGTTGTACGCTGCTGCACCACGGACAATAAAACCACTTTCAGACTCACCGGTTGCCCGGGCGCCACTAACATAACCCGGACCAATTTCAACATCCAGATGCTGGCTTTCAGCGTTATAAAGCCGGGTACCGTAACCGACAGCAAGCGTATTGTATTTTTCGAAAGCACCGAATTTGTCACTGGTGTGCGAGCCGATAACAAATAAATTATCATGTTCAGTAGCCAGCTTGTAAGCGCCTTTAGCTGAAATCAGGTAGCGCTCAGCAGAGCGTTCGGTAATAGTATTGCCTTCAGCGTCGGTTTTCTCATCTTCTTTAAAAAACGCACTGAAAATATACTGATTACTCCAGGACTCCAGTTCCTGGCGGGCATCAATCTTGCCGGTTATCGAGGTGCCTACGGTATTACCTGAGGTGGTGATGGCGCCCAGTTCGGCCGAGGTTTGCCATACCTTGTTTTCATCAGTTGCCGCTTCCTGCGCGCTGACGGCGCTGCTGACTGCCAGGCTGCCCAGCGCCAACACAGTGAATAACTTCATGCTTACTCCTTACTATCTGCTTGATCTTTAATTAAATGTACGTCCATTTGTGGGAATGGAATACCGATACCCTTTTCATCAAAGGTTAGTTTCACTTTTTCCAGGGTATCCCAGTATACGTCCCAGTAGTCGGCCGACTTTACCCAGGGACGAACATTTAAGTTAACTGATGAATCTGCCAAAGCACCTACTTTAATACTGAATGCCGGATCGGCCAGTACCCGCTCATCGTTTTGTAAAATTTCTTCCAGTAATTTTTTTGCCAGCAGTAGATCTGAGTCGTAGCTGATACCAATCACTAAGTCGACCCGACGAAGTGGTTCGGAAGAATAGTTGGTAATCGGGCCGCCAGTGATCTGGGCATTTGGAACAATCACCCGCTTGTTATCTGGGGTTTTCATCTGGGTCTGGAAAATCTCTATTTTTTCTACGGTACCTGAAACGCTTCCGGCATCGATAAAGTCACCGGCTTTAAAGGGACGAAACAGAATAATGAGAATGCCCGAGGCAAAATTAGCCAGCGAGCCTTGCAGCGCCAGACCGATAGCCAGACCTGCCGCACCCAGAATGGCGATAAAGGAGGTGGTTTGTACGCCAATTTGCGATAACGCCATCAGCACAGTAGCAATCAGCACAATAGCGTAAACGATACTCACCAGAAAGGCGACCACGGCTTTATCTACCGAGCGGGCTAAGAGGCCTCGTTCCAGCAAGCGTGACAGCCCCCTGGCGACAATCCGGCCAATATAAAAGATGACAATAGCGGCAACCAATTGCAGCATATAGCCCAGGATCAACTCATTGTTTTCCCGGAAAAACGTGTTTATCTCTTCCATGTCACACCCTTTAATTAAACATTTCAGTTAAAGATGGCAAGTTTAGCAATCTTGCGCCCGTGATGGTACGCCGGCACGGGTTTTAAACTAAAAAAACTTGGTTACGGCGGTAAATTTAGCTAAAATAGTGAGCGTTAACAACGGTGACTGTAGCTCAGTTGGTAGAGCCCCGGATTGTGATTCCGGTTGTCGTGGGTTCGAGCCCCATCAGTCACCCCACTTTTTGTTATCAACCCTACCTGTGCCAACATCTGGCTTAAACTGTCTTGCTTGACCCTGCAACTTCTGACCTCTATGGTTAAGATCACTTTCCTTGTATGCCAGTACTAAAATGGATTTAGCGTCACTGCAACAACAACTACAATGCCCTGATCTTGCGCCGGTAGAGAGTTGGCAACCCGAATTTTGTGGCGATTTACCTTTGTTAATCACCGCTGATGGCCGCTGGTTGTATCAGGGCAGTGAAATACGGCGCCCGCCAATTGTGCGGCTATTTGCCTCAGTGTTAATTTGCCAGCAACAGCAATACTTTTTGCAGACACCGGTAGAAAAAGTCCGGATCCAGGTAGAAGACGCGCCATTTCTGGTTGTCGCCAGCCAATGGCAGCGCACAGAAAACGGTCCTTTGTTAACACTCACCACTAATATTGGTGATGCAGTGAGTGTCACACCACAGTATCCGCTGCGTTTACGGTTGTTTGAGCAACAGCAGTTGCCCTATTTGCAATTGTGGCGTGGTTTATCTGCCCGTCTAAACCGCAATACCTATTATCAGCTAATCGGACAGTGCCATGAAGTCTACTGCAATGGTGCCAGTCACTATCAGCTGAAAAGTGCCGGCTATCCGTTTACTCTGGGCGTATTGGCCTGACATAGCCATTCATCTGACAAATTAAGGGCTGTATCGCAGGCTGGTTGCTAACATCTGGTTGGTGGGTGCACAGTGGATTAAAGATTGAAAGGAACCCACGCTATGCGCAAAGCACTATTATCCGCAGCGGTATGTCTGAGCTTCAACTGCACTGTTGTTAATGCGGCTACATTGATCCACGCCGGCAAGCTGGTTGATGTTGAAGACGGTAAAGTACTAACTGAGCAAACTATTGTAATTGACGGTGAGAAAATCTCTGCCATAGAAGCCGGTTTTCGTCAGCCTGCAGCCGGTGATACCCTGATTAACCTGAGCCAACATACCGTTATGCCTGGTTTAATGGATATGCATACCCACTTTTACACTCAGTTCAGCCCAACAGTTTACAGTGAAGGTCAGCGGTTGAATGAAGCTGACTTTGCACTTCGTGGTGCAGTGTTTGCTGAAAAAACCTTAATGGCTGGTTTTACTACAGTGCGTGAGCTTGGTGACGGTTATCATATCAGTGTGGCACTGCGCAAAGCTATCGGCCAGGGTTACGTTAAAGGGCCTAGAATTTATGCTGCCGGGAAGTCTATTGCAACTACCGGTGGTCATGCCGACCCGACAAATGGCGTTGCTTATGCTCAGATGGGCGACCCGGGCCCGAAAGATGGGGTGATTAATGGCCCGGATGAAGCCCGCAAAGCCGTGCGGCAGCGTTACAAAGAAGGCGCTGATTTAATTAAACTAACCGGCACCGGTGGCGTGCTGAGTGTAGCGAAAAGTGGCACTAACCCGCAGTTTACCGACGCTGAGTTCGCTGCTGTAGTAGAAACGGCCAAAGATTACGAGATGAAAGTGGCTGTGCATGCCCATGGTAAAGAAGGAATGGAGCGGGCAATTAAAGCTGGTGTAGATTCAATTGAGCATGGCACTTATATGGATAACGCCACCTTTGCCCTGATGCGCAAGCATGGTACCTACTATGTGCCAACAATAAGTGCCGGGAAATGGGCGGCAGAAAAGGCGGCGATAAACGGCTTTTTCCCGGAGTTGGTGCGGCCTAAAGCCGCTAATATTGGCAAATTAATCCAGCAAACTTTTGGTAATGCCTATAAAGCAGGGGTGAAAATAGCCTTTGGTACTGACGCTGGTGTGTTCCCTCATGGTGAAAACTGGCGTGAGTTTGTTTATATGACGGAAGCTGGCATGCCGGCAATGGCTGCTATTCAGTCAGCAACCATTGAAGGCGCAAGGTTACTGGGAGTTGAGGCTGAATTGGGTAGCATCAGCAGTGGTAAAATTGCCGATATCATTGCTGTGCCGGGTGACCCGCTGCAGGACATTAAGCTGATGGGTGATGTCAGGTTTGTAATGAAAGCCGGTACTGTTTATAAACAGTAATATGCGAAAATAGCCGGCCTGCTGTAATTAATGCCAGCTTAGTTAATACTTAAGCTGGCTTAAAGCGTTGTAGCAGCTTGCTGGTGTCGGTCATAATTTGTGGCGCTAAAGTTTTTTCAGCCTGCAGCCGCTGCTGATCCTGGGCTAAGGTAGCCTGTTTACTCTGCTGTTTCCGTGCCTGATGAGTCGGCATATCTTTCACTGTCTGATACATCTGGAAAATACCCGGATAGTCAGTTGCCAACGGCCCCTGCTGTTTTTCCGGTAAGCGGTTAAGCAACACCCATACCCGCAGCGCTCCCTCTGACAACTCACACTGGCCGGCAGCCACTGCTTTGCAAATAGTATAAATACTTTGCTCAACATACAGTTGATTTTGCAATTGTTGCTGCTGTTCTTTCTCCAGTAGCGCTGCTTGCTGCTTATTTTGTTGCTGTAACAACCACAACAGCTTGCCGGCATAAAATGCCAGGCCGGCAATTATCAATACTGCTATTACAACCAGCGCTATCAACCAGGGGTTTTGCATTAATCGTCATCACCTAAAATAGATTTACGCCAATCAGTACGCTCGAACTGGGCCAGCGGATCGTTATCTTCGGTAGTGTCAGTTTGTTCTGACAGGCCGAGTTGCTCAAGCAGCTGTTCCAGCCTGGCTGTTTTAGCATTAAAATACTTAGCCTCTTTGCCGGTCAGCACTTCGTTATTTTCTACCCGCTCCAGCAATTGCTGTAACAGGGTGTCGTTCTCAATCAAAGCCAGTTCTTCGGCGGCAGTTAAGCCCGGAGCCGCAGCTTTACTTAATCTGGCTTTTGGCTGCAGATCTGGCTTTAACTGTGGCGTCACTGTTAGTTCAGCAACCAGTGCTATTGGTTTTTTACTGCCGGTTCTGGGATCTTTCGGCCCGCTGTGTCCTGCTTGTTGCTCAGCTTTCTGCTCAACAATGGCGTTGCGGCTACCGGATTTTTTGCCCGCGCCTTTTTTCTTGGTTTCTTCTTTTGGCTGGCGCAGTTTGCGAGCTTCAGCTGCAGGCAAATGGCGCTGGCCATTGTTGCCGGTACTACGACTTTTCTTTTGACGCGTCATAACAGGATACCTGTAAAAAAGGGCGCGTATTTTAACCAGTTTTCTGCAGGATCACCACATCATTCGTTACAAAGTCAGCAGTCATTTTTGCCTGGACCGCCAGCCAGCTGAATGTATCCTGATGGAAAAAGCTGACATGAGTAGGGTCATTTTTATAATGCCAGCGGCTGAAAGCGGCTAAATCGGTGTAGCGTTTGGTCATTATTGCCAGTACACCCATTGGTTTAAGCAGCTGTTGCCAGAGTCGCCACTCGTTTTGTGGTGTAACAAAATGTTCTATCGCCTCACTGCAGCAGATAAAATCGTACTGTTGCTGCAGTGCGGCCGGGTTATCAGCAAAGTAAGGGTCCCACAGTTGCATTTGTTGGCCAGCCTCACTTAGCATCTTAGCCAGTAAAGGGCCCGGACCGCAGCCAAAATCCAGGCCACTATAGCCAGTGCCGGTTAATGACGCCAGTAACGGTACGCTTAGCCTGGTCAGAAATTGGCGGTAACCGTTGTCGTTCAAATCATTATTATGTAGCAGGTATTGCGCATGTTCGGCGTCACTGCTTAGCAAACTGGCGCGATCAGCAAATACCAGCGCGCAAATTTTGCACCTGAAATAACTACGTTGTTTATCCTGGTGATAAAAATCCGGAGCGGATGCCCGGCAAAGTGGGCAGTGGGAATTGGCAGACATCGCCTTAGTTAACCTCAATAAGTCAGCTGACTCTGAACAGTTACTATTGTAAAAAACAAAAGGGCGATAAGATAGCCTTATCGCCCCGTATACTTGTGTCTAGGTGGACACTTCTCTCAATTTCGCTAAATCATCCTGATGCGTTTACAACGACCCTGTTAATACAAGTTCCATATATTGTTGCTTATCTTCCTTGTATAAAATTTTATTCTTTACGACCATCCTGGTACTTTATTACTCATCCCTGGGCGTTTTGCAACGCTATGCACCTTCCTGATGCCAAATAGAGTGTACCGATATCGGCACTTACTTCCTTGCCGCTTGCGCAGTTCCCTGTTGTTATTTGCTACTAAACGTAACTGGGTTTAATTTACTCCGATCTCAGCGGATGACAAGTCTCTGCTGAAAAAAAATGCAATTTTAATAACTGCTTATTCAGTTAGTTTTTACAAATCAGTTGGTTAAGGTTTTTCAGTAAAATGAGAAAAGTTCAATATTTTTTAAGAAAGGGCAAATAACTTACAGCTTTGTGCGAAATATCGCACAAAATAACGGCAGTGACGGGGCCTGAGCCCCGTCAGCAGGGTGAGAATTAGTGCAAGCCGCCTAAATATTGCGACAGTATTTCAATATCTTCATCGGTAAGTTTTTTAGCAATGTCGCCCATCATACCGTTCAAGTCATTGGCACGAGTGCCATCACGAAACTCTAACAATGTCGCTTTCAGGTATGAGGCATGCTGGCTGGAGATTTTTGGAAAGCCCGCCAGGCTGGTGCCGACACCCCGTGGCCCATGACAAGCAATGCAGGCTGCGATACCACGATCTTGATCACCACCACGATATAATTGCTGGCCACGCTCAATAACATCTTCCGGTGTGGTGCCGCTGCTCATAGATTGTGAGGCAAAGTAAGCGGCCAGGTCTTTCATGTCCTGATCGCTCAGGGTCGCTACCATACCGAACATGATGGCATTGTTACGGCCATCTTTGCCGCCTGAGCTCATTCCCAGTTTATAATCAGTTAACTGCTTATAAAGATACTCAGCATGCTGGCCGGCAATCTTTGGATAGATATCTACCATGCTGTTGCCGTCTGTACCGTGACAGGCGACGCAGGTAGTTGATTTAGCTTTGCCTGCTTCAGCATCACCATCAAAGGCATGGGCTGTACCGATTAAACCGATTAACAGCGTCAGTGGAAGTACGAGTTTTTTCATTTTATATCCGTCTCTGTCCGCATTAAACCGCCAGCAAACTGGCAACCAAGTGAGTTTATAAGAATTAGTTAAGCCATTTTACACGAAACTGCCCAAAGTAAAATCCCATCTGCGTTGCAAAAGCTTCTTCCGATCCGCAAGATCCGTTACAATGGCCCAAATTTAAACGCCGGAGCAGGCTGTGTACAAAGCAAAATTCAATTATCAACAAGCGACTTTTTTAACCAGCGCCCCAGATATTAAGGCATTACCGGCAGACATCGGCATTGAAGTTGCTTTTGCCGGCCGTTCCAACGCAGGTAAATCCAGTGCATTAAATACGTTGACCAGACAAAATAGTTTAGCCAGAACCAGTAAAACGCCGGGCCGAACTCAACTTATTAATACCTTTGTCTTTGCTGAGAACAAAAGGCTGATTGATTTACCCGGTTATGGTTTTGCCAAAGTGCCACTGGCGGTAAAAGAAAAATGGCAAAAGTCATTGTCGCAATATCTGGAAAAGCGCCAGAGTTTGCAAGGCTTGGTCGTGCTGATGGATATCCGCCACCCATTGAAAGACCTGGATCAGCAGTTAGTACACTGGGCAGTGCAAAGCGAGTTGCCGGTGCTTATTTTATTAACTAAAGCAGATAAACTTGGTCCGGGTGCCCGCAAAAAAACCTTACTGGAAGTACGGGAAGCGTCGCTGGCGTTTATGGGGGATGTCACGGTACATATGTTCAGTTCATTAACCAAAATTGGGATGACTGAATTTGAGCAGACCCTGGATAACTGGTTTAGTACTGACAGCAACGCAAATACGGCAAAGGCGGCTGATTAACTAAAACGACAGTCATAAAAAAACCGACACTGAAAAGTGTCGGCTATAGCAATCGGGGAGAAGCTAATAATTCAAATCAACAGGGTGTCTTATCGCTAAGACGGCACCATTATACAATAAAACCCGGCCTTTTAAAGTATTTACTCTAAAAAATATTGCTTAATTTCAGTTTTTGCTGGTAGCAATTTATCTTAGTGCTTATTTTCAGATAAAAAAACGCCCCGCTGCAAAACAGCGGGGCGGCTAAATAAGCCTACTTTCTATAGCCCGCCATAGTGGCGTAGCCCTGAAAGATAGAACATCTTACCTCTGTACCCTACCAGCCAAATTTTAGCCACTCAGCCAATAATTGCAAGTTTTTTATGTAATAAAACAACAAAAAAATTAAAATAAGCTATTTTTAGCTGTTTAATGTAATTAAATTACCATTTCGGGCGGTGCTGGCACCGCTTAATGCGCCTGATCCCAGTTATCGCCGCTGCCAGCTTCAGCCAGTAACGGTACTTTTAAACTGGCGGCGCTTTCCATAATACTAACTAACTCAGCCTGCACCCGGGCTAAGTCGCTGGCGGGCACTTCAAATACCAGTTCATCGTGCACCTGCATAATCATTTTCACGTCATCGTTTTGCTGACTGCTCAGCCAGCTATCAACTTTGATCATTGCCATTTTTATAATGTCGGCGGCGGTGCCTTGCATTGGCGCATTAATGGCAGCCCGTTCTGCACCTTTTTGCCGGCCCATGTTACGGGCATTAATATCCGGCAAATAGAGCCGGCGGCCGAACAGGGTTTCGACATAGCCCAGTTCGTGAGCCTGCTTGCGGGTGTCTTCCATATAGCGTAATACGCCTGGAAAGCGCTCAAAGTAGCGGTTAACGTAGCTTTGGGCGTCACTGCGGCTGATCCCCAGCTGTTTTGCCAGACCAAAGGCTGACATACCATAAATCAAGCCAAAGTTTACAGCTTTGGCCTGACGCCGTTGTTCGCTGCTGACATCGCCAAGTGCTACCCCAAATACTTCTGCTGCAGTAGCTTTATGCACATCTAGGCCTTTAGCAAAGGCATCGAGCAGCGCCTTATCATCTGATAAGTGGGCCATGATTCTTAATTCAATTTGCGAATAATCGATGGCCAGAATTTTTTTACCGGCAGGGGCAATAAACGCCTGGCGAATGCGCCGGCCTTCTTCACTGCGGATAGGAATGTTCTGCAGGTTAGGCTCGGTTGAGCTCAGCCGACCGGTGGCAGCGATAGCCTGATGATAAGATGTGTGTACCCGGCCGGTTACCGGATTAACAACTTTGGGTAGTTTATCGGTATAGGTCGATTTTAATTTGCTTAAACCGCGATGCTCGGTAATCAGTTTCGGGAATTCATATTCCAGTGCTAATTCAGCCAAAACTTCTTCGGCGGTGGATGGGGTGCCGCCAGGAGTCTTTTTCAGTACCGGTAAGCCCATCTGGTTAAACAGAATTTCCTGCAATTGTTTGGGCGATGCCATATTAAAGGTCTGCCCCGCCTGCTGGTAAGCCAGTTCAGCCAGCTCATCAATCCGCTTCGCCAATTGCTGACTTTGCTGGCCCAGCACTTTACTGTCGATCAGCACGCCGTTTCGTTCGATTTTGCTAAGCACCGTAATCAGTGGCACTTCTATGTCGTTCAGAACTTTTGCCAGGCCGGGTTCAGCACTCAGCTGCGGCCACAATTTAAGATGTAGTTGCAAGGTCACGTCGGCGTCTTCAGCCGCATAAGGGGCAGCTTGTTCCAGCGCAATCTGATTAAAACTCAGTTGTTTGGCTCCTTTGCCAGCAATATCTTCAAAACTGATATTGCTATGGCCCAGATATTTCAGGGCCAGGCTGTCCATATCATGGCGACTGGCAACCGAATTAAACACATATGATTCCAGCATGGTATCGAACTGAATACCTTGCAAGACAATGTTGTAGCGGGCCAGCACACTGCAGTCATATTTCAGGTTCTGGCCGACTTTTGCTTTGTCGTTATCCTCAAGCCAGGGTTTTAATGCTGCCAGCACCTCGTCGCGGTTCAGTTGTGCTGGTGCACCGACATAATCGTGCGCCAACGGCAAATACCAGGCCTGGCCGGGCGCAACGGCAAATGACATACCGACCAGCTCGGCCTGCATATAGTCAAGGCTGGTGGTTTCGGTATCGAAAGCAGCAAGGTCGGCTTGTTCTAAGGTATGCAGCAATGTTTTAAAATCGTCCTGATTGAGGATGGTCTGATATTGGCTCCGATCCAAGGTCGGCAGCACGGCTGCAGCTTCTTGAGCAGCAGACTCAGTAAGCTGATCGTCGGTTACCGGCTGCTCCGGCGCTTTATCCTGTAATATTTCTGCCAGCCAGCGTTTAAATTCACAATGCCGGTATAACTCGGCCAGTTGCTGGCGGTCCGCCGGCTGAATAGCCAAGTCATCGAGCTGACAGTCCAGTTCCACATCCGTTTTAATGGTCGCCAGCTGATACGATAATTCCAGCTGTGCTTTATGTTCAGCCAGCTTAGCTGCCATGGTTTTGGCACCGCGGAAACTCAGTTCGGCTACTTTATCCAGTTGCTGGTAAATGTTGTCAATTGAGCCCAGTCCTTGCAGCAAAGCGGCAGCTGTTTTTTCGCCAACACCAGGCAGGCCCGGAATGTTATCTACCTTGTCACCCATCAGCGCCAGATAATCAATGATCGCTTCGGGGCCTACCCCGAATTTGCTGACCACAGATTCGGGATCAAGCAGGGTATTGGTCATGGTGTTAATCAGGGTGACATGAGCATCCACCAACTGTGCCATATCTTTATCGCCGGTTGAGATCAGGGTATGTCGTCCGGCAATGCTGGCCTGACGGGCCAGAGTGCCAATGACATCATCTGCCTCGACGCCACTGATACAAAGTAATGGCAGGCCCATCGCCCGCACTATCTGATGTATCGGCTCAATCTGGCTGCGCAGGTCATCTGGCATAGCAGGCCGGTGCGCTTTGTATTCACTGTACATCTCGTTGCGAAAAGTGGGACCTTTGGCATCAAAAACCACCGCCATATGGCTGGGATTATATTGGCGCAATAAGCTTTTCAGCATATTAATCACGCCGTAAATGGCACCGGTAGCCTCCCCCCGTGAATTAGTTAAATGTGGCGGTGAATGATAAGCGCGGAATAAATAAGAAGAACCATCAACTAATACTAACGGGTTTTTGGGGATATAAACCATGGTTACGCTGTCCTGCAGAAATTTGCTATAGCATGCCACAGCCGCCGGGTGACAGCCAGAAATGCTGCAAAGAGTCACGAGTGAATTTTAACGGATAAGCTGTGGATAACTTTGTGTAAAACTAATAAAGAACAACCACACATTAAAATAAATGATGGATAGGTTTGATATCTAACTTCATGATTTGTATTGTAAACGAAGGGAAATCGCGAACGCCCTTGTTATTATTATTTTTACATCCACTGTGTGGAAAAAACTTTCTACGGGGTCTGGGGTGGTACGACAACCTGGTCATTCCCTGACTGAGTAGGTCGATTAGACTACCACAAACCAGGCCGTTGCATAGTAGTTGTTTTAAATAATTTAGCTATTAAAAGTGAACCATTAAAGAAGCTAAAAGCATAAAGCAGACTTTGTGGGACTTAGCGGGCTGTCGGCTGGCAAAACGACGACTGATCTCCCCGTAGTTTAACGCCGTAAAAGCCGGAAAATAAGGTTGACTAATAAAACAGCAGTCAGGATCAGTATTGCAGTCTTTTAATTGCGCCAGCTTGCAGGCTATAATGGCAGCAATATTACTACTGCCTTAAGCTATGGGATACTTTTAATGAAGAAACTAACTTTTGCGCTGGCTTCGTTACTGCTTGCGGTTGGCGCCACAGCCAGTACGGATAACAACGAAGAATTAGCTAAGCGCATTGCGCCGGTAGGACAGGTTTATATTGCCGGCCAGCAAGCCGAAGTCGCAGCGCAGGCCAGTGGCCCGCGCTCAGGCGAGCAAGTATATAACTCTGCCTGTATTGCCTGCCATGGTACCGGTGCTTTAAATGCACCCAAACCAGGCGAAGAAAGCTGGAAACCGCGTATTGCCCAGGGCTTTGAGGTGATGTTAAAGCACTCGATTGAAGGGTTTAACAACATGCCGGCAATGGGCACCTGTGCAACCTGTAGTGAAGATGAAATTGCAGCGGCCATTCGCTTTATGACCGATGGTGTATAGTTTCTGACAGGATTAAATAAACAAAAGCCGTGCCATGCACGGCTTTTGTTTATAAAAAAGGCACTTAACACTATTAGTTTAGCTGCCGACCGCTTCCATGTGGCGAAACTTTGTGCATAATAACAACTACCTTTCCGCCAGCAAATACAGAGCAGAGATAAGTTGAAGCTAAAAGGATCGCAACTCCAACTGTTTAAAGCCAAAGCTCGCCGGCTCACCACACTTGTTAGCCGTTATAAGCAGGCCTATACCATTCAGGGCGCCTTGTTAAAGCTGTCTGAACTGGCCAGTACCATTAGTGATATGCGGGAATTCTACCCGGCTATCCATAAAATGGTATCGGAGTTGCTACATGCCGAAAACTTTTATGTGGTGTTGTATGACACCAGTACTAAGCAATACCAGCTGCAATATTTTTCTGACGAGAAAGACCAGCAATACATTAAACAGGTGCCATCTACGGCTTTCTCCAGCGGCCTGACCGGCTATGTAACTAAAACCGGCAAGCCGTTACTGTGCGACAGGGACCAGTTTAATGCCATGATTGCCAATGGCGACATTCAGGCACAGGGTTCACAATCCACTCACTGGATGGGTATTCCGCTTTGGCGGAATGAGCAACTGATTGGCGTTATGGCAATTCAAACCTATGACAGTGATTATCGTTATGGTGACGAAGAGTTGGCGATGTTCCTCAGTATTGGCGGCCATACTGTTACCGCACTGGATCGGGTAAAAAGTCGTGAGTTACTGGAGCTGACCGTACAGGAACGGACTCAGCAATTGCAGCTGATTAACCAGTCTTTGCAAAAAGAGATTAAAGAACGGACCAATGCTGAGCGCTTGCAGGCTGCGTTATATGAAATTTCTGAACTGACCGCCAGCAGCCGCGATATGCAAAGTTTCTATAAGGCAGTGCATAAGGTGCTTTCGGGTTTAATGTCGGCAGATAACTGCTATATCGCCCTGCTCAATGCTGACCAGACCAAGCTGACTTTTCCATTCTATCTTGACCAGTACTCACCACCAGCGCGGGAGCGGCCAATCAGCCGCGGTTTTACCGAATATGTTATTCGTTGCGGTGAAGCCAGACTAATTAACAGCGAAGCTGCTGAGCAACTAGCCACCGAAGGTGAAATTCGCCGGGGCATGGCTGACCCATTGCAACGCGGCCGTTTGTCCTCTTGCTGGCTGGGGGCGCCGTTAATGATTGACCAGCGGGTCATCGGGGTGCTTGCCGTGCAATCTTACGATAATGCTTACGATTACACCGAGCAGGAGCTTAGCATCTTGCGCTTTGTCTCGCAGCATATCGGGGTGGCTATTCAGCGCAAATTGGCGGCGGAAAAGCAAAGGCAGCATCAGGAAGAGCTTGAGCGCAAAGTATTTGAAAGTACCCGCGAGCTGCGCCAGACCAACTTATTTTTAAGGCTGCAGGTTGAAGAGCGTAAAAAAGCCGAGCAAAAGTTATTTTATGAAGCGAACCATGACTTACTGACCGGGTTGGCTAACCGCCAGATGTTCCTCGAGCAACTTAAGCGTCAGTTTGCTATATATAAGCGCCAGCCAGATGTTGGTATGGCATTGCTGTTTCTGGATTTAGATCGCTTTAAACTGATTAACGATACGCTGGGCCATCATATTGGCGATGCCTTTTTAATAGAAACCAGCAAACGTATTTTAAGTGCGGTGCGCGAACATGATTTAGCGGCCCGACTGGGTGGTGATGAGTTTGTAGTGCTGCTGCAAAATCTGCAAGGCGAGCATGATGCTGAAGATGTGGCGCAGCGGATTATCGAAAAAATGCGCGAAACTTTTTACCTCGACGGGCAACAAATTAATTCCGGGGTCAGTATTGGCATTGCTTTAATGCTTTCGGAGTACGGTAACGGCGAGCAACTGCTGCGCGATGCCGATGCCGCTATGTATCATGCTAAGGCTCTGGGGCGCGGCCGTTACGCAATATTCCAGGACAAAATGCGCGACCAGATGCTCAGGGCTCTTGGCGCGGAATAGCGACGGTTAGTCTTTTTTCAACATCTGGCGCAGCCGCTCAAGATGAGCCTGGCCGGTTTGCTGGCGCTGCTGTTCGGTTTTCGCCGGCGCTGCCTGTTGCCATTCCAAATCGTCCTGCGGTAGTTCATGCAAAAACCGGCTTGGCTCCGGTCTTATTACTTCACCATACTGACGCCGCTCTTTGGCATAGGTAAAGATTAACTCACGCTGCGCCCGGGTAACCCCAACATAGGCCAGCCGCCGCTCTTCTTCGACGTTATCTTCATCAATACTGCTCTGGTGCGGCAATAAACCTTCTTCCATACCCACCATAAATACATAGGGAAACTCCAGGCCTTTAGACGCATGTAGCGTAAGCAATTGCACCTGATCGGCGTTGTCTTCCTGTTGCTGCCGCTCCATCATATCGCGCAGGGTCAGCCGGGTAACGACTTCAGGCAGGGTCATGGCTTCATGCTCGTCGTCACCTTCCAGCATGGTGCTGATCCAGCGGTACAGCTCATTAACGTTCTTCAGCGCCATTTCGGCTGCTTTCGGGCTGTTACTGGTTTCGAATAACCAGGCTTCATAGTGGCTTTGCCGGATCAAATCACGCACCGCTTCAGCCGGATCAGCGCGCTGGGCGTTATCAGCCACCAGGTTTATCCAGTTAGCAAACTGCTGCACCGCCTGCTGAGCCCGGGCCGATAAATGCATCGACAGCTCCATATCACAGCAAGCCGCAAATAAGCTGATATTCTTACTGTTGGCCAGGTTACCTACCTGCTGCAAGGTCGCCGCACCAATTTCGCGCCTCGGTACATTAATAATCCGCAACAGAGCGTTATCGTCATCCTGGTTCACCAATAGCCGCAGATAAGCCATCACATCTTTAATTTCACTGCGGGCAAAAAATGAGGTACCGCCGGAAATTTTATAGGGAATGCGGTTGGTCATCAGCGCTTTTTCAAATACCCGCGCCTGATGGTTGCCGCGATACAACAGCGCATAGTCGCGATACTCGCTGCGATTCATAAAGCGGTGCGAAATAATCTCAGCCACCACTTTTTCGGCTTCGTCTTCTTCGTGTTTGCAGGGCAATACTCTTAGCGGTACACCGTAGCTATTCTGACTAAACAGCTTTTTTTCGAATTCGTGCGGGTTATTGGCGATCAAAATATTGGCTGCTTTTAGAATCCGTTCGGCCGAGCGATAGTTCTGTTCCAGTTTAATCACATTTAAGTTGGGGAAATCGGTTTTCAGCAACACCAGATTCTGCGGCCGGGCGCCACGCCAGGAGTAAATTGACTGGTCGTCATCGCCGACCACGGTAAAGCGCTGGCGCTCGCCTACCAGGGCTTTTACCAGTTCATACTGGCTGGTATTGGTGTCCTGATATTCATCTACCAGTAAATACTGAATTTTCTGCTGCCACTTTTGCCGTACTTCATTATTGTGCTGAAACAACAACGTAGGGATCAGGATCAAATCATCAAAATCCAGCGCGTTATAGGCTTTTAACTGGTCACTGTACTGCTGATAATAATTGGCAAAATTAATACTCTGCGGATCACTGGCTTGCTTTATGGCTAAAGCCGGCAGGGTTAAATCATTTTTCCAGCCGGATATTTTACTTTGCAGCGCTTTTAATAAGTCTTTGTCACCCTGAAACTCATTGCCGGTCAGTTCCTTTAACAGCGCCATGCTGTCCTGATCGTCAAACAGGCTGAAGCTGGGTTTATAGCCGATATGGCGGTATTCCTTTTTGATGATTTCCAGGCCCAGGGTGTGAAAAGTGGAAATAGTCAGGCCACGGGTAGCCGTTTTCGGTAGTTGCGCCTGGATCCGCTCGCGCATTTCCCGTGCGGCCTTATTGGTAAAGGTTACTGCGGCAATATGGCGTGCAGGCAGTTGGCATTGCTGAATTAAATAAGCAATTTTATTGATAATCACCCGGGTTTTGCCACTGCCGGCGCCGGCCAGCACCAGACAAGGGCCGGCGATAAATGTTACTGCGGCGTTTTGTTGCGAATTTAACTGCATAACCTATACCTTAAACCGGGGCGGGCATTGTAACCAAAATATGCGGCAAATAGCATTCGCGTTCTGGATTTATCTCCGTAGAATAGATGGATAACCACGTTAACCCGGGTAAATGGAGAAATGTATGTTAGATCCGAAAAAAATTGAAGATATCGCCAAGCAAATTGGCAATGCGTTGCCACCGCAAATAAAGCAATTTGCTGATGATACCGAGGCCAAAGTGAAGCAGGTATTGCAGCAAAAACTGGCCAACCTGGATTTTGTCAGCCGTGAGGAGTTTGATGTGCAGCGTCAGGTACTGCTGCGCACCCGCGAGAAGGTTGAGCAGCTGGAGCTGCAGTTGGCGGCCCTACTGGCGCAAAATGTAAAGCCTGACAGCCAAACCGATTTACCTACTGCCGATCAGCAGTAATGAATTGCCGCCCTAGTTGTTGGCCGGCTACCGCAAATCAAACAACAGGGCTTCGCTCTGCTGACTGGCGGTTAACTGCAGCGCCGCTTCGCCACTGACCATCAGGCCATCGCCGGGCCGCATGGTGATGTTGTCCAGTTGCAGCTCACCACTTATCAGGTGCAGATATACCTTGCGACCTGGCAGTGGATAACTTAGCTGATCATCTGCAGCCATGCTAACCCGCAACAACTGTGCTTGTTGTTTCAGTGTTAAGCTGCCATCACGGCCGTCAGGCGAGGCAACTATTGTTAAACCTGGCTTACTGGCAAAATGCTGTTGCTGATAGCCCGGCGCGCCGCCTTGCTTATCGGGCATGATCCAGATCTGTAAAAAACGCAGTTCATCACTCTGGCTGGCGTTGTATTCCGAGTGGTAGACACCACTGCCGGCACTCATTAACTGAAATTCACCTGCCGGCAGTATCTTCTCGTTACCAGCTGAATCTTTATGAACGATGGCGCCTTGCAGCACCAGGGTAATAATTTCCATATCGCGGTGGCCATGGGTATCAAAACCGGCACCGGGGGCAACCCAGTCATCGTTTATGACTCTTAAAGCCGAAAAACCCATATGCGCCGGGTCGTAGTAGCTGCCAAAAGAAAAACTGTGGCGGCTTTTCAGCCAGCCGAAATGGGCTTTGCCGCGTTCGTCGGCTTTGCGTAAGGTAATCATCTGGCTCTCCTTATTACTAAATAATATGGCTACTTATTGCGGTGTGCGGTGTAAATGCAAGGTAGCCGGCATACTGACGTAACAGCAGCAGGGATGCTGCGCAGGCTGAAGGGGCACATGGATGTGATCCTTGAAGCCGGTGAAGTCAGTGTGTCGGCTTCCTTGTATGCCGAATCTGCTAATATGCCGGGATAACAAGCAATTAGCTATTCAGTCTTTTGGCAAGTAGTTCATCAACAGACAATTTGCCTGCACCGCTAAACAGCAGCGAAACACTGGCCGCTAACAGCGCCAGACCAAATTCGTAACCGTTGTT
This sequence comes from Arsukibacterium perlucidum DSM 18276, assembly GCF_000382165.1. Taxonomy (GTDB): domain Bacteria; phylum Pseudomonadota; class Gammaproteobacteria; order Enterobacterales; family Alteromonadaceae; genus Alishewanella; species Alishewanella perlucidum. Next base: position 10,006 of record NZ_KB907730.1, on the reverse strand, counting down.
GGCCATAAACAAGCCATTTTCAAAATGCACAGCAAAAATGGCGACCAGCATTGCTACGGCCAGGGCTGCTGCTGCCGGGCGGGTTAACAGGCCAACAATTAATGCCAGGCCACCAAAAAACTCAGCCGCGCCAGCCAGCAGCGCCATCAGCATACCTGGGTTTAAACCAATACTGTCCATCCAGCCGGCAGTGCCCTCCAGGCCGTAGCCACCAAACCAGCCAAACAGCTTTTGCGCACCATGTGCCGCAAAAATAATGCCGATAGGAAGCCGTAGTGCCAGTGCCGACCAGCCGGCCTGGGTAACAGTAAGTTTTGCAATTAATGTTTTCATAAATCACCTGTCAAATTTTTTAATGGTTAAGTGCAGTTTGGTTATCCGCTCGACCGCAAACATCCTGTCGATGTGCTAAAGATAGCGCTATACTTAGTGCTATAAAAGCGGAGCTTTTTGCATAATTAATTCAAATAATTTGAACATAAGCTAACGTTATAGGTGTCAGCAACTGGGGTAATACAGCGAATGCAGCAACTGATTAATTTAGATGCGTTAAGGGCACTTGATGCCATAGACCGTAAAGGCAGCTTTGCCGCGGCGGCCGAAGCGCTATACAAAGTACCGTCGGCACTTAGCTACACTATGGCGCAGCTGGAGCAAAACCTTGGGGTAAGTTTATTTGATCGCAGCAAGCAAAAAGCCCGCTTAACCCCGGCCGGTCAGTTACTCCTGCAACAAGGCCGTGAACTGCTCAAGGCCGCTGATCAGCTACAAAAGGCGGTGCAGCAACTGGACAGTGGCTGGGAGGCTGAGCTTACCCTGGCCCTGGACAGTGTGGTGCCGGCCGAGCCGGTTTTTGCCTTAATAAGCCAGTTTTTGCAACTGGGCAAACTTACCCGGGTGGCACTGCGCCAGGAGGTAATGGCCGGCGGCTGGGAGGCATTAAGTACCGGCCGCGCCGACATTGCCATTGGCGTACCGGCTAGTCAGCATAGCGGCTCTTATCATTTGCAGTTACTGGGCGAAGTGGAGTTTGTATTTGCCGTGGCTCCGCATCATCGGCTGGCACAGCTGGATAAAGTGCTGACGCTGGCCGACGTGCAGCAGGAGACGGCGATAATCGTCGCCGACTCGGCCATCGACAGCCAGAAGCTGTCCAGTGGCTTGTTCGACAGCCGCCAGAAAGTCATTGTCGCCAACCTGGCGCAAAAAATTACTGCCCAGCAACAAGGTTTAGGCGTTGGCTTTTTGCCGCGCCATCTGGTACAGCAGCAGCTGGCCCGCGGCGAACTCATTGCCAAGCAGCACACCATTCCGCGCGACAGCGCTAAGTTATATCTGGCCTGGCACAAACAACAGCAAGGCAATGCCCTCAGCTGGTTTTGCCAACAGTTATGCCAGTATCCGTGGCAGCAGGTTTTTAGAGTCAGTTAATCGTCGGTATGTCGCGCTGACGTTGTCGCATTGGCGTCAGTTGGTTGAGTTTCGGTGCGCTCTGTTGCCGTTGGCTCAAAGTCAGCGCTGTTATCTGTATCCTCCGGGTAGCTGGGCTTGTGGTCCTCTACCCATTGTTCATCCTGACGTGGGTCCAGTTGGGCCAGTGACGCCCCCGACGCTGCCGGTACTGCAACAAACACACTTAACTGCTCATTGGCAATCCGCTCTGAGGTTAAGGCATAGCCACCCAACAGCAGTGCTGCTAAAGCCAGCATGGTAAAAAACAGGCCGCCCGATACGCCCAGTACTGCGCCCAGGATTAACGGGGCCAAAAACGAGCCTATGCCATAGGCAAACAGCAAACTACGGCTGATTTCCACCAAATCTTTACCATGATCTAACCTGTCATTCGCCCGGGCAACACTTAGCGGATAAATACTGAACAGGCTGGTGCCGAGTAAAAATCCCAGCAGATAGAACAGCCAGGTCTGGCTGGCCAGCAGGGCAAGTAGCAGGCAAATAACAAAACTGAACAGGCCAGCCCAGGCTAATAACTTACGCCGGCCGTAGCGGTCTGACAGGGTGCCGACCGGCCATTGCGCCAGCAGGCCACCTAAAATGCTAATTGCCATAAAGGATGCTACTACCGATTGCTGGCCATAGGTATTAAGCACAAATACCGGCACCATGGTGTAAAAACCGCCGACAAAAAAGCCGCCAATGACGCTGCCAACGAGTGCCAGAGGTGCAATATGCAGTACTTTAGGTAAGCTGTAGCGCTCAAATGGAGGTAATACCGGTTGGCTAATCCGGGTAATCGCCACTAAAAATAATGAGGCCAGCACCAGCACTGACCCCAGCACAAACACCAGATGCGATGTGATGTCCATGCTTAAAATCAGCTGGCCAATGGCCGTGGCCATAAAGAACACCACTGTGTACACCGCCAGCACCCGGCCGCGGTCATCCGAGCTGCTTTTTTCATTCAGCCAGCTTTCCAGCACAATTAACAATGCATAAAACGCAAAACCTGACAACAGGCGCAAGCCAGCCCAGAACCAAGGATCGTAATATAAAGTATGGCCCAGAAACGCCATTACCATCACCGCAGAAAAAGCAGAAAAACTGCGGGCATGGCCAACGGAGACAATTAACTTCTGGCTGAACACGGCAGCCAGTAAAGCTCCCAGGAAAAATGCTGAGTTAATAATACCAATGGCCATTTCCGACAAGCCGGCTTGCTTTAAATACAAGCCGATGTAAGTCATCAGCATGCCATAGCCAGTGGCCAGAAAGGCAATCGAGATAAATAAAGACGAAATGGGCAATAACGCTTGCCTGAAAAACATCGGACCTGCTCTTATTCAATAAATCAATGGTTTAACCATAGTTTGCCTTAGATGGTCAAGCAAGTGATAACCTGTGACATAGACTACGGTTCAATACTTATTGCAATGCCAGCTCAGCGGCGCTGCGGGCATGGATGCTGGTGGTATCAAATAGTGGCACAGCAGAGTCCTGCTGCGATACCAGCAGCGAGATTTCGGTGCAGCCGAGGATAATGGCCTCGGCACCGTGAGCGACAAGCTCGGCAATGATCTGGCGATATTGCTCTCTGGACTCTGGTAAAATTTTACCGACACAAAGCTCATCATAAATTATTTGGTGTACTTGTTGACGCTCTGCTTCATTGGGCACAAGCACATTCAGGCCGTGCTGCTCTGTTAGCCGGGCTTTGTAAAAAGGCTGCTCCATGGTGAATTGGGTGCCTAGCAAGCCAACTGTTTTATAGCCTGTAGCCTTAACCGCTATGGCCGTAGCATCGGCAATATGCAGCAGTGGCAGAGTCGTTGCTTCCTCAATAGCGCCCGCTACTTTATGCATGGTGTTGGTACAAAGCACAATAAAGTCGGCACCGGCTGCTTGAAGGCGGGTGGCGGCCTCAGCCAGCAGCTGCCCGGCAGCTTGCCAGTCACCAGTACGTTGCATCTGCTCAATTTCTGCAAAATTAAGGCTGTATAAAATAACTTTAGCCGAGTGCAGGCCACCGAGCTGCTGCTTTACGGTTTCATTAATTATGCGGTAGTAAGGAATAGTCGACTGCCAACTCATTCCGCCCAGCAAGCCAATTGTTTTCATATGTTGTTACTCAAAAAATAAAAGCCAGCATTCTGCTGGCTTGTTGGTTATTCAGGTTCACCCTACTTTACGCAACAGGGGGGCTAGTTACCACCTGGCCGGGCTATTTTCAGTATTTCAGTCAGGCCGGCGACGGCGCCGCCGATATTGGCCAGTTCTGCTGGTACTATCATGGTGTTGTTGGTTTTCGCCAGGTTACCAAACTCTTTCACATATTGCTCGGCTACCCGCAGGCTCACTGCTTCCTGGCCACCCGGGTGATTAATGGCTTCGGCAATTTGACGGATACCTTCAGCGGTAGCAATGGCAATCAGCTCAATCTCGCGGGCGCGACCTTCTGCTTCGTTGATCTGGCGCATCTTGTCACCTTCTGACAGGTTTATCACTTCCTGTTTCTGGCCTTCTGACACGTTAATCATCGCCTGGCGTTCACCTTCTGATTTAGCAATAGCCGCCCGGCGTTCCCGCTCGGCCCGCATTTGCTGTTCTAAGGCATCTTTAATGCTTAGTGGCAATTCGATATCGGAAATTTCATAGCGAAGAACTTTAATCCCCCATGGCGAGGCAGCCTCGTCCAGTGCTTTTACCACTTCTTCGTTAATTTTAGCCCGCTCTTCAAAGGTTTTATCCAGGTCGGTCTGGCCAATCACCGAACGCATGGTAGTTTGTGCCAGCTGCGAAGCGGCATAGCGGTAATCGTTAATTCCGTAACTGGCTTTATGCGGGTCAACCACCTGCAAATACAGCACGCCGTTAATGCCAACCTGAATGTTGTCTCTGGTAACACAGGTTTGGCGTTCTACGTCGATCACTTCTTCTTTTAAGCTGTGGGTGTAGGCCACTTTATCAATAAACGGAATAAGAATATGAAAGCCCGAGTCGAGGGTACGGGAGTATTTACCAAGGCGCTCTATCACAAAGTTTGATTTTTGCGGTACCACCCGGGCAGTTTTGATAATGGTGATAACCACCGCTACGGCAAAGCCCAGCGTTAGTATCGTTTGAATATTAATCTCTTCCATCTTTGGTTTTCCCTTTTAAACTAACAATTAAACTGGTTGTTGGGCCGATACAATTAAGTGAATGCCTTCATTGGCAATAACCCAGGCTACTTCGCCTGCTTTTAATGGCTCGCTGGAGCGGGCGTCCCATTGCACACCATTTAAAACGACCCGGCCGGCGCCTTGCTGGAAATCGGCCAATACTACTACCCGGTTACCAATATCGTCTTTTAAGCGGCTGGGTTGTTCGCCTTGATCTGCGGTATAGCCGGTAAACCAGCGTTTAAAATGGCCGCGGGCCAGCAATAACAACGCCAGGCTGACTACCCCGAAAGTAAGGTACTGCATGGTAGCTGATTCTATCCAGCCCAGTTGCAATAATATACCTACCACAATAGCGCCAATACCCAGAAACACTGCAACAATACTGGTTGCCAGCAGTTCCGACAGAATTAACAGCACGCCAACGATGATCCAGATCATTGCGATACTCATAGCTTTATCCTGTATAAGTAATTTAGCGACAAACAGTAACTGATGTTAGATAAAAGGGTCAATCAATTTAATAGCTTGCTGCTGTTTCATTTGTAAGAAACTATGACGGCCTGGTTGCTTGGCATAGCAGCTTGTTGTCTGCAGCAATGCCCGTTATGTTATTGGTCATTATGTTGAGGAATATCAAAAAGTAGCAGAACGATGGCAGAGCGGAAAATATACGAGTTACTGGTTAATGAAGAAGACGCCCGTGCCTGTCGGGATATCCCGGATAGTGCATGTACCAAAGTACCGAAAAACTTTGTGCTGGTGTTGCTGAGCCAGCTGCTATTAAGCCTGGGCGATTTACTGACCAGCCCGAAAACCGTTTTAACCTGGTTGATGAGCGTTGTGGGTGCGCCGGCCGCGATGGTGGCATGGCTGGTGCCCATTCGCGAATCCGGTTCGATGTTACCGCAGTTGCTAATCGGCGCCTGGGTGCGGCGCTATACTATTCGTAAAACGTTCTGGATTGCCGGCAGCTTAGTTCAGGGCAGTTGTGTGCTGGCAATGGCGCTGGTGGTCAGCCAATGGCAGGGTGCTGTGGCTGGCCTGTCAATTATTGGTCTGCTACTACTGTTTAGCTTAGGCCGTGGCCTCTGTTCAGTGGCTATGAAAGACGTGCAGGGCAAAACTATTCCTAAAGGCCAGCGTGGTCAGTTGACAGGTATAGCCGGCACGGTATCCGGCGTATTAACGCTGTTAGTGTCGCTTTGGCTGTTACGCCAGGAGCCCGATAACCTTATTGTTTATATCGTGTTGCTGGTGGCTGCAGCCTTGTTGTGGTTCAGCGCCGCCGCTATTTTCAGTCAGGTGCAGGAGCAAGCCGGCGAAACCGATGGTGGGGCTAATGCGCTGCAACTGGCCTGGCAAAACCTGAGCTTACTTAAAACAGATAGTCATTTCCGTCAGTTTGTACTATGCAGAGCCTTATTGCTGGGGTCGGCGCTGGTTTCACCTTTTCTGGTGTTGCTGGCCCAGCAACACCACGGCAATGGCCAGACATTGGCCTGGTTTTTAATCTGTGCCAGCCTGGCCAGCGCAATAAGTGCCGCGTTCTGGGGCAGGCTGGCTGATCGCAGCAGTCGCAAGGTTATTATTATTGCCGCAGCCATGGCGCTTACCGGCTGTGCCGTGCTGGCTGCGCTGCACCTGTTCGTCGGACAACTTGCGTTGTATGGTTACCTGCTGCTTTTTTTACTGTTAAGCATTGGCCATGCCGGGGTGCGGGTAGGTCGTAAAACCTATTTGCTGGATATGGCATCGGGTAACAAGCGTACCGACTATGTGTCGGTCAGCAATTCGCTGATTGGGGTATTATTGTTAGTGGTCGGCGGCATAAGCAGTCTGCTGGCCTGGTGGTCATTGCTGGCAGTACTGTGGTTTTTTACCGCCAGTTGCCTGGCGGGTTTGCTGTATGCACTAAAATTACCTGAAGTGTCAAAAGCTGACTAAACGGGCGTTTAGTGAAACCAGCCAGGGTTTAACTCCCTGGCCAGATACTATTCCACGATTGCCGCTTTTTTACGGGCGAAAAGCTGCTGTTCCAGGCTTTTACCTTTGCTCAGCTGTTTATATTGCCAGCCGTTAGCGGCCAGGCATTGCAACAAGCGGATATCAAAATCATCTACCGCTTGTGGCTGATAACTTAACTGATACTCGTGGTTTCGTCCCGCTGTTACTTCTTTCACGCCCGCTAATTGCCGCAGTTGCTGGCACACCTCGCTGCTGTCAACCGCAGCAGCCTCTGCCCCGGCGGCAAGTTGCAGGCTTAAATGTACTGTGCTTTCACTTGGCTGGGCATGGTGTTGCTGTAACTGACCATCCTGTAAATACAACACCTTATTACACAGCCGCTCCAGCTCGAAAATATTATGTGAGCTGATTAAAAAACTGGCGTGCTGGCTTAAATCACTAATCAGTTCCCGAATATGCAGCGCATTGGCTGGATCAAGCCCGGCAGTCGGTTCGTCCAGTAAAATAAGTGCAGGCGAGCCAATAAACGCCTGCGCCATACAGGCCCGCTTACGCATGCCGTGGCTAAGTGCACCCGCTTTGGTCTGGTAGTGCGCTGCCAAATCAACCAACGCTAGCACCCGTTCGGTTTCTGAGCGAGCGGCCCGGGCAGTTAAGCCCTGCAGCTGGCCATAGAAACTCAGTTGCTCGCCGATACTAAAGGCCGGATCCAGCTGGGCATCCTGTGGTAACGCAGATACTTTACCAAATAAAGCCTGGCTGCCAGGCTGCTGCCCTAAAAGCTGCATACTGCCACTATCGGCTTTAATGTAACCGCATAGCAAGCTGAACAAGGTGGTTTTGCCGGCGCCGTTCTGGCCTATCAGTGCTACGGTTTCGCCTCTGTTAACTTCAAAGCTGATGTTATTCAGCACTTTATGCCGGCCATAACTTTTTGTCAGCTGGTTAACTTTGATAATAGGGTTATTCATTACAGCGCCCTCCGGCTCAAAATTTGTTGGGCAATTAACAGCAGAACGGCAGTCTGAGCTAACGGTAGTGCGGCCAGTTGCAGGCTTTGCCAACCCTGGGCCGGAATAAGCTGCCATATTTGCGCGCCTGGCATATATTCCAGTAAAAATGCGGCGTCGGGCTGATGATAAATAAGCCAGCTAAGCAGGCCAAAAACCACGCCCAAGCTGACGATTGCCAGGCTAAGGGCAAGCCGGGACGAACGGGCTAAGGCGGAGAATACCGTCATTAGCGCGGTAAAAGGCATTAACACGATCAGCAGATGGCAGCTTATTAGCAAAGCAGCTTCAATAGCCTGCCAGTTAAGGCCATCTTGTCGTACCGCGCTGATAATCAGCGTCGCGGTAAGCGACAACAGAATTAAGCACAGCTGCACTACTAACTGGCCACAAAAGCGGCCAAGCACAATGGCAGTACGGCTGCTGCGCAGGCTGATAAAGCGTAAGGTACCGCGGGCGGCATCGCTCGACAGCTGGTTGGCGGTAAAAACCAGGCTTAAAAACGGCAGTAGCACCAGGCTCAGCATCCAGTAAAGGGTCAGTTCCGGGGCTGGCCAGTTTAATAACTGATGCAGGCCCAACATGCCAAAGGCCGCTGTCAGCGATTTCTGGAAATTCGGTTCCTGTAGAATTTCGCTGGCCGGGGCAATGGCATACCGCAACAGGAAAAACCAGACTACGGCGGTGGCCGCCAGAGTCATCAGGCCGCGGCGGGTTAGCCATAGCCGGGATAGTTCTACCTGGCTAAACAGCCTGATCTGCCGTAGTAACAACATTATCGACATAAACACTTCCTTATTAGTTTTATTTATTTTTCTATCCATGATTTGCACAAAGAGTGCCAGATTTTTAGTTGTTATATATCATGTGGTTAATTAAATAAAGAGCATTTATAAATACTCTGGCCGGTGATAACGGCCAACAAAATGGTTAATTTAACCACTTTGTTGGTTACCAGGCAGCAGACAGATTAGCTCGGGGTTAGGTGTTGATCCAGCAGTTGAATAAAGCTCAGCACGGTTTCGCTTACCTGAAGGTAGAAGTCGCGGTCGACTTTTTCAAAGGTATCACGCACCGTATGATAGTCGGCATGGTCGGCCACCCCAAAATAGATAAAAGGCACCTGATGCTGATGAAAGATGCCGTGATCGGAGCTTAAGGTCCAGTCCTGCGTGTTGCCTGCCCGGTACCAGGGCCGGTCGTGGCCAGCGATAACTTTTACCGCACTTTGTTGCTGCAGCTGCTGTAGCAGCGGGGTTAGCCAGGGTTGCTGGTAGCTGCCTACCGCAAACAGCAACTGCTCAGTGTCGCGGCTCAGCATATCCATGTTAACGTTAAAGGCCAGTTGCTCAGGTGCAAGTAGCTGGTGTTTAAATAGTGCGACTGCGCCTTGCAAGCCACCTTCTTCGGCGTCCAGCGCTACAAACAATAGCGGGTGGGCAAGCGGGTTTTCGCGAAAATACCGTGCCAGGCCAAGCAGAGTGGCAACGCCGGAGGCATTATCGTCAGCGCCTGCAAACAGCTCGCCGTTTTCCACCCCCAGGTGATCATAATGGGCGGTCAGCACTATTGGTTTTAAGCCAGGGTTTAAACCAGGCAGCAGGCCCAGCACATTGGCGGCGTTTTCAGCTGCCGGCACTGTCGGCTGTTTGCCTCTTAACCAGCGGCTTAATACAAAATGTTGCTCTACACTAAAGGGCTGCAGGTAACCCTCACTGCCAGCCGGTTGCAAGCCAATATCGGCAAACTGTTGGGCCAGCCAGTTGCGGGCCTCAATGCCGCCGCGGGTACCTGGCTTACGACCTTGCCGGTCAGGATGGGCCAGCCAGCTTAGGTCAGCCAGTAACTGCTGATGGTCTAACCGCTGTTGCGCTGCAACTGGGGTTGCCGCTGCCTGCAGCTGAGCCAGCCGGGTACTTTCCCGCTCGGTTAACTGCTGCTGCCAGGCCGGCCAGGCCAGGGTGTATAATAAAATAGTGGCAATAACCAATGCGGCTAAGCCGGCCAGATACAGCCTTTTGGTGACAGACATCAAAATTCCTTACTGCATAATTAAACTGCGAACAGCTTAGCAAATTACTGCGGGTAGCCGCTGTAAAAAATAATCACTCTGACCCATTTTAATTAAAATAATCACTCTGACCCTGAGGTATCCCCACAAAATTGTTAGCTAAAACAAAAAGATGAATTCAGAAGGAACATTCATGGCGTTCGGTGATCAGATCTATCGCCAAACAAACCTATCAAGGACACGCCATGAATGTTCTGCAAATGCTAACCCGTTTTGTGAAAGCCGTCACGCCCAATATGCACAGCCAGCGCCGACAGGCGCTTGAAGCCTGTGTGAAAAGTGCAGTGCATCAGAACAAGCTAACCATTACCCAGCTTGGCCGTGGAATTCACGGTAAAGCT
>NZ_KB907729.1:24919-53333 GCF_000382165.1 Arsukibacterium perlucidum DSM 18276 | reverse complement strand
TGACGAACGGATAGGCCAGCATGCAATCGTAGCCGGAGGATTTCACGAAGTTTACGCATTGATGTTCTCTGTCTGGTCATAACCGTATCCATCTGAAAATGAATAGGTTATCAGTGGTAACAATCAACGCGGGAAAAGCATTCTGGAATTATGTGAACACTGATTCTGGAAATCAGGCAAAAGCGTTCACTTTGCGCCAGAATAGGTGTTCATATTAAATCAGTACGGGTGTTCACATTAAACCAGAATCAGTGTTCACTTTGGGGCAGAATACGCACCTGGGGGTAAAACTTGGCTGGCACTCTGTCCCAGTGAAGCTCTTCCAAGCTCCTTTTTTGCCATGCTTCAATATATGAATTGGGGCAAGGAATGTTAAAAGGGTAGTCAGACGAATCAATGATGATTTTTTCGCGCCACAACAGACTAACTGAATTTGACCAGACTTTACCCTTTGCAAGTAGCTCGTTATTTTGACTTTTTGGGAAAGATACCAGGCCTTGATACTTTGCTATGGCAAAGCCATTAAACATGCCTTTTATATAGCCACCGATTACATACCATTTACTAGGTACAAAAAACGCCGGTGTCAGTTTATCTTGCTCGATAAAATAGCGAATAGTGCCTTCAGTAACACCTAAGTGTGCTAGTTCATCTAACCGGTAATACTCTTTTTCAATCATTTTGATGCCTTTATAAATCAACCGATCAGGTTTACTGCTGCGGCTTTGTGTTCTGGTGCTAAGTGGGCATAACGTAAGGTCATGGCAAGGTCACCATGGCCTAACAGTTCGCGCACTGTGTTTAAATCGACGCTGGCCATTACCAGTTTGCTGGCAAAATGATGCCGTAGGTCATGAAACCTGAATCTTGTTATACAAGCATCGGCCAGTAGTTTGTCCCACGCTTTGCCAATGTCCGTCATGGCTTTGCCAGTTGAGCCCTTAAATACAATACCGTTTTTGTCTGTGTCGGCTTGCCAGCTTTTTAAAGTGCGAAAAGCCTCACCATTTAAAGGTATATGCCGCGTTTTGCCGGATTTAGCATTAGCAAACTGTACGGTCAGGGTTTTAGTATCAAAATTAATATCGTCCCAGCACAGGCTTAATATTTCGCCGCGGCGCATGCCGGTATTCATTGCCAGCAATACTATTGGCTCTAAATGGTCAGCAAAAGTTTTATCGCGCAGGCTTGGCAGCAAGTCATTGTTGCGCTCAGCGCGGTGCTGGTTGCCGCTGTCACGCTCTTGCTTCATGCGTTCGTCCCGTTCACGCAGGGCATGTCGCAGGGCGGCTTCTTCGGGCTTAGATAAATAGCGCACCTTTGAATTGTCTTCCGGAAGTGGCTTTAGCTTGTGCAATTCATGCTTTTCAATTACTTCCCATTCAACTGCACGACTGAGGCAGCTTTTCAGGTTGGTGACCTGGCGGTTAATGCTGGCGTTTTTGTTACCTTTAGCTTTGCGCTCTATACGCCACTGCTCTATAAGGTGCGGTTTTATGTCGCTTAACTGGTAATCCATCAAATGAGCAAAACTGGTTTTTAGTACATCAGCTCGGGCTTTGGCGGTTTTCGGGTTTTGCGAAAATAGCCAGGGCTCAAACTTGGTTTCGATAAATTTTCTGAGAGTAGATAAAGCTTCTTTTTTCTTGGCTTGCTTTACCTGTTTTTTAGCTTCCTGAACGTTAGTGCCTTTGGCTACTTCACCGGCTTTTTCTTTGGCAAGGTCTCGGGCAATGGCGGGGGTAATCTGGCCGTCAACGCCCAGCTTAATATTGGCCTGTTTGCCATCATGCCGGTAGTATAGGTAATAGGTTATTTTGCCGCTGGCAGCGATCAGCGCATGAAAACCGGCAATTTCGGTATCATTAATGCGCTTGTCTTCCGGCTTCAGATTCTTGTCTGACTGATTTTAGCCTTCACCGCCATGGCGATTTCCTATTTATAGCATATTTATAGCAAAATCATTGTGCGGTCACGAAACTGAATGAACACTGAAGAACAGTGGTGAATTTTATAATTGATTTATATCAATGGTTTATGTGTTTATCTTGGTGTGAGCTTGTACATCAGTGTTCATGCTGGTTGGATTAAAATCTCGCTCCGGAGGCAGAGGTCAGAGGTTCGAATCCTCTCGGGTGCACCAAAACAACAAACCGCCACTTCGGCGGTTTTTTGTTTTTACCATCCGTAGGATGAGAACCGCTAGGTTCGACCACCAATGTGCCTGGAGCACATTGGAACAGCTTTAGCTGGCCCCACCGGGGCGAGTATCAGGATGATACGAGTAATTAAGTCGGGAACGATTTGGAACAGCTTCAGCTGGCCCGCAGGGCAAGGTACAGGAGGTGCCGAGTCAATCCTCTCGGGTGCACCAATTAAAGCAAGCGCTGGCTGTACCTCCGCATCCCGTCAAAGATCGGCTCTGATATAAATGTCGGAAACCCGGTTGGCAATCCGCTTATAACCTTGTGGATCAGTGACTCTGTCATCGTTGCCATTTCACGCAGTATCCGCTCCATGCTCGATAATGGAAAACCGACTTCATTAGCGGTATTGAAAAAGTGTCGAAAATTTCCGACAGTAAAACTCAGCTTTTTTTCAGAATTTAAAAACTTTGTCGTGAGTGAAACAGGAAAGAAGTCATTTTTTAAAGATATTACTGTCCGTTTTAGCGTGGGGCAACTACAGGAAAGTCCAGTATGCTGCTTTTTCAAAATGTTTCTCTACCAAACAATGGTATATGTTACGTTAGATAAGCGATCGTTTAAAAATTGGAACTCGATGTGGCTAAGCGAAGCGATATACCGTACTACAGCTCTATTAAAGCTCGAGAGGCCCATAATGAACTTCAATGATAAACCAGACCGGTCTTGGTCTAAAGCGTATAAATGGCAAAGATACAAAGGTACAGATATATTGCCCATGTGGATTGCGGATACCGAATTTCGCTGTGCAGAACCTATTTTAAAAGCCTTACATCAGCGGGTTGAAGAGGGTATTTTCGGTTACACCTTACCTGATCACGATACTGATGCCATTGAGGCTGTAGTTGCGTGGTGTCAACGGCAGTACAACTGGAAAATAGATCCCAGTTGGTTAGTGTGGACCCCTGGGGTTGTGCCTGCGTTTAATGTTGCCATCAAAGCATATTGTCAGGCAGGCGATACCATTATCGTGCAAACACCCAGCTACCCCCCCATTTTGGCGGCCCCGGCAATTAATAAGTTAAACCGAATCTGTGTAGAGACGGTTGCGGTTGACGGTAGATGGACACTCGATTTTGATGCTTTAGAAGACGCTGCTGCGGACCCTAAAACAAGCTTGTTTATTATGTGTAACCCGATGAACCCATTGGGCACGGTGTTAAATCAACATGAGCTGGACAGAATTGCCACAATTTGTCGCAAACATAATGTCATGCTGTGTTCGGATGAAATACATTGTGATTTAATTTTAGACAATGTGCCGCATTTACCCGCTGGCGCACATCCAGCGTTGGCAGAATATTCGGTGACATTAATGGCGGCGAGTAAGACCTTTAATGTCGCTGGCCTGGGCACATCGTTTGCTATTATTCCAAATGAAAAATTAAGATTAGCTTTTAACCATGCCGCCCGGGGCATCTTACCCTGGGTTACAGCGACAGGTCTGGCGGCTACAAATGCGGCCTTCAGATATTGCGATGAGTGGCATCAGCAAGAATTGGCTTATTTAAAAGACAATCGTGATTATTTAGTCAGTGAAATCAACAAAATTGAAGGGTTAAAAGCTTTTTCTCCAGCTGCTACATTTTTAATGTGGGTAGATGCAAGCGGATTGCGCGTTAACGATACGCAGGCGTGGTGTGAAGCAAAAGGGGTTGGCCCGTCAGCGGGCAGAGATTTTGGTGATAAAGACTTTTTTCGCTTGAACTTTGGCTGCGCACGTGAGTATTTAGTCGAAGCCATTAAAAGATTACAGGGCCGAAAAAATTAATGTAGGTAAAACAGTGATTTCTTGGAAAATAAGATCAAAAAAAGCTTAAAAATTGGGCCTTTATTCAGTATTTAATCGTATAAGCCCAAAATGTATTATTAAAGGATTGTTTTTAACAATGACATTACCGATTCAAAATGCTGAAGAAATGGCTAACCCTTGTGCAGCACCTGTTGGCTCCATGGCTTTTCGCAGAACACCCAACCTGCGTAGTGGCAACACAGAGGATAAGCGTAAAGAAATCGCGCTGTATTTCACTAACACCTTTGACACTTACACGCGGCTATTTGATTGTTTGCGTGACGATACGGGCTTCTATCAAAAACCTATCCCTTTGCGCCATCCACTGATTTTTTATCTTGGCCATACGGCCACTTTTTTCGTCAACAAACTACTTTTGGCAAAACTGATCCCTGAACGAATTAATCCACACATGGAATCTATTTTTGCAGTGGGTGTTGATGAAATGAGCTGGGATGATTTGTCGGAAGAAAATTACGACTGGCCAAGTGTTTCTGCAGTGAAAGAGTACCGCGCTAAAGTGCGGGCTGCAGTATTAAATATAATCAACACGCTTAATCTTGTTTTACCCATTGATTGGGAAAATACATGGTGGCCCATTATTATGGGTATTGAGCATGAGCGAATTCACCTGGAAACCTCGTCGGTTCTTATTCGGCAGCACGAATTAGCTAAGGTCAAACCCCTACCGCACTGGCCACGATGTCAAGAGACAGGACAAGCCCCAACCAATAAATTGCTGAGCGTTAGCGCAGGTAAGGTGAGCATTGGAAAATCGTTTGATAGTGCATTCTATGGTTGGGATAACGAGTACGGTCATCATACGGCCGATGTGGCTGAGTTCAAAGCCAGTCAATATTTAGTGAGTAACCAAGAGTTCCTGGAATTTGTTGAGGGCGGAGGTTATCAGCAAAATCGTTTTTGGAGCGAAGAAGGGCTAGCCTGGCGTCAATATACGGCAGCAAAGCATCCGACGTTCTGGTGTTGGCGCAATGGCTGGTTTTTGCGTTTAATGACAGAAGAGATTGCTATGCCATGGGACTGGCCGGCTGAAGTAAATTATCATGAAGCGAAAGCATTCTGTGAGTGGAAAACCGTTGAAACGGGGTTGCACATTCGCATGCCAACCGAGGACGAATGGTATCGGTTATGTTCACAAGCGGGTGTTGCAGAGCTTGGAAATAAAATTGCCGATGCTAATTTGCATCTCGATCATTTTGCATCCAGTTGCCCCGTAACGCGTCATCAGCATGGCAGCTGGTTTGATGTGGTTGGCAATGTGTGGCAATGGACGGAAACACCTATTTATCCGTTTAATGATTTCAAAGTGCACCCACTTTATGACGATTTCACCACCCCGACCTTTGATGGTAAACACAACATCATCAAGGGCGGCTCATGGATCTCAAGTGGTAACGAAACACGGCTCAGTGCGCGTTATGCGTTTAGACGTCACTTTTTTCAACACGCTGGCTTTCGCTATATTGCCTCCAATGTTGCAGCGTCGTCGCCAAACGCCTATTACGAAAGTGACAAGTTGCTGTCAGAATATGCCGAGTTCCACTTCGGTGATACGTTTTATGGCGTAGAAAACTTTCCGAAAGCGTTAGCAACCATTGCACTGGAAGCCATGAAAGGCAAAGCAACAGGCAAGGCGCTTGATTTAGGCTGTGCCTGTGGACGAGCCAGCTTTGAATTGGCGCGACAGTTTGAACATGTTGATGGTATTGATTTCTCAGCAAACTTTACCAGTCTTGCGGCTAAAATGGCCGAACAGGGTGAAGTGCGCTATGCGCGGGTCGAAGAGGGTGACCTGGTGAGTTACCATACCCGCACCCTGCAACAATTGGGGTTAGAAGACTCTGCCAGCCGTGTATCTTTTTTTCAAGGTGACGCTTGTAATCTTAAACCTCAATTTACGGGCTATGATTTAGTCCTGGCCGCCAATTTGATCGATCGTCTTTATCAACCGCGCCGTTTCCTGGCGGATATGGCTCATCGTATCAACGCGGGCGGTTTGCTGCTTATTGCCTCACCTTACACCTGGTTAGCAGAACACACCCCCAAGGAAGAATGGATTGGCGGCTTCAAAAAAGATGGTGAAAATGTCACTACCCTTGATGGCTTGAAAGCGCAGCTCGCAACACACTTTACCTTAGTCGGTGAGCCACGCAAGGTGCCCTTTGTGATCCGTGAAACGCAACACAAGTTTCAGCACACCTTGTCAGAACTTACTATCTG
Organism: Arsukibacterium perlucidum DSM 18276; assembly: GCF_000382165.1. GTDB lineage: Bacteria > Pseudomonadota > Gammaproteobacteria > Enterobacterales > Alteromonadaceae > Alishewanella > Alishewanella perlucidum. Next base: position 47,096 of record NZ_KB907729.1, on the reverse strand, counting down.
GGAGCGCAAGCCACGCTGATAAGCGCCTCAATTTCTAGCGCAATCGCATTGTGGTCTGCCAGTTGCTCAAACCAACTGGTGGCCACGGCACTGTTTTGCAAGCCCAGTAATGTGCCCAATATTATGCCGCGATGGACGTTATCACCGCCAAGGTTCGTGTTCACTTTAAGGGCTTGCCATGGCTCATGTTGATATTTAGCAGCCAGATACAACACCACCGGCCAGGAGTCTGATATGTAACATGCTCTTGAGAAAATGTGGCCAACCACTTGGTTGTCGGGCAGGTTGCGCGCCAGTAAACTTGCCAAACTCACGGTTGTTGTTCCTCTGGCGGCTTCTAGTAACAATGCAGTCATGTCTTGCTCTGCAGGCCCATCCATTAAATCGCACAGGAGTTGTACGTAGCGATCAGATACTTTCATCAGCGATTCATCAGGATGAGTTAGGGCCAAATGTGCCCGGCAGATCATTTTTAGCTCAGCGGTGCCAGTACCTTTTAGACGTTCTGAAAAAACCAGAGGGGCAACGGTCACTAAACCACCTATCGATGCGGTGTCATGGGTGACCATGCCACAATCATCAGATTTTCGGCCCTGTGCCAAATTGGCAAAAAAACCGCGATGATAAGACTCTGCGTATGTATCAGGGTGCGCTGCAGGCTCCCTGGTCATAAAATCAATGTAGGCGCTGACAAAGGTCTGCCGGTTGTAAGGTTCTGCTGAGCTTGCTAACGTGCGCATCAGCACACGAGCACAATGAGCGTTCAGCGTATTGGTACCCGCCGGCATACCGTGATGATAATGCACGTTTGGTTTATCCCAAAACTGCGCTTTATCTTTTAAAATCATGTTGCCAACTACTTGAATGGGTTGATGCTTGACCGAATGCCCTTTGGCTGAATCATTGACTAGCTGGCGCCCTCCGGAGTGTTTAGAGTGCAACGACATAATAGATGAAGGGTGAAAAGCAGGGGCGGGCTCAAAGCGCTGAATACCCCCCGCAAACGCGCGCTCTATTTCAATGGGTTGATAAAACCAATGCACCGGCATGGCCAACGCATCAGCAATAAAGCTTGTTTTTAGCGCCGAAGTTATCCGAGTTGGCAAAGACGTTTTTGTGGGCATGATAATACCTTAGTTACCGGGTTAAGCGTGGCTAACACTAGTGGCTCCGCTTTTACAGTTATTTAATACGACACGGTGCTGGTATTTGTGTCAATTTTCTAGGGGTATTTTGCTATAAATAACGTTCAATCTGCCTCATACCTACTAATAATCAAGGATTTACCGCAATCAATTAATTATGTACATTGCTTGATACTCTGCTGATATACTCATTTTTACATTAACTTTGTCCATTCGGTGCAACCTTGTCTGTAGCAACGCCTAACTTACCCCGCACGCCCGGTTTTTTGCAGTCGCTCATTTGCTTTAGTGTTATTGTTATCGTCATTGCCGGAGGGCTGTTTGGATTAGGGATCAGCCTGCACACCCTAATGTTTATTTGTCTTTTGTGGGTAGGACTGCACGCTTTTAGTCTTGGGTATGGCTACTTACACATTCGAGAGTTGATGACTGGCGCGCTTACAAGAGCCATGCCCGCTATTTATATTTTTATCCTGATCGGTATGGTCATTGCGAGCTTTATGTACAGTGGCACTATCGCTACGCTGATTTATTATGGCCTTAGCTGGCTGAACCCGAGTTTCTTCCTGGCAGTTGGCTTGCTGCTTTGTGCGTTGATGTCGGTCGCAACCGGTACCTCCTGGGGCACCGTCGGTACCTTGGGCGTGGTGTTTATGGGTATCGGCTCGGCCATGAATATTCCTTTGCCGCTGGTCGCGGGTATGATTGTGTGTGGCGCAACCTTTGGCGATAAAATGTCGCCTATTTCCGATACAACAAACCTTGCCGCCATGAGTGCGGGCACAGACCTTTATCGGCATATTTACGCGATGCTGTTCACCACAACGCCAACCTTTGTACTGACCTTTGTCATTTTTTTAGGGATAGGGTTGAGTTACGGTGAGCAAAATCTGAATTTAACCGATATTGCATCCATTCAAATTGCCCTCGTTAACCTTTACAACCTGGCGCCACTAATCACCTTATTACCCTTGATCTTACTTGCCGTAATGAGCATCAAAAAAGTACCCGCCGAAGTGACTATGTCCTGCAGTATTGTGCTTGCAGTACTTATTGCCATGTTTTATCAAGGCGCAAACCCTATCTCCGTGCTTAATGCGTTGTGGCAAAATACACCGCAATCGACAGGTATTGCTAATTTAGATGCGCTGCTGGGGCGCGGTGGTATCAGCAGTATGAGCTGGACCTTACTGTTGGCGTTAATGGCTATTGCGCTAGGTGGTATTTTGCATGGAGCCGGCTTTCTTACTGCTTTGTTGGCGGGGATCATTAGCCGCGTACAGCGAACGGCATCCCTTATTGCCACGACAATTGTCTCTGGTTTTTTAGGCAATATTGCCATGGGCGAGGCGTTTATTTCGATTATTCTAAATTGCCAATTATTTAAACCTAAGTATCAGCAGCAAAAGTTAGAGCCGGCGATTCTGTCGCGCTCAGTTGAAGAAGGCGCGACTATGACAACCGGCCTTATTCCATGGACCACCGCAGGGGCGTTTTATGCTGCCACATTGGGGGTAGATGTACTTGACTTCGCGCCCTATGCCTTTTTTAACTATCTCAATGCCATTATAGCTATAACGATGGCCGCCTTTGGCATTGGCCTGCTCAAACCTAAAACAAAACCTGCTGTGGCATAGACTGTTCACGCACGACGGGCGCACCAAAACAACAAAAAGTGCGTTAAGTCACTTTGCAGGTTTTAATACCCAACACACTGTAAAGCGGGCAAAAGTTAAATAAACCGGTTAATAGTGGCACTATGCCTATCCAGCCCCATAGGCCAATAGTGCCTGTGGCAGCCAGGGCAATTAATATCACGCCAGCGATAATCCGCAGTACTTTGTCAATACCACCTACGTTAGTTTTCATAAGCCACCTTTTTAATTTGTTAATACTCATTTATGGTAGTCTGGTTAATGTAGATTAGCGATAACTTAATTTCACTAAAGTTTGCGCTGCGACAATATGCCGCATCGTCTGGCTAGGGAAATTGACGTAAAGTTAGCAGGTGGACAGAACGACGCTTCCGCTGTCGCTTCTTTGCTACATTTGCAACGGCTGCCTGGCAGCCGTCTTTTTGGGTTGGCTATGTCTAAAGCTGTTATTATTTCCGCCGCGTTAACCCCTGCACATCAGCTGCGGCAGATGGTTAAGCTGCGTTGGGGCATTATTATTATTGAATGCCTGGTAGCCGCAATTGGCTGGCTGCTGGATTATGCCGTCACCAGCTGGGCCATAGTGTTGCTGGTGTTAATAACCCATACCCTGACAAATATCGTATTACAGCGGCTACCCCGGCCGGTTGCTTCTCTCAAACCCGTTTTTTTACTGATTTCTGCTATTGATTTGCTGGTACTCAGCGCCTTATTAGCCGTGTCTGGTGGTGCCAGTAATGGCTTTGTGGCATTACTGCTGTTGCCGGTTGCGGTAGTATCGGTACTGCTACCCGCGCTGGCCAGCTATCTGTTCGCCATAGCGGCGGTACTGGCTTACAGCGTGTTGCTGTGGTTGGGTGATTTAACTGTTGCGGTGTCGCCTGCTTTTGCTGCCGAACATGCCATGCACGGCGCTGTGATGCGACCTTTCAGCCGGCATATGTGGCAAATGTGGTGGGCGTTTGCTATCTCGGCCATATTAATTAGTTGGTTTATTAGCAGTCAGGCTGCGCTTATCCGCGAGAAATCAGTCAAACTTAACCAGTTACAGCAACAGCAGATACGGCAGGAACAGGCTCTGGCAATTGCAACTTATGCGGCAAATGCTGCACATGATTTAGCGTCACCCATTCAGAATCTGGTATTGCTGACTGAAGAGTTGCAGTCTTCTGATACTGAGCAGCCTGCACTGCAGGAAATAAAACAGCAGTTGCAGCGTTGCCAGCAAATCGTTGCTGATTTGCGAACCAACGCCAGTCAGTGGCGGGAGCAGCAGCCAGCAGAATTACTGCCGGTGATTCAGCAAAGTTTACAATCCTGGATAGTTACCCGGCCAGAAATCAGTTTAAAGTTAAATCTGCAGGGCGAGACCTCGGGTTGCAGAATTAAAGAAGCAGCAAGTTTGTCCTCTGCACTGTTTCAAATTCTGGACAATGCCGCCGATGCCAGCCTTGCCAATGGCAAACCGCAGCTCGATATAGAGGTAACACTGCTGCAGGGCAGACTGAGTCTGCAGATTATTGATTTCGGCGAAGGGTTATCAGAGCAACGCCTGGCGGAACTGGGGCAACTGCCCCAGCAAAGTGAAAGTGGCCTGGGGTTGGGGCAATTTCTGGCTAACGTATCGGTAGAGCGGTTAGGCGGCAGCATCAGCCGGCGCAACCTGCGACAGGGTGGCATGGAGACCCTGATCCGTTTTCAGGATCAGGCGGCATGACCAAACTGGTGGTGGTAGATGACGATGAAGCCTTATTACGAACATTAATCCGCCGGTTCAGTATTCAGGGCTGGCAGGTAAGCGGGTATAGCCAGCCGGTAACCAGCAGCCAGCTCATTGCCGAGCAGGCATCGGCTTACTTGCTGGATTTACGCTTTGCCCGGCAATCGGGTATTAGTTTTATTGCTGATATCCGAAAGGCTTTACCGCAAAGCCGGATAGTAATGATGACAGGTTATGCCAGTATCAGCACTGCGGTGCTGGCGGTAAAGTGTGGTGCCGATGACTACCTGACCAAGCCGGTTGATTTTAATGCCATCCAGCAGGCGCTGACGGGTAATGCCCTGGCGGCAACAGATAATCCGGCAGAGGGAGCGGTATTATCTGCCGATCAACTGCAGTGGGAGCACATTCAGCGGGTGCTGGCACAGCATCAGGGTAATATCTCGCAAACTGCCCGCAGCCTCGGTATGCACCGGCGTACCTTGCAGCGTAAACTACTAAAACACCGCCCGGCTTAACCGCTGCGACAATATGTCGCATCGTGCTTACTGCCGGCTATCGCTATCATTGCTGCTTACGTCAATTGTTGGTAGTAAGGGGTTGAAATGGCAGCGGTTAAAACAGGTTATCTGATTATTGCCGGTATCATCTGGCTGGTGGTGCCGTTATCGGCCACGCTGGCGTCCACACTTAATGTGAATGATGATAACAGCGATATTGAACATATCGTGGTGACTACAGTCGCCATGCAGGACCCACTTATTGTGGTAACCGACCCCAAAAAGCCACGCCAGCCTTTGCCCGCGCATGATGGTGCCGACTACCTGCGCAGTATCACCGGCTTTAGCACCATTCGTAAAGGTGGTGCCAGCAGTGACCCGCTGTTTCGGGGAATGGCCGGCTCCAGACTAAATATTCTGACTGATGGTGATATGTTGCTGGGCGGCTGTGGTAGCCGGATGGACCCGCCCACCGCCTACATTGCGCCGCAAGCTTACGATAAACTGACCATTATTAAAGGCCCGCAAACGGTCATTTACGGCCCCGGCAGCAGTGCTGCCACAGTGTTATTTGAGCGGGATAACTCCCGTCTTACTCAGCCCGGCGTTAGCGGCAGTGTCAATGCTACCGGTGCCAGTGCCGGCCGCTTTGACAGTGCGCTTGATGTCACTGGCGGTAATAGCAGCGGCTTTGCCAGGGCAATTGCAACTGGCGCCCGCTCTGATGATTACCGGGATGGCAGTGGCCAGCGTATTCATTCGGCCTATCAGCGTTGGAGTTCCCAGTTAGAGCTGGGCTATACACCATCCGATGACAACACCCTGCTGCTTAAATTTGGCCATAGTGACGGTGAAGCGGCTTATGCCGACCGGTTAATGGACGGTAGTGTATTTAAGCGGCAAAACCTTGGTTTGAAATGGTCGCTGAGCGCACTTAACCGCTATCTGCAACGTTTGGATGTGCAGTGGTATTACAATTACATCGACCATGTGATGGACAACTTCAGTCTGCGCACCTTTACTCCCGGTATGATGATGGCCAACCCCAGCGCCAGCAACCCGGACCGCCGCACCCTTGGCGGGCGTTTATTTACCGAATGGCAGCTGCATGATGACATCAACTGGCAGTTGGGGCTGGATGCTGCCCGCAATATTCATCGAATTCGCGGAAGTATGAATCAGCAAATGATGCCCTATCAGCAACGGCCAAGGCAGCAAGATGTCCGCTTCACTCAGCTGGGGTTGTTCAGCGAGCTGGAGTACCAGCTTAACGATAGTGGCCAGCTGATCGCCGGTGCCCGGCTGGATTACTGGCAGGCTACTGATAGCCGGCCGTTACTTGTCAGCATGGCGCAACAGCAGCCTAACCCCAGTTTTGGTAAGCAACGGGATGATTATCTGAAAGCGGGGTTTATCCGCTATCAGCAGCAGCTGGCTGGCTGGCAATGGTATCTGGGGCTGGGCTACAACGAACGTTTTCCTGACTACTGGGAGCTGGCCGGTGCCGGCAGAGCCGCAGAGCAAAGTATCAGTGCATTTTATATTAAACCTGAACTCACCACGCAACTGGACCTGGGGCTGATCTATCAGCATCGTGCCTGGCAACTGGGCTTATCGTTATTTGCCAATACTATCGACGATTATCTGTTGTCGCAGCAAAACTGGACACTGGGCATGCAACGTTTAACGGTCAGCCGGAATATTGATGCCCGTTCTGTTGGTGCAGAGCTGGATCTGAGTTACCGCTTTAACAACCACTGGCAAAGTAGCCTGGCACTGGCTTACGTCAGGGGAAAAAATTATACCGACAATCTGCCACTGGCACAGCAGCCACCGCTGGAAGCAAAACTGGCACTAAATTATGACCAGCAAAACTGGTACTCAGGTGTGTTATGGCGTCTGGTTGCGGCACAGCAGCGGGTTGCCCCTGGGCAGGGTAATATTGTGGGTACCGATATAGCGGCAAGCCCCGGTTTTGGGGTGTTATCCTGGCATGCCGGCTGGCGCTACAGCAGCATGTTCACGCTAGCGGCCGGCATTGACAACCTGACAGATCAGCAGTATCACGAACATCTTAGTAAAGCGGGAGCCATGGTCAGCGGCTTCTTGCCTGTCGCCCAGATCAATGAAGCCGGCCGCACCTTATGGCTGAATATGAACTGGCAGTTTTAACTAACTTAATCATCAAAGTTACAACTGGGTTTGGCATGGCGTTGGGGGTATGCTGCAGTTCAGTGCTGCCATTCGTCAGGGTATGCTTAAAGGTAGCTGTTTTGCTGACAAGACAAAAGTTTGTGCTGGAACAAGCTTTCCTTTGATAAAGCCACTTATCTCTACAACTCAGCTAAACTTACCGATGTATACAAGTAAGTTCTAATTTTGCCGGGGTAGATAATATGAAACGTACTATTGTCGTTGGCGCAGGTTTAGGTGGTATGTCGGTAGTTTACGAACTGCGGCAAAAACTGGCTAAAGATCATGAGGTGATGTTAATTGGTGAAGGCGCTGAGTTTCAGTTTGTGCCGTCAAACCCCTGGGTAGCACTGGGTGAGCGCACGCGGGATAAGGTGGTATTGGATATTACGCCTTATGCTGAAAAGTATCAGATCTCGTTCAACAGTAGCGGCGTTAGCCGGATTGATGCCGCCAATAACAGCCTGACCAGCGGTGACGGCCAGCAATGGCAATATGATTATCTGGTATTATGTACCGGTCCCAGGCTGGCGTTTGAGCTGGTACCCGGTGCCGGTCCTGAACAGTTTACGCAGTCCATTTGCCACGTTGATCATGCAGTCAAGGCTTATGATGCCTATCTAAAACTGCTTGAATCACCTGGTCCGGTGCTGGTGGGAGCTATGCAGGGCGCAAGCTGCTTTGGCCCGGCTTACGAATATGTGCTAACGCTGGAGCATTTACTGCGTAAGAAAAAAATCCGCGACAGGGTGCCTATTACCTTTGTTACCAGTGAACCCTATATCGGCCATATGGGGTTGGGCGGCGTCGGCGACTCTAAAACTATGATGGAACACGAGTTCCGCCAGCGCGATATTAAATGGATCTGCAATGCCCGCATTAACCAATTTGAACAGCATCAGGCTTCGGTTGATGAAATCAGCCGCAAAGGCGAGGTCGACTTCAGCCATCAGTTGCCGTTTAAGCTGGCTATGTTTATACCGTCATTCCGTGGCTCAGAGGCAATTGCTGCAGTACCGGGGCTGTGCAACGAAAAAGGCTTTGTGCTCACCGACGAGTTTCAGTGCAGTAAAGCCCACCGCAATATTTTTGCTGCCGGGGTTTGTGTAGCCATACCACCACTTGAAGTGACAGCAGTTCCGGTAGGCGCGCCGAAAACCGGTTTTATGATTGAATCGATGACCACCAGTATCGTCGAAAATATTCTCAGTCTGGAGCAGGGCCAACCGATGGCGACCCGGCCAACCCTGAATGCTATTTGCCTGGCCGACATGGGCGACAAAGGTGCTGCCTTTGTGGCACTGCCGCAAAACCCACCACGTAATACCAGCTGGACCTCGATGGGTAAGTGGGTGCATGTGGCGAAAGTGGCGTTTGAGAAGTACTTTTTATACAAAGTGAAACACGGTACCAGTGAACCCATTTACGAAAAATATGTGCTGGGTGCCATTGGCATTCACCGCACTAAAGACAAAGACTAGGCAAGCTGTGGCCACAGCGCTGCTGCGACGGAGAAAAAAATGAAATGGTTGTTAGTGCCGCAGGGGGCGGTGATTGTGCGTTTTAGCGACAGCCCGCTATACGGTATGCTGGATATCCGCACCCGGCTAAACCAGCAAATGCCAGCGATGGTGCAGCAGTTGATCAGTGCACAGAGGGATACTGACGCGGTAAGCATTTAGTGGGATGGTGAGTGGCAAATAACCTACGAGACCTTCCGCGATATGGGCCTGGCCTATGGCGTGGGGTTAACTATGATTTATCTGCTGGTGGTGTATTATGCCTAACATTATGCTGATACAGAGCGGCCATGTTGAAATGACCTGCTCTGCGTCAGGCTGGCGCGTTACAGCTGCTTTTTAACAGTAAAAGCCCCGCGCAGCTCACCCGGACTATAGCCAGTAGCTAAATCGGCAGGGTAGTGCTGCTGGATCTGTTGTTGTACCGGTTTGGCTAACTGGCTACCATGGCAAGCCACACACATGGTATCGAGCATAATCGGTTGCATATAGCGAAATACCTCAGTGTCGCCGTTGCTGACGATTTCAGCACGTTTCAGCTGCGCCGGCTTAGTGCCACTGGTAAGTTTCGCCATGTAATCCAGCAATAGCTGCTGCTCCCAGGCATCGGCCTGATTACTGCTATTGCGGACCTTTAAACTGGTGCGGCCAATCTGCCAGCCGTCACCTGACCATTTTTCGGCTATTCGCGGCGCCTGGTCTTTACACACCTTTACGCCATCGGGCAGGCCGCCGCTACTGATCGCCGCTTGCAACGCTGATTTCAGATCACCGGAAAAACCTTTAATCCGCTGCTGGGCATCTGCCTGCAGCTCGCTAAGGTTGGGGCTGTCCGCTGCTACTGCCAGACTAGTCAGGCTTAACAACAGATAAATAATATGGCGCATTTTTTCATCCTCGTTTAACTAAAGGGTCAACCTGGCCGGCAGTGATGTCAGCGCCTGACCTGGTATGGCGGTCTATTGGCAGATTGTCCGGATAAAGCGGCCCGGCCAGCCATTCCCGGCCTTTCAGCATAGCGTGCCAGTATAGTGGTGGCAGCATTTTTTCTTTTAACAGCCAGCGTTGTCAGCTAACGGGCTTTGCCTGATCACATCAGGGGCAACCTGAGGCGGGGTAACGTGCAGCATGTCAAACTGCTTTTGCTGCAGTTCAGTGCTGCCATCCGCCAGGGTGTGCTTAAAGGTAGCGGTTTTGCTGGCAGCATCAACAGCTTGCAGGTTCGTTTGCAGGTTAAGTTTAATCTGGTATTTTGCTATGTACTGCTGTAGTGCCGGGACATAGTCGGCCACCTCAAACAAGGCGGTACCGGCACTGCAAAATTCAACATTTATGTTACTCAGGTGCTGCTGTCGTAACCAGTAGTCGCAAGACAGATACATCGCTTTTTGTGGTGCGCCGGCACATTTAATCGGCATGGCTGGCTGGGTGAAAATAGCCGTGCCACGGCCCAGTTTTTGCACCAGTTGCCAGGTGTAAGGCGCCAAGCCTTGCTGGCATGTTTCGCAAGTGAAAACTGAATTTTTGTTAGAACATTGCGTTAAAACAAATCACTAAATATGAAAGTTTGCTAATATGAAAGGTTTAAAGTGTCTTATAACGTTGATTCAGGAATAGTTATGGTCAATATACGAGTTGCAAACTCCTCTTTATCTGTTGGCAAAAAGCTTTTTATCAGCTTCGGCGTATTAAGCGTGTTGATGCTGCTGGTGGCCGTTGTTGTGCAGCTGGCGCAGCTGGCAATGAATGATGCCAGGGCTGCTGCCGCTGCAAAGCGCAATCTGGCTGTACTTCAGCTGGAAAGAGAGATCGATCATTTGGTTTGGGTTAACCAGCTGGCCAATAGCCTGCTAGTAAATCAGCCATTTAGTGGTCAGCTTGACCCGCATCAGTGTGCATTTGGCCGCTGGTATGATGACTTTATTGAGTCAGAGGCCTATACAACCGGCAGCAATGAGCTGCGCAGTGCAATTGATGCTATTGCTTTGCCGCACAAGCAGTTGCATGCGAGCGCACAGCAAATCAGCAGCACTAGTGGCGATCAACGTTTTAGTATTTACCAACAGGATACGCTTCCTTCGTTGACCAAGGTTCAGCAGTCGCTGAAAAAGGTGTACACCATCTTTCAGCAAGAGCGCAATGCAATCATCGCCAGAGCCGAAGTGACAGATCGTAATGCTATGCGCCTGGTCTGGGCGGCGATGGTGCTGACAATCATTGCTGCAATTTTATCCGGTTTGTGGTTGCGCCGGGTTGTGTCATTGCCAATGAAAGCACTTACTCAGCATGCGGAACAGATTGCTGCTGGTAACCTTGCACAGCCGGCACTAACCGTAAACAGTGCCGACGAGGTTGGATTGGCGTCATCTGCCTTTAATACCATGCAACAGCAACTACGTAATCTGATCCGGAATTTGCTGGATAAATCAGACAAAGTGGCCGAAAGCTCGGCGCGGGTATCCGATATAACCAGCCGTACCGATATTGATTTGCAACGCCAGGCGGCAGAAATAGAGCAACTGGCGACTGCAATGAATGAAATGGCGGCGACAATTGCAGAGGTCGCCAGGCATGCCCAGAATACCTCAGATGCGACCGGGCAGTCTGAGCAGTATGCCCAGCAAGGACAATTGAAAGTGCGCTCGGTGATAAATGCCATTAACGAGATTGCCAAAGAAGTGGATAATGCTTCCGGTACTATTCAGACCGTTCAGCAGGAAAGCCAGAATATTGGAGCCATCCTTGACACTATTCAGGCTATTGCCGAGCAAACAAACTTACTGGCACTCAATGCTGCAATAGAAGCGGCCAGAGCCGGTGAGCAGGGGCGGGGTTTTGCCGTGGTAGCAGATGAAGTGCGTACCCTTGCTGCCAGAACACAAACTTCAACTACCGAGATCAAAAATCTGATTGATCGATTACAGCAAAGTGCGGCAAATGCGGTTAAAACCATGGATGCTGGCGTCGACAAAGCGAAGCGGGGTGTGGCGATGGCAGATGAGGCCGGCGAGGCGCTAACCGATATTATGCAATCGGTAAGTACAATCAGTGATATGACGCTGCAAATTGCCAGTGCCACTGAAGAACAAAGTAGCGTAGTGAAAGAAATGGATCAGAATCTGTTGCGGGTAAATAGTTTAACGATAGAAACCAAGCAGCGTTCACAGGAAGCCGATGCCACATCCGCTGAGTTAGAGCGAATGGCTGAGCAATTACGTGATGAAAGCCGTCGTTTTCGGATCAGTTAATTTTTTTATGCAAGAACCGTTACTCAGGGCCGGCCACTTAGCGGGGCTCCTGAGTAACCAACATATTGCGCTTATATTTTACAGGTCTTCATCCCCAGCACGCTATACAGCGGGCAAAAGTTAAATAACCCTGTCAGTAAAGGCACTACACCTATCCAGCCCCATAAACCAACAGTACCGGTTGCTGCCAGAGCAATTAACACTACGCCGGCAATAATCCGAATGACTTTATCTATGCCACCAACATTTTTTTTCATATGCTACCCTAGAAATTAGTTGTTCCTTATTGAAGATAGTCCGGCTTAAGCTCAATAGCGACTATGCTATTGGTACTAAAGCTGATCTGCGTCAATATGTCGCACCCTTATATAAGAATAATTTAAACTACTATTGTTATACTATCACGACAAAATCTTTGTTATTGCTTTACTCAGGAGTAGATATAGAACTCGACCCGCTATTGCTCTCACGCATTCAGTTTGCGTTTGTGGTGTGTTTTCACGCTATTTTCCCGGTATTTACCATTGGCCTGGCCAGCTTTATTGCTGTGCTGGAGGCATTATCCTTTAAAACCGGTAACCCTTTATGGCAAAAGTTATCGAAATTCTGGATCCAGGTGTTTGCCGTGGTATTCGGCATGGGCGTGGTATCGGGCATCGTGATGTCGTTCCAGTTTGGTACTAACTGGAGTAACTTTTCCTATGCTACCGCTAACTTCCTGGGACCGGTACTCAGTTATGAAGTGATTACCGCCTTTTTCCTGGAAGCAGCATTTTTAGGGGTGCTGCTGTTTGGCCGCGATAAAGTGCCGCAGGGTGTGCACTTATTTGCAGCGATTATGGTGGCGCTGGGTACCTTTATTTCCTCATTCTGGATTTTGTCGGCTAACTCGTTAATGCAAACCCCCGATGGCCTGGAGTTGCGTAACGGCATGTATCATGTGGTGTCATGGGCCGATGCGCTGTTTACCGCGTCGTTTGCCTACCGCTTTATTCATATGGCGCTGGCATCATTTTTGACGGCAGCCCTGGTAGTTGCTGGGGTCAGTGCCTGGTTTATCCTGCAAAAACGTGAATTTGCCACTAATCGCAAAGCCTTGTCGATTGCACTGTGGATGTTGTTAATTTTGGCGCCGTTGCAGGTGGTCGTCGGTGATTTTCACGGTTTAAATACCTTAAAACACCAGCCGATGAAAGTGGCGGCGATGGAAGGTAACTGGCAAACGGCAGAAGGGGTGCCGCTGATCCTGTTTGCTATTCCGGATCAGCAGGCGCAAACCAATCATTTTGAATTGTCAGTACCAAAGCTGGCCAGCTATATTCTCACCCACGACTGGGACGGCGAAGTGCCGGGCTTAAACGAAGTGGCGCCAGAGATGCAACCACCGGTGTTTATTGTGTTCTGGTCGTTCCGGATCATGGTAGCCATGGGATTGTTAATGGTGGTGTTTGCTATCTGGGGCTTGCTGTTGCGTTACAAAGGCAAATACCAGCATAGCCGCAGCTTCTTGCAAGGCCTGCGTCTGATGAGCTTAAGCCCCTTTATTGCTGTGTTGGCAGGGTGGGTGGTAACAGAATCAGGCCGGGCGCCCTGGTTAATTTACGAGAAGATGACCCACGCCGAGGGCTTAACGCCGTCCCTGACTGGCGGTATGGCATTGTTTACCCTGATTGGCTACATCGTGGTGTATGCGCTGGTATTCAGTGCCGGGGTGTATTACTTGCTGAAAGTATTCCGTGGTGGGATTGAAAAAGCCAACCAGCCGCACGAGCAGCAAGAGTTTGAACGTCCGAAGCGGCCTTTTTCTGCCGCCCATGCCAGCCTGGAAGAAGGAGACAACTAATGGAACAGCCATTTGATTTAACATTAATCTGGGCCGGCATCATTGCCTTTGGGGTAATGATGTATGTGTTGATGGATGGTTTCGATTTGGGCCAGGGCATTTTGTTCCCGTTTGCTCCGGACGAGCATCACCGCGATGTCATGATGAATTCGGTCGCCCCGGTATGGGATGGCAATGAAACCTGGCTGGTGCTCGGTGGTGCCGGCCTGCTGGCGGCCTTCCCGCTGGTGTACTCAGTGTTTTTACCGGCCTTGTACATCGGGGTGTTTTTACTGCTGGCGGGCTTGATTTTCCGAGGTGTCGCTTTTGAGTTTCGCTTTAAAGCGAAAACCTCAAAGTACCTGTGGAACTGGGCCTTTGCCGGCGGCTCGACTGTGGCTGCTTTTGCCCAGGGCGCGGTAGTTGGTGCTTACATTCAGGGCTTTGAGACCGAGAACTTCCGTTATGTTGGCGGTTCGATGGACTGGTTGACCCCGTTTACCGTGATCACCGGGCTGGGGCTGGTAGCCGGTTACGCGCTGTTAGGCGCCACCTGGCTGATTATGAAATCGGAAGGTGAAGTGCAGCAGTGGGCATACAAGCTGGCGCCACGTTTATTGTTAATGGTGCTGGTGGTATTTGCGATAATCAGTGTTTACACGCCCTTTGTTGACCCCTATGTTAAAGAACGCTGGTTCAGCGGCTTCAGTGCTATCTGGTTATTGCCGGTGCTGGCGTTGTATTGTGCTTTCACTATTTTTAAAGCGTTGCGAAAAGGCCAGGAAGGCATGCCTTTTGTCGCCACCATGGGTTTGTTTCTGTTTACTTACTTAGGCTTGTTAGCCAGTAAATGGCCTTATATGGTGCCGCCAAATTACACTCTGTACGATGCCGCATCAGCATTTGAATCGCAGTTATTCCTGCTGCTGGGCTTCCTGTTTGTGATACCAATAGTGCTGGCTTATACCGCCTGGACTTACTGGATATTCAGAGGCAAAGTTAAAGCAGGTGGTTATCATTAACTGTTTTGCCTGGTATAGCCGCTATGGCTGCTGATTTCAGCAGTGGGCCAGAGCTGCTGCGCTTTCTCAGCCAGCAGCAACAACGCTGGCTGCGGCTGACCGTAGCCTGTGGCGTCCTGGCGACAACATGCTTAATTGCGCAGTGGTATTTGCTGTGTACCTTGCTTTATCAGGGGCTGCTGGCCACACCAGGCTTAACGTTATCGCCTGCGCTACTGGCGGCGTTAGTGGCCGCGATGTTACTGCGTTTAGTGTTACTGCGTGCTCAGGAATTACTTGCCAGTAATGCCAGCGCTGCTGGCCGGCAAGCCCTGCGCCGGGCCTTGCTGCAAAGCTGGCAGCATCGTCCGGTGTATCAGCTGGCACAGCATTCACCTGCTGCACTGGCCAGTCAATGGCTGGAAGATGTTGACGCCTTCGATGGCTATTTAGCCCGTTACTGGCCGCAGCAATATTTAACAGTGCTGGCGCCGTTGCTGATCCTGCTGGCGGTATTTTATACCGACTGGCTGGCCGGCTTGCTGTTGCTATTTAGTGCGCCGCTGATCCCGCTGTTTATGGCACTGGTTGGCATGGGGGCTGAACAGCTTAATCAGCGGCATTTTTTATTACGCCAACGTTTGGCTGGCCATTTTTTAGACCGAATTCGTCAGCTTGCCACCATTAAACGACTGCAGGCTGTGGCCGCCAGCCGGACCGAAGTGGCCAGCCGCAGTGATCAGTACCGCCAGGTGGTGATGCGCACGTTGAAAGTCGCGTTTTTATCCTCAGCCGTGCTGGAGTTTTTCAGCAGCGTGGCCATTGCCAGTGTTGCGCTGTATATCGGCTTTGGTTTGTTAGGGGCAATTAACTGGGGCCCGGCGGCGGGGCTAACCTTGTTTTCCGGCTTATTTATTTTGTTGCTGGCGCCGGAATTTTTCCAGCCGCTGCGCAGTTTTGCCCAATTTTATCATGACAAGGCATCAGCGTTGGCCGCGGCTAACCAGTTAGCGCCACTGCTTAGCCGCAGCGACTTTCAACCTACTGCAGCAGATACTGCAACCACCACAACACCGGCAGCACCAATTGTTCAGCAACTGCTGATTAGTCAGTTAGCCGTTGGCTATCCGGGTGCAGCCCGGCTGCAGGCTGGCTTAAACGCCAGGCTGCACACCGGCCAGTGTTTACTGATCAGTGGCAGCTCGGGGCTGGGTAAAACCACTATTTTGCAGACGCTGGCAGGCCTGTTGCCTGCCTGCAGCGGCAGTGTCCGCTTAAACCAACAGGAGCTGGCGAGCCAGGTTATGGCTTACCTGCCACAGCAGCCGTGGCTTATTGCCGGCAGCTGGGCTGATAACCTGCGGTTGCTGGCGCCTGAGGCAACAGAGCCGCAAATGCGCCAGGTGCTCAGTGAACTTGGCCTGGCTGAGCTGATCGCAGATACCGGCCTGCACCGCCAGATAGGCGAGCAGGGGCAGGGGCTATCCGGTGGTCAGCTGCAACGCGTGCAACTGGCCCGGGTGTTGTTGGCGCCAACGGCAGTGGTGTTGCTGGATGAACCTACTGCCAGCTTAGATAACGAGAGCCAGGATATTGTGATTAATGTGCTGCGCCAGTTAAAACCGAACACTATCTTGATTATCGTCAGCCACGATCCGGCGCTGCAGGCGCTGGCCGATCAGCATTGGCAGCTTACTGCTGCAACCAAAGACACAGCAACTGAGTTAACCACAGCGACAGCATTATCGCAGGTGCAGCATGAAGCGTGAAGGCGTGAACGCCAACTCAGCCGCTGACAAGCGCCAGGCCAAAGCCGGTACGCTGGCCTACTGGAGTAAAAAGCTACTGTGGCAGCAGCGCCGACGCATAGGCACCGGTGCGCTGCTGGCATTTGCCACGGCCGCTTTCGGGCTGGCATTGCTGGGCTTGTCGGGTTGGTTTATTACCGCAACTGCGCTGGCCGGGATCAGCGTTGCAGCAGGGGCGATGCTGGCGCTGGATGTGTATTTACCCGGCAGTGGTATCCGCTTTTTCGCACTGGGCCGCACCGTCAGCCGTTATCTGGAGCGGCTGTACAACCATGATTCAGTGCTGCGGCAACTGGCACTGGTGCGCCAGCAGTTGTTTCAGGGACTGGCCAGTCTCAGCCCGACGGCAATGGCTCAGCAAACCAATGCTGACTGGCTTAGCCGGCTGACAGCAGATCTGGAAAGCCTGGATAACCTGCTATTGCGCTTGCTGTTACCGCCGCTGTCTGCGTTACTGAGTTTATTGCTGCTAAGCGCTGTGATCAGTATCTGGTCCGGGCCAGCCGCATTGTTATTGCTGCTGTTATGCCTGTTTGGCTGCGGCATTATATTCAGCTTGTTAATCCGCTATCAGCAGCCGCTTAGTCAGCAACTGGCGGCAGAGTTTAATCAGGCCAGGCTTGCGGTAATTAACTATTTACAGGGGCTGCCTGAGTTAACGGCTGCCCGCTTACAGGGGCACCAGCAGCAAGCATTGCTGCAGTTCAGCCATACACTTGGCCAGCTGCAGCAGCAGATAGCCCGCCAGCAGGCTAATGCCCAGCTAGCGGTGAATGGTCTGCACAGTGTGCAGGTGGTATTGGCAGCATTGCTGGCTTTAGCGGGCTTTAACGCGGGTTTGCTAAGTGCGCCGATCGCCGTGATGCTGGTACTGGCGGTATTTGCGCTGGGCGAATTATTGCAGTTACTGCCCGGCCAGCTGAGCCAGCTGGGTAAAACCCGGTTTGCCGCTGGGCGGCTTTATCCGCTGGCGCAGCAGCAACTACCAGCCGTTTCTGTGCCCTCGGTTTTGCCAGTAACGCCCTGGCATCATCTGCAATTAACGGTGACCGCTCACCCCAGGCTGCCATCCAGTCAGGCCGTGCCCTTACAACTGGATTTTAGTTCTCAGCAACCCTGGTGGTTGGTGAGCGGCCGCTCGGGAAGTGGTAAATCAACCCTGGCCGGCTTGCTGCTGGCCGAAACCCTGGCAGAGGCGGAAGCTGCTGGCGCCCGTTGTCACTACAACATCGATCAGCAGCAGGTAATGGCAGCTGCTGAGTCAGCCATGCAGCAACACAGTGCCTGCCTTAGCCAACAGAACAGCGTATTGGCCGACACCCTGTATGCCAATTTAACCCTGGGGCTGTCTGATATAAGCGATGCGAAGCTGTGGCAGGTGCTGGCACAGGTTGAACTGGCTGACTGGGCCCAGGCTTTACCACAGGGCCTGGATAGCTGGCTGGGCGATACCGGACAGCAGCTGTCGGGTGGCCAGGCCAGGCGGTTGTGTCTGGCCCGGTTATTACTGCGCTCACCACAACTGGTGGTGCTGGACGAACCTTTTAATGGTCTGGATGACGCTATGGCCGATCGTTTATGGGCCAACATCCAGCCGTGGCTGGCCGGTAAATTTGTTTTAGTGTTATTGCATCAGGCTCCGGCTTTTATAAGCAGCCGGCAGTGGCAGCAGCTAGCACTTTAAGCGTCTGGCCTGGCTAAAAGTTGAGAGCAATAAGTCAGAGAAGGAGTGCCACTATGAAGAAACTATTGATGGCCGGTTTACTGGCAGCCAGTTGTTTTACTGGCATCACAGCGTGGGCGCAGGATTTGACTAAAAGTAAATTAGGGCTCTATGTTAATGCAGTGGAGGCCTACCAGATGCTGCAGCAACAGCCGGATGCCATTCTGGTCGATGTGCGCGATCCGGTCGAAATTAAATTCACCGGTTTTGCCACCCCGACCAAAATTCATGTGCCCTGGCAGCTTACCGATACCCGTAACTGGAGTGAGCAAAGCCAAAGCTGGCCAATGCGGCCGAACCCGGATTTTGACCAGCAGCTGCTTAGCCGCCTGGCTGCTCTGGGCGCCAGTAAAAATACCCCCATTATCATAATGTGCCGCAGCGGTGCCACCCGCAGTGCGCCGGCCGTCGACCGGTTAGCAGATTACGGTTACAGCAATGTCTGGTCTGTTACTGACGGCTTTGAAGGTAATACCCTGAAACAAGGGCCGTCGCAAGGCGTGCGGGCAGTCGATGGCTGGCGCAACTCCGGCCTACCCTGGAGTTACCGGGTACCGGCCGGCGTGGCCTGGCAAGTCCCTGCCAACTAACCCTGAAATTTTGTTATCAAGCAGAGTGAATTACTATGTCATTGCGGCGCGGCCTGATGATATTGCTGGTCTGATGTTATCGCCTGAGATAAAGGTTTTCAGCTTTTAAGTGGTTTTAATGATGAATTTAATCAGTTAAAGTTATTTCAAATTGTTATAAGCTTATACTATATTAGTATATACTTATTATCAGATGATTTAGTAACACATTTGGAGAGCAACCATTATGAGTTATCAGGTACAGGCTTTTTTAGATAACGACAGTGAAACTTTCAGCTATGTGGTGAGTGATAACGCCACCAGCAAAGCTGTGATCATTGATCCGGTACTGGACTTTGACTATAAAGCCGGCCGCACCAGCACGGCCAGTGCCGAAAAGATGCTGGCTTATGTGAAGCAGCATAATATGCAGGTGGAGTGGCTGCTGGAAACTCATGCTCATGCTGACCATTTATCAGCGGCGCCGTTTTTACGCAATAAGCTGGGTGCAAAGGTGGCCATTGGTGCTGAAATTACCCAGGTGCAGGCTATTTTTAAAGATGTGTTTAACCTGGAAAAAGAATTTCTGCCCAATGGCTCGCAGTTCGACCATTTGTTTGCCGATGGCGACACCCTGCAGGTGGGCGAAATGACTATCCGGGCGATGCACTTGCCAGGCCATACCCCGGCCGATCTGGCTTACATTATTAACGGGCAGGCTGCCTTTGTTGGTGACACCCTGTTTTTGCCGGATGTCGGTACTGCCCGTTGTGATTTCCCGGGGGGTAGCGCCGCAACCTTATTTGATTCTATCCAGCAGCTATTAGCGCTGCCTGATGATACTGAAATGTATATCTGCCATGATTATCCGCCAGATGGCCGCAACCACGAGTATCTGACCAGTGTCGGCCAGCAAAAGCAGCATAATATTCATGTCAGTGGTGGGGTCAGTAAGGCTGATTTTGTTAAACGCCGCGAAGCTCGTGATGCCACTCTGGCCATGCCGCGGCTGATATTACCGTCGGTGCAGGTGAATATTCGCGCCGGCCAGCTGCCGCCGGCTGAGCAAAATGGCACAACGTACTTAAAGGTGCCAATTAATCAGTTATAAAGAAACAGGCGCTTAATGCGCCTGTTTAGTTTACTGCTCTTTACGAATTACAGTAGATTTAGCCATCAATCCTAAGGTGACCATTGTTAATCAGATTGTCGATAATGGCCTGAGTATCAGTACCAAAACTACTTAAGTCTACACCCTCAAGCACAATCTGCTGGGTAATACTGCCTGCACCTGTGTGCTTAATATTAATGGTGGTATTTCCGCCGCTAATACTAAAACTCAGGTAATCAGTAATGTTTTCGCTATTTTCTCCCTGCAGTAAGTCTCGCAGGTCTATGACATCGCCCTCTGCCGTATTGAAATCAGTAATCGTATCCACAGCAGCAGTATCGCTACCCTGGTCACCCAGATTCCAAACGAAAACATCCGCGCCCGCACTCCCTGTCAGCGTATCATTACCCAATCCACCAATTAACACATCGTTACCAATTCCCGCATTAATAGTGTCGTTGCCAAGGCCCGCGTTAATAACATCGTTACCGCCATATGCCATAATCAGATCGGCAGCATCAGTCCCCGTAATGGTTTGCGCCGAATCATTACCTGATAAAACGCTATTGGTTGTTTGCGACAAATCAATGGTAATAATGTCGGATACCGATGTGCTGGATGCGCCATCCGTTGTTGTTGCGGTCACAGTCAAGCTTAACTGACCAGTGTATCCAACCGGAGTAAGTATACTTAACCCCTCAAGCTCAGCCTGGGTTAGCGTCCAGCTGCCATCCGCATTTTTAATACCTGCTGTTAGTATTGCGTCAGCTGGAACACCGGTAATGGCTATTGACAGACTTTCGCTGGCATCAACTACAGCAGCATTAATGGTTAGATCAACCATATCGCCGTAAGTGATACCATCAACGGTGATAGTAGAAGCAGATAAATTTAACTGAGAATCTTTGCCGCTATCTCTGCCGTTTATAATAACCCAGTCAAACTTGTGCTCTCCGTCTTGAGTGGCGGTGAAGTTAAAAGTGCCATTACCGTTGACTGCAGCACCCCAAAATTCAGATGAAGTAATCAGTTGGGTTGTCTTGCTACCATCTGGTGCCGTGATAATCACTAACACAAAATCGTTGTAGCCGCTCTGTATTTCAGCGATCAGGTTCTCGCCGTTAATAAACTGCCAGTCGAAGCCAACAGCCATGCCTGCATTTAGGTTGACCGTGCTTGAAGTAAAGTTTCCATCTATCGCATCAATGTTACCAGGGTCATTTAACGCGCCGGCTGGCGCAGCAAAGCTATCCAGAAAACCACTTGCCAGGCCCAATGCCTGCTCAAGCGAAGCCTGGCTTAAGCCTGAACCAGTCAGAGTTCCATTAGCGCCTGTTGTGATAGAGGTTGCACCAACTTTTGTTGACACTGCATCTGAAACTTGTAACACGGCGGCGTCGGCAACAGGTGCAACAGTAATATTAAGTGCTGCTGATGAATTACCACCCTGGCCATCAGAAATGGTGTAGGTAACTGTTGGCAGCGTGCCACTCCAGTTGACAGCAGGCGTAAAGGTAAAGTCGCCGTTGGCGTTTAATTGTAAAGATCCCTGGTTCTCAATGACAACCACGGAACCGGCAAGATAAGTCTCGCCATTTACAATAAAGCTTTGCACGACTAGAGGGTTGCCATCAACGTCGACATCATTTGTAAGAACACTGGCCGTTAATACATTATCTTCATTGACAGTAAAGTTGGAACTATTAGCAATTGGTGTATTGTTAATTGACGCGCTGTCACCTGCGCCGGCATTACCAGCTGAGTCGCTGTAACTGCCATTATTAACCGCTATTGATATTGCTTCTGTTCCATTTGCTATGAAAGTCGCAGTCCAGATATTTGGATTGGTTGGATCTTGCGTTAAGCCAGTTAAAACTCCGCCTGTTACTACAATATCTGATAAGTCAAAACCAGTAACTTGCTCACTAAAGGTAAAGGTTACAGTGGTCGACTCATTGGCAGCTAAGGTAGTTGAGCCAGTAGTGATATCCAGAGATGGAGCGGTGTCATCAACGCTATGCGTCGAGGTGGTAATGCTTTCAACCGTATTGCCAGCCGCATCAGATGAGCTGACGGTGACATCAAACTCGGTATCGGCGGCTAAGTCACTGCCGGCGACCTCGACACTCCAGCTACCATCCGCCTGGACGGTGGTGGTGTAG
>NZ_KB907729.1:0-22403 GCF_000382165.1 Arsukibacterium perlucidum DSM 18276 | reverse complement strand
GCATCCGCTGCTAAATCCACAGTATGGGTGGAGGTGCCGGTCGACTCGACAGTATTGCCAGCCGCATCGCTGGACGTCACCACCACATCAAATTCAGTATCGGCGGCCAAATCACTGCCAGCCACCTCGACACTCCAGCTACCATCGGCCTGGACGGTGGTGGTGTAGGTGGTGCCATTGATGATCATGGTCACCACATCGCCCGGGGCGATATTACCGCCGCTGGCGCTACCGGTAACCGTAAGGGTGCCGGCCGCTTCCGCAGCATTGATTATGTTATCAGCGGTTACATTGTCAATCTGAATAATTGCTGGTTCCGGTGCCAACTCTTCGCCAGCCTGAACAGCTGTCTCTGCTATCGGTGTGTCAACAACAGGGTCAGTTGTCGTAAATGTACCCGGTGCCAACAAGGTCGAATCGTTAGATTCAACAATCCGGGTCAATCTGACAAAGCTATTACCACTATTCTCTGCAGAACCAGCACCACCTGCGGCAGCTGCCTCTAGTTGTTCAAGTAAATCGCCTTCTTCGTCTAGTACCGCCAAAATGTCTTCAGCAGTATTAATATCAACAACAGAATCTTCTGGCGAAATATCGGTTTGTAACCAACTGTCAGAGATAACAATAGTCTGGTCTTCAGCTATGGCCACGGTTTCATTCAGGTATGTCAAAACAACCGAGCCGTTGTCTGCGGTCATTATTGTATCACCAGGCATCAGCATATCACCTTGCTGAAGTATTTTTACCTCACCATCAGCAGATTTAACTTCGACAATACCTTCAACAACTTGAGCAACGATTTTTGACATAATATGTAATATCCATAAATAAACCTTTATGAGTTGTATTTTATGGCAGAAGGTATGGCAAAACCATTGGACCTCGGTACAGTTTAATTTACTAAAGTAAAAACAGATTTGTTAACAGCAGTAGCCAGCAAAGTGTACCTTAGGATATAATTTACACAATTTAGTAGTTTGTTATTTAAAGGACACAAATCGAGTGAAAGCTGCACTTACCTGGAAGGGACTTCAATTTTTTATTCTTTTGGCACTAGCCACCTTTACCATACCCGGTTTCTCTGCTCCATCCGTTCAGGAAGCTACAAAATCGGCTATTGAGAAAAACCCTGATGTGTTGGCTAAATGGCATGAATTTCTGGCTGCAGGTGAAAATGTTAATGCTGCCCGTGCAGGTTACAAACCTACTATTGATGGTACAGTAGGATATCAATATCAAAGACAAAATTATGGTTTTGTCAGAGAATATGATGGTGCCTATGCCCGGCTTTCACTTACTCAGATGTTGTATGATGGCAGTCGTACCCGCTCTGAAGTTAATCGTTTTTCTAACTTTCAGTTAGTCGCCTATTTTAATCTTTTGGAAACAGCTGAAAATGTCGCTTTAGAAGCTTACAGAGCTTATCAGGACGTGCTGGCACAGCGTAAACTGGTTGCCCTGGCTCAGGACAACTTGAATAAGCATTTTGAAGTGTATCGCCAAATTGAAAGCAGTGCTAAAGCTGGTGTAGCTAAACTCGCTGATTTAGAACAAATAAGTGGCCGAGTATCGCTGGCACAAAGCAATGTTATTACCGAAACCTCTAACCTGCATGATGTCACCACTCGTTACCTGAGAGTGGTTGGCGAACTACCGTCAGCAGAAATGAGCGACATTGTTATTTCAGATGCTCTGCCAGGTTCAGTAAGCCAGACACTGCGGCAGGCTTACCAGAGCAGCCCTGCCTACCATGCAGCGCTTAGAAATATTAAAGCGGCTGAGTTTGCTGCAAAAACTGAAAAATCTAATTTCAAACCTTCTGTTAATTTAGTTGGTAGTTATGGCTATCAAAACTACTCAGATATTGGGCTGAGAACCGATCAAAACGAAGCACGAGTTGGTATTGAAATTAAGTATAACTTTTACAATGGTGGCCGCGACAATGCCACGCTAAAACGTGCTTACTCAGAAATTAACCTTGCGCAGGAGCTGAGAGATCAAGCTTGCTTAAATATCCGCCAAACTATTCAGATTTCTTACAATGACAGTAGTAAGTTGTTTGAACAATTACCGTTGTTAAATCAACACAGGTTGTCATCAGACAAAGTGAGAACAGCTTATAAGCAACAGTTTGATATTGGCCAGCGTTCGCTGCTGGACGTACTGGATTCTGAGAATGAGTATTTCCAGGCCAGCAGAGCTTACCTTGCGGCCAGTTACAGCCTGAGTGTGGCTAAAGCCAGAACACTTGCCGGGATGGGTACCTTACTTAACACCCTGGGTTTGGCGTCTGACACCTGGCCCTCATTAACTGAACTTGGCGCTGAAAAGCTCACAGTGGACCCAGAGACCGCATGTCCTGCTATTGATGTTTATGACAGTCTGCACATGAATAATGATGCCGACAATGATTCTGTTAAAGATTCTGCTGACTATTGCCCGGATACTCCGCCAACCGATAAAGTCGATGCCAAAGGGTGTTCAATTTTTACCGAAAAGATGGTGAATTTCACCCTGGAAATTAAATTCGCGCATAACTCCAGCGTTATAAACGAAGATAGCTTTTCAGATATTGCCGATTTCGCTGCATTTTTACGGCGCTACCCGAATACAAATACCGAAATTAATGGCCATACTTCAGCGCAGGGCGCTGCCTGGTATAACAATCTATTATCGAAGCAGCGTGCTGATGCGGTGAAAATGGTATTGGTAGAGCAATTTAATATTGATGAAGCGCGCATTGTTACCAAAGGTTTTGGTTCAAGCCAAAGACTATCTGACGCTGATACTGAAGCTGCTCACAATGTAAATCGGCGGATAGAAGCGGTAGTGCGTGCCAGGGATGAACGCCGCGTGCTTCGGGATGAATAATAGACAACTGATACAGGAAGATGCCCATTGATCCCAGATAACCAACATACCGGTGGGCCGCTTTTTGAAGCATTACTCTATATATGTGAATTTCACCAGCATACGGTCAGCCCGGCAGCGTTAATCAGTGGCTTGCCACTTACTGACAACATGCTTACCCCAGCTGTTTTTAACCGGGCGGCAGACCGTGCCAAACTCGCATCAAAAATACTGCAACGGCCGTTGCTCCAACTCAACGTGGCTTTGTTGCCGGCTATAATAACCCTGAAAGATAACAAAGCCTGTTTAGTTCACCAGATAAATCATGAAAAAAAACAGCTGGTTATAAGCTATCCAGAGCTGCCTGATAGTGTCTCAACGGTCAGTCTTGATGAGCTGAATAAGGAGTATACGGGTACTGTATTTTATGTACGGCCGAAAACCGATGCAGAGCAAAAAACTAACCATTTTAAGCTGCCAGCGCATTTACATTGGTTCTGGGGGGTTGTTAAGCAAAACCGCTCCTTGTACCGGGATGTTCTGCTTGCCGCTATTCTGATCAACTTATTTGCCTTGTCGATGCCGATGTTTGTGATGAATGTGTACGACAGAGTTGTGCCAAACCTTGCTACCCATACCTTATGGGTGTTAGCCTCAGGCATCACCATAGTACTGATTGCAGACTTAGTGTTAAAACTATTGAGGCATCATTTTGTCGATTTAGCCGCCAGTAAAACTGATGTTATGATGTCCTCAGCCATTATGGACAAAGTATTGTCAATGAAGCTGAAAAACCGGCCGCAGTCTACCGGGGCTTTCGCTTCAATTGTTCAATCTTTTGAAGCAGTAAGAAGTTTTATCGGCTCGTTAACCATCGTCGCGCTGGCCGACTTACCTTTCGTATTGCTGTATTGTGTTGTTATCGCCCTTATCAGCCCGCCATTGCTTTTCCCGATTATTATCGGTGCTGTTATTTCCCTGATTTATGCTTACTTTGCGCAGCGTAAACTGAAGTTTTTGTCTGACGAGTCAGCAAAATCAGCAGCAGAGCGCAATGCCACTTTAATTGAAGCCATTGGTTCGCTGGAAACGGCAAAATCCAGCAATGTTAAAACTAACATCCAGTACAAGTGGGAACAGCTATCGTTAAGCTGCGCCCACAATGGCGCCAAAATGCGATCAGTGTCGGCATCGGTCAGCAATTTCACGGCGTTTATTCAGCAGTTAGTTGGTGTCGCGGTTATTATTACTGGTGTCTATTTGCTGATTGATGGCAACCTTACCCAAGGTAGCCTGATCGCGGTGTTTTTATTGTCATCAAGGGCCTTAGCCCCTGTTAGCCAGGCTGCCGGACTACTGGCACAATTTCATTACGCTTCATCAGCTTATGACAATCTTAACGTATTGATGCAATATCCGTCTGAGCAGGATGCCAGCCAAAACACTATCAGCAAGCCATTATTGCAGGGCAAAATAGAATTTAAGCGGGTGAGCTTCAGTTACCAGGATGGCGATTTACCGTCATTGCATAATGTCAGCTTCTGCATCGAGCCAGGCGAGCATGTGGCAATCCTCGGTCGCAACGGCTCAGGCAAATCAACCTTAGAAAAGCTAATTCTGGGCCTGCACGAGCCAACAGAAGGCCAGGTTCTGCTGGATGGTATCGATATCAGTCAGTTAGACATTCATCAGGTAAGAAATAATATCGGCTACGTTCCCCAGGATATCTCTCTATTCAGTGGTACGCTGCGCTATAACATCGAACTGGCTGCCCCTTCGAAAAGTGCCGAGCATTTTCTGAATATTTGTAATATCTCCGGCTTAAGTCAGTTACTTAGTCGACACCCGGCGGGCTTTGAAATGCAGGTAGGAGAGAAAGGCCAGAATCTGTCAGGAGGCCAGAAACAAATCGTGTCTATCGCCCGGGCCTTGTATAACGATCCGCCCATACTGTTACTGGATGAACCAACAGCAGCGTTGGATCACAGCAGTGAAGAAGCCTTTCGGAAGCATTTAGGAGGCTATGCACAGGGGAAAACCATGTTGCTGATTACCCACCGCAGCCCATTGCTCTCCTTAGCGAGCAGAATTATCGTCATCGACAACGGGAAAATTATTGCAGACGGCCCGAAAGATACCGTGATGGAAGCGTTGCGTCAGGGCAGAATTATGGGCACCAGTACATGAGCAACCCAACATCAAAGTATTCCAAAGATTGGGTGAGTGAGGCGGAATGGGCACGTATTGCGCAGTCTCCCTTATCTGCACGGCGGTTGCTCTATGCAATTGCCCTGGCGGTTGTGGTATTGCTGATCTGGGCAGCCCTGGCACCACTCGATGAAATCGCCAGAGGCGACGGTAAAGTGGTTACCTCGCAGC
Organism: Arsukibacterium perlucidum DSM 18276; assembly: GCF_000382165.1. Classification (GTDB taxonomy): domain Bacteria; phylum Pseudomonadota; class Gammaproteobacteria; order Enterobacterales; family Alteromonadaceae; genus Alishewanella; species Alishewanella perlucidum. The sequence goes on along the minus strand of NZ_KB907729.1, from coordinate 17,174 downwards.
AATTACAAACTATCCAATCGCTGGATGGCGGCCTGGTTACTGAAATTATGGTACGCGAAGGGCAGGTGGTAGAGGCTGGTCAAGTGTTGCTGAAAGTCGACTCTACACGCTCTGCATCAAACCTGGCTGAAAATATGGCACAGTTTTATGCCCTGGAGGCCGAGGTCGCCAGGCTTATTGCGCTTACCAACGAAACTGAACCGCAGTTTCCGGAACATCTTAAGATATACGCTCCCGAAAGGTTGCAACACGAAATACAGCTCTACCACAACAGTCTGGCTGAATTAAACGAGCAACTTGCTGTGCAGACTGAACAGCAACAGCAACGACAACAGGAATTACTGGAAGCCAAAGCGGCCCTGTTTCAGTACAGTCAAACCTTTGAGCTTACCAACCAGGAGCTAACGGTAACTAAGCCACTCCGGGCCTCTGGGGCAGTGTCTGATATCGATATTTTGCGGTTGGAGCGTGATGTCGCCAGAGCGCGCGGCGAAACAAAGCGGGCTGAAGCCAACGTCGCCCGGGCAGAATCTGCTTTGCAGGAGGCTCGAAATAAACAGAACGAAATTAAGCTAATGGTACTTAACCGCTGGCGTAATCAATTGTCAGAATCCCGTGCCAAACTGGCCGCCTTAGCCGAATTACAAACCGGCCTGGTTGATATGGTACAGCAAGCTGAGGTTAAGTCGCCAATGCGCGGAACCATTCAGCGGCTACATATTAATACGGTTGGCGGGGTATTAACCCCGGGCCGGGATATACTGGATATAGTGCCGCTGGATGACACCTTACTGATTGAAGCCAGAATATCACCAAGAGACATTGCTTTTATTCAGCTGGAACAACAGGCTACTATCAGAATAAGCGCGTATGACTTTGCTATTTTTGGTGGTTTGCAAGCAACCGTCAGCCATATCAGTGCTGACACGGTAACCGACGAGAAAGACAATACCTATTATGTTGTCAGGTTAAGTACGGCCAGTCAAAGATTGGATGACAGATTAACTATTTTGCCAGGCATGACCGTACAGGTAGATATTGTTACCGGCAAGCGCACGGTATTGTCTTACTTACTTAAACCATTACTCAGAGCGAAAAGTAACGCGATGACAGAGAGGTAGCGGACAGATGGCAAAGGTAGTTATTTATACTGCGCCGGGTTTTAAAGCGTCCAGCTGGCATTCAGCGTTCAGTGAACCCACAATTTATACCTATCCTGACGCAGCGACTAACGCCCTGCAGGCCGGTGGCGTGGTGTTAATCCACAGTGCCCGCATCGACTGGCAAACCCTGGTAAAACAGCTTAGTGCCAGTCAGCTTATTATTGTGATTAGTCAGCAGCTGAACATTACAGAATTACAACTTGCGCTGACGTTAGGCGGCAAAGGCTATATAGATGCTGGCAGTAGCAGTGTCAACTTCGTGCAGGCAGTTAACACGGTAAACAGCGGTGCGTTGTGGATCCCGGCAACTCTGCTTAATCAGCTAAACCAGTTTTTATCAAAGGTCATTCCATCGCAACAAAGTTGGCAGTCTTTTGAAAGCCGGCTGTCAAAAAGAGAGTATGAAGTGGCAAGCCTTGCCCGCCAGGGGCTGAGCAATAAAAATATCGCCGAAAATTTATTTATTACAGAAAGAACAGTCAAGCAACACCTTACTGCGACCTTTGCTAAGCTGGGTATTAAAGATCGATTACAACTAATCATGCTTCTTTAGAGGGATGCTCTGATGTACGTTAAACGCGCCAGTGATAATAAAATAATCGGATTGAGCATAGAGCAGTCAGCTGAGTATCCTGAATTTGTGTCAAACAATGATCCAGAGCTACTGCGGTTTATGCAGAAAAATATTCCGGCGTACGAACTGGCTAATAAAGAATTGAGCCATAGCAAAAAGCTGCAACATTCTGACGCAGAGTTAGCCCGGGTGCTGGAAGATTTAGTTGAGCTGCTTACCGCCAATGGCACAATAAAATTTACCGAATTACCAATGGCGGCGCAGGTAAAATTGTTAAACAGAAAAACCTTACGCCATAATATGAAAACGTTAGACTTGCTTGATGAAGAAGCAGACGACAGCATTATGCCCTGAACCGGTGTCAGGCAATGCCCGGGCCGGTCAGGCCATCGAATCCCAGCTGATACAAGCCTTTAATGTCTTCTGCTGAAACTACACCCTCTGCTATCACTGTCAAACTTAAGGCGTGCGCCAGTTTTATCAAGCTAGTCAAAATCTTAGCAGCCTCAGGGGTTTTGTAACGCAATACTATAGCGGAATCAATTTTTAAGTAATCAATGCCTAACTTTTCTAAATCCTGAATATTGTTAATAGCATAACCACATTTCTGGAGGCCGACACTTACTCCTAGTGCTTTTAACGCCGGGGCAAAACTGATAAATAACAACTGATGTTTAATCACCAGTCGCTCGTCAAATTCCAGTGACAAGCGCTGACACACAGTCTTTGGCAATGTCTGTAGTAAAGTTAACAGTTGATAATGCACCGCCACTGTGGTCAGGGTCTGATCGGATATATTGATAGCCAGCTGCAAGGTTTCATCCGCAGCAAGTTGGCTAAGAGCACGATTTATCATCGCGATGTCCAGTTGGCTGGTGAACTGATAGCGTCTGGCCCAACCCAAAATCTGGCCTGCCGATAACCATTCATTATTAATGCTTACCCGCAACATGGCCTCTTGGTGCAGCAAGTTACCATCACGCAGTTGCACCGGATAAACTTTAGACATAATACGTTCTGAATCAATAGCCTGTTTGATTGCTTTCAGCCATGCCGTGGCATCCGCCAGGGTGTCGTAAGGCTGCAATTGCTGCAATATTTTGCTCTGTAACGGCGGGACAGATTCAACTTCAACCAGCATCGCATCTAACTGCAACAGGGTTTGCTGCCGGCTGTTGACGGCATCAAGCGACAACCCAACCAGTAAAACGGGGGCTGTGTTATGGTTCTCATCCAGCAGGCAGCTGTTGTTAAGCTGGTCAACAAGCTGGCCACACATCGAGGTGGTGGTAGCCACCTGATCAGCAATAATAAAAAAATCGCTGCCGTTTAATCTGCTGACCAGACGCACACCATGATACTGCTGCAAAACGTTCACCATTTGCTTTAACCATACATCGGTTTCGGCCCGGCCAAATTGCAGATTAATACCTTGCAAGTTCGTTACCCGAAGCATAAATACGCTACTTACTTCGCTACGGTCTGCATTGTTAAAGTAGCCTTCAAGCCAGCTGGCGCTATAGTCCCGGTTAAAGGCGCCGGTAACCTGGTCCAGTTCATACTGGCGTTGCAGATGGTCAAGTTGTTTTTGCTCCTGCTCCAGCATAAAACGCACCCGGCCAGTTAACCGGTTCATTGCTGCAACCAGCCGTTTTAATTCAAACGTCGCCGGTTCATCACTAGTAATAAACTGTCTGTTACCCAGGGCTTCTGCGTGGGTCACCACCTGATTCAGTGGCCCGCGTACCCGGTTTAGTAAAATACTGCCTGTCACGCCGCAGCCCATCGCAATAATCAGAAAGCCCAGCGCCAGGTCTTTAGTTATTTGCCATAATGCCACCAGGCTATAATCAGTCTGGCTTTCCAGCTCGATAGTACCAAAGCGCTGCCAGCCGTCCTGAATTTGCGCAATGCCGGGTTTAATCTCAAAATTCAACAGCCGGATAAACCACTGCGGCGCATTAACCTGTTGGGCCGGTAAGCTGAATTCAGTCACGATATTGCCGGCAACATCTCTCAGGGCAATACGGCGGTAATAACCGGTGTCGAACTGGGCAGACAGCATCAGTTCAATGGTGGTCAGGTCTTTATCCATCTGAGATAAAGTCAATGCCATGCCCGTTGCATTATCGATGTTTTTTACCTGTAGCTGCTCTGCCAGATAGTTCTTAGTCTGATAAGCACTGATAAAAAAACTACTGCCAAAGGCCAATAGCACGATAACAATAATGGCAATCCATAATTGCTTAATGAGAGACATTACCCACCCCTTAACCCGTTTGTTGTAGGCATTACAATACAATACCTTGCAGTTCTAATCGTTGCACAAGATCGCGCCATCTGGATAAACGCGCGGTAGCACTTTGTTTTGATTTCTGATTGCCGCTGCCAGCCCATAATCCGGTGGCGTTAAAACTAAATACCGGCGTTAGATCAGGCCTGGCAGACGCGGGCAAAATAGCCTGAATTAAACTATCTAAAATAAGGGGCTCAGCACCGGTATCAGGATAATAAGCAAGCACCATATGGGCCTGGCTTAAACCGCTGTTCTCTGCACCAATTCTAGCCCGAACGTAAACCAGGCGCAGCTGAGCATCAGGTATGCCCAGGGCCCGTAAACTGACATAGCTGGCAATAGCCCAATCTTCGCAATCACCTTGTTGGCTGGTAAACAGTTCAGCCGGGCTGGCCCAGTAGTCTTCCATACCATATAGCAGGCTGTCTGGTACATAGCTTAAAGACTGATGCAAAAACGTATTGACCGCGCTAAGCTGGTCATTCACCGGCAGGGTTGAAGCTGACACTAACAGGGTTTGCCACTTCGATGGCATAGTCAGAGGCGCAGAAACGTACTGTCCGGCGTAGCGCTCGAACAGCTTAAAGTTGATCAGAAGCGCCTTTTCGACAGCATAAATTTGCTGGATAACTGCAATCGATACGATGCACCAAAAAGGCAATGCGAATTTTTTTAGCGGCCTTAATGGCATTTAGCAAAAAGCCCAGTACTCGTAGTCAGTGCCCAAGATAATTTAAAACCAGTGCTATCTCAACGAATTTATCGCTAAAATACCATTGTTTTGTCGCTTACTACCGCCGGTAATTTACTGACTGTGCTATTTTTAGCAGCAATAATAACTATCATGGAGTCTTACCGATGAGAGCAGTTTATTTAATGCTGGTGCTGTGCCTGTTGCCAGGCATGCTATTGGCCAGTGAAAACAACAACGACGATACCCGCCTTAGCGTAGAGCGCTTATGGCAAATGCAACGTATTGGCTCGCCTGTGGTGTCAGACGATGGCAAGCATATCGTGGCACCGGTTACTGGCTACGATGTGGCCGCCGACAAAGCCAATGGCCGCTTGTGGCTGTTTAGTGCCGATGGCAAACAGCAAACGCCGTTAACGGCTGAAGGGCTGCGGGCCAGTGAGCCGACTTTCTCGCCGGATGGCAAAACCCTGGCGTTTATCAGCCAGCGTGACAAAGATGATGCCGGCCAGATTTACCTGTTACCTATGCAGGGCCCGGGCGAAGCACGGCGCTTAACTGAAGTACCAACCGGCGTGTATGGCATAAAGTGGGTGGGCCAGCACCTGTATTTTATCAGCCGGGTATGGCCAGATAAAAACTGGGATGAGATGAAAACCCAGCTTAAAACTAATAAAGACAGCAAAATGTCAGCCCGGCAGTGGAATGCGTTGCCTTACTCGCATTTTGATCACTGGCTGGATGAAAGCCGCCAGGCCCATGTGTTTCGTATTGCGGCGAGCGGCGGTGATATTCAGGCAATTACCCAGCCACTGGGTTATCAGTTACCCCGCTCCAGCCAGAGTGCAGCCAGTTATGACATTGATAGTAAAGAGCAATACATTGCCTTTAATGCCAACGGCTGGGACAACCAGGTTGATGCCAAAATTGATATTTTCTTAAGCCGGATAGGTTCTGATACTGCTGAAAACCTGACCAAAGATAATCAGGCGCCTGACAGCAACCCGCAATTCAGCCCTGACGGCAAAAGCCTGGCTTTCAGCCGCCAGCTGATTCATGGTTTTTATGCTGATACTGCCCGTTTAATGATCTACGATCTGGCGAAAAATACCAGCCGGCTACTGACCGGCGACTGGGATCGCTCGGTCAGCAGTTTTAGCTGGGCCAAAGATGGCCGCGGCTTTTACGCCAGTATCGACGATGCTGCCAGTCGTCGCTTGTACTACATCGATGCCCGTAGCGGTAAGCCGCGCGCCATTACCAAAGCAACCAGTTTTGGCCAGCCGGCGCAGGCCGGTAACAGCCTGATTGCCACCAACGACAGCTTTTTATATCCAGCCCGGCTGGTAAAAGTAGATCCACGCAACGGCAATACCAGCCGGCTGGATAGCTTTAACGACGACATTTTAGCCAAGGTTGAGCTGGGTACTTACGAGTCAGTAACTTATAAAGGCGCTGAAGGTAAAGACATTCAAATGTGGGTGCATTACCCGCAGGGTTTTGATAAGAGCAAAAAATACCCGCTATTTATGCTGATCCATGGCGGCCCGCACAATGCCTTTACCGACAGTTTCAGCTACCGCTGGAACTCGCAAACCTTTGCTTCCTGGGGCTATGTGGCTGCCTGGCCTAACTTTCATGGCTCCAGTGGTTTCGGCCAGGATTTTGCCGACGCTATTAATCCCGATTGGCGCACTAAGCCGCTGGCCGACATTCAGGCGGCTACCAAGTGGTTTGAAAACCAAAGCTGGATTGACACCGAGCGGATGGTAGCCGGTGGTGCCAGCTATGGTGGCTATTTAACCTCGATATTACTGGGCACCGAGCATCCGTTTAAGGCGCTGTTAATTCATGCCGCGGTATACAACATGTACTCGCAAATGGCTGCTGATTTTGCTGTGCACTCCACCCGCTTTGGCGGCTACTGGGATAATCCGGACATCTACAAAGCGATTTCGCCGCATTACTATGCAGACAAATTCACTACCCCCACCTTGGTTATTCATGGCCAGCTCGATTACCGGGTCCCGGTAGGGCAGGGCTTTGAATTGTTCCGCACCCTGCAAAGCCGTGGTGTCGAATCGCGGATGATTTACTTCCCGGATGAAAATCACTGGATTTTAAAGCCTAATAACTCCATTTATTGGTATAACCAGGTAAAAGATTGGGTAACTAAATTTGCCGAGCCGGGGGCCAGATAAGCCTGCTGCATAGTCTCTGAACAAGGCGTGGTGTCTGGCACCGCGCCTTTTTTATGTGGTGCATAAACTGATCTGTCGCAAAGCGGTAGCAGATAATCAGTAAAGTGCTTGGCACAGCGGCCGTTGGCGGCTAGATTAACTAAAAGCCTTTTGAGACAGCAGTATGACAGCGTCAGGCAAAGCAGAAACTAGCAAAGCAGATAGCAGTAAAAGCATGCAGCTTACGGTAAAGCGGGTGGGTATCGACACCTACCGTGAAAACGTCGCTTATCTGCACCGCGAATGCGAGATATACCGGGCTGAAGGTTTTCAGGCGCTGGCGAAAATAGAAGTGCAGGCCAGAGGCAAGAAAATCCTCGCCAGTCTGAATGTGGTAGACGACACCAATATTGTTGGTTGTCAGCAGCTGGGGTTATCGGAAGAAGCCTTTGCTATTTTAGCGGTGCCCGATGGCGAAGCAGTAACGGTATCGCCGGCCGAACCGGCCCGCTCTATTCCGGCGCTGCATCGTAAAATTGCCGGTGAGCGGCTCAGCGCTGATGATTTTAGCCGTATTGTCCGCGATATTGCCGGCCACCGTTATTCAAAAATTGAGCTTACCGCCTTTGTGGTGGCCTGTAATCAGGGCGAGCTTGACCGCGAAGAAGTATTCTTTTTAAGTGACGCCATGAGCAAGGTTGGCCGCAAACTCGACTGGCACGAGCACCCGGTGGTCGACAAGCATTGCATAGGCGGCATTCCCGGTAACCGCACCTCTATGCTGGTGGTGCCTATTGTGGCGGCGCATGGCATGCTCTGCCCGAAAACCTCATCGCGGGCTATTACCTCACCGGCAGGCACTGCCGACACCATGGAGTTACTGGCCAGGGTAGAAATGCCCTTTGAGTTACTGACCGAGATTGTCCACCGTCACCGCGGTTGTCTGGCCTGGGGCGGCAGCAGCGATTTATCGCCGGCCGATGATGTGTTGATCTCAGTTGAGCGGCCGCTGTCTATCGATTCACCGGGGCAAATGGTAGCTTCGATTCTGTCGAAAAAAGTAGCCGCCGGTTCCAGTCATTTATTGCTGGATATTCCGATTGGCCCCACCGCCAAGGTGCGCTCGATGCCGGAGGCACAGCGGCTACGAAAACTGTTTGAATTTGTAGCCAAACGCATGGGCATTGCCATCGATGTAGTGGTAACCGACGGCCGCCAACCGATTGGTAACGGCATAGGGCCGGCGCTGGAAGCCCGCGATGTGATGCAGGTGCTGCAAAACCATGCTAATGCGCCAATGGACTTGCGCCAGAAGGCGCTGCGTTTAGCCGGGCGCATGCTGGAATTTGCACCTGACGTGCGCGGTGGTGATGGTTTTGGTATTGCCCGCGATATTCTCGACTCAGGCCGGGCGCTGGCGAAAATGCAGGATATTATTGCCGCCCAGGGTAAAAGAGAGTTCGATCCCGAGCAGCCACCGTTGTCGGCACTCAGTTTCGAGATTAAAGCGCCGGTCAGTGGTACCGTGGTAGCCATAGATAATCTGCAAATCGCCCGGATTGCCCGCTCGGCCGGTGCGCCGCGGGCCAAAGGCTCGGGGGTCGACTTGTTAGCCAAGCTGGGTACCCAGGTCAGCCAGGGCCAATTGCTGTATCGGGTGTACGCTGCATACCCCACTGAACTGGCTTTTGCCTGTCAGGCCTGTGAGCGCAGCATAGGTTATATTATTGGCCCGGCTGAAGCATTACAGCCCTTATTTGTTGAGTATTAACAGATGTCGATATTACTGATTTGCAGCCAGGACGAGCAGGCCGCGGCACAGCGCCTGGCCGATGCGGCTGGCTTGCCGCTGGCACTTTATCAGCAGCACCGCTTTCCGGATCAGGAACTGAAGCTGACTTTGCCATTTGCCGGGGCAGTACCAGAGCAACTGGTACTATACCGCAGCCTCGATAATCCCAACGATAAACTGGTTGAACTGTTGCTGCTTGCCCGCCATGCCCGCACGGTTGGGGTAAAACGGTTATGGCTGGTGGCGCCATATCTGGCGTATATGCGCCAGGATATTGCATTTAATGCCGGCGAAATTGTCAGCCAGCAGATCATTGGCCAGTTTTTAGCAGAGTTATTCGATGGTGTGATCACCGTCGACCCGCATCTGCACCGGATCGATAGCTTAAACCAGGCCATCCCGCAGGGTGAGGCAATAGCACTAAGCGGCGCCCCCCGGCTGGCCGAGCTGATTAGCCGCGAGCGCAGCAAACCGTTGCTGATAGGGCCCGATGCGGAATCAGAGCAATGGGTCGCGCTGGCAGCGGCACAAATTGGATGTGATTACGGTGTCTGCACTAAACAACGCTTTGGTGATACCGAGGTGCAAATTCAACTGCCGGCGATAAGCGTTAACGGCCGGCAAGTCGTGCTGATGGACGATGTAGCCAGCTCTGGCCGTACGCTGGCCGGCGCCTGTAGTTTGCTGTTGCAGGCCGGGGCTGCCTCGGTCGATGTGGCGGTAACTCACGCTCTGTTTGCCGGCGACGCCTTAACGGTGATTACCGCCGCCGGCGTAGGCGAAGTATGGAGCACCGACTGCATTGCTCACGCCAGCAATGCCATTAGCATGGCACCATTACTGGCCCAGGCCCTAAAGCCACTGCTGGTTTGATGAGAAATGGCCAGAGCTGAGTTCAGGTGTCATTTAGCCATTGCGGCTTTTTCAAGCTCTGTCACACTGCATTTAAGCCAAACTATGCACTACGCTGCTGGTGTGGCTTAAGTTATCGTGCAGCGGGCAGCGCTGGCATACTTCATCCAGAAACTGCAGTTTTTGTTCGTCGGTTAAGTCGGCATCTATTACCGCGCTAATGCGTATTTCAGTAAAACCTACCCGGTCATCGGTTGGCTTACCCAGTAAACCGGCCGGGTTGTAATCGCCCTCCACTTTTACCTGCATACCGCGCAAATTAATTTTCTGCTGAAAAGCAGCAATCCGGCCGATGGTGCCAATACAGCCGCCAATCGCAAATAGTAGCATTTGTAGTGGTGTCGGGCCGGTACCTGTGCCTTTAACGGTAACCGGTTGGTCAATTAATACTGTATGGCCGTCAATCTCACCACTTATAGCAAAGCCTTCTGCCAAACCGGCACTTACTGTTATTGTTTTTATGTTACTCATGCTGCGTTTCCCTTTTATTAGGCTGCGCTAATTTACGACTGTAGCCTAGTGCTTTTAAGCAGGACAATACCTGAGCTGGATCAAGCTTAAGCTACTTTTGCCTGAAGTGTCGTAGTACAGTATTGTATTCTTTTGCATCTGGCCGGGTTCCATCGTGATAAACCAATACAGTTATGTTGAGCAACAGCGTCTGACCCTGCAATGTGGCTCGGCCTTGCCGGCTGCACAATCTTTGTTGCAACTTGCGGGTCAGCAGCCGTTGCTGGCGCAATTAGCTGCCGCACCAAGCGCGCAACAACTGCTGAACGCCATAGAGCAGGCCTATCAGGCCGGTTATGAGCAGCAGGCCTCTACCGAATTTGAGTTACAGGGGCTGGCCATCGCCGGTATTGGTGACCCTTTGTTACAACCTGAGTTGTTAGCACAGTTATTACCGGCTTTTAAAGCTCAGCGCCACGGCGTGCCGGTAACCCTGGTCAGTTATGGTCTGGTAGCGCCCACTGTCGCGCCGGCGCTATGCCAGCAGCTGTTGACGCTTGGCGTCGAAAAGCTGGAGTTGTATCTGCCCGCCACTAACCCGCCAGCTTATCAGCAGGCGGTACAGCCAACCCGGCTTGGTTTTAGCGAACTATGCCAGTTTATCCACACTGCCAGTGATGCCGGCTTATATGTCAGCTGCTTTGCTTTTGCGCCCTGTCAGCAGGCCGCAGAATTACGCGCGCTGGCGCGGGAGTTGGGCGCCCGGGCTTTTATGGTTAAACAGCAGGGGGATTAGCTTGCGTTTAACAGGCTTTGGCAGTTGGAGCTAAAGCCCAAACTAGTCAGCCAGGCAAAGGCGTCCTGCTGGTTGGGGTAAATCCGCTTTTCAAACTCAGGGGTGCTGTCAATTATCATCCGGTTCAGCTGATACTGCTTAATCATACTCGGGCAATACACCTGGGCGGTGTACCGCAGGCCATTTTTTAAACACCAGCTTACTAAATCCTTTACCACAGGCTCAATATCTGGCGCTCCCAGTTGCCAGTTGCCAGTTATCCAAATAGACAATATGAGCCCAGTCTTCACCGACCAGGGGCATAGCCAGCGCTTTAAACTGGCTGGCATAATCTTCGGCAGTAAACCGGTTCCAGCTGCCATTAGCTTTCGCCAGAATAACCTTGCCGTCACGCCATAAGGTAAATTTAGAGTAGGGGGCCATAAGCGATTGCCGCTCTATAACACGAAATTAAACTATAGCAGTACTCAGTAAAATCAGCTTGATCCAGCGCAGTAAATTCGCTTGTATAATTCGGGATAAGGTTAAAAAAATAAAGCTTAAGCAGCCAGCAGGCTCCTTAAGCTTATTGAACGGTGAGTTTTTAGTTAAAAAATAAAATCGAGGGCAACACTGAACAATGTGGCATCGTTATGATAACTAAAATCATACCAGGGGCTTCTATCGCCTTTGTCTTTGAATTTATTCAGTTCAAATTTTAATGCGGCATTGGCCATAACGTTATAGCGCAAGCCTAGGGTGATAATTTGATGCTCTTCCGCTTCACCGGTACCAAAGCCATCGAAATCTTCGGTTATTTTTAATTTCGCTTGTGACATGCCAACATAGGGTTGCCAGGTATCATGATTATAAATGGCACTGACATAAAAAGTGGGGAAGCGCGAGCCATACCCATCATCGTAGGTCACATAGTTATAATCGAATAGCACAGTGGCATATTTAAAATACATCGAACCACCAAGGCCATAAAAAGACAAATCGAAATCGGTTAACGACCATTGTCCTGAACGAATAGGCGTGCCATCGGGATTGGTTCTGCGCTCTATTACGGCATCGGCAATGCCATCGCCATTGCTGTCAAGTTCATCAAAAAACATCACGTCCGATGTCGTGGTATAGCGGGTAGAAAAATAAGACGCCCGGATATCCAGCCAATCATTAGCTGCTGCTAAATTCACCCCGATAATATCACTCCAGGATACATCTGCCGTACCCGAAATATATACGCCTGCTGGTGGGAAATAATAGCCGCCTCTGTTGCGCCAAAAATCATGTGATTTAATGTTAGTTTGGGTTTCTTCACCCATAAAGGCGCTGAAATCTAAGTTCCAGTTGCCAAGCTCAAAATTATATAAATAGGTTAAACCATTAAATTGGGTAATTTCCCACCAATATAAATTGGCCGGTGGCCTGATCCAGGGGTAAGCAAACCCTACTTCCATATACTCAGAAAAATAGTACATAGGCAACATTCTGCGCCCAGCCATTATTTTGCTACTGTCGTTTAACTTATAGGTAAGGTAGAACCAGTCAATATCCGGCGACCATTCATCAGCAGCCTTCGCCACCAGCTGAATCGTGGCATCCAGCCGGTTGTTAATTGAAGCCACCATTTGCAAGGCAACCAAAGACTCTTTATCCCACGCCCAGTCTTCAACGTAATAGGCGTAGTCGTAAAAGTCGACCTGAAACTCGATCTCACCAGACGGGTCTAAATCACCACTGACAACTTTACCGCCAACAATGGAACCATAACCGCTTACTTTAAAATCTACTGCCTGCAGCGTTGTTGGCAGACAAAACAATAAAACGATAATGATATATTTCATAAAGCCCCCAAGGGATATCAAACAGTCATTTAACCGTATGCAGCACTTTCACGCTGGAACTGACTTTTGAGCTATCAACATAGCCAATACTGAACTCATTATTGGCAACGTAGTTCAGCACTTCCTCCTCACTGGCAAACTCTTTTGGAGGAGAGCCTTTGCCGGTAAATACCAATTTTGACCAGTGGGCTTTAATCTGGGATGAGGTGCGCCCCAGGGCTTTTTCATCAAACGCCCCCCTAATCGGGTTAGCATCTGAAAGGTTAACGGGTTCCAGCACTGAAGAGCGGCCAGTATATACCCGGCTAATATCATCAATGGTTATTGATTCATTCATTGATGGATGAACAACGATAACTAAATCTGCCTGTGCCGTTTGCACCGCCAAACAGCCAGCAAGCAAAAAACTTAATTTCAATAATTTCATAACACAACACCCCCAGCAAAAACGTAAAATATTAAGTGAGGAAAACATTCAGATTAAGCGTAGCTTCATATTAGAAATGATCAATGAAATTAAAAGTTTCCCGAAAAACCAACCATCCGGGCTACAGTTGCATCAGCGCTTTGCCGGGTGTTGGGGTTTGACTCTGGTCTGGTACAAGTGCTCCAGCGCTTCGCTAATGGTCATATCGTCATTTTCACTCAGGTAACGCTCTACTTGTTTATGCACAAAAATAACGGCTTGTTTATGTTGTTTGGCAAAGGCCGCACATTGCTGCTTTAACTGCTGGTTAAACTCTTTTTCCGCCACTTGTTTATGAATGGCCTGAATCGCCAATTCAAAGTTGTTGTTATTATCAGCAAAGTATTCTTTTAAGGTGTTTTTCGGTATCCGGTAGGCTTTACTGGCAAACTCCAGCGCTTCGCGAAAGGTACTAAAGCGCTCGCCAAATACATCAAAATAGCTCACTGGCTGGTGTTGCATATTATGCTGCAGCCCGGCCGTTTCATAGGCAAAGCCGGGATAACCCAGCCGCTCAGCCGTTTCGCCGCCCAGTTTCAGGCCGGCCTCAATACTATGGCGCAGGCTAAAATCCAGCGTCGCTAGTTCGGCTTCGGTCCACATTTCATAAATGGTTAGGGCTTTATCGTACTTTTTAGCTAACCTGGCTTTGGCAAATGTGCGCCGCTCGTCCAGCGTGCCGGCCTTACAGGCTTTCAGGTGGTCATGACACTCACTGCAGCAAGGCACCTGTAAAAACTCACTTGGCTCGCGGGTCGCCAGATAAAACTCCAGATACTGCAGCGGTGGCGCATAGTCATGCGCACTGGCAATACAACCACAGTAAAAGCAGGTGTTAAAGTCATTGCTGTAGGTGGGTACCAGCAGGTGGTAGTCTGTAGCTAAGGTCATGGTGCCTTCTTAAGTCGGAGGATATACACAAAACTGTTAATGTGGCTACAACAGCGGAAACAGCAGAGAGGTGCATATTAATACTCAGGGCAGGGCTGATGTGTGATCTATAGTAGGCAGTGGCATCGTAACATACAAATATTTTAGTCGGGCAAAAAATCTCTTAACACATGTTCCTAATATTCTAAAACACTGGTATGATGTGTTGGTTAATTAACCAATAATCGTCAATATAATGTTTGAGGGATCAAGATGTCATTTGTTTCTATTCGTACCTTATTAGGTGCTGTTGCCTTGCTGGGCGCCAGTTTCAGTAGCCATGCTACATTAATCGTTAACGGCGATTTTGAAGAAAACTTTGTTGCCAGTAACAAATGGGTTGTTTTTAACAGCACCGCCGTTGCAGGTTGGCAGGGTAGTAATATTGAAATATGGAATGCTTTAGGCGGTGTAATAGCAGCCAGCGGCAAAAACTTTATTGAATTAAATGCCCACGGCAGCAATTCAGGCGCCTGGTCAATTTTCCAGACGTTTGCCACCGAAATTGGTCGCGAGTATAATCTGAGCTTTTCTTATCGTGCCCGCAACAATAATAACGAAAAGTTCTCGGTATCGGTACCCGCTTCAGACTGGACCCTTACTGATCATACTACCGCTGGCTGGACGACTTTCGTTAATAGCTTCATTGCCACCGACAGTACTTCCATTTTACGTTTTACCTCATTAAACGCCGGTACGATGGGTAATTTGATTGACAACGTAGTTGTTACTGCGGCCCCTGGACGTAATGTTGCGACAGCGGTGCCTGAGCCAGCTACTTTGGCAGCGTTTGGCGCCGGATTGTTAGCCTTAGTAGGTGGCCGTCGCTTACGCCGCAGCAAATAAGCCTTTGTTAATAGCTAGCGTGCTTTACTAAAACGCCAACCTTCGGGTTGGCGTTTTGCGTTATAGCCATTTATGGGCTTGTAGCACTTTGTCATACGGGTGCAATATTAGTTACTTATTCTACCCAGCTGCAGGGATGAACCAATTGCCATGGATAGTGTTGGCTAAAGTTGTAAGCTAACTGAAAGAGTAATCAGCTTGGGTTTAAGTGACTATCATCATGACGAGCTGCGCCATATCCTGGCCGATAAGCGGTTAACTCCATTGTTTCAGCCGATAGTGCGGCTGAGTGATGGCAAAAACCTCGGCTTTGAAGCGCTGATCCGCGGGCCGTCGAACAGTGCTTTACACTCGCCCGGTAATTTATTTAAAACCGCCATAAGCTACAACCTGCTGGAACCACTGGAGTTATTGTGCCGCGAGCTTAGCATTAACGCCTTTGCCAAAGCCGGCTCGGGTGGCCTGCTGTTTTTAAATGTAAACCCGATGCTGCTACTAACCTCAGATCATCCCTCTGGTCTGACTAAGAAAATGATTGAAGCGGCTGGTTTGGCGCCGGAGCAAATTGTTATTGAGCTATCGGAGCAGTTCCAGGTGGAAGACACCGAGCTGTTTATTAACGCGGTAAAGCATTATCGCGAATTTGGCTTTAAAATCGCCATAGATGATTTGGGCAGCGGTTTTTCCGGCCTGCGATTATGGTCCGAGTTACAGCCTGATATCGTTAAGATAGATCGCTATTTTATCGATCAGCTGCACCAGGACCCGATTAAAAAAGCCTTTGTTAAAAATATTATAGAAATAGCCAAAGATACTGGCTCCAGCATCATTGCCGAGGGCATTGAAACCAGCGAAGAGCTGCAAATGTGCCGCGAGCTGGGGGCTGAATATGGCCAGGGCTATTTACTGGGCCGGCCTCAGGCAGAGTTTCAGGACAGCCCAACTGCACTGGCACCGCTATTGGTCAGCAATCAGCTGAAACTGAACCAGACCCTGGACCCGGTTATTGTTGTTACCCCTGCAGTGGCACAGCATACCCCGGCACTGGAGGTAGCTGAGCTGTTTGCCAGCGATAAAAGCCTTAGCTGTATTGCCGTGGTGGATAACCAGCAGCGGCCGGTTGGGGTGGTTAGTCGCGGTTTACTGAACGAAAAATTCTCGCACACCTTTGGCCGGGCGCTGTATCAGCGTAAATCTATCAGCTATTGCATGGAAAAAGCACCATTGGTGGTTGAGAAAAGTATGTCGATAGATGATGTCAGTAGTTTAATCAGCGACGATGCCGATGACGCCGGCCTGCATTTTCTGGTAACTGACAGTGGTCGCTACTATGGTTTAGGCTCGGTACGCAAAGTGTTGAAGCAAATTAGTGAAAACAAAGTGTTTTTCGCCCGTTATACCAACCCGCTTACCTTATTGCCCGGCAATGTGCCGCTGAACCTGCATATTGATAGCTTGCTGCGTCAGGGCAGTGAATTTAGCGTGGCCTATATCGATATCGACTTCTTCAAACCTTATAACGATATTTATGGCTACAGCAAAGGCGATTTGATAATAGAGTTGCTGGCCAAAATTATTCAGGCAGAAGTGCCGGCCGTAGGCGGTTATATTTACCACATAGGTGGTGACGACTTTATTATTGTGTTTAGTGACGTCAACACCATGGCGGTGCTGGCACAAATACAATCGCGTTTTAATGAGCGGATAAAACATTACTACAGCAAAGAACATTTAGCGGATGGCGGTTGCAGTGCGGTTGACCGGCTGGGGCAGCCACTGTTTTATCCGCTGATTTCACTGTCGATAGGGGTGGTTGAGCCCGACCCACAGCTTTGTGTCAGCCAGCACGACGTGTCTGAATTAGCTACAAGTGCCAAACGCGAAGCCAAAAAAACCAGTGGCTCCAGCATTTTTCATAGCCGTCGCCGCGGCCCGCCCCAGCACCTGAGTGATACTTTTTAATTAAAATGGGTCAGAGTCTGAGGGATCCCCACGAATTTAGCTCCAACACAATCCATACTCTGCGGTTTTCCGTTTGAAGTAAAGAACGCCGGATAACCAATGTTTTAAAGTTATCCTAAGTTCGCTTTGATGGATTAGTCTTGCCGCGATGTAACAGTAGCTGAGTACCCGTCGATGTTTGATAGTGTTTGCCTGGAAGCGTTTAGCCAACCCCGCTTGCTCTGCGGCTACACCAATAAAATTCATAGCAAACAACGCTAAAGTACCAATTAATACCAGCACTGCTA
>NZ_KB907728.1 GCF_000382165.1 Arsukibacterium perlucidum DSM 18276 | reverse complement strand
TGTAGTGGTCAAGTAAAATTGGCCACGGTTTTATAGTAAAGCCAGTATCTTTTCTCTGACTCATTTGGTGTTAAACCGCCGTTATACTGATGCGGCCTCAGTTGGCTGTAATAGCCAGTGATATAGCTCACCACAGACGCGGTTGCCTCAATTAGCGAGCCATAACCTGTTACCGGTACCCATTCCGTTTTAAGGCTCCGGAAGAAGCGTTCCATCGGGCTATTGTCCCAACAGTTACCACGCCGACTCATACTTTGTTTAATTTGAAATCGCCACAGCAACTGTCTGTATTTCCGGCTTGTGTAATGACTGCCCTGATCACTATGGAACATGACATCCTTAGGTTTGCCTCGTACCTCCCAGGCCATACTAAGGGCTTTGCCGGTCAGTTCACTGTCGGGTGAGTATGACATCGCCCAGCCAATCGGTTTACGCGCAAATAAATCAATCACAACAGCCAGATAGGCCCATCGGTTACCACTCCAGATATACGTTACATCGCCACACCAAACCTGATTTGGTGCAGTAACAGCGAATTGCCGCGCCAGATGATTTGGGATGTCCACATGCTCTTTTACGGCCTTTTTATAAGCATGACTTGGCAGTTGGCAGCTGACTAAATCCAGCTGCTGCATCAGCTTTCCAGCACGATAACGTGATAGCTTAACGCCTTGAGCCGTTGCCATATCAGCAAGGCTGCGAGCGCCTGCTGAACTGTTACTGGCGTTAAACAGCTCGCGTACTTTGCTTTGTTCAATCACGCGCTGTGGATTAATCTGGCCACGACGCGACGACCACGCTTTATAACTGCTGCGATGAACGTTAAAGACCTCACAGAGTAAGGTCACGGCATAGCTCCGCTTGAGGCTCTCGATTATCGAGAAGTGTTCAGCGAGTCCGACATCAAGAGAGCGGTAGCCTTTTTTAAGATTTCTTTCTCCAGCTCTATCCGTTTGATTTTCTTCTCTAACTCACGGATTTTAATCTGGTCTGGCGTCATCGGTGAGGCTTTAGGGCTGTTACCTGCGCGCTCATCCCGTAACTGTCGCACCCATTTATCCATGGTCGATTTACCGACATTCATTACATCGGCTGCCTTGGAAACGGTATAACCCTGGTCAACTACTAACTGGGCCGCTTCAAGACGAAATTCAGCGCTAAAAGTAGGTCTGGTTTTCTTATTCATAGTGTCACCTAATCATCTATGAGGTGTATGATAACACCTCTAATCAGGTGGCCAAATTTAGTGTGCCACTACACTTGCATTCCTCTTCGGAGAGACCATCACTGATATTCTCGGTCAGCCAAGAGTAGTGAAGCTCATACCCGTTTTCGAGTGCCTTTCTATTCTTTGCGTAATAATCTGCTTCTTCAGGATAAAGCTTCTCCAGAATAAGAAGTTGATTGATTAACTCGTATCGCTTCAATTTATCCATGAAATATCCTTGATATTGTAACGTCTCAATCAGCCGACGCGTTATTGGTCGGCTGTATTGACTTGTTCAGCTTTTCCACTCGCTCAGCTAGCTCTTTTCGGAATTGAACTGCACTCTCTCCAAAGTGTGCCTCTCGATGGTGGTTTGGGCATAAGGCTACTACGTTATCAACTGTATCACTGCCATTATCTGATAGCGGTTGAATATGGTGAGTTTCCAAATATACGGAGCCTGATAAGGTTTTAAATCCTTCTTGACCACACCACTCACAGAATCCGCCCGATCTCTTCAAAATATAACTTCTAACCTGCGGGCTGCGTTCATAAACTGACGTCATTGATTCTCTTTTCTTCGCTTCGCCAGCAGGTACACCTTCTATACTGAATTGATCAATGAACAATTCGGTTGGTTCACCGCGAACAAGAACACAATCACCGGAATCTGTATAGCTCTTTACATACCATTTCTCGCCATCAAGAAGTCGTCTATCTGCACTCGACTTAGTAGCATTTGAATCTCTTCTTCCACCATCACAAATTATTACTCTTACAAGCCAATTAAGCCGAGCTGCTTTTTGTAGAGAAAAATCCATCTTTGTTGCGCGGCGAGACTGAGGTGAACTCGCAGCGTTTTTTGCTATATCTCTTAAGTTAAGTTTTTGAACAATCTCGCCATCTTGTACTGACAGGTTTTCATACCAAAGATTAAGAACAATGACTTGCTTACTGTGATCCTCGTATGACCATTCATAGCAATACTTTGGATTCGATGCGGCTTTCTCCACTCCACCCTTAAAGTTTGCCCAGTCGCTAACATCTATTCCAGTAGATTCAACTAGATCCATAACCCTAAGACGATCCGATGGTTTCAAGAACTCTATATCCATTTAATCCTCGATCTGAGTTGAATGCTTATTCGGCGGAAAGCTCCGTATTTAAACACGGATTTTTCCGCCTTCGTAAATATAATGTGTAGAACACTACATCGCTTTTTCATAACAGACAATAGGTTATAGGTACAATTGGTATTTGCATTTTCTTCAAATACGGATTAAGCCGTCTAATAAAAGGTGGCGATGCTCTGATGCGGACATGATATTTTTATAGTGCCCAAACGTCTGCTATTGGCACAGGCTGTGTGAAAACTGCTGATCACCTTTTGGTCTAAGCAACAGATTTATATGATCAATCATTCTTGATAAATCAGCGCAGTTAGCTGCCACTTTACTAAAATTAATAGCATACGAATTAGAACAAAGTGTGCTGATATGACCCACCATATTAAAGGCCAAGGCAGACATCAAGTAACCTTGCTCCCTGAAGCGCTGGATGACTTCGTTACTGAGGATAACCCTGTCCGAGTAGTCGATATCTTTGTTGATGGACTACAACTTGACACTCTTGGCTTCGAGAGAGTTAGCGCAAAACAGACAGGACGTCCCGGATATCATCCGGCTACCATGCTGAAACTGTACATTTATGGATACCTCAACCGCATCCAATCCTCCCGCAGGTTAGAGAAAGAAACGCATCGCAACGTTGAGCTGATGTGGTTACTTGAGCGGTTAACACCTGACTTTAAAACCATCGCAGACTTCAGGAAAAATAACGGTAACGGTATCAAGAATGCTTGCCGGGCTTTTATCGACCTGTGTCGGCAGATGCAAATGTTCACGGATGTGCTTGTTGCCATCGACGGCAGCAAGTTCAAAGCGGTAAACAGTAAATCTAATAACTATACCCCCAGCAAAGTTAAAGGCCACATCGAAAGAGTTGAGAAAAGTATCAGCTTATATTTGAATAAGCTCGATGATGCCGACAAGAGCGCAGAGCTTGAAGCAAAAGCAGATTTAACAGCGACTAAACTGGCATGGCTCCAAAGGCGTTTAGAAGAGCTAAAGCAAGTCCAGCAGGAAGTGGAACAACACCCTGATAAGCAGTTATCACTAACAGACCCAGATTCGCGGTTGATGAAGATAAACAATGTTAACCGTCAGGTTAGCTATAACGTTCAGACCGCCGTGGATGCTAAGCATCATCTGATTGTTGCCCATGAAGTGACAAATACACCTGACCGTGGACAACTAACGGCGGTAACGAAATTGGCGCAAGATGCTGTTGGCAAGGCCGATATTACCGTACTGGCTGACAAAGGCTATTACAGCCGGAGTGATATTAAAGCAGCTCAAGACTTAGGAGCCACAGCCCTGGTGCCAAAAGGTGATACCTCCGGCGCTGACCGTAAAGGCCTTTTTAACCGTTCCTTGTTCAAGTATGACCGAGAAAAGGATGTCTATATTTGTCCGGCTGGCAGCGAGCTTCAGAATAGATTTACGGTAGTTGAGGATGGTTTAGAGCTACAAATGTACTTTAACTGTATCGCATGTCGTGATTGCAGCCAACGATCAAAATGTACCACATCAAAACGTGATCCCAGACGTATCCGGCGCTGGGTTCATGAAGCTGAAATGGAAGACATGCAGTCCAGGCTTGATGCATCACCACAAACAGCAGTTATCCGAAAGCAAACGGTAGAGCATCCGTTTGGAACAATTAAAATGTGGATGGGTGCGACTCACTTCCTGATGCGACGATTTAAAAACGTCAGCACCGAAATCAGTCTACATGTACTGGCCTATAACCTGAAACGGATGATATCAATCTGGGGTACTGAAGGACTAGCCAGTAAGCTGCAAGAGCACTGGGGCTAGCGGCTATAGGCACTTTAGCCCACTGAAAACCATGCGATAGCACCGAATGCCCCCGCTTTTAAAGCCCCCAAACCGACAGAAAACAAATCAGAGTGTATGCGGTCAACACCAGAGAAATTCTTACATCACAGGCCTGGGATAATACTGAGATGCTACAAAAAACGAGTTTTTACACAGCCTGGGCACTAACCGGCAATACATTATTTCCTTAAGAAAGTAGTAGATAACTCAAAAAGCCTATTAAATTGCTGTTCATTAATTCCGAATTTTTTTAGCGGGATAGTCTCTGCTATATCCATGCTATCCGCAGCGAATTTGAGTACTTTCGTGTCAGGCGATAAGTTAAAACAAGCTATGTCGGCCCATGAATAGGACTGAATGCCTGATGCCGGGTCACCAAATTTAATACCAGCGGCGCCAGCAGCAAAAAGGCGTTGTTGCCTGACTCCGATTTGTATAGTGCTTACCAACGCTATTGCTGGCCCCATAGCTATAATGGCAATCAATTTACCGGAGCTTTGTAAATCTAAGTTAAGAATGTCTGGCAAGTATTTGTAACCAAGATATGTAGTGGCCCATATGACAACATTCGCCAATAGGATTTTTATTACTTTCTTACCCGTAGTCTGACCCAATTCTCGAAGTTCAAATTCCATTTTATAATTTTTTAGGTGATTGGTCGTTTAAAAGCAGATTACCTAGCGAGAGGAGCAACGTCAATTATTGGCACTGAGCAGCCTTTTCTGAACCTTATTTTATTGCTGGCGATAAACTAGCCGAAGCACAGCTGCATTCCTTTAACAGAGTGAACAGCACATTGCTTCAACCGCGCTACGTAATGCTATTTTGCCACTGGCACTGGCTCGCTGCCTATGTTGTTACCGGGTTGGCCGCGCCCTCACCTACTACCGTATGCCAGGGTTTAACCTGCCAGCTTTTTACCAGGCCGTTTACTACGTAAGGGTCAGCTTTAGCAAACGCGGCCGGAATATCGGCATTGTCGCAACGAAACAGCAGTAGTGCGCTGTCTGCTGGGTCACCCACGGCGCCACCAAGTAATAGCTCGCCGCGTTCAGCGGCTTGCCATGCCAGTGCCAGATGGGCGGAGCGAAATTCTGCTCGGCGTTGCAGATAATCGGCAGCGGTGTGGTATATCAATAAATAGTGGTTCATTACTATTCCGCTTTCCTGGTCGCCTGCCAATTCACTGCCTGCCAGTTACCATTTTTGCGGATAAAAGTACCGCTGTTTAAAAAGCGCAGCGTTTCGGTGTCTGAGGTGGCTACCAGGGTAAAAGCGACTACGGCAGTGTCGCCGTATTGCAGAATTTGCACATCTTCGCTGCTGTAGCGCATGCCTATTTCATCTGCTTTTAGCTCGCCACGGCTGTTTACGGATTGCATCAGCTCAGCTTTACCAAAGCGGGTGCCGGCGGAGCTGGTGTATATCAGCTCGTCAGCCCAGTATTTATTATGAATAGCCGGATCATTACGGGTGGCGCCGTCTAAAAACTCGCTAAGCAGTGCAGTAAGTTCGGCTTTGTCATCAGCGATAGCAAAAGTTGGGGTAAGTAACGCTGATGTTAATACTAGCGTAGCAAGCAGTAAGCTGGTTTTCATGGTAGGTCCCTGTTGAATACCCCTCATCTTTCAATGATTTTGGGTATGGCTCTTATTGTAAAAGTTAAGCTACCACACAATTTGAATAAGCCAATAAAAAAGCGCCTTAACTTTACTAAATAGCAAAAGTACAAACGCTTTTAATATGTATTTTTTAATTAGCAGCCACTGGTTGTATAAGTTATTGTTGGCTCTAATCCTGCGCTGCCTGGTGGCCGATAGGTCAGAAAACACGCGGTTCGGGTTATCGGGATATTATTATTAGTTACGCCGCTGAAGCCCGCCAACGAGGCGCGGGTAACATGTAATGCGACACCGGGAAAAATATCAGAATAAGCCCAGTCATCACCAAGCTCGAGTGCATTAGAAACACCGGTCGTTCTGTTACCACTGGGATAGCCAAATACGGTGGCAATATCGTCAGCGCCGTCACCGTCTAAATCAACATTTGCCGTTGCATCAGCCTGTACATTCTGAATAATGGCTTTAGCGTAAACCAGATTAGCAGCATCCAGCATCGCACCACCCAACCCTTCCAGTACAGCCTCATTGCTATCTGAGCTAAGGTTAATAAAACGCGGAGCAGACACTACCGCTAACACGCCCAGAATAACAATCACTATGATCAGTTCTATTAAGGTAAAGCCGTTATTCAATTTCTTTGTCATCACGATACTGCTCAATGATTTTCCTAAATAAAATACAACGCTATGCTGCCAGCCATCAAGGTACATTAGCAATAGTTTTCTTTAAAAAAGTCAATTAATCTTAATAACCTATACAAAAACAAAAAGACGCCGCAGCGTCTTTTTTAGCATCCAAAGCGTGCAGCTTACATGCTGATGCCGCCGTCTATTTCTACTACCCGGCCGGTGAAAAAGTCGTTTTCGAAAATGTACTTGGCGGTGTGAGCGATTTCGCTGGCTTCGCCTAAGCGGCCTACCGGTTTCATTTTCTCTAAGCGGTCGCGCGCTTCTGGCTTCATCGCGTCGGTCATGGCGGTACGGATAACGCCAGGGGCGATAGCACCTACCCGAATACCAAAGCGGCCAAGCTCACGGGCCCAGGTTACTGTCATCGCTACCACACCGGCTTTAGAGGCGGCATAGTTAGTCTGGCCCATATTGCCGCCACGGGCGACGCTCGACATATTAATAATAACGCCTTTGGTACCGCGCTTAACCATAATAGCCGCCGCTTCACGGCCACACAGGAAAACCCCGGTTAAGTTAACGTCGATAACAGACTGAAACTGCGCCAGCGACATTTTGCTAACCAGCTCACCGTCTTTGTATTTCAGCAGCAGGCCGTCACGCAAAATGCCGGCGTTATTAATCAGGCCGTCGATGCCGTCAAAATCGCTGTCGATTTGGCTAAAAGTGTCTTCAACCTGGGTTTCATCAGCCACGTTGGCACTATAAGTATGCACTGTCGTTGTGTCCGAAAGCTCAGCCTTGGCCGCAGCTAACTGCTCGGCATTCATATCAATTAATGCCAGTTTGGCGCCCTCAGCAGCGCACATTCGCGCCATTTCCAGGCCCAGGCCCTGAGCCCCGCCGGTAATTACAATGGTTTTGTTTTGCAGCTTCATTCATTTCTCCGTAGCCGCGATTACTGCGTACATTTTTTCTGTGACACGCCATAAACCATCCATGGGGCTCGGTTCCGGCCATCCATGGCCTTCAACGGTCACTGAAAAAAGTACATCCGTACTCGCTTGATACTTCTCAGTGAGCAAGTGCGCAGAATTTTTCTGCCGGGACCGTGTTTTTCATGGATGAAAAACAGGAGCCTACAGGGACGTATTTACGGCGTGTCCCGGAGAAAACATTCGGGGTACTTGCGTGTTATTTAATCGGCTTTAGCAAACATCTTAAAAATACTGGAGAAATCCAGTTTGCCGTTGCCGGCCTGCTGATGTTTCACGTATAAACTATGCGCCAACTCACCTAATGGGGTGTTGCTGCCGCTATGATTGGCCGCTTCCAGCGCCAGGCCTAAGTCTTTGGCCATCAGGTCGACCATAAAGCCGCCCTGATAATCGTTTGACGATGGCACATTGTCCATCACCCCCGGACAAGGGTTGTATAACTCCAATGTCCAGTTACGACCCGAGCTTTTCAGCATAATATCTGACAACACTTTTGGATCGAGGCCATTATTAATGCCCATTTGCAGCGCTTCAGAAGTGCCCGCCATTAAAATGCTCAGCAGCATATTATTACAAATTTTCGCTACCTGGCCTGCGCCAATAGCTCCGGCATGGAACAGGTTTTTACCCATATTGCTAAGGACAGTGTGGGCATTTTGAAAGTCCTGGCTGGCGCCACCGACGATAAAAGTCAGGGTGCCGGCTTTAGCGCCGCCTACTCCGCCGGAAACCGGTGCATCGATAAAGGCGATGCCCTGCTCAGCTAAGCCTATGCCTACCGTGCGGGCACTTTCGGCATCGATGGTAGAACAATCAATAACCAGTGCCTGCTTGCTGATAGCACTGGCAATGCCCTGTTCACCCAGATACAAGCCGATGACATGCTTACCCGCTGGTAGCATCGAAATAACATAGTCGGTGCCCGCAACCGCCTCTCTGGCGGAATCGGCAACTTTAGCGCCTTCCGCTTTTATCTGCGCCAGCGCCGCTTGGGATAAATCAAACGCGGTAACATCGTGGCCGGCTTTTAATAAGTTAGTGGCCATTGGGCCACCCATGTTTCCTAAACCAATAAATGCAACTTTAGCCATTTTCAATTCCTTGCAGTTGTCTTGCTAATTTAACTATCCAACAAGCCTAAATCTTTTAACGGGTGCTCATTGTCCGGCCAGGGTGAGCTAAACAACAGCTCGATAACCTCGGCAGGCACCTCTGCCACGCTTGGGTACTGCCACTTCGGGGTTAAGTCTTTATCAATTAACAAAGCCCGCACCCCTTCCTGAAACTCGCCCAGCTGACCACATTGCACACTAATGCCCAGCTCCAGCCGGAAACTGTCGGCGAGGATTTTGCTCTGGCCCAGTTGCAACAGCTTAAACACTATATGAGCAGTGATCGGGCTGCCATAGGCCAGCGACTGTTTAGCTTTAACCAGCCATTTATCGTCGCCCTCAATGGCATTAATAGCGCTGATCACTGCAGGTAAACTGTTAATCTCATGCAATCCGGTAATGGCGCTTTGATGCGGCCGGATCTGGCTTAACGGCATTTTATTGCGACACTGCTCTTCCGCACCGCGCAGCATATCTGACAGCTTCTGATGATTCAGCGCGACAGTCTCGCCCCATTTTACCGTTAATAGTTTATCTACCAGGCTGGCCTTTTCTTCGTGTAGCAAAAAGTAATCTGCCAGATGGATAAATTTGGCATCGGCAGCATTAATCGACGCGCCGGTTAAACCCAAAAAAATGCCACAGCCCGGTGGCATCCGGTTTAAAAACCAGCTGGCACCAACATCAGGGTATAAGCCAATCGCCATTTCCGGCATGGCGATGCGGCTGGTTGCCGTCACAACCCGGTGCGACGCCCCGGCCATCAGGCCTAAACCACCGCCCATCACAATACCATTGCCCCACACCAGCACTGGTTTATCAAAGGTATGGATCAGATAATCGAGGGTATATTCTTTGGTGAAAAACTCTTCCACGTAGGGGTGATAATAATCCGGGCTTTCTTTCATCGCCTGATATAAATCACGGATATCACCACCGGCGCAAAACGCTTTATCACCGGCACCTTGCAGCAATACCATCGCTATGTTTGGGTCTTCTTTCCACGCCTGCATTTGCGGCAGTAACGACTCGACCATCGGCAAACTTAACGCATTTAACGACTTTTCCGAGTTAAGGGTAGCAACCGCAATTTTCTTGCCATTGTCAGCCGTAAGTTCCTGATATAACACTACGTCTGTACTCATGCTCATCACCCGTTTACCCAGTTGGCCTGGCGTTTTTCTAAAAAGGCCTGCACGCCTTCAACCTGATCTTTAGTGTCGAATAAGCCGACAAACAACTCACGCTCTAACGGCAAGGCTGCATTAATATTGCCCGCACGGCCCTGCTGGATAAGCTTTTTACAGGCGGTTACCGCCACCGGGCTTTGGCCAGCCACTTTATCGGCCAGCGCCAGGGCTGCGTCTAACACCGTGCCTGTGGGTACCACTTCTTCTACCAAACCAATTTGCAGCGCTTTTTCAGCATTAAGCCGCTCGCCGCATAAAATCATCCGCTTGGCCCAGCCCTCACCGACCAACCAGGCCAGGTTCTGGGTGCCGCCAGCGCAAGGCAGTAAACCTACTTTCGCTTCAGGTAACGCCATTTGTGCTTGCTGTTCAGCAATCCGGATATCACATGCTAATGCTACTTCTAAACCGCCGCCCATCGCGTAGCCATTAATCGCCGCAATCGACACACCACGAAAGGCACTCAAGGTTTCAAAAGCTTCGCCAAAAATACGCGCCATATCGCTCGCCACGGCTTTATCGCCATCGGCAAACAGTTTTAAATCAGCGCCGGCTGAGAAGAATTTGTCACCTTCGCCGGTAATTACTAACGCATAAATGTTTTTATCGTTGTTCAGGCTGATAACCGTGTCGCGCAACTCGGTTAAGCTGGCGTGGGTCCAGGTGTTGGCTGGCGGGTTTGCCATGGTGATAAGCGCCGTATTACCGCGCTTTTCCAGTTTTAATTGAGCCATTCCAGTCTCCTTTGATAGCGTCACTTAGCAAGTGAGCTCGGAGAAACAGCCTTGTCCACAGCGACACGCTATAAACCATCCATGGGGCTCGGTTCCGGCCATCCATGGCCTGCAACGGTCGCTTTAGAACAAGGCTATTCCTCCTCCAGTGTTAATTCACTACATTAAATCAGATACTTGTTACAGAATGTCGCCTGCAGCTTCATCCAGTAACCGCCGGCCGATAATCAACCGCATAATTTCATTGGTGCCTTCCAAAATCTGATGCACCCGCACATCACGGAAATGCCGCTCCAGTGGGTATTCCTTAATGTAACCATAACCACCGTGCAGCTGCAGCGCCTGATCGCAGACCTGAAAGCCAACATCAGTGGCAAAGCGCTTGGCCATAGCGCAATAAGCAGTGGCTTCACCGTCTTTTTCATCCAGCTTAAACGCCGCTAAGCGCACTAACTGGCGGGCAGCCACTAACTCGGTGGCCATATCGGCCAGTTTAAACTGCAGCGCCTGAAACGCCGCCAGGGGCTTACCAAACTGCTGACGTTCCAGCATATAGTTACGGGCAGTGTTCAACGCCTGCTGTGCGGTACCAATGGAACAAGTGGCAATATTAATCCGGCCACCGTCCAGGCCTTTCATGGCAAACCCAAAGCCTTCGCCTTCATTGCCCAGCAGGTAATGCGCCGGAATACGCACATCTTCAAAAGTAATTAAGCGGGTTGGCTGAGCGTTCCAGCCCATTTTCTCTTCCGCTTTGCCGTAAATGACCCCTTTGGCATCAGCCGGCACAATAAAGGCCGAAATGCCTTTCGGACCGGCTTCACCGGTACGGGCCATTACTACTAATACTTCGGTCTCACCGGCACCAGAGATAAACATCTTCGAGCCGTTTAGCACATAATCACTGCCATCTTTTTTGGCAGAAGTACGCAAGCCAGCGGCATCTGAGCCTGAACCCGGCTCAGTTAAGCAGTAAGACGCCAGTTTCTGGCCGGAAACCAAGTGCTCTACCCACTGCGCTTTAGCATCACTGGTACCCCAGGTTGCTATCATCCAGGTGGCCATATTGTGAATAGTCAGCATGGCGGTAGTGGCAGTACAGCCCATCGCCAGTTGTTCGAAAATAATAGATGAGTCTAAGCGGGATAAACCCATGCCACCGTCATCTTCGGCGGTATACAGCGAGCAAAAGCCCAGCTCACCGGCTTTTTGAATCACGTCTTTTGGGAAGTGATGATCACGATCCCACTGCGCTGCATGTGGCGCCAGCTCTTGTTCGGCAAACTGTTTGGCCACATCAACAAAGGCTTGTTGGTCTTCTGTTAAATTGAAATTCATTTATATACCTTTTCAGGTTGTGGTGTCACTGCACCTTATAATTTTGTTCAAACCATCTGGGGCTTGGCAGCATACTTTACACGCCGACACGCTATAAACCTTCCCTGGGGCTCGTTTCCGGCCATCCCTGGCCTCCAACGGTCGGCTTAGTAAAGTCTGCCACCCGCCTGGATACGTTAACGCAGGTTAATCGACATATTAGGGCCTGATACCGGAATATCGTCATCAAACCAGCGGGCAGTAATGGTTTTGGTCTCGGTATAGAAACGCACCGCCTGCTTACCATAAGCATGCTGATCACCATAAAACGAGCCTTTCCAGCCAGTAAACGAGAAGAACGGCAGTGGCACTGGAATTGGAATGTTAATCCCGACCTGACCTACTTCCACTTCATGCTGATACTTACGGGCTGCAGCACCGCTGGCAGTAAAGATTGAAGTACCGTTACCGTAGGGGCTGTCGTTAACTACTTTTAATGCTTCAGCCAGTGAATCCACCTGCATAGTGGTTAATACCGGGCCAAAGATTTCCTGCTTATAAATTTCCATCTCGGTGGTGACATTACTGAACACAGTCGGGCCAACCCAGTTACCGTTCGGATAGCCGTCCACTTTGCAGTCTGAACCATCCAGCACGCAAGTGGCGCCTTCTTTTTTACCCTGTTCAATTAATGACAACACCCGCGCACGCGCTTGCGGGCTGATTTGCGGGCCGTAAGCCGCGTTCGGGTCGGTGTACACGCCCGGGCGTACTTTGCCAATGGCAGCCGCCACGTCCGGGATCCACTCAGCTGCCGCACCAACAAACACCGCAACTGAAATCGCCATACAGCGCTGACCGGCTGCACCAACGGAAGCACCAACTAAAGCATTAACCACCTGCTGCTTATTGGCATCGGGCATAATCACCATATGGTTTTTCGCACCAGCAAAAGCCTGTACCCGTTTTAAATTGTCGGTACCGGTTTTGTAAATGTACTGGCCCACGTTAACTGATCCGACAAACGAAATGGCTTTAATATCCGGGTGGTGCAAAATAGCATCTACCTGCTCTTTGGCGCCATGCACAACCTGCAATACGCCTTTCGGCGCACCAGCCTGCACAAACAGTTCGGCAATTTTGTTAACCGTCATCGGGTCTTGCTCAGACGGTTTTAAGATAAAGGTATTGCCACAGGCAATGGCCATCGGGAACATCCACAATGGGATCATTGCCGGGAAGTTAAACGGGGTAATACCGGCACAGACGCCTAACGGCTGAATGTAGCTGTAAGTGTCAATGCTGCGCGCGACGTTTTCAACGGTTTCGCCCATCATTAATGAGGGAATATTGGCGGCCTGCTCAACCACTTCGATACCACGCCAGACATCGCCTTTGGCGTCTTCAACGGTTTTACCCAGTTCCTGACAGATAATGTCGGCAATTTCGCCCTGATGCTCTTTTAATAAATGGGCAAAGCGCATCATTAAGCGCGCGCGCTCTGATACCGGCACTTCTTTCCAGGTTAAAAAAGCGGCTTTGGCCGACTCTACTGCCCGGGTCATTTCTTCAGGCGTGGCGCAAGGTACCTGGGCTATCACTTCCTGGGTTGCCGGGTTGGTGACAGGGATCAGTTTGTCACTGTTTGAGGTGACGAACTCGCCGTCGATAAAATGCTTAACCTGTTGTGTCATATTGCTTCTCCCGGTTGTTAGGGGGTGTTGCCAGCGTGGTAATAGATCTAATTATTAAAATAAGCTGGCACACGGTAATTTAAAGCTGATTTATTAAGTGCAACGTTTATTCAATAAAACGTTACCGGTTGCAACTCCCGTTGTGCTCGCCACAGCAACTCAGATTTGTTGCACAAATCTTCAGACACTCTGTGGCTGCGCTATCAGGTTCCCAACCTCACTCCTTATTTCTTATACTGCTCTGATTTACAGAACTTCAACTGCTAAGGCAACGGCTTCACCGCCACCAATACACAGCGAGGCTACGCCTTTGCTCAGGCCGCGGTTACGCAGTGCATGAATAAGGGTAACCAGAATCCGGGCGCCTGAAGCACCTATCGGGTGGCCCAAAGCGCAGGCACCGCCGTTAACGTTTACTTTGGCGGCATCCAGGCCCAGCTCGTTAATCGCCAGCATAGTTACCATGGCAAAGGCTTCGTTAATTTCCCATAAATCGACTTGTTCTTTGTCCCAGCCGGCCTTTTGCAATACTTTTTGCATCGCACCAACCGGGGCAACGGTAAACAGCACCGGTTCCATTGAGTTAGTGCTGTGCGCCACAACGCGGGCCAGAATGGCAGCGCCCTGTGCTTTGGCATCCGCTTCGCGCATTAATACCAGTGCTGCCGCTCCATCTGAAATAGAGCTGGAGTTCGCCGCAGTAATGGTGCCGTCTTTGGCAAAGGCCGGGCGTAAACTGGGAATTTTATCCAGTTTGGCATTGCCTGGCTGCTCATCGACCTTAAAAGTCACTTCACCTTTACGGGTCTGAAAGCTTAACGGGGTAATTTCGGCGTCAAAGGCACCGCTGGCAATCGCTTGCTGGGCACGGGTAGTGGATTGCACCGCAAAGGCGTCCATCTGCTCGCGGGTTATGCCTTTTTCATCTGCGGTACCCTGGGCAAAACAACCCATGGCTTTGCCGTCGTAGGCATTTTCCAGGCCGTCCAGCATCATATGATCTTTAATTTCGCCATGGCCCATCCGGTAACCGCTGCGGGCTTTGGGCAGTAAATAAGGCGCATTGCTCATCGACTCCATACCACCGGCTACCACCACATCGGCACTGCCGGCTTTCAGTAAATCGCTGGCCAGCATCACGGCTTTGAGGCCTGAGCCACACACTTTATTGATAGTGGTAGCACCGGCGCTTAATGGTAAGCCCGCTTTTAAGGTGGCCTGGCGCGCTGGGGCCTGACCTAAACCGGCTGGCAGCACGTTACCCATAATCACTTCGCTGACTTTATCGCCGCTGATACCAGCCTGCTCTAACGCTGCTTTAATGGCAGTTGCACCCAGTACGGTGGCGTCAACGTCGGTTAGCCCGCCCATAAAACCGCCCATGGCGGTGCGCTTAGCGGCAACAATTACGATATTGTTTTGCTGGTTGTGTTCTTTATTGTCAGAAGCCATTTCGCTCTCCTGTATAAGGTTGGCCTGAAAAGATGCCCAAGAGCCTACACCAAATTTACGTTTACGCCAACGTCAACCATCTAGCACTATGGTAGTGTCGGCCGCTTATAGTTCGGGAAATGGTTCAATAAACTGTACAGTCGGACCAGCAAAATCTGGCATTTTTGCTTTACAAAGCCAGCCAAATCGCCTGTTTGTCCATTTTCAGCGCCAGGCATCAGCTTTACCTTTACGTAAACTTCACTTATAGTTGATGGCGTTTTTCGGGAAGGCAGTCATGACAGAAAAAGAAGAAAAAACCTACAGTATCAGCGAGCTGGCTAAAGAGTTCGACATTACTACCCGCAGCATTCGGTTTTACGAAGATCAGCGGCTGCTTACGCCATTGCGCAATGGCCAGACCCGCATTTACAGCAAACGCGACCGGGTTCGGCTAAAGCTTATCCTGCGCGGTAAGCGGCTTGGTTTCAGCCTGGCCGAAACCGGCCAGTTATTTGAACTATACGACGCCGATAAAAGCAGCGTTACCCAATTAAACACCATGCTGAAGTTAATCGAGCAGAAGAAAACCGAACTGCATCAGCAACTGGACGACATTAAAGTGGTGCTAATGGAGCTGGTTACCGTTGAAAAACGTTGCCGCGACACCTTAGCCGACGCCAAACAATCCAAAACTGTTTAAGCAGTTTTCAGCACACAGCAAACGGGGATTTACCATGATTAGCAGTTATAAAGGCCTGAACTTCGATTTAGGCGAAACCGTCGATATGATCCGCGAGCAGGTCAATGCCTTTGCCCGCGAAGAAATAGCACCACGTGCTGAACACATTGACCAGGTTAACGAATTCCCGAATGAGTTATGGCGTAAATTTGGTGACTTAGGCCTGCTGGGCATTACCGTTGATGAAAAATACGGTGGCTCTGGCCTGGGTTATTTAGAGCATGTTGTAGCATTAGAAGAAATCAGCCGGGCCTCGGCTTCAGTTGGCTTGTCTTACGGCGCCCACTCTAACTTGTGTGTTAACCAGATTTTCCGCAACGGTACTGAAGAACAAAAACTGAAGTACCTGCCTAAGCTGTGCTCCGGTGAGCATATCGGTGCCCTGGCGATGAGTGAACCCAATGCCGGCTCAGATGTGGTTAGCATGAAGCTGCGCGCTGAGAAAAAAGGCGATATGTACATTTTAAATGGCAATAAAATGTGGATCACCAACGGCCCCGACGCCGACACCTATGTCATTTACGCTAAAACCGACATTAACGCCGGCAGCAAAGGCATTACTGCTTTTATTGTCGAGCGCGGCACTAAAGGGTTCAGCACCGCGCAGAAGCTGGATAAATTAGGGATGCGTGGCTCTAATACCTGTGAGCTGGTATTTGAAGACTGCGAAGTACCGGCCGAAAACGTACTGGGCCAGATTGGCGGCGGCGTGAAAGTATTAATGAGTGGCCTCGACTATGAGCGCGTGGTACTGGCAGCCGGCCCACTGGGTATTATGCAGGCTTGTATGGATGTGGTAGTACCTTATATTCATGACCGTAAACAGTTTGGCCAGGCCATTGGTGAATTCCAGCTGGTCCAGGGCAAGTTAGCCGATATGTACACCCAGATGAATGCGGCTAAATCTTATGTTTATACCGTAGCCAAAGCCTGCGATCGTGGTGAAACCACCCGCAAAGATGCCGCTGCTGTTATTCTGTATTCGGCCGAGCTGGCGACCAAAATGGCGCTGGATGCCATCCAGTTGTTAGGCGGCAATGGCTATATAAACGAATACCCTACCGGCCGTTTACTTCGCGATGCCAAGTTGTATGAAATTGGTGCCGGAACGTCAGAAATTCGCCGCATGCTGATTGGCCGCGAGTTATTTACCGAGTCGAACTGATATGACGAAAATCAGCAGCAAAATTAATCCGCGTACTGAAGAATTTCAGAAAAACGCTGAGGCGATGCAAGCCGTAGTGGACGATCTGAACAGTAAAGTACAGCAAATTAAACTCGGTGGTGGTGAAGCATTAATTGCCCGCCACACTGCCAGGGGCAAATTGTTTGTCCGTGAGCGCATTCAGAAACTGCTGGACCCGGGTTCACCCTTTTTAGAAGTGGGCCAGTTTGCCGGCTGGGAATGTTATGACGACTACGTGCCAAGCGCGGGGGTAGTAGCGGGTATTGGCCGGGTTAGTGGTGTTGAGTGCATGATTGTCGCCAACGACGCCACCGTGAAAGGCGGTACTTACTATCCGCTTACCGTAAAAAAACACTTACGGGCGCAGGAAATCGCCGAACGCTGTCACCTGCCTTGTATTTATCTGGTGGACTCAGGCGGCGCGAACCTGCCACGCCAGGATGATGTGTTCCCCGATAAATTGCACTTTGGCCGGATCTTCTTTAATCAGGCCAATATGTCAGCCAAAGGCATACCGCAAATTGCGGTGGTAATGGGCCTGTGTACCGCCGGTGGTGCTTATGTGCCGGCAATGGCCGATGAAAGCATTATCGTTAAAGAGCAAGGCACTATCTTCTTAGCCGGCCCACCGCTGGTTAAAGCCGCTACCGGTGAGGAAGTCTCAGCCGAGGAGCTTGGCGGTGCCGACGTGCACTGTAAAATCTCCGGCGTGGCCGATCACTATGCGTTAAATGACGAGCACGCGCTGCAACTGGCCCGCAACGCGGTATCACGTTTAAACCGCCCTGCGCCAGCGCCAATGGATGTAAAAGCGCCACAAGAGCCGCTTTATGACGCCAAAGAGCTGTACGGCATTGTTGGTACTGATCTTCGCAAGCCATTTGATGTCAAAGAAGTGATTGCCCGGATTGTTGATGGCTCAGATTTTGACGAGTTTAAGCAGTATTACGGCGCGACCTTAGTCTGCGGTTTTGCGCGCATCTTCGGCTATCCGGTGGGCATTGTCGCCAATAATGGGATTTTATTTTCTGAGTCGGCGCAAAAAGGTGCTCACTTTATTGAGCTGTGTGCCCAGCGCAAAATTCCGCTGCTGTTTTTACAGAACATTACCGGCTTTATGGTCGGCAAAAAGTACGAAGCCGAAGGTATCGCCAAACACGGTGCCAAAATGGTAATGGCAGTAAGCTGTGCCAAAGTGCCGAAATTTACGGTGTTAATTGGCGGCAGCTACGGCGCAGGTAACTATGGTATGTGTGGCCGCGCCTATGACCCAACCATGATGTGGATGTGGCCGAATGCCCGCATTTCGGTGATGGGTGGCGAGCAGGCTGCCGGGGTAATGGCGCAGGTCACTAAAGATGGTTTGGCCCGTAAAGGCGAAACGCTGTCGGCCGAAGCGGAAAAAGCGCTGAAGCAGCCGATTATTGAACAGTACGAGAAGCAGGGACACCCCTACTACGCCAGCGGTCGCTTGTGGGATGACGGTATTATTGACCCGGCCCAAACCCGGATGACAGTGGGTCTGGCGTTGGCGGCAGCACTTAATGCGCCAATTGAAGAGACTAAGTTTGGTGTGTTTAGGATGTAGTTAATTGCAAGGTGCTTTAGCGGTTATCGAAGCCGCTGTCGCTCCGTGCATTTTTTCTGCGACACGCCATAAACCGTCCATGGGGCTCGGTTCCGGCCATCCATGGCCTGCAACGGTCTCAGAAAAAAGCACATACGCTTGCTGGTACGCCGATAGAGGCAAGCGCACAGTACACTTTGACCAGAACCGTGTTTTTCATGGATGAAAAACAAGAGCCCCCATGGAGGGGTTTACGGCGTGTTCTGGCAAAGTTGTGCGGCGCGATTGCCGGTTTATATGAGCCAAGCTCGCAGCAACCGCGATATCGGAGAGAGATAGTCTCAGGTTGCATTAACACTTTCGGAGAAAAGATGAACCAGGTTTACACCCAAGTCAGTATCGACCAGCGCGGCGTGGCCAGCTTAACGTTAAACCGGCCCGAAGTGCACAACGCCTTCGATGATCTGATGATTGCCGAGCTTATTCAGGTACTCGACCGGCTGGCTGCTAATCCGGACGTACGGCTGTTGTTGTTAAACGCCAATGGCAAAAACTTCTCTGCCGGTGCCGATTTAAACTGGATGCGCTCGATGGCCGAAAAAAACTATCAGCAAAATCTGGACGACGCTAACGAGCTGGCCATGTTAATGCACAAGCTGGATAAATTCCCGAAACCGACAGTTGCTGTAGTGCAAGGTGCAGCTTTTGGTGGCGCAGTGGGACTGGTGGCGTGTTGTGATATCGCCATTGCCAGCGACAACGCCAGTTTTTGTTTAAGCGAAGTGAAAATTGGCCTTATCCCGGCGGTGATCAGCCCCTATGTCATGCGCGCCCTGGGCGAGCGGCAAAGCCGGCGCTACTTTTTAACCGCCGAGCGCTTTAGTGCCGATACGGCTAAACAGCTGGGTTTACTGCATGAAGTGACCAGTGCCAGTGAACTGACCGAAAAAGCCGACGCGCTTATCGACGGCTTGCTGCAAAACAGCCCGGCGGCAATCAGCGCCGCGAAAACCCTGATCCATAATATTTATAACCGCAAAATCAGCGACAATATGGTGGCTCACACAACCCAGGCCATTGCTGAAATTCGGGTCTCAGCAGAAGGTCAGGAAGGCCTGGGTGCTTTTCTGGAAAAGCGCCGCCCCAACTGGTTGCAGAATAATGCTCAGGCAAACGCCAAGCTAAAGGACAAATAAGTATGTTCCGGAAAATATTAATCGCTAATCGTGGCGAAATTGCGTGTCGGGTTATCGACACCGCCCATAAACTTGGCATTCGCTGCGTTGCCGTTTATTCAGAAGCCGACGCCAATGCCCGCCATGTGCGAATGGCCGACGAAGCCTATTTACTGGGCCCTGCCCCGAGTAAAGATTCTTACCTGCGCAGCGATAAAATTATTGATATTGCCAAACAAAGTGGTGCTGAAGCCATTCACCCGGGTTATGGCTTTTTATCTGAAAATGAAGAGTTCGCCAAAGCCTGTGCTGATGCCGGTGTCGTGTTTATCGGCCCTCC
Source organism: Arsukibacterium perlucidum DSM 18276 (assembly GCF_000382165.1). Lineage (GTDB taxonomy): Bacteria > Pseudomonadota > Gammaproteobacteria > Enterobacterales > Alteromonadaceae > Alishewanella > Alishewanella perlucidum. Next base: position 34,112 of record NZ_KB907728.1, on the reverse strand, counting down.
GGTTGGCGCTATTACGGCGATGGGCTCAAAAAGCGCTGCCAAGAAAATTATGGCCGATGCCGGCGTGCCGCTGGTACCGGGCTATCACGGTGATGATCAGTCCGATGCACTGCTGGCCGCGGAATCTGCCAAAATTGGTTATCCGCAGCTGTTAAAAGCCGCCTACGGTGGCGGTGGTAAAGGCATGCGGGTGGTCTGGAACAAAGCAGAGTTTAGCGATGCGCTGGCCGGCGCCCGGCGTGAAGCCAAAGCCGGTTTTGGCAATGACAAAATGTTGATCGAGCGCTACTTAACCAAGCCGCGGCATATCGAAATTCAGGTATTTTGCGATAACCACGGCAATGCGGTGTATTTAGCCGAGCGGGACTGCTCCATTCAGCGCCGCCACCAGAAAGTGATTGAAGAAGCGCCAGCACCGAATTTCAGCAGCGAGCAGCGTAAAGCTATGGGCGAAGCGGCGGTAAAAGCCGCCAAAGCCATTGACTATAGGGGCGCCGGCACCGTCGAGTTTTTGTTTGACGAAGACGGCTCCTTCTATTTTATGGAAATGAACACCCGGCTGCAGGTTGAGCATCCGGTAACCGAAATGATCACCGGTCAGGACTTAGTCAAATGGCAGCTGTTAGTGGCAGCAGATGAAGCCCTGCCGCTAAGTCAGGATGAAGTGCAAATTGATGGCCATGCCATTGAAGTGCGGGTGTATGCCGAAGACCCTGACAACGACTTCCTGCCGCAAACCGGCAAGCTGACGTATTTACGCCAGCCAGAAGCCAGCCGTTATGTACGGGTAGATACCGGCGTAGTGGAAAATGACGAAGTATCGCCCTATTACGACCCGATGATTGCCAAACTTATTGTCTGGGATGAAAGCCGCGACCGCGCCATTGCCCGCATGCTACGCGCGCTGGACGATTACCGGATTGCCGGTGTTACCACTAACTTAAGCTTTTTAACCAGCTTAACCGAGCACCCGGCTTTTAAAGCAGCCGAGCTTGATACTAACTTTATTAATCATCATCAGGACACGCTGTTCGCACCAGCCAACAAAGAAAACAACCAAGCGCTGGTGCTGGCAGCTTTATTTATTTTAGAGCAGCAAAAAACGCCGTTGCCAAGCCACAGCAGCCCAAGCCCCTGGCAATACAGCCATGGCTGGCGCTTAAACGAAACACCAACGGTAGTGCTGAATCTAATCCACGACGAGCAAGCGCAGCAGCTCACTATTCGCGAGCAGCAACAGCATTATGTTGTTGAGTTGCAAGGCCAGCAAATATGCTGCCTGGCTGAACTTAGCGGTGATGAACTAAGTGCCACCCTGGGGGATCATAAAACCAAGGTGCGGGTCAGCCGGTATCAGGACACAATTAGCGTATTTATTAAACACCATCGCTACGACTTTATTTACCGCACTGAAGTGACTACCGAGCTCGATGGCAGCGAGCACGCTGGCAGCTTAACGGCACCGATGAACGGCACTATTGTCGCGGTAATGACCAAAGCCGGTGCTACAGTTAAAGCCGGCGATACCCTGGTGATCATGGAAGCGATGAAAATGGAATACAGCATTAAAGCGCCGAAAAATGGTGTGGTAAATGAGGTGTTCTACGGCGCGGGTGATTTGGTAAAAGACGGCGCCGAACTGGTCGATTTCAGCCCGGAGGAAGCATGAGCTTACCGCAACGCGTTCGGATAGTGGAAGTGGGCCCGCGTGATGGCCTGCAAAATGAGCAAAATGTCAGCACTGCCGATAAAATTGCCTTAATTGACATGCTAAGCGCTGCCGGCCACAGTTACATTGAAAGTGGCGCCTTTGTCTCCCCCAAGTGGGTGCCACAAATGGCTGATTCATCTGAGGTGTTTGCCGGTATTCAGCGTAAAGCCGGCGTTACCTATGCGGCGCTTACCCCGAATTTAAAAGGCTACGAAGCCGCTAAAGCTGCGGGTGCGACTGAAGTGGCGATTTTTGGCGCAGCGTCTGAGGCGTTCAGCCAGAAAAACATTAACTGCAGTATCAGTGAAAGCCTGGAGCGTTTTGCGCCGGTGGTTGAAGCTGCGCGGGCTGACGGCCTTAAAGTGCGCGGTTATGTGTCCTGTGTGGTCGGCTGCCCTTATCAGGACGAGGTTGCACCTACTGAAGTGGCGCTGGTGGCTAAAGCGCTGCTGGAGATGGGCTGCTATGAAATTTCGCTGGGCGATACCATAGGTGTCGGCACCCCGAAAAAAGTAAACGCTATGCTGGATGCTGTGCTTTCTATGGTGCCTGCAGAAAAATTAGCAGTGCATTTTCATGATACCTATGGCCAGGCGTTAACCAATATTTATGTGGCGCTTAACCGGGGCATCAGCATTATTGACAGCGCAGTGGCTGGTTTAGGAGGCTGCCCTTACGCCGCCGGCGCTTCAGGTAATGTGGCTACTGAAGATGTAGTGTATTTACTGGATGGTCTGGGTATTGCGCACGGGGTAGATTTAACCGCACTGGCAGAGGCTGGCTGGTTTATTACCGGTAAACTCGGCAAGCAGCCTAGTTCTAAAGTAGGATTGGCGTTAAAGGCGAAGTGCACGCAAACTAACGCTAAGTAATTCGCAGCATCCCGGCAATTGCTACGTGTATTTTTTCTGCGACACGCCGTGAACCCATCCATGGGGGCTCGTTTCCGCCCGTCCGGGGCTTCAACGGTCTCAGAAAAAAACACATCCGCACTCGCCTGTTTCATCTGAGTAGGTAAGCGCGCAGTGTACTTTAGCCAGAACCGTGTTTTTCATGGATGAAAAACAGGAGCCTACATGGAAGTATTTACGGCGTGTTCTGGCAAAGTTACACGGAGTGATTACCGGTGATTTAACACATGAGTTTTCGTTAAAGTTCAGCAAAGAACAGAGGACAACAAATGGCAGGGTTTAATAAAGTCGTACATAGCTACGAAGACGCCATGGCCGGCCTGCAAGACGGGATGACCGTGATTGCCGGTGGCTTTGGTTTATGTGGTATTCCGGAAGGCTTAATTGCCCAGATTAAAAAGATGGGCACCACCGATTTAACCGTGGTCTCCAACAACTGCGGCGTTGACGGCTTTGGCTTAGGCATTTTGCTGGAAGATCGGCAAATCAAAAAAATGGTTGCCTCTTACGTGGGTGAAAACGCCCTGTTTGAAAAACAACTTTTAAGCGGCGAGCTGGAAGTGGAACTAACCCCACAAGGCACTCTGGCTGAGAAAATGCGCGCTGGCGGCGCTGGCATACCGGCATTTTTCACCGCTACCGGCTACGGCACCCCGGTAGCCGAAGGCAAAGAAACCCGCGAAATTAATGGCCGCAACTATGTGCTGGAGCCAGCCATTACCGGTGATTTTGCCATCGTACGCGCCTGGAAAGCCGACCGTTATGGCAACCTGGTGTTTCGCCACACCTCCATGAACTTTAACCCGATGGCCGCGACTGCCGGTAAAATTACTGTGGCTGAAGTTGAAGAAATTGTCGAGCCGGGCGAGCTGGAACCATCGCAAATTCACACCCCGGGTATTTACGTACAGCGCGTGATCAAAGGCAGCTTTGAAAAACGCATCGAACGTCGTATGGTGCGGCAAGGTTAAGGAGGCAACCATGGCTTTATCTCGTGAACAAGTTGCAATGCGCGTGGCGCAGGAATTAGAAGATGGTTACTACGTTAACCTGGGTATCGGTATTCCTACCCTGGTGGCCAACTATGTACCCGCTGGCATTGAAGTAATGCTGCAATCTGAAAACGGCCTGCTGGGTATGGGCCCCTACCCAACCGAAGCAGAGCTGGACGCCGACATGATTAACGCCGGCAAAGAAACCGTGACCGCTATTAAAGGCGCCGCTATTTTCAGCTCAGCTGAAAGCTTTGCCATGATCCGCGGCGGCCATGTTGATTTAACCGTGCTGGGTGCCTTTGAAGTTGACCAGAACGGCAACATCGCCAGCTGGATGATCCCTGGCAAACTGGTGAAAGGCATGGGCGGCGCTATGGATTTAGTGGCCGGTGCCCAAAATATAGTGGTAACCATGACCCACGCCGACAAATACGGTAACAGCAAACTGCTGCAAAGCTGCACCCTGCCACTGACAGGCGTGGGCTGCGTTAAAAAAATCGTTACCGATTTAGCGGTACTGGAAGTACGTGACGGCGCTTTTCACCTGCTAGAGCGCGCCCCGGGAATTAGTGTTAAAGAAATTCAGCAAAAAACCGCTGGTACACTTATCGTTAACGGCGACATACCAGAGATGCAATTTAACTAAAAAGTGACCAATGGCAGCAAAAGCATCAGCAGACTGCGATTACCCTGACATCAGTATACCGCAACAAGAACTCTGATTTAAAAGGCGCAAATATTTGCGCCTTTTGTTATATCAGCAGAAATATGCGACAAAACTCAGCCAATTTCATTGTATCAGCAAGCACTTTTCGGGAAGATACCAGCAGTTTATTATAATTGGAGATTGTTTATATGTTTCGTGTTACTGCTGTTGCAACGTTATTATTGGCTAGCTTTAGTTCTCAGGCCGGGCAATTTACCATTAAAACAACCAATACAATTTCAGACACTGCCGATACTTTGCTGCTTTTAGTCAGTCCTGAGCAGTTAACATCTAATCCGCAAATAGCAGCTATTAGTAAGCAAGAAAACTTTACCGCAACTCATGGAAACACATTGACCTGGCTTGCGCCGGGCACCCCGTATTCTCAGTATCAACGCGTTTTACTAATGGGTACAGGAGAAGCTGAAAAACTTACTGCATATCAAGCCAGTTTGTTAGGTGCAGCATCCGTTCGCAGCTTAGAAGGTTCTGCTGCCAGTAACATTCAGCTTGACGCCTCGTTGATTAGCCCTGCAATTGGCCAGGCTGAGTTTCTGGCGCAATTCAGCCACGGCGTAAATCTTTCAAGCTATACCTTTGACCGCTACCTGAGTGAAAAAAAGGCTGCACCCCAGCGCAATCTATATCTGCTAAGCAGCGATCAGAGCGCTGCAGATACGCGGCTGGCTCAACTGAATGCGCTGAGTGAAGGCGTGGCATTGGCGCGCGATCTTATTAATGAACCTGCCAGTGGCATCTACCCGGAAACGTTTGTTAAACAGGCTCTGGCCCTGCGTAAGTTAGGGGCGAAAGTAACAGTACTGGATGAAAAAGCGTTAGAAAAAGCCGGCATGGGTGCCATTCTGGCGGTTGGCCGCGGCAGTGCCCGTCCTCCGAGAATGCTGCTGGTACATTGGGAAGGCAGCAAACAACAACCGGTCGCTCTGGTTGGTAAAGGTATTACCTTTGATACCGGCGGCTATAACCTTAAGACACAAGCAGATTCAATTTTACGAATGACGTCAGATATGGCCGGGGCTGCCGCTGTGTTAGGTACCATGCATACTCTTGCCAGACAGAAAGCGCCGGTTAATGTGATAGGTGTAATGGCCTTAGCTGAAAATATGATCTCTGACCGTGCATACCTGCCTGGCGATGTAATTAAAGCTGGCAACGGTAAAACTATTGAAATCATTAATACTGATGCAGAAGGCAGGCTGGTGCTAGCCGACGCACTGTGGCATGTTGAAACTAACTACAAGCCCCGGGCAATCGTAGATATCGCGACCCTGACCGGTTCAAAAGTTACCGCCGTCGGAAATTACTATGCCGGGTTATTTAGTAATGATGAACAGTTGGTAGCACAACTGACAAAAGCGGGTGAAGCTGTGCATGAACGGGTGTGGCGTTTACCATTATCTGATGACATGTTACCTGAGCTGAAAAGCATGAAGGCCGATTTACGCAATACCGGCCGTTCAACCGGCGCTTCCACTGCTGCGTTATTTTTAAACCAGTTTGTTAGCGAGACACCTTTTGCCCATCTGGATATAGCGGGAAATGCTTTAAGTGATAGTAGCAAAGGTTTGCATACTGAGGGTGGCACCGGCTTTGGTGTGCGGTTATTAACAGAGTGGGTATTGACCGCAGAGTAAGACGTCAGAAGTTTATAACAAATCCAGAGGTCTGATTACTGGTAGCAATCAGACCTCTACATTAAAGCCAGTATAAAACGGCTAACGGGTAAAACGTTTTAACAAACTGGAGGTATCCCAGCGGCCACCTCCCATTTGCTGTACTTCACTGTAAAACTGGTCGACTAATGCAGTAAGCGGTAAATGGCTGCCGTTTTTACGGGCTTCGTTTAAGGCGATGCCTAAATCTTTACGCATCCAGTCAACGGCAAAGCCAAAGTCGTACTTGTCATCCAACATGGTTTTATAGCGGTTTTGCATTTGCCATGATTGCGCTGCGCCCTGCGAAATCACGTCTACTACCGCCGCACCATCAAGGCCTGCGTTCCTGGCAAAATTCAATGCCTCTGCCAGGCCCTGCACTACGCCGGCTATACAAATCTGGTTAACCATTTTTGCCAACTGGCCAGAGCCAGCCGGACCCAGTAACTTAGCGCAGCGAGCATAACTCATGATGGCCGCTTCAGCTTTGTCAAAAGCCGCAGGCTCGCCACCCAGCATTACCGTTAATACGCCATTTTCAGCGCCGGCCTGGCCACCTGATACCGGCGCATCTAAAAAACCAACTTGCTTAGTGTTACAGGCTTTACTGAGCTCGCGGGCTAATTCCGCAGACGCTGTGGTATGGTCTGTAAGCACGCTGCCTGGTTGCATGGTAGCCAGCACGCCATCGTCACCGTAAGTTACTGAGCGCACATCATCATCGTTACCAACGCATAAGAACACCAGGCTGGCATCCGTTGCTGCTTGTGCCGGGGTGGCCGCATGGCTACCACCATATTGTTTCACCCAGGCTTCTGCCTTACTGGCAGTGCGGTTATAAACACAAACCTGATAGCCCTTTTGCTGTAAATAGCCTGCCATCGGGTAGCCCATAACGCCTAAACCAATAAATGCGACTTTACCTTTACTCTCAATTGACATAAAAATGACTTATTGCTGTGAAATGATAGGCTGTTAGCTTACAAACTTCGCCAGATAAAAGAAAGCAGCTTAAAGAAAGCGAAACGTATCAAACAGCTGAAATCTCTGAACCGAAAATTTAATCAGGAAGCAGAATGACCAATATTCATCAGTTTAAAGTTAAAAATGGCCAGGGCCAGGAAGTCGATTTGGCCTCTTACCGTGGCAAAGTCGTGCTTATCGTTAATACTGCCAGCCAATGCGGCTTTACCCCGCAGTACCAACAGCTTGAGGAGCTGTATCAGCAGTTTAAAGATCGTGGTTTTGAAATTCTGGCCTTTCCATGCAATCAGTTTGGTGGGCAGGAGCCGGGTGATAACAGCGACATCCAGCAGTTTTGTCAGCTAAACTATGGTTTAAGCTTTGGGGTAATGGCCAAAATTAATGTCAATGGTTTAAAAGCTTCGCCACTGTTTGAGCATTTAAAAGACAGCGCCCGCGGCTTATTAAAAACCCGGGCCATAAAGTGGAACTTTACCAAGTTCCTGATCAACAAGCAGGGCGAAGTCGTAAAACGTTACGCCCCCCGCACTAAACCTGGCAGCATAGCTCAGGCTATTGAAGAACTGCTGTAAGTTTGATCTGGCGCTAATTATGAGCAATTCAACTGATCTACACTTATCCGAAAATAACAGGTTGCAATCGAGTGTGGGGTTACCAATGAAAGTTGCTGTGTTCAGTGCCAAAAAATATGATCAGGATGGTTTTAGTCAGTGGGCCCACCCCAGCTTGCATTTCAGTTATTTTGACAGTCGTTTAAATGCGCTTAACGTTAAGCTGGCGCAAGGTTGCCATGCCATTTGTGCCTTCGTAAACGATGATTTATCGGCGCCGGTACTGCAGCAGATGTCAGCCATGGGGATTGAAATGGTGGCACTGCGCTGCGCTGGTTTTAACAATGTTGACCTGGATACCGCCAAAGCTTTAGGCATTCGGATTGCCAGGGTACCCGCCTATTCACCGGAAGCGGTGGCAGAGCACACCGTGGCAATGATGCTGACTCTCAATCGTAAACTGCATAAAGCCTTTAACCGGGTGCGGGATGATAACTTTGCTATCGACGGTTTACTCGGTTTTAATATGCACGGCAAAACCGTTGGCTTAATTGGTACCGGCCGCATTGGCCTTGCTACCGCCCGGATACTAAAAGGCTTTGGCTGTATGCTACTGTGTTATGACGTTGAACCTGCAGAGGAACTGGCAGGGCACTATGTCAGCCTGAACGAGCTGTATGCCCAAAGCGATATTATCAGCCTGCACTGCCCGCTTAATCCGGCAACTAAACACCTGATCAATAGCGACTCCCTTGCCAAAATGCGCGATGGCGTAATGCTGATTAATACCAGCCGCGGTGGCCTGGTTAATACCAAAACAGTAATTGAAGGTTTAAAAAGCCGGAAAATTGGTTATTTGGGTTTAGATGTATACGAGCAGGAAGCGGATATCTTTTTTGAGAATTTATCTGAGCAAGTAATAGATGATGAAGTGTTTAAACGGCTACTAACGTTCCCCAACGTGCTGATCACCAGCCATCAGGCGTTTTTTACCAAAGAGGCGTTGGCGCAGATTAGCAGTATCACCAGTGAAAACTTAATGGCATTTGCCGGCGGGAATGCCACCGGCAATGAATTAGTGAAATGAGTTTTTAAATTAGTGACCAGGCGCTCAGGCGTCGTCGCTCATTTCATCAATTAAAGTTTCCGCCAGTTCTTCAGGTGTAACGACCACGCCCGGGCCGTCTGCATCAGGCAGTACCGCAATCGCCAGCTCGTCGCCGTTTAAACCTGAGGTCCATTTGTCCAGCCAGGTTGCAACATCAATGGCTTTAGCTGTGCAATGCTGCCACTCGCCTTCAATCCACTGCTGTGCCAGTTCAGCATGTGGCCAAACCGGAATGCAGCGGTCATCTTCGGCGCTAACCAGCACAAAGCCTTCTTCGTCGGTTAAAATCCAGATTTCTTCTAAATCAGCCACGGCCTGAATAAAGTAGTCGTAACGCTGCTCAGCATCCAGCGCCATAATCCGGTCCAACTCTTCAGTGCTTAATTGATATTCCATCTCGGTTTCCTGCAAATATAAAAGTGTGCTAATGATGACGGATTTGGCCATATAAAGCCAACAGAAAAAGAGTTACAACAGTTGACTGGCTAAATATAACAACACCGCATAGCGGGCGCCCTTGCCAAGTGTCACCAGCAGTAAAAATAAACCAAACCGCACCCGCAGGGTACCGGCTACCAAAGTTAACGGGTCGCCGACTATGGGTAGCCAGGCCAGCAACAGGCTCCAGCTACCATAGCGTTTAAAGTGCAGCTCAGCTTTGGCTAACTGCTCAGGGCTTACCGGGAACCAGCGTCTATGCTGAAAACGCAATAATTCTTTACCCAGATACCAGTTAACACAAGAGCCCAGAGTATTACCGCTGGTGGCAGCCAGCCAGAGCCCTAAGGCGGGGTAACCTTGCTGCGCTAAGGCCAGAAGCAGCACCTCAGATGAGGCCGGTAATAAGGTTGCGGCAATAAAGCCGGTCGCAAAAAGTGAAAAATAGCCGAAAAGCATGGTAAGGCTTTAACCCTCGTTGGAAAACGCAGGCACTGTAGCAGATTATCTGACTGAGTAAATAATGCGACTGTTGAAATATTCGTTAGGGAAATCCTTGTTAGTGAAAATCCCGCGACTTAGTGGCAAAGGCGGCTAATTCGCTGCTTAAATCGGTCAGCCGGCCGGCAATCACATGTGTTACCTCACCTTCCCGCTCTAAAATGCCGTCTACCTGTAATATTTGCGCCGTTAAAAAAGCCTGTTGCTGGGCCTGAGCTGTGGCCAGCCATACCACTACATTTGCCGTACCCGTTTCATCTTCCAGCGATAGAAAGGTCACCCCGGTGGCAGTACCGGGTCTTTGCCGCAAAGTTACCAGGCCACTAATCCGCACCGGGCTTTTATGGCGCACTGCACTAAGCGCATCAGCAGTAATACTGCGCGGTAATTTACCAGCCCGGCGCAGCAGCGCTATAGGATGCTGCTGTAAACTCAAGCCGGTGGCGGCATAATCTTCCAGCACCTCGTCAATCTCTGACGGGGCTGGCAGTAGCGTATGCTGGTAGCTAGCCGGGGTTTCCGCCACTGCAATGCCGGCTTTATCGCTCGCTTCTTCACAGAAAAGTGGCAAGCTTTGTTGCTTATCAAGCAGCTGCCAGCGGCTATTGTACCGGTCGCCGCTAATTGCCATTAACGCATTAGCACTGGCCAGGGCCTGCAAATCGCTGCTGTTCAGGCCAGCCTGGCGTAACTGACTCAGCGAACTGTAGCCTGTTGCCGGGCGGTGTTTTAGCAATAGCTCAGCACCGACAGCACTTAAGCCTTTTACCTGCCGCAAACCCAGGCGAATGGCATAATCTTGCTGGCTCGGTTGTAAGTCATAATCCCAGACCGAGCCATTAACACAAACCGGTAACACTGCTACCTGATGTTTTCTGGCATCCTGTAATAGTTGCGACGGGCTGTAAAAACCCATTGGTAAGCTGTTCAGTAACGCCGTATAAAAGGCTGCCGGATAATAATGTTTTAACCAGGCTGAAATATATGCCAGCACGGCAAAGCTGGCCGAATGCGACTCGGGAAAGCCGTACTCACCAAAGCCACAAATTTGCTGGTAAATGCGCTCAGCAAATTCCTGCTGATAGCCACGACTAAGCATGCCGTTAATCAGCTTGTCTTTAAATTGCAGCAGCTCGCCGGTTTTCTTCCAGCTGGCCATGGCCCGCCTTAACTGATCGGCCTCGCCGCCGCTAAAACCGGCCGCCACCATCGCCAGGGCAATCACCTGCTCCTGAAATATTGGCACACCCATAGTGCGGCTTAACACCTGCTCAACTTCAGCTGAGGGATAACTTACCGGCTCAATGCCGTTGCGCCGTTTTAAATACGGATGCACCATATCGCCCTGAATGGGCCCGGGCCGCACTATGGCAATTTGCACCACTAAATCGTAATAACAGGCTGGCTTCAGGCGCGGTAACATACTCATTTGCGCCCGCGATTCAATCTGAAATAAACCAACAGTATCGGCTTGTTGGATTAGCTGATATACCGCCGGATCATCGCCCAGCGCATTAATGCCGGCGATGCTTAGCGACCGCTGATAATACTGCTGCACTAAACTAAAACATTTGCGAATAGCCGTTAACATACCCAGCGCCAGCACATCTACTTTTAATAGCTTCAGCGTTTCTAAATCATCTTTATCCCACTGGATCACGGTTCTGTCCGCCATGGCGGCGTTCTCCAACGCTACCAGCTCGTACAATGGGCCTTCGGAGATCACAAAGCCGCCAACATGCTGTGATAAATGGCGCGGAAAACCCCGTAGCTCGTCGACTAACTGCACCAACTGGCGGGTAGTCTGGCTGTTAGCGTCCAGCCCCAACGCCCCCAGTTGCTGTTGCCAGCGGGTTGCCGGGTTACGCCTTTGAATATTTTTAATCAGAAAATCCAGCTGGCTAACAGGTAAACCCAGGGCTTTTCCGACATCACGTAACGCACTTTTAAAGCGGTAGCTAATAACCGTAGCAGCCAGCGCTGCCCGCTCGCGGCCGTATTTCTGATACAAATACTGAATTACTTCTTCGCGCCGCTCATGCTCAAAATCGACATCAATATCAGGCGGCTCTTGCCTTTCTTTTGACAAAAACCGCTCAAATAACACCTGAATTTGCCGCGGATCGACGGCTGTGATTTGCAGGCAATAACACACCACCGAATTAGCTGCGGAGCCGCGGCCCTGATATAAAATATTGCGGCTTTGAGCAAATTGCACCACATCGTAAATGGTCAGGAAAAAATATTCGTAGTTAAGCTCAGTTATCAGCGTTAACTCTTTTTCAATCAACGCCTGCACCTTAGCGGGAACGCCGTCGCTAAACCGGATTTTACTGCCCTGTTCTACTAACTGTCGCAAATAACTGCTGGCGGTTTGGCCCTCTGGTACCAGCTCGGCCGGATACTGATATTTAAGCTCACTGAGCTTAAAACTGCAGCGCGAAGCTATCGCACAGCTCTCGCTAAGCCAGCTTGCCGGAAACAACTTAGCCAGCTTAGGCAAGGGCCTTAATGCCCGTTCGGCATTACTTAATAATTCCCGCCCCAGCTCACGCACCTGCTTGCCGGCCCTGATCGCACTAACGCAATGTTGTAAGGCCAGCCGCTCTGGCAGGTGCATTAACACTGCGCCACAGCTTACCTGTGGCAGCTGAGATTGGCTGGCTAACTGCTGGCAATAGTCTGTAAAAGCCTGTTCGTTATGGGTTAATTGCCGACGCATTGCCAACCATAACCGGCCGCTATGATATTTTTGCAACCAGTCACTCCAATAGTGATCACTCTGGTTATCACCACTTGGCAGCCATAATACAAAACAGTGTTTAACCGACATTAAATCCCATTCGGTTAGCTGATATTCACCTTTGCTGCTGCGCCGCCGGGCATTAGTGATCACCCGGCACAGCTCACTGTAGGCTGCCTTGGTTGGGCATAATAGTACCATCTGCAGTTTATCCAGCTTAAACACACTGCCAACGATTAACTTCAGGCTCAGCTGCTGCTCGTTAATCGCCCGATACGCCCGCACTACACCGGCTACCGAACATTCATCGGTAATCGCCAGCGCCTGGTAACCAAGTAGCGCAGCCTGCGTCACCAGCTCCTGCGGACTGGATGCCCCCTGCAGAAAACTAAAATGGCTTTGGCAAAACAGTTCAGCGTATTGCATAGCCAGCCCTTACCTGGTTTTAACTAAACCAGCCATGGACAAACCATTGCTGACGGGCATTGCGAAATAACCATAACCACTGGCCCTGCTGATTTCGGCCAATGTAATAATCGCGTTGGCCATTAAGCTGCCAGCTATCGGGGCACAGGCGTTCCGGCCCCTGATTAATCGTCACCGGCTCAGTCAGTGGTTGTGGCTGAGGCAACAAAAATGCCGGTCGCAGCGCTAAAGCCGGCGGGCCTGCCTGCCCTTTTTCTACATAGTCCTTAGTCAGCGGCAAGCTGCGCTGAGTCGCCTGTTCGGGTAAATGCTGGTTTTGCAGGGTTAAGCCGCTAACTGCAGAGCGGCCTAAACGCGCCTGCAATAACGATAACAGCTGTAAAGCCGACATCCTGGCATGCTGCTGTTCAAATAACGCCTCGGTGGGCCGCTGCTGGCCAGCGAAATGGTTTACATCAAGCTGCAAACCATACACCGGCTCGGGTAAAGGCAGGTTCTGCAATTGCAGCTGACATAATTGCAGCCAGGCAGCAGCTTTATATTCGCCCTGGGCCGAGCCAATACTTAACTGCAGTTGCGGGTTATCCCGGAAAAATAACGTCAGCAGTAACTGAAAGCACTGACAATTAGCCCGACTGAGTTGCTGCTCCAGCTGTTGCAATAATTTAGCTAAGGGCTTTGTCAACACTGTGCTATCGCTGATGTCGTATAGCAGCTCCAGATAGCGGCTAAAGCCGGGCTCTGGCTGCAGATACTCCAGCGGATGATAATAATCACCGCGAAGCCGGCCAAGATAACTAAGCAACTGACTGTCAAAGCGCCGCGCCAGCTCAGATGGCGGCAGCGCCAGTAACTGGCCCAGAGTATGAATGCCGAGCCGGGCCATTTGTTGTTGCAGTGGCTCGGTTAGCTCGGTTGCCTCCAGGGGGCTGGCATGAAGCGCTGCTAATAAGCTGGCATTGTCGGCAGTAATTAAATTGGCTTGCTGATAAGCCAGGCATTTAGCGGCGTAAGGGGTAGCGCCACAACTGAACTGATAACGATAAGTGAGGGCGTTAAGCTGCTTACTAAGCATCTGCCAGTAAGATTGCAGGCCGTCATAAAGCCGGAGCATACCATCCAGCCGTAAAATCAGTCCTGACGGTAGGTCGAGCGCAATATCGCCGCTTAGCTGATACAATTGCTGCGCTACCGATTTAAGCACTTTTGCCTGCTGTTCAGGCTGATACGGCAGTAGCTGTAACTCTGGACACAGAGCCGCCGCACTGGCCAGGCCCATCTGTAATTTCAAGCCAGCTGTTAACGCTGCGTTATTTAACTGCAGCAGCTGATGCTGTTGGTCAACCAGAGCAATAGCTAAGTGCTGGCTATTTTCAGCTGACTGCTGCAGGTGATCCAGCTGCAATGCCGGAAAATGTAAATACAGAAACAGCGCCATCTTAACCAGCCCGGCGCATCGGTTCGCCAGTAGGGTCGGTTAAACACAGTGCCGGCCAACGGCGTTGCATATCTACCAGAAACGGCGCTGCCGGCCAGCTGCCTTTGCGCTTAAGTACGGTTAACTGCAACCCCTGCTGATCGGGCTGTAAGCTGAAACTTAAATTAACCGGTAAACTTAAGCTCTGGCATGGCCGTCGGAACAACACCATACTGGCTGCACCCTGCTCTGCCGCCAGTTGCAAACGCCGGGCCTGGGCTAAGCTCATCGCCGCAGGCCATATTAATACGGTAGCACAACAGCCACTTTGCAGGCACTGCTCAGCAGCCCATAACGCCTTTTGCTGCTGGTTGTTTTGCTTTTGGTTGTTTTTTGGGGCTGTTGCCGGCTGCTGCGTTGGCGTGATAATCAGCAACTGGCTCAAATCAAGGCCGGCGCCTGCCAGCATATCAGCGCTAAGCTCAGCCGGTGGCGCAATAAACACCAGTAAGCGCTGCGAGTGATGCTGTTGCTGCTGTAAATACGGTAAAAGCAGACGCAGCTCACCTATGCCGGCATCGGTTTGAATATCAATTAACCCGGTTGCCGGCAAACCGCCAGCTAACTGCTGGTCCAGCTCAGGGTACCCTGACGCAACAGCCTGATAAGCCAGTTGCTGACTATCGCCATGCCATAACAACTGACGCCGAGTTAGCTGATCTAATAACGCTGACATAAATCACCAAAAAATACTGTATATATAAACAGTATATATGGCTTTTGGCAGGATGCAATAAGGGTGATTAAGCCTGGCGTTGCAACAGGGTTAACACTTCATAGTGGCTGCTGTGGGCGAACATATCGAATAGCTGTACTTTCAGTAATTTGTAGTGCTTAAGCCCGGCTAAATCCTCCTTTAAAGTTGCGGCATTACAACTTGAATAAATTAACCAGGCTGGTGCCAGTCGTTCGATATCCTGACACAAGGTTGCGCCCAGGCCGCGACGGGGTGGATTAACCACCAGTAGATCGGGTGCTTTTGCTGCTGCATTGGCAAAAGCACTGGCATCCAGTGCAACAAAGCTAACATCAGCCAGGCCCAGCTCAGCTGCCGAACGCTGAGCGCTGGCTATGGCTGCTGGCGCAATTTCAATTCCCACTAATGTTTGACCGGGTTTTACCAGATGCAAACCAAAGCCACCGACGCCGCAAAACAGATCCCAGATTTGACTGAACTGCTTGTGCTGCTGGAGCTCATCAGCCCACTGGGCAGCATTAAGGTACAAGCTAGCCGCGACCACTGGCTGGGTTTGAAAAAAACTTTGTGGCTGTAAATATAACGGCACCTGATTCAGCTGCTCGGCCAGCACAGTTTGCTCCGTTAGCACAATTTCTTCAGGGCCTTCCAGAATTGCTGCCGCTGCCGGCTGTAAATTGACCGAGCAAAGCTCAAGTTCTGGCAATTGCTGCTCTAGCCAGGACAAATGTTTGGTAATAGAGGCCAGACAGTTTTTAGAGCGCAGCACAAAACGCAGCATAAAGCGGCCGCTGTGCAGGCTTTGGCTAAGTAAAATATATTTCAGTTCACCACGGCGGCTGGCAATGTCGTAAGGTGTAAGGCTGGCGCGGCGGATAAAAGTTTTACACAAGGCAAACACTGGCGCAAAGCTCGCTGGATATAACGGACAATCGGCTAAATCGACCTGTTCACCCTGAGCATTAACAATGCCCAGGATTGGCTCATCCACGGTGCCCAGCACCACCATTTTGGCTTTATAGCGAAAGCCCTGCTCAGCACTTGCCACCGGGGCCAGAATTTGCTCAGGCTGGAAATCCGCTAATAATGTTACCAACTGCAGCTGTTTGTCAGCCAGTTGCTGTCGGTAGGGTTTTGCCAGCCACTGGCAGGATTGACAACGCTTAGCCTGAAAATGGTGACAATACATATCCCACCTCAAATTTAATTGAGTTAGTTTAACCACTCACTGCGTTGTCACCAAGTATTAAAAGGCGTAGCAGCATAACTACAATGCACTTTCCACTACTTTGCCATTTTGTTTGTAAATCACCCCTCCCTTCATTACCAGAGTAACATCAGACAATTTATTGATATAACGCAGCACATCCTCCGGAAAACCAGGCGCAGGTGTCAAACCGGTATGTTCAAAATTATCCACTCCAATTAGCAGTCCGCGACGAATCTCATCCGGCCGGTGTGCATGTGCCACAACTTTAAGGCCATGTTTATGGGCCTGCTCCACAACAGCCTGCGCTTCTTGCAAGCGAAAGTATTCATACCGATAACGCCTATAAATACAACCGGATCAGTTTTGCAGGCTGGCAGGTCGAGCTAACCTGGCTGGCCAGGCAGGATTTATTCGCCACTTACCTGCTGCGTAACCGAGGTTAACTTTGGCGCTTCACTTACCCGGATAGTGACACTGGCTGCACCGCCTAAATCGTCGGCCACGGTTAACTTAATCTGGCCGGGTTGAGCCTGCCAGAACAGCGTTTCACCGGGCGCTACCGCCCCCAGGTAGCGGTTATTAGCAAACCAGTGGGCCTGGGTTACCGCACCATCAAAACTGGCCTGCAGGGCAATTTTTTGCTGATCCAGATCTTGCTCTACATCAACATTAACTTGTTGCCCAAGCAGATAGGTCAACTGCGGCTGCGGTGAGCGAATTTGCGGTGGCTGGCGACTCATTAGCAGCTTATCAGGGCAATCCTGCTGATAAGGCGGCGGGCTGGCCAGCACAATGCCAGCTTGTTGCAGCGCTTTGCTCACTTCAGATGGCCAGAATTCAAATACCTTAAGCTCGGTTACTCCCGGCTGATGCATACAAGCCCGCAGACCACTGGCAAGATCAATCGGCACGGCACGGTGCACCTCTGAGACCTTAATTGGAGATACCCCGGGAATAAACCAGCCGGGTTCGGTTTGCGGGCAGTACTTGTTGGGCAAATCGCCGCTACGGCTACACAGTGGTACTTTTTTCAGATTCAAACTGGCCGCAGGGTTGAATAACTTCTTATTATTCATGGCGTTATCCGGCAGCAGAGCCAGTAATTCAAATAATAACGGCCCGGCAGCCGTGCGCCCGACTAAGTTGGGATTACTGCTGCCATCAAAATGACCCAGCCAGACTGCCAGCACATAGTCGCCGCTTAAGCCAATGGCCCAGGCATCGCGAAACGCATAAGAGGTGCCAGTTTTCCAGGCAACCGGGTGTTGTACTGTCAGCTCACTTAGTAAACCACTTTGCACCCGCGGATGCTGGCGCAACATATCCAGGGTTAAAAACGCAGCTTCCGGACTTAACAACGGTTGGCTTAGTTCCACTTTTTCTGGCTGCTGCTGCCAGGCCAGTGGCTGCCAGTGGCCGTTGTTACCCAGCATGGCATAGAGTTGTACCAGTTGGGTCATGCTCAGCTCCATGCCGCCCAGAACCAACGCTAAACCATAATAGCTGGCAGGCTGATTAAGCGGCACCCCGGCAGTCGCCAGCCACTGGTAAAAGTCAGGCTGCTGTAATTGAGCCTGCAGCTGTACCGCCGGTAAATTGCGACTGTTAATCAGCGCAGTGGTCGCCGAAACCGGCCCGGTAAACTGACGATCAAAATTTTCCGGATTAAAGCTGCCATAACGGCGCGGTAAGTCGGTTAGCAAACTTTGCGGATGAATAAGCCCCTGCTGCAGTGCCAGCGCGTAAACGAACGGTTTTAAGGCTGAGCCGGGTGAGCGCTGTGCTGTCACGCCATCGACCTGGCCGGCAATCGCCTCACTATTAAAGTCTGCCGAGCCCAGCCAGGCCTGCACCTGCAGTGTGCTGCGCTTAATCAGTAAGGCACTGGCATTATTAATGCCTTTTGTCTGCTGGCGTTTTAAGTAGCGGCTTAGCTGCTGCTCCAACTGTTGCTGCAGCGCTAACTGCAGGCTGGTGTAAAAGCGCCCTTGCTGCAGGCCTTGCTGGCGCAACTGATTAACAAAATGCGGTGCCAACTGTGGTAGGTCGGCCCGGGTAAAATAGTTTAAAGGTAAATCTAATGGCAGTTGCGACGCTGCTCTCAGGTTTACCGGCCCTGCATGCTGTTGCCAGATTACTGTCAGCCGCTGCCGGGCCAGCTCCAGTTGCTGCTGGCCTTTGCTGCTAAGCGGGCTGCGCAGATTAGGGTTTTGCGGAATAACGCTCAGTGCCAGTGCTTCTGGTAAGGTGAGATCAGCCGCTTCTTTGCCAAAGTAAATCAGGCTGGCAGCGGCGACGCCTTCGATATTGCCGCCATAGGGAGCATAGTTAAAATAAGCTTCCAGCAGCTGATCTTTACTGAAATGGCGCTCCAGATAGAGCGCATAAGCGACCTGGCGTAACTTGCCGGCAAGGTTACTGGTGTTAAGTTTATAGCGAAGCCGGGCCAGCTGCATACTGATGGTCGAGGCCCCCTGGCGCCGGCCCTGGCGCACCACACTTTGCCAAAATGCCCGGGCTATTGCGCTGATATCCAGGCCAAAATGCTGATAAAAATCACGATCTTCATACAACAGCGTGGCTTGTTGCAACGCTGGCGCAATATCCTGCAGCGGCAGTTGTAAGCGATAACGCTGATCGGCTGCCAGCTGCAAACTTAACAGCTCACCGTTTGCCGCAAAATACGCGCTGCCCTGCTGGTAACCGGCATATAAATCGGGTTTAGGTGACAACCCCAGTGCCAGCAGCAGTATCAGTATCAGCACTACTACCGGCATCACTAGCCAGCGCAACAGCAATAACAACCCGCAGCGCCAGCCAGCTTGAATAGTCAGCCTCGTCATCTGCAGCTACCCTTAACGCGCCGGCTCAACCACAAAACGGCCGGCGGCAGTATTGGCCCGGACACTGCGGTCATACATCGACTGGGCGGCTACCGCCGGCACAGTAAAATCACCGGCCGCGGTAACTTTAACCTGATAGCGAAGTTCGGTCATTTGTGGGCCGAAGCCAGCGTAATACACTACCCTGTCTTCGCGAATATCAACATAATCAGCCCGCCAGGGCCCTTGTTGCCGGGCTACTGAGCTGCGTACCACACTAAAGCCGGCTGGCAGTAAATCTACTACTGCCACATTATTGTGCCAGCTATTATTGGTGCTTCGCAGCCTTAACCTTACCGTCAGCTCGTCGCCCTGCCACGCCTGGCTAACCACCTCACCTTTGCTATTTAAATAATCACGCACCACTTCTAACTGCTCAGCCTCTGACTCTGCAGGTGCTGTTTTAGCAAAGCCGCTTTCACTCAGTGCATAAAACAGCGGCGCCTTCTTATCATTCTCAGCTGTGATCAGCAGCTTTTCAGCATGACTGCCAAAAGCAAACCGCGGCAGGCTGCTGCGGTTATCAGCAGCACTTAGTTCAGTGCGCTCGCCAGCCGCCGTCAGTTGATAAAACTGCGGTACAGCTGCATTGGCAACAGTATCCAGCTGGCTATAGGCTGACAGCGCCAGCACCGCATAGGCCGAACCAATAGTATTGTACTGGCCGTCAAATACTGGTTGCAGCAGCTTCACAATCTGTTCGCCATCCAAGGCTTTGGCCTGGCCACTAAAATGTTTTGCCAACAAGTAAACATACTGTGCATCGAGACTCAGCTGTGGCTGAAATGCCGGGTTAGCAAAAGGCGGCAGCGGGTTGGCGATGCGTTGCGAATTCAGCCGCTGCAAATAGGCCTGCTGCATGGCCGAGCTCTCTCCCAGCCGGTAATCACCAATTAAGCCCCGTGCCACTTCCGGTTGTTGCATCAGCTGATAACTGGCTGCCATATACATTGCGGTAATATCTGTCTGCCAGGCTTGCTGATGTTGCTGTTGCAGCCGCTCATGCAGCTCGACCAGATAGTTAGTGGTTACCTCACCGCTGCGGGTTAACAGATAGATGGCGTTGGCACGCAGCCTTGCCTGATACAAATTGCCACCGCTTTGCCGCGCTACTTCGCGCAAATAGCCCAGCCCCTGGCGGTACAGATAGTCTGGCACTGCCAGCCCCTGCTCGCGGGCAGCCATTAAAAAGTGCATTACATAAATACTGGGGAAATCAGCAGTGTGATAACCTCCCGGCCAGAAGCTGAAACCGCCATCGCTTTGCTGGCGCTCAGCCAGTTTCTGAATTAACTGGGTAAACTGCTGTTGCACCAGTGGCAGGCGTGCCTGATAACCCGGTTGTTGCACCAGCCCCAGCCACGGGAATACCTGCGACACCACCTGCTCGGTGCAACCATGCGGGTAGTTTGCCAGATAATCGGTAAAGCTTTCAGCCAGCACCAAGGGGTTAGCTGAGGCCGCCACATTAAGCTGAGCGAATTCACTTTGCAGCGGGTAGCGGGTACTTAAGGTCAGCGGCATTTTGTCGGAATAGCCGGCATTCAGGGTGGTCTGATAATGGCTGGCTGGCCGGATACTTAAACTGACCTCCCGGCTTGACTGTTCCAGCAGTTCTGCTTGCTGATAGCGGGCGCTGAAGCTTATCTCAAAGGCACCCGGCGTCGTGCCGGCTTTTAAACGGAAACGGGCGCTCTGCTCACTGCCTTCGCTGATTTGAAGCTTTTGCTGTAGTGGGCCTTTAGCGGTTAAGCCGTCAGGCAAGGTCAGGCTGACGCTGATATCAGCATTATCGCCTGAGCCTTTTACGCCATTAGCTACCGAAACACTGACTTCAAATTCATCGCCCGGGGCGGCACTTTGTAATACTTCCGGTGTTAACACAAAGGGTCCGCGCACCTGAATATCAGCACTGTTTGCGCCCAGCGCGGTATCACTTACCGCCACTGCCATCAGCTTTAAATTACCGCTGAAACTGGCAGGTACCTGTACCTGCTGTTGCTGTATATCGGGCCCGGCTTTTACCAGGCCTAACCAGAATACCCCGGGCTGCTCAGCCCGGCGGGCAAACGGATTGAGGTTTTTGGCCAGCATCATCTCTGCTGCCATTGCCATCCGCGCCCGGTCGTCGCCGCCTACACCGGCTAACTGGCGTTGCAGCAGGCTGAATTCCGGCAAAATAAGATCGAGCATTTGTAAACTGCGTACCTGCAGCGCCCGTTTCTGTAAAAAGTGGCTTAATGGATCCGGCAACTGATAATCTGCCACCTGCAATATGCCTTGATCCACGCCATAAATCAGCATATCGGCTGGCTGATTAGCCTGGTAACTGACGTTAAAAGGTTTGCCAGGCCGCACTTCGGCTGGCGCTCTCAGGCCGATAGTTAACTGGCGACTGCTGCGGTCGATGTTAAACGGCACTACCGCATAGCTTAACGGGCTGACAAACAGCGCATCTGAGTCAGCGGCCCGGACAAAGCTGACGTTAATATAGGCGTTACCTTCCAGTCCCTCTGGCAGCCGAATACGCTGCATACTGCTGGTTGTGTCGGCACTAAACCAACTGAAGGCATGTACTTTATCGCTTTCAATACTAATTAAGCCACTGCCGGTATAAGGCGCGGTAATATTCAGCTCTATCCATTCACCGGCTTTGTAGTCGCTTTTATCCAGCTTGACGGTTAACGCGGCATTTTTTTCCAGCATGGCACTGATATTACCGGCACCAACTACGCTAAAAGCCAAACTGCCCAGCATATTGCCATTGCTGTCAGCAAGTTGCAGTTCAAAATCACCCGGGCTCTCGGTTGGCAATGAGTAATCGGTGCCGTCCTGCTCAATAGCAAAAGCTGTTGTACCAACTGCTATATCCTGGACAATGCTCTGGTACTGATAGGTACCATCGTTCTGTTTTACCAGGCTGGTTACCGGCCTTTTTTCAATCAGCTGCAGCCTCAGATCGCTCAGAGCGATTTGGCTCAGGCTGTTATCAATCGCAATAAAATTAACGCTGCGTTGTTGCTGCTTTTTAAGATAACTCAGTTCACCATCCGCTTTAACTGCCACTAACTGCTTAAGCGGCGATAACAAGCTGCTTAACCGATGCTGGACACTGCGGCCACCGCCCGCTTCAAAACCTTCAGTGGTGACAATAAGCTGATAAGTACCGCCACTGTATTGCTCCAGCCCCAGCGAAAATGCAGCTTTACCGTCGGCATCGGTTTGTTGTTCCTCCAGGCTTTGCTGCACCCGCTCTGCCTTAATCATGTCTTGCTGCGGGCTGAGGACCTGATAATCCGGGAATTCACTGAAACTGAAGCTACGTGGGATCAACTCCAGCCTGGCCGCTACCCGTCGCTGCTGCGCCGGCGTGCCAAATAAATTATCCAGTTGCAGCTGCACACTCAAATCAGCCGGATGTAACCAACCCTTAGCGTTAACCGCAACATCACTTTGCACAAAGCCGCTGCTGATCTTCATGGTATCGGGCTGAAATTCTTCCACATTGAAACTAACCGAGCCCAGATGGCGCTGGGTATTACCTTTAGTGTCCAGCAAACTGACATTGGCATGATAGTTACCGGTATCGCTATGTGTCTGGGTATCCAGTTCAAAACTGTGCAATCCGCGGCCACTCAAGCTGAAGTTTTGCTGCCAGAATGTATTACCACGCGGCCCCTGTACCTGCACTTTCAACGGCAGGCCACCGTCAGCGGCACTTATATCGCCATGGCGGATAATGGCAGCCAGCTTTACCTGCTCGCCTGGCCGGTAAATCCCGCGGTCGCTGAACATATACGCACTTAAGCTTTTGGCATCATCCGGGCTTTGGTACTGGCCACTGGTATTGAATTTAGAGTAATCAAGCTGGCGGCTGTAGCGGTCAAACGGAATAAAGCTGGTATCAACTACGCCATCACGGCTGCGGTTTACCCGATACACCGTCGGTTGGCGCTCACGGTTAAATTCGTTAGTTTTGGCAAAGCTGACCGTGCCATGTGCATCGGTTTTTGCTTCAAATAACGGAACGCCATTGCGACCAAGCAGCGCTACATCTGCCCCGGCGACCGGCTTACCATCGGCCAGCGATAATACAAACAGCTGCTGGCTGCTGTCACTGTTATGTTTTACCAGCAGGCCTAAATCGGTCACCAGCACCAGCCGTTTATCTAACGTCTGACCTTCGTCATCGGGCCGGGCTGGATCAAACTCGCTAAGCTCAATAAAAAACAGGCCCATACCGGCTTGCTGCAGGTAGGGCGCTAAGGCCAGCGCCTGATAACTGGCTTGCCTGGGCGCAACATTGTTTACCGGGTAGGTGTACTGCTGCAAACTGGTAATATTGCTTTGATTAAAGTTGTAATTGTGGAAGTACGGCTGGCTGATATCGCCACCGGTTTGGGTAATTAGATGGTTCAGTTGCTCCGGTAGCAGTTTATGTAATTTTACCCGTACGCCTTTAACGCCGCGGCTTAATAGTTGCAGCTTTTGCTCACCACTGAGGGTTAACAGCGCGCCTTCGCCGACTATCCGCGCTTCTTTCGGATACGCCGGTGCCTGCACCACAGCCCGGTATTCATTGGCCAGGCTAAAGTTGCTAACCGACTGCAAGCCGGCGGGTACGCTGACAAACAGATGTTGACCGGGCGGTAAATCAAGCTTAATGCTAAAGGCACTGTCGTGTTCAAGCGCCGTGGGCATTAATTCAAAGTTCAGTAGGCTGGCTTGCTGCAATACCGTGCTATTAACCTCACCCGGTGCCCAATAGTTTGAATTACGCCGTGGGTTCTTAGGCAGGACATACAGCTTTAATTTATTTTGCAGCTCGTTGCGGTTAAGCCGGTCGGTAAAACTTAACAGCAACATTTGTGCAGGCTGCTGCTCAAGCTGTTGTTCAGAGCTGCGAACAATATCACCTCGCAGCTCACTGACTTTTAAAAAGCTGCCGCTGTCCGGCACCAACAGCTGTGCCTCAGCAGCCTCACTGGTGCTGGCGTCGCCCTGCACGGCCTTAACCCCGGCCTTCAGCTGCAATGTAAGGTACTGCTCCTGGGCGGGCAGAGTAATGGCTTCTGAGGTTACGTAAATCTCACGACCGCTTTTATCGGAAGTCAAACTAAAAGGCAGGGCCTGGGGTTTTTGGCTACTATCAGCTCCATCAGGGCGCATTAACATTGTTAACTGCTGCTCAACGCCTGCCAATTCAACCGGATGGCTGAAATTAAGGGTAGCGACTATTTGCCGGCTGGTCGGCTCGGAGGGTTCCTGATAAAAACGCAGCCGTTCAATTTCAACCGTCAGCGGCACCGTAGTAAAGCGGTATTGCTGCTGTGCCAGCTTAATTTCCGGATTAAAAAGTCGCTTTTCCAGTTTAACACTGTACTTTTGACCCGCCGGCCAGGCCTGTCCGGGGGTAAAACTGAGGGTATTATCGTCCTGCCATAACCATTTGCCGGCAATGGCCGGGCTGATGGTTACGCCCTCGCTTAGCACTTCACCTATTAAGTCGAGCCGGGCGGCGGATAGCATCGGCGCCGGCATTGAGGTACCGGCTACGTCCTCAAAATCATAACTAAATTGCAGCAATAGCGGTGTGGGTTGCTCGACGTCATCCTGATAATGGCCAAGCTCCGGGGTAATCACATCGGCTTTTACCTGCAGCGGTTTGGGTAATTGCTGATAATAGCAATAGCCGGCAACCAGCGCCGCCAGCAATGCCAGTAACAGAAGCAGTGAACCCCAGAACCGGCCGGGCCGGGTTTTCGCTGTAGACTTTAACCGGGTTAGCCAGTCAGGTGCAGCCCAGTTAACCGAACCAAAAATAGTGCGAAATACTTTATTAACAGATGAACCGGAGGCAGGCATAACCAATCCTTGTTAAAGCACGGTATTTATAACCACGGAAAAAACCAGAGATACGCCGAGTATAACCGGCGAAAATTAATCACTGATGAACTATAGCAGCTTGGACTAAAACACTTAACCGTTTGCTGGTAAAGACTTGTTACATCAACTAAAAAGCCGCCTGGCTTAACCTGGATTAACTCAGGCTAAGCAAGCGGCTTTACTGTTGTTGTCAGCAGGCTGCAGTTTATTTATTGCGGGCTGAAACCATTAGCCTTAATCGCCACGGTTGTTACCTCACCAAGGCTCTGAGCCAGATTGGTAAGCTCGCTGGCTTTGCCAATTAACACAAACTGTAATTGTTGCTGTGGAAAGTACTGCTTAATCAGGCGCTCAGTATCTGCCAGGGTCAGGCTATCGACCTTTTGCTCAAAGTCGTTAATAAAGCCTTTATCAAGTTGGTATAAGTGCATGCTACCCAGTAAGTCAGCAAGTTGATTGTTGGTTTCGTAGTTCGGCGGAAACTGGCCTTTAACATAGGCTTTAGCAGAATCGAGGGTGGCCTGATCTATACCCTGCTGCCACAGCCTGCTATAGGTAGCTAATGCCAGTTCAAGGGTTTGCTGAGTGGTTTCAGTTTTAGTAAAAGTACTGATCTGAAAACCGCCAGCCGCGCTCAGCGAACTGAAGCCCGAGCCTGCGCCATAGGTTAGCCCGCTGTTTACTCTTAGCTCATCATTCAGCCAGGAGGTAAAGCGGCCGCCCAGGATGGTATTAACCACCTCTAAGCCAACATAGTCCGGATTATTCTGGCTAACCCCAACCCCACCAAACATCAGCGTGGTTTCTGTTGCATCTGCTTTATCTACCAGTAGCACCCGGGCTGTTGCCGGCTTAGCAACCACAGGCAGTGCAGGCTTTGCAGCACTTTTACCCTGCCAGTTAGCGAAGCGGCTGCTTAACTGCTGGCTTAATTCTGCAATCTTAAAGTCACCAGCCACTGCTATCGCAATATTATCGGGTTGATAATAGCGCTGATAAAAGCCGGTTACGCTGGCCAGATCCAGTGCCGCCAGCGACTGCTCGGTACCGGTATTAGCTTTGGCATAAGGGTGTTCGCCATAGAGTAAACTGTCGAAATAACGGCTTATTACATTACGCGGACTTTCTTTAGCCTGCTGTTGCTGCGCCACCAAACGGCTATGCAGTTTGGCAAATTCTTCTGGGTTAAACTCAGGTTGCATCAATACGGCTGCCAGAATATCCAGCATGGCAACCGTGTCTTTTTGCATAAAGTTCATGCTCAGATAGCTGCCCTCTTTGCCATTACTGGTACTGAGACTGGCGCCAATAAAATCGGTTTCCTGCTCCAGCTGTTGTTTGCTTTTGCCACCGGCGCCCAGCAGCAGGCTTTGCGAGGTTAAAAAGGCCTCGCCGCCTTGCTGGTCAAGCACGGCGCCGGCATTAACAATCACTTCCACACTTAACAGCGGCACTTCATGTTGCGGCATTAAATACAGAGTTAAACCGTTATCCAGCACGATTGTCTGATACGCAGGCAACTGAAAGCTGGCCACTTTAGCGCCGGCTGCAGTGAAGTTATCAGCAACGCCAGCAGCGTTCTGCGGGGTACTGCTACAACCTGCCAGGGTAAAACAGCATGCTGCCAGCGCGCTTAATACCGCCCTTTTAGTTAAACAATGGCTCATTCGTCCGCCTCCTCGGTTGCATCCAGCACACCGACAGTGCGGTTGGCTCTGGTCAGGTAACGTGCTGCCACCCGTTGAATATCTGCTGTGGTTACCTTATTAAACAACTCTGCGGTCTGGTAAAGTTTACGGTAATCACCAAAGTACAGCTGATAAGTGCCGATATTATTGGCTTTACCGTTGATGGTTTGCATATTGCGGTAAAAATCCATCAGCTGGATATTCTTGGCTTTTTCCAGTTCTTGAACCGTTACCCCATTCTTTGCTACTGCGCTAAGCGCTTGTAACATCGCCTGCTCTAAGGTACTGGCCGCCACACCTGGCCGGGCGATGGCATACACATAAAACAGGTTGGGGTCGAACGACAATGGCAGGTTAGTAAACACATTGGTTGCCAGCTGTTGCTCTACTAATGCCTGATATAAGCGAGAGCTTTTACCGTTGCTTAAAATAGTACTCATTAACTCCAGCGCATAGTAATCCGGATCAGAGGTCGCAGGTACATGATAGCCCAGCATAATATTCGGTGAGGTCGCTGATGTTTTCTGCACAAACACCCGACGCTGGCCTTTTTGCTCGGGCTCGACGGTTCTGACTTGCCGCGGCGCTGGCTGGGCCGGAATGGGCCCGAAATATTGCTCAGCCAACTGCTGCACCTGCGCCAGGGTAACAGCACCGGCAATGACTACTACCGCATTATTGGGTGCATAGTAAGTTTTGTGATACTGCACTAAATCATCGAGGGTCCAGGCATGGATATCAGACTCATGGCCAATGATCGACCAGCTGTAAGGATGAGCCTGAAAGGCCACACTCTTCAATGCTTCATTTAAGGTACGGTAATTCGAGTTTTCCAGGCCGGTGCTGCGTTCAGATATCACCACGCCCCGCTCGCTTTCTACCATAGCCGGGTCGATAGCCAGATCGGCAATCCGGTCGGCTTCCAGGTCAAAGATAGTTTCCAGCGCAGATTGCGGAAACCAGTTGGTGTAAACGGTCAGGTTTTCGGTGGTATAGGCATTGTTGGCACCACCGGAAGCTTCCATTACCTGATCAAACATTTTCGGGCCGTATTTTTTAGCGCCATTAAACATCATATGTTCAAAAAAGTGAGAAATACCGGTAATACCCGGTGCTTCATTGCGCGAGCCGACTTTCCAGAACAAATACATATTGGCATTGGGTATGGAATGGTCTTCCAGCACCAGAATTTGCATGCCGTTAGCTAAGGTAAATTGCTGCACTTTTGTTGCGGAAGGTGCTGCCGGATCTGTTACTGGTTCTGCTGCAACCGTTGCAGCATGGCCGGCAACAGCCAGGGCCAGCCAAAATGTAAGCCAGCCGGAACTGATAAGTCGTTTCATTAGCGCTCCTCGCTTTTCATCCTGAGTTGTGTGTCAGGTTAATCAGGCTAAATTATAGAAGCGTTGCAGCGGTGTAAAGCAGAGGTTTAGTTAAAGTGTAACCAAATATTGAGAACAGCCGGCTTTGTTCGATAAACGAAAAATATCGCGCTGCCAGCTAGTTAGCGGCAGCGCGGTTTTTTAACGGTTTTTTGCCGGTTTGCTGCGGTTAGCGTTCGCACTGGTATTGCCCGCTTTAGTGGCAAACGGCTTTTTGCCACTTTTAGCAATAGCTTTTGCCGCCGGGTTTAAACCGGTGTGGCGGCTAAGGGCCGGCTTACCGCCTTTTAATGGCTTTTTAAACTGCTCGTCTTTGCTCTCTTCCGGCACTAAACAGCCTTTGCTACGGCCGATTAAATGTTTCAGGCCCATGTTAATTAAGGCTTCGCGAATTTGCGGCCAGCCTTTCGGGTCGTGATAGCGCAGTATGGCTTTGTGCAGGCGGCGCTGCCGCTCACCTTTGGGCACCGGTACCACTTCGTCATTGGCTTTGTTAATGTTTTTCAGCGAGTTCATTTCAGTATGATAAATGGTGGTCGCATTAGCCATTGGACTGGGGTAAAAATTCTGTACCTGATCCAGTTTAAAATCGCGCTCTTTTAACCACAGCGCTAAATTCACCATATCCATATCGGTGGTACCGGGGTGGGCAGCGATAAAATACGGAATTAAATACTGCTCTTTGCCGGCTTCTTTACTGAAACGGTCAAACATTTCTTTAAATTTGTCGTAAGCACCCATGCCCGGTTTCATCATCTTCGATAATGGGCCTTCTTCGGTATGCTCCGGTGCTATTTTTAAATAGCCACCAACATGATGCTGCACCAGCTCACGCACATAGTTCGGGTCTTCGACTGCCAGGTCGTAACGCACGCCTGAGGCAATCAGCACTTTTTTAATACCGGGTAAATTACGGGCTTCGCGATACAGCTCAACCGTCGGGCTTTGATCAGTGTCCATATGCTCGCATATGGTCGGGTACACACAACTAGGACGGCGGCAGGTTTGCTCTGCTTTTGGGTTTTTACAATTTAAGCGGTACATATTAGCGGTTGGGCCGCCAAGATCGGATATCACGCCGGTAAAACCCGGTACTTTGTCGCGAATATCCTTTATCTCCTGCATTATCGACTCTTTCGAGCGGCTTTGAATAACACGGCCTTCGTGTTCGGTAATCGAGCAGAACGAGCAGCCACCAAAGCAGCCGCGCATGATATTGACCGAGGTTTTAATCATCTCGTAGGCAGGGATTTTTTCCTTGCCATATACCGGGTGTGGCACCCGCTGATACGGCAGGCCAAATACCAGATCCATCTCTTCAGTACTTAGCGGAAAGGCCGGCGGGTTTACCCAGATATGGCGGTCACCATGGCGCTGCATAATCGCGCGGGCACAGCCCGGGTTGGTTTCCTGGTGTAATATCCGTGAGGCATGGGCATATAAAGGCTTATTAACGCTTACCTGTTCAAATGCCGGCAGCTTAACATAGGTTTTTTCCCACGGCTTTTGCCGCGGCGGCTGCACCAGTATCGGCTTAGCTTCAACCTCCGCAGGCTTGCTTAAATCAATTCCGGCTTTGGCAAACTCAGAATAGCTGCTGCAGCCAACATCATCAGCACCATAGGGGTTGCCAATCGGGTCAATCTTGCCAATTTTATCAATCGCAGTAGAATCTACGCCACGCCAGCCTGGCAATGGCTCTTTGCGAATAACCGCGGTGCCGCGGACATCCTGAATGTCGCTGACCGGTATGCCTGAAGCAATCCTGTGCGCCACTTCCACTAAAGGCCGTTCGGCATTGCCATAAATTAAAATATCGGCCTTGGCGTCAAAAATAACCGAGCGGCGAATTTTCTCTGACCAGTAATCGTAGTGGGCAATTCGGCGTAAGCTGGCTTCAATACCACCGATAATCACCGGCACATCTTTATAAGCTTCTTTACAGCGCTGGGTGTAAACCGTAACAGCCCGGTCTGGCCGCTTGCCGCCAATATCGCCAGGGGTATAGGCATCATCGTGGCGCAGTTTTTTGTCGGCGGTGTAGCGGTTAATCATCGAGTCCATATTGCCGGCCGACACCCCAAAAAACAGGTTAGGCTTACCCAGGCGCATAAAGTCATCTTTGCTGTGCCAGTCCGGCTGGCAAATCAGCCCCACCCGGTAACCCTGAGCTTCTAACATCCGTCCTACTACCGCCATCCCAAAGCTGGGGTGGTCTACATAGGCATCGCCTACCACCAGTATCACATCGCAGCTGCCCCAGCCAAGCTGGTCCATCTCGACGCGCGACATCGGTAAAAACGGCGCCGTGCCATAGCACTCGGCCCAGTATTTGGGGTAGCTGAATAAATCACGCTCAGGTGCCATCCGCGCGACAGGAGCAGATTTGCGGGATAAGGCTGTAGCAGCAGTGGACATAAATTAAGCACCTGAGTGGAACAAGGGCGCGTATTATACAAGGAGTAAAGGGGAAAGGCGAATGGTGTCATCTTCCGTACTAGCGTATTAATTTCAATTGTCTATTACTTGGCTGAATTACTCAATTTTGAAACAAGTTAGTTAAACTTTAACGTGCTGGCACATTATTTCCTTTGGCTTTGCGCAGTGGCACTGAGGGCAGAAACTCTGGCTTTATGCATACATTTAGGGATGAGAAACGAGAGAAAATCAGCGAGCATGGCTTGAGCATTCATGGTGCGTTCCGTAGTTTGAAAGTTTTGGCGAATGATCAGATCAGGAACTAACATGAATGTTTCCTTCGCTCCTAACTTTACGTTTTATCTATGCCATTCGTGGGGATTCGTCAGATAATTTGACTTCCATTTATCATGTTAAACCGAACTAAACTGTCATCATTCGCATTATAGCCGAAACATGAAACTGAGCTATTTTTTTTCTACCAGCCTCAGATAGTAAAATTCTGCTGTCATTAAAAGTATCCATAAAAAAACTTTCGGTTAGAATTGCTGGCATTTTAGTATTCCTCAGAACATAGTAATTATGTTCTTTTGTACCACGATTCCTCTGTTCAGGAAATTCTTTATCAAACTCCTCAGATATTATTTCAGCATATAGATTAGATTTACTTCTACCAACGGATGTGAACACTTCAAATCCTGTGCCACCACCAGCATTAGCATGGACACTAATATAGATAGCATCGCTGCCATACTCATTGGCTCTTCTTACTCGTTCAGCTAAAGGTATATCACTGTCTTCTGGGACAATATTAATACACTCAACATTAAACACACGCAAATCTGATTGTATACGCCTGACAATATCTCTATTAAATTCCCACTCAAATATTTGGCTGCCATCATCATATATTTGAGATCTCTTTCCTTCGGTGTTATTCCCATGCCCCGGGTCTAGTAAAATAATTTTTTTCATATCCATACCTAATTAGCTAGTAAGCAATTGTCATTTATTAAAGCAATTTTTTTATTTTTGAATTTCTTGGCCTATGTGTTTTCATTACACGTTAACTATGCCTTGATTCAAGGTAAAAAATTCTTGGGTTTCAATTCAAATGTATACTACTTAAAGCACTTTATACTAGTCGAAGTTTAGCTTTGTCAGGATCCAGAGACTCTAAGTAGTTCCATCTTGAACACGACGCGAGTGCACGTGCTATTTCATCCGTGCCTTCTTCTAATTGGTTTTTTATTTCTTTGTTGATCCTGCGGTCAACAAATTCAAGAGTAAACGAAACGGATAATATCTTATCAAGATGATATTCAAAAATTTCTTTTTTGACCACATATTCATCTGTTTTTATGTCTTGACTCGCACTAAATTTAATCGCTTCAGATAAGCGATAGTAGTCATTAAATTCAAGTTCAATATTTCTAGCTCCACTTAATATAAGCAGTTTCATTCCTAGTTGCTCTACAAATACAGGGAGCTTTTGGGTTTCTGCAATTACCAAAATATCTTTCGATAAAAAACGTTTTAATAAGTGCAGGTCTTTGTTAAAAAATGAGTCGCAAGACTTTGAAATATAATTATAGGCAGGAATTGCGAATAAAGAACTTATGGCTGCTGCTAAGAAGGCCGTAAATGTTTTACTGCTTAAACCAATGGTTTGATTTAATAGAGCCTGCATACCTTGATCAAGTCCAGCCCAGAAAGAAAATGCTACAACCGATAACAGACTTAAAGTAGCCGATTTTGATATTAAGGAATCGACTTGCCATAGCCCGTATCGCATAAGTGCAAAGAATACACCAAAGCCAACACTGAGCATAATCAGATAACGAGCAAAAAGTGTTCCATAATTAGGAATATTCATTAAGGGCAGATACATTACCAAACCTAAGCTGACGCAGAACAACATGGTAAATACCTGTTTACGTTCTTTTATATTCAGCACCAAACGGTATTTCAATATAAACTGCACCACAATTACAAACAAAGTAAATGTAACGCTATACAGAAAATACATCCAACCATTGGAATAGAAATTGTTTAAATAGTGAAAGCTAAAAAACAGCAAGGCGATACAAATAATAATGGCTATCATCTGCACCCGCCGCCAAATTTTATTATTAAGTGTTTGTGGAAAATAATACAGACCTAAAGGTCCTGCGATGAACGCTATACTTAAACGGATTGATTCAATGACATCTGAACCAACCATAGTTGAACCAATAAAGAAGAATTTACTTTCGCATACACTTGTTAGTAACGCTAAGCTGATTAAGTAGCCCGACACAAAACATCGGCCTTTTGCAAACAATAGCAACGATAAGCCTAGACATAACGACAGTAAAATAGTGTCAATGAGAAAATATGAAACATCTTGACTAAGGGGTTTTACTTCGACAATTTTTGTAGCCTCGAAGCTACTAGTCTTTCCCCATCTATCGATAACAAATTCAAGCTTATTAGCCTCGCCTACCTTGGCACAAGATAAGAGTGCTGACAGGGAATCAAAATCATTGGCAATACACTTATTTATTGCGTAAAGCTTGGTATAAGTGATTGCTGATTTCCCCATTGCCTTGCTTAAAACAGAGTCAGCGTTTCCTGCTAAAACATATTTGTTAACCAGGGGAAACTTATGGATCGCCACACCATACTCGCTTAAGACTGCACCATCTTTTTCATTAAAATTTGCGCTTGCCCACATGCCTAAAAGCAAAAAAGTAACTAGCAAGACTAAGCAAATGCTATAAAAAATATTGGCTATTATGCGCAGCCCTTTTTGGGCTTGTATGGCTTGTATGGTCACGGTTGTCGCATCACCTAAATTACTATTTTTTGTGCGGGTTTGATTGCATAAATTTTATACTACATGTAAGTTGCTATGAACAGGGATAAATTTTCTTTGTTATATTCACTTATAGCATTTTTTGCTTATATTGTGCGTTTGGACACGCCGTGCTAATAGAGGCTGTTTGTAAGCTCTAAATGTTGATAATCACTTACTTATACGTTAGGAGAGCAACATGTCAAAAGAAAGAAATATGAGCGAAACACAACCGGATGAGACAGCGAATATCAATGAGGTAACCACAGATGAAACCCCCGAAGTTACTAACATCCCTGAACCTACGGAAGCCTCTACAGAACTCACTGACCCCAACACCTAAGATTTTGGTTAATTTTGCCGAATTGTCAATTATATGAAATCACTGGCTAATAAGAACGTGCAAAGGAAGCGAAACGCCAAGCACACCTTGCAGTAGAATAGGGGTTAGAAAAAATTTATTTTTTTCTAACCCTATAGCTGGTTAATCCGCTTCTTCTTCATCCCAGGCTTCTAAAATCTAATAGCGGGAAAACGTGCCGACCTGATTACTGTGCCCGGCAATCCACTTGATGATATTACTCAAATGGAAGCAGTTTCCTTTGTGATGAAGCAAGGCACCTGACGAATCCCCACGAATGGCGTAGATAAAACAAATAGTTAAAGGCGAAGGGAACATTCATGGCAGTTCCCGATCTGATCTTTCGCCAAAAACACCTAACCATGAATGCTGCCATGAATGTAAAAACAATGCTCGCCGATTTTCTCTCATTTGTCACCCCTAAAAGTATGCATAAAGCCAGACTTTCTGCGCTAAGTGCTGCTGCACAAAGCCTTATGAAAAAAGGCTGCTGCACGGTTACCGCTATTGGCCGTGAATATGAGA
>NZ_KB907727.1 GCF_000382165.1 Arsukibacterium perlucidum DSM 18276 | reverse complement strand
ATTGTCGTTTAACTACCTGGGTAGGCGGCTATGCAAGGTAGCAAAGTTAGGGCTGAGCATTGAGCAGATACAGGCTGCAATAAGGCAAATCATGCTCTGGGCGGCAGAGTCAGATTGGGCAGTAATCAAAATGGAAAAGAGCTGATACTGTGGTCAAATTCGTGGGGATCCCTCAGATAATCCGCATTACTAAGCAACTCCTATATCCATGCCCATCAACCAGCGGAATATAGGTGCCAGATCTGCAAAGCTATCAACTGGAACTAAACTACCTAACTGCGTGCTTTTATATAATCGTCTGGCTAGACGCTTGTTTTGAATAATTGGTATTCCAAAGCGTCGCCCCTGCTCACGGATTTTACCGGCAAGTTCCCCCTTCCCCATAGCAACAACACGAGGTGCCGGCATTTTGTCTTTATCATAATGCAGTGCCAGGGCAATATGGGTTGGATTGACAATAATGACATCGGCCTGCTGAACGGCCTGCAAAGCAGCCGTCTTCTTCAGTAGTTCACGTTGTAATTGCTTTTGCTTAGACCTTATTTGCGGATCACCCTCCCGCTTTTTATGCTCGTCTTTTACTTCTTTCGTACTCATGCGCATTTTGTTCAGAAAGTCCCAGCGCGTGAACAGAAAGTCAGACAACATAAAAGGGACAGCCATCACTGCTGCTAATAATGCCATCTTTATAAACAATGCCACCCATAAATCAGGTAACTGAGCAGCGGACCCTTGCATGGCAATAGACACTTCACTGATAAACCAAGGATATGTGAACCAGATGACAATAAAAAAGAATGCAATTTTCAGCGCATTCTTGACTAGATCAAAAAGTATTTTTATTGCGAAGAGAAGCTTAAAACCAGTAGCAGGGTTCAATTTAGTGAAGTCCGGCTTCAGAGGGTGGGACGTAAATACGAAACCTGTTTGACTTATGGTTACAGCAATAGCGGCAATAATAAAAATGATAATTGCAGGTGCAAACAAGCCGAGTACTTTCGATGTCAACTCAGTAAAAAGCGCCGTTAGGTTTTTTCCAGTCCACATAAAATCAGATGCTAGTATCAGCAATCTGCGACTTTCAGCCTCAAGTGCCCAGGCTAACTGTGCGAATAGCATTGCTACCAAACCAATAAAGCATAGCGACGTAACTAGCGCATTAAGCTCCAGACTCTTGCTGACTTGTCCTTTATTTTGGGCCTCGCTTAATTTAAATGGCGTAGGCTTTTCGGTCTTATTCTGATCTGTACTCATTGATAGACTGCTTTAATAAAGTAATGCTGACCAGTATTGGACCAAGCTATTAAAAATATTGTTAAATAACATCAGGCTCTGTTGTGAGAACACCGACAGTAAAAATAAACCGCAGCCAATTTTCAGCGGCATCATCACAAAGTAAATGTTCATTTGAGGCATGGTACGGGATATAAATCCGGTAAACATATCCAGTAACCAGAGCAGTATCATCACGGGCGCAAAAATAAGTAGTGCAACTGAGAATATACTTGTCATTAAAGCCGCTAACTGTAGTGGCGGTATATAAAATAATCCCGTTCCTAAAGGGATAGCCTCATAACTTTTGAGCAGTATCTGAATGAGATCTATATGAATGCCCAGAATAAAAAATAGCGCTGTGCCAGCCAATATATAAATACTGCCAGTGATCGATTCCTGGGTATTAACAGAAGGGTCAAATATACCTGCTGCACCAAATCCAATTTGCATATCTACTACTCTTCCCCAAAAACTTAGTGCCGCAA
This sequence comes from Arsukibacterium perlucidum DSM 18276, assembly GCF_000382165.1. Classification (GTDB taxonomy): domain Bacteria; phylum Pseudomonadota; class Gammaproteobacteria; order Enterobacterales; family Alteromonadaceae; genus Alishewanella; species Alishewanella perlucidum. Next base: position 52,909 of record NZ_KB907727.1, on the reverse strand, counting down.
ATATCAATTGAAAAGTGAAAAAAATACAAATCCCGATTAATAACTCAGATACAACCACCCAAACTAACTTGTTCTCTATCAAAGGGCTGGTATCACCAATCAGCATCGTTACTGCTATAGTAAATACCAACAGCAGAACTAAACGCACCATCATTGGTATTCTTTGCATTGGTCCCATGCCAACCGACAGCAAAACTGGACTGAGCCTCAGAACTACCAACCCTATTAATGGCATCGTCTCAGCTATAATCATGCTTTTGCCTTAAACGTCCTGTTCATAACTAAACACTTAATTCATAACAAACTGGTGCTAAGTATCGTTTGCCTGGCAAAATCAGTAAGCACTGACAACATCCACGCGCCTGCGACGCCCAGAACAACAACGGCGACAACAAGCTTGGGAACGAAAGTTAACGTCATTTCTTGAATTTGAGTGACCACCTGCAATATGCTAATCAACACTCCGGCAACCAGCGTCGACAACAGCAGCGGAAAAGCCACTTTCAATGCGGTGTGAAACATATTTCCCATTAAAGAAACGACAAAATCTTCACTCATTTGCGTTGCGCTCTATAACCTGTCGGATAAGCTCACGGTAGGTAACGTTTTCAAGATGAGTATTCTGAGCTAATAAGTTATCTATACGAATATCTGCAGCGTTATTATCACCCGCAGCATTTTCAAGTAATGCCCTGGCATACTCTGCTGAAAATGAAGATTTATTTAATCGTGATGCAAGCTTGATATGTTTTTGCGCAACGTCAACGTCACCTCTGATAGCTGCAACAACAGCAAGACCGCCGTAACTATCTGCAAAAGCTTCATCCAATTTCAAAGCACTTTCGAAGGATTGCTCAGCCTTATCAAACAAGCCAAGTAAATAGTAATTCCATGCTAACAAGTGCCATGTACCTATATGCTCAGGCATCAACTTCACTGCAGTATTTAATTCAGATAAAGATTTGTTGAAATTCTGACGCAGTAAAGAAGTCTGCCCTTGCACAGACCAGCCGCGGCCAGAACTAGGCAGTTGCGACAAAAACTGCGTTATGAAGATATCTGCATCTGTCGGATTCTGGTGGTATATCAAGACTGAGGCTTTAGCCAAAAGTGCATCTGGTTGAATAGGATTTAGCTGCAACGCTTTAGAACAATACACATCGGCTTTAAGATAATCTCCTAAATCCAATGCCACCATGGCAGCTAGCCCAATAGCCTGAGAATTACTTTCTATTTCTGAAATGCCACTTAAGGTTTTTGCCGACGATTCTGTAGCGCCCGACAGGTATTGAGCACGAGCTTTTAACAATATACCATCAGAGTCTAAATCAACTGTATTTTTCTCCAGATGTGTTAACGCTACATCTAGCTGTCCTTGTAGAAAAGCGATTTTTGCAATGTAATAGTTGTAACGTTGCCGATCATCAGGTTTATTACGTACTTTCGTCAATTCTATGGACGCGTCTTGATATTCGCCCATAGCCAACAAAATATCTATTTTTATAAATAGGCTGTCGCTACCAAAGCACTCAGGCGCCTGATCAATAAGACTTAATGCGAGAGTATAGTTTCTATCTTCTACGACTCCGTTGATCATTTCCATGAACAAGGGCCGATTACCTTTATCAGATAACCAATACGCGATTAGAGGGTTTTCAGCGCTCATTATAGACTGCTCAACAATAATTCAGGTCCAAATGTAATTAATAAAAATATAAATGTAAATATGTGTAATGAATTTTCCTAAAATAAATATTTATAAATACTAATAGTTAAATTTGTAAATAGAAACAAGTTATTGATATTTTCAACTAAATTGGTCCAGGTTATTAATGTCCAACTGATAATGATCGTTATTACAATCTAAGTTGTGTTTCAAAGCTCAAGCGAGCATTTTCAAGCGCAGTTCTCGTTACGAGCTTATCCCCCTGACTCTTCAGCTTATTATTAAGTAATGCCAACTGCTCCGGGTAATCTAGCAATGACACTACTGTCTCAAGGGGTGTTTTTCCTGTTATATCTTTCTTGTTTGCAAGGCTGACGTCTCTTTGCAATATCTGTTCGACCGCGAAAACATTACAGCGCCAGGCAGCAGTATGCAAAGGTGTTCTGCCACCCAATGCTTCAACATCAATGGCGCACTCAGCATCTAGTAGTAGTTTTACACAGGTGTCATTCATCGATTTTATCGCACCATGCAACGCTGTCTTGCCTGTAAAATCTTGCCTGTCTACTTCGGCACCGTGAGCTAAAAGCATTTCTACAAACTCCGCGTCACCATGACCAGCGGCCAACATCAATGGTGTTTGTTGTTTAAAGTCACATATATTAATTTGGTTAGGCGCAAATTCTGCTAAAACCATTAACCCATTGCGGATATTATTAAGAATGCCGTTAACCATTCCTCTTTCATATAACTTTCCCCCTGCAAAACCGCTTAAAATGTTCTTGCGGATCTTCTGAAAGCCTTTTAACCAAAACATCAAGATACTGTCGGCTTTTACATAAGGCAAAGGTTTGTTCAAAAGCTTCTTGTGCTGTTTGAACCACGTCAATAGGGCAGAGTTATCGCCCGCAAACACTAGTTTTGTGACATGTTCCAGCTGCGATTGAATTAGTGGCAATTGTTTTTTAAACTGCGGGTAAGGCTTATATAAGTTATCCCAGAAAAAAGTAGCACACTCAACAGCGACGTCCTCTAAATTAGGCTGCTGAAAAATGCCTGGCATATTCTCCAGACAATCCCATTCCAGTATCGACTCGTAATACGTGGTATGGTTTTCAGGGATTAACCTTTGATTTGAAACAGCCAATGCCAGACAATCTCTTGCAAGCTCACCTTTCATTGAACCAAAACTACCTGCACCGCAGCGTTTAAATGCTGCACGCATCACTTCAGTTGCTTTATCAAACTGATTCGAATTAACTAAATGTCTGGATTCCAGTCTGAGTAAATTGACATTTTGCCAACCTTCGTAAGCAGCATTAATCTTTGCTTGATTTAGTAAACCATCAACAAGGCTATATGAATCTTTACTAAACTTTTCATTTCGGATCAGTATATTTTCCAGTTTTAATGCAATGATCTGGAGCTTCTCATCGTCTGTAACCGCTATCTCTTCCAACCGCTGGTATGCCGCGGCATAGCCCTTATTACTGAGCTTTTGGAGAACCAACGTTGTCAGAGCTTGAAATATCGTAACTTTCTGAAATGCCCGCCATGGCGATCCGGCCTTTACCTCTTGCATTGCTGATGAGACCTGCCCTGATAACTTCTCATAAAGTGAGATCAGCTCTAACCGGGCTAAAGAGGGAAAGAGCATGCCTCGCTCATTACAGCTAAAGATATCTATTATTCCACCTTCTGGTTGCAGCTGAGAAAAGATGAAATTCAGTGGCCCCGCCAACTCCTGCGGCGTAGTGCTTGAAGCTGAATTTGTAATAGACAGGTACATCATTGCTTTTTCAAAGGGTGGTAATTTACTGTCAAACCAAATATTTTCATGGGCAATACGAGTTGCTGTATCGTCGATATGTGAGTATTCGCGCTCTGCCGCAATGGTTAAGTTGTAAATTGCCTGAAAGCTGAACAATAACTGTAACAGCTTATTTTTACTCGGATCGGAGCAATATTGGTCGACACCAGGACAAAGAAACTTAAGTAAACGACGATAGCCGTCTTGCACCATTCTGGCGAAAAGTAAGCGTGTTCTTATCAATGCAATTGGGGGCTTGGCATACCGAATGGCCAATAGGTTAATAAAACGCATTACCTCACTCTGCTCTGCATTACCTGATAACACACTCTCAATACGACCCGGTTCAATCATTGGAATTTCATGGCGCAGCTTTTCCGCATCGAGATTTTTTCTGGTTACAAAATCAAGAGCTTCTTTATAAACATCCTGATACTTTAAGTCTGCCGTTGGCGTAAAAGTGCCATTAAAAACGAGCATGGAATCATCGGAAAAATACTTTTCTATCGTATCAGGTGAAGGCAATGTGCCTTTTTTCCAGTTATTTAACGATCGGTAAACTGTCTCATAGCGGTCAATATTTGGATCAGAATTCATAGCCAAATCCTGTGAAACTCCATGAATAGAAGCGCCCATCAAGTCCAACAGCCAATCTACAACGTGGGTAACAGGTAATGTTACAGCCTCATTTTCCAGGTTAGGCAAATACCAGAAGCGCCCACCGGGCATACCTTTATCGACTGGTTCTTCTAAACTCCAGAATGCAGCTTTCCTGGCAAAGAAAGGAACTATCCTGAATGCCGCTACCCACCAAACAATCTGCTGTTGAGAGGCGTTCAGGGTGAAACAATGCGCCTCAACGGCTTTGTTCGATGCTGAGAATTCAAAAAAGTTGTGCAGGATGTCTCTTACATCAGCTTCCACACCAAGTTTTTCGATAATTGCAGAAAAAATGTTACCGAGCATCTCTTGTCGTTTTTGCAACGACATCCCGGATTTGAATTTGTTCTTTGTTTTTGTTTGAAAGCTGCCGCAACCAAGACTTTCATACACTTCGAGCAGAATGGATTCAACTGATGGAAATCGGACCAAAATAAATTCTCTTTTTAATTGTTTAAAAAACAACAGCTTATGCGAAAAGATCAGGGTAGGTACGGCACTTTTCATAACGGCTAGTCCGTCTCGGCGGCAAGCTTAGCAGGCTTAACATGAGGAGCCTGAAACATGAATACTAACCATACCGAGACACTTGTAATTAACTGGCATATCACCGAAGTATGCAATTACAGCTGCCATTATTGCTACGCTGCCTGGAAAAAGCCTGATGAGAAACGCGAGTTGTTCCATGATTCAAATTCGACTAAAAAGCTTCTACTCGAACTATATAACTGTATCCAGTTCCAGTACAACAAATTGGATACCTCAAATTCCCCGACTTACAAAAAAGTACGATTGAATTTTGCAGGGGGCGAACCATTACTGTTATCAAAGAAACTTTTGCCAATTATGCTTGAGGCAAAAAAAATCGGGTTTGACGTGTCCATTATCACTAATGGCAGTTTGCTGACGGAAGAGTTAATGGCTCAGATGGCACCGCTGCTAACTTGGTTTGGCATAAGCATTGATTCCACTCGGCTGTCTTCTAATCATTTAATCGGACGCCATACCACACATCAGCAAAAACTCGACGTTGATAGACTGCTCTCTATCATTGACATGGGAAAACAGGCCAACCCACACCTGAAAATAAAACTAAACACCGTAGTAAATGCGATCAATGTGTTTGACGATTTATCAGATATTGTCGAACGCTTAGCACCTCAAAAATGGAAAGTTTTACAGATGCTTCCCATCATCACAACGAAAAATGTGATTGATGAAGCACGTTTTGAAAAGTTTATCGCCCGTCATCACGCTTTTCAGAACATCATTTGTGCTGAAAAAAACGACGACATGCGTAATTCCTACCTGATGATCGACCCTCATGGTCGCTTTTTTCAGAACAGCCTGGCTGAGGCAGGCTCTGGTTATGTTTACAGCAGCCCAATACTTTCAGTTGGAGCCTCACTGGCGCTGCAAGAGATCCAATTTTCTACAGAAAAATTTAATAGACGCTATGCCAGTAACAACGCTGGAGGTAGCTGTGATGTACTGTAGTAATAAAGATATTAACAAGCTTATTAAATACTTTTTGAGCCTAGGCTGGACGTTCATAAAAGGGAAAAAACACGGCAAATTAGTCCATCCAAGTGGTAAAGAGTCTGTAGTTATTGCGTCTTCTCCAAGCGATAAGCGTGCTATGCACAGCATACAAAAACATATTAGACATGCATCGAGGAAAGCTTGTGAGATGTAAATATCGACTTCGGTATATTTACTTAACAAGTAAGTAGTTTATAGATCATACGGTAATGCTGCCGTTCGGTGTTTGCATCGCAACGGTAAGCATTCCTTCTTGCCAGGCAACTGACTTATTACGGCCTGCACCCTTAGCGTGATATAACGCATCATCGGCTTGTTTAATTAATGTATCAAGCTCCTGCTTTTCTTCAGCTATCGCAAATCCGATACTAATTGTTATTTTCTCTTCTGGTAGAAGGTCGAGCGCCTCAATTCGCAGTCTTAACTCTTCAGCTTTATGCGTTGCTTGCGTTGCGTTTGTACCGGGTAAGCAAATCAAAAACTCCTCCCCTCCTATTCGAAAAAGCAGGTCATAATTCCGAAGATTTTTCTGCGCAATATCTGCTACAGCTTGGATCACTTTATCGCCGACTTGATGACCATATTTATCATTTACACGCTTAAAAAAATCAATATCGAAGATCATTAATGTTAATGGCTGGCCCTGCCGATGGCAGCGATTTAATTCCGCATTCAGCTTATTTTGCATAGACGATCTGTCAAGCAAACCGGTTAATGAGTCTCGCTCGGCGCGATGCTCAAGCTCTCGCTGCCGCTGTCGTGCTAAAATCATTAAACCGCCAGTAAGAATCAAGGCACCATAGATTGTTAGGCTAAACCAGCCAAGTTGATAAACGATGGGATTCGGCGCTGGTGTTGTAAAGCCATATTTGCCCGAAATAAACAGCATTCCCCTAATAGTCATCTGCGCAATATTAAAAAACATAACCCATTTAAAAAACGTGACTACAGAAGAAAGCGTTTCATTATTGGCTCTAGCTAATACTCTTAAACAAAACACGTTAATAAGAATGATGATTCCAAATGCTAACAACAGCCGGGAAAGCTGGTCTTGCTGGATTATCGGAGTAAGCTGCAGGACATAAAAAATTATCACCACTGTTGCCAGATAAAAGCGCTGCAACGGTAGCTCTAGCAACCGGTGTAATGCACTCAACACCATTAGGTGGAGAGCCACAGTAACAGTGTTAATAACAAAAGGACTGATAAAACCTGGCAGCGTATGGTTCAGGTGCAGCATCGAAAAGGCGGAGTGAGCAACCAAACATACCCCAGCGAAGCATAAATCCAGCAAATACTTTTGTGAGCGGATTCGGCGAAACTCAGTAAAAAAGTACACCGTTGCAAAAAGGCCAATGACAAAATTTATGGCTGACAGGGTAAAAAGGTCCATCTACACTCCGAATTTCACTATCAACAGAACAAGCCCATGTAATGCATCAATTGATTTAAGAAAAAAAATAACTTAATGTACCTATTAATTGTATTAGTACAAGCATTAAAATTTAAATCAACCCTACATCAGCATTTAGCGTGTTACGAGGAAGCGTGACAAAATATTTCGCGCCCCCTGGTAACATCCTTTACAGAAGTGCTTTCCGCTTCAGCTACGATTTCAGTTCATACCAACTGCCACGATCTTCGATTTCGCGGTCAGTCCCACACATTATACTTCCCGGAGAGCTGGCTTTATAAATGCTGATAAATTCACTGCTGACGAATTCATCCACATCACCTCCGTGAGATAGCGTCTCGGAATCTAATTCAGGCCGAGTTATTCTTGGACCCACTTCAGGTATTTCCGGATATAGTGCGCCTAGCTTAAACACCGCACTCCTTTCCAGATTGTCGTTAAAAAACCAATACGACTGCTGGTAGTTGTTGCCACTAACATCGGCGAGTTGAACAAATACATGAACGCTGCTTGCGGCCAGTGGCGTATCCAATGGCACTCGTATCGCTTTTTTCTGAGGCAACAACCTGTATGAAATATAGTTGGCCGCACCCACACAGCTCTCAGAATTAGCTGAAACGCCTGGGGCATGTTTTTTGAAGAACGTAGAAACGTTCTTTTTGCTCGTGTCGTAGCTAATTACTGAAATAACCTCAACGTTAAATGCCGTATGAGTGCCGCGATTGCCAATATGCAGCACCAGTTTGTTTTCCACTGACTCAACTGTCAAATCCAACAACGGGTAGACCAGCAAACGATTTTGTTCTTTCAGTAAGTAAAAACTATCTACCATCGTTTCATTTAGTGATTCAATGGCGTCAAACAAATCATCTACGAAAGTATCTTCTGTTTTCTTGAGCGAACTACATCCTTCAGTCATAACCACCTCTGATTGTTTTGCCGCAGCAGTTCAACAGCTGAAACCACCATCAACAATTCATATATAGAACCAATAAGACTATGTTTCAAGTAAAAATATTGAATTAGCTCAAGTAAAGACTAAAACAATAATATAACCAAGCAAAAGTAAATTAAGTAAGTTAATTCCAGCTCAACGCTAAAACAAACTAAACTAAAGCAACAGAACAAAATAAATCAAAAAAGCAGAAAGCAGGGAAAATAACAACAATGATAATATAGAGCATACTATGAGTATAATTTTAACATGCTTTATAATAAAACAGCGCATTGATTAATATGCGCTGTTTTACAGAGAGGTTTGTTTACTGCGGTGTCATAATTACAGGTGAAGCGATAATTTCATTGTCCATGATCGGTAAATTTCGCCGCTCGAACATAGCACGATACAATTCTTTCTCTGCTTTATCCGTCATTCTCGTCCCTAACCGGTAGTACAGACCACAGGTAAAAAGTATTCCATCCTCCTCTTTGATCTCCAGTACTGGGCCTGTTCTGACGATGTGAATCTGACCGGCCGCATTTTCCCGCAGCCCATAAACGTAGGTAAACGGAAGTGAATGGTCAAAGCTAATAAAATAGCTAAGAAATGTTCCTGCGTAGACCCGTAATTCGTTCATTCGTAATACTCCGTCTGGCTGGTATTTTCTAACAGGAAGCGCACAAAGCGCCGCTGCAAGGCTTTAAAATCCAGCACCTTGATGCAGCTGGCACAGCAGGCCTCACGCTTTACCCATGCAAAAACAGCCTCACAGTTATCTGCCTCATCGCCCTGCCCACAAACTGATACCAGTTCACGACCATGCGGGCTAATCCGCAGCGCGGTGATCAGGCTGGTAGCCAGGTTACGAACCTGCGCCCGGAATTTTTTGTTCTGCATAAAGTCACGAAAAGCGGGTGTGGTTTCAATCTGGATCATTTGGCACCTCCTGTGCGATGGGCCTTTAATAACAAGTCAAATGCTGAACCATCCTGACGCGTCAGGTTAGGCACAAAGCGGCTATATACCCGAAACAGCATCTCTGTGGTGGTATGGCCCATCTGCCGGGCAATCCATTCCGGGTTCTCACCCGCACCCAGCCAGAGCGTGGCAGCGGTATGCCTCGTCTGATATGGCACCCGCTCACGCAGTCCGCAGGCTTTTAACGTGGGATACCATACCCGCTGGGTAATATTGCGGTGGTTATATGGCGTACCGTTGCGGGTCGCAAATACAAATTCACCTTTCCCTGTTGCCGCAAATTGCCGCTCCAGTGATTCCCGCACTGGTTGCGACATAATAATTTCACGCTGAGAGCCGTCATTTTTGGTGTACTCCGCCCTGCCCCCAACCCAGGTTTCACGCACCAAAATAATACCCCGGTCGAAATCAACAAAGCGCCACTTTAAGCCATCGATTTCGCCGGTACGCATACCGGTAAAAAACCGCACAATGTAGTAATCGACAAACGCTACCGGGACTAGCATCAGGAAACGTTCCACCTCATCCAGCGTAAAAGGATCCACATCGCTCTTTTTCATTTTCAGTGGTTTTAAACGCACTGGCGCAGTAAACTGATACCGGTCGGCTGCTTCGCAAAGGATCATCTGGATAACCTTCAGATGACGGTTTATGTAACCTGCTGAGATTTGCTGTCCATTTTCGCGGTGAACTTTGCCGAGTGTGGCGCGAAACTGGATCAAATCAGCCTTGGTGATGTGGTCGACCTCCATTGCCCCAAAATATGGGATCAAGCGGTTCTGAATTATTAACCGCATCGTTTTTTCGTATGACACGCGCCAGCTCACCTGCATCTCATCCAGCCAGATAACAGCGAACTCCTCGAAGGTAGGCAAATGTTCTGCTCTGTTGCCAGCCAGCAAACGCTGTTGCTGCTTTTCAAACCGCGCAACCATTTTGCTGTTAGGGAAATAATTGCTGTACACAAAAGTGCCAAGCAAAATTTCTGCTTCAATTTTCTGGATAAGTTTTTCCAGCGTTTTGCGATTAGCCGCCGTATCTGGCAAGGCTGTCTGCTCGCGACAGCGTGTACCCATAAATTTGAAGTCAATCAGCAGGTTTGGAGAACCTTCACGTTTACGGATACTAGCCATGTGCACGTCCTCCGTTAGCCATAGGAATAAGCATCAAATTCTGTGGTTTGCCGATATCACGCTGAATCGCTTCCCACACGTAAAGAATTTTGCGCCCGCCAAATGGTCTGATGTAATGAACGCCTTCGAACAGAACGCGATCTTTCAGTGTCTCGCGGATTGTCCTGGGGTCATATTTGATGAGCTCAGATAGCTCATCGGTAGTAAGGTAAGTTGCTGTGTTTTTCATGGCATTAATTCCAATGTTGAATTATCCTAGATGACAGAATCACATTCTAAAGCTCAAAATGTCATCCCAAATGCAATTTAGCATCTAAAAATGACATTTGCAAACACTTTTTGTCATTTTAGATGACATTTTGCTATCCGAGGTGTATTTTGATTAAGTGTCACTTGGCAAAACTCATGGGTGAGCACAAGTTAAAGGTGGTAGATGTTGCCCGTGAAACCGGGCTGAACCGCAATACCATTACTTTGCTATACAAAGAAACTGCAATTCGAGTGGACTTTGAAACCATGGAAAAACTGTGTGATTTGTTTAATTGCAGAGTCGAAGATTTGTTTGAGAAGGTTTGATTCACACCTGATACCGGCCAACCAGCTTCCGATATCAGGTATGATTTTTTAAAATGGTTATTTATATATTTCTAGCAATACGTACAGGCACCTTAAGTTTTGTTCTAATCTCTTGATATATTGGAATGTCTTCTTTTGCCTCAAGCGTGACTGCAAGGCCGTAAGGAATCACTGCATCGAGACGGGCCGTAGCGTCTTTTTTGCACGTAACGCGAATTCTCAGATTTTCTCCATCTTCGAAAACTTGGATTTCGCTTTTACCTTCGAGTACTTCATGTTGCACAGTACCTCTCTCAACCTGATTGTGATCTCCGTCTTGACGATTCAGCTTCAAAACCTGATTGGACCAATTTCCACCGCCGGGTTCAATTACCAATTTAGCTTCCCTAAGGTTACGATGATCTGAATTGATTGGCGTCAACCAGGCCAAAGTTACCACCAGTCGCCGCCAAATTTTTTTTGCAGAAAAACCTACAGGTATTGGGAAGGCGTATTCATGTACTTCATTTTCTTGAATTTCTCCACAGCCAAGCACTGTCGCCCTTTGAGCTGTGCAGGCAAGAACTCGTTCTATATCCACAGCTCCATAACCAAGGTAACGAGCGATCACTTGCTTGAACTGTCGAGAATTGCTGGTATTTCTCAGCGCTAATTCGATATGTTTTTTACTTCCATCATCCTGTTTAGCACCATGGATTAGCAGTGCCTTCATTAACACAGACATTAGTGACTCTGGGATGTTCTCCCCTTCATCAATACGAAGTTTATCCAGCATGTCATACAAACGCACAGCACTGCGGGTAGCAAGAGCTGTGGCATTGCTAGTGCCACGCGTGAAACGCTCTTTTGAAATATCGCCTTGTTGTATGCTGTCGCTTGCTGTTTTTTGCCCTGGTGCTAGTGCGGATTTGTTAATGCTGTAACAATAATCGTTATTTCGAATAGGCGCATTGTAAAGCTGCCTGCCACCGGGCATAAGTATCTCTGGTTTAATTGATCGCCGGAAACCAAAACCCAACCTCATTGCAGGGCTGAATAAAGTTTGAGAAGGAAAGATGTCTGTACGCTGCCCTATCAGAGGATAGGCTTCACCAGAATCATCGGCGTGGGCGGCACCTACCGTAATAACATTAATCGCTTCTGCAGGAGACAGCAGGCGCCTTGAAGAAAGCTTTTGCGCTATCGCGGTTATCGTTAACTTAATTTTCTCTTCGTCATTAAGCTTTGCAAACTCTTGCTGATTAATACCAAGATCAATATCATCTGAGTAATTACCTGTACTTACACAGAATAACACACGGTACCTGTAAGACAGCCAGTCAAGTAACCTCGCCCAAGGACTAGGGGAATGAATGAACTCCCTTGTCGAATCTCCAATCGAAAGATTAATGACTTTTACCAATGGAGCTTGAGCAGGCACATCTCCAGAACCTTCAAACATCCGTCGGACTGCAATTTGAATACGGTCTTCAAAGAAAATACTATCCGGCATGTGTTCATCGTGGTCTTGCGTTTGGTGGTCTGGCTGCATAACCGGAATGCAATATAGCTGACGCTCTAACGGTTCTGACGTTGGATTACTCCGATCACCATGCACTATCAAAGAAGCCATGGCAGTACCATGTTTTCGTTCTCCTGGTTGATAATGTGCTTCTAAAGCAAAAATATCATCAACCAAAACCCTGTCTTTCAGCGCATTATGTAACTGAAGAGGGGCACCATCCAAAAGTGCAGCGACAGGGGCAAGGCTACTTGTACCTTGAGGAAAAACACCAGACTCCCCATCACCCTCTTCGGAGACAGCAAGACTTTGTCCTGTCGGCCGAAAGTACATAATGCCAGGGAACTTAAAGATTTCTATATCGATATCAGCCCCAAGAACTGCCACTTTATCGAGAAGTGTCTTGATTACTCCTGCTGGCAATTGCGCTTTAGCAGCATGATAGGCAATCTCTGAAATATCCAGAAAATTTGACAGTAGCTTACCATCTAATTCTTCAAGTAGTGTTTTTACAAGCGCTTCAGTTTTACGTCGCTTAACTGGATCTCGTCTATAAAAAAGTTCTATCTGGAAGTTGATTTTCTCTGCACCGTCAAAAGGTTGCAACACATGTTGCCACCGTTCTATCATCCCGGTTTCGAACAATGCCTCCTCAATCCCCCACCGTCGCAAGACGTTGAGCTGTTCAAAGACAATTTTCCATTTAGATTTTCCATAAGGTAACTGACCATTCGACTTCCACTGCTGCCAAAGTGAAAGAACTTCTTGTAAACCAGCCATGTTGCTCATAGCAAGAAACATGCGGCCACTCAACGGTTTACCAATCCGATTTCCAGTATCGTCTAGTTCGTAAAAGCCATCATCCTCTACTTCCAATTCTTCGATATCAGTTTCACCTAACCACTCTAAACCAACTGCTTCCACAGCTTGTTTAAAATCGTCAATTCGGCCAACAACCTCAATTACTAATACCATTTCAGGTTCAAGACCGGCCAAAGCACCACTTAGGCTTGCTTGATACTGTACAAAATCTGATGAAAGCTTTTCTACCTGTTTCTCTAGACGGCTAATTTGTTTGCTGTGCCCTGGTGCTTTTTGCACGCTAGGTGGAAAACCTTTTCCTTTATCCGGTTCAAAGATCCGCCTTTCGGGAAAAACCAACAGCGGGAAATGATCAGGCATATTAAACTTCCTTATTTCTAATCAGTTTTTTCGGCGTTTCCTTGCGGGACTACCCGCATTTTCCACTGCTCAAGCTTTGAGGCCGTAGTTGTTTTTGCATTTTCAGTCTTTTGATCAAGAACAGCGCGTCTCACAACGCTCAGACAAAACTCCTCAACTTCTGAAAAACTCAAACCCAATAGTTTTTTAGCGATAGTCTCTGGCGCCAACCCGAAGTTAATATTACTACGTAGGCTAATGTCGTTAATAAAGGATGTAAGTTGCGTCCGTGTAGGTAAAGAAATATTCAGCCGCAATTGAAAACGTCGCCACACAGCCTTGTCCAGTAGTTCCGGGTGGTTACTGGCCGCAACTACTACTACATAGTCTGGAAGATCATCGAGCTGAAGAAGCAGCGAACTAACAACTCGTTTAATCTCCCCTGTCTCATGAGTATCACCGCGCTCTTTACCCAGTGTTTCAAACTCATCAAAAAACAAGACACAACGTCTCGTCTTTGCATAATCGAGCAGCATTTTTAGTCGACTAGACGTTTCTCCGAGATAACTACCAATCAAAGATTCATAACGCACCACAATTAAAGGTACCATCAGATCAAAAGCAACAGCTTCGGCCAAAGAAGTTTTCCCATTACCTGGAGGACCAGCAAGCAAAATACGATGTCTGGGACTTAATCCATGAGCATGCAGCAATTCTGAACGATGCTGTTCTTCAATTAGCTCTCGAAGTTGTACACGAATGTTATCAGCAAGTACTAGACTGTCTAACGAAAGCTCTGGTGTTGTTTCGATAACCAAATTTTTTTGGGTTGTTACATTGCCTTGTGGTTGTTTAACAACGTTTCCACCCAAACTAAAACCAGAACCTTGAGGAACAGGCTGTAAAGCCTTCGCTAATCGGTCAGCCAAAATACGATGCCCTTTACCTCTTTCTTCTTGGATGAGCAATTCAGCCGATTTGCGAAATGCTTGCTGATCACCGTTGCTTGCAGATCTTACCAAAGCGACCAATGTATCAGCTTGTGCCATACGATTACCTTATAGTTTGTCAGAATATTGTTTTAACGCAATTTTTAGATTCCTTTAAAGGGAACCTAAGCAGAAATTAGAATTATAGTTTTAAGGTATTAAATCATGCTTAATAGATGATGGATAGACAAAAAGTGCGATATCTATCTCATGTCAGAACTCTGGTAGACGCTCACCATATCAAAGCTTAAAAAGAGAGCAAAGGTCAAATATCGCTCTTTATAGCTGGCATAATATTGAAGCAAGACACAAACATGGCACAATCGAGGCACATTAAACAAAAAAACCACTTAGCTTTCGCGTAAGTGGTTGATTGTTATGGTGCACCCGAGAGGATTCGAACCTCTGACCTCTGCCTCCGGAGGGCAGCGCTCTATCCAGCTGAGCTACGGGTGCAACCTTCGCACCTAGGTGCGAGCGCGCATTATAGACAGGCTTTTAATGTAAGTCTATTACCTGGCAGTGCGTTTTTTAGGCAAACAGTTTATTTAACTGATGATTGCACCGCCGCCAACGACAGGCTAGAGTAGTTTAACTGTTGTTATGGAACCCTTTTTAATGCTTGGTTTTTTTAGCGCGCTGCGCTATTGGCACTGGTTACTGTTGATATTATTGGCTGGCGCTGCGATGCTGGCTACTGAAACTATGGTAAAGCACGAACAACAGCATACCCGCAGCCAGCAATTACGGCATGAGGTCGCTAGTGGCGGCCTGCTGAAAGCGATGCTGGAAGCGGAGTTAAATATTCCACTGTATTTAACGGTGGGCCTGGCTTCTTATGTGAAAGCCAGTGGCGGTAAACTTGATAAAGCCGAGCTGGATATTTTACTACCGGGTTTAGTGCAACAAGCCAAACACATCCGCAATATTGGCGTGGCCCCGGGCAACCGGCTGCAATATATTTACCCGCTGGCCGGCAATGAGCGGGCAATAAACTTATATTACCCTGATTTACCTGACCAATGGCCAGTAGTTGAGGAGACGATTCAAAGTGGTCAGGCCCGTCTGATTGGTCCTGTGCGCTTAGTGCAGGGCGGCCAGGCATTTATTTATCGCCTACCTGTTTTTATTCCGGACGATAGCTACTGGGGTATTTTAAGCACAGTAATTAATATAGAAACTGTCTGGTCGCTGCTGGCTGCAAGTGCTGCCGAGCAAAATGTGGCGATAGCACTGCGTGGCAAAACGCCGGGTCAGAATGAATATGGCAACAGTTTTTTTGGTGAGCCACGTTTATTTTACGACGACAGCCTGCTGCTGAACCTGGCGATTCGCGGGGCCGACTGGCAAATGGCAATTCGGGCCACCGACCCAGCGTTCGACCGCAGCAACATGTTACGTGCAGGCCTGTATTTCACTACCTTATGTTTGCTGATCTTATTAGCGTGGTTGTTTTATTCACGGCAGCAACTACGGCAAACCGCCAATGAGCTGAGCCACAGCGAAAGCTATTTGCGGGCGGTAACCGATAATGTACTTGATGCCATTATTGTTACCGATGAAGAAGGTATTATTGAAGACGCTAACTTGTCCTGTTGTCGGTTATTTGATTACCCTAAAGCCAGTTTGCAAGGCTTACATTGGTCGATGTTGCTGGCTACACCGGAAAGTGTTGAAGCAATATACAGCGCAACATCAGACCCAGGCCAGGAGTTTGAAGGTAATGGTTTGCGCCAGGACAGTAGCCAGTTCGAGCTATCGCTGTCGCGCAGCCTGCTGGTATTGGGCCAGCAGCAACATCAGCTGTTATTGATTCGCGATATTACCGGGCGCAAGCGAATTGAAAAGTTGAAGAATGACTTTGTGGCCACAGTAAGCCACGAATTACGCACACCGCTAACTGCCATTAATGGCGCCTTAAGTTTAGCGATAGGTGGCGCGCTGGGTGACTTGAACCGTTCTGCCCAGAAAATGTTAACCATGGCACACAGCAGCTGTGGTCAGCTAAATCAGCTGATTAATGATCTACTTGATACCGAGCGGCTGATCAGCGGAAAAATGCGCTTTGATATCACTGCCGTAGCGATGATCCCCTTGCTGGAACAAAGCATTACCCAAATTGCCGCTATGCAACATAAACAAAAACTGGTTATAACCTACGACAAAGAAAAGCCTTATCTGGTGCTCGCCGATAAAGGTCGCCTCAGCCAGGTGTGCCTGAATTTACTGTCTAACGCCGTAAAATTTCCACCGACCGACAGTACAGTAGAAATTAAGCTGAGTGAGCACAACCAGATGATCCGGGTTAGTATAATTGATCAGGGTGGTGGCGTGGCTAACGAGTTTTTACCACAACTGTTTCAGCGGTTTGCCCAAGCCGACAATAAGGACAGTCGTCAGCATAGTGGTACCGGTTTAGGCCTGGCGATCAGTAAAGCGCTGATTGAGCAAATGGCTGGTCAGATTGGCTACCAACGCCGCGAGCAAGGCAGCTGCTTTTACTTTGAATTGCCCGCTGCAGGGCCTGCAGCGGGCTAAAAGTTGCACTTAGCCGGTTTTTATCTTAATTTGCTTACCATTGGCTGCAAAGCCCGGCATTTTGCTGCCATTTTTGGCATACTGCATCTGCTACAGCGCACCTTATCTGGTGCCGCTGATAATAATGACTAGCGGCTTTAGCCGCAATCACGCCACGGAGACATAACAATGCGCAAAACATTACTCGCTACTGCGATGGGTGCTATTTTTGCTTTGAGCGCCTGCTCAGACAATACAGCCCCAACTCAGGTAGCCTCTACCCCATCAGCCGTTGAGAATAGCGAAGTGACCAGCACAAACCCGTTTTTTCAGCAAAGCAGCCTGCAATATCAGGCCCCTGATTTCAGTGCCATAAAAGACGATCACTTCCTGCCAGCCTTTGCCGAAGGTATGAGCCAGCATATGGCTGAAGTAGAAGCTATTGCCAATAACCCGGCCGACCCCACCTTTGAAAACACCCTGGTGGCGCTTGAGAAAAGCGGTGAGATGCTATCCCGGGTATCCCGGGTATTTTATAACCTGACCGGTACTGACAGTAACGAACAGCGTCGTAAAATTCAAACTGAGCTGGCGCCGAAAATGGCCGCCCACTCTGACAACATCAGCCTGAATCCGGCGTTATTTGCCCGGGTTAAAGCGATTTATGATAATCGCAACGAGTTAAAACTGGATGCCGAAGGTGTGCGTCTGGCTGAAGTGTATTACGATCGTTTTGTCCGGGCTGGCGCTCAGTTAACGGAAGAGCAGAAAACCGCTATCCGGGCATTGAATGAAGAGCACTCTACTCTGACCACCAAGTTTGCTCAAAACCTGTTGGCTGAAACCAAAAACATTGCTGTGGTAGTTGAGAGCAAAGACGAACTGGCAGGCTTAACCGACGCTCAGATCAAAGCAGCCGCTGACGCAGCGAAAGCAGCCGGCCATGAAGGCAAGTACCTGCTGAGCATTACCAATACCACCCGCCAGCCAGTATTAAGCCAGCTGGATAACCGCGAACTGCGGCAGCGGGTTTGGGAAGCTTCAGCCTACCGTGGCCAGAGCGGTGAGTTTGATACCACACCTATCGTCAGCCGCTTAGCGCAACTGCGGGCAGAGCGCGCAAAATTACTGGGTTATGCTAACTGGGCCAGCTATGGTTTAGAAGCGCAAATGGCCAAAACTCCGGAGGCAGTTTTCGACATGCTGGGCAGTATGGTGCCAGCCGTGGTAGAGAATACAAAAAAAGAACTGGCTGACATTAATGCCATGATTAAACAACAAGGCGGTGATTTCGAAGCCCAGCCGTGGGACTGGGAATACTATGCTGAGCTGGTACGCCAGGCCAAATACGATTTAGACGAGAACGAAGTGAAAAAGTACTTCGAGTTTAACCGGGTACTGGAAGATGGTGTGTTTTACACCTTAAACCGCTTTTATGGTATCCGGTTCGAACCGCGTCCAGATTT
The DNA here is from genome assembly GCF_000382165.1 of Arsukibacterium perlucidum DSM 18276. GTDB lineage: Bacteria > Pseudomonadota > Gammaproteobacteria > Enterobacterales > Alteromonadaceae > Alishewanella > Alishewanella perlucidum. Next base: position 34,556 of record NZ_KB907727.1, on the reverse strand, counting down.
GCCGGTATACCACCCGGACGTGAAAGCTTATGAAGTGTTTGATGCCGACGGCAGCAGCATGGCTATTTTCTATGCTGACTACTTTGCCCGTGAAGGTAAACGTGGTGGCGCCTGGATGAGTTCTTTCGTTGGCCAGTCGCACCTGTTAGGTACCAAGCCGGTAGTAGTGAATGTAATGAACATTCCAAAAGCACCGGATGGCAACCCAACGTTAATCAGTTACGACCATACCACCACCATTTTCCATGAACTAGGTCATGGTATTCACGGTATGTTCTCTAACGTGAAGTTCCCAACGTTAGCTGGCACCTCAGTATCGCGTGACTTTGTTGAGTTTCCGTCGACATTTGAAGAAGACTGGGCCCAGCACCCTGAAGTATTAGCGAACTACGCCAAGCATTATGAAACCGGCGAGCCAATTCCTGCAGAGCTGCTGGATAAAGTGTTACGTTCACGCAGCTTTAACCAGGGTTTCGATACTTTAGAGTATATGTCAGCCGCTCTGTTAGACATGGAATGGCACTCGCTGTCTGCTGATGCACCGTTGCAGGATGTGAACGCTTTTGAAGCCGCTGCCCTGAAAAAACATGGTGTTGATTTGCCAGCAGTACCACCACGCTATAAGTCGCCGTTTTTCTCCCACTCAATGGGCGGCGGTTATTCAGCCGGTTACTATGCCTATATGTGGAGTGAAATTCTGGCAGCTGATGCCTTTGCCTATGTGCAATCGCGCGGCGGTTTAACCCGTGAGAATGGTGATCACTACCGGAAAAACATTCTGGAAGTGGGTAACTCCCGTCCTACCATGGATTCCTACAAAGCATTCCGTGGCCAGGAGCCTACCACTGACGCGCTGTTGATCCGTCGTGGTCTGAAAACCAAGGTAGAGTAAGCAGCTTATCCGCTAACTGTTACTCAAACAAAAAGCCCTGCTTCTTAGCAGGGCTTTTTTATACGACCAGAAAAATATTTTGAAAAGGTTACGCGCCTGCCAGCTGCATCTGGCTTATCAACACTGAACCGGTCAGCACCCCGCCACGGCGATCTACATCGTTGCCCACTGCTGCAATATTCAGAAACATATCGGCCAGATTACCGGCTATAGTTACTTCTGCAACCGGAAACTGAATTTCGCCATGCTCAACCCAGAAACCACTGGCGCCCCGCGAGTAATCACCAGTAACAGTATTCACGCCCTGGCCCATTAGTTCAGTAACCAGCAAACCTTTACCCATTTGCCGGCATAGCGCGGCTAAATCATCATTACCGTGGCTAATCAGCCAGTTATGAATACCACCAGCATGGCCGGTACTGGTCATACCCAGCTTGCGTGCAGAGTAGCTGGTAGTTAAGTAGGTGTTTAATACGCCACTTTCAATCACTGCTAAATCACGGGTTTTAACGCCCTCTGCGTCGAACGGGCTGGAAGCCAGCGCCTGGGGCAAATGCGGTTGTTCCTGAATCGTTACGCCCGCTGCCATTACCTGTTTGCCTACTTTATCCAGTAAGAAACTGGATTTACGGTAAATGCTGCCGCCGCTGATGGCCGATACCAGATGACCAAACAAGCTGCTGGCTATATCGGCCCGGAAAATAACCGGTACTTTCTGGGTAGGTACCTGACGCGCACCTAAACGGGCTACGGTTTCCAGTGCTGCTTCACGGCCAATCTGTTTCGGATCCAGCAATTTGCTGTACTGGCGGGCCACAGTAAAGCTGTAATCCCGCTGCATATCATCGTCTTGCTCGCCAATCATTACGCAGCTAAAGCTATGCCGTGAACTGGGATAACCCACTAACTGGCCATGGCTATTACCATACACTTTTAAGCCCTGATGGGATGAAAATGAAGCGCCTTCAGAGTTAGTGATCCGCTTATCGGTGGCAAAGGCCGCTTCTTCTGCGCCTGCGCATAAGCTGATAGCCAGCTCAGTACTGATGCTGTCGGGGTAAAATAAATCTAAATCTGGTGGGCTGAATTCCAGCCAACCCGCTTCAGCCACCCCGGCATGCGGGTCTTCTGACGTATAACGGGCGATATCAGCAGCAGCAGCGACAGCGCGTTCCAGTGCCTGCGGACTGAGATCAGCAGTCGACGCTGAGCCTTTTCGCTGGCCAAAATATAAACTGATGCCCAGGCCACCGTCCTGATTAAACTCAACCGTTTCAACCTCGCCATGGCGGGTTTCCACACTTAAACCACGGGTGCGGCTCATTGAGGCTTCAGCACTGCTGGCGCCCAATTCTTTAGCACGGGCCAGTACTGCACTTACTGCATCTTTAACTTCGGCAATTTCCTGCCAGACGTTTTGTTCTGTTGCTTGCATATTCACTCTTGCTGATCGGGCTATTTGTGCCAAGCTTACCATAGACTGCTTAAGGCTGCTGCCAGCAGACATAAGTTTAGTGTTATACTTAGCACAAATCTGCTAATGAAGAAGCACCATGACCGAAACCGAATTTAAATATGGCGACAGTAAATGGCTGGAACAACCAGACCATATCAGCAAAAGCCAGATCAAACGTGAAATGCATGCCCTGCAAGCGCTGGGCGAAGAGCTGGTGGCGTTAAGCCCGGCTGCCCGGGCCAAAGTACCGCTGGATGAAGAACTGCTGGATGCACTGGAACTGGCCGATAAGCTGGCAAAAAAGCGCGAAGCACTGCGCCGCCATATTCAGTTTATCGGCCGCTTAATGCGTACCCGCGATGTCGAGCAAATAGAGCAGGCACTGGCGGTAATGCGTAATACCAAACAAGCCGCTGATAAACAGTTTCATAAGGTGGAAAAATGGCGTGAAAAGCTGCTGCATAACGATGATGCCTTAACTGAGTTTGTGGCAGCCTATCCGGATGTAGAAATTCAGCAATTGCGTTTGTTGATCCGCCAGGCCAAGAAAGAGCAGGAAAAAGAGCAACCACCAAAAGCCTTTCGCGAGCTGTTTCAGTTGATCCGGCCGGTGATTATGGATGGCGAGAACGGTTAGGGTTTCCGCTTTCATCGGTTTGCCCACACTAACACGCCGTGAACCCATCCCTGGGTGCTCGTTTCCGCCCATCCAGGGCTTCAACGGTTAGTTTAGGGCAAACCGACTCCGCTTAAATGGTCAATTATTCAGTCTTAAATACGGGTTAACCAGCCATGCTTATCTTCGGCGCGGCCCCACTGAATATCATTCAGCGCCTGGCGCAGTTTTATGGTAGCCGGGCCGGCTTCACCACTACCCACTTTATGCTCGACACCATCGGCAATTAAGGTACCTACCGGAGTTAATACCGCGGCGGTGCCTGACAGGGCTGCTTCAGTACCTGGCTTGGCCGCACGTTCCAGTAACTCAGCAACGCTCAGCTCCCGCTCTGACACTACCATGCCCATATCTCGGGCCAGGGTAAGTACTGAATCGCGGGTAACCCCGTGCAGGAAGCTACTATCCAGCGCCTTGGTAATAATTTCATTACCATCGATCAGCAAAAAGTTAGCGGCACCGGTTTCCTGAACATCGCCACCCGGGCAGAACAGCACCTGATCAGCCTGCACGCTGGCCCGAGCTTTTAAAATGGGTTGCAGCGCACTGGCGTAGTTACCACCACTTTTAACCATACCCATATGCGCCGCACAGCGGGCACCGTTTTGCTCCAGCAACAAGCGCAGCGGCTTACTGCCTCCAGCAAAGTAGTCGCCTACCGGTGATAACAGCACATACAGCATTGAGCTGGCAGTCGGCGCTGCTGCTTTACCAATCGCCGCCTCGGTACCAATATGGGTTGGCCGGATATACATCGAGCCTGGCGGCTCTGGTACATCGCTGGCGTACTGGCGGACGATATCGATAATCATATTACTTAACGTTGCAGCATCGGGCTGCGGTAATGACAGCAATCCGCTACTTTGAATTAAACGGGCGACGTTTTTTTCCATCCGGAATAAATTAATCGAGCCATCGCCGTGTTTAAAGGCTTTTAAGCCTTCAAAACAAGTACTGGCATAATGCAGCACATGTGCCCCCGGGTGCAGGCTAATACTGTCTGCCGGGACAATCTGCGGGGTACTCCAGGCGCCCTGTTCAAAACGGGTTAATGCCATCTGTGGCATAAAAACACTACCAAATGCAGCCATTGTTACTTCCTGTTGTTGATCTTTATCAGTTATTGGGTGCCGCCGACGGTCATAGCATCCAGTTTTAAGGTTGGCTGACCAACGCCTACCGGCACGCTCTGGCCCTGTTTACCACAAACGCCAACCCCGGTATCCAGCGCTAAGTCGTTACCCACCATCGACACTTGCTGCATAGCAGCCGGGCCGTTACCAATTAAAGTTGCGCCTTTAATCGGGCTGGTGATTTTACCGTCTTCAATTAAATAAGCCTCTGAGGCCGAAAATACAAATTTACCTGAGGTGATATCTACCTGACCACCACCAAAATTCGGAGCATAAATACCCTTTTTCACGCTGGCGATAATCTCAGCCGGATCATGCTCGCCGGCCAGCATATAGGTGTTGGTCATTCGCGGCATTGGCAAATGAGCGAACGACTCGCGCCGGCCATTGCCGGTAGGGTTAACCCCCATCAGCATCGCATTATGTTTATCCTGAATATAGCCTTTCAGAATGCCTTTCTCGATTAGCACATTGTGCTGACTTGGTACCCCTTCATCATCGACATTAAGCGAGCCACGCCGGTGTGCTAAAGTACCGTCATCGACGATAGTACACAACTTAGAGGCGACCTGCTGGCCAATCCGGCCACTAAACGTTGACGAACCTTTGCGATTAAAGTCACCTTCCAGGCCATGGCCAACCGCTTCGTGCAACAGCACGCCGGGCCAGCCCGAACCCAGCACCACCGGCATGGTGCCGGCAGGGGCGTCTATGGCGGTTAAATTAACCTGGGCCATCCGCACCGCGTCACGGGCGTATTGCTGCCAGCGCGGCTGGCCATTTACCAGCTCACTGAAATACAAATAATCGGTACGACCTCCGCCGCCGGCACTGCCACGCTCGCGCCGGCCATCCTGCTCCAGTAACACTGAACAGTTCAACCGTACCAGTGGCCGGATATCGGTAGCAAAGGTGCCATCGCTGGCGGCAACTAATACTTCTTCATACACGCCGGACAAACTCACCATCACCTGCTCAGCCCGGCTATCAAGAGTGCGGATAAAAGCTTCGATCTGCTTTAACAGCGCCACCTTTTCGGTATTAGTCATGCTTTGCAGCGGCTCGCATGGCAGGTAAATATTACTGTTACCACTTTTGCTGAACGCTTTTACCCGGCCTTGCTGGCCATGGCTGGCAATGCCCCGCGCTGCACCTGCGGCTTGCTGCAACGCGGCAGCACTAATAGTGTCGGCATAGGCAAACCCGGTTTTTTCACCACTGATGGCCCGGACACCCACACCGCGTTCAATATTAAAAGAGCCATCTTTAACCAGACCATCTTCCAGCACCCAGGATTCATGAATACTGGATTGAAAGTATAAATCGGCATAATCGAGCTGATGGCCAAATAAATAGCCAAGAGTATGCTCCAGATCTGCCATGCTGAGATCGGAGGCGGTAATTAAATTCTGTTCAACTGCATTCATTATTTCAGCTCACTGTTAAAACGATTGTGCTGGTGGACCGGCATTTTCTGGCCAAGTTGCTGGCATTGGTTGATATCAACCAATGCTGACACCCATCCTGGGCCTGTGCCTGCGTCAGCTAATATCTCGCCCCAGGGGTCGATAATCAGGCTGTGGCCATAAGTTTCGCGGCCATTAGCATGCACTCCGGTTTGATTAGCGGCCAGTACAAAGCACTGGTTCTCTATCGCCCTGGCTTTTAACAAGGTATGCCAGTGGGCCGTGCCGGTTGGCCGGGTGAACGCCGATGGTACTGTTAATACTTGCATACCCTGCGCGGCTAACACCTGCATTAAACCGGGAAAGCGCACATCATAACATATACTCAACCCCAGTTTCAGATCAGGCAATTGGCATAAACTAATCTTTTCACCCGGGATAGTAGTGGCCGACTCACGATAGCTGCCGGTACTATCAGCCACATTGACGTCAAACAAATGCAATTTCTGATAATCGGCCAGTAGCTCACCGGCCGGGCTGTACACCAGGCAGCTGGCAGCAAACCGCTCAGGGTTAGTAGTGGTAGTTGGCTGACTGCCGGCTACCAGATACACCCCAAATTTAACAGCCAGTTGCCGGCAGGCCTGCTGAATATCACCTGCGCCAATAGCCGCCTGATGAGTGAGTTGCAGTCTGTCACCACCACCAAATACCGCAAAACATTCTGGCAATAGCACCAGATGCTGCTTAGCCCGGGGCAGTTGTTGCAGGTAATACTCTACTGTTGCCAGGTTAGCCGCAGGCTCAGGACCACTGGTTAACTGAATGGCTGATAAACGCCAGCTAGTCGCCACGGGGCTGTTGCTCCTCTTGGTCAATCATTGTCTCAGGCTGAGCTATCCGCACCGGTACCGGTACTTCGGTACTATGGCGGTTAACCTCGGTAACCACCGGCTGTTCAAAGTTACCGGTAACGGTAAAGTTAATCCGTGAGATCACTTCTGCTGATTGAAATACTTCATCCAGCGCCAGCGCCGCCAGGCCGGTAGCCGGGTTAACCATCCAGGCAATAATCACCGGCAAACTGGAGGTAACTTTAGGTGAAAATGACATTTGATAATCCAGCTGCTGACTGACTAAATCAGCATAGCCCTGAATGGCCAGGTTGCCAGGTACACCGTCGATAGTAGTGTCGCTGGTTTGCACCACACCCTGATGAATAGCCAGCGCGCCACTCATTTTGTTGTAAAAGAACCCTTTGGAGAAGACATCACGAAAATCCAGCCGTAATTTACGTACCAGTGAATCGAGACTGAAAATGGAAAAAAGCCGCGCGCCCTGATCACTGACTTCGGTTAAGGCTCCTTCGCCCAGATTAAACTGCAGTTGGCCGTTAAGCCCGGCTAAATCAAACTGGGTAGGTGCGGCTGGCCAGTTAAGTTTAAAGTTCATATCGGCCCGGCTACCACTGATGCCAGTTGTCAGCTGAAATTCGTTTAACAGCGCGCCAAGATTAGGGCTTTGAAAACGACCGGTAAGCTCGGTAACGCCCAGCTGCTGGTCCGGCACCCAGTTGCCCTGCAGCGTCAGTTGGTTGCCTTTATAACGACTGTTAAACTCTGATAACTGCCAGTGCCCGCCCTGGCCAAGCGCCATCAGCTCCAGCTTACCAAAGCGGTAGTTACCAACTGAGCAGTCATTACATTTTAACGTTAGCGGTGGCATGGTCAGCAGACTGGCCTGCAGTTGCGGCAGCACCTCACCTTCAGTCGCGACAACTGCCTGATTGAGGTTTTTCCCCGGTAACGGCAAATGCAAATAGTCTATGTCGGCCTGTACGCCCTGTTGCTGCCAGTCGTGGCTGAATGACCAGCGGCTGGCGATTTCAGTACCATGTAAACTTAACTGCCAGGCATCCGATCCCGGCTCCAGTTCAAATACGGTATTGTTTAATGCAGTACCTGCCACCAACCCAAGCTTAGCAATTCTGCCCCTTACCCTGCTTAACGGTGGCATAACCCCGCCTGCCAAAGTATCGCGGCTTAACAATTGCTCGCTAAGCAGTTGTTGCCACGGTAATAATTCAGCCTGGCCTACATCGACATCGATAGTAAAATGTGGGCCACTGATCCCAGAATCTTCAGCGCCCAGGCTCAGGTTAGCCCGCCGCACCTGCGCTGCTGAATGGTCCAGCTCAGCGCTAAAATACAACTGATCAGCGTAATTTAGGGTCAGTAAACCCTGCTGGCTGCCACCCTGAGCAATAATATCCAGCTGGGCAGCTGTCGCAGCATCTTTATGATAGGGAGCCGGTAGCAGTAACCCGGTATTGGTTAAATCAGCTGTTAGCTTCGAGTTATAGCTGAAATCATCAGCTTGCAGTTGCAGCGCTAACGCCAACTGCCAGCTCAGCTCGCCCTCAACCAGATCTATAGCTGCCGGCCACAGCGCTTGCACTGCAGTACTGCTGGTATTATTAGCACTGGCATTAAGGTTGAACAGGTAATGGTCGCTCTGTTGCGCGCCATTAAGGCTGGCCGTTACCGGCAATTCACGCCAGTTGAACTGAAGATTTTCAGCGCTTACCTCGCTGTCACTAAATTTTACCTGGCCCGTTAACTGCCGGATAGCCAGCGGTGGTGTAGTTAAATCCAGACTAACGTTATCTAGTGTTATTGTGCCATTGGCCTGAACCGAGGGTTGGCGTAAACCCACCTGCAACTCAATATCAGCACGGGCCGGGCCGTCCGGCGCCAGCTGCTGTAATACCTTACCTAAATTTTCACTCAGCGGTGAAGCGTTAATCAGGCCTGTGGCGTCGGGCAGTTTTACGGCGCTGTCGATACCAATAGTCAGATATTCTGCGTCCAGTAAATTGGCAATGTCAGCGGTAACATTACCCTGCAATACCATACCGCCGATAGTAGTGCTGTCGGTACTTATTTGCATCCGGGCGTTTTCAAACCACAAGCGGCTGTTCAGCTGCTGCAAAGCCGGCCAATCAGGGTTGAACTTAAAGTGGCCATTGCTCACACTTGCCCCAACCTGAAAGATGCCCTGACCTTCGGTAAAAGGATACTGGGCTGGCTGCCCCTGCCACAGCACAGACGCCTGCTCCAGCTGACCATCAACAATTGCCTCCGTCAGATAATCTCTGGTTTTTTCCGGTAAGTAACGCAACGGTAGGTAGCGATCAATGTTGCTGGCACTGGCCCCGGTTAATACCGCAAATAAGCTCAGTTCAGGTTGTTGCTGCATACTCCATTGCGCGCTGCCAGCAAGGCTGAAATCTGTTGCCGTCAATTGCAATGCGGGTAGTTGTAGCTGCCAGATCCCTGCTGTGCTTTGCCGGGCCAGTAACTCCAGTTGTAATTGCTGATAAGCTATCGGCGCACTGAACATGCTATCCCAGCTTAATTCGCTTTGCTGGCCACTCAGGGTTAAGCCTGCCGCAGTCGGCCTTGCCCAGAACTTGCCGTCCAGGCCGTCTAAACCCGGCAGCTCATTACTGCTTGTTTTACTTAAATTGCTAAGCTGTCCCTGCAGCTGCCAGTTGTCACTGCTTTGAAACTGCCACTGTGCCAACGTTAACTCACCCTGTAACTCAGTAGATGTCAGCCTTGCCAGCTGAGGTATTTCATCACTAAGTAACTGGCTAAGTGGCGCTAAGGCGTCCAGCTTTAATTGCTGCAACTGGCCATGCCAACCCGCGGTTCTCCGATGTAACTGCACCCTAAGATCAGGCCATAGAGCCTGACCATCTGATAATGCCAAAGGCCCTGAATATAAGGACCAGCCAGCTGCAGTGGGGTACCACAACAGCTGGCCAGGCCCCAGTTTCAACTGATGGGCCTGGCCCTGTCGTTGCCAGCTTAAACTGTTATCAGCCAGTTCAATCTGAAAGCGCTGTAATTCGCCCTTATCGACCCGGCCCCAGGCCTCAAAGTTAATGTTGGCCAGATCCAGCCGGCCTGTTTCTGGCAAGGATTGCTGAAACCACGGCAAAATATCCAGCTCACGGCTTTCCAGAAATATCTGACCAAAAGCCTGGTCTAAGCTGGGGCCATATAAATCAATAATAAAAGACAAGGAATTGCCGGTGATATCAGCGACCGCCAGTTCACCAATTCCCTGATGGCGTTCGCCTTCGTTGCGCCAGTCCAGCTTGTGAACAGAGATAACAATAGCGTCACTACTCTCGGCCGTTAACACCAGCTCGCTGTCGAGCAGAGTAAAGTGGTTTAACTGGCGAAAAAATAATTGCTCAAGCGCGTTAATCGCCGGGGCGGTATCAAGTGGCTGCTCACTTTGCGGGCTATTTAGCAAAGCACTGCTGTCAATTGCATAGCGCAGGCCGCTGAGTTCAAAGTGCTCCGCCCGCAATTGCATGCTACGTAAACTTTTCCAGAAATCAAAATGAACTCTGGTTTGCTCAATACTAAGCTGCACGCCCTGCTGCGGGTTACCCAGTTCCATCTGGTTTAACACCAAAGCCGGGCCGAGTTTTTGCCAGCCTGCGCTGATTTGCGCTATTCGTACTTCGGTATCCAGCTGGCTGGCGATAAGTTGTTCCAGATGATGTTTGTAACTATCGGCATAGGGCAATGCCAGACGCAGGATGGACACCAGAGTAGCAAGCAACACCAGGCCAATGGCCAACAGTAGCCAGATCTTATGTAAACAATAAAAGCAGACTCGCTTTGCTTGTTGCACTACATCATCACCACATCAAATTGCTCCTGAGAATACATTGGCTCACCGTAAATAGTTATTTGCTTGCCAATAAAAACCTGTAGCTCCGCCAGGCTATGAAACTCGTCGGTTGTCAGGGCGTCTTTGACGACCGGCGATACATATACTGCAAATTTATCTGCGGCATAGGCCCGGTTGACCCGGACGATTTCCCGCAGAATTTCAAAACAGACGGTTTCGACGGTTTTTAACGTGCCACGCCCCTTGCATACCGGACACTCAGAGCACAGGATGTGTTCCAGACTTTCCCGGGTTCTCTTGCGGGTCATCTCTACCAGGCCCAGGGCCGAAAAGCCATGAATATTGGTTTTCGCCCGATCACGTGCCAGCGCTAACTCGAGGCTGTGATATACCCGCCGTTGATGTTCGGTACTTTGCATATCGATAAAGTCGATAATAATAATACCGCCCAGATTACGTAACCGCAGCTGGCGGGCAATGGCCTGAGTCGCTTCAGTATTGGTATTAAATATCGTTTCTTCCAGATTGCGATGGCCAACAAAGGCGCCGGTATTAACATCAATTGTGGTCATCGCTTCGGTCTGGTCGATAATTAGGTAGCCGCCGCTTTTCAGTGGAACCTTGCGCTCTAATGCGCGCTGAATTTCATTTTCAACATCAAACATATCAAAAATAGGCCGCTCGCCGGGGTAATACTCCAGCAATGGCGAGATGTGCGGCATAAACTCTTCGCAAAAGGCAGTAAGTTGCTGATAAGTAATTTTTGAGTCGATGCGTACCCGTTCCAGCTCGCTGCCAACAAAGTCACGCAAGATGCGATAACACAGGGTTAAGTCTTCGTATACTACGCCTTCTTTCCTGGTTTTCTGCTTGCGCTTAACAATTTTACTCCAGAGTTTCTTCAGAAATCTGGCATCCTGCACCAGTTCTTCAGCGCCCGCCCCTTCTGCAGCAGTACGGATAATAAAACCACCGCTGTCGTCCAGACAATCACTGACAATGTCTTTTAAGCGTTTGCGTTCAGCTTCGGTTTCAAGTCGTTGTGATACGCCAACATGGTTGGAGTCAGGCATAAACACCAGGTAGCGGGATGGCAGGGTAATGTCGGTGGTTAAACGGGCGCCTTTAGTACCAAGTGGATCTTTGACCACCTGTACCAGCAAATGCTGCCCTTCGCGCACCAGTACCCGGATGTCTTTACTGACGGCGGGCTTGCTATCCTGCTCGGTACTTTCATTATGCTGCACAATATCAGAGGCATGTAAAAAAGCCGCTTTATCCATACCAATATCGACAAAAGCGGCCTGCATGCCCGGCAATACCCGGCTGACTTTACCTACGTAAATATTGCCGACCAGACCCAGTTTTGCCTGACGCTCAATATGAAGTTCCTGCAGCACACCATTTTCAATCAGAGCAACCCGGGTTTCGGTGGGCGTAACGTTTAACAGTAGTTCTGCACTCATGCCTGCTCCTGCCAGTTACGTAATAAAAAATCAGTTTCGCACAGTGGTAAACCTACCACCGCACTGTAGCTGCCACTAATATGGCTGACAAAACGCCCCCCCTGGCCCTGAATACCATAACCACCCGCTTTGTCGCGCGGCTCGCCCGTTTGCCAGTAAGCCGTGATATCTGCCGCACTGAGCTCACGGAAGCACACTTCTGTGCTGACACAGCAACTATCGCTGCTACCCTTGCCAACCAGCGCCACTGCAGTCATTACCTGATGACAGCGGCCGGACAAAAGCTGCATCATCCGGCTAAAATCAGCCTGATCAGCCGGCTTGCCTAAAATGTGTTGGTCTACCACTACTATGGTATCTGCGCCCAGCACCGGTAGGGCAAACTGTATTTTTTCAGCACCTGCCTGTGCCTTAGCGTGCGCCAGTCTGGTTACGTAAAGCTGCGGGCTTTCGTTGCCCTGGTGGCTTTCATCAACATCAACCTGCACCAGGCTAAACGGCACAGCAATTTGCTGCAGCAATTCACGGCGCCGGGGTGAAGCAGAGGCTAGAGCGATTTCTGGATACATTATTATAGGATCTTAGTCGTGTTAAAAGGTAAATTACTGGATCTTAAACTGCCGGCGATAACGCCTTAACAACCAGAATAACCAGGGCCAGACCAACATACCCGTTAATACCGGCCATAAATATGCGGGCAAAAAGTATACACCGGTTAAAAAATGGCTGAGCCAGAATAACAGTAAATGATACAGCGCTAAAAACAGGCCTATCAGTAAGGCTTGCTGGATCACTGAAAAGTTCCTGATCTTTAAATGATTAACCGCGACAATAAAGGTAACAACAGAAAATGCCAGGGCATTTACCCCAAGCACGGTGCCAATCAGCACGTCTGTTAAAAAACCGAGTAAAAAAGCCGTAAGAATGTTTACCCGCCCCGGCAATGCCATCGTCCAGTACAGCACCACCAGTAAAGCCCAGTCTGGCCGGAATAACTTTACTTGTTGCGGCATAGGCATAACGGTTAGCAGCAAGGCGACCAGCAGCGACAAATAGATAAAACCCAGCCCACCGTTTCTGCGCATTAGTTTGGCTCCTCAGCATCCAGCACATCTTCCAGCCTGGAGCCAGGCCACAACAGCAGTACGTGGCGAATTCGATCCAGTTGCGCGTATGGTTTAGCATAAACAGTCATAAAAGGCTGGCTTTCATCTTGTTGTACCCGGCTGACTTCAGCTACCGGGTATCCTTCGGGAAACAGACCATCCAGCCCGGAGGTAAGTAAACGATCGCCCACCCGGATATCGGCGCTTTGCGGTAAATGAATTACCCGCAATAAATCCCACTGGCCAAGACCTTCGGCCACGGTGCGGATGCCGGTACGCTCCGCCCGGACTGAAATAGCATGGGTGTTGTCTGAAATAAGTAAGGCCCGGCTGCTGGTAGGGCCGACACTGACGATTTGGCCAACCACCCCACTTTCATCAATTATGGGCTGATGCACTGTTACCCCGTCATTCTTGCCTTTATTTAATACTACCTGATGGCTGAATGGATGACTGTATACGGCCAGCACTTCAGCAACCAAGCGCTGGCCATCCGTCAGTGGTGCCGAGCCCAGTAAAGCGCGTAATTTACTGTTCTCCTGCTGCAGATACCCAAGCAGTTGCAACTGGCCATTCTGGCGCAGCATTGTTTCTTTCAAACGGGCATTTTCATCCAGCAGGCGCTGGTGCGACATAAACTGCTCGGTGGCGCCGGAGAGCAGGGTTTCGGGTAAGCTGGCAACGTAAAACAGCGGGCTGACCGCCGAAGTGAGAAAACTGCGAAGTTGGGTAGACCGCTCAGTGTAGCGATCTACTACCATTAAGCCGACACTGCAAAGCACCGCCAGTAACAGACGCAGTCCGAGCAGCGGGCCCCGGCTGAATATGGCGTTCATAAAATCACTATTTTAGTCAGAGCGCTACCAGTTGCGCTAAGCGCCCTATCACTCATAACTGAATACATCACCGCCGTGCATATCAATCATCTCCAGGGCCTTGCCACCACCACGGGCAACACAGGTAAGCGGATCATCAGCTACTACTACCGGAATACCGGTTTCTTCCATTAGCAGCCGATCCAGGTCACGCAGCAAAGCGCCACCACCTGTTAATACCATACCGCGCTCAGAAATATCTGAAGCCAGCTCCGGTGGTGCCTGTTCCAGTGCTACCATCACCGCACTGACAATACCTGCCAGAGGTTCCTGCAGTGCCTCAAGAATTTCATTACTGGTCATGGTGAAACTTCGTGGTACACCTTCTGCCAGATTGCGGCCGCGGACTTCAATTTCCAGCACGTCATCACTAGGGTAAGCAGAACCAATCTCAGTTTTAATTCGCTCAGCTGTCGCTTCGCCAATTAAAATGCCGTAGTTACGGCGAATATAGTTAACGATGGCATCATCAAATTTGTCGCCACCGATCCGTACTGATGATGAATAAACCACGCCATTTAAAGAAATTATGGCGACTTCAGTGGTACCGCCACCAATGTCGACCACCATAGAGCCGGTGGCTTCTGACACTGGTAAACCAGCACCTATGGCCGCGGCCATCGGCTCATCAATCAGATACACCTCGCGGGCACCAGCGCCCTGCGCCGATTCACGAATGGCGCGGCGTTCTACCTGGGTGGAGCCACAGGGCACACACACCAGCACCCGTGGGCTGGGACGTAAAAAACTGTTGCTGTGAGCCTGGCGGATAAAGTGCTGTAACATTTTTTCAGTGACATAAAAGTCAGCAATTACGCCGTCTTTCATTGGCCGGATAGCTTTGATGTTTCCCGGGGTACGGCCTAACATTCGTTTGGCGGCATGGCCTACTGCCGCAACACTTTTCGGGCCACCGGCACGTTCCTGCCGAATGGCAACCACTGACGGTTCGTTCAGCACTATGCCCTGATCTTTTACATAAATCAGAGTATTCGCCGTACCTAAATCGATAGATAAATCGTTTGAAAAGAGGCCACGCAATTTATTAAACATGTAGACGCCAGATCCTATTAACAAGTACTCCGCCAGCAGAGGCACCATTGGCGGGCACACTGCAGCATTAACGCCGGAGTTAAAATCAGTTACTCAGGCTATTCTAAGTAAGTCTATGCCAAGAAAATAGCCTTTTATGACAATTTTCAGAAATTAATCAGTGTTATCGCGCTATCTGTCGGCGAAGCCAGTGCTTACTCTGCTAAGCATTGGGTTTTAACAGCTAAAAGCGCTCGCGCCAGTATATTTGCCGTGGGTTACCGCGATAACGGCCAAACATAAACTCAGCAACCGGCGAGTTATTGTAGCTACCGTCATCATTCCAGTCATATTGCAGCCAAACCGGTACCTGATAGGTGGCACCGACAGTGCCTGTTTCATCAGGGGCCAGCAACAATAAGCCGTCTGGCGGCGTTTTGCCAGCGCTCAGTGCAGCCGTGTTGGCGACGGCGCTGGTCAGGCTGTTGCTTAAATTAAGACTGGCAGCACTGATCACACTGCAGTTATCCGCACTGTTGCTGAGAAAACGGCTGCCATCCCAGTACTCTGCGGTTAAATTAACCGGCATGTCGTCAAATTCAGGGCCAAAACCATTAGCCATTTGCATCCGGCCATAGCGGATATCGGTCAGCAGCAGGGCCGCAGCATTACAACTGCTGTCGGCTGCACAAGCGATATTGCTGACATTAGTATCAGGATTGGCAACCAGGCTGCCGTCTGCATCAATAACATTTAACGCCACGGTCAGCTCTGAAAAGGGACCATCTGCCGCACCGCTGGCCTGGCGGTTAAGCTGCAGCTCAGTAGTGCTGAATGATTGCTGGCCCAGCGCCCAGCCACCAAAACCACTACTGGTTAACCTGCCAGTTAGCTCAATGCCGTCATCAGCGTTTTCCGCCTGCAACAATAAGGTACTGTTAGCAAAAGCATCGAAATAATTGCGGGTGCGCTGGCCCAGAGTATTGCGCGCCGTTAAGGTAAAGCCGAGCGAAAAAGGCTGCTGCATATAGCTGAAACTGCCACAGGCCGCGCTGCTACTGATATCGCTAACGGCAAAGTCGGCCGGGATAAAGCGACCAGTGGGTTGACCACTGGCCGCCGAAATTGGGTCAGCCATGGTTAAATAACTTACAGCTGCCGTATTGAACCTGAAAATGCCAACTTCTGACACGCTTTGCTCGATTGTGGTAATGCCACTGACTGCCCGTTGATGCGCATAACTAAGCAAACCAAGGGTTCCGGGCTCGCCGGCTGGCGCTACCAGACTATGACTCAGGCCGACTGCAGCCTGCTGAAAATTCGGGGTGACCGGGTTAGCACAGAGATCTGTACTGCCGTCCTGCCAGGCACGGGCACTGATTGTTAGCGGGAACGACTCTGCGGCACGTTTAAATACCGGGCAACTGGCATCAGCTGCCAGACAATGGCCGGCGGTTTCGATACAAAGGCCTGCCGGGCGACGAATAAACTGATCACTGCCATTTAGAACAAGCCCGTTATCATCATTGGCAGCACTGCCACTGTAGCGGGCATTTAGCTGGACCTGGCCGGCATCGGCATAATTAACGTTGATAACCGCTTCGCCATTTGCATCAAAATTAAGCACCAAAGGGGTCAAACTACCCTCGGTTAGACCAATATCACTACCATTGACCTGCAGAGGTAATGATGCCGGGCGGGCTGCCGGCCCGGGGTTAATATAACTGCTCCAGAAACCGACATTACGGCTGACATCAGCAAACGAAGGTACACATTGCTGACTGTTGTCACTTTGGCGCACTGCACTGACAATAATGTTGTTAGCGGGCTGGTTAGCAACACCATCAGGCACATTAAACACCAAACCGGCACTGGCAAAACTGATATTACAGGCTGCAGTAGTTAAGGGGCCAGCACCAGCACGACATAAGGTTTGGCTAAGCGGCCGGCTGTTCGGCACAGAACCACTTACCCCAACCAGGGTGTTACCAGCAGTATTACGTCTTAAATCGACCGTAGTAGTACCACCTGCAAAATTGATAACATTACCCCCCACCCAACCACCGCTGGTAATGGTGGCAGGGCTTAAGGTGGCCGTTACCGGGTCGGTGATAAGCTGGCTGCAATCGGCATTGGCACAAGCACGAACAGTAATGGTTTCAGGCTTGCACGTTAACGCCTGGCCGCTGTGATCAAATTCAAAATGATCAATTTGCTGGCCAACCGGTGACGACCGCAGGGCGCAGATATTAATGTTATCGAGTTCATGAATATTAGTTGAACCGCCGGTTGAGCCCGTTAACGACAAAAAGAAATTCTCTGGTGCCGGCGCCTGTCCGGGCTGGCTGCGAGCGTCGAATGGCGGGATCAGGGTAATAAACCCTGTGCCATGGTCGCGTTCAACCGATACAATAGTGGTACCTGGGGCTCTGGAGTCAACCGTAAAGCGATAACGGTGCGGAGAGTTCTCGTTACCATCAACGGCCGGTGACAAACAGTTTCCACCAGTGTTAGTCGTTCCATTGTTGCAGGTTCCCCGCAGGTAACGATAACCGGTAGTACCCTCACCGGAACCCCGCACCACAACACTTTGCCGGCGCCGCCCGATGCTGGCAGCACCACCTTCATTTGAAAAATTACCAAACTCGTCCAGACCAAATCCCAGCCAGCCACCAACAAAGCCAGGTATGCCGGGTTTAAAACCGTAACCAAGTGGACCACCAAAACTACCCGGTTGTGGCGTTACCGTGGCATCTGACAGCACCACCGCCAGGCCATCGGCCCCGCTGCCACCATAAGCCCAGTAATCAAACTCAATCACCACCAGATTATCGGCTGCTGGATACAGTCGCTGAAATGTAGCAGATGTTGCCTGGTTGGTAACCGCCTGGGTCATTCGCAGCCGGCCGCCAACAATACTTGGGGTAAAGGTTCCCCGGCTGCTGGCTGTTACCCAATCGGTTAAATCATCGGCAAAATCGTCGGCCAGGCACTGCAACGGTTCAGCCGGACACAGCCGAACCGTGCCGTCTGCGTCACGTTGCTCAGTTTGCTGCTGGTATAACCGCTGCACCTGGCTGGCATTTAGGACCCGATCGTACACCTGCACCTCATCCAGAGCGGCGGTTAAAAAACTAACGCCAACACCATTGGTATGAAGCACCCGGCCCAGATCATTAAAAGGTGTAGTCACTACACCCTGTTGCGATGCAAGGGTGCCGCTGTTATCGAGCACACCGTCAATAAAAATCTGAAACGCACCACTGCTGGCATTGCGGGTTAGCACCACATGGCGGTACTGGCCATTATTGACCGCTACCGTCGACTTGGTCGCAGCAAAGTCATTACCCTTGGTCAGACCAATCCGACCACTGGCATCCAACCAGCCCCAGAAAATATCGTTGGTACCGCCGGTTTGTTCAACACCGGCCACCGCAGGCGCCTGCCAACCGGTATTATTACCGCTGGCAGTGGTGTTTATCCAGAAACTAAGTGAGGCGGTGCCACCCAGCACCGATAAATCATTCAAACTGATATAACCGGCACCAGTAAAATCACTTGCCCGGCAAATCTGACCTTCCGCTATGGTTTCAGTATTGATCGCCCGGCCACGATTGCTGCCTATACTATCGGCTACTTCATCCGGGCTACCGTCCCAGTTGAATTGATCAAAGCGGTATTCCGCTAACGGCAACACCAGAGGTGTATCGCACAATACACCACCTTGTAGCTCGCTTAACGCAGTAGGCTGGTAAGTTACAGTCCCTGCGTTCGCCACAGCCCCTTTAGCGGTTACTGCACCGTTAACAGTGCTGTTATTACCAATACTGATGGCGCCGCCGGCCAGAATAAAGCCATTTATCTGAACATTGTTTTGAATAGAAAGACTACCTGAAACTACCAAAATAAAGTTTTCGGGCGGGCCTCCGGCATTAAGCTCAACACCATTCCTGAGCTCCAGGTTGCCATTAATAAACAGTCGGGTGGTGGCACCAACAGTGCTGCGCACGGTGTTATTAGCGACAAACCAGTCGGCGTTTTCAGCATAGTAATAGTCAATGGCCTGCAATGGCTCTGGAAAACTCTGATTTGGAGTGGTGGGATAGTTAATTAAATCTGGCTGCGGGCTGTTACTGCGAATAGCCTGAGTCCAGATGTCCTCACAATTAATCGCCAGCGCATCAATGCTGAACATAACTAACAAACTGGCCAGTAACCATCTCATTGCCGAACCTCCAGTTCAATACTGCGACTGGTAATAAATTCATTGGCATTACAACTGGCGGTGCTTTGCAGCAAGTACAACTGGCTAAGTTGCGGGCTGGTGATGGCCTGAGCGGTGCATTGCACCTGCGCCTCACACCCGGCTAAGCCAGCCGTGCCAAAATTAAACGTCCAGTTACTGCAGTTGCTGGCGCCGCTGCGTGGAAATA
Organism: Arsukibacterium perlucidum DSM 18276; assembly: GCF_000382165.1. GTDB lineage: Bacteria > Pseudomonadota > Gammaproteobacteria > Enterobacterales > Alteromonadaceae > Alishewanella > Alishewanella perlucidum. The sequence goes on along the minus strand of NZ_KB907727.1, from coordinate 15,368 downwards.
ATTCGGTTAACGCTAATTCCATACCGCTTTGGGCGGCAAATAAGGCACGGGTGCCCTGCACTTCGTATACCACACTGTCGCTGCTGCTCAATAAAATACGGGACAACGCCAACACGATGGCCAGCATTACCACGATAATAAACACGGCAACGACCAGCGCACTGCCATGCTGCTTATTTTGAGATAATGCCAGCTTAAGGGACATTGGGAATGTGCACCTCATAGTTGAAAAACATGTCGCTGGCCGGGCTTTGGCCAAACTGCAGCAGCAAATTTACCACACTGTTGCGGGTGAGTACCGCGTCGTTTACAGCAAAACGAACCTGCTGCACATCGCTGGCCATTAAGTCAGCACTACCTGCAGGAGGTAAGGGCTGCGCCGCACTGTAGCTGTAATTGCTGTAGCGGCGAATACTGCCATCCACTCCATTAAAACAATAACTTACCGGGCTTGCTGCCAGTAAATAAAACCGTTGTTCGGGCGAGTCCAGCGGAAAACTATGGCTACTGGCCAGCTGCACAGTGCGGGTTGCACTGTTGCCGTCGCCATCATCCTGTTCAGTACCAGCCAGCAGGATGGTACTGCCGCTATTACCATAAATATCAGCAAGTTCGCGTGGATAAATAGTAAAGGGTGAGCCCAGATAAGTGCCCTGCCAGCTTAACATCGCCAATCGCAATTCATTGCCCGCGTCCGGCGCCACCGGTGCCTGCAAATAAACACCACTGGCCAGAATCGGAGCGAACTCAATACAGCGCAGTAAAGCTGCATTGTTAGTGCGAATACTGTTCGGGGCGGCGTTACGTAACTCCCGCTGCAACCGCTCGGCAACAAAGCGGCTCTGGTTCAGTACCTGCTCGCGTTCAGTGGCGTCGCTGTACATCGTTGCCCCCAGGCCAATATAACTGCTTAATCCCAATGCCAGCACCGATAACAGCACGATAACAATGGTGAGCTCTATCAGGGTAAAACCATGCTGTTTTTTTAAGTACAGCGGTTGCAGCGCTCTGACCTGGATTGTCGGCCTCATCACCAGTTCCCCTTATAGCTGCTGAACTGTAACTCGTTGCCTGTTGGGGTGCGGACGGTGACGGTAATCACTTTTACCTGATCAGACGCCAGGCTGATGCCGCCAACCTCGCCAGCAGCGGCATAACTGACACTTACTGTCAGCTGATAGCTACGGTATACGTCGGCTAAATCTTCCGCCAGAATATTGGTTAACAAGGACCCGTTAACGGTAAAGTTATCAAAATCGTCGACATCGTTAAAACGCAGCCGGTTGTCTGCAGCGCTTTCCCCCGGGTCGGCCGGCCAGCTGCCATCGGCGTTCTGCACTGTACAAGCCGGGGCGCTACTTTCCCCGCAGCGTAACATACTGCCGCTGCGAGGGCTCTGCTGGTCAAACGAACGGGACATAATATCATTTAGCATACTCTGGCCCAGTTCAGTGGCCCGTACCTGATGCCAGGGATCAGTGCTTTTAATATACAGAGGCCCCAGCACCGCAGTAACCAGACTGAGTGCTATTGCCAGCACAACTATGCCGGCAATCAGCTCAATCAGGCTAAATCCTTGCTGGCTTCGGGCTGACATAGCTGGGGCTAACATAAGTGAATATACCCTTCGTACTCAATACAAATAGCCAGGGTAACGCTGCCCTGCACATTCAGACGGCAGTTTGCGTTGCAACGCCGCACTCCGGTTTGAGTAACAGGCTGGCCCAGATTGTTAAAATACAAATCAAGATTAAAAGCCACTGGCTGCAGACGAATTGTGCTGCGATCCCTCTCGCTGATACAAAGCCGGGTAGCGGTATTGTCACAACCGGGACTGCTTGCCGGGTTTATGCTGAAGTTATCAACCTGAAAACCCACCGGGCCACAATCAGTGCATTGCATCGCCTGCATTTGCTGGCGCTGAATAAGGGCTAAGGCCTGGTCGCGGTATAAGTACTCGTTAGTACCACTACCAGAAAAAAAGCGTGGTAGCAGGGACACTGCTAACACGCTTATTATTACCAGTACCACAATAAGCTCTATTAAGGTAAAGCCAGAGTGACGCTGAGGACTGTTCATTACAACTTACTGCGATTAGCAGCCAGCGCCGTAAACGGTAATAACCGGCTTAACAGCAGGCCCGGTGGATTGTACATAAACCGTATGGCAAGCTGTTTCTGCTGTAGTGCCAAGAGTAGATCCTGCAGCTGAAACAACTACGCTGGTCGTACCTACAGCACCAAACCCAGGCGTATCATCAGCCGTGCTAACCACAATATCCCATTCCGCCGCTGCTAGTTCAGCCGTTGCCCGAATTGCTATAGCGGTCGCGACTGGATAGCCATAGGCAATACTAATAGCGGGGTCAGTAAGTGTTTCGGTTTCAGCATTCTGTTTGCCAGCAATAATAGCTTTACCATAAACCAAAGAACTTGCTGACTCCAACGCTCCTTTTACACCGGTTAATGTAGAGCGTTTAGCATCCGCACCAAAATCTAAAAACTTTGGCGCAGCAGTTACTGCAAGGATGCCCAAAATGACGATAACAATGATTAGTTCAATTAGTGTAAAACCTGCTTGATTACGTTTCATTTTTTACTACCTTTAAAAATTATGGTTTATTGCGGAATACTGCTACTACGCCAGTGGCAGGATTATAGGTAAAGCCATTACTTGTTGCATTATCAGTTGGGGCCGAGGTCAGGCCTACAGTCTGGTGATACACGCAATTTGGTGTTGCAAACCGAACAAATAGGTTATTACTGGTATTAAAAGCGGTTGCTGCAGTCGGCGCATTTTGGAGTATCAGTTGCAGTGTTTCCAGGCAGTTATCTGCATCAACGGCCGTTGCTCTGGTATCAGTAGAGCGGGCGCCTGTAGGGTAACCGCGGACTACACCGTCACCATTAACACCCACTTCAACGCCATCGACATTAACAAAAGTACCGTTATCGGCAGGCACCGCATTGTTGCCAATAGGCCGCCCTGCTACTTCCCATTGCGCCCGTACCAAGCCCACAGCAGAAGCAAAACCACCGGCAATTCCCTCTACCGCAGCATCTTCTGCTTGCTCGGTAACACTTAAAAACCGCGGTAAAGCGGTAGCAGCCAACAGGCCAAGAATAATAATTACTATCACTAATTCAATTAAGGTAAAGCCACGTTGTTGTTTCATATTGGTTTCTCCCAGGCACTTGTAATATTGAGTATATCGTTATTTATTGTTAGTAGCTTAATTTGTGTCAACAATTAACCGCCTTTATAAGCGTTTAGCATATCCCACATTGGTGTGAAAATCCCCAACGCCAGCAATAGCACCATCGCTGCGACGATAACAATTAACACTGGCTCTATTTTCGCGGTCAGGCTTTTTAAGTCGAACGCCACTTCACGCTCATAAAAACCGGCCACTTCAGTCAGCATTTCATCCATCTGACCGGTTTCCTCGCCCACCGATACCATCTGTAACACCAGATCAGTAAACATCTCACTTTGCTGCGATACCCGCAGCAGGCTTTCGCCCCGTTCAATACTGCGCCGCATTTCGCGGATCTTATCACCAAGATAGTCGTTATCGACCGCTTCGGCAACCAGGTTAAGCGCGGTGGTAATAGGAACCCCGGCTTTTAGCATCATCGAGAAGCTGCGGGCAAAGCGGCCCAGAGTCGCCCGGTTAATAATACTGCCAATAATAGGCACTTTAAGTTTCCAGCGACCCCAGCGCAACCTGCCGGCAGGGGTTTGTAAGTAAAAGCTGATAGCAATCACCGTTGCCAGCAGCAACACCAGCAACAACGGCCAGAAGTTGATAAAGAACGATGAACTTGCCAACAACACCTGAGTAGACCAGGGTAGCTCGGCATTAAAACGGGCAAACATATTGGCAAATTGCGGAATAACAAAAATATTCAGCACTATCATCGCCACCACCAGGGCAATTAACACAAAAATGGGATAACGGGTGGCTTGCTTTATTTGCTTGCGGGTTTCCAGTTCCTGTTCAAAATAAAAAGTAAGCTGCAAAAATGCATCATCCAGCCGGCCGGTATTTTCTCCAACATGCACCAGGCTGACAATTAAACGGCTGAATACTGTAGGGTGGTTAGCCATTGCCACAGATAAACTGCGGCCATTTTCCAGTTCGCTCGCCAGGTCACTCATTACCTGGCGTAAGCGTGGCGAGCCGGTGCTTTCAGCCAGGCTTTTAATCGCCCTGATAATAGGGATGCCGGCTTTCATCAGGGAATACATCTGGCGGGAAAAAATAATCAGCTCAGTCAGGCTGACTTTCGCCTGCCACAACGCGAACTTTACCGTGGTATCGGCAGCGGCCACGGCCTCAATACTAAGCGGAATATAGCGCCGCTGCTTCAGGATATCGGCCGCCGCGGCCTGGCTCCCTGCTTCCAGCTGACCGGATACCGCATTACCGCTGGCGTCACGCGCTTTGTACTGAAAGCTGGCCATTATTTAGTTTTCCTCTGCCGCTTCAGACGGGGTATCGTCAAAATCAGGTGTCAGCGGTTCGGTTTCCAGATATTCTGATACCCTGATCACTTCTTCCAGAGTCGTCACCCCCTGCTGCGCATAATCAAGCGCCATATTACCCAGGCTGATAAAGTCGGCACTGTGATATGCCAGGTTACTAAAACCTTCAATATCAGAGCGGCGTAGCGCATCTGCCAATGGTTTGTTGATCACCAGCAGTTCAAACACACCCAGCCGCCCTTTATAACCGGTATGGTGACAAGACTGACACCCCGCACCCTGCCAGTAGCGCGCCTGTTCATTAGCTTTATGATGGCGTAGCCAGGTCAGCTCCAGCTCGTCGGGTTGATGGGGCTTTTTACAATAATCACAAAGCCGGCGTACCAGGCGCTGGGCAATAATCGCCCGCAGGGCACTGGCTACCAGATAAGGTGCAGCGCCCATATCAATTAAGCGCAGGGTACTTGATACCGCATCGTTGGTGTGCAGGGTAGACAACACTAAGTGGCCGGTTAAGGCGCCGCGCAGGCCCATTTCCGCAGTTTCCTGATCGCGCATCTCCCCCACCATAATAATATCCGGGTCCTGGCGCAGGGTGGTACGCAGCACATTACTGAAGGTCAGGCCAATTTTGTGGTTAACCTGCACCTGATTAATTCGTGGTAAGCGATATTCGACCGGATCTTCCACCGTGATTATTTTGCTGCCCGCCTGATTAAGCTCGCTAAGTAAGCCATACAGGGTGGTGGTTTTACCTGAGCCGGTTGGCCCAGTGACTAATATCATGCCATGCGGACTTTGCACAATGCGGCGCAGCCTTGCCAGCATGGGCCCGGGAATTCCGGTATCTTCCATTTTCAAGAGCCCGGCTGATTGATCCAGCAGTCGCATTACCACTGACTCGCCATACTGCACCGGCATAGTCGACATCCGGATATCAATTTTATGTTGCTTCACATTAATCTGGAAACGACCATCCTGTGGCAGCCGTTTTTCAGATATATCCAGGCTGGCCATCAGTTTTAAGCGCAACACCAGCGCCGCCGCAATACTGACTTCATTTAAGGTGCTTTCCTGCAAAATACCATCTACCCGCTGGCGGATGCGCAGCACTTTCTCATCGGGCTCAATATGAATATCTGATGCCTTTACCTGCACCGCATCTTCAAAAATGGAGCGCAATAGTTTAGCAATGGTATTGTCGGTTTCTTCCCCGTTTTCATCAGCCAGCAGCACATCTTCGGTATCACCGCTGTGCTCCTGTTTTAACTGAGTAGCAAAGGTTTCAATATCTTTGGTGCGCCGGTATAACGAGTCAAACGCTTCCAGCAGCTGGCTTTCCCGCACCACCGCAATGTTAATTTCACGCGGTGCCAGTAAAGGCGCTATCTGATCCAGCACTGCTAAGTCGGCGGGGTCGTTCATACCCAGCAAGACTGCGTCACCCATGTCTTCAATAACCAGCGCCCGGAAGCGACGAGCATGCACTTCAGCCAAAAGCTGTGCGGCTTTCGGGTCGATTTTCCGCTGGGCAATGTCCAGAAAAGGCACCTGCAATTGCTGTGCTAAAAACTGCAACAATTGCTGCTCTGACAGAAACTGCATTTCAATCAGGGTGGCACCGAGCTTGCGGCCGCTGCTTTTCTGACGTGCCAGCGCCTGCTCCAGCTGAGATTCAGTGATAATGTGTTCGTGCACCAGCAAATCGCCCAGGCGCATTTTAAGCTTTGGTTTTTGCATACTAGGGTTCTGTTGCCTTAAGCCGTTGCTGGATAAAGTTATGGCTGCTTACCGACAGTGCCTGTCGGTGCAGCCAGGCGTGCTGATAATACTGATGCGCCTGCTGCGGCTGACCAAGCTGCTCACTGGCTAGTGCCGCGCCCAGGCTCCAGCGGCCCTGCTCTGGTTGCAGCTGCTGCAAACGCTGGTACCATTGCAGCGCTTCGTCATGCTGCTGTACTTGCTGTAGTACAGTGGCTTTAAAACCAAAATACTCGGGTTCTGCTGCCAGTTCAAACTGATCTGGCAAAAACTCCAGCGCCTGCTGCCATTGGCCTTGCCGCACGGCCAGTTGTGCCAGCTGCATATTTATTTCAGCACTAAGTACGCCGTTTTGCCGGGCCTGCAACAATACCTGACTGGCACTGACTATTTGCTGCTGCTTAAGCCAAAGTCTTGCCAGATTAAGATAACCAATGGCCTCTGCCGGTTGCCTGGCAACAATTTGCTGCCAGATCACTATAGCGCCACTGGTGTCACCGGCCGCCTCACTGGCATTGGCCCGTAATAGCATATTATGCTGCTCAGCTTCGGCGCTAAGCGGCTGTTTATCGACAATAGCCTGTGAATTTAGCACAGCTGAAACTTCAGGCTCTGCTACCGAAACAATCGCCACTTGCTCAGTTAGGGCGCTCACCGGCTGGGTTGCGAGCTGTTTAATTGCCGCAGGCTCTGCTGTCTCTGCCATTTCAGTAAGCTCAGTATTACTTGTTGGTTCAGCCACCCTGGCAGGCTCAACTGTCAGCGCTGCCATTATAGTGGCAGGCTCAGCACTATCGGTTAGCAAACTTTGCTCAATGTTAACTTTCACCTGTTCTGAAGTGGCCGCAGTCACTTTACCGTTGCTGTCAGCAAACACCGCCTGCGGCTGAGCTCGCTGACTAAACCAAAGCACACTGAGCATAATAAAAACAAGCAGCAGTACCAGCCAGATATAAACTGTTTTACTACCACGGCCAGGCTGGGGCGGGTATTGTCTGTTACTTGCTGTAACCTGGGGTTGCTGCCGTTGTTCCAGATCCTGCAGCATTTTATTAATGACACTCATCGCATCACCCAGGCGAAACAGGCCGCACTAAATACAGCAGCTCCGGTCAGCAACCATAAATAACGGGGAATTGCGCGCCGGGTATCTTCTGTATCCAATGCCGCAAAACGGATGTGCCGGCCAGTTACCCGGCTTTTGCCCTCGCCATAGGCCAACATCAACCCTTTGTGGGCAAGCAAATTAACCAGTCTTGGAATACCGCGGCTATAACGGTTAATCGCCAGCAAGGCAAAACGGTTAAACAATGCAGGTGTAGCTCCGGCTATTTGCAAGCGCTGCCGGACATAATAACGAATTTGCTCAGGGGACATGACCGGCAGTTTATAGGCGAAGGAAATACGTTGCCGTAACTGCCTGAATTGCTGACTGGCGAGGCGCTGATCCAGCTCTGGCTGACCAAACAATACTACCTGAAGCAGTTTACGACGCTCAGTTTCCAGGTTAGTAAGCAAGCGCAGTGATTCAAGTGTATCGTCTGGTAACGCCTGCGCTTCATCAATCACCAGAATAATTTTTTTACCTTGTTTTGCCAGCAGGATCAGCTGTCGTTGCAGCAACTGCAGTAACTGACTGGCATCAATATTAGCTGAATACTTTAACCCCAGCTCTGCTGCCAGGGCCCAGCGTAACTCTAACGGGCTTACGCTCGGGTCGGGCAGGTAGGCTAATTGCCAGTCAGCTGGCGCTTGTTTTAACAGCAGACGACACAGTAAGGTTTTGCCGGTACCCACTTCCCCGGTCACTTTAATAAAGCCCTCGCCGGCATTTAACGCTGTGTTCAACACCGCCAGGGCGGCCTCATGTTGCGGTAAGCCAACATAAAACCGGGTATCAGGGGTGAGTGAAAACGGCGTTAAGGCCAGATTAAAATGGGCAGCATACATAAGCTTATTGCTCGGGATACCAGTCAGTAATTAATTCTGCAGACTGCTGTACCTGTTGTTGCCAGACACCATTACCTACCACTGTTGGCTTGAGCAGGATCACCAGCTCTTTTTTACGCTCAATCTTATTTTTGCTGGTAAACAACTGGCCCAGCAATGGGATTGAACCGAGCACCGGCGTGCGTGACTCACTGTCACTGGTGACTGTTTGCATCAAGCCGCCAATCACTACAATTTCGCCACTCTGCGCTTTAATAATAGTGTCAGACTCGCGAATGTTGCTCTGCGCCAGCGGCAACACGATTTGTTCATTACTAAAGCGAATGGTTTTACTTTGTTCAGACGTTTCTGTTACTGAAGGGTGTACGTGCAAAATAACGTTACCATGCTGGTCTATTTGCGGTGTTACATCCAACGCAATCCCTGAGAAAAAAGGTTGCAGTGAAATATTGGGAGATGTCGTCGTTGCTCCGGTACCGGCAATGGTAGTGTTACTGGTAACATCGGTTACGAAATACTCATCCTGCCCCACTTTAATAACGGCTTTCTGGTTATTCATCGCGGTAACCCGCGGGCTGGACAATACCTGAGCGTTACCCTGGGTTTCCAGTAAGTTAATTACGCCACTGAAATCAGCATTGCTAAACGAAATAGCGGTTACCCCCCCTAAATTTGTAGTGGTTGGGTTGGTAGGTATAACGCCGGAGGTGGTAAAGTTAAAGCTGGTAGAGCCTATGGTTGCCAGCGCATTTTGCCAGTTAATACCTTGCTGGTATTCGTCGCTTAATGTTACTTCAATAATTTTGGCTTCCAGCACAACCTGACGCTGCAGTTGCTGCTCTGACTGCCCTAAAAAGGTTTTAACAGCAGCAATTTCATCCGGCATGCCGCGGACCGTAACCAAGCCTGCCTGCGGGCTGACCACAACCATCCGTTGTGGTCCCTCACCTAACACGCCTTCAACTGCCTCCTTTAAATCACTCCAGAAATCTGTACGGCTTTCACTTTGAATAGAACTGCCATTAAATTGCTGTTGGCTATTTTGGTTCTGGCCATTGTTGTTACCTAAAGGACTATTCTGCTGGTTATTGTTGGCCAAGCCCTGATTGCTGCGATTATTGTTGCTCTGGTTTGCGCTGTCCTGCGACACCCCACCGGAGTTAACAGAAATAGACGAAAATCCGTTGCGCTGCAGCATTAAATAATTGACGGCGATAGTTTCAGTCCGCAAACCAGCAGGATAAACCTGGTACACCATGCCCTGGCGCCGGATATCGAAACCATACAGTGACTGGACGATGGCCAGAGTTTCCGCCAGGGTCACCTGTTTCAGTTGCAGGCTTATAGTGCCACTAATGCTGGGATGAACCACCAGGCTGTAGGGTGTGTCATGTACTATCGAATGGAAAAAATCTGTAAGTGCCACGTCCGTTGCAGACACATTAAACCGTGGCTCAGTGCTGGCAATTGCAGCTGGCGGTCTGGCCAGTAAATCCTGGGTTACCGCGGCCGGAACCGCCAGCGCCGGCTTTGCTGTTACCTCTGCTGGTTGCAACGCTTTTTTGGCGGCAGTTGGTCCGGCATTAGGTTCCAGCGCCTGGCAAGCGCTAAGCAACAACACGCTGCTGACAACACACACTTTAAATGGGGTATTATTTATCATAATTTTTTATCGTTTTATTATGTAACTGCAAAATTTGTTGTTCATCCCCCCGGCTCAGCACTACCGCGGTGGCACTGATATCGGTAAGGGTATAACCTTGATATTGATCACCCGGCTGCAGCAGCTGACCGTTTATGGTGGCGGTTTTACCCTTACTGCTGTTGTGGATTATCTGTAGCTTTAACGCGCTGACTGGGTTTGCTGCCACGCTATTACTGCTGTAGCTTTCTGTGTAACCAGAAGCTGGCCGGGTTGGGTCAGCATGGCTGGCAAACGCTATTAACAACACAGCACTAAAGCTGAATAAAGTTTTCATTCTCGCTCACTGTAATAAACTCAATGCTAATATCCGCTGCCGGGTAGTCAGTTACCTGATAATCCAGTTGCTGCCACTGCACTAACCAGGGCAGTTTTTCCAGTTCGCTTAATAGCTGTTGTACATTTCTATAGGCACCGCTGACTATCAAGGTTGTTTTATGTTGATACAATAAAGGTGCCTCGCCCGCCAGCTGCCCGGCAAGGACGACTGGTACAGCTGCTGAAGTTGATAACGACTTCAGCGTTAACTGTTGGCTTTTTGCAAGAATTTCCCGCAGCAGCGCTAACATCTGATCAGCGCCAATAAACAAACTACTCTGGTTATACCGTTGCGCGGTCAACTCTGTTTGTTGCTGGGTAAGGCTGGCAATTTCATCCCGCAAAGGTTGATCGATATCTATTGCCAGCTGCAATTGTAATAGTTCAAGTTGCTGGCGCACCTGCTGCTGTTGTAACCGTAACTTTTGCTGTTGTCCTGTCAACTGCTGTTGCTGCTGCCAGGCCGGTTCGAGCAGATATATTAATAGTAACCAGAAAACCAGTATTATAGAGCCGAAGAAAATAAGCCGTTTTTCCCTGAACTGCAAAGCCTGATAGCGTTGGTTTATTTGTTGCCAGTTAGCCATGCTCAGTCTCTCTGCTCAGCAATAAGATGGAACTGCACCGCCGGCTGCTCTGGCAGTTGAGATAAACGCAGCTCATTAAAGCGCTGACCTTTAAAGTAGTCGAAGTGGCGCAGACTTTCCAACCATCCGGGTACTGCGGCTGGCGCTATTGTCAGACCCTGCAACTCACTGCTCCCAGGCCGCAATTTAAAACGGGTTAACCAGACACTGTTAATATCCGCATCAACTAACTGTTGTAATACTTTGCTATAGGCATAATCAGCACCTACTTGCTGAGCTAATAAATAACGTTGCAGCGCAATTTGCTGCTCAACCCGTCGTTTAAGTTGATCACGTTCAGAAACTAATGTCTTAGATGGCTGGCGTTGTAATAAAGCCTGTTGTAATAACCCAAGCTGCTCTTGCTGCTGATTTAACTGCTGCTCTGCCTGCTTATTTACCTGTATTTGCTGGCGTTGTTGCCACTGTAAGCCTCCCCACACCAGCAAACTAACTGTCAGTACCAGCCCCAACAAACCAAAAAGTGACGATAGTGCCAGGGTTTCCTGTTGTGGTTTTAAGCCAACCTGATACAAATTTATCCGCTGTTTCATGCTGAAGGCTCTCCGATAGAGATGCCAGTGGCCGCAATCACAGGCCAAAACTCATTTACATCGAACGCTGCAGCCCATTGCAACCCCGGTTTCAGCTGCAACGCCTGAACCTGGCTAAATCCTGCCTGATGAAATAGCGGCACTAGATCGGTACGTTCGGAGCCACTACACAGCAAATGAATACTGCGCACAGGCGGCAACTTAAGCTGGCTTTCGATGTAGTCCATAGAGCGTTGAATTTCAAGAAGTAAATTATCAAACACCCCTTGCTGCAATTCTGATTCAGTATATTGATGCAGCATATTAAAACCACGTAAGCGTCTGGAGAACTGCAATTGTCCCTGACGAATAACTTGCAGTAACACATCTTGATCGGGTTGATGCATTAATACCAGAGCAGCATGGTCTGCATAGTCGAGTAACTCGTGTATTAACCACTCTTCAATCAGGATTTGCTGCAAATTCAATTTTTCACGCTGCACAACTGCTACCAACTCCTGCAATTGGCTCTTTACGCTAACGACAACATTAATTTTTGCTGGCTGGCCAGGAGCCGCAGGTAAATCAATGTAATCGAGTACCAGATCATCTAGCGCAATATCGGTAAGATCTTTGATTTGCCATGGTAAAGCAGTTAGTAATTCCTGTTCAGCTATGGCGGGCTTTTCCAGTTGTATAATCTGATACATGCTGGGCGGAATGATCAGGGTAACAGCCATCGCTTTACTGACTTTCGCCAGGACATCCTGCATTGCCAACTGCCAGTTACCCCGATTCACAGCCTGAACTTGCACTGTCGCTTCTTTTCCGTCAGCTGGTCGAAGTAGCAATTGCATTTCATGCTCACGAATATGCAGCACAGCAACACCCGCTACGCTATTGTGGCCAAATCTGAACTGTTGCAAAACACTGGCTAACATCTTAATGCTATTTAACCCTGATATCGGTTTATAATACTGGCAACTTCTATTTCAAATTTGCCATTCCGCTTTATGTTATTACCAATCGCTGACTTTGCAGATCTTTCTGCCAATTGGTACAAGATCCTTGACCCTCTGTTGGCAAAGGCCCGGGTTGAACTTTGGTTATATTGCCCGAAGACTGCTGAGCCAATGATATCCGGCAATAAATGGATGAAATTACAATATCATATAAAGCTGATTCAGCAACAACAATATCGTGGCTTCGTCACTTTTGGTGGCGCCTTCTCTAACCATCTGGCAGCCAGTGCTGCAGCCGCTGAATTGTTTGGTATTCCGGCAACGGCTTATGTCCGTGCTGACAGCATTGACCAGCAAAATCCCACCTTGCAGTTTTGCCTGGCAAAAGGTATGACGCTAATTGCCACAGATCGTCAGACATACCGGCGACGCCAGCAGTCAGATTTTCTGGAGTTGCTGGCCCTTCGCCATCCTGATTGTCTGATCATCCCGGAAGGCGGCAGTTCTGCTTTGGGGGTTCGTGGTATTGCCGGTTTAAACCTTAACGACACTCCCGCAGGACCAGCAGATGTGATAGCTACCGCTACTGCCAGCGGGGGTACGCTTGCCGGCATAATTAGCGCAAGCAAACAACAGAATACCGGTACTGCTCAAACACAGATCTTAGGACTGGCGGTGGTTAACGATGCGTCACTGCCGGCGAAGATAAAAGCGCTGCTTAAAGCTAAAGCAGACCATCAGGCACCCTGGCGCATAATAGCCACTGCACCGGACCAGCGTTACGCAAGGTGTGCCGCTGAACATATCGATTTTTGCTGTAAATTTGCCCTTAGCCACAATATAGCGCTTGAACCGGTCTACACGGGTAGGGCGTTATTTAAACTTTATCAGATGATAGCAGCGGGTGAGTTTGCCCCAGGCAGCCGGATTAGCTTTTTTCATACCGGTGGTTTGCAGGGCCTGGCCGGCTTATATTACCGGCAATTAATTAATCAGCAGCAGTACCAGATACTGTCTGCGGCAACGGTTGGCTAAAGTAAAAACCCTGCCCCCCGGCAACACCCAGTTTTTGCAGTGTTTGCCATTCAGCAGCCAATTCTACGCCGGTACCAATCACCCTTATACCCCGCTCCCCGAAATGAGAAATCAAACCCCGGACAAACAACTGTTGCTCCAGGTGTTGATCAATATTGCGCACGACAGACGGATGCAGTTTGGCAGACTCTATAGCTAAATCATCGGCGTAAGGAGGGATATCGATAGTCAACCCCACCTGATCCACTACCAGCGAGAAACCAAGGTTAATCACCTTATCTAATACAGGCTTCAACTTTGCATAATATCGGATAAGATGATGCTCGGTAATTTCTAAAGCCAGCTGGGTTGGATCGAGCTGGCCGGCAACCACAAGCTGTTCCAACCATTGTTGCCAATCTTTGCTTAACAGAGAGTGTGCATTAATATTAACGCTACACCGAATGGCACTGCGGCTTTCCAGAGAACCCAACTTAGCAGCTCGCAACAATACATGTTGGTCAATTTGTATGGTTAAACCACAACTATGAGCCATAGGCAGAAAAATAGCGGCTTGAATGTTTTCACCCTCTGAAGTTTGCAAGCGCACAAGCACTTCTTGCTGCAGCAACTCCTGATCCTGCCAGGAAAATACCGGTTGAAAACTTAAACTAAATCGATGCTGTGCTAATGCTTTAGTTAATTCTGAACGCCACCATACCGAGCCTTTGGCTGCGGGCTTTTTTTCCGGCTCAAAGCCAAAAGCACTGTTATGACCATATAACTGAGCGGTGCGAAGCGCCATATCGGCTTCAGACAGCAATTGATAGGTCGTCTGGTTGCGCTGATAGGCAACATAACCAATATGGACAAAGTCTGAACTCAGGTAATTGGCGAAACAATTTGCCCGGCCCATTGCAACAACAAGAGAATCAGCCAGGTTAGCCATTTCTTTCTTAGAAATGCCTGACAGTAACAGTACTAAATCGTTTTCTGATAAGCGGGCAAGAATCCTATCCTGATAAGACTCACAGTAGCTGTTAATAATTTCAATACAGGCTTTAAGGCAGGCTAGTTGCTTCAGTGCACTGACACTGTGCCCGGGATGCGACACCTCAATAATAAACAAAGCACCGCTGCCCTCTTCTGAAGCATCACTCAGAAAGTGCTGTAATTTACTTTCAAAAAAAATGCGGTTACCAATCGCCAGCTCATGGTCAATCAGGCCCTGAACCCTTACCAGATGGCGTACTTCATGATCGCGCCGAATATAGTTCAGCAGGCGATCATTAATTTTGTCTAGCCGCATGTCGGGAGTTAAATCAGCACGCTGGGTTAATTCCAGCCGCTCTTCCAGCCGCTTAATCGCGTGATCGACTTGCAATACAGTGGTTGCTAACGAGCGGCGATGCCGCTGTACACCGTAAAATAAGACCACCAGAAAGATAATAATAGTTGTATTGAACAACAAAATTAGCTGCCAATTTGCCAAACTAACTAAAGCAGATACTTGCGCCATGCCGAATAAAATATTGGCAAATATCAGGCTGGAAGCCAGAATAATTAACCAGCTGGAGTAGGTTTTTTGTTTAAATAAGCGGGCAAGAGACACATGCAACTCCTTTTGACTGTCGATACAGTGTTAACTTAATTCGCTGCTTTGTCTAGATAATAGCCAGATTTTATAGTGTGGATAAAGCAAAAAGGCCCACCCGTTAGGGTAGGCCTTTTGCTTGAATTGGGAGCCTGGCGGTGTACTACTCTCGCATGGCGAATGCCACACTACCATCGTCGCAGCTGCGTTTCACTTCTGAGTTCGGAATGGGATCAGGTGGGTCCACAGCGCTATTGCCACCAGGCAAAAAACTGTCGGGAACAGTTTTTAACGCACTTCAGTGCGGCCCGTTAGGGTAAATTCCAGGACAGGAATTTATAAAAACCATTTCCATTATTTAGCAAGCTGATTAAGTTCTCACAACCGTACTTCTAAACGCTTTCTCGCGTTCTAAAACAT
>NZ_KB907726.1 GCF_000382165.1 Arsukibacterium perlucidum DSM 18276 | reverse complement strand
GGGGCTATGATAGCGAGAAGATACGAGAGCAGATCCGAGAGAAAAAGGGCGTCCCTAACATACCGCGCAAGCGTAATTCGAAGATTGGGAATGGCGATATTGACTGGTGTCTGTACAAATATCGCCATCTGGTTGAGAACGTGTTTGCCAGGCTAAAACATTACCGCTCAGTAGCAACAAGGTATGATAAATTAGCCCGGAATTATGCAAGTACACTGGCCTTGGCTTGCTGCCTTATATGGCTGCCAATGTGGGTTGGCTGAATTATGAACAGCAAAGATCAACAGGCCCTAGTTTTAATATTAAATAATATTAATTTCCTGCTTGAGCGTACTGGCGTTCCAGTGATACTGCCTGTGCCTGCAAGCCGCGCAACGTTGCGCGCTCTGTGCTAATCCGCTCGGCGTAACGTTGTTCGGTCCGTTCAATTTTCTGCGCAATCGCAGCAACTTCCTCTGCCCGGGGAAAACTGCGCCGAAGTTTATATTGCTCGGCTTTCAACTCTTCAAGTAGCAGCGTTTTTTCCTGCTCAAGTTTGGCTATCTGAAATTCAACAAAACGACTTTTCCGTTTTACTGCATCGACTTGCTGCCGAAACTCACCAGGGGTTCCTGATAAAGCAGTTCCTACCGGCCGCATATCTACTGCTTCGGCATCCTTGGCACATGGAAACTGGCTGAATTCAACAGCGCCATTCGTTTCGCACTTATACACCGTCGCCTGCGCTGAAAACGCCCCAAAAAACAATAACGACAAGTATCTCATATTACTTCACCCTTGTTATGAGCAATTAATGTACAAAAGGCTTGCCAATTAAGCAAGCATTGTTTGCTATTAATTTTTCACCTTCAGCTGGCATTAAGACACTTTATCTACATCAAACCTTTATTCAGTTAGCTTGCAGCGCTTTTTTCATAAAGTTTGGCAGAGCACTGGCCGCTTTATGGATTTCAACATTGTAGTATTCAGTGGCGAAAGATGCCTGCTGAGCATCGGCTTCACGAAAGCCATTAAAGGCTGCGCCTTTGCGGGCCAGAGTGCAGGTCCACCAGCCTGATGGATAGACCATTTGCGGGAAATTAAGCGTTTGCAGCGCGGCAAAACCAGCATCACTCATAGCCTGGCGCATCGCTGATAGCAGCGGCATGTGAATTAACGGCGATTCGCTTTGCTGCACTAAAATACCACCAGAGCGCAGTGCCTGCAGACAGCTGGCATAAAACGCCCGGTTAAATAAGCCTTCACCCGGGCCAATAGGGTCGGTTGAGTCAACAATAATCACATCGACAGACTCAGCCTGCGCTTCGCGCATAAACTTGATGCCATCGGCAAACTGCAAGGTTGCCCGCGGGTCATTATTCGACGCACATAGCTCTGGGAAGTACTTTTCGGCCATCCGGGTAACCTGCTCATCGATATCAATCTGGGTTACTGTCTCTACCCCGGGATGTTTTAAGACTTCGCGCAAAGTACCGCAGTCACCGCCACCAATAATCACCACATTTTTCGGGTTAGGATGAGTGAATAACACCGGATGGCTCAGCATTTCATGATACAAAAAGTTATCGCGGCTACTGAGCATAATCACGTCGTCAATCACCATTAAATTACCGAAGTGGCTGGTTTCATACATCGCAATTTTCTGGAACGGCGACTGCACTTCATCCAGTTTTTTGGTAATGGCTAGCCCAAACACACTGCCGCTGTCGGCAAAAACTTCAGTTAGCCACTTTTTGTCATCAAATACTGACATCTTTATTCCCCTTATACGTATAGGTCGCATATTTTGCCTGTATGGGCGGCAACAAACAAATTTTTATCGTTTTTTGCTGCAGCTTACCGGCATAGGCTTTACACTATCTGGCAGAGAAATTTTTAAGGAATCGTAATGGCTGATTGGGGTATTGAAAAAGCACGTTCTATTTATAACGTTGCCGTATGGAGTGAGGGCTATTTTGATGTGAACCAGGATGGCAATTTAATTGCTTATCCGGACCAGGATCACAGTAAGGCGGGCATCAGCTTTCCTGAACTGACCAACCGTTTTAAAGAAGAAGGCCTGACCTTACCGGTCCTGGTGCGCTTTACCGATATATTACAGCACCGGGTTGATACCCTGATTAAGTCATTCAGAAATGCCAAAGCAGAAAAAGACTATCAAGGCCAGTATACCGCCGTTTACCCAATTAAGGTTAACCAGCAGTTCTCGGTAGTTAAACGGTTAATCAGCCACGAAAGCGGTAAAGTGGGCCTGGAAGCAGGCAGTAAGCCCGAGCTGATGGCCATTTTAGGCGTGACTGAAAAGCCACTGCAAATTGTCTGCAACGGTTATAAAGACAGCGAGTTTTTGCGCTTAGCGACTATTGGCCAGATGATGGGCCATACTGTGTATGTGGTGGTAGAAAAATTATCTGAGCTGAAAACCCTGTTGCGGGAAATTGATAATTTAGGCGCCGCGCCACGTATCGGCATTCGCATTCGCTTAAACTCAGTCGGTAAAGGTAAGTGGCAGAATACCGGTGGCGAAAAAGGTAAATTTGGCTTAACTGCCACCCAGGTATTGCAGGCAATTGATGTACTGCGTGCCGCAGGCAAGCTCGATTTACTGCAGTTAGTCCATTTTCATATCGGTTCGCAAATTGCCAATATCCGCGATATTCATAATGCTATTCGCGAATGTGCCCGCCACTATGCCGAGCTGCGTACCTTAGGTGTGCCTATTACCACAGTTGATGTTGGCGGTGGTTTAGGAGTCGACTATGAAGGCTCGAAATCGCGTTCAGCCTGCTCGATGAACTACACCATGATGGAATATGCCCGTAATGTGGTTAATGGGTTAAAAGAAGTCTGCGACGAATACGACTTACCGCACCCGGATATTATTACCGAATCGGGCCGGGCCATGACTGCGCACCATGCCGTGCTGGTGACTGATGCCATTGATATTGAACGGGCGCCGGGCTTAGTAAATCTGCCTGAGCCAAGCGAAGATGCGCCTACTGTGATCCTGGGTCTTTGGGAAGCCTATCAGAACGTAACCCCACGCTCGGCAGTTGAGGCCTACCATGATGCCATCCACTATTTTACCGATGCTCATGCCCAGTATGTGCATGGCCTGCTGAC
Source organism: Arsukibacterium perlucidum DSM 18276 (assembly GCF_000382165.1). Classification (GTDB taxonomy): domain Bacteria; phylum Pseudomonadota; class Gammaproteobacteria; order Enterobacterales; family Alteromonadaceae; genus Alishewanella; species Alishewanella perlucidum. Next base: position 52,008 of record NZ_KB907726.1, on the reverse strand, counting down.
GCTGCAGGACTGGTCACTGCTGGAGCAAATTTACTTTGCCACCATTAATAAAGTGCGGGCTAACTTAGATTTGTCCGCCCGCTCACACCGGGCTATTCATGATGAACTGAATGAAAAACTGGCCGATAAGCTATTCGTTAATTTCTCATTGTTTCAATCGATGCCCGATGCCTGGGGTATCGACCAGCTGTTTCCGGTAATGCCACTGGAACGGATGCTGGAACCACTGGATCACCGGGCAATTATTCAGGACATAACCTGCGACTCGGACGGCCAGCTGAAAAGCTATGCCGACGGTAACGGTATTGAATCCAGCCTGCCACTGCCGGTTTATAAAGAAGACGAGCAATACTTACTGGGCATGTTTATGGTCGGCGCCTATCAGGAAATTTTAGGTGACTTACATAACCTGTTTGGCGATACCGACTCAGTGCACGTTGAACTGACCGATGATGGCGGTTACAAGCTGACGAATATCATTAAAGGGGATACGGTAGCCGATGTGCTGCGCTATGTGCAGTTTGATGCTACTAAACTACTGATGTCATACAGTAAACAGCTGGCAAAGCTGGACATGAACGCCGAACAGAAAGATGCCTTACTGGATGAGCTTAAATCCGGCGTTTATGGTTATACCTATTTCGAAGATTAAGCTAGAATAGCCACTGATCGGACTAGTACAGAGCAGCCATTGGCTGCTCTGTTTGTCTTAAACTTATTTCCTGTTGCCAGCCAGGCAGCACTAAATAATCAGGTGCGCTATGTTATCGTTTCTTCCAAAGCCCGTAGTTGGCGTATTGTCAGTGTTATTGTACTTTTTTAACACGCTGTTCTGGTTTGTTCCGGTAGTCATTCTGGCAATATTAAAACTGCCACCTGTTAGCCGCTGGCAAAGCTGGATGACATACCTGCTGGATGCCTGTGCCGTGGCCTGGATCAGCGTCAATAACTTCACTACCGCACTGTTTACCCGTATCCGCTGGAATGTACAGGGGCTGGAGCAGCTGTCACGCAAAGACTGGTACCTGATTCTGGCCAACCATCAGTCATGGGCTGATATTCTGGTGTTGCAGAATATTTTTAACCACAAAATTCCATTTATAAAATTTTTTCTGAAAAAAGAACTGATTTATGTGCCATTACTGGGTATTTGCTGGTGGGCGCTCGATTTCCCGTTTATGAAACGCTATAGCAAGAGTTTTTTGCAGAAGAATCCTCATTTACAGGGTAAGGATATTGAAACTACCCGCAAAGCCTGTCGCAAGTTTCAGTTTAAACCGACCACTATTATGAATTTTGTCGAGGGCACCCGCTTCACTAAGGAGAAGCATGACCGTCAGCAATCGCCTTTTCGCCATCTATTAAAACCTAAAGCCGGTGGTGTCGCATTTGTATTGGGTGCAATGGGCACGCAGCTGCATAAAATGCTGGATGTAACCATTCATTACCCGCAGGGGATCCCCAGTTTCTGGGATTATATTTCCGGTAAAGTTCGTGATATAACAGTAAACATTAACGTATTACCAATCACCAACGATTTGATCGGCGACTATAACGACCCGGTTTACCGCGAACGGTTTCAGCAGTGGGTTAACCAGTTATGGCAGCAAAAAGATCAGGATTTGGCCGGATTGGTGCAGAAAGGAGCAGGCTGATGTTAAGCTTTTTACCGGGCTGGCTGCTGTTACCTGTCAGCTTTAGTTGTTTTGCCCTGAATCTGGCGTTCTGGGGTATCGTGGTTACTCCTATTGGCATTATTAAGCTGTTATTGCCTTTTAAAGGCGTGCACCGGATGCTGGCAATGGCAGGCCGTGGCTGTTTCCGCGGCTGGACCATCGTTAACACCGGCCTGATAAATTTGTTTAACAATGTCGACTGGCAGATTAGCGGCGAGCAAACTCTGGACCGGGAAAGCTGGTACTTATTGATAGCTAATCATAAAAGCTGGCTGGATATTCCGGTTGTCAGTGGCTTCGCCCATAAGCTGATTCCTGAGCCAAAGTTTTTTTTAAAAGATCAGCTAAAGTGGGTGCCTTTTTTAGGAACGGGCTGCTGGGCGCTCGATATGCCTTATATGAAACGCTATAGCGCGGCAACCCTGGCCAAATATCCGCATTTAAAAGGTAAAGATATTGCCACCACGCGTAAATCTTGCGCCAAATTTTTAACAGTACCCACTACCATTATTAATTTTGTTGAGGGCAGCCGCTGTACCGAGCAAAAACGCCTGGCGAAAAAAAGCCCGTTTCAGTATTTATTACCACCGAAAGCCGGTGGTATCGCCTTTACCCTGGCCAGCATGGGCGAGCAATTTAATGCCATTCTGGATTTGACCTTAATTTACCCCGATAACCAACAGCATGTCGCGTTAGATATGCTGATGGGACGCTTAAAACGGATTGTAATTAAAGCCGATGTGCTGGCAGTAGATGAGCAGGTAATTGGCGATTACTTTAATGATCCGGTCTTTCGCGAGCGGTTTCAGCAATGGTTAAACCAGCGCTGGCAGGCTAAAGATCTGCAAATTCAAGCATTTTATCAGCAAGAGCAACTGGCCGGCACCGAACAGCAACTAGCTTGCTAAGCTTGGCTGTGTTGTCGCTTTAAGGGAGGCCTGGATCAGCAGATTGCGCGGTGTAACCTGATAATCACAAAACGCAGCTAACCGCACCTGATAGCCATGTTGTTCCAGGTACAAGGCGCGATCCAGCACCAGCCAGAGCTCCAGTGGCCGCCGGAACAGATGCCTGACCAGTTCAATCCGGCGCACCAGCGCAGCATGCTCTGCTCCTTTGTTCAGATAGAACTGCCAATCCGGCGCTGCCGGCAGGCTTAGCTGATGCTGCGCGGCCGCCCAACGGCAAAAATCGGCAAAGTCACCGCTAAACCAATGCTTGGCAACCGAGGACAGCGGCCGGTAGTGACTGTCACCGCTGAGCTCTGCCCGCAGCGCCTGATAGGCCAGACGCCACTGCACTTCGGTATAGCGCAGCTTTTCAACGCGGGCACCAGCGGTAACCTGGCCCTGCACGGCCAGTTTTAAGTCATGCTGGCTTAGCGCTACATCATGTTGCCGGGCAAGTTTCGATAACGGCAGATAGTGCTCGTCAGGAATTAAATGATAACAACAGGGCACAAGGTGCAATTCTTCAGAGCCAATGGCTACCGCTTGCTGCAGCAACTGAATATGCAACTGACCACAGGCATGCAGCGCCAGCACCTGCTGCTGCGGCGCCAATATGGCGCTGCCCGCTGCGGTCAGCACATCAGCATGGACAAAGTGTTGCGGAATATCAAACTGAGCGGCTAATGCGCTGCCATCAACACAAAGCTGTTGTTGCCATTCAATACTGGTTACCGGCCGCTGAAACTGCCAGGCCAGTAACCGGCCCAGGTGGCCTTTACCAGCGCACCATTCCAACATCGGTCGGGCGCTTGGCGGCAATTGCCTGGCGAACGCGTCAATTTGCTCAAGTTTACGCCCGCCAATACCATTGGCCAGCCAGAACGGCACTTTTTTAAGTCCGCGAGCAGATAGCCCGGAATTCGCTTCGGCCACATAGTCATTTAAGGCAAATAAGCCTGCAAATAACTCACCAAAATGCTGTTGCTGCAACACCAGACTCTGGTCAATAGCACTCAGGTCCTGCTCCGACAGACTTAATATCTTTTGCTCAAGCACCGGGTTTTGCCATGGCAATTGCTGGCAGGCAAAAGGCACCAGCTGCCAGTACTGCCGGTATTGGGTAAGCAGTGTGCTACATGCTACAAAAGCTTGCTGCAGTGCCGACGTTTCAGTCACCAGCGGCCACTAATACAACAGGCTATACAGTTTACGCCGGTACTGGCTGGCCACGGCATCCCCTTTAGGCAGGGCCGCCAGGATATCCAGAAACAATTTTTTACTGTCGCCGTAGTTGAGATCCAGTTGCAAAATACCCAGTAACAAGGCCAGTGCTTCTTCACTACGCTGCGCTGCCTGATACTGCACTGCTAATTGCTCTTTAATGCTGTTGTCATCGGGGTTGGCCCCCAGTTGCTGTTCCAACGCCCTGATTTCCGGGGTATCGGCGGCTTCCTGTGCCAGCTCCAATTTGGCAACCACGGCCTTATATACACTGTCCTGATCGGCCAGTTTTACTTCGGCTAACAGTGCCTGTGCCTGCGACAACTGGCCGAGGCTAACTGCAGTATCGGCCAGCCAGACTTTCAGCTCAGCGCGTTCTGGCGCGATATCTACAGCTTGCTTAAATAACGGGTAAGCTTCAGCCGGGTTTTGCTCGGCCAGAAACTGCTGCGCCCGGGCAATCAGTTCATCTTCAGGCTTAGGTAAATAAGACTGTAAGCGGGCCATAATGGCTTGCTCGGTTTCTACCCCGGCAAAGCCATCTACCGGCCGGCCACCTTTAATCAACATCACAGTAGGCAGCGACTGCACGCCAAACTGCATGGCTAAATCCTGTTGCTGGTCGCAATCTACCCGGGCCAGCAGCAGTTGCTGTGGGTAACGCTGCACTATCGCCGTTAAAATGGGCGTCAGCTGCTGGCAACCTTCACTGCGAGCCGAATGAAACTGAAACAGTACCAGCTGCTTATTCGATTGCTCCAGCACCTCACGGGCATTTTGGATATTGACTTCAACAATGGGGCTTTGCATAACTAACAGGTCCTGTATTTCGCCGTAATGGCTTTACTATGTGGCCGGAGGCAGTATTTTACAAGCGCAGAGCAGCTTGCCGCAAATCTGAAAAAACCATCGACATTGCGTCCGACATCCCGTAAATTATCAGAGCGTTCAGATAATACGACTTCATAAGAAGCAACAACAAGAACGCCATAGTTACCAACCCGTCCACGTAGCAAACAGGCAGCGTCATTTCGCGCGCTGCAGATTATTGAGCTAATGCTGAATACCCAGCGTTGGCCGTACGCTTTTGCTATAAAAAACTATGAGACAACACCATGACAAGCCAAACTAAACAAACCGAGATGTTATCGGGTGCCGCTATGGTTATCCGGGCGCTGGCCGATGAGGGGGTAGAGTACCTTTATGGCTATCCTGGTGGCGCAGTGCTGCATATTTACGATGCACTATTTCAGCAATCCAAAGTGAAACACGTACTGGTGCGCCATGAGCAGGCGGCCACTCACATGGCCGACGCCTATGCCAGGGCTACCGGTAAAGCCGGCGTTGTGCTGGTCACCTCGGGTCCCGGCGCAACCAATGCGGTTACCGGCATTGCTACCGCTTATATGGATTCAATTCCGATGGTGGTGCTTACCGGCCAGGTAATGAGCCATTTAATTGGTGACGATGCCTTTCAGGAAACCGATATGTTGGGCATTTCGCGGCCGATTTGTAAGCACAATATGTCGGTGCGCCGGCCGGAAGATATTCCGGCGATTATTAAAAAGGCCTTTTATATCGCACAAAGCGGCCGGCCCGGCCCGGTGGTGATCGATATCCCGAAAGATATGACCATTCCGAGCCAGACGTTTCCATACCACTACCCCAGTGAAGTGAAGCTACGCTCGTATCAGCCAAAATTAAAAGGTCACAGTGGCCAGATCAAAAAGGCTATTACTGCGTTATTGGCCGCAAAAAAACCCATTCTGTATGCCGGTGGCGGCGTGATTATGGGCGGCGCATCTGACGAGCTGACTGAACTGGCGCAACTGCTGAATTTACCGGTTACCAACACTCTGATGGGCCTGGGCTGTTACCCGGCCAGCGACAAACAATTTATTGGCATGCTGGGCATGCATGGCAGCTATGAAGCTAACCAGACCATGCACCACGCCGATCTCATTCTGGCAGTCGGTGCCCGCTTTGACGACCGGGTAACCAATAACACCAAAAAATTCTGCCCCGATGCCACTATTATCCATATCGACATCGACCCGGCCAGTATCAGTAAAACCATCAATGCCCATATTCCGATCGTGGGCCTGGTAAAACCGGTACTTTCTGAAATGCTGGAATTGTTACAGCAGAAGAAGAAGAAACTGGACAGTGCCGCCTTAAAAAAATGGTGGCAGCAAATTGATGAGTGGCGCGCCGTACACGGTGGCCGCTATGACAGCGACTCGCCCTTACTAAAACCGCAATATGTGATTGAACAGGTTAGCAAAATTACCAAAGGCAATGCTTTCATCTGTAGCGATGTTGGCCAGCACCAGATGTATGCCGCCCAGTACTACGGCTTTAATAAACCAAACCGCTGGATCAACTCTGGCGGCCTCGGCACTATGGGCTTTGGCCTGCCGGCAGCAATGGGGGTAAAACTGAATTTCCCTGACGATGATGTGGTATGTGTTACCGGCGAGGGCTCTATCCAGATGAATATTCAGGAGTTATCAACCTGCAAACAATATGGCCTCGGGGTAAAAATCATCAACCTGAATAACGGCTATCTGGGCATGGTTAAGCAATGGCAGGATATGAACTATGAGTCACGCTATGCCAGCTCCTATATGGATTCACTACCCGACTTTGTCAAACTGGCCGAAGCCTATGGCCATGTTGGCATTCGGGTAACCGAACCGGAGCAGCTTATGCCGGCGCTGGAACGGGCGTTTGCCCTGAAAGATCAGCTGGTATTCCTCGACATTCATATTGACCCGAAAGAACACGTTTACCCGATGCAAATTCCGGGTGGGGCGATGAATGAGATGTTTTTAAGCAAAACAGAGAGGACTTAACATGCGACATATAATTTCTGTGCTGCTGGAAAACGAATCAGGCGCCCTGGCGCGGCTGGTAGGCTTGTTTGCCCAGCGTGGTTACAACATTGACTCGCTAACCGTGGCCCCCACGGAAGACGCCACCTTGTCGCGACTAACCCTGGTAACCCATGGTAATGATCAGGTGATTGAGCAAATAACCAAGCAGCTGCACAAACTGATTGAAGTGGTAAAACTAACCGACTTAAACGACGCGCCGCATCTGGAACGCGAGCTGATGCTGGTTAAAGTAAAAGCCAGCGGCGCCCAGCGCGATGAAGTTAAACGCTGCGCCGATATTTTCCGCGGCCAGATTATCGACGTTACCGCCAGCACCTACACCGTGCAGCTAGTGGGTACCAGCGATAAACTGGATGCCTTTATTCAGGCATTAACCGGCACGCCGATCCTGGAAGTGGTGCGCAGTGGCGTCTCGGGCATTGCCCGCGGTGAGAAAACTCTGGCACTTTAAGTAGGTTATAGAAAACCACCAAACCAGGCCAGAAACAATAAAGCAAAGCCGGTCAGATACACCAGGCCGGCCCAGCTTAGTAATTTGAGCGGCCAGTTCAGGCCGTCAGCCCCTTTGCCCGCCCCAGCCATCAGGCTGTAATTTAGCCAGGCGAATACCGGCGTAGTTAAAAACGCCAGAGTCATGGCAAAAGTAAGTAACGGGCCCAGGGCTGAACTAAAGAATAAAATTAACGCCATGCCACTGGCTGCCTGAACCAACAGCCAAATTTTCAGGCTATGTCGGTTGCCTGGCTGTTGCCAACCAAGCAGGGTAAAAGATTCATTTAAGGTACGGGCGTAGCCATCCAGCACGGTAATAGTGGTGCCAAACATACATAAAAAGGCAATTAATGCCACCAGCGGCCGGGCCCAGTCGCCAATAGTACTGGCGTACATGCCAATCAGCTGCTGGGCAAAGGCCGCTCCGGCCAGCGCTATCTCCTGCTCCGAGCCATACTGCACCAGGGCACCCAGACTAACAAACACCAGCGCCAACGCCGCTGTTAACCAGTAGCCAAGATTAAAGTCAAATAAGCCTTGTTGCCGGCTGATCGCCTGCTGGCGCAACTTGGCTTTCAGCCATAGCGAGCTGATGGCTGAAATTTCAATCGGGGCTGGCATCCAGCCCATTAACGCTACCAAAAAACCCAGGGTAACCAGTTGCCAGGGTGACGGGCCAACAAAGTCGGCCGGGGCATTAGCGCCATTACTGGCAGCGATAATAGCAGCTGCCAGGGTAGTTACCGTCAGCAGTAACATGATCAGCTTGGCAACCTTATCCAACGCCCGGTAATGGCCCAGCAGCAAAATAGCCAGACAGACCACCAGGATCAGGGCGCATAACAGTGGCACCGCCACCGGCCACGGCAGGGCATAATGCAGCAGACTGGCTGTCAGCAATAACACCCCGGCAGTGTTAACCACAGCGGCAATAATATTTAAACCAATAAAACTGTAAAAGTACGCCTTACCCTTACGCTGATAGCCCTGCAGCAAACTCTCATTGTGCTCGAGGGTATACTGTACACCAAACCGGAAGAATGGGTATTTCAGGATATTCACCAGCAGAATCAGCCAGATAAGCTGCCAGCCAAATAACGCACCAGCCTGGGTAGAGGCCACCAGATGCGATCCACCAATAGCGGCTGTCGCCATTAAAATACCCGGGCCTAACGCCTGCAAACGGCCTCGCCACCCTTGTTGCTGAGCTTGCATAGTCTACACTGCATATTGTTATTTGTTGGTGGCTAGCTTAGCCTAAGCAAATTAATGATGCAGCAACAGTTTTACTGCGCTGACCAACAACAAAAGGTAGCACCATGCAGGATGAGCAGCTCGACCAGGCCATGTTGTTTGAAGTGGTTGAAAACCAACTGGCGGATAACTACCCCACCGAAGTAAAGGCTACCCTGATGCGGCTGCGGATGACAGGCAACAGCTATGAGGACGCTATCGCTCTGATCGCCTGTGCGCTGGCGCCGGAAATGGTAGATGTGATAGAGCATCAGCAAAGTTTTAATTTAACGCGCTACGTCAGCCATTTAAACCTGCTGCCGCAAACCCCCTGGCTTGAGGAATAAGCAACATGACGGCTGACGAAATTATTCATCAGGCCTGGCAGCAGCGGTTTGTGCTGGCCGGAGACGGCGAGCAGGCGCAGCTGGACTATCAGCTTGCCGGCAACACCATTAATTTTACCAATACCTTTGTGCCACCGGAGCTGCGCGGTAAAGGCCTGGCTGAAAAACTGGTATGCCATGGTCTGGCCTGGGCCAGAAGCCAGAACTTAACGATTTATGCCAGCTGCTGGTATGTAAAAAAGTTTTTAGACTCATAAAAAGGAAAACTTATGTTATCTCGCCTCACTCTTACTATAGCGGCACTGTTAAGCAGTGTGCTGCTAACGGCTTGCGACAATACGGCGAAACCCGTTGCTGCGCCTGATAAAAACAGCACAGCCCTCAGCAGCCCGGTTAAGATACCGCAATACAGCGCAGAACAGTTTTTTGCAACCAAAACCTATTTTGGTAATGATATTAACCAGGATGCCAGCGCCATGCTGGTTGCCTCTGATGAAAGCGGGGTGTTTAACCTGTATCGGGTCAGCATCGACGGCAGCAACTGGCAACCGTTAACCCAGTCAACCACAGATCCGGCCTTTCCGGTCAGCTGGTTCCCAAATGACGACCGGCTATTGTATACCGCTGATCAGGGAGGGAATGAACTAAACCATGTTTACCTGCGGGAAGTCGATGGTACGGTGCGCGACCTGACCCCCGGTGACAAACTTAAAGCTTACTTTGCCGGCTGGCATAACGATGGCAGCTTTTATATTGCCAGCAACGAGCGTGACCCGCGCTTTTTTGACCTGTACCATTACCACAGTGAGGACTACAAGCGCCAACTTGTTTTCAGCAACAATGATGGTTATGGGATCAGCGCAGTCAGTAAAGATGGCCGCTATCTGGCACTGACCAAAGAGCGGAATAACGCCGACAATAATTTATTTCTGGTTGACCTGGCCAGTGACACGCCCAGCCCGCTTTTAATTACGGAGCATCAGGGCAATATTTCGCACCAGATTTACGGTTTTACCCCCGACAGTCAGTCGCTGTTATTCGGCGCGAATGGTGACAGCGAATTTGTTGCGGCCTACAGCTATAACCTGCAAAGCGGGGCAACTTCGCCCTACAGCAAAGCAGATTGGGATATCAGTTTTATTTACTTCAGTGAAGATAAACAGTACCGGGTGCAGGGCGTTAACGCTGATGCGTCAACCGTGATAACTATTACCGACCTGCAAAGCGGCAAAGCCCTGCAATTACCCGAGTTGCCAGCGGGTGATTTGCGCGGTGTCACTTTTTCAGATGACAGTAAATACCTGAGCTTTTACTTAAATGCCGACAATAGCCCGTCAAACCTGTATGTCTGGCAACTGGGCAGCCCACAAGTGAAACGCCTTACCCAGGCGTTGGATAGCAGCATTGAGGAGCAACACCTGGTGCAAAGTGAGGTTGTTCGCTTTAACAGCTTTGACGATTTGACCATTCCGGCATTACTGTACAAGCCTCATCAGGCTAACCCCAACGCCAAAGTACCGGCATTAATCTGGATCCACGGTGGCCCGGGCGGTCAATCACGAACCGGTTACAGCCCGATGATCCAACATCTGGTCAATCATGGTTATGCAGTGTTATCGGTGAACAACCGTGGCTCCTCGGGGTATGGCAAAACCTTTTATCATCTGGATGATTTGCGCCACGGCGAAGATGATTTACAGGACATTGTTTACGGCAAAAAATATCTGCAAACCCTCGACTGGGTGGCAAGCGAGCGGATTGGTGTGATTGGCGGCAGTTACGGCGGCTATCTGACCATGGCCGCAATGGCCTTTACTGATGAGTTTGAAGCAGGCATTAATATTTTCGGGGTTACCAACTGGGTTCGTACTCTGGAAAGTATTCCACCATGGTGGGAAGCCTTCCGTGAGTCACTGTATGCAGAGCTGGGTGACCCGGCAGTGGATGGCGAACGCCTACGCCGGATCTCACCGGTATTTCATGGCGATAAAGTGAAAAAACCGGTATTGGTGGTGCAGGGTGCGAACGATCCACGGGTACTGCAGGTAGAAAGCGATGAAATGGTTGCAGCCATTCGCGCCAACAATGTACCGGTTGAATATGTATTGTTTGATGATGAAGGCCATGGTTTTCTGAAAAAGGCTAACCGGATAACAGCGCAACAAGCCTATCTTGCGTTTTTAGAGAAATATTTATAATAACGGTAATAAGGTGACTAAATAAGGCCAGCGCTTGCTGGCCTTATTTTCTGAATGATACACATGTTAGATCTCACATTACGCTGATATTTTTCGCTGGCATCAGACCCGCCGGCCCCGTATCAATCTCACGGCAAAAACCAGCATCGTCCGTGCGTTACCGCGGACAGGGTGCATAACGCGCGGTTTCACTTTATAGTGTCGTGTTGCTAACCACGGATAACCCTTTATGTCTGAAGTGAAAATGGCTGAGCCTGCCGGCACGTTGCCCCGCCATCTGGGTTTGTTCGGCCTGTGGCTGCTGGTAGTGAACGGCTTAATTGGCGCCGGTATTTTTGGCCTGCCGGGTGGCGCGACAAAATTAGCCGGCGAATACAGCCCGCTGATCTACTTATTTTGTGCGCTGCTGATCTTACCTATTCTGCTGTGTATGGCCGAACTGGCCAGCTATTTCAGAGGCAGCGGTGGGCCGGTACGCTACGGCACGGCCGCTTTTGGGCCCTTTATTGGCTTCCAGGCCGGTTGGCTGTATTACATTGCCCGCTTAGTCTCTTTTGCCGCCAATACCGTGTTGCTGGTCGACAGTATCGGCTATTTCTGGCCGGCAGCAACCGCCGGTATCAATCGCAGCATGCTGCTGACCGCCATTATTGTCAGCCTTACCTTCATTAATGTTGTTGGCTCGGTGCGCGCCATGCGCTCGTTGGCTCTGTTAACCTTTATCAAATTTGCCGTGTTATTGCTGCTGGTGATATGCGGAATGGCTTATTTGGGTGGTCAGGTACTGCCAGCCTTTAATCCGGCAAATGTGTTTAGCAGCCCATACGATATTGGCGCCGCCACCTTATTGCTGATTTATGCCTTTGTTGGCTTTGAGTCGGTCATCGTGCCGGCCGGTGAAGCTAAAAACCCGGCACGGGATATGCCGCGGGCGCTGATCCTGGGGCTGTTGCTGGTTACCCTACTGTATATTGGTATTCAGCTGGTCAGTGTAGCCGCGGTGCCTGATATTGCTAATTCCAGCAGCCCGCTATTAGATGTCGCCGCCAGTTTATTTGGCCCGGTGGGCGCCATAATACTGATGCTCGGCGTGGTGGCATCGGTGGCGGCTAACTTACTCGGCGCGATATTCTCTACCCCCCGCGCCAGCTTCGCGCTGGCCGATGATGGCAGCCTGCCCGCCTGGTTTGGCAAGGTACACCGCCGCTTTTTAACGCCGGCTAATTCCATTGTGTTTTTTGGTGCATTAGCACTGCTGCTAACCTTATATGGCTCATTTTTATGGCTGGCGGCCGCAACCGTAGTATCGCGCATTCTGCTGTACGCTCTTACCTGCGCTGCGGTACCGGTGCTGCGCCCAAAACTGGCCAGTAATGACAGCTTTGTGCTACCACTTGGCTACAGCATACCATTGCTGGGCCTGGCCGCCTGTGGCTGGCTGGCACTGCAGGTAAGTTTATCGTCTGTACTGGCCACTGCCTTATTTGTGTTGCTGGGGACTGCATTGTATTTTCTGGCCCGCTGGCAGGCGGAAAAATAAAGGCGCCATAAAAAAATCTACAAACTGGTAACCTTAAGATATAGTAACCGGCAGTATTACCAGAGCAACAGGAGTGCGGTGTTGCAAACCAGTCAGCTATTAATTCAGCTTATGTTGTATGTGTTTTTACCATTGTGGGGAATCGCTGGCTTTGTTGACTGGTGCTGCCACCGCGCTACCCGGATTGAGTACACTTCAGGTTTGCGTGAATCACTTATTCACTCGTTAATGGGTATTCAGATGGCAGTGCCGATTTTGCTCTGCCTGCTGTTTCAGGTGAATGTACTGATTATGCTGATTTGCATTGTTGCCTGGCTGGCGCATGAGGCTGTGGCTCACTATGACGTGCACTATGCTGCACCGAAACGCCATATCAGCGTGTGGGAAATGCATGCCCATAATTATCTGGCCACCTTACCTTTGTATATGCTGCTGTTGATTATCGTGATTAACTACCCGGTATTTATTAAGCTGATTAGCTTGAACTGGCAGGGCGAGTTCTATCTGCAGCGCATGCCGTATGCTCATGGCGGCGATACCTATTTACCGTATTACCTGAGCTTTATGGCGGTGGTTTGCGTGCTGCCTTACCTGGAAGAAAACCTGCGCTGTTTATTTACCGCCTTAAAACACCCGCAGGTAAAATTATGAGCGTGTTTATTACCAGCAGTGGCCACTTTTTACCGGGGCCACCGATCAGCAATGCTGAAATGGAGCCATTGTTAGGCTTAGTACACGGCAAACCCAGCCGTTTAAAACGGCGCATTTTACAGTCGAATGGTATTCATACCCGCCATTACGCTATCGATGCTAACCACAACACCACTATTTCCAATGCTGGCATGGCAGCGGGGGCCGCCGAACACTGTTTAAAAGACAGCTTTCTGGGTAAGCGGCAGATTAAAATGCTAAGCGCCGCCACCAGCCAGGGCGATATTGTGCTTCCAGGCTTTGGTTCCATGCTGCAGGCTGAGCTTGGCCTGAGCGATATTGAACTGCACAGCAGCCACGGTATTTGCTCCAGCAGCATGATGGCGTTAAAAGCCGCCTTTACTAATCTGTTAGCCGGCGAGCAACCCAATGCGTTGGTGGTGGCCAGCGAGCTAACCTCGCGCCTGTTTAAAGCCAGTCGCTATGAGGCTGCCGGCAGTGCGCTTGATTTTAATGCGGAATTTTTGCGCTGGATGTTATCTGACGGCGCCGGTGCACTGCTGCTGGAAGCCCAGCCGCGCGGCCGCTGTTTCCGGATTGACTGGCTGCGCAGCTTTTCTCATACCGACGCCTACCCGGTGTGCATGAGCGTCGGCTACCCGGGCGACAACCCGCAAAACCGCAGCTGGCAGGATTATGCCACCTATGCCGAAGCTGAAGCCGCCGGTGCCCTGCTTATTCGCCAGGATGTGCGGCTACTGGAAAACATCGTTAAACTGGGGGTTGATGGCTATTTGCGGTTAATCAGCGAAGGCCGGGTGCAGCCTGCCAAAGTCGACCATGTACTCTGTCATTATTCGTCGCATTATTTTCGCGGCAAAATTTTCGACATGATGCAGCGCGCCGGCGTGGGGATCGCCGAACACAAGTGGTACAGCAATCTGTATAGCCGCGGCAATACCGGCTGTGCCTCAATTTTTATTATGCTGGACGAATTCCGGCGCAGCCAACACTATCAAAACGGTGACACCATTTTATGCATGGTGCCAGAAAGTGGCCGCTTTAATAATGCCTATATGCAACTGACTGTAGTGGAGGCCTGAATGACAGAACAAGTATTAAGCCCGCAGGGCCAGCAGTGTTTACAGGCGCTGATGCGAGTTTGGTTTGAATTTGAGCGCCAGCTTGGCCGGGTGCCTTTGCTGCAGCGGTTAGAGCGGGGCCAGTTCAGTAAGGCGGATTATTCAGTTACTGCTGAACTGGCGCCAGCAGGTGATAGAAGGCTCACGCTGGATCAGCCGCTGCGCCTCGAGTTTCGACCGTGACTACAGCGACGTGCGCTCGGTCATTATCGGCCACGCCCGGGAAGAGCACCGCGACTACGAAATGCTGGAACAAGACTATGTTGCCGCCGGTGGCAGCCTGGCCGATATTCAACATGCAGCACGTAATATTGGTACTGAAGCACTGCACGGCTTTTTAATGTACCGGGCCAGCCAGAGCAACCCGGTGGATTTAGTTGGCGCGATGTGGATTATTGAGGGGTTAGGCCAGAAAATGGCCAGTGACTGGGCGGCGCAAATAGACAAAACCACCGGTGGTGATGGCAGCTACAGCCGTTTTATGCGCTACCACGGTGCCAATGATGATGACCATCTGCAAAAGCTGTATCAGTTACTGGACCGGCTGTGCCAGAGCCCAAGCCAACTTGATGCTATAGTGCGCACCGCCCGGGTAACCGCCAGGCTGTATTGCCTGCAACTGGAAGAGGTGGATAATGAGTACTAGCAAAAAAACGCAGCCCAGCGCCTACCTTAAAGCCATTGCCAACGATAACTCGCTGCCGATCGAACAAGCGGCGCTTAATTTATGGTTAAAAGACCTGCAGAACCCGCTGCGCTGGGGCGTACGGCCACTGCTACAGTTTATTTTCGCCATTTTGCTGCACCTGATCTGGTTTTTTAAACGGCTACCGTTACCGCAGTTCAGCGCCCATAACGCTTTACAGAAACTGATCTGCTGGTTTTGCCGCCATTTTGTCAGCCGTGAGGCCAACTTACTGATCCTGCGTCATTATGCTACCGAATCTAATATTTTAAATTTTCTGGCCGCCAATAGCCCCAACAGTGATTACCAACCGGTGCAACTGTATCCCAAATGCATTGCTGATATGCAGCAGGCCAGCTTTGTTGAGCATGATCAGGAGCTGTTCCGGTTATTTGGCGAACTGGGCAGCTGGCACCATCCGGCGCAGCCACTAAAAGCAAGTGAACTGAACTGGCAGCACTGGCAAAGTATTAAAATGGACGAGTTTCAGCTACCTGAAAAACGCTCCCAGTGGCTGGATTTTGAAAGCGCCCATGCCCTGTTTATGTGTTTATTCTGTTTGCTGCTGACCCGCGAACAATACCGTGATGCCATTAACGGTTTTAATCTCGATCAATCGATTGCTATCCGGATTGGTGATTTAGTCGGTGACAGCAGTCTGCGTGAAATGGCCTATAACAAGTACCCGCATTATTTAGTAGGGCAGTGGAATTTAGGCCAGCGTTTTTTAATGCACGGCTTTTTTACCGAGCAGCTATATGCTTACCTGGAAAAACGCAGATTAAGCAACCCGCAACCGGCGGCAAGCTCTGATAGCAGCTAAACATCATACTTCCATCCAGCTCCCGCGGCACATCAAAACCGCTCCGGGTTTAAAAACGGGATCAGCGCCAGAGTCAGCGCTTGCTGATACACGCTGGCCCGGCTTAACTGGTTATGGGTTAATAAACCAATAGCACCACCCGCTTGCTTGATATTGGTGGTGCCGAACAGCTGGTCCATGGCATCGCCCAGCTGCTGGCCTTCAGCCAGTAGCTGCAACGCCGCTGGCGGCAACATCAGGCTGGCCGAACGGGCTTTGCCCAGCTTGCCGCTATGCTCAATCAGCATCCAGGCAAAGGTCATATCGTTATCCAGGCCCGCTTCTATCGCTACATAATAATCAGCTTGGGTTTGCTGTTTCAGTGCCTGTAAGCGGTTCTGCGCCCCGAGCAGGGTTTCAGCACTGCTTAGCGGTTGCTCTGCCACCCCGGAGGGCACCGCAATGCCAATGACAGTTAAAGTTTGCTCAGGAAAGTTAGTATGAAAACACTGACTAACAGCATTAATTTTGGCCGGGTTAGCTGAAGCAACAGCAATGGTCCACATGATAAAAACACATATTGGTTAAGGTAGCCGTTATGTAGCATGGCAGGGCGGCTAACTCAACTTATAGTCAACACGCTTAGTTAGCAAGCGCTTAAGCAGGTCTTGCAATTTATCACTATTGGCATTAATACTTGATTGAGCACGGAAACACGTAACAAACTAAACTATAGATGAGCTAATGTTTGAAGGGACCTGCAATGCTTGAAAGGACGTATACAGAGCATCAAAGTTTTCGCTTTACCTGGAGTTATTGGCTTTGTCTGGCTCTAACCCTGCTTTTTTTCTATGTCTGCTTCCAACAAATTATATTGCAACAGCCTTTTGGTCATAACCCGGCACCAAACAGTATATTGGTTTTATGCTGCCTGCTAATGTTGAGCTTATGCGCTTTACTACACTGCTCAAGTTTACAATTACAGTTAGATAAGCAGGGCTTAGCTGTTCGATTTGTGCCATTTATTAACAACTGGCGCAAGCATGCATGGCAAGAAATCAAAGATATCCGGGTTGTCAGCTACAACCCGATAGGCGATTACGGAGGTTGGGGTATTCGCGGCGCAAAAAATCGTCGGTGCTATAACATTTCAGGCAAGCAGGGTCTTGAAGTACTATTACAAGATGGCAAACATATACTGATCGGCACTCAGCAAAAGGAGCAGCTCAGCCTTTGGCTTGCAGCGACTAAAACACTAAGGGCGTAATCTTTTGAATTACGCCCTTTTCGGTTGTAGGAATCTTTACCTTTATGCCTTGATCAAGCTCGGCTAAAGCGTTAGCAGACCAGAGTACTTTCATTTAGCGCGTTTACTCAGCCAAACCATATTTTTGGCGAATTTCCTGCACAGTTTGTAGCTTACCCTGTTCGCTGTCGCGTAAACCATTCTCTATCGCCTGACGCACGTATATCTGCTCCATCAGGTCGTCCCAGGTAGCATTAGCAGGGAGTTGATCTATCAGTTTATGCGCGTCATCTTTTTTAAGCGGGCTTGGCATAGGAATATCTCCGTTAACTCAGTAATTGTTAGCCGGATACAGGTGAAAAGCAATAAGGGCGTGATTTGTTCATTAAACGATTTCGTTCATTACGAATGAACAATATAAAATATTGAACACATTACTTGCCAACTTGTTCACTTTAATCTAGTGTTCATTATTAATGTACATAGAGAAAAAATGAACGCATGGACAATTTACTTCTTCAGGCAGCTGAGGTTTTAGCCAAAAATACCCAACTGAACGTTATAACACGGCAGGGAAAAGCTGAGGTTGATGGCTGGCTAACTATTGTCTGTGCTGAGCAGAGATATGAATGGGTAGTAGAGACAAAAAGCCGGTTAACCCGCCCGATACTCGCTAAGCTCATGTTTCAGGACCAAGTATTGGGGAATGGTAAAAGCTTAATAGTGGCACCTTACATCAACGATAACCTTGCCGGGTTTTGCAGAGAAAAGCAGGTCAACTTTATCGACCTTGCGGGAAATGCCTACCTATGTCGCCCGCCATTGTTTATTGACATACGCGGTCAGAAACCTCTGCCAGAACATCAAAGCCAACTTACCCGCCAATTAACGGGTAAAGCATTTCAGCCAAAAGGGATGAAACTGGTGATGATGTTGCTGCTAAAGCCTGAGCTGGTTACTCAACCGATGCGGGTTATGGCAGAAGAAGCAGAGATTGCGCTGGGCACCGTTAAACAGGTGCTGGATGATCTTAAACAACACAGCTTTATCTTAAATAAAGGCAGAACAACCTTAGCAGAACCAGATTTACTGCTAACACGCTGGCTTGACGCCTACCCTCATAATTTGGCAGCGAAACTCAAGCAAACTTTGTATGTTGCAGATGATTTAACCGCCATCAGGAAAGCTGATTTAACACAATACGGCGCACTATGGGGTGGCGAAGTAGCAGCCGATGCTTATACCCATTACCTGCAGCCTAAAACACTCTTTATCTACGCCGAGCAACATACTCAGAAAACCTTGTTAAAAACCTTCAGGTTGCGCCGACTACGTGCAGGTGAGAGCGAGGAGCATGCGATCAACATGGTAGAGCCACCCGTTGCCATATCAAAAATTAAGGGAACAAAGCCCGGAATGACCGCTCCACTATTAGTTTATGCTGAATTATTGATTAGCAACGATCCGCGTAATTTGGAAACAGCAAAAAGGTTATATCGTGACTACCTCACTTAATGTGACAAACAAACTGCCTGCCGGAATTGTTGAAGTCTATAACCGATTACACTGCATCGCAGTAAAGCTGGATATACCTGTGCTAATTGTTGGGGCTACTGCAAGGGACATCATTCTTGTGCACGGATATGGCGCTGCTATTGAGCGCGGTACCCGGGATGTAGACTTCGGCCTAGAAGTAGAAAGTTGGGCGCATTATCAGGCGCTGCGGGAAGCTCTTATACAGACTGGTTTTACTGTGCACCCGCACAAAACTCATCAGCTTAACACTCAAGACGGTGACGGCATGCCTTGGGAAATTGATCTTATCCCTTTTGGCAGTGTTAGTGACAGCACCGGTCAGATCACATGGCCGCCTGAACATGATTTTGCCATGACTGTACTGGGATTTGCGGAGGTCTATACTAATGCGTGGAACGTCACCCTGTCGGATAATCCCCAACTTTGCGTAAAGGTCGCTTCACCCGCCGGTATTTTATTACTCAAACTCATTGCGTGGACTGAACGGGGACGGGAGCTCCAGGGTAAAGATGCTACTGATATCTATTATGTGATCCGGCACTATGCCAGGATCCCTCATGTTGTCCACTCACTGCATGACGATGGTTATATGGAAGCGCAGGGCTATGACGACATAAAAGCCTGTACGATGAAGTTAGCTGATGAGGTGCTAGCTATGGCTCATCCTTTAACACTTAAGCACTTACATGCGCAATTGTTAGATGATGGATCGACACTCGACAGGCTTGCGGCTGATATAGCAAAATACTCACGCGCAGGATATGAAGAGGCTGAGGCATTAGTGGATATCATTAGGAAGAGACTATATCAAGATAAAAATTAGTGTTGCACAACAGAAACACTAAGGGCGTAATCTTTTGAATTACGCCCTTTGCGGTTGTAGGACCCTTTGCCTTTTTTCGCCTTTACCACCCTGGTTTGAAACACCTTGCTGGTGACTAAGGCCTTAATCGCATTATCGCGGATTTCGCCGCGGCCATGCTCGGTTGCCGCTGGTTTACTCATCTGTCTTCTCCTGTTTAAAAAACGCGCAAAGTTTAACTTCATGCCGCAAAAAATACCAGCGGTTGTTGTTGCTGCGCTTCCACTCTACAATAAGCCCAGCACCATCATCAGGATACTGCATGAATACCGATATTCGCTGGCAACAACGGCTGGCAAACTTCACTAAAGCACTGGCTGAACTGAGTGAGGCTATCACGCTGACACAGCAGCGGCCGCTTACTAAGCTGGAGCAACAGGGTTTAATTCAGGCTTTTGAGTACAATTACGAATTGGCGTGGAACTGCATTAAAGATTTTTATCAGTTTCAGGGTGAAACCGATATTCAGGGTTCGCGCGATGCTATCAGGTTGGCCTTTAGCCGTGGTTTAATCAGCGATGGTGAGCTGTGGATGAATATGATTAAAAGCCGGGCATTAACCTCCCATACTTATAATCAGGATACGGCAAATGCGGTGGCCGATGATGTATTGAAGCGATACTATCCTGCCTTTATCGAACTACATCAGGTGTTAAATGAACAGCACAATGCCGGCTGACGTTTACGGGCTCAGTCAGAAGGCATTGCAACAAATTAAGCAGTGTCTGGCATCGTTTTCAACCATTGAACAAGCCTTATTGTATGGATCACGGGCTCTTGGTACTTTTCGCCCCGGTTCCGATATTGATATGGTTATTGTTGGCCAGCAGTTTAGCCACCAAAATCTGTTGCAGCTACTGACAGCGCTGGATGATTTGTTACTGCCTTACAGCTTCGATATCAGCCGGATGCAAGACATCGAAAACAAAGATTTACTGGCGCATATAGCACGGGTTGGTAAAGTCATTTATCAACCCGCCGTTAAAAACGTCTGATAACTGCGATTATTGCTGACTTGTTGATACTGATAACCCAGTTTATCTAAATGGCCGGCGATATCACTGTGCTGCGCCACTTCAAAGCCGGCCAGTACATCGCCGGTGGCGGCACCGTGGTTGCGGTAGTGAAACAAGGTAATATTCCAGTGTTCGCCGAGGGTATTGAGAAAATTCATTAACGCACCCGGGTATTCCGGAAAATTAAACTGATACACCTGCTCGGTTAACTGGCGTGGTGGCATGCCGCCGACCATATGCCGCACATGCAGCTTGGCCAGTTCGTCATCGGACAAATCCTGATAGTCATAACCAGCCTCGCTTAGTAGCTTGGTTACCGTGTCCAGCTCCTGCTGGCCGTGACGCAGTTTAATACCAACAAAAATATGAGCTTTGTTATCGCTGGCATAACGATAATTAAATTCAGTAATGGCGCGGCCTCCCAGGGTTTGGCAAAAGCGGCGGAAACTGCCCTTTTCTTCCGGGATAGTTACCGCAAATACCGCTTCTTTTTTCTCGCCCAACTCACAACGCTCTGATACATAGCGCAGCGTATCAAAGTTTAAATTGGCACCGCTTAATACTGCCGCAAACTGCTGTGGTTTGCTTAAGGTGCTGTTTTGCAGCTGCTGGCTGTATTTTTTTAAACCAGCCAGCGCCAGCGCACCGGCAGGTTCGGCTACTGCCCGCAAGTCGTCAAAAATATCTTTTATGGCGGCGCAAATTTCATCGCTGGTTACCGTTACTACTTCATCGCAAAAGCGTTTCGCCAGGTTAAAATTCTCAGTGCCAATCCGTTTCACTGCCACGCCATCAGCAAACAACCCCACCCGTTCTAAAGTCACCGGCGTTCCTGCGTTCATGGCCGCTTTTAAGCAGGCGGCATCTTCCGGCTCTACCCCTATTACCCGCACATTGGGCTGAATGGCTTTGATATACACCGCCATCCCAGCCAGAATGCCGCCGCCACCGACCGGAATAAACACCGCATTTAACTGGTTATGCTGGCTTAGCAGTTCTTTGCCGATTGTGCCCTGGCCGGCGATCACATCGCTATCATCAAACGGCGGGATATAAATCGCGCCTTCGGTATTTGCCAGTTTAATGGCATAGCTGTTGGCTTCATCAAAGGCAGTGCCGTGCAATAACACATTGCCACCCAGAGCCCTTACGGCGGCAATTTTTATTTCCGGGGTGGTGATGGGCATAACGATGGTAGCTTTTAGTTGCAGCTTACTGGCCGATAGCGCCACGCCCTGGGCGTGGTTGCCGGCCGAAGCACAGACCACGCTGGCATCAGGGCTTTGCAGTTTTACTTTGTGCAGCTTATGAAATGCACCACGTAGTTTAAATGAGTAAACCGGCTGTTTGTCTTCTCGCTTTAGCAACACATTGTGGCCCAGCCGTTGGCTTAATTTTGGCATCGCATCCAAAGGCGTTTCTACCGCGGCCTGATAAACCGGCGACAGCAGAATTTCACGCAGATACTGCTGCATTACATCGCTATCTGTCTGCTCTGGTTGGACTGTTGCCAGGTTGTTCATTGTTGCTCCACTGCTATATTTTTTTGCCTGTGCCAGCCGACACTGTTAAGTTTCAAGCGAAGACAGGTAACAGCTAAGCGGGGCGTCTCCAGCAAGGATGCTGGAGAGGAGTTTACATGGACGTATTTACAACGTCCCCGCTTGTTGTTACCTGTCGTAGCCTGCAGCTCAGGTTTTAATCTTCCAGTTTACTTAAATCTCTTACCGCACCTTTATCTGCGCTACTGGCAAGTAAGGCATAGGCTTTTAATGCAGTACTGACCACCCGTTGCCGGTTCTCCGGCTTCCAGCCCAGCTTACCTTTGGTATCCATTTCGGCATGGCGTTTTGCCAGCTCTTCATCACTGATGGCTATGCCAATTTTACGCTGCGGAATATCAATTTCTATTTTGTCGCCTTCCTGCACCAGCGCAATAGCACCGCCACTGGCCGCTTCCGGTGATACATGGCCTATCGATAAGCCCGAAGTACCGCCTGAAAAGCGGCCGTCGGTGATCAAGGCGCAGGCTTTACCTAAGCCCATCGATTTCAAGTAACTGGTCGGGTACAGCATTTCCTGCATACCCGGGCCGCCTTTCGGGCCCTCATAGCGAATAATCACCGCATCGCCAGCCACTACCTTGCCTTTTAATATCGCATCTACTGCATCATCCTGGCTTTCAAATACCCGGGCGCGGCCGGTAAATACCAGATTTTCCGGCTCTACCCCGGCGGTTTTCACAATACAGCCCTGCGGTGCCAGGTTACCAAACAGCACTGCTAAGCCGCCGTCTTGCGAATAGGCATGCTCTTTACTGCGAATACAGCCTTCTACCCGGTCATCGTCGACGCCAGGGTAACGGCAGCTTTGCGAAAACGCCTGGGTGGTGCGAATACCAGCCGGGCCGGCTGCATAAAATTGTTGCACCTCAGCGGAGGGGTTAGCTTTCAAATCCCATTTTTCCAACACCGCGCCCAGTGAACTACCGGCAACATGCGGCGTATCAGGATTTAACAAACCCGCGCGATTCAGCTCGGCTAAAATACCGATAACGCCGCCGGCGCGATGCACATCTTCCATATGGTATTTCTGAGTTGACGGCGCCACTTTGCATAAATGCGGCACAATCCGCGATAAGCGGTCAATGTCGGCCATAGTAAAATCGACTTCAGCTTCAATAGCAGCGGCCAGTAAATGCAGCACCGTATTGGTGGAACCGCCCATCGCAATATCCAGCATCATAGCGTTTTCAAAGGCGGTTTTATTGCCGATACTTCGCGGTAAGGCACTGGCATCGTCTTCCTTGTACCAACGATTACACAGCTCCATAATCCTGAAACCAGCCTGCACAAACAACTCTTTGCGATCAGCATGGGTGGCCAGCAAAGAGCCGTTGCCAGGCTGGCCTAACCCTAAAGCTTCCACTAAACAGTTCATCGAATTGGCGGTAAACATCCCCGAGCAACTGCCACAAGTCGGGCAGGCACTGCGTTCTATTTGCTCACTGTCGCTGTCAGAAACATTAGGATCGGCTGCCGACACCATGGCATCGACTAAATCCAGCTTGATAATTTGATCCGACAGTTTGGTTTTACCTGCTTCCATTGGCCCACCGGAAATAAAAATCGCCGGCACATTTAAGCGCATCGCTGCCATTAACATGCCCGGGGTAATTTTGTCGCAGTTGGAAATACAGACCATCGCATCAGCGCAGTGCGCGTTGATCATATATTCTACCGAGTCGGCAATCAGCTCGCGTGACGGCAGGCTGTACAGCATGCCACCATGACCCATGGCGATCCCATCATCTACCGCTATGGTATTGAATTCTTTGGCGATACCGCCGGCTTCTTCAATACTTTTTGCCACCAGCTTGCCCAAATCACGCAGATGAACGTGGCCTGGCACAAACTCACAAAACGAGTTCACGACCGCAATAATGGGTTTTCCAAAATCGGTATCTTTAACTCCTGTGGCTCGCCACAGCGCGCGGGCGCCGGCCATATTACGACCTTCGGTAACAGTGGCGGATCTTAACTTTGGCATTGTGGTACTCCGTTATTCAAAAATAGGTTTTCAATCAAAATAGTTAATCAGCATAGCTAACCAGCGCCGCTAACTGTAAATGCTTATGCGCGCAGCGCGGCAATATCAGCACTAGCCAGCTGTAAATCACGTACGTCATACAATTTATGCAACTGACTGGTCAGTAAATGGATAGGTTTGTCACTGCTGACCGTTAAGGTGATCGACAGTCCTGCTTTCTCTGCCATTGGGGTAAGCTCCAGCCCGGCCAGCTGATAGCCACGATAGCGGGTTACCTGCAATAAACGTTCAACTACGCTGGCTTCATTATTGGCAGTGATATTCAGGGTATGGTTCATCAGTTAGTCTCCATGATCATATCTTCATTAGCGGCACCCGGCGGTACTAATGGCCAGACGTTATCTTTTTCATCAATTCTTACATGCAGTAAATAAGGGCCGGGCCAGGTAAACATGGCCTCCAGTGCACTTTCTACTTCGTCTTTGCGGGTAACACTGTGGCCAGGGATGGCAAAGGCGGCTGCCAACGCCACAAAATCCGGGTTGTCGGATAAATCAGTTTCACTGTAGCGCTCGTTAAAAAACAGCTGCTGCCACTGCTTCACCATGCCCAGCCGTTGATTATCGATAATGACGATTTTTACCGGCAGTCGGAAACGCTTTATAGTGCCCAGCTCCTGCACGTTCATCATAAAAGAGCCATCGCCTGACACCGCGATGACCGTGTCCTGCGGCCGGGCCAGTTTGGCGCCTATCGCCGCCGGCAAGCCAAAGCCCATGGTGCCCAGCCCGCCGCTGGATAAATGGTTGCGCGGATGGCTGAAGCGCATATGCTGCGCTACCCACATCTGGTGCTGGCCGACGTCGCAGCACACCACACTGTTATCGGGCATCCGCTCGCTTAACTGCTTTAACATCAGTGGCGCATAAATCCGCTCGCCCGGATGGTCATAACGCCAGCCGTGTTGCTGTTTTAAGCTGCTGCAATGGGCTAGCCAGTCGCTGCAGTCAGTAGTGCTGGCGATGGCTGGCAAAATTTGCCGCATATCACCTAAAAACGAGACCTCGGCAAAGCGCACTTTATTAATTTCAGCCGGGTCGATATCGACATGAATCACCTTAGCGTTAGGCGCAAACTTTTTCAGATTGCCGGTTACCCGGTCATCAAAGCGGGCGCCTAAACAAATTAATAAATCGCACTGCTGCACCGCAAGATTGGCAGCCTGGGTACCGTGCATACCCAGCATGCCTAAGTAATTAGGGTTATCTTTGGCCACCGAACCCATACCCTTTAAGGTGGTAACAGAGGGCATCTGGCACTGGGCTAAAAAATCCTGCAGCTGTGGCATAGCGCCGGCCATATGCACCCCACCGCCAATATAGGCCATCGGTTTTTTGGCATTAGCAATTAACTGACGGGCCTGGGCGCTTTGCGCCAGTGAAGTATTCAGAGCGCGGCTTTGTGGCTCTGCTGCAACGTCCAGCTTGCCCGCCACGGCCAATTGCACATCTTTCGGGATATCAACCAGCACCGGGCCAGGCCGGCCAGAGCGGGCAATTGCAAAAGCTTGGTTTAAGGTCGCGGCCAGTTCATCGGCGCTGCGCACCATAAAGCTGTGTTTGGTAACACTTAAACTTAAACCCAGCACATCGATTTCCTGAAAGGCATCGGTGCCCATCACCGCCTGCGACACCTGGCCGGTAATGGCTACCAGCGGCACAGAATCCAGCATAGCATCGGCCAGCGAGGTAATTAAATTAGTGGCTCCCGGGCCGGATGTTGCCAGGCACACCCCCACCTTGCCGGAGCTGCGGGCATAACCAATCGCCGAAAACGCGCCGCCCTGTTCATGCCGGCACAGGTAATGCTTGACCGGGCTTTGGTAGATCGCATCGTAAATGGGCATAATAGCGCCGCCGGGATAACCAAAAATGGTATCCACCCCCTGCTGCTGCAACACCTTTAATACCAACTCTGCGCCATTCATCCTAAACCTCTTGCTGCTAATTAATTTTCACATGCCCTGAAACGACAAAACCCCCGGTCCTTGCGGAGCGGGGGTTTTGTTGGATTTCGCCTTAAGCTACTTTATTTTTCCAAAACACCGCCCCCGCGGAGATTAATAATCACCACGACCACGAGGACAATAATGTTCAGAACAGCAGCTAAACGCATAATTTGATTCTTACTTATTTACTTGGTTGAATTCGTTTTTATATTTTAGCTCTGTTTTACAGAGCAATTGCCTACTACAAATAGCCGTCTATCAGTCTGAAGTCAACCAATTTTTGTGATCTATTAAAAAATAATCAGTTGCGGCTGTGTAGGCTTTAAACCAGTTTGCCCACGACAACACGCCGTGAATACATCCCTGTAGGCTCGTTTCCGCCCGTCCAGGGCTTCAACGGTTGTCTTAGGGCAAACTGGTTTACGCTTGATTATTAATATGCAGTCCCAGTTATTTGCACCGAGAGCCTGCCACAACGTACACTTAGCTTATTCATCAGCCTGCGCGGTAGCCTTGTGGATCAGCTAGAGCTATTCGACATACCTAACCCCTGCATAGGGGTCTGTGAGAGTAACAACCGGGGCTATTGCCTGGGCTGTCTGCGCTCGCGCGACGAACGCTTTAACTGGCACCAGAAACCCGCGGCAGAGCGCAGCCATATTCTTAAACTGCTGGTGCAACGCCGGGCCAGGCTGAATGCCAAAGTGAAAAAAGAACAGGACTTGCCAGAGCAAGGGGAATCTTTGGATTTATTCTGAATTAACTTCTTTTAATTAAACCAACCAGATAAATCAGCACTACCGCACCCACCGTCGCCATAACCAGTGAGCCAATAAAACCACCTGCCGACAACCCAAGCAACGTGAATAAAAAACCGCCTAAAAAGGCACCGACAATGCCAACAACAATATTGCCTAACAAGCCAAAGCCTTTACCTTTCATAATATTGCCGGCTATCCAGCCAGCGAGTGCGCCGATGATTAAAAAAGCGATAAAGTTCATAGTAATCCCTTCACAATAATATGCTGATTGAGCACCTGCTGAGCATAGTGCAAAACGTTAACGTAAAAAAGCTTAAATATGTTGGTGCTCACTGATTTGACTCCATTTAACCGTCAAAATACTCGTCTGTTTACACAAAAAATATTTTTTTAAAAGGCTGGATTTACGAATTCGGAAACTGTATAAACTACGCGCCTCGATTAGGCGAGGTGTTTAATTTATATAATAATAAACCAAAGGAATTGAAATGAAATATAGCGCTATCGCAGCACTTACTATGTCTCTGGCTTTATGTGCATCTGCTTACGCGGATAAAGCTCCAGGTTCAGGCCCTAATCCATTTTCGGATTGTGGTATTGGTGCAGCTTTATTTCCAGAACATAAAGTTTTGGCAGTAACTTCAAATATTATCTGGGATATCGGCACCACTGCGGTAACTTCTGCTACTGCCAGCCCTGAAACCTGCTCAGGAAAAAATGTTGACGCTGCAGCGTTTATCTTAAATTCATACGACAGCCTGATCGAAGAAACGGCCCGTGGAGAAGGTGAACATTTATCAGCATTAATGAATATCCTTGAAGTAACTCCTGAGCAACATGCCAAAGTCATTGGCAGCCTGCGCACTGAAATGAGTCTGCATATTGCTGATGATTCATACCTTGCTGCTGACAAGCTCGAAAAATCCCAGCATTATTACACCACTGTGATCAGTGCTGTAACTTCTGTTTAATGTTGCATCAGAATAGGAAGCTCGCTTCCTATTCTGGCTTGAGTCTCCCAATGAATCTATCGCTTATTCTTTGCAGCTTTTTGCTGCTTATTCCTTTTGCTCAGGCGAGCAACAGAGCCGTGTCGCCTGAACTACAAAGCATTGCGTTATCATCTACCTGGCAAAAATTGCTGGTTTATGGCGATAACGGTAAAAGTTACATTCAATCAGACAATTTCTTTTTCTCAGAACATGGCGCTACGGATCCTCTGGCAGAATTACTAGCGACACTTTCCGCCTTCGCTGCACCCGTTGATCCTAGTAATCCAGACACACATGCCCAGTGTAAATTTCCTGCTCGATATCAATGGTTAAGACAACAGATCGCTATTAATAACTTTGGCATTGAAGAGCTAAAATGCCCGGAATTCAACCAGTTCAATCAGCAGCAAAATGTCAGTTCAATTAGTGTGATTTTTGCCACAGGGTTTTTAGCAAATCCGGCATCATACTATGGTCACCTGCTGCTTAAACTTAATACCGAACATGTTCAAAAAAAGCACAGTGATCTACAAGATACCGCCATTAACTTTGGTGCAGATGTCCCGTCAGATGAGAATATGGCACTTTATGTTATTAAAGGCATAATCGGTCAATATGATGCATCATTTACCCAACAAAAGTATTTTTACCATGCGGGCAATTACAGAGAATCTGAACTGCGTGATTTATGGGAATACGAACTGACTTTAGAGCAACAAGATATCAACCTTGTAATTGGACATATCTGGGAGCTGCTTGATGCTGATTACAGATATTACTTCTTTAACCGAAACTGTGCCTTCCACATGGCTGAGTTACTGCAATTAGTATTGACGGCCAAACTTGCTGAAAGTAAGCGGTTATGGATGACGCCGCAATCGATAATGCAAAATCTATCAGCTGTTGAATACAACGGACAGCCGCTGGTCAAAACTATTACGTATCACCCTTCCAGACAAAGCAGGTTGTATCAACGATTCTCATTTCTGAATAAACAACAAAAAGAGGCCCTGCATAGCATAGTGAGTAAACCCGGGGAGCTTGCAGAGGTTGATTTGGCAGCGTTTGAAATTACAGAACAACATGAAATAGTCGATACCCTGATTGATTATTTTCAGTTCTTACGTAAAGAAAGTGCTAGTGTCAGTGACGTAAACAACACCTACTACAAACAGGCAGTTTTATTACGTTATCAACTGCCTCCAGGCCCAGCTGTAGTCAATTTTGATTCAGCTTCTCAACCCCACCTGGGCAGAAAGCCCAGTTATACCTCAGTGCAAATTGTCCATAACTCTGGTCTCGAGTCTTATGGTCAAATTCAACTTCGTCCTGCCTACTATGATGCACTTGATGCTACAGAAGGACATGTCAGATTTTCCGCTCTCAGCATGGGCGAGGTGATGCTTGGTTTTTCCGATAGTAGGTTATTTCTAAAAGATTTATCACTGTTAAAGATAGAAAGCATCAGATCAAACCTGACAGGTCTTCCTGGCGATCGTAATTACTCATGGTACCTTGACGTTGGTGCAGCTCAACGCCAAACAGGCTGTGTTACCTGCGAGGCAATTAAAGTTAATGCAGGATTTGGTTATGGCTTTGAAGCAGCATCAGAGCTTAATGTTACTGGTTTTATCGGAGCAGGTTATTTGGGCGAAACGCTTGACAGCATGCATAGCTATTTAGCCACCAAGCTAATTGCAACCTGGTACGTAACGCAGCACCTGTCTTCGAGGCTAGAGTTTGAGCAGCGGTTTTATCATGATGGCCGCACAGACTTATTAGCAAAAGTTAATAGTCGTTATGCCCTTGCTAAAGATTTGGATTTTCGTATCGCAGTAGCCAAGGATAACACTGCAACAGAATTTAGCTTAGGCCTTGGCTGGTATTGGTGAATAGTGATAAATCTAATTACCAATACTACTAATCAGCTACTAGCTACTGGATTATTTACATTTTAATGATTTCTGGCGGCTTCTCGCTACCAGCCAGCAAGCAACTCCCCGCTGGCTGATGCAAAGTAAAGGTGCAACTGGCTCAGAGCTGATAGTCCGGCAACACTTGCCGCAACTGGGTAAAAGTGCTCAATAATGATTTTAACGCGACTTTATCACCAATAAAGCGCGGTAGTTTGCCAGCTGGGTCGGCCTGGCCCTGATATTGCAAATGCGTTTTACCGTCTGCCAACGGAGTTAACGTCCACACACCTGTTACCTGTTGCATCCGGACATAGCCCTTAACAGGTGGGATAGTCTCGCCCATATCAGTGATCTGCAGGGTCAATACGCCGTCGCCATCCTGCGACCAGACAGATTGGGTTACCATATCACGCTTCGATACCGGCCAGATGGCGCTGAAATAAGTATGAACTATATGAGTATTGGCGTCAGGCTGAGCCAGCAGTTCAGCTTTCTCAGTATTCGCCGCCCATGCTGCGATATTGGCCGTGTCTTCCAGCAAGCGCAAAAAAGCCGCAGCAGTTGCCCTGACTTCAGTTTGTGCCCTGATCTCAAGTAGTTGAGCCTCGTTATGGCGATACTCTACTTTGGTTGCGCCATTGGTTTTGTGCACACGCCAGTTATCTGGCTGCGCTGCAACAACAGCGCTGAATAATAAAACGCAAAAAAGCAGTAGCGCCCGCATGCCACTATCCTATAAGTAACGCCAGTTCGGCAGTGGTCAGCGGACGATACCCGCCTTCGGCTAAATCGGCAGGCAGTTGCAGGCCGCCGATTTTTTCCCGGTGCAGTTGCTCTACTTTGTTGCCAATTGCCGCAAACATCCGCTTTACCTGATGATAACGGCCTTCATGAATGGTCAGCAGGGCTTCGCACTCGCCAACAATTTCCAGCTCGGCCGGTAACGTTGGGTCTTTTTCGCCGCGTAGCATTACGCCCTCAGCAAACTGGCTGGCGGCATCGTCGCTGATAGGGTCGGCAGTCCATACCCGGTAGGTTTTAGCAATATGATGTTTGGGTGAACTGATCCGGTGCGACCACTGACCATCATCGGTTAGCAACAATAAACCGGTGGTGTCTAAATCAAGCCGGCCAACCGTGTGCAGGCGTTCAACTAAGGGCTCATCCAATAAACTGAATACTATCGGGTGATCCGGGTCATCATTGGCGCATAAATAACCCGCCGGTTTATGCAGCATAAGGTAGCGCAGGCCAATTATCGCCAGCGGCTTGCCATCAAAAACAACGTTATCGTCGCTGCTTACCTGACGCGCAGCCTGTTTAACAATTTCGCCGTTAATCGTTACCAGTTTCTGGCGGATAACTTTGCCAGCCTGGCTTCGGGTAAGGCCGGTACAATCACAAATAAATTTATCTAAACGCATAACACTAGCCACCTGTAAAATAAGGTGACTAGTGTAGCTAAAATCCAGAGTAGAGTCGCGGTTTTAGTCGCGCAGTGCCGATACCATAAAATTCGGGTTCAGCAGCTGCTCGCGCTGATAAACCTTACTGCTGATACCGTCGAAGCTGACGGTGGCGCCGGCTTCAGTCGCCACAATATGGCCGGCGCCGGTGTCCCAGGCCATGGTCGGGCCAAAGCGCGGGTATACATCTGCCGTGCCATCAGCCACTAAACAAAACTTTAATGAACTGCCAACCGCTACCATTTCATGCTCGCTAAACTGGGCCAGATAACCGGCTAAATCCGGGCTGGGGTGGCTGCGACTGCCCACTACTTTTACCAATTGCCGGTGGCTGGCCTGATTTGCCTGGATCGACCTGACAGCACCGTCTTGCTTTAAAAAAGCACCGTTACCCTTAGCCGCGTAATAGGTTTTGGCCAGCACCGGTGCATGTACCACCCCCAGAACTGGCTCGCCCTGATCAATCAACGCGATATTAACGGTGAATTCGCCGTTGCGTTTAATAAACTCTTTGGTGCCATCTAACGGGTCAACTAACCAGTAACGTTGCCAGTTTTGGCGGATATCCCAGCTGATATCGGCCGCTTCTTCAGACAAAATCGGTAAATCCGGCGTTAGTTTTGCCAGTTCAGCGACAATAAGCCGGTGTGCTGCCATATCAGCTGCGGTCAGCGGTGAGTCGTCGCTCTTGGCACTGATCTTAAAATCAGCCTGGTCACGGCCGTAAATGGCTAAAATGGCCTCACCGGCCTGTTCGGCAATCTTAATAATCGCCGGCAGTAAAGTTACTGTCATATCATCGTCCTTGCAGGATACTGTTGAAATAAGGTTTGCAGGCAAGCTTACCAGAATTAGCCTAACCGGGTTAGTGGCTGGGCAAAGACCGCGCTGTTTGGCCTGGCGCCAAACCAATGCAGCTGACGTTGCAAACTGACGACTTCACCAATAATCAGCAGCGCCGGCGATTGCACCTGCTCACTACTGACCCGTTCAGCCAGCTCACTTAGCTCTGTGGTAATAATCCGCTGCTGCAGTCGGGTACCGTTTTCAATAATGGCGACCGGCGTCTTTGCTGCCCGGCCCGCTGCCAGCAGTTGCTGCTGAATATGGGCCGCTTTCATCAGCCCCATATAAATCACCACCGTCTGGTTAGGGGTGCTCATGCTGCGCCAGTCGGGTTCGCTGCCATCTGCGCGACAATGGCCGGTAACAAACTGCACACTTTGCGCGTGATCGCGATGAGTTAGCGGAATACCAGCATAAGCAGCACAGCCGGCAGCAGCAGTCACACCCGGCACCACCTGAAAGGCGATGTCATGGGTCAGCAGTGCCTGAATTTCTTCTGCACCACGGCCAAAAATAAACGGGTCGCCGCCTTTTAAACGGCAGATTTTTTTGCCGGCCAGCGCTAAGTCGATCAATATCTGGTTGGTGTCCTGCTGGGCAACCGAGTGCGCGCCGGCTTTTTTGCCGACACAAATCAACTCAGCATCGCGCCGGACCAGCTGCATAATCTCGGGCGATACCAGATAGTCGTATACCACCACATCTGCTTGTTGCATTAATTGTAACGCTTTTAAAGTTAGCAGTTCCGGGTCGCCCGGCCCGGCGCCTACCACATACACTTCGCCAGCCAGTTGTTGCGGCTCAGCCAGCAGCGCTGCCAGCCTTTGCTCGGCTTGCGGCAATTGGTTGGCCTGGACATCACGCACTACATCAGAATTGAACACCTTTTCCCAGAACTGGCGGCGGGCGGCAAAACCTTTAATTTTAGCTTTTACCTGATCCCGGAAACGGCCCACCAGCTGCGCCAATGGCCCTAAGTGCTGGGGTAGTATGGTTTCCAGTTTTTCGCGCAAGCGCCGGGCCAGTACCGGGGCGGTACCAAAGCTGGATATAGCAATAATAATCGGGTTGCGGTCGATAATGGACGGAAAAATAAAGCCACATTTTGGCTGATCATCTACCGTATTAACCAGCATATTGCGTGCAGTTGCCGCGTCATACACCGCGCCGTTGACGCTGTCGTTATCAGTGGCTGCAATTACCAGCAACTTGCCGTCTAATAATTCAGGGCTGAAATAGCCGTGAATGAGCTCGGCTTTACCTTGCTGTTGCCAGTTAGTAAATTCCGGTGCAAATTCAGGCGATACCACATATAACTTAGCGCCCGCACTTAAAAGGGTGCCGGCTTTACGCAGCGCCACTGAGCCGCCGCCGACAATCAGCACCGGTTTACCAGTTAGTTTTACGAATAAAGGAAGATATTGCACAGCGGCTCCGCAAGCTGAAACAGTCAGCTTAATTTAACACCTAGCATAGCGCCGGCCGGGTCTTTCGCAAAATAGCTTATCGCGCTCATATATAACTAAACGGAATTAACATGCTGCCATCTATACCCTTTGCCCAGTTCCGATAGTTATGACAGCGGGTTAATTCAATTACATACTGCAGCTATGGTATCCGCCAGGCATCAGATAACTTTGTGTGACGCAGCCGCCCGAACAAGCTTTACATTAAACCTCGTCACCTAGAAAATGCCGCTGCTCATGTCACACTTTGTAATGTCAAAGCGTCTTATAGTAAAACAACACAAGGATACCCGGTGTCAGCACACGGATTTGGCAGACCTATAGCGCCTGAGATTATCAAAGCAGCCCAGCGCGGCCAGCCAGAAGCCTTAAAGCGCTTTTACAGTCACTTCGCTGATGCGGTACTCCGTTTATGTAGTGGCATGCTGGGTTCTGCCGAAGATGGCCGTGACCTGACTCAGGATATTTTCATTAAGGCATTTGCTTGCCTGTCAGATATTAAGCAGCCGTTAGCAGTAGGCGGCTGGTTAAAGCAACTTAGCGTCAGGTTAGCGCTGGATACGCTGCGGCAAAGTAACCGGCAACAGCTGCTTAGTGATGACGAGAGCGAGAACATTAGTGATCAAAGCTGGAATAGCGCCATAGATTCGCTAACCCGACTGGATGATATTGAACGCATTATGGCGGTACTGTCTGAACAGCAGCGGGTAATGGTTTGGTTGTATGCGGTAGAGGGCTACAGCCACCAGCAACTGGCCGAATTACTGCAACTATCTGAGCAAAATATCCGCCAGCAATACCGGCGGGCATTAATTAAACTAGCAACTCAACTTGAGCAGGGCAAACCATGAGTAAGCAACAACAATTCAGTGAGCTGCTGGGTCAGCGCTTAACTGCCGCTCATCAGGAAACTGCCGACGACTTAATCTGGCAGCAGCTACAGCAACGTCTCAATCAAAAAAGACGCAAAGTTGCACTCTGGTTAAGCAGTGCTGCCAGCCTGGCATTTATTGGTATCTTAAGTGGCATCCTTTATACCGGCCACACTGAACCAACCCAAATAGCACTTAACAACCCGGAGGCGAGCACAATCAACAGTTATCAACTGGAACAACTGGACGCGGCAATTCAGCACTCAATTATTCGCAACGATCACGAGCAAGTGCAACGTTTGATAGCGCAGCGCCAGCAATTGAATAAACCTCAGCCACGGACATATACCTTATGAAAGCAACAAAACTGGCCCGGCTTGGCACCATCATGACGGCACTCTGGCTTACTGGCGCCAATGCGCAACAGCCCGCCCCCTCGCAGGACATTATTGAAGCAGTTCAGGCAGCGATAATGGCGTCGGGCAATTCAGCAGAAGACGGGCCACTGGTAATTGAAGAGCCTACCCGCAATTACTACCATTTTGGCGCGGTAATGGACCGGAAACATAAGATATTGGCGGTAACACCGGGTTCAGACGCAGAAAGAGCCGGGGTAAAAGAGGGTGACAAAGTGTTACAAATTAATAATGCCGCGCTTGACTCAACCACCCTTGAGGATGTACTGGCATTGTTAAATGATTTTGAAGAGGGTAAACCGTTTAACGTTTGGGTTAACCGCGCAGGTAAGGCAATCAATTTACAAAGCACAGTAACCCGCCGTACTATTCCGGCCTGGCGTTTAGTGATTAACCCTGTACAAAGTGCAGATGGCCCACAATCAGCGCAAACTGGCGGTTGTGGCTTTATTTCAGTATTTTATAATCCGCCCAGGAGCAAAGAGTTGTTCCCCACCGCTATTCGCGCAGCCGGAGACGTTGATTTTAGGATTGAGCGCTCCCGTCGCACCGATGTGGTAAAGGTCGACACCGGATCACAGGATATTGAACTCGCCGAGCAAATCTATTTGCCCAGGGTCAGATGGAGTCGGTCAGACCTTTGGGAGCGTAAAAAACAACTTACTCAGGTGTTAACGTTAAATGTTGAACCGAATAAGGTATATCATCTTGCCAGCCGTTATATTGAAAACCCTGATGAAAGAACCGATCCGGCGCAATATTGGCAGCCTGTAGTCTGGAAGGTGACCGACCGCCAGTGCGAATAAAAAAAGCGGTAACCGAAGTTACCGCCAAAGAGGGATGAGAGAGGTATCCCGTTAAATCGTTAACTTAGTGCCGGATCAGATAATCAAATGCTCCCAGCGAAGCATTCGCACCGGCACCCATGGCAATGATTATTTGCTTATAGGGCACAGTGGTGGCATCACCGGCGGCAAATACGCCCGGTACTGAGGTCTGGCCGCGCTCGTCGACAATAATTTCACCGCGTGGCGATAACTCCAGTGCGCCGCGCAACCATTCAGTGTTTGGCACCAAACCAATCTGAACAAAAATACCCGCAAGTTCAATATGGTGCGCCTCACCGGTTTTGCGGTCGGTATAATTAATGCCATTGACCCGGTTACCATCACCGGTAACCTCGGTACTTTGCGCTTCGGTAATAATGGTAATGTTGCCCATTGAATTGGCTTTTTTCACCAGGACCGCATCGGCCCGCAGCGTGGCAGCAAATTCCAGCACTGTAACATGCTCAACAATACCGGCTAAGTCGATAGCAGCCTCAATACCCGAGTTACCACCACCAATCACCGCCACTTTTTTACCTTTAAATAACGGGCCATCACAATGTGGGCAGTACGCCACACCTTTGCCACGGTATTCCTGCTCACCCGGCACGTTCATTTCTCTCCAGCGCGCACCTGGCGCCAGAACAAGGGTTTTACTCTTTAACACCGCGCCATTAGCCAGTTCCAGCTCCACCTTGTCAGCACGACTTAACTTCACCGCCCGCTGGTTGTTCATAATATCGACATCATATTCCCGGACATGGGCTTCTAAGGCGTTAACCAGCTTCGGGCCTTCGGTGTATTTAACCGAAATAAAGTTTTCGATACCGACGGTATCAGCCACCTGGCCACCAAAACGCTCGGCTAAAATACCGGTATTCAGGCCTTTACGGGCGGCATACACGGCAGCAGAAGCACCGGCCGGGCCGCCGCCTACTACTAACACATCAAATTCGGCTTTGCTTTTCAGCGCCTCCGCCTGGCGTTTCTCGGCGTTAACATCGATTTTCTGGATAATTTTCTCCAGGGTAATCGCCCCTTGCGAGAACAGCTCACCATTTAAAAATACTGACGGCACCGCCATGACATTACGTTTACTGACTTCGTCCTGGAACATGGCGCCATCGATCATCACGTTGGTAATGTTCGGGTTAGTCGCTGCCATAATATTCAGCGCCTGCACCACTTCCGGGCAGGTTTGGCAGCTTAATGAAATATAGGTTTCAAAAGCGAATTTGCCTGGTAACTGGCGAATTTGTTCTATGGTATCGGCTTCGACTTTGATTGGGTGACCACCGGAGTGCAGCAGCGCCAGCACTAATGAGGTGAACTCGTGGCCAAGTGGCACCCCGGCAAAAGTAATATGGGTGTCTTTAGCTACCGACCGCACCAGCATCGCCGGTTTACGGTCCATAGCGGCATCGTCGCGACGCAACGACACGAAATCTGATAAACCGGCAATATCATTAGCCAGTTGTTCTACTTCAGCAGCTTTGGCGCTATCGTCTAAAGATACCACCAGCTCAACCTCGGTTTTCAGGTTCTGCAAATAAGTTTTAAGTGTTTGCTTCAGGTTAGTATCTAACATAAAAACTCCAAAAAATTCAGACGATAAAAAAATCAGCGTAACAAAGCCTCAGCCCAAATTTACGGGCTGTAAGCATAGTATCCGGGATAGTCCGGGCAGGCGTTGCCTGCCCGGGTACCAAACCGTAGTCTGGCAGAGGGAAGCTGAGCTACAGCTTCTTCAGAAGGGCTGTAGTCAGGTCCCGCTGCAGTAAACTGCAGGTTGCTGCACTGCTTAGATTTTACCAACCAGGTCCAGTGAAGGCGCTAATGTCGCTTCACCCGGAGTCCATTTCGCCGGACATACTTCACCGTCGTGGTTAGCAACATACTGGGCAGCTTGTACTTTACGGAACAGCTCAGCAGCAGAGCGGCCGATACCTAAGTCGTGAATTTCAGCAACTTTGATTTCGCCTTCCGGGTTGATAACAAAAGTACCGCGCAGCGCCAGGCCATCTTCTTCAATCATTACGCCAAAGTTACGGGTAATGGCACCGGTCGGGTCGCCGATCATTGGGTAAGTGATTTTTTTGATGGTTTCAGACGCATCGTGCCACGCTTTGTGAGTGAAGTGAGTGTCAGTAGATACTGAGTATACTTCAACACCGATTTCCTGGAACTTAGCATAAAAATCAGCCAGGTCGCCTAATTCTGTCGGGCAAACGAAAGTGAAGTCAGCCGGGTAAAAACACACTACAGCCCATTTGCCCAGGATGTCCTGCTCAGTTACCGGAACAAATTTGCCCTGATGAAATGCAGTGGCTTTGAATGGCTTAATTTTAGTATTGATAATTGAAGACATAGTCTTGCTCCTTTCGGTTAGTAAATAGGTTAGTAAATTTCCGCGTTCTCAATGTCAGCTATCATAGCCAGCCATCTTAAGTTTTTAAAACGAATTAAATTAATCACTCTAATCGTTTTTATAAATTAAAAGTCAACCAGGTTGCTAATCATAATCTTTAGCGTATTAACTACGTGACAACACAGCTGTTTAGATGAGGACAAGGCGCTGATTTCTCAAGCGCCTTGTGGTTTTAATCGGCTAATTTAAGCGGGCTTTTCATCAACTGCTCTGGTTAGCTGAATGGCCCGGATATCGATACCACTGGGGTGCTGATATACCCGCAAACCAAATTCCGGCAAAATGGCCAGTAAATGGTCAAAAATATCTGACTGGATACCTTCATACGCCAGCCAGGCGGTGGTATTGGTAAAGCAGTAGATTTCCAGCGGCAAGCCATCAGCACCGGGGGCTAACTGGCGTGCCATCAGCGTCATCTGCTGATGCACGCCGGGGTGGCTGGATAAATAGCGCTGCACATAAGCACGGAAAGTACCAATATTGGTAATGCGCCGGGTATTGACGGGCTCCTGTCCCCGCTCGGCCAGCTCACTGTTCCAGCTATCAATTTCCTGCTGTTTTTCAGCCAGATAATCCTGCAACAAACTAAAACGGTTTAACCGTTTACGCTCGTCGGCATCCAGAAAATGAATACTTTGCTGATCCAGCATCAGGCTGCGCTTAATCCGCCGCCCGCCCGACTGCTGCATACCACGCCAGTTTTTAAAGGCATCGGTCATAAAACGCCGGGTTGGGATAGTGGTGATGGTTTTGTCCCAGTTCTGCACTTTTACTGTGTGCAGCGCAATATCAATTACATCACCGTCAGCATGCAGTTGTGGCATTTCTACCCAGTCGCCAACCCGGATCACGTCGTTCGAGGAAATCTGCACGCTGGCGACCAGGGATAAAATAGTATCCTGGAAAATCAACATTAATACTGCCGCCATAGCGCCCAGGCCCGACAACAAGATTAATGGTGAGCGATCAACTAACGCGGCAATCATTAAAATGGCTGCGACGGTAAATACCAGAATTTTTAACACCTGAACATAACCTTTTATCGGCTTGGTTCTGGCATCGGGTCGTTGCTCGTATACGGTGTTAACCAGGCTGAGAATATTGGCAATCGCCAGGGCGACGGTCAGCACCACAAAAGCATTGCAGACATTAACGACAATAGTGGTAACGGTTTCCGGCACACCGTTAATCAGCGTGATGCCTCTGGAGATAACCAATGCCGGCACAATATTGGCCAACCGGGCCACGAAAGCAGAGTGTTTAATCACCTGATGCTGACCAATAGCGCTGGCCCGCAGAGCGCGGAAAATACCGCGGATCAGCACTTTTTTAACAATATAATTGCTGAGCCAGGCTACCAGCAACAGCAAGCCCAGACTGAGCCACAAATTAGTTTCGGGGTGTTGCTCCAGCCAGCTCTGGATGGCACTGAAATCGTAATCAAACATAAATTAACGTATTCCCTGTTAGCAAAGGCGATATAACGGTGACAGCTACGTTAGCAGCGGCAGTGCATGCTGGCGCTATTATGCCCCGTTAAAGCGCTTTTGCAACCGCCAGTACTAAATGCCGTCGCCATCCATATGCAGGCCACATTCACGGCCAAAGCCATTAAAACGGGTGTCTTCCTCACTCATTCCCGGCTCAAATTTAACGGTAGAATGGGTATCACCCACCGATAAATAGCCTTGTTCCCACAATGGGTGATACGGCAGGTTATGCTGCTTCAAATAATAAAATACGTCTTTATTACTCCAGTCGATTATCGGCTGAATTTTTATCACACCACGGCTAATTTCAACAATGTCTTTTTCGGCGCGGCTGCTGCTCTGGCTGCGGCGTAAGCCGGTAAACCAGCTACCGACCTTCAGTTCGCGCAGTGCCCGCTGCATGGGCTCCACTTTATTCAGCTGGTTATACTGCTTAGTACCCTCAGCCGTTAACCATTGCTCGCCATAACGCGCCAGTTGCCAGTTGGCCGATAATGCCGCCCGGTACACCTGTAAATTCAGACCCAGTTGCCCGGTTAACTGGTCAATAAACTGGTAGGTTTCAGGAAATAAATAGCCAGTGTCGGTTAATACCACCGGAATATCCGGCCGCTGCACTGTCACCAGGTGCAGCATTACCGCGGCCTGAATCCCAAAGCTGGAGCTTAGCATCGGTTGCACCGGCAAGTTCGCCAGCGCCCAACGCACCCGCTCAGTGGCACTCATCGGACTCAGCAGCTGGTTTATTTCTGCCAGCCAGACATGCTGGGTGGCACTATCCTGTAACAGTATTTGTCGATAATCAGTTGTTACACTGTCGATCATGCTGTTTCCTGCCATTGATATTCCTGCAATAGTTAACTCTGTTTGCTGTTGGGCTGTCGAATCAGGCATGAAAGTCGGTCTTCGATACTTTCACTTCAGCCACTACTCCTGTGCGAATCACAAAATCGCCAAAGCATTCGCCACTGTTGCGATTAACAGCCCAGCGGCCAATTAAGTTATCCAGTTCGCTCAGGATTTGCGTTTCGCCGACATTATCTAAATAAAGTTTAGGGATGCGGGTGCCTACTTTATTGCCGCCCAGATACACATTATATTTTCCCGGTGCCCGGCCAACTAAGCCCACTTCAGCCAGCATGGCCCGGCCACAACCGTTAGGGCAGCCAGTTACCCGCAGTACAATGTGATCGTCAGCCAGCTGATGTTTAGTCAGCAATGCTTCTACTTTACCCACCAGCTCTGGCAAGTAACGCTCAGCTTCGGCCATTGCCAGCGGACAGGTCGGGAACGACACACAGGCCATTGAGTTTTTGCGCTGCTCGCTGTGCGCATCATCAATTAAGCCGTGCTCGCGGGCCAGCTGTTCTATTAACGCTTTTTGCTCCGCTGGTACGCCGGCGATAATCAGGTTCTGGTTAGCAGTCATCCGAAAATCACCCTGGTGCACTTTAGCAATAGCTGCCAGGCCCGTTTTCAGTGGTTTACCGGGAAAATCCAGCACCCGGCCATTTTCAATAAATAAGGTTAAATGGTGTTTGCCATCAATGCCCTCTACCCAGCCAAAGCGATCGCCGCGGGTGGTAAACTCAAATGGTTTAGCCGGTGTAAAAGCCACGCCTACCCGCTGCTCCACTTCGGCCTTAAAGGTATCAAGGCCAATCCGGTCGATGGTGTATTTGGTTTTGGCATTTTTACGGTTTACCCGGTCGCCATAATCGCGCTGCACGCTGACCACATGCTCGGCCACTTTTAAGGTGTGCTCCAGACTAATAAAGCCCAGCACTTCTGCCTTCCGCGGATAGGTCGAGGTATCGCCAAAGGTCATCGCCAGGCCACCGCCCACCAGCACGTTAAAGCCAATCAGCTTGCCGTGCTCGGCAATGG
The DNA here is from genome assembly GCF_000382165.1 of Arsukibacterium perlucidum DSM 18276. Taxonomy (GTDB): domain Bacteria; phylum Pseudomonadota; class Gammaproteobacteria; order Enterobacterales; family Alteromonadaceae; genus Alishewanella; species Alishewanella perlucidum. The sequence continues at coordinate 10,590 of NZ_KB907726.1, read as the reverse complement.
CGACAAAGTTCAGATCATTAGCATGGACATCAATATCGTTATGCGGCGGGATCACCACCGTGGTTTTAAACTTACGTGGTAAGTAGTTTTCACCCAGCACCGGCTCGGTTTCCGTGGTTTCGATTTTGTCTTCATCCAGCCACAGCTCAGCATAAGCGCGGGTTTTTGGCAGTAAGTGCTCGCTGATCTGCACCGCCCACTGGTAGGCCTGCTGATGCAGCTCAGATTCCACCGGATTAGAAGTACATAGCACGTTGCGGTTAACGTCGCCGGCGGTAGCAATAGAGTCGATACCAATGCTGTTTAAAAACTGGTGCATCGGCTTAATATTCGGTTTTAACACGCCATGAAACTGAAAAGTCTGGCGGGTAGTTAAGCGAATACTGCCATACAGGGTTTTATCCGCAGCAAACTGATCAATTGCCAGCCATTGCTGCGGGGTGATAATACCGCCAGGCATCCGCGCCCTCAGCATCACGTTGTGCAATGGCTCCAGCTTTTGCGCGGCGCGTTCGGCCCGGATATCGCGATCATCCTGCTGGTACATGCCGTGAAAACGGATCAGCATAAAGTTATCGCCGTTAAAGCCACCGGTGACTTCATCGCTTAAATCCTGCTCGATAGTGCCGCGCAGGTGTTTACTTTCTGCCTTTAACCGCTCGTTGTCAGACAGTTTACCGCTGACCTGCAGCTCAGGTTTAATCGGATATTGGCTCATTAGTACACATCCTTCTGGTAACGCTTGGCTACTCGTAATTCATCTAAATATTGCTGGGCCTGTTCGGCGTTTTTGCTGCCATGTTGCTGCACGATATCCAGCAGCACCTGATGGACATCTTTGGCCATCCGGTTAGCATCACCACAAATATAGACATGGGCACCCTGTTGCAGCCACTGATACACCTCGGCTGCATGTCTACGCAACTTATCCTGTACATACACTTTCTGAGCGCTGTCCCGGCTGAAGGCGACATCCAGCTTGCTAAGCAGGCCTTGTTTTAAATAGCCCTGTAACTCCACCTGATATAAAAAATCCTGGGTAAAGTGCGGGTTACCGAAAAACAGCCAGTTTTTACCACTGGCGCCGCGGGCATCCCGCTCCTGTAAAAACGCCCGGAACGGCGCAATGCCGGTACCTGGGCCAATCATAATTACCGGGGTGTCGTCATTGGCCGGTAAGCGGAAATTGTTATTCTGCTCAACAAATACCCGCACTTTATCGCCCTCGGCTAAACGCTCAGCTAAATAGCCGGAGGCACCGCCTAAATGTGGCTGACCAAAGGCATCGTAGCGCACCACCGCCACCGTTAAATGCACTTCCTCTGCTACTTCCGCCTGCGATGAGGCGATGGAGTACAAACGCGGTTGTTGCTTACGCAGCGCATCGACCAATTGCTGAGCGGTGATTGGATTGTCAGTCACCGGATAATCGCGGACAATATCGATAATTTGCCGCTCGGCCAGATAAGCACGTAGCGCGGCTTTATCCGCCGCCAATTGCAGTAAGGCGTCGTTAGCAGTGGCTGCAGCATATTTTTCAACAAAGGCCGGGTACGACTGAGTAAGTTCCAGCTGCTCGGTCAGGGCGTCGAACAAGCTTAAGCTCTGATTGCTAAGGCTGACCTCAGCGGTGCTTTGCAGAGCGGTAAGGCTTAGCAGTTCAGCCACCAGTGCCGGGTCGTTATTAAAATACAGGCCCAGTGCATCACCTGGCTGATAAGTTAAATCAGAACCCTGCAGTGAAATTTCAATATGCCGTACGTCTTTCGTTGAATCACGGCCAGTAATTTTCTGGTTTGTGTATAACTCAGCCGCAAACGGCTGCTGTTTAGTGTACTGGCTGGCCGCTGCCGCTGCTGCCTGACCCGGCCAGTTAATCACCTGAGCCGACGGTGCGCTGGCAAATTCCGGCTCTACCACACTAATCAGGGCATTATTCCAGCTCGTGGCAGCAGCATCATAGTCGACGTCCAGATCAGCGCGGGCCTGCAAGCGCTGACCGCCTAATTCGGCCAGGCGCTCGTCAAAGTCGGCGGCGGTTTTACAGAAAAATTCATAACTGGTATCGCCCAGCCCCAGTACCGCAAATTTAAGTTGCGGCACTTTCGGTGCTTTTTTGCTGAACAAAAAGTTATAAAAACTGACCGCATTTTCCGGCGGTTCGCCCTCACCATAGGTAGAGGTAACAATAATCAGATACTGCTCATTTTTCAGCTGGCTGCTTTTATAATCAGCTAAATCGACGACCTTAGCAGCGATGTTCTTTGCTTTGGCTAAACCTGCCAGCGCTTCAGCTAGATGGCGGGCATTACCGGTTTGCGAGCCATACACTATAGTCAGGCTGGCGCTGCTTGCTGCCGCGGCTGTCGGTGCTGTGGCCTGGCCACCCGCTAACTGGGCACTGGCTGCCAGATAGCCGCTGACCCAGGCTTGCTGAATGGGGTTCAGCTGGCTCACCAGACCCTGCAGTTGCTGCACCTGTTGCTCAGACAACGGGCTGGCTTGCGCTACTAACGATGATAAAAGCATAAAAACACCTATATAAACTTTATATTGGCATTTTAGCCATCCAAACGTATGCCCGTAAAAGAATGGATCTCTCTGCGTTATTCCAAATAGTAATTAAAAGCTGGTGCACTCAACATAAATTTCCATGATTAATGGCCTGCCGTGCTGGCGTCAACCGTGCTTTCCTGTCTGATAAATTCGCTACTTAATAGTGAAAACCGCTAACCACTGAATTTAGAGAACAGCCATCAAGAAATATACCTCAATAAAAACAATAAGATAAATATTGGCACTGACTTTGCGTTAGCAACCTGTCAATAAAACATAGCAAGGACCAATATTATGAAAACCACTCTGATAGCCAGTGCCATTATGTTCAGCTGTTTTAGTATGCAGGCCGTCGCCGGCCATCACAATGAGCATCATGCTAAGCATAACCAGCAGCAAAGCTGTAATTTTTCGATGGAACAGGATTTACTGATCAGCCGTGACAGCGTGCAACTGCAGGATAATGGCGCCATTTTGTGGCAAATAAACAACGATGGCCGCTTGAGCCTGAATGGCAAAACTGTGCAAGTAGATAACGATACCCGGGCATTACTGCGTGATTACCAGGCCGGCATTCGCAGCCAGACCACTGAAACCATTGCCCTGGTAGAAGATGCACTGCTAATGGCCAGCGAGGCACTGACCACAGTGCTGGCTGAGCTAACCGGTAAATCACTGGACGAATACCCGGCCATGCAACAAGCGTTAACCAAAATAAGCGACGCGGCCAGCCAGATAGTAGTACAGGATGGTGACAACACTTACCTGTACGGCAGCCGGCTGGACAGTATCGATCAGGCTTTTGGTCCGGAATTTGAGCAGGCGATAGAAGAGGCTGTCAGTCAGTCGATGGGCAGCATTATGATGCTGGTAGGCAAAGCCATGACCAGCGGCGAGGGCAGCTTCGAACAACGGATGGAAGCATTTGGCCAGAAAATGGAAAAGTTCGGTGAAAACCTGGAAGCGAAAATGGACATGAAAGCTGCCGCGCTGGAGCAACGTGGTGACGCCATCTGCAGCCAGGTAAGCCAGCTGGATGCCCTGGAAACCCGAATTCAACAGCAAATTCCAGCAATGCAACAATATGACTTATTTACAAATGGCGACAGCTCACTAAGCCTGCGGCGTTAACCCCTTTACTCCCAACCACGACCTTTAGCGCAGGGTTTTGCCTGCGCTTTTTTTTATGCTAAAAGGCGCTTATAAATTAGAGCTTGCCCGTTTTAACCGGTCATGTACCGCCTGCCAGGGTTCCTGCTCTGGTGGTAACTCACACCAGATAGCAGCCACCGCTGCCTGATCTGCCATAAACAACGTGTGGTAAAGCCGCTGGCCATATGCGGTCGCCTCAGCTGGCATCGGATACTGCTTTACCAGCGGCTGAGCTTCAAACTCTGTTAAACCAAGCAGCGCTACAGCCTGGTCAGATTCTGCAAGGCGTAACAGTAGTTCTGACCGGGTAAAACAATATAAAGGCTTATCAGGCTGATAATGGGCGCTGATATTTCCCGGCACTGCAACACTATGTTGCAATGGCTGCGCAACCGGTTCACCGAGTATCGCCGAAATTTCTGCGGCAGTTATTGGTCCGGCACGCACGATAACTGGTTTGCTGCCCGTCAGGTCGACAATTGTTGACTCCAGACCAAACTGACAGGCGCCACCATCCAGCACCGCTGGTATTTTACCTTGCATTCCCGCCAATACCTGACAAGCCGAGGTCGGGCTAAGTTTTTTATATGGATTGGCAGACGGTGCAGCAACGGTCAGCTGATACTGCTGAAGTAACGCCAGCAACACAGGATGTGACGGCATCCTTAAGCCAATGGTATCTAAACCGCCGGTAACAACTGAACTGACATGCTCCGCTTTATGCAACAGTAACGTCAGCGGACCCGGCCAAAAAGCATCTGCCAGGACAAATGCGGTGTTACTGACATTTTTTGCCCATCGGCCGATAGCCGCTTTATCCGGCACATGCACAATCAGCGGATGATTGGCCGGTCGTCCTTTAGCGGTAAAAATAGCCCTGACAGCATCGGGGTTAGATGCATCGGCCGCTAAACCATACACAGTCTCTGTAGGCACTGCCACCAACTGACCGTTTTGCAGATAATCGGCGCATAATTTAATATCAGAAGCGGATTCTGAGCTTAGTAATAACGTATTCAAGGGTTACATTCCTGGCAATATTGTTGGCTGGCATGACTGGCAGCAACCGGCTCTGTTTCAGTATATCCGCAGCGCTGACAAACTGCCTGGCGCTGCCTGGTCAGGCTGGTAGCAACGCCACAAGCTTCGCATGGCAAACCCGGCAGTGCTTTATCCGGCCAGAAGCCTGGGGTCGCACATTGCGGACACAAACGTTGTAAACGCCGGGCTAAATCGTCAGCAGCCTGCTGAATATGAAAACGCCGCTCCGGGCTCAGATGGGCTCGTAAATCATAGCTGAGAGTCACTTCCCCGTATGAAAACCTCAATAATGCCAGATTATGTGCCTGAGCAGCTGTCAGGGCTTTTTTCAGATAATTACCTTGTTGCAACACTAAATACTGGTCTGGTTCTATATCAGTCAGAGCCTGCTGTAGTGACTCAGCATCTTTCAGCAGCCATTGCTGCGCCAGCGAAGGTCCATAAAACCTGCCTGTCACCGCCCAGCCTGCCGACACGTTAATACAACAGATAAGTTCGAGATTATAAGTACCAATGCCGAAAGGGCCGACAGTAAAGCTGCCTTCGCTGCCTATTCCGATGTCCAGCCCGGATAATTCAGCAGCCAGAGCGGCCTTTCGAAAGGCACATTCCTGTGCTGTCATAAAGCGGGACTGACCGCCGGCAAAACTACCAAGGGTATCGGTGTCAAAACTATCGATCTCGGTAAGCTGCCAGCCAAACTGGTTGAGGGCCGGAGCGATCAGCCGGGCTTTATCATGGCGGGTCAATACAGCAACAGTATTTTTCATACTGTCACCTGTTGCCAGCGAACCTGTTGCCATTGGTTTAGCGTACCATCCTGATCAAGCTGATATAGCCATAACCAGTGATTGTTCACCAGTGCCGCAACGTCGTCCGAGCGCTTAATAATATCGGCGATAGCCTGCTGTGGCGCCGCAATAATGACACTAAGACGGACAGGTTGATGGCGAAGCCGGGTGCCGTCATGCACCGATTGCCAGCTTAAACCATTGCGTAGATCACCGCCATTACCCTCAAAAACGCCGATATGGCCAGCCACAACATTGTGCAGCAACTTATTGCCACTGCCGTATTTATCGGGTGCAACTACCGAGGCGTAATATTGCAGGTTGATCCAGTTGGTAACCACCATTGGCGCGGTCATAATGGTGTGTAGCAGGCTGTAATCAGCATCCTGGTCCGCATTATAATCATGCAAAAAGCAACGCCCCTGCAAATTCAGCCCTTTGGTCAGGGTTCGTGGCGCCACGATAAAAGCGGCATTGTTGGCCAGCCCCCACTCTGGTCGAAGCTGCGCCCAGTCGCGGCTGCGCAGTTTAAAAAACCGGCTTAAGCCGGAAGTGTCTGGCGCTGCCTCAGCAAACTGGCTGGCTCTTTGCTTTCTGGCCTTTGTACCGGCCTCTGCCAGCCAGCCCAGCCAGTCAGCAGCGGCAGGCGGCTGGAATACTTGCAGATCATCAGTTGTCGTATGATGCATGGCCGCATAAAACCGGCTGTCTGTCGGGATCTGTAAATCATGCCGGCGCGCAAGCTCAGCACGTACCTCGCAGTTGTTCAGAATTTGTGCCAGTACCTTGACATTCACTTCGCCGGTCTGGCCGCCGCAGGCACCACAATCCAGCGCCGCAGCCTGCGGGTTATTGCAAGTCTCACTGCCATGTCCCACCAGCAATACTGTCGGTGCCAGTGTGCCGTTCAGCCCCATAGCAGACAGAATTGCAGCAGCCAGTTGTGCTTGCTCAGCAATACTCAGTGGCTGCTGATCCCGGCTCAGAGACCATTGACCGTCGTCCAGATAGCGGTTCATGGCGTGAGGTGCTTTAGTGCGGAAAAATGCCCGTTTCAGCAGACTAAGCAGCTTGGTGGCGCCAGCGGCTTCCACCATGCCGAGGCTGGATGACGCCAGGTCAAAGCTTTGCTTCCAGCCCAGTGCAGGCTGGCGTGGTAACGTTGTTTTTTCCGGCCAGATTTGACTGACTTCCAGCACAGGGGCAAGCAGCCCGGGCAACTGGGGTCGGCTTAGCTTGCTGTCGGCAGCTTTATAGGCAATAGGCAGGCCGAAAAAGCCGGCAAATCCCAGAGTTTGGATGCCTGCATCCTCTTGCTCCAGTACCCGGCGTATCGGCTCTGAACGTACATCAATACAAAAGGCTGCTTGTAGCGCAGGTCTGGCAGGCGTTGCAACAGGTTGTCTGGCAGCCTGCTGCAGTTGCCGGAATAATGGCAGCTGCACACTTAACTCCAGCGCACGTTGCCAGACCAGACGCATGCTCTGCAGCGCCTGGGTGTTCAGCAGCATAACGCTATACTGCCTGCTCTGTTGCTGTAAAGCAGTAATAATATGATCATGCGCGGCATTGTGAAGCTTGCTGTGCTGCCACAATACCCAGTCCCAACCCAGCAGCATATAGAGTAACTGACATACGGCATTGTGACTCTGATGATTGTTCAGCTGCTGTTGCCAGTCGAGCCATGCCTGCCAGCCTGCCCAGCCGGAGAGGCTTTGCAGCAGATTTTCAAAATAGGCCAGCTTTGCCTGCTCGTCTGGACACCAGCTATCTAACCAGGACTCCAGCTGCTGCAAAAGGACAGACGGCTCAGTTGGCAATGTGGCAAACAGCGTAGTTAAATTAATACCACTAAGTACCTGTAACCCTTTATCCTGACACACCACAGTAAGCCAGCTTTGATAACTGTGTTGATCACTGCCTGCCTCAACACTGAATCGCTCCGGATACTGATAATATAATCCCATAAACTGGCTTAGTTGCTGCTGGATCAGCTGTGACCAGGGCAAGGCAGACTGTCTGGGCGCTTGCTCTGACAACAGTTGCGCCAGTGATTGCCAACGACTTAAATCATGCGGTTGTGACAAGATAGCAGCGGCTTCGTCAGTATCCATGGACAGGTCCGCTTCCTGCAGTGCCTGCTGCAAATGTGCAGGCTGTATTTGCTGCTGCCACTGTGACAAGTACCAGTCAGCAGTCATCAGACAACTGGTACCCGCCAGCAGCTGTTGCTCAGCACAAACTGCGGCAAAATTATGTTGCCGTTTCGGCCACCAGGGGTTAACCGCTATCATCTGATCAAGCGGCCAGGCAGGGGCTATCTGGCCGGCAGCTTGCTCAATCAGTGGTTGTAGTTTACTGCCGGTTAGCTGGGTTGGAATACTGACTGCACTCATTTAATGCTCTCCACATTTGACAGGATGCTGGCCTTAACAGTTTTTTTGTTATGGTAAGGCCAGATTTTCAAAGTGATCCTGGTGGCCCATTCATCGAGATAACCGCCAGCGTTTAACCAGATAAACACCCGGTTCACGGTGCGGTGCCGGCTGTGATAGCGCAGCAGCACCGCCATCACGAACAGACCAGCGAAAACCAGGCTGGTGAACACATCAGCCAACGTCGAAAACAGCTGTGTTGCGGGTGCAATGTTCTGCAACATATACTTACCGCCGCTATACAGCGTCAGCAACCCTACGCCATAACCTGCTGCCAGCATTACCCTCAGTGGCCTGCGCCTGTCAGCCCTCGCCAGTGAAGGCATCAACAGCACCGTAACAGCAAGCACCAGCAATACTGCACTGCTCAGGCTGGAAAGGGGCAGGATCTGATGCGCCAGCATTACCAGCGCCGATGCAATCAACAACGCCAGCAGCCAGTGTCTGGCTCGCGGTTCGGTTTGCTCGGCCAGCTGTGCTGCCAGATAATGATTGACTGCATTGCCGCTGTGCAGGAAGGCATAAGCTTTATAACAGGAGTGCGCGAGCAGGTGCAGTAGTGCCAGCGTATAAAGGCCAAGGGCAATTTCGACCAGCATCAGACCCATCTGAGCGATCGTCGACCATGCCAATCGCACTTTTATACTAATTCGGGTTGTCATAATCAGCGCCGCCAATATAGTACTGATCAACGCAGTAGCCAGCAGTAACATGACGGCAGGGATGCTCAGTTCCAGTAATGGCGAGAATAGCAGCAGTAAAATACCGCCCAGGTTAATGATACCTGCATGTAACAGAGCTGACACCGGCGTAGGCGCTTCCACTACCTGAATCAGCCAGCCATGTAACGGTAACTGCGCACATTTGATTAACGCCACGACCACCAGCAACATAGTGGCAACATGTCCATACACGCTAAGGCTCTGCTGCAAACTGGCCTGAGTGACAAGGTTGCTTATATCAGCCGTACCGAACTCGAAATACAGCAGGATAAATGCCGCTGCCAGCAATATTTCACCTGCGCGGGCAGTTAATGCTTTTTTATGCGCAGCCAGCTGGGCACGGGGGCGTTCAGGATAAAACAATAATAGCTGCTGTAAACTCAGACTAATCCAGCACCAGCCTAACCAGAACAACAGCAGGTGGTTACTTAGCAGTGTAAAGACCGTCGCTGTTAACGTCAGGGCCAGTGCCCGCATAAAACGTAGTTTGTCATGCTCACCTGCCAATGCTGTTGCGCTGTAACGCCAGATCACAACAGCCAGCAGCGCTATCAAAGCCAGTAAAACCAGCTTTAAGGACGAGATAGTCAGTAACGAGTTCATCGTTCACCTTTCGCTTTAATTAACTGGCGCTATTGTCTACAGTGGATTAGCATTAGTAAAATACATAATAAATCACAAATCGTTCACTAAAAGAGAACCATGGGCCGGTTAAACTATCATCATCTGTATTATTTCTGGCAGGTAGCCAGAGGCACTAACCTGACTGAAACAGCGCAGCGTCTGCATATTTCGCAATCTGCTCTTTCTTCACAAATCAAGCAGTTAGAACAAAGCATGCAGGTGCAGCTATTCCGGCGTGAAAACCGCAGGCTGGTGCTGACAGACAGCGGCTACCAGACCCTGAAGTACGCCGAAGATATTTTCAGTCGCGGCGCCGAGCTCGAGCAATTGCTGTTGCAGGGAATGCAACCTCAGCACAGTCCAATCCGGATTGGTACCTTGTCGACCATGTCACGGAACTTTATTGAAAGCTTTATTACGCCATTGCTGAGCAAAAGCAACGCACGCTACAGTTTACTGTCGATGAACCAAACCATGCTATTAAATGCCCTGGCCCAACATCAGCTTGATTTAGCATTAAGCAATATTGCGGTACAGGGCAACGACAGTCAGTTATGGCAATGCCGGTTACTGGCCAGGCAACCTGTCGCCGTAATTGGCCCACCAGGCAAGCATACCGGTCACAGTTTGAGTGATTACAAAAAACAGCGCTGGGTGCTGCCGCCGGTGCAAAGCCCGGTGCGCACCGCTTTTGATGCGCTGGCAGCGCAGTATCAGCTGCAACCTGACGTTATTGCTGAAGCAGACGATATGGCGATGCTGCGCTTACTGGCTAGGGACAGTGGCGCCCTGGCTGTTATTCCTGAAGTTGTGGTAAAAGACGAATTACAAAGCGGCCGGCTATATAAATATCTGACCCTGCCGCAGATTTACGAGAACTTTTACATTATTACCACCCAGCGTGAGCTGCTGCACCCGCAACTGCACCTGCTGCTGCAGGCTTTCCCGGCCTGAGCAGTAGCCGGTTTAACCGGCTAGCAAATTAAAATGGGTCAGAGTCTGAGGGATCCCCACGAATTTAGCTCCAACACAATCCATACTCTGCGGTTTTCCGTTTGAAGTAAAGAACGCCGGATAACCAATGTTTTAAAGTTATCCTAAGTTCGCTTTGATGGATTAGTCTTGCCGCGATGTAACAGTAGCTGAGTACCCGTCGATGTTTGATAGTGTTTGCCTGGAAGCGTTTAGCCAACCCCGCTTGCTCTGCGGCTACACCAATAAAATTCATAGCAAACAACGCTAAAGTACCAATTAATACCAGCACTGCTA
>NZ_KB907725.1 GCF_000382165.1 Arsukibacterium perlucidum DSM 18276 | reverse complement strand
ATTATTTTGGTTCTCATATTCACGGCCAATAGCGGTAACCGTGCAGCAGCCTTTTTTCATAAGGCTTTGTGCAGCAGCACTTAGCGCAGAAAGTCTGGCTTTATGCATACTTTTAGGGGTGACAAATGAGAGAAAATCGGCGAGCATTGTTTTTACATTCATGGCAGCATTCATGGTTAGGTGTTTTTGGCGAAAGATCAGATCGGGAACTGCCATGAATGTTCCCTTCGCCTTTAACTATTTGTTTTATCTATGCCATTCGTGGGGATTCGTCAGCTGGTTTACATAGCGCTCCAGCTGCACATCTAAATGGCTGGTGGCTTCATCCATAAACAATATTTTTGGCTTACGATACAGTGCCCGCGCCAGCAACAGCCGCTGTTTCTGGCCGCCCGATAACGAACTGCCCATATCACCGACCAGGCTGTTATAGCCCATTTGCATAGTAGCAATGTCCTGGTGAATACCCGCCAGCTCGGCACTGGCCATGACCTGCTGCATATCCATCTGGCTATCAAAAAAGCTGATATTCTCGGCCAGAGTGCCCGACATTAACTGATCATCCTGCATTACTGCGGCAATCTGGCTACGATAATGGCGCAGCCCAAGATGGCGGATATCAATACCATCTACTTCCACCTTACCGCTCTCGCTTGGCAGCAAGCCGAGCATAATTTTCATTAAGCTGGTTTTGCCGGTACCGGATGGTCCAATAATCGCCACGTTTTCACCTGCATTAACGCTAAAATTAAGGCCATCAAATAGCAAAGGGTCGTTACTGGCGTAGCGGAAACGAATATCGCTAAGTTGTAGTTGACCACTTAACTCCCGACTATCAACACCACTCCCTTCATCCTCCTGCTCAGTTAAGGCAATATCGGCCAGGCGGTCTAAGTGTAGCCGGGTCATTTTTATTTCAACAATTTTATCAATCAGCGCGGCGGTGCGTTCGGTAAATTGGTTTTTATAGGCCATAAAGGCAAAAAGCATACCTACTGTCATATCGCCGGTCATTACCGTTAATGCCGCCAGATACACCACCAGCACATTTTCAATACCAAACAGTAAATTATTAATCGTACCGTAAGAAATTTGCCATTTACCCAGCCGGTAGTTCTGGTTTACCGCATCGGCAAAACGGTTTTGCCAGACATTCAGGCGCTGGGTTTGCAAGCCAAATAACTTAATGCTTTGCATACCGCGCACAGTTTCCATAAAGTTGCTTTGCTCTTTAGCAGCAGCGACGATACTGGCTTCGGTTAGCTGATGTAACGGCCGGTATAAGGCCCAGCGCAGCAAGCCATATATCAGCACGGCAATACCTACCACCAGAGTGAGTTGCGGGCTGTATAAATACATCATTATTAATACGGTAATGGCCATAATGCCGTCGATAACACCCTCTACCAGGCTGTTAGTCAGCAGCTCGCGCACTGCGTTTAGCGAGCTAAAGCGCGATACCACGTCTCCCATATGGCGCTTTTCAAAGAAACTCAGTGGTAAATGCAATAAGTGGCGCATTAAGTTCGCGGCCATTTGTACGCTCATTACTGAGCCCAAATGCAGCACTACCCAGCCGCGTAGGGTTTGGGTAAGCACCCGCAGTAGCATAATTAAACCAAAGCCCAGCGCCAGCACCACCAGCAATGGCTTATCCTGGCTAATTAACACTTCATCCACCACTAACTGGGTATAGTAAGGCGCGGCCAGTAAAAATATTTGTAATAACAGGGATAAGATAAACAGCTTGGTTAGTGACGGTATTAAGCCCTGCACCTTAGTCCAGAACGCGGTTAAACCTAAGCGCACCCGCTCGTCTATTTTTTTAAATTCGTTACCCGGTGTAAGCTCCATTGCAACGCCGGTAAAAGCCTTATCTACCTCGGCCAGGGTAAGCCGGCGCTCACCCATGGCCGGGTCAAGAATAGTAATACTATTGCGATGCACTTTTTTCAGCACTACAAAATGGTTCATCTCCCAGTGCAAAATACAGGGCGTGCGCAGGTTTTTTAAGTCGTCTAAATCCAGCTTTAATGCGCGCGGTGTTAAACCCAACTGATTGCTCAGCTGCATTAGCTGCTGCAGATTGGCGCCTTTTAGCGACACGCTATAACGATTGCGTAAGGTGGTTAAGTCCAGCTGGTGACCATGGTGATTGGCCACCATGGCGATACAGGCCAGGCCGCATTCAGCGGCTTCAGATTGGTAGATCATAATAAAAAAATTTTATGACCTACCAAACGAAAAGTTGCTAAATAGAGTAAAATAAACCACTACATAGATTAAAATTCCTGATACTGAAAAAAATATATTATTTATTTTTTCTTTCACTGTGGAGTCGATTATATTTTTAACAACTAACGGTGCTAAAATAAATATCACTACAATATTAAAAATATTAGCGCCACTCCCAATTTGAAAAAAATAGGATGAAACAACTTGTGATAGTAGAAAGAAATAAGCCGAAAAAATTACAAAATTGTTTAATGCTTTTTCATGTGTTTTCATGACATCCCTCGACAAGAGTGCCGTAAAAGAACTCAGATATAAATAATAAAAAAGTTACGAATACGGCATATTAACAATACGAAGTAACTATAAGAATTTTTTATTTCTCACAAGCACTTTCTTCTGCTTTCTCTTTGCGACGATTATCGCGTTCTGCACGATCTTTACCGTAGGTGTAACCACCGGCAACTACGATTGGTGCAGCAAACCAGAAAAAGCCACCACTTACATACTTTATCTCTTCTTGCTTTAATTCCTTCATTTCATATAACTCCTAATTAGTCGGCATTGTTTTCATAACCAGCAACCACAGCTACAGCACCCAATGCTACAAGACCTGCAACTTTAACTACTGGGTGAGGTACTTTCGCAGCTACCCTAGCTACAGCAGTAATTACATTTTTTACACCGCCACCACTTACTTCTTCAACTTGCTCAAAATTAAGTTCTTGCATAGTATCTCTCCTTGAGATGTTTTTAAGTTTAAAGGTTTGCTCTGATTCAGAGCTATAAGCGCCCTTTCAGGCTTAAAATCGGCTCAAACAACCAGGCTAACAGACTGCGTTGTTCCAGCACGATATCTGCGCTTAACAGCATGCCCGATTGCAGCGGGACCATGTTGCAAAGCTCAGAAAACTGGCTATCGCATTTGCTCGCATCTAAATAATTGATACTTTTATGCTTTAACCCAATTAAGATCACCTTTTTCATCACGGATGCATTGGACGATCTGGCCAGATTGTTTATGTCTTGAACCTTCCGAAAATGATTTTCCCTCAAAGTAGCAATACTTTGTAAAGTCAACATTTTCTACTTTTTCACTACTTGTATTTTCAGCATAAGAGCTGACGCTCACACTTAAAAATGCCAAAGTTATCAGAAATTTTTTGTTCATAGTCACATCCTATCGTCACAAGCGCTGGAAGATTATCTCCGGCGCGAATCGATTTAAATGTTAAGCAGTTTCAACCCACTTACCATTTACACACTGCATAATCACACCTTCCTGCTCTTTACGTGAACCGTCAGAGTAACTCTTTCCGTCGTAAGTGCAGCCTGTACCGCCAGTTACTTGTTCAACTTGCTCAAAATTCAGTTCTTGCATATTATCTCTCCTTGAGATGTTTTTAAGTTTAAAGGTTTGCTCTGTAAAAGAGCTATAAGCGCCCTTTCAGGCTTAAAATCGGCTCAAACAACCAGGCTAACAGGCTGCGTTGTTCCAGCACGATATCTGCGCTTAATAGCATGCCCGATTGCAGCGGGACTGTGCTGCCATAAGCGCGGATCAGTTGCGAATCCAGTGCTACCTGTACCCGGTACACTGGCTCCTGTACGGCGACAGGCATATCGACTTCATTCGGAAGCACGATAGCCTGCGCCGTTTTTATTACTTGCCCTTCATACAAGCCAAAACGCTGGTAAGGAAAGGCATCAAAACGTAAGCGGGTGCGCTGGCCCGGCATAACAAAGCCGTAGGCACGGGTCGGCACCAGCAAAATGGCTTGCAGCTGGGCGTTGTCGGGCATAATGGTTAATAGCGGCAAGCCGACCCGCACATTATTGCCAATTTCCGCCATTAAATTAGTTACCCGGCCGCTGATAGGGGCGGTGATCAGCATTTCGCCACGGGCATTTAATTCGGTTTGTTGTTGCTGCAGGCGGGAGATGTCGCTGTCCAGTAAGGCCAACTGCTGTTCACGCTCGCTGGGCAGGCGCTGTAACAGGCCGCTTAGCTGAGCTAACTGGGCTTTTTGGTTCTGTTCATTGGCATTAAGTTCGGCCAGTTGCTGGCGAATATTCAGCACCAGTTCTTGTTGTTGCTGCAGCTCAGTAGTGGAAATAGCACCGCGCTTATGCAACCCCTGAAAATCCTGCTGGCGCTGCTGGTTTAACAACAGCCGCTGCTGCAGCAATTGTTGCTGGGCGTGAATATCGTTTAGTAAATTGTCGCTTAAAGTTAGGCGGTTGCGGTATTCGGTTTCCTGCTGGGCAAACTGGCTGAGCAGCTGTTGCTTACGCAGGGTAACCAGTTCAGTTTGCTGCACCAGCCCCTGAAACAAGGTGCCGGTAAGGCTGTCGCCAGCCGATAAATGCTCGGGAATAGCAACTAACGCCAGGCGGTCGCCCGCCTGCACCTGCTGGCCGTCTTCGACAAACACTTGCTGAATCACCCCGGCGCGGGATGACATGACTTTGGCCAGGCCAATATCGGGTTTTAAATAACCAGTAACGGTTTCTTTGCGGTTAAATGAGGTAACACTAAGGAACACCATAATAGCCACTACCACACATAATAAAATGGTGGTTAGCACTGTGCTGCTAAGTGGTTGGGCAATAATAACATCGCCATCTAAACGCGCGCTTTGCTGTTTTACCGCATTAGCGCGAAACAATCCCTGTTCTGCCACAATAACCTCAAACCTCTATTGCGTTTACAATACTGCAAACTTTGTAAGGTGGCGGAATTTACGACAACAAAGGGCTAGGTACAATAATTTGTTATATTCTTTTTTGTTATATTAATATTATTTAATCAACAAATTAACAGGGGGGTAGTAAAATCAGGTGCTTAACACTAATACTTTTGGCCTATACAAAATTGCAGAAAATTTGATCGCTTAAATTTTGAGCAACTGATTTGACGATTGAACGAGAAAACGGCTGGAACCTCTACTTGGGCGTCACAGAGTGTCTGAGTGAGCGCGCAAGTGACTCCAGGCACTTGCTTACCGTCGTGTTGCAGTTCTTTATCTTTGCACCACTGTGCTAAAGTTACCCCCGGGGCTGCGATTATGCAGCCCGGCTTTTATCAATTCAAGTAGCGGTGTCCCTGAATGAGTGAGTACAAAACCTTTAATGCCGACGAGGCAATGGCCTTTGCTGATGAGCATAGCGAACTGTTTGGCGACCATAGCAAATTAACTGCTGCAGAGTTTGACGATGCTAATCTGAACCTGGTATTTCGGGTAGAAAACGACAAAGGCACCTCGCTGATTGTTAAACAAGCGCTGCCCTATGTCCGTTTTGTTGGCGAAAGCTGGCCGTTAACTACCGACCGGGCGCGGATTGAAGCGGAAGTATTAAAAATGCACCGCCGCTTCTGCCCCGAGCATACGGTCGAAGTGCGCTACTTTGATCCGGTGGCCTGCGCCATGTTAATGGAAGACTTAAAAGCCTTCCGGATTTTACGCAACGAACTGATAGCCGGCAAAAAGTTTAACCACCTGGCACCGCAAATGGCGAAATATCTGGCCCATACTCTGTTCTTTACCAGTGATTTTGTAATGAGCAGCGAACACAAAAAGGCCGAAGTAGTGCGCTTTTTAAACCCGGAAATGTGCCTGATCAGCGAAGATTTATTTTTTACCGATCCCTACTGTAATCACGAGCGCAATAATATCGAGCCATCTATTCTGGAAAAAGCCAAAAGCCTGTGGCACGACGACGCTTTAAAAGCCGAAGTGGCTATGCTCAAAGCCGATTTTCTCAGTAAGCCACAGGCGCTGCTGCATGGCAGCTTACATAGCAGCAATATTCTTATCGATGATGAAACCTGTAAGGTTTTCGACGCGGAATTTGGCTTTTTCGGGCCGATCGGTTTTGATGTCGGCTGCCTGCTCGGCAATTTACTGCTGAATTATCTGGCCTGCCCCAGCTTGCATGACGCAGAAGACGCCGCTGAGCAGCAAGCCTTTTTACTGGAACAAGCCGAACAGTTATGGCAACAATTCAGCGAGCTGTTTACTGAACTAATGAACCGCGAAACCCAGGACCCGGCGCTGGAAAACAGCTTATATCAGCAGCGTTTTTTACGCCAGGTGTTCAGTGATGCTGCAGGTTATGCCGGCTGTGAACTGATCCGCCGCACTGTTGGCCTGGTTCATGCTGCCGACTTTGACAACATCGGCGATGCCGGCAAACGGGCCGGCTGTCAGCGCAGCGCGTTAAAACTGGGGCGTGAGTTGATTATGCAACGCGCTGATCTCAATAATATCAGCCAGTTACTTAATTTAGTGCGTTATCAGCAAACCGGCTGAGCCAACCAGGTAAAGCCTGCTTGACGTTTATTACATCTGCTTACAATTAATCAACCTGGTTGGCCATAACCGGCTATCAGCGTAGTTTAGCTTATGGCAAACTGTGGCGATTCTAACCACAAACAGATTAAGCGGATGATTACAGCAAAAGGACTTTATAAGAACTTTGGCAATGGCGACAGCCAGGTGCAGGCACTACGCGATGTCAGCCTGAGTATCGCCGAGAACGAATTTGTTGCCATTATGGGCAGCTCTGGTTCGGGCAAATCGACCCTGATGAATATTCTCGGTTGTCTCGACACCCCAAGCAGTGGCCAGTATCAGCTGGCCGGGCAGCTGATTGGCCAGCTGGATGATGTCAGCCTGTCGGCGATGCGTAACCAACATATTGGCTTTATTTTCCAGTCATTTCATCTGTTGCCCCGCCTTACTGCCGCCCAGAATGTGGCACTGCCACTGCGCTATACCGACACCGAGCCGGAGCAGGCCATTGCCCGCGCCAATGCGCTGCTGGAGCAGGTAGGGCTTAGCCACCGTAAAGATCATAAACCGCATGAAATGTCGGGTGGCCAACGCCAGCGGGTAGCGATTGCCCGGGCGCTGGTGAACCGGCCGAAAGTGATTTTTGCTGACGAGCCAACCGGCAACCTGGATAGCAAAACCTCAAAAGAAATTATGCAACTGCTGTGCGACCTACACCAGCAGGGTAATACCATTGTTATGGTAACGCACGAAGATGAAATTGCCGCCTATGCCGGCCGGGTGATCCGGATGCGCGATGGCCAGATCACGGAGGACAGTGCATGTTCCAAAGCACGTTCAGCTTAATTTTACTGGCCGCCAGCCAGCTCAGCCTTAGTGCTGGCGCCCTGGCCGCTGCCGGGCCAGACAGCGAGCTACCGCTCTTACTCACCGGCACCTTACAGTCAGCCGACCGGCAAGGCATAGTCGCACCGATGACCGACAACTGGCGGGTACAGGTGCAGTGGCTGCAAAGCGAAAGCGAGCCGGTAAAAACCGGTGATTTAATCGCCGTTTTTGATGCCGGCAATACCCAGGCCCAGATAGAACAGCTGAAAAGCAGCCTGATTAACCATCAGGAGCGGCTAAATCAGCTGAAAAGCGAGCATAAACAAGCGGTAATGGAAGCCGAGTACGAGCTGAACCGGCGCCAGTTACTGCTGGAAAAAGCCGGCATTGATGCCGGCGTACCGCAGGCTAACTTAAGCCAATATGATTACGAACAATATCAGCTGGAACAAAAACGCGCCCGCACCGAAGCCAGCAAGGCGGCAGAGAAGTTAGCCGTAGCCCGGATCACCGCTGAGGCAGCATTGACCAAACAGCAGCTGCAGATTGAGCAAACTCAGGCCGAGTTAACCGATGCCGAAAACCTGCTAAGCCGGATGAGTGTGTATGCCCTGCAGGATGGCAATATCAGTTATGGCAACCATCCATGGTACGGCACCAAAATTTATGCCGGCGTTACCGCGCAGCCTGGCTGGATAATTGCCGAGCTGAACCGCAAAGACAATTTATATATTGAAGCCTGGGTACATGAAACCGATTTGCCGCGCTTACAACAAGCCGCTGGCCTGCAGGCCCGTTTTGATATTGCGCCCGACCAGCCTTTTACCATTGCGCTTAGTGAACTGGCGCAACAGGGCGAAAAACGTCAGAGCTGGGGTAATGCCCTGTATTACAAAGCCTCGTTTAGCGCTGCCAGCCTGCCGCTTGCCAGCCCGATGCTGGGTATGGGTATGCTGATTGAGGTAGCCCGATAATGGCGAAAATAACGATGAAACCTATTTACCTAAAGCTCGCTGTGGTTATCAGTGCTTTGCTGCTTAGCGCTTGTCAGCAGGAAGCGGCCAGCAGCAAACAAGCTGTGGTCAGCAGTCATGTCCGGGCAACCGGCGAGCTGACTGCCGCCAATTCGTTTAAGGCCTCACCACCCAGTGTCAGCAACATGTGGCAATACAATATTAAACAGTTAGCACCGGAAAGCAGTATGTTAACTGAAGGCGCCGTGGTGGTGGCTTTTGATGGCCAGAGACTGGTAGACGAACTGAATAATAAAAGTATTGAACTGAAAAGCGCAGAGCAGGAACTGGCTAACCGGTTGCGCACTGATGAACAAACTTATGAAGAGCTGAAGCTGACCCTGGCCGAACGCAAGATGGAGTACGACCGTGAGCAGCGTAAAGCTGAAATTGTCGATCAGTCGCGCTCTGCCAATGACCGGCGTAAAGCACAGATAGACTTCACCATTGCCGACAACCAATACCAGCTGGCACAGGCCCGGCTGGCCAGCCACCAGCAACAGCGACTGGCCGAAGAGCAGATGCTGGCGGCCAAAGTCAGCCGCTTGCAATCGGAAGTAAGCCAGTTACAGCGAAATATCGCCAGTATGCAGGTAAAAGCCCCGTTCAGCGGGGTAATGGTGTACAGCATTGGCTTTGATGGCGAAAAATTCTCGGTTGGAGACAGTGCTCAGTTCGGCCAACCGGTGGCGGAAGTCAGCCAGCTCGACAGCCTGTATGTTAAAGCAGAAATTGACGAAATCGATTTAAAACAACTTACACCCGGTCTGGCGGTGGAAATAACCCTGGATGCGTATCCGGAGCGACGCTTTAATGGTGTGCTGCAAAGCCTGGGTAATGCGGTGCGGGACAAGTCCAACGACAACCTGCGCCGGGTGGTGGACGCCAGCGTCAGCCTGAACGACCTTGACACTGAACTGATGCGCCCTGGTATGAGCGCCCGCCTGAACATCAGCCTGAACACTAAACAAGGAGCGGATCATGCAAATTAAGCTATTTCGCTCGCTGCTGGCCGCAGCCGTAACCCTGGGATTGGTAACCGTAACCGGCTGCAGCGAACCGGAGTTACAGATCCCGGTTTATAAGGTTGCGCCAGACACTCTGGTGCATAAGGTGCAAACTGAAGGCGAATTGTTTGCGGTGAACTCTGTCACCATCAGTGCCCCGCGTAATGTGCAGGGCCCGCGCTTTATTGCCAGCCTGGCCAGAGAATACAGCCGGGTGGAACCGGGCGATGTGGTGGTCACTTTCGATGCGACCCAGCTGGTAAGGTCACAGCGCAAAGCCAACTCCAGCCTGAGCAGCGTGCAGGCCGACGAGCAGCAGAAACTGGCGGAGCAACAAAATGAACAAACCGCGCTGGGGCTGGATCAAACCCTGATCGCCCAGGAGTTTACTTTTGCCGATCGCTTCAGCATTGACGATGTGCAAATCCGCTCAAAACTGGAAATTCTTGATTCGATGCAAAATAAAGAATATCTGGGCGAAAAACAGCAATACCTGGGCTGGCAGGAGCAAAGCTTCAGCCAACGCAGCAGTGGCGAACTGGAGCTGTTGCAACTGCAACGCGGCCAGCAGCAAAACCTGTTGCAGCAAGCAGAAAGCGGCCTGGCCGCATTAGAAGTTAAGGCCCCCCATGCCGGTATTTTACTGTTCGACACCAACTGGCGTGGCGAAAAACCTGAAGTAGGCGGCATGGTGTTTCCCGGCTCAAAAATCGGCAGTATTCCCGATCTCGCGCTGCAACATCTGAAGCTGCAGGTGATAGAGCAGGAAGCGATAGGGCTGGCAGCCGGCCAGCGTGTCAGCTTCTATCTGGCAGCCTGGCCTGATGCAGAGCTGAGCGGCAGCATAGTGTCGGTTGCCGCGGTGGCGCAATCGCGCGAGCGACGCGACCCGCGCAAATATATAGAAGTGATAGTCGCGCCAGAGCAGCAAGACCCGCGTTTTATGCCCGGCATTAAAGTAATAGCCACGCTGTGGGTAAATGAAAAACCCGACGTATTAAAAGTCCCGCTACAAGCCATTTTCAGCGAACAGCAACAGTTGTATGTCTATAAACGCAATGGCAGTGACTTTGTTAAACAGCCCATCAGCCTGGGCAGTAAAAGCCTGAGCCACGCCGAAATCAGCACCGGCATTGTTGCCGGTGATGAAATTGCCCTTATAAATCCGGGAAGCTGACGCCATGAAACATACGCCTCTGATTAAAGACACCCTGGCCGAACTAGCCCAGCACAAGCTTCGTACTTTTTTAACCTTGCTGGGGATGATTTTCG
Organism: Arsukibacterium perlucidum DSM 18276; assembly: GCF_000382165.1. Classification (GTDB taxonomy): domain Bacteria; phylum Pseudomonadota; class Gammaproteobacteria; order Enterobacterales; family Alteromonadaceae; genus Alishewanella; species Alishewanella perlucidum. The sequence continues at coordinate 52,096 of NZ_KB907725.1, read as the reverse complement.
GCGTGGGTGCAGTAATTGCCATGCTGAATATCGGCGAAGGTGCCGAGCGTGAAGCCTTAAAAACCATTGAAACCATGGGCCTGCGCAACCTGATTGTCGAAGGCCGCAAGTTTGATGAAAAAACCTTACAAGAGCAGCGCAAGCACTCGCTGGGGCTGAACCAGAGTGATATTGATGCTGCGGTGGCAACCATTCCCGGGGTTACCTCATACAGTGCCGAGCGCACCCTGGATACCCACGGTATTTATAGTCATGAAGGCAAAAGTGATGGCGTGGCGATTGGTGTCTCACCCAGCTATATGGAACTGAGCAAACTGCAGTTTGTTGCTGGCCGCAACTTTACCGGGCAGGAAAACCGCTATGCGGCACAAGTAGCCATTTTAGGCGCCCGGGTCGCTCAAAGCTTGTTTCCAAACGGCGATGCCCTGGGTAAACCGGTAAAAGTAAATCATGTCTGGCTGCAGGTAGTTGGCGTGCTGGCCGAACCCTATGCCGGCAGTGACGAATTTCAGGGCATTAAGCTCGGTGGTGAACAAAACCAGCTGTTTATGCCATTAAACACCGCGCAAACCCGCTTTAAAGCCGAGCCACTAAGCGCCGAGCTAACCTCATTCCGCTTGCAGCTAAGTGAAGATGCCAACAACGCCTTAAGTGCCAGGGCCCTTGATTACCTGTTAAAGCAACGGCATAACGACATTGATGATTACAATATTATCGTGCCGGCGGCCTTATTGGCCCAGCAAAAGCAAACTCAGCAGATTTTTAATATTGTGATGTCTTGCGTGGCCGGCATTTCGTTGCTGGTGGGCGGTATCGGCATTATGAACATAATGCTGGCGACAGTGCTGGAGCGCACCAAGGAAATCGGCCTGCTGCGGGCAGTGGGTGCCACCCGGCGCGATATTAAAATTCAGTTTGTCGCCGAAAGCTTTGCCATCGCCATTCTGGGCGGTTTACTGGGCATCGTATTTGGTATTTTACTGTCAGAGCTTATCGCCTTTTACTCCGACTGGGCGGTCAGCTGGTCACTGTTAGCCATTGGCCTGTCGTTTAGCATCTGTGCCTTAATCGGTGTGGCATTTGGAGTATACCCGGCGATTAAAGCCTCCGAGCTAGACCCGATCACCGCCTTACAGAGTGAGTAAAGCAATTATGCTCAGCCTGCAACCACAGGCTGAGCCATACTGCATTACGACATAGCGCTAATACTTCACACTACAGCCATAAGGCCGGGTTACCGCCGGATCTGGGATGTTGCCGGCCAGTACTGCGTTGGCAGCGTTGGCAAAGTACGGGGTGGCTTTGGCTATATCGTCTACCTTGGCTGACGGAATACTGTCGATACCGCCCATATATTGCAATACGCCCGCTTTATCGATGACATACATATGTGGCGTGGTTTTGGCGTCATAAGCTTTACCCATAGTGCCGCTTTCATCAAACAGTACCGCGGTCGGGCTGGCGTTACGGCTGCTGGTAAGCTCTGCGGATTTGGCACTGTCAATATGGCCCTGCTTACCTGGTGCCGATGAAATAACACTTAGCCAGACCACATCTTTTGCCTGCATGTCTTGTTGCAACTGCTGCATATTGCCACTGTAATGTTTAACCACGAACGGGCAATCATGATTGGTCCACTCCAGCACCACATTTTTGCCGGCGAAGTCCTGCAGGCTATGGCTGGTACCGTTGGCATCTTTAACAGTAAAATCCGGGGCCGGCTGGCCTACCTGTGGTGCGGCGGCCAGGGTGGCGGCAAACGCTGTTACACAAAGCATGGCGCCGGCGCTAACAACCAGTTTTGCTAATTTCATAATTATCACTCCTGTTAGTTCATTACTTATGTGATTGATTACAGCTTATTGCTGACTCAGAGAGTCAAAGGTTTGCCTGAGGGTATCAGGGGTTAAAATTTGTGGCAGCAGCTGTGGCGGCTGCCCCGGCCAGTACAATACGTAAAGTGGCACGCCATCGCGCTGATACTGCTGTAAGTAGACCGTAATGTCGCTGTCACGCCGGGTCCAGTCACCTTTTAAGTAACTGACGTTGTATTCACTAAGCGCCGCCTTGCTGCGCTCGGTATTCAAAGCGACCCGCTCGTTTACCAAACAAGTAATGCACCAGTCGGCTGTCATATTGACCAGTACCGGTTTACCTTGTTGGCGTAGCTCGCTGAGTTTTTCAGGTGACCAGCTTTGCCAGTGCTCCGTCGTGTTTGAGGTATGTTGCCCTTTGTTGTTCACTGCCACTTGCTGCGTAGCAACCTGCCACAGGGTAATAACCGCCAGCAACAGCAACCCCAGTGCCGCCAGCCGGTTAACCCAGCCAGCGCCGAGTTGCACTCTGCCCCACAGCCACAAGGCGGCAGCAAGCGCCACCATCCCCAGCAACAGCAGTGCTACCGCATCTATGCCGGTTTGCCGGCCAAATACCCAGACCAGCCAGACTGCGCTTAAATACAACGGCCAGGCTAACAGTTGTTTTAAAGTCTCCATCCAGGCACCGGGCTTCGGTAGCAGCCGGGCCAGCGCCGGTATAAACGCCAGCAGTAAAAACGGCAACGCCATACCCAGGCCCAGCGCGGCGAACACCAGCAACGCCACCTGCGGGCTTTGCGTTACCGCATAACCGAGCGCGGTGCCCATAAAAGGCGCGGTGCAGGGGCTGGCAACGATAACTGCCAGTACCCCGGTAAAAAACGATCCCTTGCCACCCCCTTTTGCGGCCAGCTCGCCGCCGGCATTCATTAAACCGAGGCCAAACTGCACCAGCCCGGATAAACTTAAGCCCAGCGCCAGCAGCAAATACGCCAGCAGGCCAACCAGCAGCGGGCTTTGCAGCTGAAAACCCCAGCCAATCGCATTACCGGCGGCTCGCAGCGCTATTAGCAAAGCAGCCAATACCAAAAAGCTTAGTACCACGCCCGCCGAATAGAGCAGGGCGTCGCGGCGCTGTTGTTGCCGCTGCTGACTGTTGCCGGCAATACTCAGCGCCTTTAACGACAATACCGGGAACACACAAGGCATTAAATTCAGAATAAGACCACCGCCGACAGCCATCAGTAAGATTAGCCACAAGTCAAAAGTATTCAGCGTGCCGCCGGTGACCAGAATTTCAGTACTGGTACCTTGTGCAGTGGGTTGCTCACGATATCGTAAGCTGGCGCTGTAGCCCTGGCCTGCGGCATCAATCAGTACCACGTCCACCTGCTCTGGGGGATCGCTAAAGTAGGTATTTAACGCCTGCTGCAGTAGCAGGCTACCGTCTTGCAGCACAATTTGTTGCGCTGCAGCATGGTCTACCAGCTCAGTGCCCGCCACAAAAAACGCTACCGGCGGTTGCGGCAACTGCGCATCTAATGCTGCAGAAAAGGCGCCGCCGCTGATTGCATAATCACCGACCGCCCCGGTTTTTAGCGGCAATGCTGCCCGGGCCTTTTCAAATAACGGCTGCTGGCTGACGGCCAGCCCGGCTTGGCCGCCGACGTTTAGCGTCAATGTAAAGCTGGCATCGGCCGGAATGCAGATTTCTTCACATACCAACCAATCAACCTCAGCATTAATAGTCAGGCTGTCTGCGGTATAGCCTGCCGGTATGGTCAGCTCAGTTAACAGTAAGGTTTGACCGGCATAGCCGTAGTTAACCAGCGGCGGGATCAGAAAAGATTGTGGCGTTGGCCAGGCAATAGTCCCGGCTTGCACTCCGGCGGGTAGCTGCCAGTTAATACTGGTGGCCAGGCCGGAATCACCAGGGTTTTTCCAGTAGGTATGCCAGCCCGGGTCCGGTTCAAAATGCAGCAGCACCGCAAACTGCTGGCCAGCAGTAACCGTGCTGTACTCACTTACCAGCTCTGCCTGAATATGCTTCGCTTGTTGCCAGCCAGTGCTACTGGCAGCCAGTGGTAGTGCTGCCGGCCCTAATGCCAGAAGCACTGCGGCAAGCCACACACCAAAGCGGGTTACTAACGCCATTATTAGTCCTCTTTTTGTTCAATACGCTATATAGCCAGTTAAGTTCAATAATGTAATTTAGTTACGGTTTTATTAAGCTAGACACAGCAAAATCCACGACAAAATGCTATATTAGCGAGGCTTTATTCTGTTGTTAGTCGTGGTCACTCCGGCTAACCTTATACCCACCCCAGTGATGATATGAAGGTTAAACTCAATGAAAGGCATGAAAAAGTCTGCTCTGAATCTGGCGATTTGCGCCGGTTTACTTGGTGCTGGTAGTTTTGCTGCTCTGGCGCAAACTCAGGAAAGCGATAGCGAACAACAAGAAAATAAGCTGGAAACGATAACAATAACCGCCCAGAAGCGCAGCCAGAGTATCCAGGAAGTGCCTATTTCGGTAGCCACCATCAGCCAGGAGCGGTTCAACGCTATTTTCTCCAGCGGCGATGATATTACCGCGCTGGCAGTAAAAGTACCGGGTTTGTACGCTGAAACGTCAAATGGCCGTGCTGCACCGCGTTTTTATATTCGCGGTTTAGGTAACACCGACTTTGACTTAGCCGCCTCGCAGCCAGTGTCCATTATCATGGACGAAGTCGTCATGGAAAACGTGATTCTAAAAAGCTTTCCGTTATTCGATATGCAGGCTGTTGAAGTAATCCGCGGCCCGCAGGGCACCTTATTTGGCCGTAACACTACTGCCGGTATTATTAAGTTTGACACGGTTAAACCTCGTCAGGATTTCGATGGTTATTTTAAAACCAGCGCCGGCAGCCTTGGTATGCGTAATGTTGAAGGCGCCATTGGCGGCGGCTTAACGGATGAGCTGTCAGCCCGGGTATCGTTAATGTCGAACCATCGTGACGACTGGGTCAGCAACAGCTTTTACGGCAACAAAGATGTTATGGGCGGTTATGATGAAATCGCTGGCCGGCTGCAATTCTTATATGAAGGCGACGGTTTTGACGCCCTTCTGAACCTGCATACCCGTAATTATGACGGTACCTCGAGCTTGTTCCGGGCTAATATTTTAAGCCCCGGCAGTAATAAGCTGAATGAAAATTACGATCGTGACACTGTAGCCTACAACGAAGGCCGGAATAACCCACAAAGCTATGATGCCTGGGGTGGTTCGTTAAAGCTTGATTTTGAACTGCAGGACATGACCCTGACCTCCATCTCTGCCATTGAGAAAGCCGATGGCGGTGGTATTGGTGATATCGATGGCGGCAACCCAACCGGCCCGGGTTTTATTCCGTTTCAGGCAGTTACCGAAGATCAACTGCGTGGTTTAAGGCAGGTAACTCAGGAAATCCGGCTGGCCAGTGATACTAACAATGCCCTGAGCTGGCAAACCGGTGCTTTTTACTTTGATTCAAGCTTCTCAGTAAACAGCATTGACGGCTTTTTCGGCGCTACTGAAGTATTCCACGGTAATACCAGCTGGGCCTTATTTGGTCAGAGCTCTTATAAAGTAGATGACAAACTGGATATCACTGCCGGTATCCGTTACACCGACGATGAAAAGACTTTCTATGTTGGCCAGCAAAACGTCAACGGTTTTGCGCTGGTCATTGGTGTTGCCCAAGAGCAGTATTATGCGCCAATCAGAGTGGCAGACGACAATATCAGCTGGGAGCTAAGCGCTAACTATCGCCTTACCTCAACCACAAGCTTATTTGCCCGGGTGGCAGAGGGTTTCCGTGCCCAGTCTATTCAGGGCCGCGATGTGGCGTTTGAAGCACCACCATCCGTTGCCGATTCAGAAACAATCACCTCGTTTGAAGTGGGTGCCAAGTCAGACTTACTTGATAACACCCTGCGCTTAAACGGTGCCCTGTTTTACTACACCATTGACGACATTCAACTGTCAGCCATTGGTGGTGAAACACAAGGCAACCAGTTAATCAACGCCGATCAGGGCGTGGGTTATGGTTTTGAAATCGACTTTGACTGGCGCGCTACGCCGTATTTCACCCTGGGCGGTGGTTTCAGTTATAACAACACTGAACTGCAGGACGATAATCTGACCGTAGCACCTTGCGGCTCAGGCACCTGTACCGTGCTCGACCCGATAAACAGCGAAGGCCAGGCCTTTATTCGTGGTAATCCGTTCCCGCAGGCACCGGAAACCATCTTAACCCTGAACGGCCGTTACGATTTCCCAATCGACAGCGGTGAAATTTATCTGTATGCCGATTATCAGTTACAGGGTAAAACCAACCTGTTCCTGTATGAGTCAGCCGAGTTCAGTTCTGACAATAACTTTGAAGCCGGCTTACGGGTGGCTTATATCAACTATGAGCATAACTACGAAGTGGGCTTCTTCGGCCGCAACATTACCGACGAAGATAATCTGAAAGGGGCTATCGATTTCAACAACCTGACCGGTTTTGTCAATGAACCGCGGGTATTAGGTGTTGATTTCAGGATCAGCTTCTACTAACAGTTTATGCCTTAGCTTCTACTAACAGTTTATGCCTTAGAGTGTAATTGCCTTCACAAAAACCGCCTGGGTAAGATCAGGCGGTTTTTTTATTTCCCGGCCAGCATGCTATTGGCCGAATCGACCTTGCTTTTTACCCTGCTGCCGTTTTAGCCTGCATTAAGTTGCAACACCACCCCAGCCTGATAAGCAGAGTAAAACTAATGGCCGATTTTCGCAGTGATACCGTAACCCAGCCCTGTGCCGCTATGCGCCGGGCAATGCATGACGCCGCATTAGGCGATGATGTGTTTAATGATGACCCTACAACGCTTGAACTGCAGCGCTATGCTGCAGAACTGCTGGGGTTTGAAGCCGCCTTATTTGCCCCGAGCGGTACCCAAACCAATTTGATAGCCATGATGAGCCACTGCCAGCGTGGCGATGAAGCCATTGTTGGCCAGCAATGGCACACCTATAAATGGGAAGCTGGCGGCATGGCGGTACTTGGTTCGGTACAGCCACAACCGCTGGAGCTGCAAAGCGATGGTACCCTGGCCCTTAGTGACATTGCCGGTGCCATAAAACCAGACGACCCGCACTTTGCCCGTACCCGGCTGATAGTGATTGAAAATACCGTCGGCGGCAAGGTCCTGCCGCTTAGCTATATGCGCGATGTGGCGGCGCTGGCCAGAGAGAATGGCTTAAAGTGTCATATCGACGGCGCGAGGCTGATGAATGCCGCCGTCGCGCTGGCAGATAAGCACCAGCTAAGCCCTCAGCAAATGGCCCGCGAGCTGTGTCAGGGTTATGATTCGGTGTCTTTATGTTTATCTAAGGGCCTGGGCTGCCCGGTCGGATCGTTATTGCTGGGTTCAGCGGATTTTATCCACCAGGCAAAGCGGGTCAGAAAAATGCTCGGTGGTGGTATGCGCCAGACCGGCGTACTGACTGCCGCCGGTTTGTATGCCCTTCAGCACAACATAGCGCGACTGGCTGATGACCATACCAATGCCCGGTATCTGGCCGACGGCTTAACTGAGCTGGCCAGCCAGTTGCCGGCCCTGCAACCGCTGACGGTGATCGCGCCACAAACTAATATCGTATTCACTGACATAAGTCCGGCCCTGGCCGCACGCTTACTGCCCTATCTGGCAGAGCATGGCGTAAAAGTGACTGCCAGCCGTTACCAGGCAAAGCAAGAGGCCTTAATGCGCCTGCGCTGGGTGTGTCATCTGGATATCAGCCGCAACCAGATAACGCAAGCTCTGGCGTTAATCAGGCAGTTTGCTGTGGAGCTCAATTAGGGCTGTGCTAAAAAGCTAGGCCTTTGAAAGCGCGCAGCCAGTGGCCCGGTCTTTATAGTAACCGGTCTGTTTAACTAACCAGAGCAATCACAGGACTATGACATGAAATACCTGAGTTTTAGCGTCGTCTTACTACTATCGTTGCTGGTGCTTTCCTCTCTGAATGTCGCGGCACAGGAAGCACCGGCGGTAAAACCGGCCAGCACTCAGCTGGACAGCATAGTGCTTGGCTCCGGCTGTTTCTGGGGCGCAGAAATGCGTTACGAGCAGCTACCCGGTGTGGTCGATGCGGTGTCAGGCTACGCCGATGGCAAGGGGGTTAAGCCCACTTACCGCGCAATTACCAAACGCAGTAATAAAAACAACCCGGACAATCATGCCGAAGTAGTGCAGGTTACCTTTGACCCACAACAAATCAGCCTGGAAGCGTTATTGCAGCACTATTTTGAAAGCCATGACCCTACCCAGCTGAACCGTCAGGGCAATGATATTGGTACCCAGTACCGTTCGATCATTCTGAGCAACAGCCCTGAGCAGCAGGCCCGCGCTCAGGCAGTAATGCAGCAGTATCAGCCATTGTTAACTGCGGCCGGCTATGGCCAGATTGTCACCCAGTTAAAACCTCTGACCGAATTTTTCCCGGCCGAGGAGTATCACCAGGACTATATCGCCAAAAACCCGAACGGTTACTGCCCCGACCATTCCACCGGCGTTCGGTTTAACAGTGCTGAAGCAGCGCTGACAGCAGAGGTTGATAACCGGGCAATGTTAAACGGTAAACATATCCTGGTGATAGACTCAGAAAGTTACTGCCCGTATTGTGAAAAGTTTAAAGCCGAGGTTGCCAGCAGTTATCAGGGCGATATACCAATGCATTTCCGCTTTGCCCGCCAGTTGCAGGGCCTGAGCATTAAAACCGAAGCGACAGCAACCCCGACTATTATTCTGCTGCAAGAAGGCCGCGAAGTGTTCGCGTTCCGGGGCTATTTAGCACCGGACGAATTTTATCTGCTGTTAGGTAAATTTAAACTGGGTGACAGCGAAGCTTTTGATGTCGCCTTTGATAAAGCTACCGATCAGCGATTTTGCAAAGAATACCAGATATTTAAAAACACCCCGGACGGTATTTTTGTCGATAAATTAAGTGGCGCGCCATTATTTGATACCCGTGATCGGTTTAACTCAGGTACCGGCTGGTTATCGTTTACCAAAGCCGTTGCTGATTCGGTCATCGAAAAACCTGATAACCGTTACGGCATGCGCCGCACTGAAATCCGCGCCAAAATCTCCGGCATTCATCTGGGCCATGTCTTTCCAGACGGCCCCAATGGTCAGCCGCGCTATTGCATTAATGCCACCGTACTCGACTTTGTGCCACGACCGGCACGCGGTTAACTTAGCTTGTCTTGGCAGCGGCGTTATCCTGCGCCGCTGGCAGTAAGTTTTCTTCGTCAGACTGGCGTAGCTCGGCATTAAATTGCTGTTCAATGCTGTCATCGGTGCTGACATCCACGGCCGGTTCAGCATCAGTGGCCACCACTGGCGTTGACGCAGGCTGTGGCTTGTCATTGTCCTTCGTTGCCGTGGCTGCCATATGGATCCGGTATATGGGTTCAGGCATTTCAATGCCCGCCTGATCAAAGGCCGTTTTCACCAGCCGGATCGCTTCGCTGCGGGCTTTTAAAAAATCGGTATCGCGCTGATCAAGCCAGGCAAATATTCTGATAGTAACCGTGCTGTCACCCAGTTCCTGTACCAGCACCCGTGGCCTGGGTTCAGCTAAAACACCGGGCATCGTTTGCAATGTGGCCACGGCCAGTTGCCGTACCACCAGTAAATCAAGGTCGACCGACACCCCAACGGTAAATTCAAACCGACGCAGCGGGTTGCGGCTGAAGTTAGTCATCGGTGAGGTAATAATCTGGCTGTTCGGAATCCGTAAATGATTGCCATCTAAGGTCATCAGCACGGTGTCGCGCGAGGTTAACCGCATTACTTTGCCGGTCATGTCATCAACCTGGATAAAATCACCTATCGCAAAAGGGTTACGGGTACTCAACAGCACCCCGGCCAAGTAGTTTTCCACAATGTTGCGAAAGGCAAAACCCAGGGCAATACCAATAACCCCTGCCACCCCCAGCATGGCACTGACCAGAGCCGTGGCATCCAGCAATTCCAACGCAATTAAAATACCAATACTGGTAATAATTAGCCGCACAAAACGCATACCCAGGTTGGTCGCCAGTTCGCTCAGCCCCAGCCGGCGTAACAGCGCACTGCGGTTAGACAGCCAGCTGCCTGCCATAGCAAACAGTACCACTGCCAGTATTGCCAGCAACAGCAATGGCAGCATTTGCACTGTAGTACCCAGCATTTCCCGGAATTTTTCGGCAGCAGGGGCTAACCGGGAACGCACCGCCAGCTGCTCCTGCAACTGGTTTTGTACATGCACCACCCCTTCCAGCCGGCTGGCGATTGCGGTCATTTCATTTTTCAGCTGGGCATTAGCTACCTCACCCCGTAGCGTAATAACCCCGGCACTAACGCTGATTTCTACATTCTCCAGGCCGGCCAGCGATGCCGTAATAGCGCTTAAGCGCTCAGCAATTGCCTGATCCTGTGGTGGATTAAGCACCTTAATCTCACCAGCCAGCTGTTCATCATCAGCCTGCAGCGCCAACGCACTGCCACAACCAAATATCCAAACTGCCAGTATCAGCTGTAACCAATGCCGCATTATCCCTCCGGCTTAATGTTAGTTTTCAGTAGGCTAATGTATACAGCTAACTATAGCAGCTCCCTGCAACAGCTTGGTTAACCCGAGTTGCGCATCCCGGCGGCAATACCAGCGATACTGACCATCAGCGCGCGGCTGATCATCGGATTTACCCGCTCGGGCTGATGCCGTACCCGGTACAACAGCTCGGCCTGCAGAATATGCAGCGGGTCAACGTAAGTGTTGCGCAACATAATCGATTCACGGATCCAACTCTCGCGGGCCATTAAGGTATCGCTGTGAATCAGCTGTAACAGCAACTCACGATCAGCAGTTAGCTGCGTTCTTAACTGCTGGCCAAGATGCTTTAACTCGTCCGGCACCAGCACTTTGTCATAATAAGCAGCAATTTCGCTGTCGGCTTTTAAAAATACCATTTCCAGCATCGACATCCGGGTAGCAAAAAACGGCCATTGCTGCTGCATTTCGTCAAGCAAAGCCGCTTTATCCTGCTCGGCAGCCTTAGCCAGTGCTGAGCCGGCACCCAACCAGGCAGGCAACATCAGGCGGTTTTGCGACCAGGCGAAAATCCACGGGATCGCCCGCAGGCTTTCCACCCCGCCAGTCGGGTTACGTTTGGCCGGCCGGCTGCCAAGCGGTAACTGGCCCAGCTCCTGCTCGGGCGTGGCGGCCCGGAAATAGGCGACGAAGTCTTTATCATGACGCACTACCGCGCGATACGCTTCGCACGAGTCGTCGGCCAGCTGTTGCATCAGCTCACGCCAGCTTTGTTTGGGTACCGGCGGCGGCAGTAACAAGCCTTCCAGTACGGCACTGGCATACAGTGCCAGGCTGCGCTCGGCTAATTTTGGCAGGCCAAACTTAAAGCGGATCATTTCACCCTGCTCGGTCACCCTTAAGCCACCAGCCAGCGAGCCCGGTGGCTGCGACAAAATAGCAGCATGAGCCGGGCCGCCGCCACGGCCAATGGTACCGCCACGGCCATGGAATAAGGTCAGTTGCACCTTGGCCTGCTGGCAAATGGCTACCAGGGCTTCCTGGGCGCTGTACTGGGCCCAGGCTGCGGCGAATACTCCAGCGTCTTTGGCTGAATCAGAGTAGCCAATCATCACTTCCTGTTTGCCGTTAATGTAACCACGGTACCAGTCGATGCTCAGCAACCGCTGCATACAATCCGGCGCGTTTTGTAAATCACTTAAGGTTTCAAACAACGGTGCCACCGGCATCCGGAAGCTGCTACCGGCTTCTTTTAACAGTAATTGCACTGCCAGCACGTCAGACGGTTTACCAGCCATTGAAATAACATAGGTACTAAGCGCTTCGCTGCCGTGGCGGGCCACGATATCGCAGGTATCCAGCACTTCCTGCACCTCGTCAGATGGCTGCCAATTTTTTGGAAACAGCGGCCGCTTGTTGGCCAGTTCGGCCAGTAAAAAGGCCTGGCGGGCGCCTTCGTCCCAGGCGCTGTAATCGCCCAGGCCCAGATGCTGGGTTAACTCGCCGAATACCTGAGCATGGCGGCCGGCATCCTGGCGGATATCCAGCTTTAACAAGGTTAAACCAAAGGCGTAGACGCGGCGAATGGTATCCAGCAGCCGGCCATGGGCAATGACGGCCATGCCGCAATCCAGCAACGACTGATAGCACAGCAGTAAAGGGTCAAGTAATTGCTGATTGTGCCAGATTAAATCCTGCGGCCGTTGCAGCCGCTCATGCTTCAACGCTTCGCTCAGCCAGTCGCGGCTGCGCAGCAGGCCGGTGCGCAATTGGTTCAGCACTAAGCGGTATGGCTCGCTGGCCTCACCTGAAGCGGCGCGTAATGCGTCATTCGCCTGATACATCGACAATTCGCTGCTCAGAAAATCTAAATCGGCGGCAAATAAGTCGGCAGCTTTCCAGCGGCTGAGCAGCAGCACCTGACGGGTTACTTTAGCCGTAACAAAAGGGTTACCATCGCGATCACCGCCCATCCAGGAGGAAAACCTGACCGGCGCAGCATCTAATGTCAGACCATTACCGGTAGCGCTTTGCAGTTTATTGTCCAGCTCGCGCAGAAAATCCGGAATAGCCTGCCACAATGAGCTTTCAATCACCGCAAAACCCGATTTGGCTTCATCTACCGGAGTGGGCCGTTGCTCGCGAATTTCATTGGTATGCCAGGCCTGGGCAATCAGCTCACTTAATCTCAGCTCAACTTTCTGTTGCTGAGTGGCGGTCAGATCGTGTTCCAGCTCGGTTAAACAGGCGGCAATTTCAGTCAGCTTATGAATAAGAGTGCGACGTGATACTTCGGTCGGGTGCGCGGTCAGTACCAGCTCAATCGATAAATTGGCCACCGCTTGTTTTATCTTAGTATCATCGAGCTTTTTATCCTGTAGCAGGCAGAATAACTCTTGCAGTGGCTCGGGTTTTTCAATGCTGGCATGGCCGATCCGGCTGATGGTGTGATGTTGCTCGGCTAAATTAGCCAGGTTTAAAAACTGGGCAAAAGCACGGGCCACCGGCAATAACTCATCGTCACTTAAGCCGCGCAGCACTTGTTTCAGCTTATCGGCCTGTAACTCTTCGCCCTGGCGCGCCGCCTTGGCCAGCGCCCGAATTTGTTCTACCCGATCCAGTACAGCGTCGCCCAGCTGCTGCCGGATCGTCTCACCCAGTTGAGTACCCAGCAAGCCAACATTAGTTTTTAGTGCAGCGTAATGGTCCATTTCAGCATCTCTGTTTTAATTAAGTGTTACCAATAAACTCACCCTAGCCTGTTATCAATTGGTACTCAACTATGATTGATTACAAAACGGGCAACGAAATTGGTAAGACCAAATTACCACACCAATGTGTCCGGGACCAGAATTCAACTTCCTTAATGCTATTCATCCCTAGCAGTATTGGCTAAAATAATCAGCAACAGCCATGTTATAGTTCGATACTATTTTAATAACGGTAGATCACCTGATGACCACACCAGCAAGCCCCCCAGCCCGCCCTGTTAAGCAAAAAAAATCCGGCTTTTTAAGTAATATGATTTTTAATATCGTGATCCCGGCAATGATCCTCAGCCGCTTTAGTGGCGAAGACGCTCTGGGGCCGGTGTGGGGGGTAGTAGTGGCGCTGGCCTTTCCATTGCTGTTTGGCCTGTGGGAGCTGGTAAAACTGGGTAAAGTTAACTTTTACTCGATTCTGGGCATTATCAGTGTATTGCTGACCGGCGGCATCAGCCTGCTGCAGCTCGACCCGTCATACATTGCGATTAAAGAAGCAATGATCCCGGCGATAATCGGCATAGTGGTGCTGGTAAGCCAGTACACCCCCTTTCCGCTGGTGAAAAAACTGCTGATTAACCCTGATTTACTGGATACCGATAAACTGTATCAGGCCCTGGCGGCCCAGACAAACCGTGAACTATTCGAGCAACGGGTGGCCCGGGCAGGCTATATCGTAGCGTCAGCGTTTTTTGTGTCGGCGGTGCTGAATTATGTGCTGGCTAAGGCCATCGTCATCAGCCAGCCCGGCACCACGGCCTATGCCGAAGAGCTGGGCCGGATGACCTGGCTCAGCTATCCGGTGATAGTACTGCCGGTAATGGTGATGCTAATGGGCGCCATCATTTATATGTTCGCCCAGATTGGCAAGCTTACCAACCAGCCTCTGGAAGAGTTTATTCTGGAGTAGGTTTTTTTAACTCGCTACTAAGCATCTGCAGCTCCTGCTGCAAATGCTGCATTTGCCGCAATAACTGCTGCTGAGTAGCCTGCTCGGCATCATGTTCTTGCTGATGCTCTTCGTCATGCATGGTTTGTACGGCATTAACAATAACCGCAATAAACAGGTTTAGCATGGTAAAGGTGGCGATCAGGATAAAGGGCACAAAGAACGCCCAGGCGTAAGGGAACTGTGCGATAACCGGCCGGGCAATGCCCATAGACCAGCTTTCCAGGGTCATGATCTGGAACAGAGTATACAAGGAGGCACCTAAGCTGCCAAACCACTCCGGGAAAGCCTCGCCAAACAGCTTGGTTACCATCACCGCCGCCACGTAATAGATCAGCGCCAGCACCATGGCAATCGACAGCATGCCGTTAAGCGATTTAATTAACGCCCCAACAATTTTGCGCATTGACGGCACAAAGGTCAGTACCCGTAACACCCGCAATACCCGCAGCGCCCGCAATACCGAGAATGGCCCGCTGGCCGGCAATAAGGCAATACCTACTACGATAAAGTCGAACAAGCTCCAGCCATCTTTGAAAAATGCCAGACGATGGGCAAACAGCCGTAGAGCAATTTCCACTACAAACACTGCCAGAATGCTTTTATCCAGCAGCAACACAGCGCTGCCAGCCACAGCCATTACCGCCGGCATGGTTTCCAGGCCCAGAGTTACTGCATTAATTAAAATCAGCGCCAGCAAAATACGCTGCACCAGGCCGTTTTCGACAAAGGCTTTTACCCGCTGTTGCATTGACGGCGTGGCAATGGCTTCGTTACTACTCATATCGCACCTCAGAATTAAACTGGCGCTATTGTATGTCAGCCAGATAACAGATCAATCAGCTGAACGGCCCATCCCGCTAAAATATTCTCCCGCGGTATACCGGCATGGTTTCAACACCCAAATTAAAGTGCTTGATTTACCTTTAGATAGCGGCATAATTTGGCTACAAATTTGCAACTTGATGGCTCTTAGTTACCCAACTTGCGGCTTTAGAGACGTTGGATAAATAGTTATATGACTCGATAAGATGAAATTACCAACAAAAACTGAAATTATAATGTAAACAAATATTAGCGCCAGCAACAAGCGCTGGCTGCGACGCCGACCCGCTAAATTTGGGCTTTAGGTCCTCTTGACGCCGAGCACCATTGTACATACGATGTACATATGATTAAATTCGAATGGAATATAGCCAAAGCAAGCTCAAATCTGAAGAAACACGGGGTGTCCTTCAGTGAGGCTCAGTCTGTCTTTTATGACGAGTTTGCTCTTCAGTTTTTTGATGCTGAGAGCTCAGAGGCTGAGGATCGCTTTCTCATGCTTGGTATGAGTAGTGAGGCTAGAGTCCTCCTCGTTTGCCACTGTGAACGAAACGATGGTGACACGATCCGCATCATATCAGCTCGTAAAGCAACTAGTAACGAACGTAAGCATTATCAAGGTGGATTAAAATGAAAGCTGAATACGATCTTTCAAAAATGAGTTCTCGTACGAACCCTTATGCGTCAAAGCTCAAAAAGCCCGTTACTATGCGCCTGAGTGAAGATGTTATTGCTTATTTTAAAGATATGGCGGAAGCAGAAGGGATACCTTATCAGAGCCTCATTAATCTTTACCTCAGAGATTGCGTGGCTCAACATCGCAAACTGAGTGTAAAGTGGCCATCCCAGCCTTAAAAAATAAAAGGCAGCCGACACGCACAGCGCAGCAGCTTTGAGCGTTAGCATTTCAGCCAGGTAGGTGTTCATTTGATAGTGCGTAAAGCAAAGCCAGAAGATGCTTCAAGGTTATCAGAACTATATACCCAGTTGGTCAACAACCCTGCGGTAAAAGTGGAGCCAGAGCAAATACAGGCTCTTTATGACAATGCTCGTTCAAAGCTCTTTGTCTGTGACTACCAAGGTAATGTTGTCGGGAGCGCGTTAGTTTCACTTTGTTCTGATGTTATGTTTCGTAAACAACCGTTTGCTGTAGTAGAAAACGTTATTGTTGATGCAAACAATGACTTGCAAAACGCCTCTACAACGCTCGACTCGCCACAAATTTTTGGCGTTTGTGGCGGGCCTTAGGTGCTAAAGCAGAATGGAGCTCGTATTGAGTTTTAATGTTAAATCAAAACTATTAATTAGCGGTGGCGTTATTGCGTCGGCTGCTGCTATCTGGCATCTGCTGTGTATTTGGGGCGGCCCAGGCTGGTTTGCTTTTGCGCGAGCGCCGAAGCAACTTATAGCCTCAGCTCAGCAAGGTACTTTACTCGCACCTGTCGGTACTGTAATCGTTGCAGGTTTAATGTTTGCATGTACGGTATTTGCCTTTTCAGCCGCTGGTTTAATTCGCAAAGTTCCATTGATTAAACCTGCTTTAATTACTATCGCATTGCTTTGTACTGTACGAGGGTTAATTGGCATTCCAACCTTTGTTTCAGCCGCCGGTTTAGATATCTGGCAAATAGTTGCCAGCACAGTTTGGTTGTACGTTGGCGTTTGTTTTATTGCTGGCAGTATTGAACATAGTACTGCTGTAAAATCAGGCATATAACATGGATAGGCAGGGCGATACGTAAACGCACGCCGAAACTTTCCTCACCAAGGTGCTCGCGTTTCTAGAATGCTTTACGTGAGTTAAATATGCAGCTGTCGGCTAAATGTCGGGGACTTTACGTACCTGACAGCTGAAAATATAAGTAACACTCTTGGTTCAGGAGTACAGGAGGCATCTGATGATTTTAAAAGAACTGCGAATTAGCCGGCATATTTCTCAAGAGCAATTAGCGCAAATGTCCGGGCTTAATGTCCGAACTATTCAGCGTATAGAGAGTGGCCATAATGCCAGTGTCGAATCATTAAAATGTCTTGCTGCGGCTCTTGATGTCGATGTGACAACACTGAACCAGGAGAGATTTATGATTGATAAAAGCACCAATGAATGGCAAAAGTTACCGCTTTTTTTAAAAATTTGGTTTTGGCTAAATTTTTTACAAGTGCGGCCTGCACGCAACACAGCAAAGCGGGCAGAAATAATATCGCATATTGCTGGTTTTATATTTTGCAGTGTCGGGTTGGTAAATGAAGCGGCGTTGGCTGGTGGCCTCATCATGCTGGCATTAGCGTACTTTTATTCATTGCTAAAATGGCAAGGTGATAAGTACGGGATCTGGTATGAGCCCGATGCTGCTTAAGTTTTAAATTTAAAAGAAGAGTTATGAAAAAAGTATCGGTTTTTTACCTCTTAGCTAGCTGCTTTATACTCGGGGCGCCTTTATATGTATTTAAGGGCGCTGTTGCTTGCGGCATGGCAAAGCCGTTGGGGTATAAAGAAATTCGGCCAAATATTTTTATTGCCAAAGCCAGCTCGAGATCAAATGCATCGTTAGACTTTATTAGCAAGGGAGCCCAAAGGGTCAGTGACACCTTTGGCGCGACAATAGCTTCACCGATGATCATACTGACCGATAGTGCACAGGAGTCTGATAAGTTTTTTGCTTCCGACACGGCGACCCCTCATGTCAGCCCGTTTGGCACTTGCCTTGTTGTCGGGCCGAAAGGCCAGAACGTAGATGTGATGGCGCATGAATTTGTTCACGCGGAAATATATGCCAGGCTTGGCTGGGTGGCTTGGGTGCTGGAAATGCCAAGGTGGTTTGAAGAAGGCGTGGCTTTATTGGTCGATTTTAGAGAGCCTTTTCTTCCTCAGAATATATCACTGGAAGATAGCGAAATTACCGCAGTTAAAACCATTTTCTACGGACATCATTTCTATACCGATAATGCCTTCAAAAATTATCAGGCGGCAAGATTAGCAGTTGAATCAGTTGATAAAACTGAGTTTTATGCCAACCTTGCTAGGATTAAACAAGGTCAAAAATTTGATGCTGTGTTTGGCATTGGTAACTAGTGCTGCCCCGCAACATATTCGGGTTCTTTGTGGCGAAGACTAATGACAGTTCATCCGGGAATATGAATGACTGATAAGCTTAATGAAACAACAGCAAAGCTGCTAACGACCGATTATCCGCAATGGCGTAACCTGCTGTCTTCTGTAGTTCTGGCAATTTTATGCACCGGCACTGCCTCATCATGGTGGTACGCCTATTACACAACTCCCGGCTCGGATTGCCACAAAGGTTTCGTATACCTCTCGGTTTTGTGGCTTGCTGTTCAATTTGTTGTCATCAGTTATCTGTATCGAACTACTACTATTCCGGCATTTGCCCGCGGCGCGATTAAGCTATTAATTATGCTAGCTAATATTTGGTTTGGATTATTCATTTTTTCGCTTAAGCCGTGTGCCTTGTAAATGAAAATCTACTGGACACTAAAAAATATACCAGAGCTATCAACTTTATCGCGAAAGGAACAGAATGCCCGCTGGCAGAAGGTTTATTTTAACTGCTTCCGGCATTGGCAAACCGCGCAAACGCGGCGGTTAAGTCGGCCAGTAAATCGTCGATATGCTCCAGGCCGATATGCAGCCGGATTAGTGGCCCGCTATATGGCCAGCTGCTGGCTGTGCGTAGTTTTTGCAGTTGCATAGTGGCAGTTACCAGGCTTTCATAGCCGCCCCAGGAAAAGCCCATTTTAAAATGGCTCATACCTTCAATAAATGCTGCCACCTGCTGCTGACTACCTTGCTCTAACACAAACGAAAACAAACCATTACTGCCAGAAAAATCACGCTGAAAAATAACATGCCCCGGGTGCGATGGTAAGGCAGGGTGTAACACCGTCTCTACCTCTGGCCGCTGCTGCAGCCAGTTGGCCACAGTGAGTGCGCTTTGTTCGTGCTGCTGCATCCGCACTGCCAAGGTTCGTAAACCACGCAGCGCCGTGTAGGCATCATCGGCAGAGGCACAATAGCCCATTAAATAACTGTGTTCGCGAAGCGCTGGCCAATGCTTTTCGTTAGCACTGGCGGTACCCAGCATCACATCGGAGTGGCCGACAATATATTTGGTAGCCGCCTGAATAGAAATATCCACCCCCAGCGCAAACGGCTGGCATAAAATGGGCGACGCCCAGGTGTTGTCTAGTATGGTGACAATATTATGCTGCTGTGCCACTGCACAAATGGCCGGAATATCCTGCATTTCAAAGGTTAGCGAGCCGGGCGACTCCAGAAAAATCACTTTGGTATTCGCTTTAATTAATCCGGCAATAGCGCTACCTATTTGCGGATCATAATACGTGGTTTCAATACCAAAGCCTTTTAACAGCTTGTCGCATAAGGCCCGGGTGGGCTCGTATACGCTGTCGACCATCAGCAGGTGATCACCACTTTGTAAAAATGCCAGCAGGGCGCCGCTTACTGCTGCTGCCCCGCAAGGATACAAGGCACAACCGGCCCCGCCTTCCAGTTCACAAATGGCTTCCTGCAACGCAAAATGGGTATCGGTGCCCCGCCGGCCATAAAAAGGTACCCGGTTGCCGCGCTGCAAGGTGGCCTGCTTCAGTTCACTAAAGGTATCAAATATGATGGTAGATGCCCGCACCACAGGGGGGTTAACCGCATAACCCGTGTATTTTTTAGCCCGGCCGGCATCGATAAGTTTAGTATTTTTATGCATGGATACGCCCCACTGCGACCTTAGTCGGATATAAAAGCCATCTGGATGTCTGTAGCATGCTAACCTGTTTTTAGAGAAAGATCACGATACTAAATATCAGGCTATTGATCCCGCTGCAGTTAACCACAGCATTGCATAATAGAAACAAAGTTTGCTGAAGTTTGACAAGCCCGATGCGGCAGCCTACGTTTTAATGATAACAACAAGGAGTTTACTATGCGCAGCGCAGCTATCCACCCTCTGGTATTGGCGATCAGTGCCGCTTTGCTCAGCCCGGCTTTTGCAGTGCAGGCGCAGAGCAACAATAACCAGCAAGCCGATGAGCAAAAAATAGAGCAAATCATCGTTACCGGCACCCGGGTTGCCGGCCGCTCAGTGGATGATACCGCAGTACCCATAGATATTATTGGGGTTGAAGCACTTGAGCGTTCAGGTTCGACCGAGCTCAATCAGGTGCTATCTGTAGCATTACCATCATTTAACTTTCCTCGCCCGGGTCTGGCGGATGGTACAGATACCATTCGCCCGGCTACCTTGCGCGGTCTTGGCCCCGACCAGTCTTTAGTGCTGGTAAACTCAAAACGGCGTCATGCCGCTTCGCTTGTTAACGTAAACGGCACGGTTGGCCGCGGCAGTTCTGCGGTAGACTTAAATACCATTCCGACCGCGGCTATTCGTAGTGTCGAAGTACTGCGTGATGGCGCCTCAGCCCAGTATGGCTCTGATGCCATAGCCGGGGTAATTAACGTCCGGCTGCGTGATGCCAGCGAAGGTGGCAGCGTCACCTTATCTTATGGCTATCGGGATTCAGCTTACACCACCCCTACTACGCCCCCCCCAGCTAATGCCACCTGGAGTGCACCGGCAGAGATTAAACGTAGTGTAAATGATGGCGAAACCATTAACTTATCTGGCTGGAAAGGCTTTGCCCTGCCCAGCAATGGCTATCTGACCCTGGCCGCTGAATTTAAAGACGGTGAACGCACTGAACGGGGTGGTTACGACTATCGCCAGCAATATCCGTTAGTCGGCGGCGAGTATGACCCGCGTGAACAAACCATTGAGCGGTTTAACGCCTGGTATGGTGAACCAGAATTGCAGCAATTTACCTTATTTGCCAATGCCGGCATGATGCTAGACAGTGGCAAGCTATATGGCTGGGCCAGCTTTCAGGACAGGTCAGCCCGCTCTGGCGGCTTTTACCGACGGGCGCTGGACGCTCGCAACGTGATTGAAGTGCATCCGGACGGCTTTCTACCCATTATTGCTCCAGACGTAACGGATACCAGCTTTGCTGTCGGCTATGAGTGGGACCTGGCCGAGTGGAGCATGGATGCTTCGGTAGTATACGGCATGAATGAGATGGCCTTTACCATTGAAAATACCGTTAACCGCTCTATTGGCCCCAGCAGCAAAACAGAATTTGATGCAGGTGGCTTTGACTACAATCAGTGGGTATTTAACTTATCAGGCGTAACGTCTTTTGATGTGGCCAGCTTTGCCTCACCGGTTAACCTGGCAACCGGCGTTGAGATTCGCCGTGAAGGTTACTCGATTTTTGCTGGTGAACCCGACTCCTACCGCAATGGCGGCGTATTGTTGCCAAACGGTAACCCTACTCAATCCGGCGCCCAGGTATTTCCTGGCTTCAGGCCAGCCAATGCGGTAGATGAAAGCCGGCGGGCAGTGGGTGTTTATGTTGACCTGGAGGCCAATATCACCGATAACCTGCTGGGTTCCGTGGCGCTGCGGGCAGAGGATTATTCAGATTTTGGTAATAATATTACCGGTAAACTGGCATTACGCTACGATGTCAGTGACAGCGTTGGCCTGCGGGGCAGTTTACAGAATGGCTTCCGGGCGCCGTCATTGCAGCAGCAACATTTTACCAGTACGGCCACTAACTTTATTGGTGGTATTCCGTTTGATATTACTACTTTCCCGGTAAATAACCCGGCCGCCATTGCTCTGGGCGCCACCCCGCTGGATGCCGAAGAGTCGGTTAACTTTTCTCTGGGTGCAGTGTTCCGGGTTGGTGATTTCTCACTGACCATTGATGGCTACAGGATAGATATCGACGACCGGATAGTGCTGTCAGAAAACCTGACACAGCCTAATGTGCGGGCTTACCTTGAGTCGCTGGGCCTGATTGGTATTGGCGGTGGCCGCTTCTTTATTAATGGGGTTGATACCGAAACCCAGGGCGTAGATATTGTGGCTAATTATCCGGTTTATACTGCCGACATGGGCCGCTTCGATTTAACCCTGGTGGCTAACTTTAACAGTACCGATGTGACCCGGGTGCCAGAAACGGCAGAACTATCGGCGCTGGACCCGGCCCCGACATTGTTTGGCAGGGTAAATGTACTGACCTTTGAAAAAGGCAACCCAAAAAATAAGTTAGGAGCACATGTTAACTGGAGTTTAGACCGCCTTGGCGCCACCTTCCGGGCGACCCGTTATGGCGAAGTGTTAGCGCCCAATGCTAACCCGGCCAACGACTTTACCCTGGATGCCACAACCCTGATTGATATTGAAGCGCGCTATCAGCTAACCGACAATATGAAGCTGGCGTTTGGTGCTGATAACCTGCTGGATGAATATCCGGATGCTTTTCCAATTAACCTTAATGGCACTGGCAATACTCCGTTTTCGAACTATTCACCCTTTGGCCGCTCTGGCCGGCTGGTGTATGGCAGAGTCAGTTACGATTTCTAATCAACAACCCATTATAAGAAAAGGCGCTTCGGCGCCTTTTTTATAACATACCGCTTAACTCGGCGGTGGTAATTAACCGTTCCAGCTCAGGCCTGGCAAAATAGTAGCCCTGATAATAACGAATGCCCAACCCTAACAGGCATTCCAGTTCAGCTTTAGTTTCCACACCCTCGGCCAATACCTGCGTGCCTTGCAGCTCACACTGAGAAATAGTTTGCTCCACTATAAACTGCTTGGCAGGGTTATTTTCAATATTACGGATAAGCTGCATATCCAGCTTTAATATGTGCGGCTTTAGTTCCACCAGCCAGTCCAGTGTCGCATAACCTGAGCCGTAGTCGTCAATCGCTGTTTTGAAGCCCCGTTTGGCATAGCTGCGAAAAATCCGGTTTAAATGGTCTTTATCTGGTATTTGCTCGCCTTCGGTCACTTCAAACACTAGCTTGGTTAAATCAAAACCATATAAATCTGCGGCTTCGATGGTGGCTTTAATACAGGTTTCCGGGTTATAAACAGCATTAGGTAAGAAGTTAATATTCAGATAAGTATTGCAGCCAAGCCTGGCCGCAGTTTCAATGGCTTTTACCCGGCAAGCCTGATCAAAATAGTATTTATTGCCGTCGTTAATATGTTCAAACACCCAACCGGCGCCCTGGCCTTCAGGGCCCCGCACCAGTGCTTCATAGCCACAAATAACCTGATTTTGCCAGTCAATAATCGGCTGAAACGCCATCCGGATCTGAAAACCCAGAGATTGACCGCTTAAACAGTCACTACAAGTTTGTTGTTTAATTTGTGCAGGAAAATCCATCAACAACCTTAATTTTCTGAAAAAATCACTATTTACTGTAGCGATTATCAACTGTTTTTACCAACTATAAATCGTTAAATCTCGTTGGTTCGAAGCAATTTCACTGATATTTTATAACCCTTTTTTGCTTGTCCATCGTATAGCCTGCTCTGATTGCTCTATAACTAAAATAATGTAAGCCAAAAATCACTCCAGGTGCTTAGCCGGCCAAACTGGCAAGCACGGGCCAGAGCTGTATAATAGCCTGCAATAACTTACAGGGCCGATGCCAAGTATGAAATACAAAGACCTACGCGATTTTATCAGCCAGCTGGAACAGCGTGGCGAGCTGGTGCGGGTAACCGCAGAAGTAGACCCGGTATTGGAAATGACCGAAATTGCCGACCGAACCCTGCGTGCCGGGGGCCCGGCCATTTTATTTGAAAACCCGAAAGGCTATAGCATGCCGGTGCTGGCCAACTTGTTTGGTACGCCACAGCGGGTGGCGCTGGGCATGGGCCAGGAAGAAGTATCGGCGCTGCGTGAAGTGGGTAAGCTACTGGCTTTTTTAAAAGAACCCGAGCCGCCAAAAGGCCTGAAAGATGCGTTTAGCAAACTGCCATTGTTTAAGCAGGTGCTGAATATGTCACCTAAGCAGGTAAAAAAAGCCCCTTGCCAGCAAGTTGTACTAAGCGGTGAAGATGTTGACCTGACGCAACTGCCGGTCATGACCTGCTGGCCAGGCGATGCGGCCCCGTTAATTACCTGGGGTCTAACCGTCACCAGAGGGCCGCATAAAGAGCGGCAGAACCTGGGCATTTACCGCCAGCAAGTGCTTAGTAAAAATAAACTGATTATGCGCTGGTTATCGCACCGTGGCGGTGCCCTGGATTTTTATGAGTTTCAAAAGGCCAACCCGGGCCAGAATTATCCGGTTTCGGTGGCGTTAGGCGCCGATCCGGCAACTATATTAGGTGCCGTAACCCCGGTGCCGGATACTTTATCTGAATACGGCTTTGCCGGCTTGCTGCGCGGTGATAACACCGAAGTAGTGAAATGTATCAGTAATGACCTGCAGGTACCGGCCAGCGCCGAAATTGTGCTGGAAGGTTATATTGCGCCCGGCGAAATGGCGCCGGAAGGACCTTATGGTGACCATACCGGATATTACAACGAAGTGGATAACTTCCCGGTATTTACCGTTACCCATATTACGATGCGCAAAGACCCTATCTACCACAGCACCTATACCGGCCGGCCACCAGATGAACCCGCAATACTGGGCGTGGCCCTGAATGAAGTATTTGTGCCGATCCTGCAAAAGCAGTTTCCGGAAATTACCGACTTTTACCTGCCACCTGAAGGCTGCTCGTACCGGCTGGCAGTTGTCACCATGAAAAAACAATACCCGGGCCATGCCAAGCGGGTAATGATGGGGGTTTGGTCTTACTTGCGCCAGTTTATGTATACCAAGTTTGTAATTGTCTGCGATGACGATATCAATGCCCGTGACTGGCAGGATGTGATCTGGGCTATAACCACCCGGATGGACCCGGCCCGCGATACTACCCTGGTGGAGAACACCCCGATAGATTATCTCGACTTTGCCTCGCCGGTATCTGGCTTAGGCTCGAAAATGGGCATGGACGCTACCAACAAATGGCCGGGCGAAACCAGCCGAGAGTGGGGTGAGCCTATCGTCATGGATCAGACCACGAAGCAGCGGGTAGATGCCATCTGGGACAGCCTGGGTATCGTCCTGCCGGTGAAGGAGCCCAGGCTTTGAGCTTCCAGGTTACCATAGCGCCGGCCCAACTCAGTTTTACGGTGCAGGACGGCGAAACTATTCTTAGTGCCGCCCTGCGCAGTGGCATCGATTTGCCAAACCGTTGCCGGCAAGGCGTCTGCACCAGCTGTGTCTGCAAACTTAAAAGTGGTGAAGTACGTTATAACGAGCCGCAACCGCTGAGTGAAGTGGACAAACAACAGCAGTTTACTTATTGTTGCCTGGCTTATCCGGTCAGCGACCTGGTATTGCACCACCCTTTTATCAGTGGCTGACTGCCGCTAGCGAACGAGAGCTTTATGACGAACAATGCGAACACCAGCAACACTGCTGTAGCCTGTAATGTAATTGCGATAGAAGCGCTGGCACCAGGGATCAGTAAAGTGGTGTTAAGCCCACTACAGGCAGCTGATTACAGTGCTGGCCAATATTTGCAACTGGTGTTAAGTGTAAAAGATAAAAGGCCTTTCTCCATCGCCAGTATTGCCAGTAGCAGCCAGCTGGAATTGCATATTGGCACCCCGGCAGGCGATACCTGGTCCAGTGCGGCACTAACCCATATTGCACAGCAATTCCGGGCGGGCTTACCAGTAATGGCAGAAATTGGCCTGGGCCAGGCGCAGCTGCGCAATAACAGCAACAGGCCGGTGATTTTGTTGGCCGGAGGTACCGGCTTCTCTTACGTTTATGCCATAGCACAAGCACTTAGCAAGGCAAACACCAGCCAGCCGGTGTTTTTATATTGGGGAGTGCGCCACCAGGATGCGTTGTATTATCAAGCTGAGTTACAACAATGGGCCAGCCAGCAGAAACAGTTCCGCTTTATACCGGTAGTGCAGCAACCCGACGCAGACTGGCAAGGCCGCACTGGTTTGGTACATGAAGCAGTGTTAGCTGATTTTGTCTCGCTGGAAGCCTACGATATTTATATCGCCGGCCCCTTTGCGATGGCAGGAGTAGTCCGTGAAGCCTTTGCCGAAAAGGGCGCCCACCGCGAGCATATGTTTGCCGATGCGTTTGCGTATATCTGAGCCTAATACCTGATCTTAACCAGTATTTATAAATATCTTTGCCGGCGATAACGTATTATTGCCGGCAACTAATTACATCAGCTGCTTTTTCATCTCACGGGCCTGCGGGTAATTAAGCGCGATAGCCTGTTCCAGTAATGCCATGCCTTGCTTGCGGTTTCCTTCCAGAATCATTCTACTGCCCGTCCAGGCCAGCACTACCGGATCGTTCTTCGACAGCAGGTAGCGCTCCCAACGGGAATCGTTTGCCGCCATAATTTGCTGAGCACGTTGATCTCCATTGCGCGCTGCTAACTCCCACCAAAAATAAGGGGTAAGCGACGACGCTACCTTTATAACGTGTTCTACATTGATATTTGCTGATAATTTATCAGATAAGCGGGTAATCCGATATTCGCCGGCGGCTCCCTCTTTGCTTACCTGCAGGCCAACAAGGTCAATATTCTGGCTATCCGGATATAATTTATGTGAGCTAACTCCGGTAATAATACCCTGTTCATTGAGCTTGATTGTAGCCCAACCACTAAACTGTTCGATTTCTATGCCGGGTGTTTTTTTGCTGGCAAAAACGGATAAATCAGGTAACTCTGCTGTTACCTTTGCCGTTTTGTCTTCAACAAAATAATGCTGGCTATAAGATGCGGCTAACTCTAGTAAGGTGCCAAGCGCCTCCTGATAATTTGGTACTCCAGCCACGGCATACTGCCACAATTTTTCTTTCTCAATCAGCTTAGTTAACTGAATGGCATCAACATAACCATCCAGGGTGAAATCAAGCTTAACCCTGACCAGATGCTTTTTATCACTCGGTTGATACTTCCAGCGTTTTATAGCGCGGATAGCCGACTTTTCGAACACCCCTTGCGGAAAAGCATCCAGAGTGTCAATTGATGTTACGCTACCCGACTCGTCTACCAGAAACCTTACATTTACATAACCAAACTGGCCATTCATTGCCGCTTCTTTAGGGTAACGCGGATGCACCCGCTTTATCGCTGTAGGCATTTCATATGCAGAATTTTCAGGGGCTGTCGGCACAACTTTGGGAATGAAAACTTGCTCCTGCAATGCCAACAGATCTTGTTGCACTGTGCGATTCTGCTCAGGTGTCAGTTTACTTTTAAGCTGATTTGCCAATTGGCTGGCCGTCGGATGCCCCAGCACGCCCGCCAGTTCAAAAAAAGCCACTGCTTTGGCCAGGTTAACATCCTCTCCCTCGCCGTGATACGCCATGGCTGCAAGATTAAATGCTGCCATGTCATTACCTACTTCTAATAGCTCAGTAAAGCCTTCCCGCGCTGACTGATAATCTTTGGCATCGTAGGCCAGCATGGCATCCAACCAATTTGCAGCCAGGCCCGTACCAGACCAAAGCAGCAAACATGTTAAAAATAGATAACGCATGACGATTCCCTGTTAATTTTTTTATTTCAACATAGGGTAGCAGATGGTTTCAGCCACTGCAGTATCTTTTTTAGTTACAACTAGTATTTCAACCATCTGGTATGGCCAGTTAAACTATGCCACACTTGACGCCTTTCAATAGAACAGGACCTTCTTTATGCAACATAAAACCCTGATTAAAGTTCGTGGCTATCACCTGGATATTTATCAGCATGTGAACAATGCCCGTTACCTGGAGTTTCTGGAGGAAGCACGCTGGGGTTACCTGGAAGACAGTGGCGATATCGAGTGGTTCGCCAAACATAAGCTGGCCTGGATTATAGTAAATATTAATATTAACTACCGGGTGGCCGCCACCATGGGCGATACCCTGGAAATATTTACCCGCTTTAGCAAAATTGGCGGCAAAAGCGCTGTGGTTAAACAGGAAGTGCGAATTGCCGGTAAAGACGCCATCGCGGCTGATGCTGAAGTGACTATTGTTTGCCTTGATCAGCAAACAGGCAAAGCCGTGGCCATTGATGGTGAGCTTAAACAACGGCTTGAACAGCATATTGCTGAGGCTTGAGCAACTAACGCTTAATGTGTTTACATCGATACAAGGCAGTAAGCTTACCGGGACTTGTTCAGAAGTGAAATCAGCAAAGCTATTGACTAGTGTGATTGATTAGGTCCTGCTCATCAGAGCGACGCCTTTTCATACTTGCTTTAACTTGGTACATCTGGGCATCAGCCAATGCGATGATCTTGTCGAGAGAGGCTTCCGCATTTTCTTGAAAAGCATACCCCATAGCAGCACTGGTTTGCATACGACTGCCATCTGGCAATTGACAATGAACGTTTTGGCAGCGGATCCTAAACGCTTCCAGAGCGCGGATTAGCTCAGTTTCGGTGGTGTTGGACAGCAAAATCAAAAACTCATCACCACCAATGCGATAACACTCGCTTTGCGGCCATTGAATTCTGACTTGTTCGGCAAACATGACCAATAGGGCATCCCCTGCGGCATGACCATATTCATCATTGACCTGCTTCAGGTTGTTCAAATCAGCAACAACGACGGCTCGCGGATAACAACCAACTTCTGCTGTTTCAACTTTATTGCTAAAGGCGTTGCGGTTATGAAAACCGGTTAAAGTGTCAGTATAGAGAAAATGCTCGCGTTCGATTAGCAGTTGCGTTCTGGCCTTTTGTTCCACCAGACGGCGCACCACGAGGACAGTGATTAGCACAATAAATAGTAAAGCAACGCCCATGACGGCGACCAGTTTTAGCAACTGAATATTCGCTTCGTTTTGTAAGCTGGGCACACCTTGAATTGCCGCGAATTTCACTTCCTCAAAGCGGATCAGGGGAATCACTTTGTCCATGATCGAGGCTAACTCTGGTTCATGACGGCTCACACCGAAGTAGACAAACGAGTCTTTGCTTGTGTTACCACGCTTTACCACATTGCTATAGCCCAATCCGTTAATATAGAACTCTACCACGGTCGGGTTTTCAACAATGTAGGCAACTTTGCCACTACGCAGTAACTGGAGCGATTCCTTTATGTCCGATGTTTTGATCAAGATCGGATTTTTGAGATTTTGATTTAAAAATTCTTCATGCCAAAAACCCTCAATCACCGCCACTGGTAACCCTTCTAATTGGTAAATATCTTGCACCGGTGCGCTGGTTTTTAAGCCCACGATAATATCCCGCTCGGCGCTGATGGGATGGGGAAATATAAAGCTTTTTAACCGATCTTCGGTTTTTGCCATATTGACAATATCAATCTTGCCGGCGCTGGCCTGTTGCATAATTTCGGCAAAAGACCCACTGACCACTTTTAAACGGATACCCAAACTATCTGCCACACGTTTTAACATTTCGCCGGCAATACCACGGTATTCACCTTGATGGAAGTAGTCAAACGGCAGGTAGTCTGCAGCGACGCCGACAACGGCCTCGCCCTTTTGATCAAGCCAGCTGAGCTCAGCTTCGGTTAAACGAAAAATCTTCCGATTGTACAAACGGACGGCATCACGCATTAAGTCGCGGATCGTCTCCTTCCTATAGGCAATGTACTTATCGAGAATGCTCGCGAAAACAGCCTGATCTTTTGACACCGCCAGGGTCATATCTGAAGTAATGACGTGTAGTTCGGCAATTAGAGTCAACTCTGGGTGCGCATACAAATATTCGAATTCGACGCCGCCACCAGAAGTGACAAAACCATCCACCTGGCCCAATACCAAAGCCAGCAAGGCGTGGCCTGGCTCGTCAAACTCGACACTTTTTGGGCGGACTCTTGGGTATTCTTTTGGCAGTTGTTGAATAACAAAATCATTGCGCAAAAAACCAACCGGCTTCTCATCCAAATCGCCTAGTGATTGGACCGGGTCATTTTTTCGGGCAAATACGGTATATGGATGCTTCCAAACTGGCTGAGTGAACCGCATGATTAATTCGCGTTCAGGCGTTGGGTTTGCCCCGTATAAGATGTTTATGTCTCCAGAAATAAATCTTAGGTACGCATCGTCCCAGTTTTTAACGTCCGCAGGAACAATCTGAATACCGAGTTGAGTTTGTATGTCCTTTAGTAATTCAGGCAGCAACCCAACCAGACGCCCTTGCAACTCAAAGCTATCGAGTCCCGCATAAGGATCAAAGCCGACGGTCAGAGTTTTCCCTTGTTGTGCGGCAAGCCATGCCTGCTCTGCACCACTGAGCTGTAGTGTTGGTTTCGTTTGTCCTGCCGCAGCAAACGATAGACCGCATCCAGTGATGAAAATGCAAAGCCAGCGCACAGCTGCAGAACAAATAGGACGTCTCCAATGTAATGCCAGAACATGTCTCCTAAAGCAAGCAAGATGCAGGTTGCGACTGCGTGCTGCTACCTCATATCCTATATCAAACATCTAAAGTAAGACATCCTTTAATTATAGTTAGCGCTGAGCGGCAGATTGACGCCAAAACGGATTTAACGTTGCCAATTTGGGTGCTCAAAATATCGACAAATCAATGCCTACGTCTCTAAGTGCGACGGATTTAACTTTAGCCTGTTAACAGAAAAAGGCAAAACGAAAGCCCTTAGATGTGTTGCTTTCTGAACGTTTTTCAAATCCGGCAGATTAAGGCAACACGATGCCTTAAATAGTGGTGCGGTTTAACAATCCAGCGTTTACCTGCTGATGCTTGAGTAACTAACGCTTAATGTGCTTATCCAGTGCCTGCTTTAACAGCTCACTGGAACTGATTTCATCGCCGCAGGGCACTGGCTTTGCGGCCATTAGCGCCGCAAAGCCGTCCAGCATTGGGTCGGCAATTCGACACCCCTCTCTTGTTCGGATTATTTGCCTACCATCATCTAATTTCGCCACAACTTGTTTTGCCGGCTCCTGACTAAGCGGCCAGTGCTTTTTATCCACTGTTAACCGCGGCTGTTGCTGCTTTTGTAAGGATTGCTGGTAGCTGGCAGTTGCGGCGCGGTCAATGGCTGCCTGATCAGGTTTGGCTACCTGGTTCAGGGCACGTTGGGTCAGGCTGTTGCTTGTTAGAGACCTGTCCCGACTAACCGACACCGACTGTTGGCTCGGTACAATTACCTCAGGGACCATTTCGGACAGTTCTGTTTGCGGACTTGCTGTACCGGCATTATCTGTAACCTTTGACTCTCTGGCGGTTGCCCTATCTGGTTGGCCCTGCTCTGGTGTCTGCTCAGTAACGACTGGTTGGCCGGGCGGAGGTGGTTGATATAAAAATGAAGTGATTGGCTCGGACAGCGGCAGCTGAACAGGGGCACGAAATTTTATGCTGACAAGCATGGCAGCTAGCAGAGCATGTACCAGCAGTGCCAGCAGCACCGGGTTACCATATTCACTGATCAAACGCTTTAAAGGGTGTGTAACCGCTGCCAAAGATTGCTGTCCCGGGCCTGATGTTGTTTTGTCAGCATCAGACCCTTAGCGCAGCAATTAATTCCGACGTCAGATGAACTTGGCAATAATTCCTTAAGTTTAGTAAGGATTTGCCGGGGTATAAAAGTTTTCGTTATTACCATTAATACTTATCCGGCTGGCTGGAACTGCACTGGTATGGTCGAGTAAGTGATAGCTGTGGCCTTTCTGCAGTTTGTAATACAGCAGGTCATCAATAATTACCGGCTTACCACACTCAGTTTGCCTGAAGTTCGTTTGCTGATCAGCACGCAGCAGGTAAACTTCATGCTCGCCGAAAACCTCGGTATTGCCGCTGCGCTCGACCCATAGCGCAGTGCGCTCTGATACGCCGATACCGGTAATTTGCTGTTGTTGATGGTGGGCCAGAAACACCATAAGCCGGCCCATTCTGTCGCGTTGTTTAAAATGGGTATCGCTAAGGGTATTGCCCAGCATTGGCGCTTTTAAAAAGTCCGGGCTGAAAGCGATATTAGTATCACAGAAATCTTGTACCACTTCTGATGACACTGCACTACCAACACCATCAGGATTATAAATAATACTACTGAGAATGGCATTGCCAGCCGAAGTGCCTCCAATAATGGCCCCACGCTGATAAGCGGCATGCAAGGCCTGTTGCAATGCAGTATCTTGCCAGTTTGCAATATAGGTTGACTGATCACCCCCGGCAAACCAAATGAACTCGGCGCTGCGCAATGCCCAGCTCACATAATCGCTGTTTGCTTTATCCCTGCTATCAACCAACAAGGTCTCAACCGATGCGGCTTGCAATAAATTCAGCAAGTAATCGTTGTAGCCGGCTGCGCCCTGCGTCCGCAAGACCAACACATTGCCACCCTGAATATACGGCCGCACTTTATCGGTAAAAATGCTGTCCACATCAGTACTGCCACCCATCAGAATAATGCCTGCTTGCTCCGGCGATAAAGGCACGCAAACATCTTCGTTATAGCCGACAGCAAAACGCTGCAGAGAGACAGGTTTTATTGGCCGTGGCCCGAAGCCACATTGCTCAGCATTAGCAATGACATCCAGTGCTGTTTTGGTATCTGCCTCCAATCCCTGCTGGCTGCATCCGCTCAGCAGTAAAACCAGCAGTAATAAACATAATTTCATTTTCACTTTACCTTAAACAAGTCTGCCACCTTGTGGTGGCAGACTGCACTTAACTCACTAAACCAGGCTTAATAGGGATTAGTCGGATTATAGAAACTGCCACTACGGCCATCTATACTCAGTCTCGATGGGCTGACACTGCTGCTATTGTTCAGCAGGTTGTAGCTCTGGCCTGGTAATAATTTATAGCGCAGTAAATCGTTGATGATGACCGGCTGGCCACAGCTGGTTTGCTGATACTGGGTCTGGCCATCGGCACGCAACACGTAAACCTCATGGCTGCCATCCACCACACCATTGCCGTCTGCGGTGACAAACAGTGATGTTGCTTCTGATACCGCCACGACCCGGCCAGTACTGCCCAGCTTGGCCTGGAACACCGCCGAGCGGCCCATCCGGTCACGCTGTTTAAAGTGAGTATCGGTAATAATGCCATCTAACACCGGCAGCCCCAGAAAGTTGCTACTGATGTTAATCGTTTCATGACAGAAATCTGTTACCGCTTCTGAGCTGATGGCACCCAGCACCCCATCCGGATCATAAATAAACTCGCCCAACACATGGTTACCAGCCGAGGTACCGCCTAATGCGCCACCTTTGTTATAAACATGCATTAAGGCATCCTGCACCCTGGTGCCTTGCCACTGATTCAGATAGTCAGACTGATCACCACCAGCAATAAATACGAACTCGGCACTGCGAATTGCCCAGTCAACGTAGTCACTATTGGCCTTGGTGCGGGTATTTACAATTAAGGTTTCTACCGAGGCGGCATCGGTTAAACCCTGCAAATAATCGTTATAAGCTGCGGTGCCAGAAGTACGTAGCACCACCACATTACCCCCTTTTATATGCGGCTTGATCCGGTTAGCGAATGCCGTATCAACATCGGCACCGCCGCCCATCAGTAGTAATGCCGGGGTAGTCAGACTGACACAAACATCGTTACTGCTACCCAGCAGGGTTGCGCTTAAGCCACCAGGTTTCGAGGGTCGGTTACCATAATTACAGTTCTCTGGTTCAGGTTCAGGCTCAGGGTTGGTGCCACCGCCGCCACTTTCTCCGCTAAAATTTACCGTTAACTGGTAATTGCCGGTGCCACTGTAACGGGTCACCTTTAGGTAATGTGGCCCGGCGGGCGAAGCAACATAACTGCCAGTTTCCGGGTTGGCACTGCTTTGGCCTGAAGCTATGTAACTGCCGCTTGAGCGGTATAGAAACCACTCAAAATCAACGTTATTGCCGTGGCTGAGGCTGACATTGATATCACCGGTTGCGGTAGTATCAAAATAAAACCAGTCCTGATCGTTGCGGCTGCCAATACTGGCTTGCACCGCTACCCCGCTGCACAGCGGACCATCGGCACCACTTTCGCTATTATTGTTTTCGCTTTCTAGTAATAAACAGGCCTGCGCATTGCCACAAAGCAATAGCGCAACCACGCCTAACAGACTTAGTGCTTTCATTTTTACTTCCTGCATATAGTTTTGTTTTAGGAAATGGCCAACAGGCCAAGTTTCTTCGCATGGCCAAACGCCAGGCAAAAGATTTTGGAGCTAACTCAGAGGGAGGTGGCTATTCGTCGAACCACTCAGACAAGTGATAGTCGGTGGCGCACTCATGCAAATAGTTATGCAGATTAGCCGGTTTGGCAACCGACCACAGTAATTTACTGGCTCCGCATAACAGTTTTTGCATAAGATTAGGTTCGTAACATAGTTTGATGACTGTTTAATTACTTTTCAATATTGACCTGAATAAGCATGCTGTCAAGCAGAAAATTCATGCAATTGTAAAAAAAACCGACAGGTACCTGATGCAGGAAAAGTTTACCTGAAAAATGATAATGTCAGTTATCAGGCAGCAACGGCGCCAGTTTTTGCCAATGCTGAAGTTTATCGGCAAAGCTCAGGCTGGCATGCGCCGGGCTGGTGGAAGGCAGTTGCAGTAGTTGCAACCCGTCAGGTAATTGCTGTTTGCCAATAACCTGCCGCCGGAAACTTTGCCAGGCTTTACCACCATTAAAGGCGATAGCGCTGATCTGGCTATGCTGTTGCATAAAACAGCTAAAATCGTTGGGCTGCTCCGCACTTATCGCACTATCCAGGCTACCCTGACGCTGGCAAAAACCAATCACATCCCACAACGCTACCTGCCTCGCAATTAAAGCCTGCAACCGCCCGGGATAACTTAAGGTCGGATCAAAATTAAGAATGCTGGCCATCAGCGGCCAGAATGCATTACGGGGATGGGCGTAGTATTGTTGCTGCTTCAGCGATTTCGCACCCGGCATGCTACCCAGAATTAACAACCTCGCATCTGGCTGCGCTACCGCAGCCAGGCCACTAAGTAAAGGTGACATTAACGTAGTTCAGGCTGGTACTGCCGGGCTTTTTGCCAGGCTTGTTGCGCCTGTTGTTGCTCGCCTTCCTGCTCTGCCAGATAGGCCAGCACCGCATAAAGGTAGCCATTACTCGGATTATCACGCAACCAGTGTTGAGTTTGCTTGCGCAAGCGCAAAACCGAGTGGCCCAGTGCTATTTGCCGCAGATGCGGCCACGCTGGTGCAATATCTGCCAGCGACAACACCGCCACCAACCGTTTTTCTGCCGCATCAGCCTGACCAGCATTGGCTTCAGCCCAGGCTAAGCCAAGTGCTGCCGCCGCTGATTTACGTTCTTTGGCGGGTAACGCCTGCCAGTCATTCTGTTGTTGATCAAATCCTGCTTCACCGGCCAGATGGCGAATTGCCTGTGGATAAAGCGCAAAACGTTGTTGCCGCCAGCTCACTTTATCAAACCAATGCCCGGTTGCTGCCCGACCAGCTGCCACCAATAGCTGTTGCCACTGGCCGGCTTGCTGCAAGGCACGCAGGTATAATTGGCCAAGCGCAGGGTCTACCGGCGGTTGTTGCAGCAAGGCTTCCAGAGTCAGCACAGCCTGGCTGGCATGGCCCTGGTGCAACAACATCTCGGCTTCCAGATACTGACGGTTTGGGTCATCTTCTGCCAACTTTGCCACTACACTTTTTGCCTGATCATAATCGCCAGCGTAAAACGCGGCATAAGCTGCCAAAAAACGTTTCTCCTGGCTGAAGTCGCCGGCTTGCAGCGCCAGTTGCAGTTGGCTGGCGGCTTCAGCCCACTGCCGCCTGGCATAGGCATGAAGTCCACTGGCAAATGCCCGGTTGGCTTTGCGCTCACGGCGGGAACTGAAAAAATTCAGGGAAAAATGTTGAATTCGTAGCAAGTGGCGTACTACTTTGACCAGCAAATACAACACCAGCAACGCCACTATCAGCACAATAGCAAAACCCAGCGCTGTCATTTCAATAACGTAGCCGGCCAGTACCAGTTTGATATAGCCAGGGTTATTAGTTAACACCGGCCCTAATAACATCGCCAGGGCCAGTATTGCTATTAGCAGAATGGCCTTGATCATAATTCTGTCTCCGCCATGCTTTGCAGGTAATCCTGCAATTGCGGGCCACTTTGCAATGCTGGCAGCTGTTGTTCAGTGATATCAATGGCCGCCAGTGCCAGTAGTTTTTCACTTAGTTGCTGTACCGCAGGTTCAGTCGCCTGAAAATGACGCTGCAGCTGATCACTGGCTTGTTGCAAGGCACTCCGATACACCGCGGGTTCACCTGATAACACAGCTAGCTGTGCCAGTAATAACTGCTGATTAAGGGCAATCCGCACCATCAGTTGTTGCTCTTCAGTTAGGTTGAAGTAATCTTCCGGCATCGCCACCCGGGCTGAAAACAACTGCTGCAGGCTACTGTCCCAGTAATACTTTAAGGTGCTGCGCCAGTTTTTCAGCTCGCCTTGCGGCTCTGCCACGGTAACGCTGAGCTCAGTTTGTTGCTGTTTCAGCGGCAAGCCCATACTGCTTTTGCGCATCTGGGCCAGTTCAACATGCACGGCGCTCAGATCGGGACTTTTTAACGCAGCCAGCGCTGTTAGATCAGCGGCGATCGCCTGACGCACGTTAATTAAAGAGGCGTCATCCAGCCCGGCCAGTTGCTGCTGCGCCCGTTGCAATAACAAGCGGGCGCTGTTGATATCCTGATTTAACCACAGGCTGTAATCCGCCCGTTTTAACAAAAACTGAATTTCAGCCAGGGCCCAATGCCGCGGCGGTGCGCCGTCACTTTGCTGCACCAGCTCGCGCACGGCCTGCATTTGCTGCTGTAATTGTTGTTGCTGGCGTTGCTGAGCGGCAGTTAATTGTTGCTCGAAGGCACTCAGGCTCTGTTGCTGGCTGCTCAGACTTTGCTGCAGCTGGCTCTGGCTGCTACTCAGCAACTCAGCACTTTGCCGGTTAATCTCCTGCTGTGCCTGCTGCAATTGCTGTTGCTGATTTTGCATTTGCTGCCATTGTGGCCATAACCAGTAACCCGCCGCAGCCACTGCTGCGGCCAACAAAAGTGAGCACAGTAATGCCAGCACAGCTATGGCGCGGCCAGCACCGGCAGGACGTTGCTCCTGCTCAGCAATTTGCTGCTTTAATTGCTCCAGTGGTGCTGCGGATTCTTCAGCCGGGGTTAACTCTGCCTGCTCACTCATAATATTTCCTTGTTAAGCTGAATAATTTGCTGCAGCAACGCCTGATCATTGGCATTTTCTGCCCGGCTGATGTGCTGTGGGCCAATCCCAAGTGCCAATGCCTGCTCCTGCATGCGCGGGCTTACCAGCAGCCAATGCCGCTGCTGCAGCCAGGCCACACCAGCCTCGGGCATTAAGGCGAACAGCTGCTGCAAAATTTCGTTACTGGTAGCTACAATACAGCGTACCTGTTGTTGCTGCCACAACTGCCACAGCTGGGCACCATCCAGTGGCAATGGCAACCTGGTGTAACTTTGTACATATTTAACGGTAGCACCGCGGGCAATCAATTGCTGTTTAAGCAGTTCACGGCCGCTGTTGCCGCGCACTACCACCACCTGCTTACCACTAACCTGTTGTAACTGCGGTAACGCCAGCAAACCTTCGCTACGCTGGTCCTGCGGTACTATTACTTCCCGGCTGGTCCAGCGTTGTAACAGCCCTGCGGTAGTGCTGCCGACCGCAAACAAATGCCCCGGCAACTGCTGCGGCTTGATTTGCTGTTCCAGCGCATGGACCGCACTGACACTGACAAAAATAACCAGCTCAGCCTGCTCCAGCAAGCTGATGTCTTTCGCTTTCAACGTCACCTGCTGCGTGGTAATCAATGGCTGATAACTATAAGCAACGCCCTGTTCATCCAGACTGGCCAGCAAATTGTCGGCTTTGCCCGCCGGTCGGGTGATTAAAAAAGGCGTGGTTATGCTCATGCGTTCGCCTGATATACCTGTTGCAAAATGGCGCCGGCGCCCTGGGCTAATAATTGCTCGGCAACAGCCAGACCAATTTGCTCGGCCAGCTCAGCGTTGCCGGTTTGCTCGGCGCGGATGATCACGCTGCCATCGAGCGAGCCCACGAGACCCCGTAACTGCAGCTGCTCATCTTTAAGCGTAGCAAAAGCCCCTATCGGCACCTGACAACCGCCCTGTAAACGCCGGTTCATCGCCCGCTCTGCCAGCACACATAATCGGGTTGGCTGATGCTCCAGCGGCGCCAGCAACTGCTGAATGGCGGTATCGTCACTGCGACATTCAATACCCACCGCGCCCTGGCCATTGGCCGGCAAGCTTTGCTCTGGTTCAAGGTAACTGGCAATCCGCGCCGAAAAACCGAGCCGGATTAAGCCAGCTGAGGCCAGAATAATGGCAGCAAACTCGCCGTTATCCAGCTTAGCCAGCCTGGTGTTAACATTACCGCGCAAGTCACGCACAGTTAAATCAGGCCGTAATGCTTTTAACTGACATTGCCGGCGCAGGCTGGAGGTACCAACCACCGCACCATGGGGCAACTGCGAAAGATCCTGAAACTGATTGGAAACAAAAGCATCACGCGGATCTTCACGCTGGCAAATAGTTTGCAGCACCAGGCCGTCCGGAAAGGCGACCGGTACATCTTTAATACTGTGCACCGCAATATCAGCCCGACCATCGAGCATGGCAGTTTCCAGCTCTTTAACAAACAAGCCTTTGCCACCTATTTTTGCCAATGGCGTATCAAGAATTTTATCGCCCTGAGTCGACATCGGCACCAGCTCTACCTGTAATGCCGGGTGGTGACGCAGCAATTCCGCTTTAACAAATTCAGCCTGCCACAAGGCCAGCGCGCTTTTGCGGGTTGCAATACGTACAATCTGGCTCATGTTAGCTTTCCTTTACTGTCATTAAGCGGCGTTGCAAGAAGCTGCTGATATCGGCCACTTCCTGCGCGCAAACACTGTGCTCCATCCGGTAATCCTGCCAGCTGACATTAAAGCCGAGGCTTTTTAAAGCATGAAACGCCTGCTGGCCCGCGGCCATCGGCACTACCGGGTCCTGGCTGCCATGGCCGATAAACACCGGCGTTGCCTTATTAGCAGATGTTGTCTCTGCCGCCAGCTTTTCCGGCGCGCACATATAGGTTGATAACGCCATTACTCCAGCCAGCTTATAAGGCAAGCGGGCCAGCAAATGCAGCGCTATCACTCCGCCCTGACTAAAGCCTGCCAGCACAATTTGCTCGCTACTCAGACCGTCGGCAATAAGTTTATCCAGCAACTGCTGCACTGCGCTGGCTGATTCACGCACGCCGGCTTCGTCGGCCCGGTGCGCTAAGTCCATGGTTTTAATATCGTACCAGGCGCGCATCCGCATACCGCCATTAACAGTAACCGGTCGCTCGGGCGCATGCGGAAACAAAAACCGGATACCGGCGTCAGCTGGCAACCTCAGTTCCGGCACTATAGGTGCAAAGCCATGGCCAGAATCGCCAAGGCCATGCAACCATATTACTGCCGCCTTAACCGGGCCGTTTGGTTTTACATCAACAAAAGGGAGTAACGCCATTATTCAGTTCCAGATTGCTGCGGAGCCAGCTCCACCGGGCTACCAGCCTGTTTTGAAGCTGCATCGGACAATAGCTGCCAGAATTCGCTACCGCTGCGGTTATCAATCCACTGCTGATTGCGCCATTCAAAGTGGTGGCCATTAAATTTTGTAGCTACCCAAAGCTGCTGCAGTGGCGGTTGTTTGTTAATAATAATTTTGCTTTGATCCGGAAAGGTTATCGACAATAAGCCACCATGCGATTCGTAGTCTAAATCAAGCTCAAGTTGCTCAATCGCCTCTTCTACCGCTAACAGGGTATTGTCGGTTAATTCGTCATATTCTAAGTCATTCATCTGCGTCACCTGTTTGCTTTTATCGCTAAGGATGCGATTATAGAGCCTCAAGCCGTTAAAGAAATAGAAACCATGCAAACGAAGCGCATTTCATCCCAGTTTCTTTTGCCTGCCTGCTTATTGCTGGGCAGCATTATGCTAACTGCCTGTGGTCAAAAAGGGCCTCTTACCTTACCACAAGCTGCACCAGAAGTGGCAGAGCCGGCCCAACAAAAGCCGGTAGCGCAAACCGCCGGGGAACAGCAACCCAGCGCCAGTGAGGAGCCAAGCCGTGGACCACTTTAATTATCAGCACAATACGCTGCACGCCGAACAGGTGGATCTGCATAAGCTGGCGGCTGAATTCGGCACCCCTTGCTATGTCTATTCAAAAGCAACCATCGAGCGCCATTATCAGGCATTTGCCAATGCCGCAGCGGCGCATCCGCATAGCCTGGTTTGTTACGCGGTAAAAGCCAACAGTAATCTGGCAGTGTTAAATGTACTGAGTAAGCTGGGCAGTGGTTTTGATATTGTCTCAGGTGGTGAACTGCGCCGGGTGATTGCCGCTGGCGGCGATCCGGCGAAAGTGGTGTTTTCCGGGGTGGCGAAAACCGCCGACGATATGCGTTTTGCGCTGCAGCTGGGCATTAAATGTTTTAATGTTGAGTCAGAGGCTGAACTGGAACGTCTGCAACAGGTGGCCAGCAGCCTGAATATCATGGCGCCGGTATCCTTGCGGGTAAACCCGGATATCGATGCCAAAACCCATCCTTATATTTCTACCGGCTTAAAAGCCAATAAGTTTGGCGTTGATATTTTAAAGGCACCAGACATTTATCGGGCCGCAAGCCAGATGAGCCATCTGCAGCTGGTGGGGGTAGATTGCCATATCGGCTCGCAGCTCACCGAAACCCAGCCGTTTTTAGAAGCATTGGAAAAGCTGCTGCAGTTAATTGAAGCGCTGAAACAAGAAGGCATTCAGCTTAGCCATATTGATATCGGTGGCGGCCTGGGCGTTACCTACGACAAAGAAACGCCGCCCGAACCTTATGCCTATATCAGCAAAGTGGTAGAGCGCTTGCAACAATATCCGCAG
This sequence comes from Arsukibacterium perlucidum DSM 18276, assembly GCF_000382165.1. Classification (GTDB taxonomy): domain Bacteria; phylum Pseudomonadota; class Gammaproteobacteria; order Enterobacterales; family Alteromonadaceae; genus Alishewanella; species Alishewanella perlucidum. Next base: position 11,269 of record NZ_KB907725.1, on the reverse strand, counting down.
CTGGAACTGATCATGGAGCCCGGCCGCGCTATTATGGCCAATGCCGGCATTTTGCTGACCAAAGTGGAATATTTAAAACCAGGTCAGGAAAAGAACTTCGCTATTGTCGATGCAGCGATGAACGATTTAATCCGGCCAGCGCTGTACAGTGCCTGGCAGAATATCGTGCCGGTAAGTCAGCAAAGTAGTGCAACCGCCCAGCTGTATGATGTAGTAGGCCCGGTATGTGAAACCGGTGATTTTCTTGGCAAAGACCGCATGCTGGCCATTGCTGAGGGCGATTTACTGGCGGTGCGCTCGGCGGGCGCTTATGGCTTTACCATGAGCTCCAACTATAACAGCCGGCCACGGGTGGCTGAAGTGATGGTGGAGGGTAACCACTGCCACTTAATCCGGGCACGCGAACAGTGGCAGGATTTATGGCGCGGCGAAAAGCTGCTAAGCGAACAGTAATAAGGCTTTGATGATCATTAACTTTTCAAAAATGCACGGCCTGGGCAACGACTTTATGATGGTCGATAGTGTTAGCCAGAATCTGTTTCTTACCAAAGAGCAAATTCGCCAGCTGGCGGACCGCAACTTCGGCATTGGCTTCGACCAGTTGCTGATGGTAGAGCCACCGTATGACCCTGAGCTGGATTTTCATTACCGGATTTTTAACGCCGATGGCAGTGAAGTTGAGCAATGCGGCAATGGTGCCCGCTGCTTTGCTAAGTTTGTCCGTCATCGCGGCCTGACTAATAAAAGCAAAATTCAGGTAAGTACCAAATCGGGCAAAATTACTCTGTATGTTGAGCAGGATGGCCAGGTAACGGTAAACATGGGCGTGCCGCAGCTGGATCCGGCACTGGTGCCGTTTAAAGCTCAAAAGCAGGAAGCCACCTACATTATGCGGGCTGACGAGCATACTGTGCTTTGTGGCGTAGCCTCTATGGGTAACCCGCACGCGGTGCTGGAAGTTGAAGATATTGCCAGCGCCAATGTGGCAGAGTTGGGCCCTCTTTTAGAAGTGCATGAGCGCTTTCCGCAAAAAGCCAATATCGGCTTTATGCAGATAGTGTCACCACAGCATATTAAACTGCGGGTATGGGAGCGCGGCGCCGGAGAAACCCTGGCCTGTGGTACCGGTGCCTGTGCTGCTGCGGTCATTGGCCAGCTGCAGAAAAAACTCGGGCCACAGGTGCAGGTTGACTTACCCGGTGGCACCTTACACATTCGCTGGAATGGGCCTGGCCAGGTTGTGAAAATGACCGGCCCGGCTGAACACGTATTTGATGGACAACTTTCGTTATGAACGACACCCTGACTCAGGATAAAGACGCTATTGCCGCCACTGTGGTACTGGATTATTTGCAGGACCACCCGGAGTTTTTTCAACAGTACCCGCAGCTGTTACAACACATGCGCCTGCCGCATCAGCAACGGGGCAGCGTGTCGCTGGTTGAGCGTCAGCTGGAAATGCAACGAACCAAAATTGCCGCACTGGAAGATGATATCACCCGCTTAATGTCGGTTGCCCGCCAGAACGAACATATTTTTCATGCTCTGAACACCCTGCACCTGAGTTTGCTGCAACAGCCGTCACTGGCCGATGCCGAGCAGGCGCTGCAACAGTTTGCCAAAAGTATGCCGCAAGTGCATGCCTGCCGGCTGGTGTGTCTGCAACCTGACAGCAGTGCCATCAGCCAATACCAGTTGTTATTGTCGCGCCGCTTAAGCAGTGACAATGTTTATCTGGGCCGGTTAAACAGGGAAGAACAGCAGCCGTTATTCGGCGAGTCCATTCATTCGGTTGCCTTACTGCAAATTGGCAGTGGCCCGGGTTTGGCGCTGCTGGCTTTTGGCAGCGAGCAGGATGATCACTTTCAGCCGGCCATGGACCGGCTGTTTATCCGCCACCTGGCCAAACTGCTACTGCTGGTATTGCCTGGCCATGACGACAGCTGAGCCGCGCTGGCAACAAGATCTGGAACAATACCTTAGCTACCTGCGCTTTGAGCGCGGTTATGCCAACCGCACCTTACAAACTTATCGCCAGCAGCTTAGCCTGTTCGCCTCCAGCCATCAGCCGTCAGGCACTGAGCCAGCTGAATTCAGCTGGCTCCAGCAAACAGAAACCTCGCTGCAAAGCTATCTGGCTAATGGCCGGCGCCGCGGCCTCAGTGCCCGCAGCCTGGCGTTAACGGTCGCCTCATTGCGCGGCCTCTACCGCTACCTGCAGCAACAGCAGCAGGTTAGCGACAACCCGGCCCAGTACCTGACAATTCCCAAACCCAAGGCAAAACTGCCGAAAAATCTTGATATTGATACCTTGCAGCATTTACTCAGCTTTGACAGCAGCGATGATGTGCTGGCTTGCCGGGATAAAGCCATGCTGGAGTTATTTTATTCGTCCGGCCTGCGCCTGGCAGAATTAGTTGGCAGCAATATTAATGATATCGACTGGCACGAGCAGTTAATCCGGGTGCGCGGCAAAGGCAGTAAGGAGCGGCAAATACCGATAGGTTCAGTGGCATTAAAAGCGCTGCAGCACTGGCTCAGTCAGCGCCATCTTTTATTGGGCGACGCTACGCCGGAGGCGGATCAAAACGCGCTGTTTTTAAGCAAACAACAGCAACGAATTTCCGCGCGCCAGGTACGGCAACGGGTTGAACATTGGGCTAAAGTGCAGGGCCTGGGCCAGCAGCTGCATCCGCATATGCTGCGCCACTCTTTTGCCAGCCATGTACTGCAATCCAGCGGCGATCTGCGCGCGGTGCAGGACTTACTGGGCCATGCTAACCTTAGTACCACCCAGGTTTACACCCACCTCGATTTTCAGCATCTGGCTGCGGTGTACGACAATGCCCACCCGAGGGCCCGGAAAAAAACCTAATGCCAATGTCAGTACGTTTAATGTTGCTTATGTTAATGTTGCCGCTAAACGGTGCCGCTGCAGATGAACTGACAACAGCATCAACATCAGCAACGGCTTATCAGCAAGTGCGGCTGCAGGCCACGGATATGGCGCAACATGCTCAGGCCAGCATCAGCCTGCACCCTTATATTCTGGCGACCGACCGCACAGCGTTAACGTTAGATGTGCGGCTACCCACCGCAGAACTGGCAGCGCTTAAAAACTACAACATAAGCTGGCAGCCACTGCCCGCCAATGCCTACCCTAATCTGGATGCCACACGCCAAACCGCTGCCGCCAGCGATACAACTTTTGATACCTCTGCTGACACTATTGCCGGCTACCCGTGTTACCACACGGTAGAGGGCACCTATCAGCAGGCAGCACAACTGGCTGCCGATTATCCCGAGGTAGCGCAGTGGTTCAGTATTGGCAGTTCATGGCAGCAGCTGCAGGGCGAAGGCGGTTACCCGCTGATGGTATTGCGACTGGGCCGACGCGAACCGGTCGCCAATCCGGCCGATGAAAGGCCCATCTTATTTGTACAAAGTGCCATGCATGCCCGCGAGTATGTTACTGCTGAGCTGAACCTGCAATTTGCCAGGCAATTGCTGCAGAATTATCAGCAGCAGGCCGATGCCCATTGGTTGCTGAATTTTACCGAGATTCATTTACTGTTTCAGATGAACCCCGATGGCCGCAAATATGCCGAACAAGGACAGTTGTGGCGTAAAAATGCCAACCTTAACCATTGTCCGCAGGATGAACCCGGAGTCGATTTAAACCGCAACTTCAGCTACAGCTGGAATATCAGCAGTAATGGTTCCAGCGGTGACGCCTGCTCTACCGTCTACCGTGGCCCGCAAGCGGGCTCTGAACCCGAAACCCAGGCTGTCGAGAACTACATTCGCCAATTATATAGCGATCGCCGTGGCAGCAGTTTTCAGGATCCGGCACCAGCAGACACCACGGGGTTGCATCTCGACTTACACAGTGCCGGCGAACTGGTGCTCTGGCCCTGGGGCCATACTACTACCCCGGCACCAAATGCCAGCCAGTTGCAAACTCTGGGCCGCAAGCTGGCCTGGTTTAATAATTACTATCCCAGTCAGAGCATCGGTTTATACCCGACCGACGGCACCAGTGACAGTGTCAGTTACGGTGAGCTGGGTGTGGCGGCCATTACCCTGGAACTGGGTACCGGCTTTTTTCAGAGCTGCCAGTTTTTTAGCAACTCACTGCTACCGGCTAACTTACCGCTGTTAAATTACGCGGCTAAAATCAGCAAGGCGCCTTATCAACTGCCCGCCGGGCCTGACATTAGCTCTGTTAACGTTAACGGTGCCAGCCATGCTTATATTCAAGCCGGAGACGAAGTAACCCTGACCCTTACCGCCGATGATCAGCGCTTTAATCAGAGCAATGGCCGTGAGCCGACTCAAACCGTTGTCGCCGCCAGGATTTACCGGGATGCACCGCCCTGGCACAGTAGCAGCGTAGAGCTCGGCACAGCTGACATCTTTAACAGTAATGCTAATGGCTCAGTGGCCAATATGCGGGCCCAGCTGCTGAGTAACGACTGGCCAGCGGGCAGGCAGCTGTTATATGTGCAGGCTGAAGACAGCGATGGCAACGTCGGTGCTGTCAGCGCAGTTTTTGTTACTGTTGGTGATTTACGCAGCCCGGTTGCTGATTTCAGTAGCCAGTGTACTGCACTCGGCTGCTCCTTTGACGCCAGTGCCAGCAGCGCAGATTCAGCGATTACCGCTTACCAGTGGCAGCTTTCGGATGGCAGCAGCTACAGCGGTGCCAAGGTAAACCATCAATTTGCCAGCGCCGGCAGTTATCAGGTAACGCTAACCATTACCGACAGCGATGAGTTAAGCGCCAGCATCAGCAAAACCGCTTCCGTTACCGCGCCACCTGCCCCGCCTCCACAGCCTGCCGCGGCAGAAGGCAGTGGTGGCAGCAGCAACGTATATGTATATGGCGGCTTGCTGTTACTGCTTTTTGTCCGCCGCTTTTTTGGGAAAACCAATGCAAATTTATAAAGCACTAACACCATTGCAGGCATTGTCATTTGATTTAGATGATACCTTGTATGATAACGCACCGGTTATCGAAGCCGCTGAGCAGGCAATGCTAAGCGCGCTGGCAAAACTTGCACCACAAAGTAACCAGACCAGCAGCGACTTCTGGTGGCAACACCGCTTAAAGCTGGCCAAAATCACGCCGGAAATTCGCCACGATATTGGTCGCTGGCGTCTTTTAGGTATTGAGGCTGGGCTACTTGAGCTGGGCATAGCGCAAGCAGAAGCTAAAAAAGTAGCACAGCAGGGCTATGATGCTTTTCTCGACGCCCGCACCCGGATTAGTGTTACCCCTGAGATCACAGGTCTGTTAACCAAACTGGCCAAACAGTACCGGTTAATTGCCATAACCAATGGTAATGCCTGTATTAAGAAGATGGGTATAGGTGAATTATTTGAATTCAGCTTACAGGCAGGGCCTGATGGCAAAATGAAACCCTACCCTGATATGTTTCAGCTGGCGGCAGCGCGGCTGCAGCTTAATCCCGCGCAAATTCTGCATATAGGTGACAGTCACCGCGCCGATGTGATGGGTGCCTTAGCCGCTTGCTGCCAGACCGCCTGGCTGGATCATCATCAGCAACCAGTAAGTACCTTGCCACATATCCGGCTAACGGACGTGCAGCAGTTAAACGCTTTACTGCTGCCAATCAGCTGACACTGGTTATTTATCCACTAAATTCTGTTGCTTTACTTGGCGCTTACGGCAGGGCTGTTATAATGGCCGCAAATGGTTTACTGAGATGTGCTGATGGATGTATCCAACCTGCTGGATGGCTTAAACGATAAACAACGTGACGCGGTGGCGGCACCGGCGCAGCATATGCTGATTTTAGCCGGTGCTGGCAGTGGTAAAACCCGGGTACTGGTGCATCGTTTAGCCTGGTTAATGCAGGTGGAAACCGTCGCGCCCTATAGCTTACTGGCGGTGACTTTTACCAATAAGGCAGCACAGGAAATGCGCGGCCGGATTGAAAGCACTATTGGCGTCAGTTTAAATAACCTGTGGATGGGCACCTTTCACGGTTTATCACATCGGATGCTGCGGGCGCATTATCAGCAGGCCGGCTTACCCCAGGGCTTTCAGATCATCGACTCGGACGATCAGTACCGGTTGGTTAAGCGGGTACTAAAGGCGCTGAATCTGGATGAAAAGCACTGGCCGGCCAAGCAAATTCAGTGGTTTATTAATGGCCGCAAAGACGATGGCCAGCGTCCGGGTATGATTGACGCCGGTGGCGATTTCAGCCTGCAGCAGATGGTGAAGATTTATGCTGCCTATCAGGAAATGTGTGACCGTGCAGGCTTAGTCGATTTCGCCGAAATTCTGCTACGCAGCTTTGAGCTGCTGAAAAACCATGCCGATGTACGTGGCCATTATCAGCAGCGATTCCGCCATATTCTGGTAGACGAATTTCAGGATACTAACGCTATTCAGTATAACTGGCTTAGGCTACTGGCTGGTACAGCGGCCAAAGTGATGATTGTCGGTGATGACGATCAGTCAATTTACGGCTGGCGCGGCGCCCGGGTTGAAAATATTCAGCAGTTTCTGCGCGATTTTGACGGCGCAGAAACAATCCGGCTGGAGCAAAACTACCGCTCTACCGCCACTATCTTAAAAGCCGCTAACGCCGTAATTGCCAATAACAGTGGCCGGCTGGGTAAGGATTTATGGACTGACGGCAGCGACGGCGAAACCATTTCGCTGTATACCGCTTTTAATGAACTGGATGAAGCCCGCTTTATCGTGTCGCGTATTCGCAGCTGGCATAACCAGGGCGGCAGCCTGACCGAAAGCGCCATTTTGTATCGTAACAATGCCCAGTCGCGGGTGCTGGAAGAGGCGCTTATTCAGGAGGGCCTGCACTATCGTATTTATGGTGGTTTGCGCTTTTACGAGCGGCAGGAGATTAAAGATGCCCTGGCTTACTTAAGGCTGATCAGCAACCGCCAGGACGATGCGGCAATGGAGCGGATTATTAATACGCCGGCCCGCGGTATTGGTGATACCACCATGAATAAGGTGCGACTGCAAGCCCGCAGTGAACAGCAAACACTGTGGCAGGCGCTGCAGCAGATGTTACAGCAAAAGCAACTGAGTGGCAGGGCGGCTAATGCGATAGAGCAGTTTATGCAGCTTATCGATCGATTAGAGCAGGAGCTGACCGACTTACCGCTGTTTGAACAGGCCGAGCATATTATTAAGCAGTCGGGTTTATATGCGATGTATCAGGCAGAAAAGGGTGAAAAAGCCCAGACCCGGATTGAAAACTTAAACGAACTGGTCACCGCTTGTCAGAACTTTAATAGCAGCACAGTTGAAGACATGAGCCCGCTGGCGGCATTTTTATCCCAGGCGGCGCTGGAGGCTGGTGATTATCAGGCCGAAGAGCATTCTGATGCAGTGCAGTTGATGACCCTGCACAGCGCCAAAGGTCTGGAGTTTCCGCTGGTCTTTATTTGTGGCCTGGAAGAAGGTATGTTTCCCAGCCAGCAAAGCGGCGACGACCCGACCCGGCTGGAAGAAGAGCGGAGGCTGTGTTATGTCGGCATGACCCGCGCCATGCAGAAACTGTACTTGTGCCATGCTGAAAGCCGCCGTTTATATGGTCAGGAGCAGTATCATAAAGCATCGCGTTTTATTCGTGAGATCCCGGCAGAATATCTGGAAGAAATTCGGTTAACTACCCAGGTGAGCCGGCCATCGCAGGCTGGCAGGTTCGGCAGTGCAGCCAGTCATGTCGCCTTTGAAAACACCGGTTTTAAACTGGGCCAGCGGGTACTGCATGATAAATTTGGTGAAGGCACTGTGCTTAATTACGAAGGTGTTGGTGCACAGTCACGTATTCAGGTTAACTTTGACCAGCTTGGCAGCAAATGGCTGATGACAGCCTACGCCAGGCTGCAGGCTACTGGCTAAATGCCGGTAACAGCCTGCCTGCAACCGCTGCTGGCTGAAGCCGCAGCCCGTCAGATCCGGTTGCCGGTTTTGTTGCAAGGCAAGCAAGCTGAGCTGCGGCTTCAGTGCCAACAGCTGATTGCGACGATTAAACCGCAACGATTGTACTGGCTGGGTGAACAAGCGCCTGCCGCCAGCACTCAGCTCAAACCCGGCAACAACTACCAGCTACTGGGTAGCGAATGCGATATGTTGGTAGTTAATGCCTTCTCTGGATTTAATGCTGATTTAATCGCTGCCAGTGCCGGTTGTTTAAAGGCCGGCGGCTTGTGGCTGCTGCTGGCACCACCCGATGAACACTGGTATCAGCAGCCAAACCCGGCGCATAGTATGTTGTTACCTTATCCGCTTAATCCGTTGGCTCATCAGGGCCAGTTTATTCGCTTCTGGTTAGCCAGGCTGGCTGAATGCCAGCTGCTAAAGCTTACCTTGAATAATGATCAGCTCAATGTTAACCAGCAACTCACCCTGCCAGATTATCAGTCGCCTGCAGCTGTAGCAGCTCTCTATGCCAGCACTGAACAACAACAGGCTGTAGCAGCGATTTTAAAAGTGGTATCGGGACACCGGAAAAGACCTCTGGTTTTGGTGGCTGATCGTGGTCGCGGTAAATCTGCTGCGCTGGGCTTAGCAGCGGCACTGTTAGTGCAACAAGGTAAAAAACGACTGATAATCACCGCAGCCAGCCCAAATGCGGCGGCTACCGCAATTAGCCATTATCAGCAGCAATTGCCAGATACCCCGGGGCTACGCTTTATGGCTGTTGACCAGCTGCTGTTGGAACAACCAGAACTGGATTTATTATTAATTGATGAAGCCGCAGCCCTGCCAACAGCAGTATTAAAACAACTGGCTGATCACTATAGCCGGATTGTGTTTGCTACTACTGAGCATGGTTATGAAGGCACCGGTCGCGGTTTTCAGCTGCGCTTTCAACGCTATCTTGAGCAAACCCAAAGTGGCTGGAAACGACTACAGATTAAACAGCCGGTGCGCTATCAGCAGCATGATCCGTTAGAGCGGCTTATCTTTACCAGCTTTTTACTGCAACAACCTGAAACTGAGCCAATATACCGCCCTGGCCAGCCTCTGCAGCTGCGCCAGTATCAGCACAATGACTGGCTGGCTACACCAGAGCAACTTAGCGCTGTGTTTCACTTACTTAGTCAGGCGCACTATCAAACCCAGGTGAAGGATCTCGCTGCGTTGCTTGATAATCCGCAGCTTAGTGTGGTCGCCCTTTATCAGCATGACCAGTTGTTAGCTTGTGCTTTGCTAAGCTATGAAGGTGAGCTCGAGCCGGCACTTTGCCAGCTGATTTATCAGGGGAAGCGCCGGGTACAAGGCCATTTACTGGCGCAAAGTTTGGCATTTCACCTGGCAGAGCCTCAACTGGCATGCCAGCGCCTGGTAAGGGTTATGCGGATTGCTGTTGCGCAGCCTTTGCAACGGCAAGGTCTTGGCGGCCAGTTGCTGGCTGAAGTTACTAACTTGCTGAAGCAACAAAATATCGACTGGCTTGGCACCAGTTTTGGCGTCAGTTCGGCGCTACTGGCATTCTGGCAAGCTGCTGCATACATTCCGGTACGGCTTAGTCACTTTGCCGACAACGCCAGCAGCGAGCCTTCGGTATTGATGCTCAAGCCAATTAATGGCAGTAAAAAATTAGTGCAGCAGCTTAATCAGCAGTCAGCTAATGAGTTATACCACTGCCTGCAAGAATATCCGGCCAACCTGAGTTTCGATGTGATCAGTAAGTTAGTCCTGCCACCGTCAGCAACGCTAACTGCCGCAGACATTGCACAACTACAATTATTCGCAGAGGGAAAACGCCCCTACCAGCTTGTCGCTCACCAGCTTCTAAATTGGTTTAATTTACACTATCTTCAGCTTGAGTCCTTTGCTGCCGCAGTTATTGCAGCACGGTTATGGCAAAAGCAAAGCTGGCAGACAATAAGCCAGCGTTTTCAGCTGGCGGGCAAAGCAGCCTGTATTAAACTAATCCAGCAGCAAATTAGCAGTAGCTGAGCGCAACTGATGGTAGAAATGCTGTTTAAAACGCGGGAAAAGTGCTACTGTGCGGCGTTTTTATTTGAATCTTACTGATCATAACTTCTATGACAATGATAGCGCCTCTTCTATTAAGCCTCGCTGTAAGCACAGCCGGCTACAGCCAGAGTGAATTGCGTACCTTGCAGTATGCGGTTAACAGCCATGCTTACAGCAACGCTCTGGAGCAATTTTATCAGAATTGCATTCAGCTCGATCCAGAGCAATATATGATAAAAAAGCCAGATAACTCTCGCTTTCACAACTTACTGCAGCAACAGTTACAACTTGAGATAAACCAATTTGTCAGCAGTGTCGCCACTAACCCGAAGCTACACCAGCGCGTACCTGATGATATCGTCCTGACTGATTGTAATGATCATGCTGCTTATCAGAAGGTGTTAGACCGGTATGAACTTGAACTGTTTGCCCTGGAAATTGCCACACCGGTTAAGGTAAGCAAGCAGGACGCAACAAGCCAACGCAAACAACAGCAACAGCTGGCAATCAAAAATGCAACAGAACTTTTAGCCAGAAGTAAAGCTGTGGCAATAGTTAGCATTATCGACCGCAACAGCCTCAGTACGCTGGAACAAAGTAATTTCTTACACCCGGATTATAAAGGCCGTTATATTTACCGGGTTGACCAGGGTTGGCGCAATATCCCCTCCAGATATATGGGGATGCAAAGTTATCTGACCGAGCAGCAGTATGCCAAAGGCCCGAAAAGCTGGCTGCTATTACTGGACCAGCATAATCAGTTTATTCAGGTATTCAGTGAAGCAGAGGCAAAAGTTTATCTGAATCTGTTAGGTAAAGCGGAATGGCACTTTGATAATCAGGGCAACTTACAGCGTAAGTAAAACCTCTCAATTTCCAAATCCCCGAATCCCCCTCAATCCCCCTTTGTTAAAGGGGGAGGCTCAGTAGCACTCAGAATTAGCATGGCGACTAAAACGCCGGGAGCGTTTTAAGACGTCGCGTGCGACGGCCCGAAGGGCGAAACACAGAGATGATGAGATGGACACCTCAAGTGAAATCGGCGTCACAATGCGCCATTATTGATGTGTTAACCGTCAATAAGCTTACATGAGGTGTCCAAAATGAAAGTTACACTAATTGGAATCGATTTAGCAAAAAGTATTTTTCAGATCTGTGGCGTTAATCAGGCAGGTAAAGCGGTTTTTAATCGCACGATTAAACGCAAAGATTTATTGGTCTTCTTAGCTAATTACCCAGATGCAACCATTGCGATGGAAGCCTGCTCAGGCT
>NZ_KB907724.1 GCF_000382165.1 Arsukibacterium perlucidum DSM 18276 | reverse complement strand
TTGGCGCTTCAAACGGGCAACTTCAGCAGCAAGCTCGGATTCACGGTCACTGGTCGTAGACTTTTTCTCGGCTGCTGAGCGCCAATTATATAACTGAGACTCATGCAGCTTCAGCTCTCTTGCTGTGGCTGCAACGCCAATCTTATCAGCTAGTTTCAGGGCTTCAGCTTTAAATTCAGCGGTATGGACTTTACGGACTTTCTTTGTTGACATTATTCACCTCGTTAAGCGATTGTACTCACTTAGCAAGGTGTCCAAAAGTGTTGGTACGGATCAATCTGCACATTGGCCGCTTTGGCCTCAGCAAGTAGCATCTCGACGATATCTTTGGCCGAGTCATCACAAAACAACTGGCCAAGGGTTTTCTCGTGATAAGGAATAGCGTGCTTTTGCACCAGGGCGATAAAATCCCACTGGGTGTAGCGACTAAGCGCCGATTTACAGAAATGTTTGTTTTGCGAAAGGAAGTTATCCGGACTGGTGTAGATATTAGTAAAGTTGCAGCGACCACCACCCGACATTAATATTTTCCGGCCCGGCCGTTTACCGTTGTCGAGTACCAACACTTTACGACCGCGATTACCAGCCTCTATTGCACACATCAGGCCTGCGGCACCGGCGCCTACTACGATTACATCCCACTGCTGCATGCTCTGCTGCCTTTCTGCTGAAAAGTGGCTATTGTCGGCGACTGGCGGGTCAGATGCAATTAACTGCAGATAATTGCTGCAAGTTAATACAGCAGTCCTTATGCAGTTTATTACTAACTAATAACAATTAATTATAAGGTGATAGCTGAACTGTAACGCACTACTGCGCTGACTGGCCTGTCCTGTCTGACTTGTTGCTTTTTTCAGCAGATATTATAAAGCCCTTTTTCAGGAACAGGAGAAAGTACCCGCTAAAACCATTAACAGTTGTCACCATTTCACGGATTTACACTTAGTTACACTTTGGATAATAGTGGTTTTGATTTTGACGCTGGTTTGCGCCTTGCGGTAATCACATCCAGGAATATAAAAAAATTGTTCTGTTAACTACTATAAACAACAAGAGTGTATCCATGTATAAACCAAAATTTAAACTTAGTAAGCTCGCGGTGTTATGTATACCCGCTACTGTTCTGATGGCTCCGGTTGCGTTGGCTGATGCCGACCAGGCCCGGCCATATGCCAGCGCCGCCCCGGCCAAAGCCGGCGCCGCAGATAAAAACAAACAGTTTGCCTCACTGGACAACCAATCAGGCAAACGTTACATCATTAAATATAAGCAAGAAGCTTTGGCTGGCGCTGTGTTATCAAACCAGAATGCAGGTCCGGGTAATGCGTCACCTCAGGCGGCTTATGCCCTGCAGCAAGTGGCCAACAAACTACAAGGTAAAGGTTTACGGGTGCACCTGGTATTGGCGCAGCAGTCTGCCATTGCGGCTGACTTAACCGACGCTGATCTGGTTACATTGCAAGCAGACCCTGGTGTTGAGTATATTGAAGAAGATTTAAAACGTTATCCTATGGCGCAACAAGTGCCTTATGGTTACACCATGGTGCAGGCCAATCAGGTTAGTGATCAGTTTGCCTCGAACCAGAAAGTATGTGTTATTGACTCTGGTTTAGACCTGCCGCATGAAGACTTCCTGAGCGGCAATATTACCGGTACCAATAACTCTGGCACCGGTAACTGGTATGACAATGGTGGCCCGCACGGTACGCACGTTGCCGGTACCATTGCTGCGTTAAATAATACTACCGGTATGCTTGGTGTTTTGCCAAATGGCAATGTAAAACTTCATATTATTAAGGTATTTAACGAAGCCGGTTGGGGTTACAGCTCTACCCTGGCCAGCGCCGTTAACACCTGTGTCAGTAACGGCTCTACCGTTATAAATATGAGCCTGGGCGGCGGCGGTTCAAACACCACCGAAAGTAACGCCATGCAGGCTGCTTTTGACCAGGGCGTGTTGTTAGTTGCTGCTGCAGGTAATGACGGCAATACTACGATGTCTTACCCCGCTTCGTACGACTCAGTAATCTCTGTCGCCGCTATTGACAGCAATAAGCAGTTGGCAAGTTTCTCTCAGCGCAATACTCAGGTAGAACTGGCTGGTCCAGGTGTTGATATTCGTTCAACCTACCCTGAAGGCACTGGCCTGGAAGCTATCCTGAGCGTTGGCACTACCGACTACGCCAGCTCACCCATGACCAATTCTACTGATGGCGATGCCAACGCGGCACTGGCCAGCTGTGGCCTGGGCGAAACTACCTGTACCAGTGTAGCTAACAAGATTTGTGTTATTGAACGCGGTAATGTCAGTTTCGTCCAGAAAGTCCAGTCGTGTGAAAATGGTGGTGGTGTAGCCGCTATTATTTATAACAACACCACGGGCGATTTTGGTGGCACCCTTGGCGATAACCCGGGTACAACCATTCCGGCACTGGCGGTAACGCAGGCAGTAGGGCAGGCACTGATGAGCCGCATTGGTCAGACCGCTTACCTTAGTTCAGGTGCCAGCAATTATGGCCTGATGAGCGGTACCTCTATGGCGTCGCCACATGTTGCCGGTGTCGCCGCATTGCTGTGGAGCCATTTCCCGCAATGTACTAATGCCCAGATCCGTAACGTGCTGGCAGTAACAGCAGAAGATCTTGGCACTGCGGGTCGTGATAATTCTTACGGCCATGGTCTGGTGCGGACAAAAGCGGCCTACGACTACATTAACCAGCAAGGCTGTGACGGCAATGGTGGTGGTAATGGTGGCACTGATCCAACGCCTCCGGCCGACGGTGAACTGGTAAAAGCAGTTGCTGAAACCAATTTATCTGGCGCAACAGGCTCAAGTAGTTATTTCACTATCACGGTACCCGCAGGGGCCACCAACCTGAGCTTTAATATGTCAGGTGGTAGTGGTGATGCTGATTTATATGTTCGCTTTGGCAGCCAGCCAACTACCTCCAGCTACGATTGCCGCCCATACAGAAGCGGCAATGCTGAAAGCTGTAGCTTTGCTGCACCGCAAGCAGGTGTTTATCATGTAATGATCAATGCTTACAGCGCATATTCTGGCGTGTCACTGGTAGCTGATTATACTGCTCCGGCCAGCGGTGGTGCTACTGGCGGCGGTGGTACTCTGGAAAACCTGAGTGCGACCAGAAATAACTGGCTGCATTACACTATTACGGTACCTGCTGGCATGAGCTCGCTGACAGTTAACAGCTCTGGTGGTACTGGCGATGCTGATTTATACGTGCGCCGCGGCAGCCAGCCAACTACAACCAGTTACGATTGCCGGCCATATAAAACCGGTAATAATGAAAGCTGTAGCTTCAGCAATCCTCAGGCCGCTGTTTACCATATCAGCCTGCGGGCATACAGCAGCTTCAGCGGTTTAAAACTGGTAGTAGAATATAAGCCTTAAGTTAACTAAGCCGGAAATACTAAGGGCGCCAATGGCGCCCTTTTTTATGCTTCTAAGGTTTAATGCAATTAAGGATTAAGTAACCGGTAAAGTTGCGCTTTGGCTAATGGCTCATCTTGCGCTGCAGCCAGCTGATAATAATCACGGGCTTTTATCAAGTCACGGCCAACCCCGCGGCCGTTTTCATACATCCAACCCAGATTGTATTGCGCGGTGGCATAACCTTGCTCTGCCGCCTGAGTAAACAGTTCCACCGCTTTTCTGTCATCCGCTTTTACCAGCCGGCCATTTTTATAAAACATACCCAGCGCCGTAAGCGCCCGTGGCACGCCGGCATCCAGCGAACGCTGATACAGCGCTAACGCCCGGGCTTCATCCTGCGGCACGCCATAACCTTTCTCATATAACCAGCCCAGATGAGCCAGGGCCCTGCTATGTTGCTGGTCGGCAGCGAGTTGATACCAATACACAGCCTGCTGATCATTTTGCTTAACACCACGACCCGTTTCAAACCGCAGCCCCATATTAAACTGAGCATCAGCATCACCGGTTTCTGCTACCTTCTGATACCAATACACGGCTTGCTGATCGTCCTGCGGCACACCACGGCCATTGGCGTACATAAAACCGAGGTTATACATGGCAAATACTTCGCCCTGCGCTGCCGCCTGCTGATACCAGCTAACAGCTGCTGCGTCATCCTGGGCAGTACCAGTGCCATTGGCCAGCCGCAGCGCTGCTGTGTATTGCGCTATTGCCAGGCCTTGTTTGGCAGCCGCTTCAAACCATTTAAATGCCTGAGCTTCGTCTGCCACGACGCCATTGCCATTGGCATAACTTAAACCTAGCTGATACTGCGCATTAGCCGAACCCTGGCTGGCAGCCAGCTCAAATAAGTCAGCGGCCCGGTTTAAATCTTCCTGCCGGCCACTACTCTGTTGTAATAACATCCCCAGATAATAACTGGCATCGCCATCCTGCTGGGCAGCGGCCTGTTCCAGCCATTCTTTGGCTCGGGTGGTATTGGCGCGGATGCCACGCCCGTCCAGATAACTGGCACCCACTTCACGCTGGGCAGCAGCTAAACCCTGTTCGGCGGCTTTTAAAAATAATTTAAAGGCAGTATCGTCGTTCTTACTGACGCCTTTGCCATCACGGTATAATAATCCAAGCTGATACGCTGCCCGGGTATGGTTCTGGGCTGACGCCAGTTGGTACCACCGGGCAGCCTGGGCCATATCGACTGCTGCACCGCGACCATCGTTGTAGCGGTTAGCAACTATAAACTGCGCATCAACATCGCCCTGAGTAGCGGCTTTTTCAAACCAGTTCAGCGCAGCGCGCTCATCCGGTTTGACTCCACGACCATTAGCATACATATAACCAAGGTTGTACTGGGCAAGCACATGTTGCTGGGCTGCCGCCTGGTTATACCAATAAACAGCCTGGGCATCATCTTTACTAACACCACGGCCATTGGCAAATAACGTCGCCAGATGATATTGGGCCGCAGCCATACCTTGCTCGGCTGCCGCCACAAACCAATTAGCAGCTTCGGTAAAATCTACGGCAACACCATGGCCGTTGGCATAAAGTGCAGCCAGATTAAACTGGGCATCGAGGTGGCCATTTTGAGCCAGTGGCAACCACTGCGCTAACGCCTCACTATAATTTTCGCGATTAAAGGCTCGCATGCCGGTATTAAAATCGGCTGAGCCAACATCAACAGAGCTGACATTGGATGTCGCCACTGGTGCGTTACTGATGGTTTTTTCGGCGCTACGTTCAGCAGCAACATTTTCGTTACTCTGGTCCTGGCTGCTTTTCGCTGCCGCCATAGCTGCCGCCGGGTTGCTGGTGCCCAGCCTTAGTTCAGAGCCGTCATTACCACCCGCAGCAGGGGTAGCGGGTGCCGCAGCTACCACTATTTGCTGAGGAGCAGAAGCAGTTCTGGTCACCGGGGGAGTTTGTTCAGCCTTAAGCTGTTCAGCACCCAGCTCTATATCACGCCGGGCAGCCGCCAACTCCGCAAAATCAGTGCTGCTTGATGCAGCCTGCTCCAGCCAGTAAGAAGCCTGCAGCGGGTCCTGTTCTACCCCCTGGCCTAAAGAATAGGCTTTAGCCAGTTCAAACTGGGCTGCAGTCACCCCCTCCATGGCCAGATCCTGCCAGAGCTCTACTGCTCTGGCGTACCTGCCATCCTCAAAAGCAGTTTTCGCTTCTGCCATTATTTCGGAATTATCTGCTGCTGCCACCAAACTGACTGCGAGCAATGCCGTTGTTATTATATTTAGCCGCATAGATGCCCCTCCGCTGTCATAGTTATACCAAAGTTCAACTAAGACACCAACAGCTTAATCCATTATATAAGCGTTAAATAATGGTAAAACGACCCCCTAAAACTGCGACAAAGCGCTAGTTATGTGGGTTTAACGGCACTTTTTGTTGCTGATAACCATTAATCACATGTTGCCAGGCAGCAAGCTGCCAGTGAAAGGGGCTAAGTTTGGCTTGCTCTTTATGCAATGAGCGTAGTAACCGTTGCAGATTGTGTTGCTGCCAGTCGCCAGCTGGCCGGCGCAGGCATTTATCAAAATCGATAAGCCATACCGTGCCGCTTTGGTCTAGCAGAATGTTCCTGCAGTTTAAATCGGTGTGATCTACGCCGGCTTTGTGTAAACGGGCTATCGCCGTGCCAACAGCCTGCCATTCGTTATCTGTCAGCGCCCGCCCGGTATGTAATATGGTCGCCAGATCGCGGGCATCGCTAATCCGCTCAATCAGCAAGTCGGCCTGATAACTCAGGCGATGCTGCTGATAGCGTGCCGCTACTGGTTTGGGCACCGCCAACCCTTGCTGACGCATCCATTGCAATAAGCTGAACTCCTGCATGGCGCGGCTGTACAATGCGCTCTGATAGAAAAAACGGTCTTTATTCAATTTACCGGCAAGGCCGCCACGATAATAATGACGTAACACCAGCTGCTGCTGCCGATGCTGCACAAACCAGGCGGTATTGCGGCCAGCAGAGCTACCCGTTACTGCATGTTGTTGCTGCCACCAAAGCGGGTCAAACTGCTCTGCACTAATGCTGTCAAACCAATCCGACCGGTACCAATATAATTCGCTGCCGGCAGCGTGGCGCTGCACATTCAGCAGACTATCACCATACAGAGCTGCTATCGCCTTGCTGCTGCGCGCAACGGCTCCCTGTTGCGATTGGTAAAAACGGCGCGCCCGCTCGCCCTGCTGTTGCCGCAACACTGTATCGGCCAGTAACGCAGCAGTATTTTGCTGTAACTGAGCAACATTCTGGACAACGCTGACTGCCTGGCGTTGCGCCAGCTGGTTATAAGCATCAGCAAAGTTAAAGTAGTGCGGCCCGGTTTGCACGGCCTTGCCAAAACAAATGGCTTCCAATGGGTTGTGGCCGCCACGATTAATTAAACTACCACCAATAAACACCAAGCTGGCCTGCTGATACCAGGCCAGCAACTCGCCCATGCTGTCAATTAAGGCCACTTCAGTTGTCACGGCGGGCATGCCACCGTCGCTGCGACGCCACAACTGCAAGCCGGCCTCAGTAGTCAGGCCTGCCACCTTATTAAAACGCTCCGGATGGCGCGGCACCAGCACCAGAAGTAAGTTACTGAACTGGCGCTGTAATTGGCGGTACAACCCTAACAGTTGCTCGTCCTCACCTTCATGAGTACTACCAGCAACCCACACCAGTCGGGCGCTGAGCGCTGGTGCCAGTGCCGCACTGATAGCATCCAGATTATCCGGCAGCCGCATCTCAAACTTTAAATTTCCGCAAAGCTGCACCTGGCTGTGGCCAAGCGCCCGAAAGCGCCGGGCGCTGGCTTTGTCCTGCGCCAGCAATAAGCTAACCTGCTGCAGTGCTGGCCGGGTAAGCCAGGCAAAGCGGCGGTAACCTTTGGCTGAACGGGCCGATAAGCGGGCGTTCACCAATACCGTAGGGATCATTGCCTTATGACACTGCTGTAGCAGGTTAGGCCACAGCTCCGTTTCAACAATAACAATAAGTTGCGGCTGTAAATTATTAATAAAGCGCCGGATTGCCCCAGGGTAATCAAAGGGCAAATAGCAGTGCTGCACACTATCACCCAGCCGGCTGCGAATAGTGGCGCTGCCAGTCGGCGTGGTGCAGGTTACGGTAATGGGCTGATTCGGATATTGCTGTTGTAATTGTTTGATTAATGGGATGGCAGCGATAGTTTCACCAACAGAGACTGCATGCACCACTATACCTCCGGCCTGACAGCCAGCAGGCAGCCAGCCGAAACGTTCTGCCAGACGCTGGCCGTAGCGGCGGTCACGCATAGCGCGCCAGCCCAGATAAACCAATAAAGGCACCAGTCCCAGATATAACAGTAGCTGATATGCCACACGGCTTAACGCCTGAGCCATAGTAAAATCCCATTTAAACCGGCAGTAAGGCCGTGCTGCCGAAATGCGCTATGATGCCAAATATCAGCCGGCTACACCAAAAGAATCTGTTGTGATATTGGCTTTAATGCTAAACTTTTTGCCTTTTAAGCCGGTTTGTCTTACCAGAAACCAAAGTAAAGCCACGCGCTGGAGCTGTGCATGCCTACCGTCAATTCAGACAACACTACCTTCGAGAGAGCGACCCTGCTCGATAATATTAAAGAAGTTTTACTGCGTTTTGCAGCTTCAGGCTATTTTCCGGCCAGCGCTTTTATTAAAAACCAGCCGGTTAAAAGTGAACTGCCGGTGGTACATGACAATATCAAGCTGGAAATAGTAACCCACTGCTGGAACTATGCCCGCTTCTTTGTTTATCAGTTAAGTTCACTGGTAAAGTATCCGCCAACAGGCATGCAAGTGCGCTTTACCGTGTTTTACTCAGAACAAGATGAAGCTACCGCTAAATTACTGCAACATTTTCAAACCCTGTCGGTACCGAATGTCGAGTGGAACTTTCAGCCGCTGCCAACACCATTACTGTTACGCCGGGCCATAGGCCGCAATCGTGCCGCTAAGGAGACCAAAGCCGACTGGGTATGGTTTGCCGACTGCGATATGGTGTTTCACGAGAACTGCCTCGACGCTCTGCAGCAGCTGTTAAAAGGCCGCCAGGAAATTTTACTGTTTCCGGATACCTTGCTGGTAACGCCACTATTAACCGAGGCCGACCCGATGATTTCCGCCGGCAAAGATAAAACCACATTGCTGGAAGTCGATAAAAGCAAATTTAAACCGCGTAAATTTGACCGGGCCACCGGAGCCATTCAGATAATACATGGTGAAGTGGCACGCAATTGTGGCTATTGTGATGACTTAGCGGTATATCAGAAACCGAAATACCACTGGACCAAAACTTACGAAGATCGCGCCGTGCGCTGGCTACTTGGCACTCAGGGCGTGCCAATAGCACTGCCTAACCTGTTGCTTATTCGCCACGCTGAAAAAGGCCGCTATAAAGAAGACAGTAAAGTATCGGTTATCCGCAAAACCATTCGCCGGATCAAATCGGCGCTGATTAATAAATAAGTTGGCAACATCAGAGCTGGCCCGCTGGATTTAATTGTCCAGCGTCGGCTGGCCATACTCTTGCACCATGTTATTAATTTGAAAGTCATTACCACTATCGGGTTGCTTGTTGAGCTGCCACAAAGTCACAGCCTTACTACTTTTCCAGACGATCAGCTTTTTATTACTACCAGTACGATGGATAGCGCAACCATTTAATGTCGCCATCCAGTACAACCAGATATCATCGCCATGCGGAGATAAACGGCAAAATTTGTCGGCATCAGTTGCATCAGGGTGCAATGCACCTGGCGGGAACAATGCACCGGCGCCACTGGTAAAAAATAAGCGATTATCCGGCCCGCGTTGTTCAGTTTTTGCCTGCCAGAACCGGTAAGGTTGGAAGTTACTCTGGCTATCGAGGGTGATATAGTGAGCTCGCAGACACACTACTTCCCGTTCGCCCCCCTGGTAACCGGCCAGTAACTCGGCCAGCCAGTCATTACGATAATAAATATCATCGTCAGCAGTGACGTGGTAGGCATCAGGGTAGTCTTGCAACGCAGGAATAAGCTTTTTGTAAGACTTTATATCCTGATCTACCAAATTGATAGTTAACCCTTGCTGCTCAAGCGCTAAAACGTCTGCTGGCAGCTGCTGGTAATCAGGCTGATATAGCCACAATACCACTTTGTCAGCTGCGACTTGTTGCAGCAACAAAGATTTCAAGGTTAGATGCAACGTCTCAAAACGTGGTGGATATGAGGTTAGATTTACTATCAGCTCACCCGCCAGATTATGACTACGCTGATTTAACTTTGCCCGCCGGGACCATTGCTTAGCCAATACCGACGATGCTGTATATTGTAGCGGGATGCCACTTAACGATTTAAACTTGCGCTGCAAGTGACGCTTTAGCGTCGATAAAACTGACATACCAAAATCTCTTCAAGCAGTGTAATTAGTGACTATCAGCAACTGATCACGCTTTAACATATTATATGTGCCGCTAACATTACTTCGGCTTTGCTGACTTCAAAGGTTTTCGGCGCTTCAACATTAAGCTGGGTTACCACACCATTTTCCACCAGCATGGCGTAGCGCTGCGAGCGAACACCGCCAAAATCGCCGGTTTCCATGGTCAGGCCAACGGCTTTATGAAAGGCTGCACCGCCATCGGCTAAAAACACAATTTCCTCGGAATTCTGGATTTTGCCCCAGACGCTTATAACAATAGCATCATTTACCGCAATACAAATAACGGAATACACCCATTTGGTTTTTATCTGGTCTGCCAGTGCCAGTAAGATTGTAAATTACGCTCGCTGTCCAAAGTGATGTGATGCGCTCGGGGACAAACGACTTTTCGCTCGTTAACTTTATTGTTTAATAGCGTTAGCAAAGTAAGCATAAAGATATTGCTAAAACGCTGGGACAAGCTTATTTTAAAAACTAATGCCTTACTTGATCGGCTTTACTTTAAGCAAAGTTGTTCCAATGCCAAAATTTTCTCTGGCCTCTGCTGACTATAGGACTTGAACAGGCACAACAAAAATAAAAGATTTTAATCAGAAGAAATTTTTTATTATCGGGTGAAACTTAACTATATGACAATATATTTGTTTTACTCAATTTTTGCAGTGGCTATAGCGGCCAAATTTACTTGGCCACTATGCTTTAGTTCTTAACTAGTACACACCTGAGTCAGTACACACTGCAACTCCATCGCTTGGATCGCCGACTAAATTCATTGCCCCACTTTCCACCCTGCCATAGGGACCACCCTTCAGCTTTCGGAACCTGTCACCTTGCAGCCCATAATGGCTGTAAAAATCAAACCCGGTTGAACTATAAGGCATCATTACTAAACCATTTGAGGGATAACCAGCATATCTAACGTCCTCAGCACCATAAAAAGGATAGTCTGCATTCCCAAAACTTACCCACTCCATAACTGCTGAATACTTGTTTAATTTATACACATAGCCATTCTGTCTAACAATCCAAATTCCAGCTGTATTATTACCAGATATTGAAGATATTTCACCATATAGTGGCGAAGTAGAGTCATCAAACAGCCTTTTCTTAACCCACGATCCACTATAGCTGCTTAGGTAAGCAATTTCACCATCATTAAATATTACAATTCCAGTTTGGTTATTTCCCGCAATACCTTCAACCTTAAAAGGTGGTGTTGGTATTGACTTCCAAGTGTTGTTTGAGTATGAATCCATATACTTTATTGTGTAACCATCATCTGCAACAACTATTGGACCGTATCTGTTCTCACCTGTTAAAAACTTTACAGGAAAGCCTGGATCCCTTATATCCAACAAATTGCCAGTCGCGTAGGATTCTATGCGTTTTATCGTCCTATTTTGGTACCCTCCAGCAACGATCAAGCCTGAATTATTGTTACCTGCCAACAGTGCGCAGTTCATAGGCAGCTCGAAGTTATAACCGAAACCACTTTTAAAATCCGTTATTACTCCAACACTGTTAAGCTCGCTCGCTGAAGAACTTGCCGCTATTCCTAAGGCTACGGCGCCGAACAAAAATGCTTTTTTTGATAGAGTTTTCATTATTTACCTTATTAAAAATTAATCGTCTTAATTACCCACGAAGGGCTCAGGAAAGCTAACAAAAACTCATTTAAACTCATTTAAACTCAACAGCAGATCAAGAATATCCTTTTAAAATCAAATTAATGTCAGTGTTTTGTAAGAAAAATAGGGATAGGAAAATAAGTTGATTGATCACGGTTGATATTTGCCAAATCCGCTCGAATAAGAAAAACTTTGGTGAGAGCAACGACTTTTGAGTTTCTGAGTGAAAAAAGCTGGAATTTTCCTATTTAAAGTCCAGCTCGCGTAAAATTCTTTACAGCGCCGCTAACATCACTTCGGCTTTGCTGACTTCAAAAGTTTTCGGTGCTTCCACATTCAGTTTGGTCACTACACCGTTTTCCACCAGCATGGCATAACGCTGCGAGCGCACCCCGCCAAAATCGCCGGTTTCCATGGTCAGGCCAACTGCTTTATGAAACGCTGCACCGCCATCGGCTAAAAACACAATCTCCTCTGCGTTCTGGCTTTTACCCCAGGCACTCATCACAAAAGCGTCGTTTACTGCCGTGCAGATAATGGTATCAACACCTTTCGCCTTAATCTGGTCGGCCAGCGCAATATAACCGGGCAAATGGGCGGCAGAGCAGGTTGGGGTAAAGGCACCAGGTACCGCAAACATCAGTACTTTTTTATTAGCAAAAATCTGGCTGGTGGTCGGGTTCATTACGCCCTCTTTAGTCAGTTGCGAGAAACTGACTTCTGGTAATTTATCGCCTGTTTTAATCATTGGTATTTCCCCTGAGTTTGCTTTTTAAAATTATTAATTCGATTATCTTGTTAGAAAGCGGCATTAACATAAACATCGAACCGGTTGTTCTTGCCGGTAACGCTCATAGTCGGCGCCCGGCCTGCCAACCACTGCGCATAGCCGGGCCGTTTCACCACTACCCGCTTTTGCGCCAGCTGCAGCGCCGGTGCCAGTAAGCTATCGGCATCGTCATCACTGCCTACCACGTCATGAAAGGCACGCATTTCTTTTTTAACCTGCGCCGATTTTTCCCGGGCCGGAAACATCGGATCTAAAAATACCACATCAACCACCGGGCTGCTGGTTAACGCCTGCAATGCCGGGCAATGCAGCAGCTGCATTCGTGCTGCAACTTTGTTCAAGTGCGACTCAGTAGCTGCACGGCGCAAGCCATCTGCCAGTAAAGCCGCGACAACCGGATTGCGTTCTACCAGCGTTACCGTTGCGCCCAGGCTGGCTAAAACAAAGGCATCCCGGCCCAGCCCGGCAGTGGCATCCAGCACTGTTAAATTGGGTCTTTTGTTCAGACCAACCGCTTTGGCAATAGCTTCGCTTTTACCACCACCGTGCTGACGCCGGTAGCTGCTGGCGCCACTGGCAAAATCAACCAGAATAGCGCCCTGTTTTGCCAAAGTAGTGTTCAGCAGCACCAGCGCCCCCTGTTGCATACTCAGGTACCAGCCAACCGGCTCTGTTACTGTACTCAGCCCAAATTGCTGTTGCAGCTGCTGGCCGTAATTGGCGCTTAACTCAGCGTTTAGCAGCAGCGGAATAGAGGACATCAACGCTGCATACCCAGATAATTTTCGCCACAACTCAGCGCCACTATCTGACTGATTTCCTGCAAACTTAACCCTGATTGCTGCTGCCACAGATTAAATTGTTGCTGAATTTGCTTCAGGCTGCGCTGGCTGTTAATACCGCCATCAAATACACCATAGGCCCGCAAGTAAGCTTCAATATCCTGAGTAAGCAGAAAGGTATCTTTGCCAATAGCCCGCAGCGCATAGGGGCCGGTGTTCCCCCCCAGTCTGGCGCCATGCTTTTTTAAGTAAGCCCACAAGCCAATAATATTGTCAGTGGGCCAGTCGGCAATAAAGCGGGCAAAGCTTTGCTGCTCTTGCTGAACTTCTTGCTGCTGTGCTTCTTGCTGCTGGACTTCTTGTTGCTGGACTTCTTGTTGCTGGACATTGAAAATCATCAGGGCATTATCGCGAATGGTAAATACTTTACTTAAGTTGCGGATAATCCGTGGGTCGGCCGCTTTTTTCTCCAGCATTTCATCGCTGAGCAGCAACACTTTTTCAATATCAAAATCGAAAAACAGCTCGCAAAAACCCGGCCACTTCTGTCGCACTACCCGCCAGACAAAACCTGACTGAAATACTTTTTTAGTCAGCTCTGCCAGTAGCTGGTTATCAGGCAACTGTGCCAGTGTTGCAGGCGCCAGCGGCTTGCTGGTTAACGCCTTAAGCGCAGTATCACCGCCTTTACGCTGACAAGCCCGCTGATAAATAGCAGTAAAATGTTCTACTGTACCTGCCATACTGCTCCGTGCTGTTTACTGTTGGCTATTAGTAACTAAGGCTATCTACCAGTTTACACTGGCCACCCGACAACTCTACGGCAGGTTTAGGCACCACGGCGCAATCTGACATCCGGCCCAGCCGCATATTTTCTGCTTCGGCTGCAGCATTGTAGGCCGCAATTTTTGCCAGAATCTCTGCTTCATTACCGTCTTTGGTGGAATAGGCAATATATCGGGCCGGCCCACCACAAGGTTTATGGCCAAAACCTGTTACCCGGCACTGCCTGTTATCATCGGCGCTGGCGTCACCAATTAACGCCAGTGCTTCGCGTCTTAAGGCCTCGACATCTTGATCTGCTGTTAAACTCATTTGCTTCTCCTTCGCTTTTACGGCGGCAATCGGGTCTTTTACCGGATCGATGGCCTCCACTAACGGCTCGGGCGCTAACCGCTCTTCATTTGCTGCCTGGCCTTGCTGGCAACCTGTTAACGCCAATAAGAATATTGCCAGTAATGCTGTTTGGTATTTCATCCGCCACTTTCCTTTTTGTTTAATCCTGACAGAGCAAAACTGAATAAGCAATTAATTAAATGTTAACAGCTTAACCGGCAATTCCCATATGCCGCAGTAAGGCTTCATTAGATGGCTCGCGGCCGCGGAAGCCTTTAAATAACTCCATAGGCTCGGCGCTGCCACCACGCTCTAAAATCCAGCTTAAGAAATCACGGCCGGTAGCCGGATTAAACACCCCTTCTTCTTCAAAGCGGCTGAATGCATCGGCTGACAATACCTCAGCCCACAAATAACTGTAATAACCGGCACCATAGCCTCCGGCGAAAATATGGCCAAAACCATGCTGAAAACGATTAAAGCGTGGCGGTACGATGACAGACACTTCGCTGCGAACTTCATCCAGCAATTGTTGCACCCGGGCACCAACTGCACCGGTATAAGAGTCGTGGTATTCACTATGTAACCGCATATCAAACAATGCAAATTCCAGCTGGCGCACTAAAAACAGCGCCGATTGGAAGTTTTTCGCTGCCAGCATTTTGTCCAGCAAATCCTGTGGCAGCGGCTCAGCGGTCTGATAATGGCCGGAGATAATTGCCAGTGCTTCAGGCGCCCAGCACCAATTTTCCAGAAACTGACTTGGCAGTTCTACTGCATCCCAGGCCACACCGTTAATACCGGCAACGGCTGCGGCATCTACTTTGGTCAGCATATGGTGCAAGCCGTGGCCAAATTCATGGAATAAGGTGACGACTTCATCGTGAGTAAACAGTGCAGGCTTGCCACCAACTGGTTTATTAAAATTACAGGTTAAATAAGCAACCGGGGTTTGCACCCTGCCATCTGGCAACAGGCGTCTGCCGCGGCAATCATCCATCCAGGCACCACCGCGCTTCTGGCTGCGGGCATATAAATCCAGGTAAAAGCTACCGCGCAACTCACCATGACTATCGGTGATATCATAAAAACGCACATCCGGGTGCCAGACATCAACAGCTTTTCGTTCGCTAACCGTTACCCCAAATAATTTATTAACCACCTTAAACAGTCCCGGTACCACTTTGGTTTCCGGAAAATAGGGCCGCAGTTGCTCATCTGATACTGAATATCTGGCTTGCTTCAGCTTTTCGCCGAAATAAGTCACATCCCAGGCTGCCAGTTCTGCTGCCTGAGATTGTTTACAGGCAAAGTCACTCAACTCGGTTAAATCCTGCTGGGCCTGCGGTTTAGCGCGGCGAGCCAGGTCAGTTAAAAAATCCAACACCTGGGCCGGGCTATCAGCCATTTTAGTTACCAGCGACTCTTCAGCAGCATTGTCAAAATCCAGCAGCTGCGCCAATTCATGTTTTAATGCCAGAATCTCATCAATAATGGCACTGTTATCAAACTGACCGGCATGCGGCCCCTGATCAGAAGCACGGGTGCAATAAGCACTGTAAAATTCCTCGCGTAACTGCCGGTTATCAGCGTAGGTCATAATCGCAATGTAGCTCGGGAACTCGAGGGTAAAGACCCAACCTTCTAATTCGCGGCTTTTCGCTTCCTCAGCAGCAGCCAGGCGGGCATCTTCTGGTAAACCACTGAGTAATGCCTGGTCAGTGATCTGTTTAAACCAGGCCTCGGTTGCGTCAAGCGTGTTATTCGAAAAAGTCGAGCTTAGCTCTGATAAGCGGCTTTGAATCTCGCCATAGCGCTTTTTCTTTGCTGCAGATAAGCCAATACCTGATAATTTAAAGTCACGCAGGGCATTAGTAATCACTTTTTGCTGAGCCGGGGTTAAGCCGGCAAACTCGTCGCTATTTTTTAGCTGCTGATACGCTTGATATAGCCCCTCGTGCTGCCCCAGCCAGGTACTGAAATCGGATAACAGCGGCAGACAGCTTTCATAAGCCTCACGTAGCTCGGGGCTGTTCACCACAGAATTTAAATGTGACACCGGCGACCAGAGCCGGCCCAGTTGGTCGCTGTCGTGCTCCAGTTGCTCTATCAGGCTTTGCCAGCTGATATTGCCAGCAGCTAGCACCCGCTCTACCGCCCGGCGCGACGTGGTGATTGCCGCTTCAACGGCCGGCTTAACCTGCTCAGGTTTGATAAGGGAGAATGGCGGTAAATCGGTAAAGGTCAGTAACGGGTTGTTGCTTACTACCATGGCTTGTGGTTTTGATAAAGAATCCGGCATAGAAGTGTCCTGAGAATAGCGCTGATAATGATGCATATGTTGGGTTGTCAGCCTCATTTGTCAAGGCAGCGACGGCGTTGCTTGTCGCAATACGCTTGTTTTTAGCTTTAGTTAGTCATATATCTTGCCTATATCCGGCGCTTAGCCGCAAATCGTTTTTCTAAAATTAAGGGCATAGTTTATGGCAAGGCATTTTAACTATCTGGCAATAGGTGCCGGCAGTGGCGGCATTGCCTCTGCTAACAGGGCGGCAATGCGGGGCGCCAGTGCCGCGGTTATTGAAGCCAAAGCGGTTGGCGGCACCTGTGTTAATGTTGGCTGCGTGCCTAAAAAAGTAATGTGGTATGGCGCGCATATTGCTGAAGCCATTAAATATAGTGCCGACTATGGTTTCAAGCTTACAGAAAACGGCTTTGACTGGGCGACATTAGTGAAAAACCGTGAAGCCTACATCGAGCGCATTCATGCAGGTTACCAGCGTGGTTTTGCCAGTAACGGCGTGGAGTTTATCGAAGGCTTCGCCCGCTTTGTGAATGCCAATACGGTAGAGGTAAACGGTGAACATATTACGGCAGACCATATCACTATTGCTACCGGCGGCCAGCCATTAATCCCTGACGTACCGGGGGCGGAACATGGTATCGATTCAGATGGCTTTTTTGCCTTAACCCGCCAGCCGAAGAAAGCCTTAGTAGTGGGTGCCGGTTATATCGCGGTAGAAATAGCCGGGGTATTGCACGCCCTGGGTACTGACAGCCACTTGTTGATCCGCAAAGATAGGCCACTGCGCGACTTTGACACCGATATTACCGAGATGCTGCTGGAGCGGATGGCCCAGGACAAACTACAACTGCACAAGCATACCAACGTCAAACAAGTGCTGAAAAACGCCGATGGCAAGTTAACCGTAAGCTGCGATAACGACGTGGAATTTACCGACGTAGACTGCCTGATTTGGGCCATTGGCCGGGCGCCGGCTACTGCCAACATTAACCTGCAAGCTGCCGGCGTTAATACCGATAAAGATGGTTTTATCCGTACCGACAAATATCAGAACACCAATGTCACAGGCATTTATGCGGTAGGCGATATTACCGGTGAAGCCCAGCTTACGCCGGTTGCCATTAAAGCCGGCCGGCAGTTAGCAGAGCGCTTATTTAATCCTGCACTGCCGGATGCCCATATGGATTATTCGTTAATTCCAACCGTCGTCTTCAGCCATCCGCCAATCGGTACTATTGGTTTAACAGAAGCCCAGGCTCGCGAGCAATATGGTGAAGACAACATTAAAGTATACCGCTCCAATTTTGCTGCCATGTATAACGCCATTACCAGCCACCGGGCACTAAGCCGCTTTAAACTGGTTTGTGCCGGCGAAAATGAAAAAGTGGTTGGCCTGCATGGTATTGGCGAAGGCATGGACGAAGTACTGCAGGGCTTTGCCGTGGCAATGAAAATGGGGGCCACCAAGGCTGATTTTGACAGTACGGTCGCACTGCACCCAACCAGTGCAGAAGAGTTTGTTACGCTCAGATGACTAATAAATGACGGCTTACGCAGCAGCGCCATCTGCCAATAATAGCTTGCCACTGGTACTGGCAGGTCCTCTGCTGCGCGCAGTCACGCCAACCAGCGTCACCTTATGGCTGGCTACCAGCCAGCCAGTCCACTTGCAGTTAAATCTTTACCCAAACAACCAAGACGTACGCCATTTTGATGCAGCGCAAATGCAGCAGCATTGTCAGAGCATGCGCTGCGCCGGTAAGCTGTTTTTGCAGCTGATTCATATTCCGCTGCAGCAGCCCTTACCAAGCGGTTGCTGGATTGAATACGACTTACAGCTGGCGACTGAGCAAGAAACCTGGTTGGGCTGGCAACACTGGGCACCGGACCTGGTGTATCCAGGACGAAACAACCCCGGTTTTGTTATTCAACCCAAACTGCAAAGCCTGTTGCATGGCTCATGCCGTAAACCGCATTTCGATGCCGATGATGGCCTGCTGGCCGCAGACTTACACCTGCAGCAAACGCCAGCAGAGCAATGGCCGGCGTTACTGCTGTTAAGTGGCGACCAGATATATGCTGATGATGTGGCCGCTCCGATGCTCAGAGCGATTCATCAATTAATAAACCAGCTGGATTTTTCTGATGAAAGCCTGCCGTGCTCGATAATCAGTCAATCCAGTGAATTACACCGGGACAGCCCTTACTATTATAGGCGCGACAGTTTGCTGCCAAAAACCGATGCCGGAGAAGCCGTGCTGACTCAGGTATTCAAAGGCGCGAAAAAGCCGGTTTTCACCTCAGACAATGCGCGCAATCATCTTATCAGTCTGGCAGAAGTACTTGGTATGTACTTACTGGTGTGGTCGCCAGCTGGCTGGCAAACTAATGCGACAGAACTCAGCACAACACTGAGCGCAACACTGACTGATAGCGAGCGGCAAACCTATACTGAACAACAAAATATTATTCAGCAATTTGCTGTCGGCCTTGCTAAGGTAAGAAGGCTGTTGGCCCATTTACCCAGCGCCATGATCTTTGATGATCATGATGTCACCGACGACTGGAATCTGACCGCAAAATGGGAGCAAACTGCTTATAACCATGACTTTTCACGCCGCATAATTGGCAATGCGCTAATTGGCTATCTGCTATGTCAGGCATGGGGAAACGCACCAGAGCGTTTTGATAGCAATTTGCTGCAACAGACAGAACAGGCGCTCACAGACAGCGGTTGTGCGCAGCATCAGCAATTGATCACTGAGTTATTACGCTTTAGTCAATGGCACTATCAATGGCCTACTGAACCCCCGCTGCTGGTATTGGATACCCGTACCCGCCGTTGGCGCTCAGAAGTTGCCCTGGGTAAACCATCTGGCCTGCTTGACTGGGAAGCGATTACTGAGTTACAGCAAGATTTAATTGGCCACGATGCGGTGGTACTGGTGTCACCGGCGCCGGTGTTTGGTGTAAAGCTGATTGAGGGTATTCAAAAATTATTTACTTTGTTAGGTAAACCGCTATTGGTTGATGCCGAAAACTGGATGGCGCACCGCGGCACCGCCTACGCATTAATGAACTTGTTCCGCCATCCAAAAACACCAAAGCACTTTGTTATTCTCTCCGGCGACGTGCATTACTCTTTTGTGTATGAAGTTCACCTGCGCGGCCACCAGCATGGGCCGGATATCTGGCAAATTACCAGCAGTGGTTTAAAAAACGAGTTTCCGGGGCGGCTGCTGGATATTCTGGACAGGTTAAACCGCTGGCTGTATTCACCACGATCGCCATTAAACTGGCTAACCAAACGGCGACGGATGAAAATTGTGCCACATAAGCCCGACACTGCTAAAGCTGGTGAGCGCTTGCTTAATATGGCGGGCATTGGCCTGGTAGAACTTCATGCCGATGGCTCACCAAAACGGGTGGTTCAGCTTGGTGCAAAAGGCCAGGCTGTTGCCTTTAATATTAGCGAAGAAGACGCCCGCTGGGAGTAGCGGAGCCAGCGGCCGCCACCAATCAAAAAAACCGATTAAGCTGTCCCATAAAACTTGCTTTAATAGTTGAAAAATCAAGTCTATAATTGCTTGTATAGAAAACCGGGAGCCTGTTGTATTCCCATTTTATTAGCACAGCACAAGGAGTAAGACATGGATAACGGCAACAACAATACCGGCGGAAAGTGCCCGGTAATGCATGGCGGTAATACTTCTGCCGCTTCAAATGCAAAGAACTGGTGGCCTAAAGCACTGAATTTAGACATTCTGCATCAGCACGATAGCAAAACTAATCCATTGGGAGCAGATTTTAACTATGCTGCTGAATTTGCAAAACTTGACCTGGAAGCTGTTAAACAGGACTTGAAAGATTTTATGACCAGCAGCCAGGACTGGTGGCCCGCAGATTGGGGACACTATGGTGGCCTGATGATAAGGATGGCATGGCACAGTGCCGGTTCCTATCGCATTGCAGACGGTCGCGGCGGCGGTGGTACAGGTAACCAGCGTTTTGCGCCACTTAATAGTTGGCCTGATAACGCCAACCTCGACAAAGCGCGTCGCCTGTTGTGGCCGATTAAGCAGAAATACGGTAATAAATTGTCATGGGCAGATTTAATTATCCTGGCTGGTAATATGGCTTATGAATCAATGGGTTTAAAAACCTTTGGTTTTGCTGGTGGCCGCGCCGATATCTGGCACCCGGAAAAAGATACCTACTGGGGCTCTGAAAAAGAATGGTTGGCGCCCTCTGGTAGTGACGGCAGTCGCTATTCTGGTGAACGTAACCTGGAAAATCCGTTGGCAGCAGTAATGATGGGGTTAATTTACGTTAATCCAGAAGGTGTCGATGGCAAGCCCGACCCGTTAAAAACAGCCCATGATGTAAGGGTTACCTTTGAACGGATGGCGATGAATGATGAAGAAACTGTCGCGTTAACTGCGGGTGGTCACACCGTAGGGAAATGCCATGGTAATGGCAGAGCCGAAAACTTAGGGCCAGAGCCGGAAGCAGCGGAGCTT
Organism: Arsukibacterium perlucidum DSM 18276; assembly: GCF_000382165.1. Classification (GTDB taxonomy): domain Bacteria; phylum Pseudomonadota; class Gammaproteobacteria; order Enterobacterales; family Alteromonadaceae; genus Alishewanella; species Alishewanella perlucidum. Next base: position 41,720 of record NZ_KB907724.1, on the reverse strand, counting down.
GAAGAACAAGGCCTGGGCTGGAACAACCATAAAACCCGCGGCATTGGTCGCGATACCATGACCAGTGGTATCGAAGGTGCCTGGACTACTCATCCAACAAAATGGGACAACGGCTATTTCTATTTATTGTTTACCTATGATTGGGAACTGAAAAAGAGCCCGGCCGGCGCCTGGCAATGGGAACCTATCAACATTAAAGAAGAAGATAAGCCGGTCGACGTTGAGGATCCGACTATTCGTCTCAACCCCATCATGACTGATGCTGATATGGCGATGAAGATGGACCCGGAATATCGCAAAATTTCCGAGCATTTCTATAAAAACCCCGAATATTTCTCAGAGGTTTTTGCCCGCGCCTGGTTTAAACTGACTCACCGTGATTTGGGACCGAAAAGTCGCTATCTGGGTGCCGATGTGCCAGCAGAGGATCTGATCTGGCAAGACCCGGTACCTGCTGTCGATTACAGCTTAAGTGACACTGAAATCAGTGATCTGAAAGCAAAAATACTCCAAAGCGGCTTAACAACAGCAGAGCTGGTAGCAACAGCATGGGATAGTGCCCGCACTTTCCGTGGTTCAGATTATCGTGGCGGCGCTAACGGTGCCAGAATACGCCTTGCACCGCAAAAAGACTGGCAGGGTAATGAGCCGGAGCGTCTGCAAAAAGTACTCGCAGTATATGAAAACATCCTGGCTGGTTTAAGCAAAAAGGTAAGCATTGCCGATCTGATCGTGTTAGGTGGCAGTACGGCAATTGAACAAGCGGCAAAAGCAGCGGGCGTAGCAGTAAATGTGCCATTTGCAGCAGGGCGTGGCGATGCAAGTCAGGAGCAAACGGATATTGAATCATTTGAGGTGTTAGAACCAATACATGATGCTTATCGCAACTGGTTGAAAAAAGACTATACCGTGCAACCTGAAGAACTGATGCTTGATAAAACTCAGTTACTTGGTCTGACAGCGGCTGAGATGACAGTGCTTGTTGGTGGTATGCGGGTGTTAGGGGCTAACTACGATGGCACTAAACACGGAGTATTCACTGATAATGTTGGCGCACTGACTAACGACTTTTTCGTTAATCTGACTGATATGAACTACACCTGGCAACCTGCAGGACGTAACTTGTACAATATCGTAGAGCGTAAAACCGGCACCACAAAGTGGACTGCAACCCGGGTTGATCTGGTATTCGGTTCAAACTCGATATTACGCTCCTATGCTGAAGTGTATGCGCAGGATGATAATAAACAGAAGTTTGTGCAAGACTTTGTCAAAGCCTGGGTAAAAGTGATGAACGCCGATCGCTTTGACTTACGCTAAGCACGTTTAATACAGTAAGTATAAAACGGTAACAAAAAACCGCTGCAGGGTTTACCTGGCAGCGGTTTTTTATACGCTATAGCTTAGCGGGTTAATGATCGTGATGATCATCCGATGGATTTGCCACCCCCAGCCACGTCAGGCGATGCGGGGTAAAGCTAAGTTGCTTGGTACTAACCACCTCAGCATCGTGCAGATCAACAGTATGTAACTGATTTGCGATGGGGTCGGTGACATACACCTTATCGTCAGCGGCAGAGATGGCCAGCTGGAAGCGGGCACCGGCAGGCATATCAGCCAGATCAGCTGCAGTTAACGGCAGTTTTGCAACAAATTCAAAGGCAGGCTCTGCTTCACCTGCATGCTCGTGACCATGATAGTTAAAAATGGTCAGGGTGCCGGTGTTATCCAGTAATACAAACTTTTCGCCCTGCTCAGCAAAACCATAGCCCCAGATTGCGGTAGCGGCATCAGCTTGCCAGTCCAGTAATTCCATTTCAGCATCTTCAGCATGAATGGCAAAAACCGCGCTACCCGCTATACCGATAAAGTGCCCGGCACTGTGATCACCCGCCAGGGTACCAATCCGCATAGTGTCAGTAAAATCTTCAGTATTCGCCAATTTGCTGGCCGTAAAGGTATCGCCGACTTGCTCAATCAGCAAGACGCCATCGGTACAGCCAAAAGCAATAAAATCGTGATTTTGGGCACTGCCATGTAAATTAGGGCAGCTAACAGCGAAGGTTTCCTCCAAATCAAAATGATCATCGTGCTGATGATACAAGCCCACCTGGTCCGGCAAAGTAGTGCTGCTGTTTTCGTCACGAATCGTACTGAGCAAATACTCACCGCGGGCCTGAGCCGCGCCATGCTGATGGGTGGTTAAGCTCAGTTGCGGATAATTGCTGCTATCTTCACCAATGTCAGCATCAGTTAATACGGCAACGCCAGCCGCCGCACCTGTGGTGGCATTACCATCAAAGAATACCGCTAACTGGCCGTCAGCCGCGCTGAAATGCGTTGGCCTAACCTGTGCAAGCTGGAATGGCATTAAGCGCGGTGCCGCCTGAAAATCATCCATATGATCAACATGGTCTTCCTGCCACAAGCCGCCATCAATAAACTGCACTAAATCCTGGTTACGTTGCACTATAGCGGCATAACGGTTATCGCCAGAGGCAACGATAGCACTTGGGGTAGCGGTAACTAAAAAGGTTTCCAGTTCGGTTTTTTCCGGTAACGTCAGTACCTGGACAAAATCATTGTCGATAGCGGAGATCACCAGCCGGCCGGCACTGCCTTCAGCACCATGGTCGTGCTCGTCATCATGGTCGTCGCCATGATCATGGTCATCGTCCACCGCTATTGGGTCTTTTTCAATAATAGTGGTGGTACTGTCACCACAACCGCTCAGCAAAGAGACGCTAATCAGCACCGCCAGCATGGTCAATTTAGTTTGTAACATAATAACTCCCAAAAAATAAAAAAAGCAGCGGGCCAGGAATCCCCCACTGCAAAAAAATCAGAACCGACCGCGCAAACCCACTGCCAGCGAGCGGCCTGGTAGCGGTGCTAAGTCTTTTAAAAATGAGGTATGAACCCGCGCAGTCTGGTTGGTCAGATTCTGGCCTTTCAGATAGAAGGTCAGTTCCTGCAGGCCAACATCGAAACGGTAACTTACACTGGCATCCAGCAAGGTATAGCCTGCTGTAGCCTGTTCCATTTCGGCAACTTTATTCTGCTTAAAATAACGGGTGGCACGTAAATCAGCACTGATCGCATCTTGCTCATAGCCAATTTCTGCTGCTATGCGCAGCGGCGGAGTCCGCGGTAAATCACCGCCGTCCTGCAACCGGGCGCGGATATAATCGCCCTGCAAAGTCAGCTTAAAGGGATCATTAATTTGCCAGACATATTGTGCTTCCAGGCCGTGTAAAGTTACATCAGCCGCAGCGAACAAATATACCGGCATTTCACCTTCGTGCTCATCAGCAGCCTCGGCTGCATGTTCTTCATGGCCATCTTCGGCAAACAAGCCGGTATTTTTCTGGTAATAATAGTTATCAATGCGGTTATAAAAAGCGTTTAACACAAAACCGGTGTTACCACTGAACTTACGCAGGGTAATATCCAGATTATTGGATTTTTCCAGCTCAATCGGTTGAGTATTTAGCTCAAAGCCATGCTCATCCTGCACAAACAGCGCACCAATTTCATAAGACGCGGTACTGATATGCGGCCCGAACGACAGCAATTCGGCTGCTGAAGGTGCCCGCTGCGAATGCGAAGCCGACAAACCAATGTTATAGCCTGCAGCAAAATCCCATACTGCACCGGCCGATAAGCTATAAGGCGTAAAACGCTGTTTTACGTCAAATACCCGGATATATTCCGTGCCTCCATGGCCATGATCATGCTCGTCTTCAGCCCCATGCTCATCATGGCCGTGCGCCGCCAACTCAGGCAACACCACGTTGGGTGCCTCAACGGTTACCCGCTCTACACGAGCACCCAGTTGTAGCAACCAGTCACCGATATGGCGCTCCTCTACCCAACCCAATGCCAGCATTTCGGTTTCCGATGGCGGGGTAAACGCTTCCTCTCCTAGTGCTTCAAAATCGCTGAACTTATAGTGCAGGCTTATGCCGCCACGCCAATCCTGAAATGTCCGGTGCAACACTTCAATCCGCGCTTCATGGCTGCGGTTTTTAAAGGTGGTACCAATTTCACCGTTCTCAATTTCGCTATGCTGATAATCAGTAAATGCCAGTTTGGTATTTATTGCCCGGATAAAGCCAGAGTTAATATTCAGCTCGCTTAACAGCTGATAGCGATTTTGAGTCAGATCGGCATACACCTCTTCTTCAGCGCCGTGCTCTTCGTGTTCATCATGGTCGCCATGGTCGTGGCCTTCATGCTCATCGTCGCCGCCATGACCACCGTGTGAATGCCCCGGAATACCGTACTCACGATCCAGCCGGCCGTAAGATAAGCCAATGAAGCCGTTATCCAGCAGTACACTGCCGCCCAGGGTAAAGCCTTTGGCCGTGGCAGCGGTATTATCAACCCGGCCTTTTACTGCATCGTCATCCGGCTGTGCTTCCGCAAAACCCGGAATACGGTAACTGTCGTTATCGCGCCAGAAACCATCAATATATAAACCAATATTGTCGACGCCACTTACCAATGAGCCAGATGCCAGTTTTTCATCATTAACTGACTCGCGCTGGACCATCCATTCAGCCCGGGTGGTGTTATCGGTAGGGATGCGCTGATCAACCACATTAACCACGCCACCAATAGCACCACTGCCATAAAACAGAGTAGCCGGGCCGCGCAGCACTTCAATCTGAGTCGCGGTACTGGTTTCGCTTGCTACACTGTGATCCGGGCCTATCCGCGACGCATCGCCGGCATCTAAACCATTCTGGGTAATCAGCACCCGCGGCCCATCCAGGCCGCGGATAATAGGACTGCTGGCCACATTGCCATAAAAGTTAGAGTGCACCCCAACTTCATTTTTTAAGGTATCACCTAAAGTGGCAGCCTGGCGCATTTTTAAGGCATCGCCAGCCAGCACACTAACCGGTAATGAAGACTCAGTAGCAGAGGCATGAAACGGGCTGGCGGTTACGTCGATAACTTCAATGGTGCTGCTAAGCAAAGTCAGACTAACATCACTCAGCCCCTGAGCAGGGACGTCAAACCGGAAATTACGATGGCCAAAACGGCGGGCTTCAATATGTAGTTCAGCCTCTCCGGTCCTGAGATTGGTTACGGTAAAGCGGCCATTAGCATCAGTAACAATCAATTGGTTTTCGCCAATAACACTAACTTCTGCGCCGGCAACGGGTTGGCCATTTTCATCTGTTACCACCCCGGAAATAGTCTCTGCCATCAGCGGACTGGCCAGCATGCCGGCAGCAACGACGCTGGCTATCATAGTTTTTTTAAACATCTTGTTCCCCATAAGAATACCGATTTTACTGAAATCGCTGGCAACGGTTTTCGGTCAACCAACTGCAACTGGCCGAATAATTGATATGTTATAACATTTTCCATTGTTTTGTTATACTATAACATTGTTTTTTTAGTGGCAATGTCTTGCCAGCTTTTCCGCCAGGTATTAATTGTCAGGGAGTTACTATGAAAGATCTTATTGCAGCAGCACTGTCCGGACTTTGCGTGGTGCATTGTTTAACCCTGCCCATTTTACTGGCGGTGGGTAGTTCCGGCTTGTTGTTAGGCGTTTTCAGTTCAGAGTGGTTTCATTATCTGATGCTATTGCCGATCAGTGTCTTGCTGGCCTGGAGCCTGCCCGGCGGCTGGTGTGTCCATCACAATAAAACCCCATTTATTCTGGGTTTGAGCGGTTTTCTGTTATTGGTTGTGGCACTGTTTGCGGGCCATGACGCCGAGCTACCCTTATCGGTAGCAGGTGGTTTGCTACTGGCGACTGCCCACCTGCGTAACCGCGTGTTGTTACAACGCTCACAGGAGACCCCACATGCCGCACACTAACCCTGTTAACAATACTCTTTTAAAAGATCAGCGCTTACCGGTAACGGTACTGTCTGGCTTTTTGGGGGCCGGTAAAACCACCCTGCTCAATTATGTATTGCATAACCGCGACGGCCTGCGTGTTGCCGTTATCGTCAATGATATGAGCGACGTCAATATTGATGCTAACCAGCTGAATAAGGAAGTTAGCCTGAACCGCGCTGAAGAAAAACTGGTGGAAATGAGCAATGGCTGTATTTGCTGCACCTTGCGTGAAGACTTGTTACTGGAAGTAGGCAAATTAGCCAAAGCTGGTCGTTTTGATTATCTGTTGATTGAATCAACCGGCATCTCCGAGCCGTTGCCCATTGCCGAAACTTTTACTTTTGAGCATGAAGATGGTCAGAGCCTGGCCGATATCGCCAGGTTAGATACCCTGGTTACAGTAGTTGATGCCGTCAACTTTCTGGCCGATTTTGAAGCTGCCGACGATTTAGCCGAACGTGGCGAAAGCCTCGGCGAAGATGATGAACGCAGCGTGGCCGATTTGCTGATAGAGCAAGTCGAGTTTTGTGATGTGTTGGTTATCAGTAAAAGTGATTTAGTCAGTTCGCTGCAATTGCAGCGGCTCGATGTGATTTTACGCAGTCTGAATAGCCGGGCCCGGATTATTCACGCTGAGCATGGTAAAGTCGACTTAACCCATATTCTCAATACCGGTCTGTTTGATTTTGAGCAAGCCCAGCAAGCACCCGGCTGGTTGCAGGAACTGCGCGGCGAACATAAGCCGGAAACCGAAGAATACGGCATCAGTAGCTTTGCCTTTACTGCCCGCAAACCCTTCCACCCTGAGCGCTTCAATGCTTTTTTACATCAGGATTGGCCAACAGGTCGCCTGCTCCGCTCTAAAGGGTACTTCTGGCTGGCCAGCACACCGGAGTATGCCTGGCTGTGGCATCAGGCTGGCGGTATCGCCCGCTATAATATGGCCGGCTTGTTCTGGCAGGCGGTACCGGCTGCCGATTGGCCGCAAGACCCTGAAATGCGTCAGGCTATCAGGCAAAGCTGGCAGGAACCCTTTGGCGACCGGCGCCAGGAGTTAGTATTTATCGGTCAGCAGCTGGATAAAAGCAACATGTTGCTTGAACTGGAAGCCTGCCTGCTAACCGATGCAGAACTGGCGCTGGGTGAGGCAGGCTGGCAGCAGTTACCCAGCCCCTTTACTGAGGAGCAACTGGCATGAGCGCCCCGTCATTTCAGTCATTTAGCTCATTTCAACCGGTTAGCCGCCAACTGGTAACCAGCGATCCTGAGGTACTCACTCAGATTTTTGCACCCGATGTTAATCTGGTGAGCTGGCAACGGCAGCAGATAGCGGCGATATCTGTCTATTGTCAGCGGCTCAGTCTGTCACTGCCCATTAAGCGGATTGTCAGTATCGACAGCCTGCAAGCGGATATCGCTGCAGCGCTGCCCGATGCCCCCGGGAAAACTGAGCTGCTGGCCGATATTGCCCTGCAGTGCGAAATATTCAGCTGCCTGATGGATTGCCAGCAACTGGGGCTGCGGCTGGAAACCTTAAGCAAACCAATGTGCCCAAAGTTTCATACCGATCATCTGGTCTGCCGGCTGGTCTGTACTTACCTCGGCCCGGGAACAGAGTGGCAGCCAGAGCCGGGCAGCCAGCAACAGAATACCAGCGCGCAAGCCGCCCCCTTTGCTATTACCCTGTTAAAAGGCTCAGGCTGGGAGGGCAATGAAAAGCAGGCAATAGTGCACCGCTCGCCGGCTACCGCCTTACCGCGGGTGTTACTGACCCTGGATCCGATGTAGCGGGTCAGTTTCGTTGATACAATGTCAGTAACCGGTAAAACCAGTAACTAACGATCAATAATGTGAGTAAGGTCCAACCGAGCAGGAAACTAATGGTCGCCAGCGGCATGTCGGGCCACTGGCCATTGCTGCCATAAGACAACATGGCGCGATACCCGGCCCAGACGCTGCTGATGAGCATCAGTACTGAGCCCCCCAGGCTGACCAACAGGGTTTTGCGGTACTTAAGTTGCTGACGTTTGGCAAATTGCCGCTTTAAGTACATGTAACTGCCCGAAAGCGACAGAAACGACAGCAGCAGGCCGAAAATAAACCAGATAATTTTGCTGATTAAACCGCCAAAATCGCCAAAGTGCAGCGGGTCTGCGGTATCAGACAAACGCCAGTACAGTGATAAATCACTAGCATTTTGATCATGCACTATCTGGCCGTCAGAGGCATTCAGGTAAACTTTGTTAGCTCGGTCACGCACCAGCAGATGTCCGGCTTGGCCAGTGACCTGCAAGTAACCATTATCGAACCAGATTGAGCGTATATCCAGCTCAGGCCTTACTTGCTGGGCATTAGCTAGCAACTGACTCAGCGACAAAGCTGGCTGATCCGCTGCGGTGATCTCCGGCAGTTGCTGCACGGCATACCTTCCGGCGCCTGTATAGGTTACCTTACCATCAATAGCATCTGCGCGAAAAGCTTCATACAAATACCAGACACTGGTCAGGGCGATAAGTAAACTAAACCACAAGCTCCAGACGCCGGCCAGCTTATGAATACTGGCCACATTGGCCCGGCGTTGCTGGCCCCAGCTCAAGGTGAAAAACTTTCGCCACCAGCCTCGATACAAATACAGCGCTGATATAATTGAGATTAGCAAAGGGATAGCCAGTAAAAACACCAGATAAGAGGCAAAGGTACGGTTAACCGCCCCAAACAAGTTACGGTGAAAATCACGGAAAAACCGCTGAATGGTAAAGTAGCTGCTATCGCCTTTGATCTGGCCGCTGGCTGGATCAACATAGACATGCCGCCACTGTCCCTGAGCCGTTTCAACTACCACAACATAGTTAAAACCACTGGCAATGGGCGCGCTGGCAAACGAAATTTTATCATCCGGCTTTGCCTGACGGACAATCTCGTAGGCCTGTGCCAGGCTAACTGGTTCTTCATCCGTGCTGGCAGCTCTGACCGCATTATTGGTTAGCCAGTCGAACTCATGCGACAAGGTCGCAAAAGTGCCACTCCAGCAAATAATAAACAACAGTAGCCCAGTCCAGACACCTGTTAAACTATGCCAGTTAAACCATTGTTTTACCTTCATTATTACGCCTATTTTACTGCCAGATGCCAGCTTGATAATGCTGTCAGGCTGGCGGTATTACTATCAGAGCAGGATCAGAACCGGTAACTAAAGGTCAGGCTCGCTGAACGCGGGTCGCCCGGAAAAATCCGGCCAAAATTGTAACCGCCGGTCCAGTGCACTTTGTCGGTGATGTTACGCAGCTGCAGTGCTGCATCCCAGGTGCCGGCCTTATAGTAAAGTGCCGCATTCCACAGGCTGTAAGCTGGCAAATTCAGCGCCTGCTCAAAGGTTCGGCGCTCACCGACATAGCTGACACCCGCACCGGCAGCCCAGTTGTCGCTAAACTGGTATTTAGTCCACAAGCTAGCACTGTGTTTAGGTGCGCCCTCTTTGGTTTTACCCACCAGTTCCGGATTAGTATCCTCCGTTATTTTGCCGCGGTTAAAGGCGTAGTTGGCAATAACGGCTAACTGGTCGGTCAGCTGGCCATTCACTTCCAGTTCAACCCCACGCGCTTGCTCTTCACCACGCTGGCGGTATTTGTCAAAGCCGTCGTTTGCAGCCTGAGTGGCCTCATCATCGTATAAAATAATATTGTTTTTGGTTATCTGATAGGCAGATAACGTCAGCAGCAAATTGCCGTCAAACTGTTTGGTTTTGTAACCCACTTCCAGCAGTTCACTGTCCTGGGGATCGAACGGACCACCACTTTGCGGGTTATTGGAAAATAAGTCCTGTGGCTCGAAGCCGGTCACCCAGGTGGCATATAAACTTGAATCAGGCGATAAGCGGTAAATAGCGCCGGCTCTGGGCAAGATGGCGTTGTCATCGGCGCCAAAGCCGTCGGTATCAACAATATCGTAGTTCTCAGCGCGGACACTTAATAACAATGACCAGTTACCTAAGTCCATCTGATCCTGAATATACCAACCGGTGCTGTTAAAATCGCCGCCCCAGGGTGCGTCGGCCGTAGCGCCATAACTTGCAGGATCGCGCCGTTGATACACAGGTTGCAGAATATCAAAAGTATCAACGTTATTTGCTCTTAACTGAGCAGAGTGGTAAGCGCGGTCAACGTAATCGACACCAGCAACAAGGCTATGGCTTACCCGGCCAAGCTGAAATACACCAGTCAGATAAGCAGATACATTATCCACCGTTGCATTCTCATCACGATCAACATACAGCAGATTGATTACTGAATCAGAGCCTTCTACATAGTTGCGGATCCGATGTTCAATTAATTTTTGCTGATAATCCTGATACATGTAGTTAAACACCACAGACCAGCCGTCAGTCAGTTTGTGATCGATAGCGACACTTGTGCTTAATGACTCTGTATCCATTTTGTCACCCGGCTGGGTCACCGACACTTCAATCGGTACCTGGCCTAACGACGCCGCATTTCTTAAGTTTGGCTGGCCCCGATCGAGAATGCCCTTAGTATCTGCGTACACCAGCTCAACGTTTACCCGGGTATTATCGGTGGGCAGCCAGGTTACGCTGGGAGAGGCCAGCAAACTTTTATTAAATATCTGATTGCGGAACGAATCTGAATCTTCATATCCCAGATTTAACCGATACAGCAAGGAGTTATCAGCTGTCGCCGGGCCGGTGGTATCAAACGCAATATACCTGTCGGCATAGCTGCCCACTCTGGCGCTCAGTTCGTTACGCTGCTCCGATAACGGTTTTTTGGTGACCATGTTAACGGTACCACCAGGGCTGGCGTCACCAAAAATCGCCGAGGCCGGGCCTTTGATCACTTCTACCCGCTCCACGTGAGCAATAACCGACTGCGACCAGAAATCGTTATAGGTGCGCATGCCATTTACCCGGCGATCATCCCAGTTACGAAAGCCACGGATAGTAATGTCGTTGTAAACTGAAAACTCATTCACACCACTGACAAAAGGCGAAATATCATTCAGCCGCATCATCGCCTGATCTTTGATGGTTTCCTTGGTTACAGCACTAATAGACTGCGGAATATCCAGTACATCTGCAGCGACTTTAGTAGCAGAGTAACTGTATTCAGAAAAAGTTTTGCCGGTAAATCTGCCGATAACCTCTATTGTTTCAACATAGTCTTTGGTTTTGGCTGTTTCTGCTGGCGCTTGTTCTGTGGTTGTCTGTGCCACTGTGACTGCCGTAAACGACAATAATGCAGCACTGACTGCTGATAACTGAAACCCGTTCATTATTATTCCCTCAACTAAAATATTGGTTAATAATAATGAGAGTGATTCGCATTGTCAAATATAGTACTATTGTTTGAGTTCCTGAAATACTGTTTTGCGCCGGTGCTTGCTGTAAAAAGTTAACCTGATATTCATGCTTTGGCCTTAACAACGCCATATACTGCTGTTATTTGTCGCTGCGGACTGTGCCATGTATCTGCGTAAGCTGATTGTCTCTTTGTGTGTTCTGATGGCCATTATTGTGCTGCAATCAGGTATTGGTTTCTGGGCACATCATAAATCTGAGTTTCATACCGAGCGTAACCGGATTGCTAACCAGATGTTGTCTGAGTTTATTTCCTTACGGGCCGATAAACAGCGCTTAAAAGTGTGGTTGGCCGAATATCTGCTAACAGCAGATGCGAATATCAGCTTCAGAGACAGCCAGTTCCGACGGATGCAGCAACAACTTTTCACTCTGGACCAACTGGCGATCCGCGATCAGTTGTTTAGTCGTAGCGAGGCTGACTTACAACATACCATGCAGCAAGTGAAGGTTATTTCGTTACTGCAAACCAATTTGCAAACACTTGAAAAAGCCCTGAAAACCGGAGATCTGGCTGGTTACCAGGATGATACTGAACGCTGGCGAACCTTAATCTCGCTGTTTGATAAATTCCAGGATACCGACTTAGCCGAATTGCTGCAGCTGGCCATTGCCCAACAAAAAGAGTGGGCCAGTGCAACGGAAAATGATTCAATCCAGGCTGTTAAGAATGTAAAACGGGTACTGGTATTAATTAGTATTGCCGGTATTCTGTTAGCTGTTTTACTGGGGTATCAGCTGTCAAAAGCGCTGCGCCGGCCATTGCAACAGTTGCTGGATGGCACTAAACAACTGCAATGCGGTAACTTTGCTCACCGCATTAACGAGCAGGGTCCCGCCGAGTTTGCAGAGCTGGCACGTCAGTTCAACCTGATGTCGGGCTATATCTATGCCTTTACTGAACAGGAAAAGAAAAGCCAGCAAGCTACCGAACAACGGGTTCAGGTTCGTACCGCAGAGTTACAGCAAGCGCTGGCGCAGCTGCACGAGGCAGAGTTACGTCAGAAACAGCTGTTAACTGATATAAGCCATGAATTGCGCACTCCGGCGACCAGTATTCAGGGTGAAGCCGAAATAAGCCTGCGTGGTAAAGATAAAGATAACCAGGAGTACAAAGAAGCATTCGGCCGGATCCTGGCCTCCAGCCAGCAACTAAACCGGCGGATTGATGACCTGTTGTTTCTGGCCCGTGGCGAAGAGCGGTTGTTGCAGGTTAGTTTAAAAAAGCTGTCGCTATCGCAGTTTGCCAGCCAGGTTTGCGTGCAGTTTCAGCAGCAGTTACATAAACGTTTTCAATTAACTATTTCGCCGCAGTCTGATCTTAGCGACGGGCAGTGGTTGTTAGTCGACAGCGAAAAATTTGCCACTGTACTGGGTATCATCGCCGATAACGCTCAGCACTATGCCAAACAAAGTGATCAGCTGCAGCTTGCCTTCCTGCCAACTGATAACGAAATGGTGCTGGAGCTGTCTGATGAAGGCATAGGCATTAACCCGGAAGATCAGCAGCAGTTGTTTACACGCCATTACCGCAGTGCAGCAGCCCGCCAGACCCGTCCTGATGGCCTGGGCATTGGCCTTAGTATCGCTAAAGCCATTATGCAGGCACACGATGGGACGATAAGACTGGAAGCGAATAAACCGCAAGGCACCAGGGTTGTATTAACTCTGCCGCTTTTTAACGGAGCCACCGATGAAAATATTGATAGTTGAAGACGATGAGCGGGTTGGCAGCTTTTTGTCACGGGGCCTGAAAGCTGAAGGCTATCTGACATTACTGCTTAACGATGGCCTGCATGCACAGGAAGCGGTAAAACAATTTGAACCGGACGTCATTATCCTCGACCGCATGTTACCAAAACTGGATGGTTTAACCCTATGCCAGCAACTGCGTAGCCAGCAGGTCAAGGCGCGAATTTTAATTTTATCGGCCTTATCTGAGGTCGATGAGCGGATAAAAGGCTTACGCGCCGGCGCCGATGATTATCTGGGCAAACCCTTTCATTTTGAAGAGCTGCTGGCAAGAATAGAAGCACTGGCCAAACGGACCATTACTGCTGAACAAAACCGTCAGTTGCAGGTGGCCGATCTGGTGCTGGATTTAGACAGTAAGCGGGTGCAACGCGCTGGCGATGATCTTATTCTTACCGCCAAAGAACTGGGTATTCTGGAACTGTTAATGAGCAACATCGGTAAGGTGTACAGCCGTGAGCGTATTTTAACCAATGTCTGGGGCATGAATGAAGATCCGCTAACCAATATCGTAGATGTGTATCTGGCCAGGCTTCGGAAAAAAGTCGATGACCCTTACCCCGTTAAACTGCTGCATACCCGGCGAGGTCTGGGCTATTGCTTGCAGGCTGAATAAAAAAGAGCTGGTAAGCAGAGGTGCCTTACCAGCCAAAATGGGTTGGAACCCTATGTGGAACTCAGTTGTTACTTACTGTGCGCTGTAAGGTAAAGAGGAATGATGTAATACGATACGCAGTACGCCCTCATTATCTTTTTTGAAACCCCAGGTTTTATCGACCGTTGTTACCTCACCTGCTTTGTTTGTCACTTTGACATGCCCCATCGTCAGCGCCAAATCACCATTAAAATGCACTGCGGCGTTGTTAAATTCGTATGCTTGCCAACCCTTAAGTGCAAAGCCACTGTCGTTGGCAAAGAGGTTATTGCCGCCAACGAAATAAGATAAAGCCCCATCATATTCAGTACGGAATGTCTGCTCACCATTGGCTAATGTTGGTTTAAACAATACGGGCCCCAGGTTGTAACCATATGCTGCATCTAACACTGCCCGCGCAGTGTCTTCTGCCTGCGCAAAGCCACCAGTTTCATATGCCTGGCTGATAGCAATCAGCGCAGTACCCCAGGCTTGCTGCGCTGCCTTGAGCTCTGCTTCAGTAATAACATTATGCGCAGGTGCAGCCTGTGCAGTCGCAATAAACAACATAGCACTGCTTAGTACAGTTACGGTTAATCGTTTCATTGTTTCACCTTCGGTTATGCCGTCATTCGGGCAATGGTTTATTGTTCAATGAATACAGAATAACAACCGCAGATTAACCAGAATGACGGGATTAGATGAACATCAGCCTGTTATTTTATTAAATAGAGATGAATAGCTGCTGATAAAAACTCAGATTTTTGCTTTGCCCAATGCCAGCACTTACTGCTCTGCCATCTGCTGCAAAAACTGCAGCCGTTGCTGCTCTTCGGCACTGGCCTGCCACGGCTCGTCGGTTAGCTGACTAAGTGAGAAAAACTCCAGCGGATATTCGCTTTGCTCGCTGTCGCCATAGCGGGTTAGCTCACCGGGCACAGCAGGGCGGCGTTCCAGCACAAAACTGCTGAGAATAAATGGCCCTTCCTGCTGACGCAGCACCGCTTTGTAGGCGCGCAAGGTTAGCTCAGCTTTACCTTCACTCAACCTTTCTGTTGCAGTAAGTAATGCCAGTGGCCGGCGTTCTGCGGTAAACAAATTGGCCCGCAGCCGGTAGTAACCGGCCTGTTCAACATTTAGCTTTACCGGGATCAGCATATCGCTGCCAACGCCGCGGCTGGAGCCAACACCGGTGATGGTTGCAACCGGGTGGCTGTAAACAAAACCGGTTTTCAGCGTTTGCTCCCGGCCATTAGCGCTAAAGGTAACACTCACTTCCAATGGGCCATCCCAGTCATCTTCTGGGGTTAATTCTGTCTGCCAGTTTTGCTCTGCACTCTGGCTGTATCCATCGCCGGCAGTGTTTTGCATCGCCTCGCTGGCCAGTAATGTAGTGTCTTGTTCACTATGCAGCTGCACACTGACGCTATGCACCGTTAAGCCACTTACCTGCAGGCTTACCGGTATAGTTTCAGGGTAACTAAAGCGGTATTTCGGCAGCACTATCGCTGCACTGGCGCCGCCTTCCAGTGGTACCGGTTGCACCACATAAATATTGGGGTTCAGTAAGTGGCTGTCAGCTTCAGACAGTGGCCTTGAATAGCCCGGGTACTGCAGCTCACTGGCATAGGCTGTTGCCAGTAACTTAAAGCTGTCGCTGACTGGCTCAGGCAGCCGTTCGGTAACGGTAATAGTGGGCGCAGCGGGCGGTTTGGCTTTGGGCGTTGCTTCAGGCTTAGCAGCTGTAGCAGCCACCTCAGGCGCCGCCAATGGTAAAGGGATGTCAGCAGGTGCTGGCCAAAACAACCAAAGGCCTGACAGCAGTGCTGCCAGGCCAATGAATATCAAGATACGTTTAGTCACGCTTAGTTCGCCGCCTGATAAACCAATGCTGACATGCTGGTGTTATTAGAGTTACGCACGACCCGGTAGCGCGAGCTGAATATCCACCAGCCACGTTTTTCATCATAGGTACTGAACTGCAAACTGTCGTTATTCAGGTAACCGGCGTTGCTGTTGGCTGCGGTGACTTCATCCTGCACCCGGTTTTCAATTAAACCACCGTGGCTATACCCTTCGCTCATCAGCAAAGGGTAATGGTAAGGCATAAAACTACCTACACCGTTACTCTGGCTAGCCAGCTTACCGTCGAAGGCCACACTACGTGAACAACTGCTAAAACTGGCAGCGGTCGAGGCACCACAGGCTGAATGGCTGGCCACAACGCCGTCATCTTCACCCGGTAAAAATACCCCGGTAGCGCCCAGATAGTCAGAGCCGGCGCCAACAAAACGTAACCGCGGCACCCGGCTGTCCGGAAACGACGCCAGCTGGCGGGCACTGTTTACCCGCAAATCATTCAGAACGCCTACCGTGCCAGCATTCGGTATTTCGCCGAGCCAGGCGGCCAGCGCCAACCGTAAGGTCCAATCAATAAGGCCAGAGCCACTGGCGACATTAACCGCCAGGTCAGCCAGTTCAGAGCCGCCACCAGCACCGGCGAAATCGAACGTAGCAACTATATTAAGCGGTTGCAGGCCGGCATTTTGCAGCCATAACGCCTGATTATCCAGTAAATAGCGGGTCACTAAATCGCCGGTGGAGTGGGTAACAAAAATACAGCCATTAGCGCAGGTACCATTTACCGACATTTGCTGCAGCTTTGGCCAGATATAGTCACTGGCAATTTTACCGGCTACCCGTTCATGGGCCGGCCAGTCAATTCGGACATCGGCCCGATCCCGCCAGTAGGCCTGCCAGTAAGCAGCACCATCGCTGGTTACTTCACTGGCGCTGGGGCGACTGGCCAGTTGGTCGGGTTGCAAACCATGCACCAGTACCACCGGGTAGCCACCAACGGCGGCAAAGAGGTTAAAGCTGACAGCGAAGCTGCCTAGTAAAGCTGCACTAAGCAGCCCTGTTAGTTTTTTCATCACAGATCCTCGTCTTTAATCTTATAATTGTTGGTTGAGACTGGTAATGCTGTCCTGACTCAGTGAACAAAAATAGAACAGCAGCCACTGATTGCAAGCGGCACTTTTCGGGACAAATAGCTCTGAGCTGACCAGTTAACATGAATGCTGTTTTAATAAGGCATCCGCACAAATTTTGATTGCTTATCATAGCAAGGATGACAGGCGCTAAACTCTGACAGCAGCCATAAACTTTTGTCTACAAGCGTTTAAAGTGATTACTCGAACTATTTTCATCTTGCCAATAAAAAACGCAGCCGAAGCTGCGTTTTGGCAGATAAACAGCAGGTTACTGCGTTTTCATCTGTCGGTGAAACTCGGCTAAATCAGTAATCACCCGCTGGCCTTCGATTTCAGCAAACGGTTGCTGGTTAAAACCAGTACCACGCATTTGTACCGAAATTCTTGCGGCATCTTTGTTTAACAGGGTTTCCTGATAAAATGCCTGCACATCTGCCAGCGTTAATTTTTCTACTTCGGCTATCAGTTTTTGCTTACTGTCAAAGCTGAATTTTTCCTGATACCAGTCGCTGATCAGCGGCGCCATTTCTTCCTGCAGGTTTTTCGGCGGCTCTTTCAGACTTACCAGCAAACTTTGCTTCAACTGCTCAAAACCGGCGTTGTCCAGCTGCTGCAAGGTTTGCCAGTATTGCTGTTTAAAGTCATCAAACCGCTGCTGCATGTCGGCCACCGCTTTAACCGGAGTCTGAATATACAAACCAAAACCGGTGTAGTCTTCAATGCTGACAGCAGCGCCACCTACCGCATAAGCTAACTGCTCTTCAGTACGCAGTATGTCAAAAGCCTGATTGGAAAAATGGCTCTGCAGTAAGCGGCCGCGAGCCTGTTGTTTTACTGAAGGGTCCGGATGAATATGCATGTCTACTACTGCCACATCCGCTACTACTAAATCCTGCTGCAGGCTAATGACTTCAGCTGGTGCAGGCTGCCATACCGGGCTGCGGGTATAAGCCGGGGTTGTCCGCTCTGCCGGTAACGCGGCGGCGACGGTATCAACAAGCTGTTTTACATCAGCCTGATTGTAATTACCAAAGGCAAAAATCCGCACCTGGTGATTGCTCAGCATCTGCTGCATAAATTGCTGTAAGTCTGCTACGGTTAGCTGCTCCGCACTGGCAATTAACTGCTCATTGTTGTAGTTACCGCCCCGATACAAGCTGTTAAATGCCATAAACGCCTGCTGAAACGGGAAGCGCCGCTCTAAGTTGCGGATACCGCGCACATAGCGGTCCACCGCCTGACTGAAACGCTCAGCTGTAACCTCTGGTGCCAGCCCAGCTAATGCCTGCTGTAATAATTGCGGTTGCTTATCGGTAAACCCACCCAGATTTAACAGTAAGCCGTTACTGTCAGTCAGGCGCACATCCATACCGGCCACTGATGCTTCAGTTGCCAGCACGCTTTGCTCCAGGTTATATAAATCCTGCCACAGCGCAAACATCACTTTCGCTTTAATGTCCTGCAACGCCGCCGGGCTGTTAAGAAAAATATTCAGGCGGCCACGTGGCTGGCTGGCAAACTGCTGGCTGGGATACAACCAGGCTTTAATGCCCTTATCTTCCACAACCAGTTCAGGCTTATCGGCCTGCACTGCAGTGCGCAATTCAAAGTTCTCCGGCAGTAAACGGTTAACAGCCGGTAAGTTAAGTGCAAGCGGGCTTTGCTGCCAGCTGGCTATTTCCTGCTCGCTGATATCAGTAATTTTATAGCGACCATCATAGAAATGCAGTTGGCTGTCAAAAGGCTCCTGCTGACTGATATACCATACCCGTAAGCTTTGCGGCGTCAGCTGCTCCAGCACCTGATTAATAGCTGCCGCATCAAACCGCTCATAATGATAAGGCGCATTTACTGCGTGTTGGGCCGGCACAAACTGCATGGCGTGGGCCAGGTTAGACACATAGCCAAAACCATCAGTTTTTTCCAGAAAACGGAAACGGTTGGCCAGGCTGGTTTGAATTTCACTGAAATATTTGCTATCTACTCCTTGCTGCTTAATCAGCTCCAGGTATTGCATCACGCTGGCAATAATGACCTCTCGCTGCGCCATACCGGCATCAGTTAAGTTAATATCAATGGTCAGGCTGCCATAGTTGCCGTAAGCGCCGGGGTTGGCACTGGCCGATAACGATGAAATTAAACCAAGCTCTTTAAGTTGCTGGGCCGGAGTGCCGGGCATTTCCGAGCCAAGTAAGTAAGTGATAAATTCATTCGGTTTTACCGCGAACTCATCACTGTTATTAGTGATAGTGAAATCCAGTCTCAGCTGCTTTACATCTTCATTCGGTACATAATGCACCCGTTTCGCGCCAAAATCCTGATATTTAAGTTCAGTGTCTACTGCCGGTTTGGCAATTTCTTTGTTTTCAATAGCGGCAAAATGTTTGCGGGCTAACAACTCCATTTCTGCCAGCGGTAAATTGCTTAACAATGCCAGCTTCATGGTGTTGGCAGAATAATACTGCTGATAAAACTTTACTGTTTCATCGTGCAGTTTACTACCTTCCTTATCACTGAGCGTTTCCAGGTTGCCAATTAAAAAGCGATTAGCCGGATGCTCACCAAACATGCTGCGGGAAAGTTTAAACTGGCCAAAAAAGTCCATCTCCCGGCGCATCGACCACTCAGCATTGACTGCATTACGTTCTTTCTCGGTATATTCAGGCAGTAACAATGGCGCTTTAAAAAAATCGGAGAAACGATCCAGCGCCTCATCATATGACGGATTATTTATCTGGAACATATAGTTGGTAATATCCAACCAGGTATAAGCGTTAGCGGCACCACCATTTTGTGACATAAAGCCGTTGTATGATGCCGGATCGGGGTAGCGCTCAGTTCCCATAAATAATAAGTGCTCTAAGTAGTGCGCCATGCCTTGCTGACTCATCGGGTCTTGCAATAAACCGACGCCAACACTCAGTGAGGCTGCCGATTTTTCGGTGGTAGGGTCTGATACCAGGATCACTTCCAGCTTATTTGGCAGCACAAGTGTTTTATATTGGCGCTCGTCATTCGGGCTGACTAATACCTGGCCGGCAACCTGCTGCTCGAAACGCTGCTCTGCAGTAACGGTGGCGCGCTCACCGGCGCAACCCGTCAGTACTGCCAATGCTACAGCACTGATAACAAATATTTTTTTCATTAGAACACCTGTAGTAGCTTTCTAGGCTTCACGTAAATGTGAAATGTTGTAGGCATAATGTAATGAATACGCATGCAAGCTGCCAGCAAAGCCTGCAGGCAGATTGTAATCAAATGTGTCGGGAATGAGGGAGTAATAAGATCGGCAAAACAGGTCAGAACAAAATAAAGTTCTGACCGGTCAGGCCAGCTGCTCTTTTTTTGGGTTTTTCCCAGAGTTTTTTAATTTTTGTAGCACCGAGGCGATTCTTTGGCTGTAAAAGGGCTTAGTGATAAAGGCTGACGCTCCCGCTTGAATAGCTTGTTCCAAATTCTCGCGGGTACTATGTGCGGTGATAATCACCACTGGTACGCTGCAAGCTTCTTTCAGTTGTTTAAGCAGGCTGATGCCTTTGGTATCGGGCAACTCCAGATCTAAAAAAATAATATCAACAGCATCGTACAGAGCATGTTCTAAACCAAGCCGTCCATTGGGCGCATCGATAATCTGCGTAACGCCTAATGACGACAAAATTTGCCGTAAAACTTCACGAATTAACGCATTGTCATCAATTACTAATGCTGTTTTCATAGCCTGTTTTCCTTGATTTCGTGTTAAAAGCTATTGGGGCTATTGCATTGTAGGTGAAGATAAAACTTATAGTTATCTTTCACTGCAGCTATCCGATATTTATCAAAGTTTCATCAGATATTATTGGTAACTAATCAAGAAAATGGCCTCGAAGATGCTGCTTAACCTAGCGCAGTATCCAGTAGCATCATCAACACAAAACCCAGCATCAGGCCGGAAGTCGCGGGTAGTTCATGACCCTGTCGGTGTGACTCCGGGATCATTTCATGGCTTATCACAAACAACATGGCACCCGCTGCCAACGCCAGGCCCCAGGGCAATAACAGGCTGGAATCGCCGAGTACGGCCGCACCAATCAAGGCCATAATGGGCTCGGTCAGGCCAGAAAGTACCGCCATACTCACTGCCAGCGCACGGCTATAACCCACGGCCAGTAATGCCATGGCCACCACCAGCCCTTCTGGTATGTCCTGCATAGCAATACCGGTAGCTAAGGCATTAGCCGCAGCAATGTCGCCACTGGCATAAGTGGCGCCAATCGCCAGACCTTCAGGAATATTATGCAGAATAATAGCAAATACAAATAACCAGCTGCGCCGAAGCTTCAGCCCCAGTAACCGGTCTTCTTCTTTAATAAAATGCTGGTGCGGTACCAGCCGCTCAACCAGCAGCATTAATAACGCCCCCAGCAAAATCGCCAGTGCCACGCTGCCCGAACTGCGCCACGCCGAGGCACCACTGCGTTCCAAAATAGCTAACGCCGGCGCAATAAGTGAAAACATACAGGCAGCGAGCATTACGCCAGCGCCAAAGCCCAGCATCACATCATGTAACTTTTGCGATAAACGCCGTAAAAAAAGCGCAGGAATTGCCCCGGCAGCGGTGGCCCCGGCCGCAACCATACCGGCATAAAATGCATAGCGCACATTTTGTTGTTGCTGCATCAACAACACCAGCTGCTGGATTGCGTAGCTTGCTCCCATTAATATAATCAGTGCACCAAACACTTTGCGGCCACTCAGCCAGGGTGGCTGCATCAACGATTGCTTCATGTCTGCTCCTGCCGCCACTCGTTAAGCGGTTGCCTGTAAATTCAAATAATTAACGTTAGAGTAAACTCCAGTATAGGCGCTAAATTTTAAACACCAATAAAAAGCCGGGCGTTGCCCGGCTTGCTTTATCAGCAATCACATTTTATTCGTTAATTGCCAGCAGGTTCAGAATAAAGGCATATTCCTGAGCATGCTCGGCCAGGCGTGAGAAACGCCCCGACTTACCGCCATGGCCGGCTTCCATATTGGTTTTAAATAACAGCGGGTTCTGGTCGGTTTTATGCGTCCGCAATTTTGCTACCCATTTGGCCGGTTCAAAATACTGCACCTGCGAGTCATATAAACCCGTTGTTACATACAGGGCCGGATAAGCCTGCTTGCTTAGCTGATCATAAGGCGAGTAGGCCAGCATATAATCGTAGTAGGCTTTTTCCTTTGGGTTACCCCACTCATCAAACTCATTGGTGGTAAGCGGAATAGTTTCGTCCAACATGGTGGTCACCACGTCAACGAACGGCACGTGGGCTATCAGAGCGCGGTATTTCTGCGGTGCCATATTGGCCACGGCCCCCATCAGTAAGCCACCAGCACTGCCGCCCATCCCAAACACTTTGTCTTTTGCTGCATAGTTATTGGCAATTAAGTGGTCGGTAACCGCAATGTAGTCAGTAAAAGTATTAACTTTGTTAAGCAGCTTGCCATCTTCATACCAATGCCGGCCCATTTCCTGGCCGCCGCGAATGTGGGCAATGGCATAAACAAAACCACGGTCTACCAGCGAAAACACCGTTGAGCGAAACATCGGGTCAGCCGAGCTACCATAAGAGCCATAAGCGTATTGATACAGAGGGGCAGAACCATCCCGAGGCAACCCTTTGCGATACAAAAGCGATACCGGCACTTTAACGCCATCTGGCGCAGTGGCCCAAACCCGCTCAGTAACATAGTTACTTTGCTCAAAATTCCCCAGCACTTCGGTTTGTTTCAGCAGCTGTTTTTCGCCGGTGTTCATATTCAGCTTATACACGCTGTTCGGCGTGGTCAGCGAGGTATAGCTGTAACGCAACCAGTCAGTGTTTTGCTCCGGGTTAACTTCAAAGCGGGTAACATAAGCCGCTTCATCTGATGTCACATAAAAAGCTTTATCAGGACTCTGCCATGGCATTATTCTGATCCGGCGCAGGCCATCACTTCGTTCACTGATTGCCAGGTAGTTATCAAAAGCTGCAAAATCCTGAATAAATACCTGTTCATCATGCGCCAGCAGCGGCTGCCAATGCTGGCGGTCACCAATTTTATCTGCTGCGACAGTCATTAAACGGAAGTTTGGCGCCTGCCAGTCAGTTTTTATAATCCAGCGCCCCTGATGATGCTCAGCACTGTATTGAACATCGCGCTGACGCGGTGCCAATACTTTAAAGCCGGTTTCAGGCTGACTGCTTGGCTGCACCCGGATCTCAGTGGATACCGTGCTTTCAGAGGTGATCATCACATAGCTATCATCCCGGCTATTCCCAAGGCTTAAATAGAAGCTGTTATCAGGCTCCTGATACACTGCTTTAGCCTGCGCCGGCGGATTACCCAGTTTATGTTGCAATACCGTGGTACTTAACAGAGTTACCGGGTCGTTCTGAATAACATACAGAGTTTGGTTGTCTGCCGCCCAGGCCAGACTACCTGATAAGCCGGTTAACTGGTCGGCTAAATCCTGCCCGGTGCGTAAATCACGAATTTTCAAAGTGTACTGGCGCCGGCCACTGTTGTCTTCCAGATAGGCCAGCAGGTTTTGATCCGGACTGACCTGCCAGTTTGCCACCCGGTAATAATCTTTATCTGCAGCCAGCTGATTAACATCCAGCATTACCTGCTCGGTGCCGTCTTTTAACGATTTACGGGCATAAACCGGGTATTCCTTGCCACTTTCATAATAGCTGTAATAGCTGTAATCGCCTTTGTTGTAGGGTACCGAGCTGTCGTCCTGCTTGATCCTGCCAATTATTTCAGCGGTAAGCTTGTCCGTTAACGGCTGATAGGCTTTAGCATAGGCCGCAAAATAGTCGTTTTCACGATGCAGATAATCCAGCACTGTTGGTGAGGTACGACTATCATCGCGCAACCAGTAGTAAGGGTCTTGCCGGTCACCATGTGGCGAACTGACCGTATAAGGTTGCTGCACTGCGACCGGCGGCAAATTGCGGTTAAGATCGTTGGCATTGAGCCAGAAACTACTGACCCAACTGGCGGCCAGTAACAGAGTGACTGCATTTTTATACATAGATTGATGCTCAATAAAAAATAGTACCGGAAAATTAACACAAAGCTACCAGCACGGCCAAAGGATGCAGCTGAAAAAGTGTAAGCGAGTGTAAGAGAGTGTAATAACAACACCGGTAGCATGAATAGCTGCCGGTGTTGTGGTTTAAAACGGCGCTTGAGGCACTACATTTGCGATTGCAGATAGTTTGATAAACCTAACATCTTAATTAATCGCAACTGCTGCTCCAGCCAGTGAGCATGGTCGTTCTCGGTGTCATCCAGCAACTGCTGCAGCATGTCGCGGCTGACATAATCCTGCTCTGCTTCGCACAACGCCATGGTTTTTTTCAGCAGTTTAGCCACGTTATATTCCACGTTTAAATCGTTCTGTAGCATTTCTGTTACATCTTTACCGACATGAATAGCATCGCGGTTCTTTAAATCAGGCGTGCCCTCTAAAAACAGGATCCGTTCAATAAGTTTAGAGGCATGGCCTTTTTCATCGTCGAACTCGTGATCAATCCGCTCAAACAGCTTATGCAAGCCCTGGTCGTGATACATCCGCGAATGAATAAAATACTGGTCCATCGCCGCCAGCTCATTGGCCAACAATTCGTTTAAGGCTGCTATGACCTGTTGATTACCTTTCATAATTACTTACCTCCCACCTGAGCTTGCAGGTAATTCGCCAGCCCCATTACGCTTATCTGATGTTGCTGGGTTTCCAGCCAGTCGAGGTGCTCTTCTTCATACTCCAGCAAGTCAGTCAGCATATCGCGGCTGACATAATCCTGCTCGGTCTCACACAGGGCAATGGCCTCACGCAGTAACGGTAACTGTTCATACTGAAAATCCATATCACACTGCAGCATTTCCTCGGTATCTTCACCAATCCGTAATTTACCCAGCGCCTGTAAATTAGGTAAGCCTTCCAGCATTAAAATCCGCTCAATCAGCTCATCGGCCTGCTTCATATCTTTAATCGATTTTTTGTAGCAAACATCATTTAAGCAGTTAAAGCCCCAGTTTTTATAAATGCGGGCATGCAAAAAATACTGGTTTATCGAGGTCAGTTCAAAGGTAAGTACTTCATTTAGTTTACTAAGTACTTTAGGGTTGCCTTGCATAAAATAGCTCCGGTTCACAAAAACAGTCGGATAAGCTTAGGCCATTATGGCGCATTAAGCAAAATTACTTTTAAAATCATAGCCATACAACTAATAAGCATTCGCATTTTCATCCCGTTTAGCACCGGATTATCCTGTAAAACGGCTATCAGTCGCATCGCGACTTCGCAGCAAGGCGTTTTGTCGGTACAGTAACAGGGTTAATCCAACCAAGAGAGTTGTTTATGCTGCGTTTAATTAAAATCAGCGGCCTGCTTGCCGCCCTGCTCACCGCCAGCTGGCATCTTCAAGCCGCTGAGCAAATTCAAATTGAAGCCGACTCGGTGGTGATCACTGAACACCGCACAGAAATTAACGGCAAAAAAGTTAATTATAAAGCCCATACCGGCACCCAGCCGGTATGGGACAGCGAAGGTAACCCTACTGCCACCTTGTTCTATACCTACTATCAGCGCACCGATATTAAAGATACCGCTAAGCGACCATTACTGATTTCGTTTAATGGCGGCCCGGGCTCTGCGTCTGTCTGGATGCATGTTGCCTATACCGGCCCAAAGTCACTGAATGTTGATGACGAAGGCTATCCCATTCAACCATACGGGGTGAAAAGCAATCCGCACTCGGTGCTGGATGTAGCAGATATTGTGTTTGTTAACCCAGTGAATACCGGTTATTCGCGGGTACTGCCGGGCGCCGATGGCAAAATTCCTGGCAAAGATCAGCAACAAAAGATGTTTTTTGGTACCAATGCCGATGTTACCTATCTGGCAGAGTGGATTAACAGCTTTGTCAGCCGTTACGAGCGCTGGACTTCACCGAAGTTTTTAATTGGCGAAAGCTATGGTACCACCCGGGTAGCCGGCCTGGCGCTGGCGCTGCAAAACCAGCAGTGGATGTACTTAAACGGGGTGGTTCTGGTATCGCCCACCGATATCGGCATTGAGCGCAATGGCCCGGTAAAAGCGGCCAACCGTTTACCTTACTTTGCCGCTACCGCCTGGTATCACCAGATGCTGGCTGCTGATTTACAGCAAAAAGATTTATACGACATTCTGCCGGAGGTCGAAGCATTCACCATTAATCAGTACCTGCCGGCGCTGGCCAAGGGCAATATGATAAGCGCTGAGGAAAAACAGCGGATTGCCGAGCAGGTTAGCCGTTATTCGGGGATCAGCGTACAAAATGTGCTGCGCAGTAACCTGGATATCAGCACCAGTTATTACTGGAAAGAACTGCTGCGCGATCGCGGCCAGACTATCGGCCGGCTCGACTCACGCTATCTGGGGCTGGATAAAAACGATATCGGCGAGCGGCCGGATTACTGGGCGGAACTGACCTCCTGGCTGCACTCGTTCACGCCGGCGATTAACCATTACCTGCGGACTGAGCTGAACTATAAAACCGACATTAAATATAATATGTTTGGCCCGGTGCACCCATGGGACAGAACTAACGACAATACCGGCGAAAACCTGCGCCAGGCCATGGCTCAGAACCCCTACCTGCAGGTGCTGACCCAGTCGGGCTATTATGACGGTGCCACCAACTATTTTGATGCCAAATACAATATGTGGCAGCTGGATCCCAGCGGCAAAATGAAACACCGGATGAGCTTCAAAGGCTATCGCAGTGGCCATATGATGTACTTACGGGCGGAAGATTTAAAGAAATCGAATGACGACCTGCGAGAGTTTATTTTAAATGCACTGCCAGCAACGGGCAAGGCCGCAAAGTACTGACTTTGGCCTGGCAGCCTTGAGAAGCGACGAAAAGGATCCCATGCTATAGGTTCAGCCCTAACATTGACAAGGAAAAGGAACCTGCAATGGCAACCCGGATTGAACATGACAGCATGGGTGAACTACGAGTGCCCGCAAACGCGCTGTATCAGGCCCAGACTCAGCGCGCCATCGATAACTTTAAGCTAAGCCCGCTGACCCTGCCGCGGGCTTTTATTCAGGCAATCCTGCAAATTAAAAAAGCTGCCGCCGCCGCCAACAGCGAGCTGGGTGAACTTGATCCCGCTATTGCCAGCGCGATTATCGACGCAGCTACCCAGCAACTTAAGCACTTTGAACCGGAACATTATCCGGTTGATGTTTTTCAGACCGGCTCTGGCACCAGCAGCAATATGAATGTTAATGAAGTGCTTGCCACCCTTGCCACTAAGCAATTGGGCCAGCAGGTGCACCCCAACGACCATGTCAATGCAGGACAGAGCAGCAACGATGTTATCCCTACGGCGATTCAGCTAAGCAGCGCTCTGGCTATTCATAATCAGCTTATCCCGGCGCTACGGCATATGCAGGCAGTGCTGGTAGTGAAAAGCCAGCAAATTGGCAACATTGTTAAAACCGGTCGTACTCACCTGATGGATGCGATGCCGGTGCGCTTTGCGCAGGTACTGGGCGGCTGGCAAAGTCAGCTGGCCCACGCTGAGCAGCTGTTACAACAGCAATTACCGCGGCTGCAGCAACTGGCCCAGGGTGGCACCGCAGTGGGCACCGGTGTTAATACGCACCCGGAGTTTGCCAGCTGCTTTGCCCGCCACCTAAGCACTGATACCGGTCTGGGTTTAAGCGCCAGTAACGACTTCTTTTTTAATATTGGCTCCCAGGATTTAGCCGTAGCCTGCTCAGGTGCCCTGAAAACCCTGGCCGTGGCCCTGCTGAAAATAAGTAATGATTTACGCTGGATGAACTCCGGCCCGCTCTCTGGCCTGGCTGAGATTGAGCTACCGGCGCTGCAACCAGGCTCATCTATCATGCCGGGTAAAGTTAACCCGGTGATCCCTGAAGCTGTCGCCATGTTAAGTGCTCAGGTGATTGGTAACGACACCACTATTACTGTAGCGGGCCAGTCAGGCAATTTTGAACTGAACGTGATGCTACCGGTTATTGGCTATAACTTATTGCAAAGCATTGAGTTACTGAGTAACGGTTGCACTGCGCTGGCCGATAAAGCCATTAGTGGCTTTCAGGTTAACCAGGCTAATATTGCGCAGTCACTCGATAAAAACCCCATTTTAGTTACTGCGTTAAACCCGGTAATTGGCTACGAGAAAGCGGCAATCATCGCCAAGCAGGCCTACCAGCAACAACGGCCAGTGCTGGATGTAGCGCTGGAGCATACCGACTTAAGCAAAGAACAGCTGCAAGAGTTACTCGATCCGGCACGGCTTACCAGTAACCGATAAGCGGATCTTGCAACCAACCGGCTTTTGTCGCACCTAACCACCCACCAGCCGCGGTCGATATCGCGCCAAGGCTATAGCTGCTATAGTAAATGCCAGCTTATTGACAACATTAAAGGTTTTCGATGAAACACTGCAAATTTATGTTGCTGGTCAGCCTGCTGATAAGCAGCGGTGCGCTGGCAGAAACGGTGCTGCTGCACAATATTAAAGGCTATGGCTTTAACGCCGAACGTGAACTGGTGCCGTTCAGCGCACTGGCGTTTGATGATGCCAGCGGAAAAGTGCTGGCCCGTGGTGACCAGACGCTGCAAACGCAGTATGTCGATGCCCGCCGTATAGATGGTGGCGGCAAGACGGTATTACCCGGCTTAATTGATGGCCATGGGCATTTACTGGGGTTGGGTGAAGAGCTGAGCCAGGCTGATTTAAGGGGCCAGCCAAGCGAAGAAGCTGCAGTGAAGGTGGTTGCCGATTTCGCCCGCAGCCAACCACAAGCCGCCTGGATTAAAGGCCGGGGCTGGAATCAGGTACTATGGGACAGTAAGCAGTTCCCCACTACCGCCTTGCTGGATGAAGCGGTTCCGGACCGGCCAGTCTGGCTTACCCGGATTGACGGTCATGCTGGCTGGGCCAACAGCAAAGCACTGGCATTGGCTGGCATTACCAAAGATACCCTGGACCCACCCGGTGGCAAGATTATTCGCGATGCCGATGGCAATCCAACCGGTGTGTTGATGAATAATGCCCGTAGCTATATAGCGCGGGTACTGCCAGCAACCAGCACCGAAGATAATATCAGCGCCTTACACGCTGCCTTTCAGCAGTTACTGTCGCTGGGTATTACCAGTGTGCACGATGCAGGGATCAGCAGCGAACTGGCCACCCTGTATCAGCAACTGGCTACTGATGGTAAGTTGCCATTGCGCATATATGCAATGTTGTCATCACGCAATGCTGATCTGGCAGACTGGCTGGCGAGTGGTATCTGGCAAGAACCGGCAGACTGGCTGAGTATTCGTTCGGTGAAAATTTATGGTGACGGCGCCCTGGGCAGTCGCGGCGCGGCCTTACTGTCAGACTACAGCGATCAGCCAGACCATACCGGCTTACTGGTAACCCAGCCTGATGCGCTGACTCAGATTATGCAGCTGACAATTAACGCCGGTTTTCAGGCCAATGTCCATGCCATTGGTGACCGCGCTAATCGCCTGGTGCTGGACCGCTTTGAACAACTGGCTACACCAGAGCAACGGCTGGCTGGCCGCCACCGGATAGAGCATGCCCAGATAGTGGCACCTGACGACATACCGCGTTTTAAAACGTTAAATGTACTGCCATCAATGCAGGCGGTGCATGCCACCTCGGATAAAAATATGGCAGGCGACCGCCTGGGGGTGGCCCGCTTACGGGGTGCCTACGCCTGGCGCAGTTTTATTGACCAGGGCAGTATTATTGTCGGCGGTTCTGATTTCCCGGTAGAGCTGGCTAACCCGTTTCATGGTTTACATGCCTCAGTAACCCGCCAGGATCAGCAAAATCAACCGGAGGGTGGTTGGCTGCCAGAGCAACGACTCACTCTGGTTGAGGCGCTGCGCTCCTTTACCATAGATGCCGCCTATGGGGCTTTTCAGGAAGCAACGATGGGTACGCTGGCCCCCGGTAGCCGGGCCGACTTTATTTTAATTGATCAGGATATTTTTAATATCGACCCGAGCCGGTTATGGCAGGTACAAACCGAGCAAACATGGGTGCATGGTAAACTGCGGTTTCAGCAAGCAGCTGACTGAGCCTGTTGCCGGTATTGTTGCGGCGAGAGGCCATGCTCTCGCCGGAACGCCCGGCCAAAATTAGCTGGATCAGCATATCCCAGTAAATAACCAATTTGTTGTACCGGCAGGCTTGTCGTGCCTAAATACTGACAGGCCATATCGCGGCGCCAGGCGGCGACCAGCTCATGATAACAGGTTTGCTCCTGTTGCAAGCGTCGGCGCAGCGTACGACTGGATAACGCAAATTCCGCTGCAACCTGCTCAATCCCCGGGATCCTGCCTTTGGTGCGCCCCAGCATCAAGCGAATTAAACCCGCCATACTCTGACGCTGCTGCCAGCGCTGCAATTCCTGTTCACATTGTGCAGTAAGCTGGCTTTGCACCTGCCTGTCGGCCCACGGTGAAACTATGGCCAGATCGGCAACATCGAAGATTAACCTGTGGTCTTTTTGCGCAAACAGCACCGGGCAAGGGAAAAATGCCTGATATAAAGCACGGTATGCCGGCCCGGCATAGGCAAAATGCACCTGGCGCAACCGGTATTGGTGGCCGGAGACAAAATCCAGAATGGCATGCAACGCCACCGCAAAGGTGTCGACCACAAACTGGCGAATGTCTGCCAAAGGCTGCAGCTCGGTCAAAACCAGTGACACCTGCTGGCGCTGTTGCTGCATCGCCAGGGTTAGCAGCGGGCTGCGGGTGCTGGTATATTTGCAGATTAAGGCCAGAGCCTGCTGCAGGTTGCCACTGCTCATCGTTGCCAGGCCTAACAGACCATGGGTGGTAATGGTTAACTGACTCCCCAGATACAGCCCCAGCGCCGGCTCTTTCGTCTGTGCACAACAGCGTGTAACTACTGCCTGAAATTGTTGCCAGCTAAGGGTGGCATCGACCTGCTCTGGCAAAGTTACGGGTAGCCCGGCATGCGCCAGTACCGCCTGCGGATCAGCGCCGCGGCTTTGAATCAGCTCAAGCAGGTTACGCAGGTAATGGCCGGGCAGAGCAACCTGATTGCCGGCTATTTTACTGTTGGCTATAACATTACTGCTGAACATAATAAGCGGCTACTCCTGAGTGTCGCCAGCCAAAACGGTAGTGTTCAGTGTACCTTACTGTGCTCAACCGCGGCATATTCTGGCCGCAAATGACCATAAGCTGGCTGCTGTGGCCCTGCCATCACCCCCAACGTTAGCTTAAGCTTGTTGCATAGTCACTGCAGAGCAAAATCCATGTTTAACTATATCAAGTTCAGTCTGTTTCACCTGCTAACGCTGCCTTTTATTATTGGCATTACCCTCGGCGGCAGCTGGATGGCATTGGGGCTGGCGGCAATATTGCTGCTGGTGGTGTTTGGCGATCTGTTGCTGGGTGATGACCGGGCAGAGCCTGCCTACACAAAGCCCTGGTTGCTGCATGGCCTGGTGTACAGCTCGTTACTTTTTATCTTATTAATTGTTGGTGCTTTCTTATGGAGTGTCGCCACCACAGATCTGTTTGGCTATGGCCAGCTGGTGCAGCAGCTAACCGGCTATGATGCGCTGGCAGCGCGCGCAACCAACCAGTGGTGGCACTTTGTGCCGGTATGGCTCGGCGCCGGCCTGTTAATAGCAATGGTAGGCACCGTGCCCGCGCATGAGCTGACCCACCGCACCGCTGATCCGCTGGCGATGCTGACCGGCCGCTGGTTACTGGCCTTCAGCTTTGACTGTAGCTTTGCTATTGAACATGTGTATGGCCATCATCGTTATGTTGGCACAGCACGGGATCCGGCTACCGCGCCACGAGGGCGCACCGTGTACCGACACATTCTGCACTCTACCCTTGCCGGCAACCGCAGTGCCTGGCTTATTGAAAAACAGCGGCTGGCTCGCCGGCAGCAACCACTTTTTAGCGTGCATAACCGGATGTTACGGGGTGCGGCGATGTCGTTGCTGCTTTGTATTCTGGCCGCTATTCTGGCGGGCTGGGCCGGCTTGCTGCTGTTTTGCGCCAGTGCCATGCTGGCGAAAGCCGTGCTGGAAGTGGTGAATTATATTGAACACTACGGTATTGAAAGGGCTGTAAACCAGCCGGTGCAACCTTACCACAGCTGGAACAGCACAAAACGGATTAGCAGCTGGGCCAGTTTTAACCTGACCCGTCATTCACACCACCATGCCCGGGCGCAGCTGCCATTTTACCAGTTAAAAGCTTATCCGGACGCGCCGGATTTACCCACTGGTTATCTTGGTTCCATGTTGCTGGCATTACTGCCACCATTATGGTTCCGGCTGATGGCACCTAAACTCAGACAATGGGATTTGCATTATGGTCACAAAGTGCTGCCAAAGAAAAAGCCGCAGTGTGGCTTGGAACACAACACTGCGGCTGACTAACCAGCGGCTTAACCTTTAGCTGACTTCGTCCAGCGGCTCATCAGCCAGCGCGGGTTCAGAGAAATCCGGGCTACCGGCCCGGGTCTGTTTATCGCGCAGCTTACCTACGGCCGAACTTAACTTGCGCTGCAGTTTATCAGCGGCGCCGGTTACTGCCTGGCCCACTGTCGCGGCATGCTCAGTAATTGCTATTGGCTCCATCCCCTCTGGCCGGGCCTCCAGCAGACAACGCTTATCGTTTCCTTCGTGTTTGGTACTGCCGTTTTCATCACTTAAATGCACTTCAATCCGGGTTACGTGATCGGCAAAGCGGCTTAATTTAGTGTGTAATGTCTCGCGCACAAACTCAGCCAATCGCTCGTCGGCCTGAATATTACGGTCACTGTTAATTTGAACTTGCATAGACTACTCCTGTTGATGACTCTGAGTCGGGACTGCTTTTACAGACCCCACCCGTGTCGAATGGTTGCATGCTGCTACTACATATCTGGAGACGTTCAGCGTCACACTCAAGGCCTGCCTTAATAATTTATCGCCGATTAAATCAGACAGCACAGCAAAGTCTGGTTAAAATAGCCGTAATATTCACCGACTAAAGCCAACAGCATGATAAGTATCAAATGGGCCAAGCTGATTAAATCGCTGCACCTGAAAAAGTACCGTAAAACCGAGCAGTTGTTTTTTGTCGAAGGCGAAAAAGCGGTGCTGGAAGTGTTAGCCTCAGGCTGGACAGTGCCGGCGTTATTTGCCACCGAAGCCTTTATTCAGCAGCATAGTCAGGCGGTAAAAGCTGCTGCATTGCTGCAGCCATGCAGCAGTGACGAACTGGTAAAAAATGGAACCTTCAGTAGCAATGATGCCGCGCTGGCAGTAGTTGCAATACCGCAGTGGCCGCTATTTAGCGCAAAAGCGCACAGCTGGACCCTGGTACTGGATAACATTAACGACCCGGGCAACCTCGGTACCATTATCCGCATCGCCGACTGGTACGGGATTGAGCATATTCTATGCTCGCCCGACACTGCCGATTGCTACAACCCTAAAGTAATAGCAGCCGCCAAAGGCTCATTCCTGCGGGTGCAATTACATTATCTGCCACTGGCCGAAGTATTAGCCCACGCCAGCATGCCGGTGTACGGCGCTTATTTGGACGGGGAAAATGTCCATCAGCTAAAGCTGAGTAAAGCGGGTGGTTTTATTGTGCTTGGCAATGAAGCCAATGGCATCAGCAGCGATATTGGCCAGCATATCAGCCGCGAAATCACCATTCCGGCCTTTGGCGGCGCTGAATCACTGAATGTCGGCATCGCCGCAGCGGTTATCTGCGATAACCTGCTCAGGCTTAGCCATTAACAGCTGGCCTGCTTTGGGTTAAACTTAGCGCCACTGTGATGTAACAAGGCTGGCGGTTTTACCATGACATTTCCCACTATCGAGCATGCTGTTGGCAACACCCGGCTGGTTAAATTGCAGCGGATGGCCGCCCACACTAACAGCACGGTGCTGCTGAAGCTGGAAGGCGATAACCCGGCGGGCTCGGTTAAAGACCGGCCGGCGCTGAATATGATTGTTCAGGCCGAGCTGCGCAGCACCATAAAACCCGGTGAGCGGATTATTGAAGCCACCAGTGGCAATACCGGTATCGCCCTGGCGATGGCGGCGGCAATTAAAGGCTACGCCATTACATTGATTATGCCCGATAACGCCACTGAAGAGCGTAAAAGCTCGATGCGCGCTTATGGCGCTGAGCTGATTTTAGTGACCAAAGAGCAAGGCATGGAAGGTGCCCGCGATTTGGCCCTGCAAATGCAGGCCGATGGTTTGGGTATAGTGCTGGATCAGTTTAATAACCCCGACAACCCGGCGGCGCATTACGCCAGTACCGGGCCGGAAATTTGGCAACAAAGCCAGCAGCGCATTACTCATTTTGTAAGCAGTATGGGCACCACCGGCACCATTATGGGGGTGTCGCGCTACTTAAAACAGCAGAACCCGGCTATTCAGATTATTGGCCTGCAACCGGCCGAGGGCGCCAGCATTCCTGGGATCCGGCGCTGGCCTGAAGCTTACCTGCCGGGCTTTTTTGAAAAAAGCCGGGTTGACCAAATTATCGATATAAGCCAGGACGATGCACTCATCGCCATGCGCCGCTTAGCTAAAGAAGAAGGAATCTTTGCCGGCGTCAGCTCCGGCGGTTCGGTGCATGCTGCAATTACACTGGCTGAGCAATACGACAACGCGGTTATAGTGGCGATTATCTGCGACCGCGGTGACCGCTATTTGTCGGCCAATATCTTTTAATTTAAGCCTGTTGCTAAGCTAAATCATTGTTATCGAAGCGGTGTCCGATTCGTCAATCTCGAATTCCGGTTTGGTATAACCGGCTATTTAGACTATCCTTATACCGACTGCGTTACCTGTTTTTCCGCTAATAATAAGGCCCGCTTATGAAAACCCACTGCAGAATCGCCCTGATCGCTGCTGCTGGATATTTAGTTACGCCAGCAGCCTTCGCCGCTACACCTGCCGACACAGACGACATAAAACAACAGCTCAGCCAGCTAAAAGCGCAGATTGCCGCGCTGGAAGCCCGCTTGGCAGAGCAAGAAGAAACTCAGGCTGAGCTAAACAGCCAGCAGCTTGAGTTAGCGGCCAATGAGTCGGCTGAACAGTCGGCAGCAGCAAGCGAAGACGGTATTAAACTGGGCGGCGCCATCCGCACCAATTACAGCCACACCTCATACAGTGATGGTAATAAAAACCGCGGTGGCGATTTTGCGTTTGATATTTTCCGGCTTAATTTAAACGGCAGTATCGGTGATGTGTTACTGAATGCCGAAATTCGTTTTTTTGATTATATGACCGCGGTGAAATATGCCTATGTCGGTTATCAGTTTACTGATGACTGGCAGGTGCAGGCCGGTATTACTCAGGTGCCATTTGGCAACTGGCCTTATAACTCTCATAACTGGTTTTTCAGTACTAATTATTATATCGGGCTGGAAGATGACTTTGATCTGGGTATTTTATTTAAACGCCAACTGAGTGATAACTGGCAGCTAGATTTAGGGTTTTCAAAAACGATGAGCTGGGCGGAGTAGATGGTTATGTCGGCAGCCGGGCTGACCGCTATTCTTATGATATCGTCGGTACCCGCTTACCTGGTGACGGGATTTATGATGACCCGGCGCAGCCTTTAGGTGAATACAATACTCTGAGTGGTCGTTTTGGTTACCATGTCAGCCAGGGCGAGTTGAAAACCGAGCTGGGTGTATCGGCGTTAGCGGGCGGGCTGCATAACGGCCAGACCCGTGCCGGTGATTACCATGCCTGGGCAGTGCACAGCAATAGCCACTACTTCAACTGGAACCTGCAGTTACAGTACACCAGGTATCAGTACGATGTTGACAATGGCGCAGACCGGATGGCCGTTGGTGCCTACGCCTTTTACGACTCTATTGCTGCCGAAGCCAACTCAGCCACGGTAAACCTGGCCTACAGCCTGCCAGTAGAGTGGGGCCCGGTTAGCGGCCTGCAGTTTTATAACAACTATGGTTTGGTCTACGACAAATCTGATGGCAGTCGCGATACCATGATGAATGTTACCGGCGTATCGGTAGCAGCCGGTGGTTTCTTTACCTATTTCGATTTAGTGCATGCTAAAAACCAACCTTTTGTCGGTGGCAGTGCCAGTGGCGACAGCAGTGAAACCGAACGTCGATTCAATATCAACATTGGTTATTATTTCTAAAATCACAACAAGGATATACTAATGACAACTGAAAAGGATCCGATGATCCCGGATGGCAAAGTTAATCCGATAGATACCGATTATCAGGTTGGCCAGGACAACATCGTTGTTAAAGTCGGCCCTTTTGGTCTGGATATTCATAACCGGGTATTTCTGATTTCCGGCTTGTCTATCATCGTTTTTGTGCTTCTTACTTTAATATTTCATAGCCAGGCGGCAACGGTTTTCAGCGATATGCGCGGCTGGCTTACCAGTAACCTTGACTGGTTCTTTATCAGCGCCGCCAATATTTTCGTACTGCTCTGTCTGGTGTTAATTGTCTCCCCGCTGGGCAAGGTGCGCCTCGGCGGCACTGAAGCCACCCCAGACTTTAGTTACATTGGCTGGTTTTCGATGTTATTTGCCGCCGGTATGGGCATAGGCCTGATGTTTTATGGCGTATCAGAGCCATTGTCTCACTTTAACAGCGCCTATGCCGGTACCACTGTGGTAGACGGTGTCCGGACAGATTGGGCACCATTAGCCGGTGCCGCCGGTGATGCATTAGCAGCCGAACGACTAGGCATGGCAGCTACTATCTACCACTGGGCGCTGCCCCCCTGGGCGATTTATGCCATTTTAGCGCTGGGTTTAGCATTGTTTTCATTTAATAAAGGCTTACCGCTGACGATCCGCTCAGTGTTTTATCCACTTTTAGGTGAACGGGTCTGGGGCTGGCCGGGGCATATTATTGATATTCTGGCGGTTTTTGCCACCTTGTTTGGCCTGGCCACCTCGCTTGGCCTGGGTGCATCGCAGGCTAGTGCCGGTTTAAACTACCTGTTTAACTGGCCGGAAGGCGTGACGACCCAGATCCTACTGGTTATTGGCATTACCATGATAGCGCTGGTTTCTGTGCTGGCTGGTTTGGAAGCAGGCGTTAAGCGTTTATCAGAAATAAATATGACCCTGGCAGCGTTACTGTTGCTGTTTGTCATTATCGTCGGCCCTACTCTGGCCATTTTAACCGGTTTTTTTTCCAACTTAGGTGCGTATTTGCAGCATTTACCGGCACTGGCTAACCCAATTGGCCGGGAAGATGCAAACTACTCTCAGGGCTGGACTGCCTTTTACTGGGCCTGGTGGATTAGCTGGTCACCCTTTGTTGGTATGTTTATCGCCCGGGTATCGCGTGGCCGCACAGTACGTGAATTTTTAATTTCTGTATTGCTTATTCCGTCGCTGGCTTGCGTACTGTGGATGACCGTTTTCGGTGGTACCGCTATAAGCCAGGTAGTGCAAGACAGTTACATGGCAGCAGTTGAGGCCGCCCTGCCGTTGCAGCTATTCAGCATGCTGGATGCTCTGCCACTAGCGGGTATTACTTCCTTTCTCGCCATTATTCTGGTGGTGATATTCTTTGTTACCTCATCAGATTCCGGCTCGCTGGTTATCGATACCATTGCCGCCGGTGGCAAGGTTAATGCGCCCACGCCGCAGCGGGTGTTCTGGTGTACCTTTGAAGGCCTGGTTGCGATAGCCCTTATTCTGGGTGGTGGCCTGGTCGCATTGCAGGCGATGGCAGTCTCTACCGGCTTCCCGTTTACCATAGTGCTGCTGGCCTCCTGTATGGCAGTAGTAAAAGGGCTGATGTCTGAACCCCGTGGCAACTAGGTTCAGCAGCCATGGAAATTGAGCAGATTGAAATCCTGGAGTTTCTGAAGCGGCACCCGCCGTTTCAGGAGCTACCTGCTGAGCAGCTAAAACAAGTGGCGCTTAGTATTGATATCGGCTATTTCAAAGCAGGCAGCGAAATCCTGCGCTTTAACGAGCCACTGCATGCTTTGCATCTGATCCGCAGTGGCGCGGTTGAAACCTACCGGCGCAATGGTGATTTATACAACCGGATGAGCGAAGGCGGCTTTTTTGGTGAGCAAGGTTTATTACGGGGTGCCAAAGTGCGCTTTCCGGCAACGGCACTGGAAGATACCCTGATTTACTTTATTCCGGATGAAACATTTCAGCAGCTGTTTGATGAAAATGAGTTTTTTGCAGACTATGTCCAGGTTGGCGACAGTGAACGGCGTAAAACCAGTAAGGCTGGCAGCCAGGCACGGGCTGATTTACTCGGCGCTACCGTAAGCACCCTGCTAAGCCGGGAACCGGTTACCATCGGCAGTGATGCCAGTGTCTGGCAGGCGGCACAGCTGATGACCGAACAACATGTCTCTTCCTTACTTATTTTAGATACGGAGCAGCACCTGGCCGGCATTATTACTGATAAAGATATCCGCAGCCGGTTAGTGGCACCCGGGTTAAAGTCAGAAATTCCGGTCACCGATATCATGTCGGCCAACCCGGTGACGATTGAACAGCAACAGTATATTTTTGAAGCCATGATGCTGATGCTACGCCATAATCTGCATCATTTACCGGTGTTAAAACGACAGCAAGCGGTCGGCGTAATCGCCATTTCCGATATTATCCGTTTCGAATCACAAAGCAGCCTGTATGTGGTTAGCCGTATTTTCCGCCAGCAAACCGTCGATGAACTGCAGGCACTGGTGCCGGATGTGCATGCCTGCTTCGTACGAATGGTAAACGAAGATGCCAACTCACAAATGATTGGCAGCGCGATGGCAGCCATTGGCCGCAGCTTTAAACAACGGCTACTGGAGTTAGCTGAAGCCGAGTTGGGGCCACCACCGGTACCCTATTGTTTTCTGGCACTGGGCTCGATGGCCCGTGACGAGCAGCTTGTGCTGACCGATCAGGACAATGCCCTGATCCTGGACAACCGCTTTGACCCCAAGCTGCACGACGATTATTTTAAACAACTGGCCAACTTTGTCTCTGACGGCTTAGCCGCCTGCGGTTATACCTATTGCACCGGCAAGATAATGGCAACTAACCCGCAGTGGCGTCAGCCATTGCAGGTATGGCAGCAATATTTTCAGAACTGGATAAGCCAACCCTCAGCTGAACGTTTATTACACAGCTCCATTTTTTTTGATCTGGATGGCGTATGGGGTCAGATCCAGTGGGCTGAGCAATTGCAGCAACTGGTCAGCAACCTGGCCCAAAAACACCCGCTGTTTTTAGCCAGCATGACCCGCAACGCCCTAAGCCGCACCCCGCCGCTGGGCTTTTTTAAAGACTTTGTCATGGAACAGGACGGCAAGCAAAACAATATTTTAAATATAAAGCGCCGCGGCACCGCGCCCTTTGTCGATTTAATCCGCATTCATGCGTTAGCTATTGGCTCAACCGAAAGCAACTCATTCAGCCGCCTGCAGCAAATTATTGCCGCAGAATTACTGCCTAAAGGCCGCGGCGAAGATTTAAGAGATGCCTTTGAAGTTATCGCCATGACCCGTATTCGTCATCAGGCGGCGGCGCTTAGCAACGGCGAGGAGCCCGATAATAACGTGCTGCCCGAGCAACTGTCGGAATTTGAGCGCAAGCACTTAAAAGAAGCCTTTCAGGTGCTGAGCAATGCTCAGAAATTCCTGAAGTTTCATTTTAAAGCCTGAGATAAGCATGCTTTACCTCGGACCCGACAAGACTGACAATACTAAACAGAATAATACCAGCGCCGACTGGCAGCAGTTCTATCAACAGCAAGCTGCCATAGTTAAACATCCGTTGCTACAACAGTTTTACAGTAAAGGTATGATAGCGGCCAGCACGCCAATCAGCCGGGTGCCGCTGGTTGCCATCGACTTTGAAACCACCGGCTTAAGTGCAGCAGACAACGGTATTGTCAGTATTGGCCTGGTACCTTTTAATCTGCAGCGAATTTTCAGCTCACATGCCCGCCAGTGGTTGCTGAAACCGCGCTTTGCTCTGACTGACAACTCAGTTACTGTGCACCGGATCACCCATTCTGAAGTAAGCAATGCGCCCGATCTCAGTACCGTATTGCCGGACCTGCTACCATTGCTTGCAGGTAAAGTAGCAGTGGTACACTACCGCCAGATTGAACGCAATTTTCTGGCTGCCAGTGTAAAAGTGAGGTTAGGGGAAAGTATTTTATTCCCGGTAATCGATACCCTGGAGCTGGAAGCCCGCCTGCACCGTGCCAGGCCACTTAGCTGGTGGGATAAATTGTGCCGGCGCCAGCAGGTTTCTATCCGGCTGGATGCCAGCCGCAGCCGCTATCAGTTACCGCCTTACCGGCCCCATCATGCGGTAACGGATGCTATCGCCAGCGCTGAATTATTGCAGGCGCAACTAAGTCATCGCTATAGCCCGGATACTCCGGTGAGTGAGCTGTGGTGTTAGCTATCTCTGGTGACAGTAGCAGCGGCTTGCAATTGCCGTTCGCCAAAGGCATAGTAAGCAAAACAACCATCAGGTCAGACCACCATGAGCCCAACCCAGTCGCAACAGCAAACGGCAACCAAACCCAATAAACTACAACGCATTGTCAGCAAGTGTTACCAATTGCCTACTGCATTACAGGCTTTTGCCTTAAGTACGGTATTTGGCCGGGTGATTAAATTTGCCGGCACCGCCGGGGTAGAAGTGCTGGAATTAAAAGGCGCCCGCTCAGTATTGCGATTAAAAAACCGTAAAAAAGCCCAGAATCATATCGGCTCGGTGCATGCGGCCGCCACCGGCTTACTGGCTGAATCGGCCACCGGCTTTTTAGTGGGTATTCACCTGCCAGACAACAAGTTACCGCTGCTAAAACAAATGCAAATTGACTATATTAAACGCTCAAGCGGCGATTTAACCGCAGTGGCAACCTTAACTGATCAACAAATTGCGGCGATGCATAACGAAGATAAAGGCGAAGTAACAGTAGCGGTAAGCATCACCGACAGCGCCGGAATAGAGCCGGTTAACGCCAGCATGACCTGGGCCTGGATCCCGAAAAAACGCTGAGCGGATGAACTGTGGGGCAAGCGGGCCATCAGATTTCCTCCGTGAAATACCTGATAAAAGCTAGCCCGCTAAGGTCCAAAAATCAATGTCACTGACCCTATTGATTCTGACCCTATTGATTGCTATTGATTGGACCCTATTGATTGCTATTGATTGAAGGTTCTTGGCGAATTACTTATCAAACTCAACTTGATTGCTGATTAAACATGTTTCACCATCTCTTTTAAGTAACTCATCATCATAGGCCGCGTTGTTTTTATCACACATGAAGGCTGTAACAGTATATTTCCCCTGATCAATCACACCATAATCAGCTAATAAATGCCTTAAATAAAAAAATCGACCCGCTGCATCACCAAACTCTAGCGTTGTTACAGAAGGTGCAGACCGATCGTTCACTAATGCGACTAGAGTAAACGACCCTCCTTTATTTTGCTTGAACTCAAAATGCAGCTGCCCTAAAGATGATATGCGAAATGAGCCCTGATCAACCGATAAAGGCTCATCTTTGTCATTAACAACCACAACCAATAAACGGTCTGTTTCTTTTTCAAAATGCAGCAGCAACTCAGCAGAGTCAACTGCAAAACACACCACAAAAAGACTAATCATCAATCCGCGTATAAATGCCACATTTCACGCTCCAGTAGTAACAATTGAAAGATCGGGGATCAATAGGGTCAGGGATCAATAGGGTCAGAGTCATTGATTCTGACGGATCAATAGGATCAATAGGGTCAGAGTCTGAGGTATCCCCACAAAATTATCAGCTAAAACAAAAAGATGAACTCGGAAGGAACATTCATGGCGTTCGATGATCAGATCTATCGCCAAACATCACCGAGACCAAACAACCATGAATGTTCGCGCTATCTTGACCAATATCGTTTCATTTGTCACACCCAAAATGCATGCCACCAGACAAAAAGCTGTAATTGATTGCGTACATAGCCTGGCAAACGGTAGTGCAGCTACTGTGACCAGCATTGGCCGGG
>NZ_KB907723.1 GCF_000382165.1 Arsukibacterium perlucidum DSM 18276 | reverse complement strand
ATCCTTGAGCTTTTAACTGATTACGCCAATTGTACAGCGTCTGCTCGCAAATGCCTTCCTCTCTTGCCAACTGCGCTACTGAGCGACTGACTGGCGGTAATAACTTCTTTAAGATCGCTTCTTTTCTTACTGGTGAATAAACAGCCATTTGAACCTGCTAACCACCCGCCGTCTGACTCTGACTATTGTGAAAAGAAGACCGGACAACTACTCTGACACGGCGGGCAGCTTGCCAAGTTTGGTGACTACCA
This sequence comes from Arsukibacterium perlucidum DSM 18276, assembly GCF_000382165.1. GTDB lineage: Bacteria > Pseudomonadota > Gammaproteobacteria > Enterobacterales > Alteromonadaceae > Alishewanella > Alishewanella perlucidum. The sequence goes on along the minus strand of NZ_KB907723.1, from coordinate 67,377 downwards.
GGATGCCATGGTGCTCGACCAGCCCTTTCTGTTTCACAGCATTTGTTCAATTTACCTTAATTGCGGTTTACTGGATGTGCGCTGGATGTGTCAGAAAGTAGAGGCAGCCTACCAGCAGGACAAGGTTGCTATTAACGCCGCTGAAGGCTTTATCCGTCAACTTATCGGCTGGCGCGAGTATGTAAGGGGCCTTTACTGGTTGCTGATGCCAGAATACAAAACCCGCAACTTTCTGAATGCCAAACGGCCATTACCAGACTATTACTGGCATGGCGACACTAAAATGCGTTGTATGCAACAAGCAATCAGCCACACTATGACGCATGCCTACTCGCATCATATCCAGCGCCTGATGGTAACCGGTAACTTCGCCTTGTTAGCCGGCCTTGATGTCACTGAAGTGACCGACTGGTATCTGGCGGTATATGCTGATGCCTATGAATGGGTAGAATTACCCAATACCCTGGGGATGGCCTTATTTGCGGATGACGGTGTGTTAGCGTCTAAGCCCTATGCTGCCAGCGGTGCCTATATTAACCGGATGAGCAACTACTGCCAGCACTGTCATTACAAGGTAAAAGACAGCACCGGCAATGATGCCTGCCCTTTTAATGTGTTGTACTGGGACTTTTTAGCCCGCAACGAAGCAAAGCTGGGCAGTAATGCCAGAATGCAGCTTGCCTATAAAAACTGGCATAACAAAGAAGCGGAGCAACAACAGGCATTACGCGCCAAAGCATCGGAATATCTGCTCAAGCTGGAGCAATTATGACCAGCCTGGTGTTACTGGATCAGGCTTTACGTCTGCACGACAATCCCTTGCTCTGGCACACTGCTAGCGCTAATGACAGCAGCAATACACCGCGGTTAGTTGCAGTCGTTTGTCTGAATAAAGCTGCTTTTTTTGGTCAGCAATATGGGCTGGCACGTGCCAGCTTATTCAGGCTGCAACAACACCTGCAGCTTATCGCCGACACAAAACGGGCGCTGGCTGGTCTGAATATAGGTCTGGTTACTTTGTTTGGCGAACCCGCAGCAGAAATAAGCAATTTAGCGAAGATGTTGCAAGCCAATCTGATTGTCGCAGCCACCCCCACCGGCTATCACGAACAGCAAACCCTTGTTAAACTTCGCCAGCATTGCCCTGTGTCTACTCTCGATATTAACAGCCTGCTGGGTAGTGCGCAGTTAGCGCCTGAGCTAAACCGGCTGCCTGACAGCTTCAGTGCTTTTCGCAAACAACGTGAACCCTTACTGCAGGTAGCCCCGGCCCTGGCAACGTATCAACCACAACCCGGCCAGAACTGGTTTACACCTAAAGAGAGCGCTGAATTTTGTGAAAACTTCAGCCAGTTAGCCGCCTTTAGTCAACCGTCACGGCAACCCGGTAGCAGCGAGCAGCTGGCATTACAGCGGCTGGATGATTATATCTGGCAGCAACAGGCAATCAGCTATTATAAAACCAGCCGCAACAGTTTAAGCGGCGACTACTATGCCAGTAAGTTTTCGGCGCCACTAGCCACTGGTTGCCTGTCGGTGCGCTATTGCTGGCAGCAAATTCTTGATTTCGAGCAACAACGGCTGGCCAATGACTCTACCTACTGGCTGAAATTCGAACTGTTGTGGCGGGAGTTTTTCCGCTGGCAATTCCGGAAATATGGTAAGGCCTGGTTTAGTAAAAATGCCATTAAAGGCCAGTTGGATTTTAGCAGGCCCGATTTAAGCTCTTGCCAACAGCACGCATTCAATAACTGGTGCGCCGGGAACAGTGGCGTACCCTTTATTGATGCCAATATGCGACTGCTGAATGCTACCGGCCTGATGAGCAACCGCGGCCGCCAGAATGTTGCCAGCTTTCTTATTCACGACCTGGGAGTTGACTGGCGCCTCGGTGCTGCCTATTTTGAGCAGCGGCTGCTCGATTATGACGTCGCCAGTAATTGGGGCAACTGGGCTTACATTGCCGGCAGCGGTAACAGCGGAGAACGCCAGTTTAACGTCATTAAACAAGCCCTGAGCTATGATGCCAACGGTGACTTTGTTCGAGCAATGCTGCCAGAGCTGAATGCGCCAGGCAATTTAATTCACCAGCCCGCGCCCGGTATTAAGATACCAGAACATTGGCAAAGCTGGCTGGCAAAACTTACCGCTCATAAGCTGTAGTCCTGAATGGTAAGCCTGGTGTGGTTTAAACGTGATTTGCGGCTGCATGATCACCAACCTTTATGGCATGCGGCTAAACAAGGTCCGGTTTTGCCGCTATACATTATTGAACCCGACTATTGGCAACAACCTGATGTGTCGCTGCGCCACTGGCAATATATTGGTCCGGCGCTGCAGCAACTTAACCAGCAGCTTACTGCTTTGGGCCAGCCGTTGCTGGTGGTGAAAGGTGCCGCTACTGCGGTATTACGCCAACTGTGCCGGCAATACTCGGTTACTGGTGTGTTCAGCCATGAAGAGACCGGCAATTTGTGGACCTATCAGCGCGACCTGGCCGTTGGCAGGTTGATGCAAAGCATGCAGATCCCCTGGCAACAATATCGCCAGTTCGCAGTATTTCGTAAATTAGCTAACCGGGATAACTGGTTTGAGTTGGCGGACAACTGGCTTAAATCACCACTGTGTCCAACCCCGACATCATTGCCCTGGCTGACCGCAGTACCAGATGATTTAGCTGCTTTGGCACCGCAGCGCCAAAGTGACCTGCCGCCAATAATCAAGCTGCAACAGCCTTCGCAAGCAATGGCAACCTTCATCGACTTTATTAATGAGCGCAGCCGCAACTACCGGCAACATATTTCATTACCCGCTAAAGCGAGTAGCAGCTGCTCCAGGTTAAGCCCATATATCAGTTACGGCCAGCTGAGTTTACGCCAGTTACAACAACAAAGTTTGCTGGCGACCAAGCAGCAGAGCAATTCCTGGCAGCAACAAGGGTTACAGGCCTTTTTCAGCCGCTTACGCTGGCATTGTCACTTTATACAGAAACTGGAGGATGAGCCGGCAATTGAGTTTTTTAACATGCACCGTGGTTTTGATGGCATGCGCGAAACGGACTTTAATCCGGCACTTTTTGATGCGTGGCGCACAGGCTATACAGGTTTTCCATTAATTGATGCCGCCATGCGTTGCCTGCTGGCCACCGGCTGGCTGCATTTTCGTGGCAGAGCAATGCTAGTGGCATTTGCAACTTACCACTTATGGCTGCATTGGCGGCCGGTAGCGCTGCATCTGGCGCAATGCTTTGTTGACTACGAACCGGGTATTCATTATCCGCAAATTCAAATGCAAGCCGGCACGACGGGTATCAACCCTAACCGGATGTACAATCCGTTAAAGCAAAGTCAGCTTAAAGATCCTGATGGCCAGTTTATCCGCCAATGGCTGCCTGAGCTGCGGCAACTGCCAAACAGCTGGCTGCACAGCCCCTGGCTGATGCCAGTGTCGCTGCAACAGCAATATGGCTGTGTGCTGGGCCGCGATTACCCGGCGCCAATTGTTGACTTACAACACGCCCGGCAGCAAGCCAGAGCTAAACTCAGCAATTGGTTACAGAGCCAGCATAAAACTAACTGGCAACAACAAAAAAATGCGGTAGTTGCCCGCCATGCCAGCCGGAAGCGGCCAGCAGCGCGAAAAGCAACAAAAAGCCGGGATCAGCTTAGTTTCGACTGGTAAAATTGGCGTTCTCTGGATTAAATGGCATCTTCATCTTCTTCGCCAGTCCGGATCCTGATAACCCGTTCTACCTCAAACACGAAAATTTTACCATCACCTATTCTGCCAGTTTGGGCGGTTTTCATAATGGCTTCGACACATCGCTCAACCAACTCATCCCCTACCACAATTTCCAACTTTACCTTAGGCAGAAAATCGACCATGTATTCAGCACCACGATACAATTCGGTATGACCTTTTTGCCGGCCAAAGCCTTTTACCTCAGTCACTGTCATGCCAGTTATGCTGATATCGGCCAGCGCCTCGCGTACATCATCCAGTTTAAAAGGCTTAATAATGGCTTCAATTTTTTTCATCACGGTTTCCAAAGCTTAGGGCCAGAAGATAGCGCCAGTATAATACAAGCGCTGGCCAGCATCAGCTTTTTAGCAGCAATTAGTTGATCCTATTTCATTCAGATACGTTAAGATATTGGCCACTTTTAACTGAGGGCTGAGCAGAATGCAGGCAGAACACATTATTGCCCAAATGCGGGTGTTACCGGAAATTGATACCGGCGTTGAGATCAGCCGCCGGGTGAGTTTTATTAAAAAACGTTTACGAAGCGCCGGGTTGACGTCCCTGGTGCTCGGGATAAGTGGCGGGGTTGATTCAACCACCTGTGGCCGGCTGGCCCAGTTAGCTGTGGACGAATTAAACACAGAACACGGTGGTGGCTATCAGTTTATAGCGGTGCGCCTGCCCTACGGTACGCAGCGTGATGAGGACGAGGCTCAGCTTGCCATCAGCTTTATCAAACCAAGCAGGGCAGTTAGTGTCAATATTAAGGCTGCTGCAGATGCATTACATCACAGTACGCTGACGGCAATTGCCGGGCAAAGTGATATCAATGACGCTAAGGCCGATTTTGCCAAAGGTAATGTCAAAGCCCGTTGCCGGATGATGGCGCAATACCACATTGCCGCACTTAACAATGGGTTAGTGCTCGGTACAGATCACTCGGCCGAAAACATTACCGGTTTTTACACAAAGTGGGGTGATGGTGCCTGTGACTTAGCCCCCCTGTTTGGTTTAAGTAAGCGCCAGGTACGCGCTATTGCGGAAAAACTTGGCGCACCACCACTGCTGGTTGGAAAAACGCCAACTGCCGACTTAGAGTGCATGAGCCCGCAAAAAGCCGATGAAGCAGCGCTGGGATTAAGTTATGAGCAAATTGATGATTTTCTGGAAGGAAAACCGGTAGCGCCTGAGGTAGCTGAGCGCTTAATCAGTATATATCTGAAAACCCAACATAAACGCGAACCCATCCCTACTATTTACGACTAGCCTATCTACGACTAGCCAACCCAGGACTAGCCAACCTTCGGCGAGCAGCCAGATCATCACGCCAGCAAATGCTGGCGGCAAACCTTTAATCACACCTTTTTAAATACAAAAAATAAATAACTTTGCTACACTTTTAATTACTATTTTAAGTTGCAAGGAGTGCATTTATGAAGCCCTGGCTGCCCCAGAAAGGCCTTACCTTACTCGAACTGATGCTTGGCCTGGCTATTATGGCTATTCTGCTGCAAATAGCGTTACCGGCAATGGCTGAGCTGATTAATAAGCAGCGGGCTAAAAGCTATATGCAACAGTTCAGCCGCCACCTCGGCTATGCCAGGATCCAGGCGGCAAACAGCCAGCAGCCGGTAAGGGTGTGTCCGCTGTCCGGGACTGAATGCCAGAGCGACTGGCAACGATATCCGCTAGTGCTCAGTTTAATTAATCCACATAACGACACGGAATTTGTATTGCGGCAGATACCGCCTGTTTTTCGCCAGCACCAGTTAAAATACAACCGCAGCCAATTACAGTTTCGCCGTGATGGCAGTTTAAATGCACTGGAAAATGGCACCTTTTTATATTGTCCCCAATCATCATTTAACTGGTATTACAAACTGGTGCTAAACCAGGCGGGCCGCAACCGGCTAACCTTTCATTCCGATCCCTGCCCCGGTTAATCCCAGCAGAATAACGAAGATGGCCGACTGCTGTTGCGCTGACCTGTATGGTCCAGCGTAAAAACCAGACAATCCCGATCGGCCGTTTGCGGCCCTTGTGCTAATGCGATAAGTTCAAAGCTGCTGCTATCGCTCAGGATCACCTGTAACCTGTAGCGACCACTACTGGAAATGCCATCTGCCGCCCCCCCCAGCAACACAAGATTGTCGGTATAATGGCCATAATCTGCTAACTGGCGCTCCTGCAAATTTGCAGCAGTCAGTAACAGCCGGCTGGCCTCTGCACGATGCGTTTTTAACACATATTGCTGGTAAGCAGGCAAAGCGATAGCACTGAGGATGCCAACTATCGCCACTACCACCATTAGCTCAATTATGGTAAAGCCTTTCCAGGTAGCAGTGAACATTAATGAGCTCCTGTTTCCTGGCGATAGGTTGCTAATTTCAACCAACGCGGAAATTGATCCAGCTGCAGCAGCTCTGAACAGTCCGGACAGGCTGGCGAAATCATCTTTAAATCAGCCAATACCAGCTGCTGCCCGTCAACACTGTCTAACACCAGCGCGGCGCTACCATCTGCCTGTTGTTGCAATTTTAACCGGCCCTCACCGTTTAGCAGCCGGAAACGCCGCTGGTTATAAACCAGGCCGGCACTGTGCAAATGCAGCGCCACCAGACTGTGTTCAGCACTCTGCTCAGCACATACAAGGGCATTAAAATCGCTGGTCGCTACAGCGCTGTAAATTACCCCTGCAACCACTTTGGGAGGCTGGGTAAGCTGGCCGGCTAACTGCACCCACCAGCCGCTACTGCCGACTATTGCCGACCACAGCTCATCGCTCAGGCCATCCACTCGCTCTGTCTCTGTTACTTCAGTACGGTCAAACAGTGCGTCAAACTGAATTAGCTCTGGTTCAATTGAATACGCCTGCAACCTTACGGCAATGATTGCATCTTCGCCATTACTGATATTTCTGGCGACCAGCAACAACAATTTGTGGCGGGACGCCACACCAGCGGCGCGCAAAGGTAATGGCAAACTGACATCTACGATGCCCGCGCTGGCGATAAAGCGCCATTCGCTATGAGTTAAGTCTGCCAGCAATACTGTCAGGCCAAAGCCGCTTGCTGCAACTTCGGTTAACCAAACCCGGCCGGTTAGGTCGGTACTGATAAGCTGGTCGACCACGCCGTCATAGTCACTATCCAGCGGCTGCGGGCTGGCAAAAAAAGGACTAGCCATACCCATACCGTCTGGCAGTGGCCAGGCATTTAGTGCAGCCAAGGGTACAGTGCTATCGGCCGGATACAATGCCAGTTGGCCATTGCCATCCAACTCATTATGATGCAAAAAGCGTTGTAACGGCCCCGACGAACTGCTGTGGCCGTTAAACTCCAGCGCATGGGGTTCTGCTGGCTGGCGCCAGCACTCAGGTGTTGCTGCCAGTACGCTGAAACAAAAAACAGCAGCTGCCAGCATGCTCAGCAACACAATAGCCAACAATAGACCGAACTTCGCTATCTGACTAAGCTGCGCTGCTGTTTTGTTATCTGTTCCGGAATGATTTTTTAATCGGTTACTCTGCATCAAGTACCTCCCCCGCGACAAGTTTCTGGCGCAGTAACATGCTGTTGTAACTGGTGGCATACCGGCTATCATCAGATAGCAAACTTGTTGCCAGCGTTAACAAATCACATTGAATAAGTGAATCAGACCAGACTGCATAACTGGCCGGGCAGCGGCTGATGATGGTTAGATCAGCCTCACTACTGGCACTGGTAGCATCGCTTAGCGAACTCAGATGCAGCGCCAGAGCCCGCTGTTCAAACAGCAGCTGCCGCTGAGCAGCTTGTGCTGATTTAATACTCATTTGGCTGATAAATAAATTTGCACTGACAATTAACAGCATTACCAGCAGAAAGATTAAAGCGCTAACCAGCGCTACACCGCTCTGTCGCATACAACCTCCCTGTATTAGTTGCCCTTCGCCGCTATGGCTAGTTTGTGGCGTTAGAAAAATACACGCTGCCAGCCAGCAGTAAACGCCGGTAATGATCGTCCGCAGCCTCAAACCGGGCTGCTCCCATCTGATAGACTTGCTGGTTGACATAACGAGGATCCGGTAAGGTGCTGCGCACCAGGATATAAAAGCGGATACTGACAATATGGCCAAGTTGCTGTTGCCAATGCTCACTGCTCATCGCTGTGGTTGGCAGCATATAATTTAGGCGGCCATCCAGATTAGCATCGATGCCAAATTCAAAATGCAGCCTTTCAACACCATCAATTACTGAATCTGTTGCTATCCGGGCAGCGCCGCTGGCTGAGCGCACCAGTCTTTTGCGCATTAGCACGGGTACAGTTTGCTCATCAATTCGCTGGTTCTGAATATAAAAAACTAAATGCTGATAAGGGTAAAACAAACTGTCAGCCTCAAGATTTGCGCTGTCACGACTGATAAAGCGGCTTTGCTGCCAATGTGGTGCAATATAAAAACGATTGGGACGCAGTTCATCCCGGCCAACTGCCAGGCCAATGGCTCGTTTAAGTTGCAGTATTTCACTGTCTGGTGCCAATGATGTCAGGCAATTTAACTGGCGCCCGGGGGCCGCAACCCGGGCATATAAGCTGGCAAACCTCTCGCCACTAACCGGAAAACTGCCAGTGTCAATTTCATCTTCTACGCAGTCAGGTGCTGGCGCCGCGATATCAACAACCGCAGCTGTAATATCATTCAGGCTGACGCCGCCCCAGAATCCACTGTTTTGTAATTCGTTGTGTAACAAATTGAGGGCCAACTGGCCATTTTGCTGGAGCTGAGCTAATTGTTGACTTTGCCGGGTAGATGCAGCGAGGCTGGCAAAAATCTGGACCGTAAACCCCAGCAACAGCAAGCCCAATAGCATGGCAATTAATAGTTCTACCAGTGAAAAGCCGCGACTAGCCATAATTAACGGATCCGCGCTGTCAATGCCAGGGCAGAGCGCCCCGGGCCGGCTTCACAATTTACTAGCGCGGCATTGTCAGCATGGGCACGCTGTTGCCAGCTGACTTGTAACTGCAGGCTGTTATCAGCAAACTGCAAACAAAATTGGGGGGCAAACAAGGGGGCTGTCGCACCCGTCTCCAAACTGGGCTGCCACAATTGTTGCCAGCGCCCCAACTGATAATCGCGAAGTTCGGCGTCCGTGCAAAGAATATCTGCAGAGCAGGTTGGCAGCGCAGCCGGGCTGGCAGAAGTAAGTTCCAGGGAAAAAGCGGGATGATCGGAAATAGTGGCGCTAAGTTCCTGCACCAGGGCAGCGCTGAGCGCGACGGCTGTGGCTCTCTGAGTGGCATCGATAACATACTGTAAAGCCAGAGTTTGCCCGGCTAACACGCCCAGCAAACCCAACTTCAATATCAGTAAAGTGATTAAAACTTCCAGCAGACTAAAACCGTGTTGTAACCGCATATCCCTATGCCATAGTTAATTTACTTAACTATAAAGTTACAACAATATTTCAAAAGATCAAATTTTAAGCTTTAAATTTACCAGCACGCTGCAACAGCTGCGGCCACACTGGCGTCATCTACTAACTTAGTCCCCGCCTGGTTAATACCAAGCGATTGACAATCTGTATCATTTGCCTGTGGGCCTCTGGCCGTTGCCGTAACGGTATACGTCCGCTGCGCCTGGACACTGGTGTAAGCATATCGGTTGGCCGACTCTGTCATACATTGCAGGTTTGGCAAGGCAAAACCGACCGAGTCGTATCGCATGTTCTGGGTATAATTACGCTCCATAAATTGTGATAACTCCAGCAGGCAACTGGTTGCTGCTGCTCTATGGCTGCGTAAAACATGATTCTGATATGATGGGTAGGCAACCGCAGCAAGAATGCCAACAATTGCCACCACAATCATTATCTCTATCAGGGTCATACCTTTCTGGTTAGTGCTGTAAGCTGTCATTAGTTAATCATCTCCCGCCATGATAAACGACCGCGCCGTATCTGCACGTTGACCGGTTCTCGATTGAGACCGACATTGGAATCACCGAAAATTAATGTAGAACGATCTCCATCGGTAAACAATACTGGCTCGCTTGGCATCCCATCGAATTTAACTCCACTCGCAGCATCACCACTAGACAATGCATCTGAATCTTTAAATTCATCGTCCCGTGACAAGTCAAAGAAATGATAATTTAAACGGGAACCTTTAAAGGGGTCTACCGCCATTATCCAGCCATCGCCTTGTGGATTACACAAATCGGTGTCAGGAATAATAGTGTTCATTACTAAAGTTCCACCTACAATTCTGGGTTTTGAGGTTATCCGCTCCCGGGTATCGACTAAGTCCATTACCCAGCCGCGTTTACCATCCATATCATTGCCGGCAACATAGGGCAGACTGCGGGCACTTCGATTCTCACCAGTATCAGGGTTCACATAGTCTACATTGGTCATAGTGCGGGACACTAACTGGCCGCGACCCGATATAGTTGCACCATCTTTAATACCATACCAGCTCTGGCTATCAGCATTCACACTGTCACCGGTTTCTATAAACTTACCGGTACCAAAGAATATCCATAATTCGGCCGTTTCCGGGTGGCTTTCCAGCGTTACCCCACCGGTAATTGGCTGGCGCTTAAGCGCTGTATCCCGCGCAACAAATAATGGAGTGCCGCTATTTGCTACTTGCCAGCCCCCGGTAGAAGATGCGCTAAGATCAAATTTCCAGACATTGCCGTTAATATCACCGGCAAAGAACCAATCGGTATTACCATTTTTATTCTGATCCCATCCCTCTACCTGAGCCAGACCATAAGAATCAGTGGAGGAAGTTTCAAGTTTCACAATCTCCATATCTGCACCTTTTTCCAGGTCTATAACCAACAAACCTGACTTTCCGGCGCTATTGTTATAACCATAGCCGGTAACGACTGACCAGCGGCCGTTATTTAAACGGGTGATTACTGGTTTGTGTGGCATGATACCCAGCTCAGGCAATTTAATATCCCATAGCACTTTTATGGCCGTCGGATCAGTAACATCCAGGGCAAACATCCAGTCACCGCCCCGCCCCAGGGTACTAACCATTACAGTACGCCAGCTGCCACCAATATAGACATCAGCCACAGTGGGTGAACCATCAGTATAGAACCTGTGCTCATAATCCAGGCTGGCAAAATCAACCAGCCTTGCTTCGGGCTTCAGCATTGCCTGTGGTATATATGCAAAGGTTTCAATACCTGCGGTGGCAGATGAAGCATCGGCATCAAACGCATGAAACATACCGTCATTTGCACCGACGAAAACCTGCGGAGCCCGGGTTTTGGTCGACGCTAAATATGTCTGATAGCTTGATGCCTCACCCCAGCTGCTGTAACGCTGATAATTCCGATTCTGTGACTCACCAATATACACAGGTGACGAATGCGCGATATCGCCAAGCAAGGACGATCTTTCCCGGAATATGCCAGTCGGGTTTGTGCCAGACTTTTCTTTTGATTTGTTGCCACGCAAGTAATTAACAGTATCTTCGTTATTTAGTGCTGATTTTTCATCAGTGGAGAGATTGGACCAACTGAATGCAAAACTACTAGGATTGGCGCCCGCACCGCGACTGGTCAGAATTTTCCGGTCTGCCCATGCAGGGAAGTTAGCGGACCACTGCACGCTTAATGTTTCAACATCCCGACTAACCAAATCACCACTCCAGGTTGAGGTATTGAAAGAGGCCTGGAACACACTTTTATCTTCCTGCAACGAGGTAGTCGTTGCAGCAAGGTTGGATGCAGAGGCAACCCGGTCAACGATATTACGCAGGGTATTGGTTAATTCATTATTAAATGTTTCGGGATCTTTCGCACTGAAAAAACCGCCGCGGCTATTGACACCAGCGTGTAATAAATCATCAATTTTTTTGGGGTTAGTATCGGGCGTTGGCCAGCGACTATCATTAATGGGCCACTTTTTGGCATCTTCAACATTTGTTATAGAACCATCAACGCCAAGACCAACTCCATATGTCACCATATGTTGCCAGTCAGCCGGATCCAAGGTACCACTGGGCACATTATTCTCTAAGTCTAGCCGTAAATCCGTTTTCCAGTAATGATGGGCGATATCCGCCAGGGTATCACTTCTGCCATCACCATCTGAATCGCTGAAACCCCGGCTCTGATTAGTGTAAAAACCGTCAGTCATTAACACTGTGAAATTTTGCCGGCATGATACCAGACCACTACTGGTATTTTCAGGCTCTGCCCGATATGGTTCATTCGTTTTAAAATAATCCCCGGCAGCTTGCAAAGTAGATTTTAACGGAGTACCAGAGGTCGTGTCAGGCCTGCCATAAAGCCAATTATAAAACTGATTTTTACCTGCACCTTCAAATGCTCTTACACCACGCTCTACTTCAGGGTTGCGGTTTAACCTGCCATAGCCAACCCGCATAGTCTCGGGTAACGTCTGGAATGCCCTACCGATACCCGCTTTTGAAGACATAAGGCGGCTTCGATAGTAAGAATACCAGTTGGCAAAATTCTGGATGGTCTCACTGTCCTGATCAGCAACAATATAGCGCCTGTAGCAACTGTTATTATTCCGATCTGTACAGAGCGTCGTATCGAATAAATAATAATCCGCAGCGCCCGCGCTACCACAAAATGCATCACTTCCACCATCCTGATACTGCCAGGTTGCCCTGAAACTGGTTTGCAGATTGACAGTTGAGGAACTGCTGTTATAGCCATTGAATTTAGCCGCTGTAAATGTCGCATCCGGGTAAGATGCACCGTTTGCTTCCAGAGGTGGTAAATAAGTTAAGTCAGGATTAAAGTACGATTCATTGTAATCTGGAGATCTCCCCCGCGCTCTGTTCGTCACGCTGGTATCATTCCTGCATACGCCACTGACACTATCAGGCATATACGACCACGCCATTGAACCGGAATCATCCAGCATAAACAGGATATTTGGCGGTACATCACTGCCCGTTTGTAATGGCACCTGAGGAATAGAAAGCGTTGTCGCTGCATGGGCAGTCGATGCCCCAAACAGCACACCAAAGCTTAACATCAGCCAGTTCTTCATAGGCACTCTGTTATTGTTGCTCATTTTAAATATCCTCATAACCTTACAAACGCCAGATGGTTTGCATTAACACTTCCGGAGTGCCGGGTGTCACAATATTCCTGGCCGTTACCCGAAAAGTCGGCGATAAACAATCACTGTCGATGGTCGTGTTACTCGCGCAATCAGGCCTGACTGGTGAAGGCCACTCGCCAAGATACTCAATAAAGTACTGGGCTGAACTGGCCATATCTGCATTTATAACGGGCGCAGCACGCCATTCTGTTAACGGGTCCAGCCAACGGTCAACGTCGACTAATACCGGTACATCGTAAAACCAGCCATTTGCTGGAATCTGTAATCTTGGATCAGGCACTTGCGCAGCAATCCAGTTTTCAGCAGAACGCAACGCAGCTTCAACTTGTTGCACCGCCAGTTGTCGTTCATATAAATTCGCCGTCATTCGCTCCTGCATAACTGAACGCTGCATACTGGCCACTGACACCAGCGTTATCACCAGCAGCAATAACAAGGCAACAACCAGTACAGCACCATTTTGACGATAATAGTGTTTCATTTTATTACCTCATAACCTGTTGCGCACAGCAGCAAAAAATTCAATGGTCCGCATTTCTATCGGCAGGTCGGCGTTGGTAAAGGCATTCGGATCCATAACCAATGAAACCTGTACACCGGTGACATTTCCCATAGCTACTGCTGGTGAAAAAGCAGCAGGGCCAAAGGGTTGATTGCCATCCTGATAGGCCAGGGTCAAACTTGCCACCCCAAACAAAACTTCCTCTCGTACCATATTGCCTCCGATAATAATTTCCCGATATAAGGAATTAATTGCCGGATCGTCAGCACTGGCAGCCACCAGCCACAACGCAGACTCTAAGCGCATTAACATGGCTCCCCCTAGAAAGACGCGCGGCCGGGGAGCAGCGCAAACAAGCGGAGACTGATACCCCAAATCTTCAGAACAATTGAGTGGAGCAGCAGCGGCATGGCTGACAACATTTGGTGCTGTGGCTGCTACCTGGAAAATTGCCGCCAGTGTGTCATCACATAACATGGCAATTTCGCCAGCCTGAAGAGGAGACGCTTCATTAAGATTTAACAGTGGCGGCACATGGCTGCTAACAGACGCCGTAGCGCCGGCTCCATACATTAAGCGTATAGACTCACTCACACCGTTAGTACCGGCAGCGAAGCCTTCTAAACCGCCCTGCCATTGCGACCAGGCAGGTGCACCACCAATCACACTGACAACCCGTACTGAATTGTTACACCCCGCGAAACCAGCACTGCGGATATCCTGTGACATTAGCTGAAACGCTAAGCGGGCACTGCTTTGCAAAGAGGCCAGTTCGTTATTTACCCGGTTAGTGGTCTGATTAGACAAAAACACCCCGATAACGCCGCCCAGAAGCACCAACCCCAGAACCAAAGCAATCATTAACTCTACCAGTGTAAAGCCCTGACTCGCTCTGCACTGCCTCATGGCCTTACCTCCATCACTACCACAGAATTAGCATTCATTCGTTGATCAGACCAGTCCATTGTTACGGTATAAACGCCATCTGCCCATTCAACTAACGCGCACTCAGACGTCGCCTGTTTGACATCTTGCTGCCAGTCCGCAGTAACTGGAATACCACCAACACCGTCACAGGTTGTCATTGCAAACGCGCCGGTTCTTGCTACCGGTCCTGTGGTACGCATTACTTCAAATAATGTCTCAGTGAGTATGACCGCCATCGCCCGCTCATGGGCGGTGTTAGTGCTTCTGAGACTTACCGACTGCAAGCCAACAACCCCCAAAATACCAATTGCCAAAACCAAAACGGCTATCAGTACTTCAAGTAAACTCGTACCTTGCTGTTTGCTATAACCACTGAGTCTATTCATTTTAATATTCCTAAGGCGCTGGACAGCCAGCATTTTGCTCACTTATAACCGCTATCTGGCCACCTGAACGGATTCTGACATTGCGACTATTCGGATTGATTGAAGACGTTGGATGACAGACCCTTAATGTTGCCTGCAGCGGCAGGCGGTTGCCTGTTCTCAGTAAACCCTGTGGTGTAATTCTGATCTGGTCTTCAGCGTCTGCCAGAGATTCACTAGCCAGAATAACCAACTGTGGTGACTCCAGAGTTCCTTCCCGCAACACAGAATCTGGTTCAATACCTGATGGGTTTGCTGCAAGACCTACTACCCAACCTTGCCAGCCGGCCTCTGGCGCAGCGCTGCAACTATTGCCATCTGCTGAGTGACAGAATGTTACCGTAGCATTAGTTTTAACAGCCTCGGTTTTGGCATATTCAATAGCAGCGAGCAGCAGGTTTGCCTGAGCATTTAAGCGGTTACCATTCACAAGATTAGCAAAGCTCGGTACTGCTACTGTCAGGACAATGGCTAAAACTGCAACCGTCACCATCAACTCGATTAGGGTAAAACCACACTGTCGGCAGGCGGGCGGGCGCGGGTTTTGCCTAAGATCTGCAACCACTAAAGCCATGGCATTTCCTATTTTAGTTTGTTTAAAGTAAATACTTTATTTCTAGTGTCACCCTAGCAAAAGATAATGTCTATGCCTATGCCAGGACGGACTAAAGGTTTATTCAGCCGATAAACGGCAAATCTGCTTAAGCAGCAAACTGGATTTAACTCAGGCTAAGCTTTAATGCCTGCTTTACCTGACTGAGCGCTCTGCGACTTACTTCCAGCCGGTTATCCAGCCCTGTCAGTTCAATATAATGTTTGCCATCCGGCGCAGCGCGCAGTGCACTAAAATAATCTCTGTTGATTAGTGTACTGCGATGAATTCGCACCAGTTGCTGCGGATAACGTTGCTGCAACTGACTTAAGGTTTGCTCCAGCAATGCCTCGCCCTCAGCAAATACCATCCGAACGTACTTACTGTCAGCACTGAAATACAGCACTTTACTCAGATTAATTTGCCGTGTCGCTGAACCTAGCTGATAGCTGATTAGCTCCTCTTTTGCCGGGGTACGTTCCAGATGGGCCCTGGTGCGATTACCAAGCCGGGCCAGCGCGGCACTTAACCGCTCAGCTGAAACCGGCTTCAGAATATAATCAGCCGGACAAACCTGATAGGCATCCAGAGCGTGTTGCGGATGAGCGGTGACAAAAATTATCGCCGGTGGCAGTGGCTCTCTGGCCAGCTCTGCCGCCAGTTGCAAACCGTCACCGCCGGGCATTGCGATGTCTAATAGCAATACATCGGGCTGCAATTGCTTACACAGCTGCAACGCCTGCTGGCTGTTCTGTGCCTCACCGACACAGCTAAAACCGGTGATAGCCTCCAGCAAGCGTTTTAACCGGGCGCGGGCCAGTGGCTCGTCGTCGACGATCAGAACTTTCATCCGTTGCCGCCAGGCTGGTTTTTAGGTAACACCAGTTTAACCCGAAACTTACCATCGACAATACTGCGGTTTAAACTGGCACTGTCGCCGAAATAAAGCTGCAAACGCTGCCGTATATTTTTCAGTGCCACGCCATTACTGCGACTTTTATCCAGCGCAGGGGCAAACGGGTTACTGATCAGAATGGTCACCGACTGACTGCTGTTGATCATCTCAATATCAATACTACCGCCATACTGACAACTTTCGATACCATGACGCACTGCATTTTCCAGCAGAGGTTGAATAGTCAGCGCCGGCACCTGCAATTTGGGTAGACTGACAGGCAGTTGCCAGTTTTGTTTCATCCGGTCGCCAAGTCGCCACTGCTCTAACGATAAATACTGCCGGGCCAGCGTCAATTCCTCCGTCAGACTGATTTGCTCACCGGCATGCATTGCGGCCCGGAATAAATCGGCCAGATTAAGTAATGCCTGCTCGGCTGCCTGGCTGTCTTGATGAGTTAACTCAGCAGCGGTGTTTAAGCTGTTGAATAAAAAATGAGGCTGGATCCGCGCCTGCAAAGCGCCTAGTTCAGCCCGGCTCTGAGCAGCCAACTGCTGGTTGCGCTCTGCATGCATCAGCCCCAGCTGAATTGCCATTAAGCCGACCACCAACGCTATCATCAGATTCGCCAGAATAAAATGCAGGAAACTTTGGGAAAGCAGTAAGCCAACATCGTGCAGCCATAACCAAGCCAGACCGCTGACCAGGGCGGTGATAAAGAAAAGCAGTAAAAGGCAGCATGCCGCTATTGTTAAGGGTCTTTGCCGGGCCAGCAACGGTCGCAGTTTGCAATAACCGTAACCTGACACCAGCGCTATCCAGTGCACAAACAAACTGATCAGCCCCAGGCGCTGCCAGGGGCTTTCCAGGGTGCCTGGCGCAAAAGCCAGCAAAATCGCCACGGCCTGCGCCAAAACCAGCACTCTGAGTACCATCCGGCCATGACACAGATCAGGTAACGGAAATACAGGGTAAGGTGTTGCATTTGCTGCTTTAGTCACCTTAGCTCCTGTATGCTTGCTAGCGCAGCTCTGCCGGGATGGCGAACACGACATTTTCCGGCCGGCCCGGGTTTTCACTGACCGTATGACCGCCCCACATTTGCAGCTGCGCCACGACTTGCTGCACCAATACCTCTGGCGCTGATGCGCCTGCGGTCACACCTACAGCTTTTATATTCTCTAACCAGCTTTGTTGAATATCATTTGCTGTATCAATTAAATAGGCTACACAGCCCATTTTCTCGGCCAGCTCTCGTAAGCGATTTGAATTACTACTGTTTTTTGCTCCAACCACTAACAGTAAATCCGCTTTTGATGCTAAATCACGTACCGCATCCTGCCGGTTCTGGGTGGCGTAACAAATGTCATCTTTACGCGGCCCGTCAATATCCGGAAAACGGTTACGTAATGCTGTAATCACATCGGCAGTATCATCAACCGACAGCGTCGTCTGACTGGAATAGCACAGCTGAGCCGGGTTTTTCACCTGCAATCTGGCCACGTCTTCTACCGACTCAACCAGATAAATGCCCCCTGCCGGGTTGTCGTACTGGCCCATGGTGCCTTCCACTTCCGGATGACCAGCATGACCAATTAAAATACATTCAATCCCTTTGCGGCTGGCCCGGGTTACTTCCATATGTACCTTAGTCACTAAAGGACAAGTGGCATCGAATACCTTTAAGCCACGCTGCCTGGCGTTTTCCCGCACGGCCTGCGACACGCCATGCGCACTGAAAATGACAATATTGCCATCGGGAACTTCATCAAGCTCATCAACAAACACTGCACCGCTGCGGCGCAAGCCATCCACCACAAACTTGTTATGCACGACCTCGTGCCGCACATAAATAGGATGTTCGTATAATTCCAGTGCCCGCTCAACAATACTGATAGCCCGGTCGACCCCGGCACAAAAACCACGCGGATTGGCTAACAAAATATCCATCTGTTTAGCTCACTTTTACTATTTCAACATTAAAGGTCAGGGTTTGCCCGGCCAGCGGATGGTTAAAATCGACCGTTACCGAATCGCCCACCACCTCACGCACCAACCCAGGCAGTTCCGAGCCATCAGGCATAGCGAAACCAATAATACTGCCTACCTTTGCCGGGGCATCATTAGAGAACTTACTACGATCTATATAGTAGATGTTATCAGGGTTTGGCATGCCATAGGCATCCAGCGGTTCCAGGGTAAAGGTTTTTTTAGCGCCTTCTGCCATTCCCAATAAATTCGCTTCAAACGCTGGCGAGATACTAGTATCACCCATTTGTAGTTTAGCTGGTTTATTGCGTACCCGGGTACTTTCGGCGGCACTGCCATCGGTTAAGGTAATGTCAAAATGAAATAACACAGTACTGTTTGCGCCAATTTGCTGCGTCATGCTTTGCCCTCTGCATTACTGCTAAAACTATCCCAGATTAATAATACTGCACCAATAAAAATCACTGAATCTGCCAGGTTAAATACCGGATAACTCCAACTTTTATAAAATACATGCAGCATATCAATAACATAACCGTAAATTACCCGATCAATTAAATTGCCAATGGCGCCCGCCAATACCAGCGACAGCGCCAGGCTCAGCTTCAGCTGCGCCCGCCCTACCCGGCTGAGCCAGATAGCAATCACAATGCTTATTACAATCGCTATAGCGGTAAAAAACCAGCGTTGCCAGCCACCGGCATCACTTAAGAATGAAAAAGCCGCGCCTCTGTTGTAAACATGTGCCAGTTCAAATACCGGTAGTAATGGAATACTGCCCTGATAAGGAATAGCATGTAATACCCACTGTTTTGAGGCCTGATCCAGCACAATAAATAACAGGATCAGCCACCACCAGCGCCAGCCAGTCTCTTTTAGTAACCGCATCAGGCAAACTTCCTTTGCTCGCCGCTACCGGCGACATTACTGACACAACGTAAACAGATCCCAGGATGCGCAGGATCGGCACCTACATCATGCCGGTGATGCCAGCAACGCTCGCATTTAGCAGCAGCAGACGCTGTTACCAACACTTTTAAACCGGCAAGATCAGTGGCAACTGCTTGCTCTGGTGCCGCATCGCTGCTGACCTCGGCAGTTGAGGTAATTAAAGCAAAGCGTAATTCATCACCCAGCTTGCTTAATGCCGCCGCTAATTCAGGGCCAGCATACAAGGTTACTTCAGCCTGCAGGGAAGCACCAATCCGGTCCTCACGCCGCGCTGCTTCCAGCACTTTATTTACTTCATCCCTAACCAGCAGAACCTGCTGCCAGTAGCTATCATCAAACTGACCGGCCGGAACAGTAGCAAGTACGTCATACCAGACATCTGTAAATACATATTTACTGCGCTCGCCTGGCAAGGCCTGCCAGATTTCCTGCGCGGTAAAGCTCATAATTGGCGCCATCCAGCGCACCATCGCCTCGGCAATATGATACAAGGCAGTTTGACACGATTTACGGGCCAGGCCGGTCTGATGCGCGGTATACTGGCGGTCTTTAATCACATCCAGATAAAAACTACCCAGTTCAATGGTGCAGAAATTCATCAGCTTCTGACTCACCTGGTGGAACTGATAGTTATCATATGCTTCAACAATTTCCTGCTGCAATTTAGCAGCACGACTGACCATCCATAAATCCAGCTCAACCATTTGATTAAACGGCACCAAATCGGTCGCTGGGTTAAAGCCATTCAGGTTAGCCAGCAAGAAGCGCGCGGTATTGCGAATACGCCGGTACTTGTCGGCCGCCCGGTTCAGAATTTCATCTGACACTGTCATCTCAGAGGTGTAATCGGCTGTGGCTACCCATAACCGCAGAATATCTGCCCCTAACTTGTTCATTACGTCCTGCGGTGATACCACATTACCTAATGATTTAGACATCTTGCGACCTTCACCATCGACGGTAAAACCGTGCGTCAGTACCTGACGGTAAGGAGCATGCGCTTTACTGGCTACTCCGGTCATTAACGATGACATAAACCAGCCCCGGTGCTGATCTGAGCCTTCCAGATATAAATCGGCCTGCTTGGCATGATTAAATTCCGGGCGTTGATCAACCACAAAAGCATGGGTTACGCCCGAGTCAAACCAGACATCCAGCGTATCGCTTACTTTCACATATTGTTCGGCGTCGCCACCCAGCAGTTCGCCGGCCTCTAAATCAAACCAGGCCTGAATACCGCCCTGCTCAACTTTTTTAGCAACCTGCTCCAGTAAACTTTGAGTTTCCGGGTGCAAAGCGCCGGTATCTTTATCGACAAACAGCGCAATCGGCACGCCCCAGGTACGCTGGCGCGAAATACACCAGTCCGGGCGGCCCGCAACCATTTTCTCAATCCGCTGCTGACCCCAGTCCGGGATCCAGCGGGTATTGCTGATTTCGGCCAGTGATTTCTGGCGTAAGCCCTGCTTATCCATACTGATAAACCACTGTGGTGTCGCCCGGAAAATAATCGGCGTTTTATGGCGCCAGCAATGCGGATAGCTGTGTTTATAAGCCTTATGTACCAGCAAGGCGCCGGCTGCTTTTAATGCTTCCACTACACTGTCGTTGGCTTTAAATACATGCTGGCCGGCAAACAATGGCGTATCTGGCAAATACACACCATTAGCACCCACCGGGTTCGCCACTTCCAGACCGTATTGCTTGCCAACCACAAAGTCTTCCTGACCATGGCCAGGTGCAGTATGGACACAGCCGGTACCTGATTCAGTAGTAACATGCTCACCGAGGATAACCGGCACGCTGAAGTCATAAAGCGGGTGGCGCAGCTGGGCCAGTTCCAAGGCCTCACCTTTACAGAAGCCAAGGGCATGGTAATGCTCGATATTGGCTCTGGCCATCACATCGGTAACCAGATCGGTGGCGATGATTAAACGCTCAGGACCATTCGGCCCTTGCTCTACCTGCACCAGGCTGTAGTCTAACCTGGCATGCACCGCTACCGCCCGGTTGGCCGGAATGGTCCACGGCGTAGTGGTCCAGATCACCACCGATAGCGGGCCCTGGCCCCGATGCTGCTCAGGATGATCAAATTTATCTACCAGCTGCTCATCAACCAGCGCAAACCGCACGTCAATCGCGGGCGATACTTTGTCCTGGTACTCTACTTCAGCTTCAGCCAATGCTGAGCCGCAGTCGGTACACCAATGCACCGGCTTAAAGCCCTGTTGCAAGTGGCCGTTGTCGATAATCTTTCCCAGCACCCGGATAATGTTCGCTTCAGAGCTGAAATCCATGGTCCGGTATGGGTTATCCCAATCCCCCAACACCCCTAAGCGAATAAAGTCTGTTTTCTGCGCTTCAATCTGGCTCTGTGCATAATCACGGCAATGCTGGCGGAATTCTGCCACCGATAACTTCACCCCGGGCTTACCGTGCTTCTTCTCCACCACCAGCTCAATAGGCAGGCCATGACAATCCCAGCCCGGCACATAAGGCGCATCGAAATCTGACAGTGTTTTCGCCTTAACGATAATGTCTTTTAAAATTTTATTTACGGCATGACCAATATGAATGTTGCCGTTGGCATATGGAGGGCCATCATGCAAAATAAAACTTTGCTTACCTTTTTTGGCAGCACGGATCTGCTGATACAGGCCATCCGCTGTCCACTGCGCCAGCATTTGTGGCTCGCGCTGAGCCAGGTTGCCACGCATGGCAAAGGCTGTTTCAGGCAGGTTAAGGGTATGCTTATAATCGCTCATCCGTTTTATTCCGTTTTAAAAGTTAGCTAACGCTGCCGGCAGTTGTGGCCAGGCGACTAAAATACGTTTTGGCAGCATGCATATCTGCCGTAATTTGTTGTTGTAACGCGGCTAAATCAGCAAAGCGCTGTTCGCTTCGCAACTTATGGCGCAAGGTTACTGCTATCTGACTGCCATATAAATCGGCTTTAAAGTCAAAAAGATGTGCTTCAAGCTGCTCACGCTGGCCCTGCACAGTTGGCCGGTTACCAATATTCGCCACTCCCTGAAAGCAACCATATTTGGTCTCGGCGGTAATCGCGTACACCCCCCGTACCGGTAACTTGCGCCGGTACAACCAAACATTTGCCGTTGGAAACCCTAAATCCCGACCCAGCTTACGGCCGTGGCGCACCCGGCCGGTTAAACTAAATGGCCGCCCTAACATAGCCTCAGCAGCAATTAAATCGTCATGTTGCAGTGCCTGCCGGATCAAGGTGCTACTTACCCGCTGCTGGCCCAGTTTTAAACTGGAAGTGCTGGTTAAACCAAACTGATAGCGCTCAGCGGCCAGTGCCAGCATGGCAAAATCGCCGCCGCGATTACTACCAAACCTGAAATCATCACCGACGATCAATTGCCGGGCACCGAGTTGTTTAAGTAATAGCTGTTCGATAAACACCTCAGGCTGCATAGCAGCAAACCGCGGATTAAAGCCAACACAAATTAAACGATCAATTCCCAGCTGCGCCAACTGGGTATATTTTTCCCGAAAACGGCTTAAGCGGGCTGGGGCAGCACTGCCTGCAAATAACTCCAGTGGCTGCGGCTCAAACACCATAACGCAGGAAGGCAAATTCAACCGGGCAGCAATAGCCTGCACCTTTTGCAGTACAGCCTGATGCCCAAGATGGACACCATCAAAATTACCTATGGTCAACACGCAGCCATGATGCTGAGGTTGAATATTGTGTAAGCCGCGAATTAACTCCATGCCTGCCTTAAGGTTGCTGCTACTGCATATAAACGCGGCATTATAACCACTAACTTAATTGCTTTCAGCAATAGTTTGCACTCGAAAATGGGATAGCCGCACCCCCAGCAACCATAACATGGCAAAATAGCTGACAATACCCAACACACACAATATTGCCAGCCGGCCGGCCTGAGCCCAGAAGTCAAGAGCCAGCCAGCTGACAAAAGGCGGACTTAGCCAGTATAAGCCTGTTGCCATTATTGTACTTGCCAGGGCAATCTTCGCCAAAAAAATCCAGCTGGTTTTGCTAAACTGGAATACCCCGGCTAACACCAGCCCCCGGTATAGTAAATAAGCATTTAAGCTGGCCGATAAGGCGGTCGCCAGGGCAAGACCAACATAGCTGAGCCATGGCGCCAGCATCAGGTTAAACGCCATATTGGCCACCATGGCAATAATGCCAATCCGTACCGGCGTTTTAATATCCTGCCGGGCATAAAAACCCGGTGCCAGTACCTTAATCAACATAAAGCTTAACAAGCCGGTGGCATAGGCCATCAGGCTGTACGACACCATCATTACATCGTTCTGGCTAAATTCCCCACGCATAAACAGCAACATAATAATGGGTTGCGCCAGCACGATCAGCGCTGCCATCGCCGGTAAACCAAACATCGCCACAAAACGGATGGCCCAGTCCAGAGTGTGGCGAAATTTAGCGTCGCTGGCACTGGCATGATGACGCGACAAATTAGGCAGAATAACTGTGGCAATGGCAATACCAAATAAGCCCAAAGGAAATTCAATCAGCCGGTCAGAATAGTACAGCCAGCTAACCGCACCTGTTAGTAAAAACGAGGCAATCACGGTATCCAGCAATAAATTAATCTGGCTTACCGATACGCCAAATAATGCCGGCAACATTAAGGTGCGGATTTTTTTCACGTTCGGGTCGCGCCAGCCCCACTTTGGCATCACCAGCAACCCGGCTTTGGCCAGAAACGGCAGCTGAAACAACAATTGCACCAGGCCACCGATAAACACGCCCCAGGCCAGCGCCATTGCGGGCTCTTCAAGCTCTGGCGCCAGATACAGTGCCGAGCAAATAATGGCAATATTTAAAAATACCGGGGTAAAAGCGGCTACTGCAAACCGGTTGTAGGTATTGAGCACCGCACCGCTAAGCGCCACCAGACTGATAAACCACAGATAAGGGAAGGTAATTTTCAGCATCAGACTGGCCAGCTCAAACTTTTGGGCATCAGGCCCGTCATTCAGCCATTCAATAAACCAGCCCATACCGAATAACAAAGCAATAACCGGCGAGGCTACCACACCAAACAGGGTGACTATGGTAACAATTACCCCAAGGGTGCCTGCTACTTTGGCAACAAGCTCACGCACAGCATCATCGCCATGCTGCGCTTTTACCTCGCTGAGTACCGGTACAAAAGCTTGTGAAAAAGCGCCTTCAGCAAACAATCGTCGTAAAAAGTTAGGGATCCGGTTGGCAAAAAAGAACACATCGGCAGCCGCTCCTGCACCAACAAAATTTGCCACAACTACATCACGGACCAAACCTAATACCCGTGAAATCAGCGTCATAGCACTGACAATCAGACCAGATTTTAATAATTTTCCCGACACCCGCTACTCCTTTAATCGCGCCAAAGCTATTTTGGCCCGTTATCGCTACCGATTACCAGTAGCTACAACAATTTAATTCCTGCCTTTTCACGTTAAAGCATTTGACAACGGGCCATTAAATAGGCATATTATGCGGCCTTTAAAGAGTCCGGTTTTAGTTTTTAGGAGTGTTACCTTGGCTAACATTAAGTCTGCTAAGAAGCGCGCAATTCAATCAGAAAAACGTCGTCAGCAAAACGCCAGTCAACGTTCTATGATGCGTACTTTCATCAAGAAAACCTACGCAGCGGTATTAACTGCTGACGTAACCGCTTCAACTGAAGCGTTCAACAAAATGGTACCTGTAATTGATCGTATGGCGGCTAAAGGCCTGATCCATAAGAACAAAGCAGCACGTCATAAAGCTCGTTTAAATGCGCATGTTAAGGCATTGAAAGCTGCTTAATTGGTAGTGACCAACAAAAAAGCCAGCGCAAGCTGGCTTTTTTGTTGGTGTTTATAACACGTTAACTGCAATACAATTTATGCATTAAGGCAATAAGCTTCTCTGCTTCTTCACTGCTTAATCTGTAATACACAGTTTGCGCGACTTTACGGGTTTTAACCAGCTTATGCCGGCGAAGTAATGCCAGATGCTGAGATAGCGCAGACTGACTTAAATCTAATTTGTCATTAATATCCCCAACCGACAGTTCGCCTTCCAGCAAGTGGCATAGAATTATTAAACGTCGCTCATTCGACACAGCTTTTAACAGTTTCACTGCTTGTGCTGAATTATCCAGCATGTCATTCAAGTTCATTTTCATTTCTCTGACTTTCTGTATTTGGCTGATTATTACCGATTAGACCAGAATGCGACAAGATAATCATTCTTGTTTAACAAGATAAAACATTAAACGAACACTAAATAAGCAAAACCAGCATTCTCAGTTAAAGCTGGAGTGACTATACCAAATTACATATTCGTTTTGCCGAAAACGGTTTCACTACATAAAGCGTTAGCGCGAGCGGCAATCGCATCCTCAAGATTTTCTCAACTTGACTGTGCTGGCACCATAAATATCAGCGCCTGCCTATCCAGTTGTTTAAAACGTCTCAATAATACCTTATCGTTAATGTCTGGCAGCTGAATATCAAGAAAAGCTAACTAAAGGTGGTGCCGCCTGTCAATAATCCTGAAATATAAGATTGTTGAGCATGCAGCCCTGACACCTGATTGCCGAAAATTTAATAGATAAGCTTTTGGCCACAAGCCTTATCCTGAGCAAAATGTATTTCACCGCCCACTGCTAGGGCGTTAATTAAAAGCATGCTAAAGTCCCGATAATGTAACAACACTAAGGCAGAATGATAAGATGAAATTGTGGCTAACAACAATAGTAGCGGCGGCAACCTTTGCCGCAAGCAGCAGTACACTGGCGAACCAGTTAGAACTGAATAATGATCTGGCTTATAAACTGGTGGAATCATTAACAGTAGAAGTTGGTCCTCGCCTGGCTGGCAGTGAAGCGGATGCCCGCGCCGTTGCCTGGGCTGAACAGAAGTTTAAACAACTGGGTTTTGATAAAGTATGGACCGAACCCTTTACCATGCAATACTGGGAACGGGGTAATGCCAGCCTGCGGGTTGAAGCTCCCTTTAACCAGGCACTGGTATTAACCGCTCTTGGCGGCTCCGTTGGCACCCCTTTTGACGGCATTACCAGTCAGGTAGTAATGTTCGACAATCTGCAGCAACTGCAACAAGCCGACCCTGCAACAGTAAAAGACAAAATTGTTTTCATTAATCAGACTTTACGCAAAGACATTCGCGGTAGCTTTTATGGCCAGGTTGTCGGTGCCCGGGCTCAGGGCGCCGTAGAAGCAGCTAAGCTGGGTGCCAGCGCTATTATTATCCGTTCAGTTGGCACCAGCAATAATCGCTTTGCCCACACCGGCATTATGCGTTACTCAGAAGATGTACCAAGGATCGCCGCAGCCGCTATTTCGGTGCCTGATGCCCAGCAACTTAGTAAAATGCTGGCAATAAACCCGGAAACCAGCCTGAGCTTGCATATGCAAAATAACCTGCCAGGTGAAGTGACCAGCCATAATGTCATTGCAGAAATTACCGGCAGCAAGCGGCCTGATGAGATAGTCCTGATTAGCGCACACATTGATTCCTGGGATGAGGGAACTGGCGCTCTGGATGATGGCGCCGGTGTTGGACTGGTTATGGCAACTGCGGCGTTGTTGAAACAACAACGGCCAGAGCGCACTATCCGGGTAGTGCTATTTGGTAATGAAGAAGGTGGTTTAATTGGTGCCCGTGCCTATGCTGCGCGCCACGCTGCTGATTTGAAGAACCATGTATTTGCCTCTGAGTCAGATTTTGGAGCTGGCCGTATCTGGCGTTTTGATACCGGTTTTGGTGAACAGGCACTGACTTTTGGTGCTGATATCCAACAGCAGCTGAAGCACCTCGGTATAGAAACAGGAACAAATACGGCGTCTGGCGGGCCGGATGTCTCAGTGCTAAAAGCACTCGGCGTGCCGGTTGCCTCGTTACAACAGGATGGTACCGATTACTTTGATTACCATCACACGCCAAACGACACTCTGGATAAGATTGACCCGACTGCACTGCAACAAAATTTACAGGCCTGGCTGATTATGACCCGTTCCATTGCCAATAGTAACATTGACTTAAGAGAGTAAAGCGATAGTCGTTATAGTTTTCGCAGTTAATTCAGCAGCGCCGGGCGATGCCGGCGCTGCAAGTTGCGGGTAACCCATAACTGTAACCCCACTATCAGCAGAATAACTGCTGATGGATAATAAAACTGACTTAACGGTAATACAAAAATAGTCAGCGACGTTAACACACAGGCAAAAGGCAACAACTCATAACCCCAAAATGGTACCGGCCCGTTTTTTCGATCCGCATAAACTTGATCCACCCGCCTGTGCTCTGAGCGCACAATCCATACCAGAGCACCAGCCAGGAACAATAGTGCACCTGATAGCACGCCAAGCATCGATGGCAATAACATCATACTGACTAAACCAGCGAACATATAACTGTAGGGTAAAGGTTCATATATTTTAGTTGGTAACACAGCATCACCTTTAAATATCAACCAGCACAACTTTCTCAAGTATAGAAGCCCGACAGCATTTTGCACATTTTTTAAACAACAGTAAGTTTGCTGCAATTACAGGATTAGCTTTACTAGGGAAGAACAAGATACTAAGCCCTATAAATCATATTGTTAACTTAAACATCCCTTTATAACACCATCTCATCCATTAAAATATATAATGCTTAAACAGTAAAATTACTCAGTTGATGAAATGTTGGCCACTACGCATAATGCGCGCCCTTGCAGTTGGCGTTATGGCGGTACGATATGGAAAATATGCTATATGACATTATAAGTTGGATTGGTTTAACCATTTGTATCGGTGCTTTTTTTATTAAAGATGTATTCTGGCTTAGATTAGCCACATTAATAGGTTGCAGCCTGTTATTTGTTTATTACAGCCATATTGCAATACCACAGGGGGTTATTTCTAATCTGCTGGTTTTATTGATTAATGCCTATTACTTAGTGCGGTTTGCCAGTGCCCGCAGAAAAGCGCGCATTGCCAGCGAGCTGCCTGGAACAAACCCAGCGACACTGACTACAGAAAACTGACAACAGGCAATAAGCTTATTAGCCAGGCTTTTTTCAGATCGGCTGACAAGCTATACTAAGCCGCGCGACGCACACATTGGGGCAGTTGGAGCCGGCTTATGCAAGATAATGAACTTGACCTGTTTCTGCAGGAAATGACGGATGTTAAACCTTTGTCGCAAGATGAAGTGCGCCAACAAACCGAATTCAGTCCTACCTTAGCCCAACAGGCGCGACGCAAAGCAGCAGAACTGGAAATGGAGTATGATCCGAACTATCTAAGCATGGAATATGTTGATTTAGTAAAGCCGGATGACCCTTTTGCATTCTGCAAAGATGGTGTCCAACGAGGGGTATATCGAAATTTACGGCTGGGTAAGTACCAGCTGGATGCCACCCTTAACATGTTGGGTAAAACTCTGACCGAAGCCCGCAGTCAACTATTGCATTTTATTGAAGACTGCCATAAACGCGGCATCCGTACGTTGTTAATTCATCATGGCATGGGCCGTAACAGCAAACCGCATCCGGCAATATTACGCAGCTACGTATTTAAATGGCTGCCGCAGTTACCCGCAGTGCTGGCAGCGCATACCGCTCAGCGTCAGCATGGCGGATACAGCGCTACCTACGTATTGTTACAAAAGAATGCGGAGCAAAAACGGCAGAATCGGGAGCGTCACACTAAGGGTTAAAGTAGTGCGTCTTAAAGCATCAAGGGGTCAGGGCTAATAACCGGCTTGCACCGATAACAACCCTAACCCCTTGCTGTTTGGTCATTCCACTTGACCGAATCTTTTCCTGCAGCCTTAAGTATAATTAACCGTTCAGATTAACAACCAGGCCGCTTCGGCTTTGGTCAGAAACGCTGACAGTGCCATTAGACACACAACGACAGCGATTGCAGTAAAGCCAAAACCACGACTGGACGCTTTACTCATAACATACCTCAATGACGCATTTTATTCTTTTTATTATGATTTCAGTCTAAGTTACCTAAAACCGACGTTGAGTGTAGTGAACTTGTGACAAATTTACAATAACTGTGTTTTTAACCAGTTAGTAGCCTCTGACCAAATCTACCGGGTTAAGTAAGCCGGTACCTTGCTGCGCGCGCCGGTAGTTTTCTGCAATCTGACTGACCACTGTTGCAACATTTGTTACCGCCGAGACATGCGGCGTGATCAACACCGCCGGATGTTGCCACAGCGGGCTGGCCGGCGGTAATGGTTCCTGCCGGAATACATCCAGACAAGCAGCACCCAGTGGCCCGTGGTCCAGAGCAGCAAGTAACGCGGTGTCATCAACGATGGCCCCCCTGGCGACATTAATAAAAATAGCGCCGGGTTTTAATGCTTGAAAAAAATCCCGGCCCAGCAGGTTTTCAGTTGAGGGGGTCAGAGGTAGCAGACAAATAATAACATCTGCCGCAGCAACAGCATGATGCAACTGCTCATCTCCGGCAAAGCATTGTATATCTTGCAGGCTTTTACCGCTCCGGGCCCAGCCAGCCAGCTGATAGCCCTGTTGGCAAAAATGGCTGGCGACTGCACTGCCCAGCTCGCCCAGGCCCAAAATAGTAATACGACTGAGCTTGCGCGGGCTTTTTGGCCGCCATAAAGACTGTTGTTGCTGGCGACTAAACATGTCTAGCTGCAATCGGTAATAGCTCATCACACCGTCAAGGTAACCGATCATCGCAGCAGTTAAGGCAGGGTCCACAATTCTGCTTATTGGTAAATCTGGCAAAGTCGGGTCAGAGAGGATGGAATCGACCCCGGCACCAAAACACTGAATAGCCTTTAAGTTAACCAGGCCATTTAAACAACCATGCGGTTGGCGCCAAACCACGGCAAATTCAACCTCTGCTGGATCGTAAAGCTCAGGCCAGATCTCTATCCGGGTTTGCGGCAGGGCTTGCTGCAGCCGATATTGTAAATCATCCAGCTTCCGATCAGGGATGATCAGGGCAATACTCATAGACAATTCCGCTTAAGTTGCTGAAAAGGAGTGATAACTTATTCTAGCGCAAACATAGCATAGGTTGCGACTACAGCAAACTTCCGTAAACTGCCATAAAACTGTCGCGCCGCTGTCACATTCTGCGGTTAGCCTGCTGAAAAAGGCCGTTGAACCGGCATTATGCGGGAGGTTTTATGTTTAATGTCGAACAGGTTATTCAGCAACAAATGCCTGGGATCACCGGTAAACCCTGGCTGTATAAGCCAGTAAAAGGTGCGCTGAGCTATTTACTGCACGAGCAAGAGTTTGCCGCTTTCAGCCAGCAATACCCCCACCTGCAGGGCCTGGATTTTGTGGAACAGGTGCTGGACTACTTTAACTTCAGCTATAGTGCCCGCGACAATGAAATTGCCAGGATCCCCGCCAGCGGCAAAGTGGTCATCATCGCTAACCATCCTATAGGTTCATTAGATGGTCTGGCGCTGATTAAACTGATCAGCGATATCAGGCCCGATGTAAAGATTATTGCCAACCAGTTATTAATGTCAGTGACCGCATTGCACAGTTTATTACTACCGGTAAATAATATGGAAGGTGGCACCGAACGGGGCCGTTTAAGCGAGATAAGAAAGCATTTACAACAAGAAGGTGCCCTGGTGCTGTTTCCGGCAGGTGAGGTATCTCGTCTGAAGCCAAATGGCGTGCGTGATGGCAAGTGGCACAACGGTTTTTTACGCTTTGCCAGCGCAGCCAAGGCCCCCATTTTACCCATTTATATTGATGGCAGAAATTCAGCTTTGTTCTACGGCGCGTCAATGCTGTACAAGCCTTTGGCTACTATGCTGCTGGTGCAGGAGATGTTTAAGCAACAACGTAAAAACATCACTATGCGAATTGGTGAGCAAATTCCCTTCGACAGTTACGGCCAACTGCCACTGCCTGCTAAAGAACAGTTAAAACTGTTTAAGAAGCATCTGTACCGGTTGGCGAAAGACAAAGCGCCGCTGTTGCGAACGCAAAGTACCATTGCCCATCCGGAACCACGCAGTGCGCTAAAGGCAGATCTGGCAAAATGCCAGCAGCTTGGCACCACCAGTGATGGCAAGCTGATTTATCTGTATTACCATCAGCAAAGTTCGGCACTGATGCGGGAAATTGGCCGCTTACGCGAACTGGCTTTTCGGGCGGTTGGTGAAGGCACCGGTAATAAGCGGGACATTGACAAATACGACAGCTACTATCATCACTTAATTTTATGGGACCCGACTGAGCTGGAAATGGTGGGTGCTTACCGGCTTGTTCCCAGTGCAGAGGTAATTGCAAACACAGGTGTGGAAGGTTTATATACAGCCAGTTTGTTTCATTATAACCAGGCGATGCAACCCTACTTAGAACAAGGGCTGGAGCTTGGCCGCAGCTTTATTCAGCCGCGTTACTGGGGTAAACGCAGCCTCGATTACTTGTGGTATGGCATTGGCGCTTATTTACAGCATAACCCGCAAGTTCGGTATTTATTCGGGGCAGTCAGTATTTCTGCCAGTTACCCGCAAACAGCGCGCGATCTGCTGGTCTATTTTTACACGCTGTACTTTGGAGCGAATAGCTCTGCGGCGCTTGCTAACCAACCCTACCTGTTATCGCCTGAGCAACAGCAAAGCTTGCAGCATCAATTCAGCGGTACCGATTACAGTGCCGACTTTATTCAATTAAAGCACCTGCTGGCTAATATGGGCCTGAACGTGCCTACCTTATACAAGCAATACAGCGAATTGTGTCAGCCCGGTGGTGTCAGCTTCCTGGCGTTCAGCACCGATCCGGCCTTTGCCGACTGTGTCGATGGCCTGGTGCTGGTGGATCTGCAACAATTAAAACCAGCCAAACAGGCCCGCTATCTAACCTGAGCTTTAAGTAAAGGCTGTGAAAAGAATAAACGAAGTTCAGGTAGCATTAAGTCTCAGCCACCTATAACCACTATACTTGTGTAAAAATGTCGTCAACGCGGTTGGCGGCAATACCGCCCACTGTGGAGGAAACCACTATGTATAGCACCAGTGTAAACTTCAAAGCCCTGCTACTGAGTGTGTTATTGGTCTTTAGTTTTAATGCTAAAGCTACTGATACCCTGGTCCAGGCAGAACTGGACCAGCTACTTGCGCCGGTGGCGTTGTATCCGGATACCGTCCTGACTCATGTGCTGATCGCTGCAACCTACCCGTTGGAGGTAGTACAGGCCGCCCGCTGGTCAGCACGTAATCCCGACTTAAGCGGTGATGCAGCGGTGCAAGCCGTTGCCAGCGAGGACTGGGAGCCCAGCGTTAAAGCGCTGGTTGCATTTCCTGATTTACTGCAACGACTTAGTGAGGATCTGGACTGGACCCAGCAGCTCGGTGAAATGTTTTTAACCGATGAAGCAGCTGTGCTGGCCAGTATTCAGCAACTGCGTGAGCGCGCCTATCAGCACGGCTCATTAAACAAAATGAAACACCTGACAGTGCAGCGCGAGCGTGAGGTGATTATTATTGAGCCACGCCGGCCTGAAGTGATTTACGTGCCTTACTACGACACCCGGGTCGTGTATGGCAACTGGTGGTGGTCAGCTTACCCTCCTGTTTACTGGCATGCCCCCCGTGGTTTTCACGTTAGCAGTCACTTTTACTGGGGCCCGAGCTTTACGGTGAGGCCATCGTTTTATTTCAGTATTTTTGACTGGCATCATCACCATATAGTGGTTAATCATCACTATTATCATAAGCCACCGCGCTACTACCCGTCGCGTACCAAACACTATACCGACGCCCGCCGCTGGCAGCATAACAGCTACCACAGACGCGGTGTGCATTACCGGCACGAAGTATTAAACCGGCAGCATAACTTTGGCTATGCCCGGCAGGTTACTAAAGAATACCGGGCAGAAACAGGCAAGCGTCGTGAGCAGCAGCATCGTGATCAGTACAATGTTAACCAGAACAATGTTAAGCAGCAAAGTCGTGAACACACTGAAATGCAACGCCCTGCAATGCAGCGTCGTACCGCTGAACAGGTTAATTTACGCCAGGCCCCGGCAGCAACAGCCAGTCGTCAGCTGAATGGCCAGCAGCGGGCAGAGCGGATTGAGCGCGTGGAGCAGGCAGAACGTGCTCAGCTTAATAATCGTGAGCAGCATGCTATCCGGCAACAGACTGAACGCCAGCCTGCCAGGACCACAATAGCACGGCCAATGGAAACCTCAGCACCAACAAGCTCTGAGCGGCAACAACTGGTACGCCAGCAGCAAGCACGACCAGAGCAACGGATAACGCCGGTTCAACGGCCTGAGCCACAGGTTCAGCGCAGCCAGCCGCAACGTCAGGTTCAGCCACAAGTGCAGCCGCAACGTCAGGTTCAGCCACAAGTGCAGCCGCAACGTCAGGTGCAACCGCAACGGCCTGTGCAGCAAATACAGCGGCCAGCAGCACAACCTCAACGTGCCGCACCTGTTGTCAGTCGTGAAGTGAGCACCAGCCGCGAGTCACGCAGCATTCAGTAATGTGCTTGGCGGCCCGCGACAGATACCGGCCATGGCAGTAATGCCTGGCCGGTTTTTTACGTCTTAACATAGTCCCCGCTAAGCTGCGACTAAAGTTGGGGCTGGCACTAAGCCGGACAGTGTTTTACAGTAAAACTATTGAATAAAATAAAGGCAACGTTTCTATGGCCACCGCGCCGCTAAACTGGCAGAAACTACTGAAATCCGGCAACCGCATTTTTATCGGTTCGCATGCCGCTGTGCCCACCGCGCTAATTGACGATCTGATCAACCATGCCAATAGCCTGCACGATATTGAAATTGTCCAGCTGGTTACCCTGGCCGATAATAAATGGGCCGAGCCGCAATATCAGCACTTGTTTAAGGTAAACACCTTCTTTATTGGTGGCGAAAAAATCCGCCGGGCAGTTGCCGAAGGCCGGGCCGACTATACCCCCTGTTTTATGACCGATATCCCGGCCTTGTTTACCGACGGGGTACTGCCACTAGATGCTGCGCTGATTATGGTAAGCCCGGCTGATGAGCATGGTTATCATTCGCTAGGTGTGTCGGTAGATGTGGTCGCAGCAGCCGCCAAAGCAGCAAAAACTGTTATTGCTCAGGTTAACCCGCAAATGCCAATTACCTTCGGTCAGTCTTTTATTCACCGGGATGATATCGACACCTTTTATTATGCCGATCAGGCACTGCCTGAAGCAGCCATGCCAGAGCTTGACGCCCGTACCGAACGGATTGGCCAGTATGTGTCACTGCTGGTCGAAGATGGCGCCACCGTCCAGCTTGGCGTTGGCCGTATTTGCGCCGC
This sequence comes from Arsukibacterium perlucidum DSM 18276, assembly GCF_000382165.1. Taxonomy (GTDB): domain Bacteria; phylum Pseudomonadota; class Gammaproteobacteria; order Enterobacterales; family Alteromonadaceae; genus Alishewanella; species Alishewanella perlucidum. The sequence continues at coordinate 32,936 of NZ_KB907723.1, read as the reverse complement.
GGTCACCCGCTATCTGAGCAACCACAAGGATTTGGGGCTGCACAGCGAAATGATCACCGATGGCGTGCTGGAACTCATTAAAAAAGGCGTGATTAACAACCGGCGCAAAACCTTTCACCCGGGTAAAAGCGTGGTCAGTTTTTGCATTGGTAGTAAGGCGTTGTATCAGTTTGTTGATCAGAATCCACATATCGGCTTTTACCCCAGCGAATATGTTAATTCGCCGGCCAATATTGCCCGTAACGATAAGATGGTCGCAATCAACAGCGCCATCGAGGTCGATTTAACCGGCCAGGTGGTGTCAGATTCAATTGGTCATCAATTTTACAGTGGGATTGGCGGCCAGGTCGACTTTAGCAGAGGCGCATCCATGAGCAGCGGCGGCAAACCCATTATCGCCCTGCCCTCTACGGCTAAAAATGGCACTATCTCCAGGATAGTACCGCATATTCGCGAGGGTGCAGGCGTAGTAACCAGCCGCGGTCATGTCCATTATGTGGTTACTGAATTTGGGGTGGCCTCACTACGTGGTAAAAGTGTCCGTGAGCGGGCTCTGGAGCTGATCAGAGTGGCTCACCCAAAGTTTCGCAGCCAACTGCTGGCCGAGGTCCGCAAGTTCTACTGGGTCCCCCATTATCAGCTACAAACCCCGGTTGAAGTGGCCGAGCTTGGTGCCGTAGGCTTTAAAGAACTCCAGATAAATGGGGAAAGCTTCGATTTGCGCCCTTTGAACCCGTCGGATGAACGCCGGTTGCAGGAGTTTTTCTACTCTCATACCAAAGAAACCCTGCAAATGCGCTACAACACAGTGCCCACCCAGATGAGCCGGGAGAAATCCTGCACATTGGTCAGTGTTGATCAAACCCAGGATTTAGCCCTTTGTATCGTGAAGCAAAAAGGCTCAGTGGTAGAAATTCAGGCCGTTGGCCGCTATTACCTGATTAAAACAAATAACAGCTGCGAAGTGGCCTTTGTTACCCGGGAAAAACATCAGGGTAAAGGTATGGCAAAACGGCTGTTGCAGCAGATGATAGACATCGCCGGCAGTCGTAAGCTAAGCAAAATGACCGCCTATGTCCGGGCTGAAAATAAACCGATGCTTAGTGTATTTACCAAAGCCGGTTTTAAACGCCAGGGTTATGACGACCCAACAGAAGTATTTTTGGAACTTGAGTTAGCTGCCGTGCCAGCAGAAGGAGCCAGCTGATGGCCATAACGATTTTTAGCCATGCCATTTGTCGCCAGCATGTTGCCGGTGATGACCATCCGGAATGCCCGGCGCGGCTTGATGCGATCAACGACCAGTTGATCCGCTCCGGGCTCGATTATGTGCTGCAACAAAAAGATGCCAGCCCCGCCAGCAAAACCGACTTGTGCCGGGCTCACAGTACCCGGTATGTCAGCGAGCTGTATGCTAAAGCACCGGCGGATGGTCATATCTGGCTCGATCCAGATACCCAGATGATGTCCAAAACCCTGCAGGCAGCACTTTACGCTGCAGGTAGCGGTATTAATGCAGTTGATGACGTGATGCAGGCCAGCGATAAACAAGCTTTTTGCGCTATCCGACCGCCCGGCCACCATGCAACGCATGATCAGGCCATGGGCTTTTGTTTTTTTAATAATATCGCTATTGCGGCCGAATATGCGCTGAATCAGTATTCGCTGAAGCGGGTGGCAATCGTCGATTTTGACGTGCACCACGGTAACGGCACTGAAGATATTTTCAAAAACGAACCCCGGGTCCTATTTTGCTCTTCTTTCGAATATCCGCTGTATCCGCATACCGGTGCCGATACTGTATCCGATCATATTATTAATTTACCACTGCCAGGTGGCTGCAAAGCCAGCCAGTGGCGGGCTGCAGTCAGCAGTGAATGGCTGCCGGCACTGGATGCCTTTGCGCCAGAACTTATTCTGGTATCAGCCGGTTTTGATGGCCATGCCGAAGATGATATGGCGCACTTTATGCTGCGCGAGGAAGACTACCATTGGTTGGCGACCGAGCTGAAAACCGTCGCAAATAAGCACTGCCAAGGCCGGGTAGTTGCCATGCTGGAGGGCGGTTATGCATTAAGTGCGCTGGGGCGCAGTGTGGTAGCCTTCTTAAAGGGGCTAATGTAGCAAAGTCAATAATGCATAACAGGTAGTTTGCTCACTTTTTATAGATACAAAATATTGATACAGAACAAAGTAACCGGCTGAATTTCAAAAACGCCGGTTTTTTATTGATCCAGGCCAATATTCTGTTCTGACCAAAGTGCACAATTGCTCCATAACTAAACTGTGGAGCACCTTATGAAAACTTCTTTAATCGCTATTCCTCTGATCTCTGTGCTAGCTGCTGCGCCAGCCTATGCTGATTTTGCTATCAATATTGGCGCCATTAATGTTGCGCCGGATGACAGCAGTTCCAGCTTAAACGTGATTGAGCAAGTCGCTGGCTTACCGAATGGCTCGACAGCATTGGCTGTTAACAGCAACACCCAGTTAGGCCTGACCTTTGACTACCGGATTAAGCCAAACTGGGCAGTACAACTGATTGCTGCCACGCCATTCAGTCATGATATTTCAGTCAAGGGCTCTGCGATTGACGGCCTGAAAGTAGGTAAAACCAAGCATCTGCCACCTACCCTGCTGGCGCAGTATCATTTTATGCCTGAAAGTCAGACCTTTGATCCTTTTGTTGGTATTGGTGTTAACTACACCGTGTTTTTTGACGAGCAGGTTGATGGTCAGCTTGAAGGCGCATTGGACGCCTTAAGTGTTACCGGCGCTAATGATGTGGTAAGCCTGAAGCTGAAAAGCTCTTTTGGTCTGGCACTGCAGGCCGGCGTTAACGTTAAATTAAGTGATACGCTTGGGCTGCATCTGATGCTGAGTAAAATGGATATTGATACCACCGGCCGGGTGCAGGTTAATGGCAACACCGTGCAAAGTGTCAATGTTAGTATTGACCCTTATGTTGCTATGATAGGCCTGCGCTGGACCTTGTAACCGGTAACAATCCAGCAGCCTAAATTAAAACTACCGTCATAAAAAAACCCTGCAAGCGCAGGGTTTTTTATTAATGTGGACGCTAACTTATCCCAGCCATACCCTGGCGTTACGGAACATCCGCATCCATGGGCTGTCTTCCTGCCACTCATCCGGGTGCCAGGAGTTAGCAACGGTGCGGAACACCCGCTCCGGGTGCGGCATCATAATACTGACCCGGCCATCAGTGGTGGTAAGCGCGGTAATACCGGCAGGCGAGCCATTCGGGTTAGCCGGATATTGCTCAGTAATCTTACCAAAGTTATCAACAAAGCGCATCGCCACGGTGCCACTGTGGTTGGCCTTAGCAAAGGCCTCGCGGCTGGCAAACTCGGCATGGCCTTCACCATGGGATACTGCAATTGGCATCCGTGAGCCCGCCATGCCACTAAAGAACAACGACGGGCTTTGCTGAATCTCCACCAGGCTGAAGCGCGCTTCAAACCGTTCTGACTTATTGCGAACAAAATGCGGCCATAGCTCGGCACCCGGGATCAGCGTTTTTAAATTCGACATCATCTGACAGCCATTACAGACTCCCAGCGAGAAGGTAGTTGGCCGCTCGAAAAACGCCGCAAACTGAGCCCGGGCGATATCATTGAACAATACTGATTTGGCCCAGCCTTCACCGGCACCCAGCACATCACCATACGAGAAACCACCGCAGGCGGCTAAACCGTTAAAGTCGCTGAGTTTTACCCGGCCAGCGAGAATATCGCTCATATGGACATCAACCGCGCTAAAGCCGGCCCGGTTAAAGGCAGCCGCCATCTCAAGATGCGAGTTAACGCCTTGCTCGCGTAAAACAGCCACTTTCGGCGCAGCACCTTTTAAAATAAAGGGCGCGGCAACATCGGCATTGGCATCAAAGCTGAGTTTTACATTCAGGCCCGGATCGGTGTCATCTGCCTTACCAGTAAATTCCTGCAAAGCACCTGCCGGGTTATCGCGCAAAGCCTGCATCTGATAGGTTGTTTCAGCCCAGATACAGCGTAAACGAACACGGCTGTCACTGAATACGTCGTTCTCACCACGGCGGAATATCAGCTGATCACTGGCCGTTACCGGGCCCAGCGTATGGCTGCATGCCGCCAGATTATGCTGTGCCAACACCTGCTGCACATAAGCCAACTCGCTATCGGCTACCTGAATAACCACACCCGGCTCTTCACTGAACAGCACGGCTAAATCGTCATCGCCCAGGTTACTGATATCGGCGTTAAAACCAGCTTTGCCGGCAAAAGCCATTTCCGCCAGAGTGACAAATAAGCCACCGTCGGAACGGTCGTGATAGGCCAGCAGTTTTTGCTCACGGATCAGTTGCTGCACAGCAGCAAATAAATTAAGCAGCAGCTCCGGGCTGTCTAAGTCGGCGGCAATGTCGCCCAGTTGCTTATACACCTGAGTTAAACAAGAGCCACCTAAACGGTTGGCCCCCTGGCCTAAATCGATAAGCAGCAGGCTGGTATCACCTCTGTCGGTGCGCAGCTGCGGCGTAACAGTTTTGCGGATATCTTCTACCCGGCCAAAGGCGGTGATCACCAGCGACATTGGCGATGTTACGGCTTGCTCTGCACCATTTTGCTGCCATTTGGTTTTCATCGACATCGAGTCTTTGCCCACCGGAATGGTGACCTCAAGCGCCGGGCATAACTCTTCGCCAATGGCTTTTACAGCGGCGTATAAGCCGGCATCTTCACCGGGGTGGCCGGCTGCTGACATCCAGTTGGCCGACAGTTTAATCCGTTTCAAATCGCCAATATCACTACAGGCAATATTGGTAATAGCTTCAGCTACCGCCAGCCGGGCTGAAGCGGCAAAATCCAGCAAAGCGACTGGCGTACGCTCGCCCATCGCCATCGCCTCGCCATGATAGGTATCATAGCTGGCCGCAGTAATACCACAGTTGGCTACCGGCACCTGCCAGGGTCCAACCATCTGATCACGCGCCACCAGGCCGGTTACAGTACGATCGCCAATGGTCACCAGAAAGGTTTTCTCAGCAATCGCCGGCAGGCGCAGCAGGCGCTCAGCGGCATCAGCAATAGTGATGCCGTCACGGTTCAGAGGCTGACTAACGGCTTTGGCACTTTGCACATCGCGATGCATTTTCGGTGCTTTGCCCAGCAAGACGCTCAGCGGTAAATCAATTGGGGTGTTACCAAAATGCTTATCGGTTAAGGTAAGATGTTGTTCACTGGTTGCCTCGCCCACAACGGCGTAGGGTGCACGCTCGCGTTGACATATTTGCTCAAACACCGCCATTTTTTCCGGCACAATGGCCATCACGTAGCGCTCCTGCGACTCGTTACACCATATTTGCAATGGTGACATGCCCGGCTCATCATTCGGCACGTTGCGCAGTTCAAACTTACCACCGACACCGCCATCGTTTACCAGTTCAGGGAAAGCATTCGATAAGCCACCGGCGCCAACGTCATGGATAAAACAAATCGGGTTATCGCTACCCAGCTGCCAGCAGCGGTCTATCACTTCCTGACAACGCCGTTCAATTTCCGGGTTTTCCCGTTGTACTGAGGCAAAATCAAGGTCTTCTGCCGACTGGCCCGAAGCCATCGATGACGCGGCACCACCACCTAAACCAATGTTCATGGCAGGACCACCTAATACCACCAGCTTGGCACCCGGTGGTAACTCACCTTTTTGCACATGATTGGCGCGGATATTACCCAGGCCACCTGCGATCATAATAGGTTTATGGTAGCCACGTACTTCTTCGCCGTTGTGGCTGGTTACTTTTTCTTCATAAGTACGGAAATAACCATTAATTGCCGGCCGGCCAAATTCGTTGTTAAAGGCCGCTCCACCGAGCGGTCCCTCCAGCATAATATCCAGCGCACTGACAATCCGCTCTGGTTTACCAAAATCGGTTTCCCACGGCTGCTCAAAACCAGGGATCCGTAAGTTAGACACAGAGAAACCCACCAGGCCTGCTTTGGGTTTCGAACCGACACCAGTAGCACCTTCGTCACGAATTTCACCACCAGAACCGGTCGCCGCGCCCGGGTAAGGCGAGATAGCTGTTGGATGGTTGTGGGTTTCCACTTTCATCAGAATATGAATATCTTCATGATGGTAGTTATATTCGCCGCTGCCAGGCACCGGGAAAAAGCGGCCAGCGGTAGAGCCAGTCATAACTGCAGCGTTATCTTTATAAGCAGAGAGCACATAATCCGGGGTGTGCTCAAAGGTATTTTTTATCATTTTGAACAAGGATTTTGGCTGGACAACGCCGTCTATGGTCCAGTCGGCGTTAAAAATTTTATGCCGGCAGTGTTCAGAGTTGGCCTGGGCAAACATATAGAGTTCAATATCGTTCGGGTTGCGGCCGAGCTGTTGAAAATTAACGACCAGATAGTCAATTTCATCATCGGCCAGTGCCAGGCCCATTGCCATATTAGCATCTGCCAGCGCCTGACGACCGCCGTTAATAATATCAACAGAGCTTAAACCCGCAGGAGCTGCATGCTGAAATAATGCCTCTGCCTGGCTGAACTCGGTAAACACCACTTCCATCATCCTGTCATGCAGTAAGCCACTGACAGTATGTAGTTCACTATCAGTTAAACTGCGGCTGCTTTCAATGTAATAAGCAATACCTCGCTCCAGCCGCCTGATTTTACTCAGGCCACAATTATGAGCAATGTCACTGGCTTTAGACGACCAGGGCGAAATAGTACCCGGACGAGGGGTAACCAACAGTAACTGGCCAACTGGCTCATGACTGGCAATAGCCGGGCCGTAAGTTAACAGTTTATCCAGGGTGCTTTGCTCGTCGCTGCTCAGGGCAGCGCTGTTTTCAGCAAAGTGCATATACTCGGCGTAAATTGTAATTACCGGCAAAGTGCGTTCAGCACATTGGTCAAGTAACTTGGCAATTCGGAATTCGGACAGTGCAGGTGCACCACGCAGGATCAACATAGGCTAGGTTTCCGTTGGTTGAGCGACGATGGAAGCTGATTTAAGCGCGCCATTATAAAGAAATTTGGCGCTAAGTGGTATGTGAAAAAACTGACTGCCCCGCTTAAGTTTGATATAACAGTCTCCAGGGTAGTAAATTTCAGGTTCGGCATGCAACTAAGAGTGCTTTTCTGGCTGCTGGTTTGCCTGCTTAGCGCATGTGCGCCGGAGGCAGAACACACATCACAGCTAGACACAATTCATCAGCGCAACACTTTGCGGGTTGGCTTATTACATGGCCCAACCAGCTACTTTATTGGGGTTGATGGCCCCACCGGCTTTGAATACGAGCTGGCCCAGACCCTGGCACATCGTTTGGAAGTTGAACTTCAGCTATTCCCAAGCTACCACTTAGATGAGCTGCTACAAAAACTCGATACCGGCCAGGTAGATTTTATTGCCGGTGGTTTAACTCTCACCCCACAACGGCTAAGCCGGTATCGCGCGGCACCGGCATATCGCTGGATCAGCGAGTTACTGGTATTCCGGCAGGGTGATGACTGGCCGCGTTCGCTGGATGATATTACCGAGCCGATTGTGGTTATTCAGGATAGCAGCCATGCCCAGACTCTGGACAGACTAAGTAAAGACCACCCTAACCTGCAATGGCGTGAGCAAAAAGATCTCGACGCCGACGATGTGCTGCAACTGGTAGTTGATGGCAAAATTCCCTATACCCTTACTGACTCTAACCAACTGGCTATTAACCGCCGCTTTTATCCTAATTTAAGTATTGGTTTTACCGTCAGCGATAATCTGCCTGTTGCCTGGTTGCTGGCTGATAGCAATGACGACTCGCTGCTGGCGGTGTTAATTGAGTTTTTTGGCAACATTTATCAAAGTGGCGAGTTAATTACCCTGGAAGACCGTTATTTTGGTCATGTTAGTCAGTTCGATTATGTCGACACCCTGCAATACATCGATGCCATCAGCCAGACTCTGCCCGATTACAAAGACCTGTTTATCCAGTATGCCGGTGAGCTGGACTGGCGTTTACTGGCGGCGCTATCCTATCAGGAATCACACTGGGATCCGAAAGCCCGCAGTCCAACCGGGGTGCGCGGCCTGATGATGTTGACATTACCAACAGCCAAGCAAATGGGTGTTAGCAGCCGGCTCGATCCGGAACAGAGTATCAGTGGCGGCAGTCGCTATTTACAACGCTTAGTCAGTCGGATCCCGGAGCGCATCAACATGCCAGATCGGCTCTGGTTTGCTCTGGCTTCATACAATGTTGGTTGGGGCCATGTTGAAGATACCCGTATTCTGACTCAGCAACAAGGTGCAGATCCTGATAAATGGCTGGAAGTAAAACAGCGCTTACCCCTACTGCGGCAAAAAGCCGTTTACCAGCATACCCGCTATGGTTATGCCAGAGGCGATGAAGCCGTCACCTATGTTGAAAATATCCGCCGTTATTATGATACCCTGGTATGGACGGATGAAAAGCAACAGGCCGAACAACGGCTCGAGCAGCAACGCTTGCGCCTTACTGAACAATTGCTACCCGACACCGCTATTTCAGAGCCAGAACCGCAAGCACAACAGGAAATTGAACACTAATTTTAAGCCCTTTAACACACCAACCCTTGTTGTCCGGTCTGTGTAGCTCTATAGTAACCGCATATTAACGTTGCACTGGCAACGTCAGCAATAAATTCGGGTCCACTATGCTTAAACGAAAAAAGCCGGCTTTAAAACGCCGCAAACTCAGTGCCTTTGCCATTACGTCCAGCCGGCGCCGGGTAAAACGAAATACCGACTTACTGAAACTGCACCGCAGACGGCGTAACTATCAGACCATTATGCAGGATCATCCGGGCCTGCAGGCGTTTTCCGGTCAGGATCAAGCTTAACCGCAGCGCGTTTTGCTGCTTTTTTTTCCAGCCGTCGCCGCTGAAAAAAAGCCGATAATCTGGCGGCACACTCTTCTGCCAGTACGCCACCAATAACTTCAAGCTGGTGGTTTAGCTGCGGGTGTTGCACTAAATTCATTACCGAGCCGGCGGCACCGGTTTTATAATCGCTGGCACCAAATACCAGGCGAGCCAGCCTGCTATGTACCAGCATACCAGCACACATACTGCAGGGCTCAAGTGTGACATACAGGGTGCAGTCAGTCAGACGGTAGTTTTGCAACTGTTGCCCGGCCTGGCGTACAGCCTGCATTTCAGCATGAGCTGAAGGATCGTTTAAGCTAATCATCTGGTTGTAGCCTTCCGCAATCAGCAGATTATCTTTAACAATTACCGCGCCAACCGGCACCTCGCCAGCTTCCTCTGCTTTGGCAGCCAGTTGCAGCGCTTTGGCCATCCATTGTTGATCGGTCATAAACTCTTACAATTTTTTCAGACACCTGCTGCAAGTTTACCACTACTATCTGGTGATATTGACTAAACTTTTAAGCTTTGCGCTACGGCCACAGCAATTAAGACAATTTAATAAATTGATTTACATAACAATTATAACAATGGCATCAGCCTTGCTTTTCAGCATAAACTAATTAAAAAAAGGGAGAACATCATGGGACCATTTGAAATTGCCGCTATTGCCATTGTTGGTGGTTTTGTCTACGCAGGCTACGAAGTGCATATGAAAACTAAAGGCAAAGCCGGCAAAGGTGAGCTGGAAGCGCTGCAAACTGAAGTGCATCGGCTGAAAGAGCGGGTCAGCACCCTGGAAAGTATCGTTACGGATAAATCCTATCAGCTTAAAGATCAAATCAACAAACTGTAGCCAAAACATCGCTATCATCAAAAGCTGTCAAACTCTGACAGCTTTTTTTATTGCCTTTCCTTATTGCCTCTCCAGCATAATAGTTTCACCACTATTTGGTTAAAACCACTACTGAAAAGAAAAACCCGGCAGCACCAAATTTCAAAATTTCAATTAAGTTATTGTTTATAAAAATTAATTAATTCTGGCATAGCTCTTGATACCTTATTGCTATTACATCAAAAAGGAAAAATATCATGAACAAAACTATCGTAATTATTTTAGCTGTGGCATTAGGCATTTACTGTTTGCCAACTATCCTGGCTATTGTCGGCTCAGTATTCGCTATTCTGATTGGTCTGGTCGCAGCGGTATTTGCTATTGGCATTACGGCAGTGGTTACCCTGGCTCCTTTGCTGTTATTTGTCTGGTTGATCTGGTGGCTGGTGCGTGACAACCGGAAGCAACAGCAGTACTAAGCAACTGTTATAGCTACCCCTGCTACAAAAAAGCCCTGCCAGGTTTAACCTGGCAGGGCTTTATCTTACCCAAACACCGTTAGCTATTTAGCTTGTGGAAAAGCGCCGCAGACGTAGCGTATCACGTACTACCTCATAGCCAGGAAACAGGGCAATAATAACTAAGCTTAGTCTGATACTATTTTGGAATGCATCCGGGCTGAAGTAACGCTCCCAACGCTCAACATCAAGCTGCAACAGTGGCCCGGACACAGCCAGCAGGATGAACATCAATGCAAAAGCCAGATTAACCCCTATGTTCAGCTGTAACATAGGTTTGCTCCAGATACGACGGCGCAACTGCCATAAACTACTCGCCATCCCCAGCACAATAACCGGGCTGAACCACATCAGCATCACTAACGCCAACTGACTAAAAACCTCACCGCCCGGCTCTGCTCCGGCATCCACCTGTTGCCAAAGCGGAAACCAGATTATCAGCAACAGAAAAGCGTAAGTAGCCAAATCTGAAAAAATGTCATTCAGACTAATATGCTGCCAGCCAGCGCCAACGGGCGGTAAGTCTTGAGGTTGCCACTGGCTACTGGTATTACATGAACCAGGCTGTTTACCGTTGAAAGCCACAGCAAAACCGACCGTTACAGCAGTAAAAGCAAACACCGCATCTTCAATAAAGCCCGATGCCAGCCCCTTGATAAACAGCAACAGCCCGATGTCAGAGCCTGTTAACCAAATTCTGGTCATAAACACCACCTGCAGCACAAGCAACACGCCCAGCACCATCAACAGGGTGTGTTTATATAACGGCATTAACCATTCAGGTATCAACGGTGCTGGCGGGCAGAACTGGCGGGCGACCTGCCTGGGATGGCCCATTGTTTTCAGTACCTCAGCAACCTGTTGCCCGGTCAGTTCACTTTCCTGTTGTTCAGCCATGGCATCAAGTTGATCCAGAATATTGGCATGCAGTTCCCGGCCTATTTCCTGGCGTTTTTGTTCAGGTAACTCGCGCTGTACTGCCGCGATATAACGGTTAACTAATTCCATTAGGTTTGCTCCTCTGCTTGGTTCGCTGGCATAGTCTGCTCTGGCTGCAACAGTGGCCCCAGTGCATTGTTTAAGGTGGTCCATTCCTGGGTAAGTTGTTGCAGCAATTCTGCACCCAGCTCAGATAACAGGTAATAGCGACGTTCCCGTCCTTCTCCCTGCTGCCATTCGCTCTCTAGCAAGCCCTGATCGGCCAGCCGTCGCACCAAAGGGTATAAGGTACCCTCGTCAATATCGATGCCAGCGTCTTGCAAGTGCCGGCGCAGCGAGTAGCCGTAGTGGCGCTCACGCAGTGCTGCCAGCACTGCCAGTACCAGCACCCCTCGGCGCAGTTCCAGCCGCATTTTGTCTAATTGAGCCGTTGTCATAAGCTATCCTTCTTTTACCAAGCTAAGTGCACTGAGCACTGAGCACTGAGCACTGAGCAAAGTGTACTGTGTGACACATACTGTGCAGCACACAGTATTTATACTAGGCGCCGCACAGTATAAAAGCAAGTGCTGAATAGTGAGTTTTGCTAAAACTTGGCATCTTTACGATCTGACTACTGACCAATAATACATAATCAATTGATTTAATTAACAATAATTTTGGCCTGTTTTCTGCTTAATGCTTTATTAAATAATATTTTTTATAGGGTAAGGGCAACAGATGAGCGTGTTCAGATTACTATTTAATATCCTGTGGTTTGTGCTGGGTGGCTTTGTGATGGGGCTGTTGTGGTGGTTGGTGGGTTTGTTATGCTTTATCAGTATTATCGGTATTCCGTTTGGACGCAGTTGTTTTGTAATTGGCGAAATGGCGTTCTGGCCGTTTGGCCAGGATGTAGTAAACCGGCGTTATATTAACCGTTATGATGATATCGGCACCGGTACTTTAGGCACCCTGGGTAATATTATCTGGTTTTTATTGTTTGGCTTCTGGCTGGCACTGGGCCATTTAGGCCATGCTATAGTCTGCTTTATCAGCATCATCGGCATACCCTTTGGCATCCAGCATTTAAAGCTGGCGATGTTAAGCCTGGCGCCGATTGGCAAAACCGTGGTGGCGCGCCGCGCTATTATTAACTAAGCGGGCAGGAAAAACTTTGTGGCAGCAGATAACTACCAGCGAATTTGGCAAACCGTATTATTAATTCCCGCCGGCAAGGTGGCGAGCTATGGCCAGATTGCTGATTTAGCCGGCCTGCCCGGCCGCGCCCGCTTGGTTGGTAAAGCGTTAGGTTATGCGCCGCCGGAACTGGCCGTGCCCTGGTACCGGGTACTGCGCAGCGACCGCAGCCTGGCGTTTGCACCAGGTAGCGCCACGGCACTGGAGCAACGCCAATTGCTGCTGGCAGAGGGCGTTATGCTGCGCCAGAACCGGGTAGATAAAATAGCACTATGGCAGCCCGATTTAGCCGAGCTGCTGTTTAAGCTGCAATATTAGCTTTTATTATAAACCCGCCGCATAAATAGCAGCCCGCCCAGTAATAAAACGCTAACCGGCATACTGCCACCGGAAGATCCGGTGGTGGCCGGTGGTACTGGCAATGGCACCGGGCTGGCCACAACCGTTATGGTAATACTGGCGCTGGCAGCCGCTCCTCTGGCGTCGGTGGCCGTAACGCTGAACACCAGATCACTGGCACTGGATGGCGCAACAAAACTTACCGTGTTGCTGGCAGCGTTTTGCAAACTAACGCTGGTGCCACTTTGCTGCTGCCACTGATAGCTGATGGCATCCCCTTCCGGATCGGTTGCCACTGCCGTTAAGGTGACACTCTGGCTGGCATTAACCTGGCGATTTTCGCCGATACTGACGCTGGGAGCCGTGTTTGCATCGTTGTCCAGAATAGTCAGGGTAAGTGCGGTTATTTCGCCTAACTCACTGCCAGCAATGCTGGATAAACGCAGCACCGCGGTTTCATCCTGCTCCGGTAGCTCATCGTCAATAATTTTCAGCACAATTTGCCGCTCGCTGCTGTCGCCATCTTCCCAGCTTAGCTCGCCATTAGCAGCCTCAATATCCTCACCAACCGTTGCAGTGCCACTGTCCAGCGCATAACCCACTTTGATAGCACCGTCACTGCCACCCAGCCGGCGCACGGTAATACTGACAGTGGTATCGGCTTCAACCACCGATAATGCAGACTCAACCAGACTTACCACACCAGCGCGCGGCGGATCTTCGCCAAAACGCAGCCGCAGATAAGACGGGTTGGTCAGGCTGGCGCCGTTTGCCGGGTCAAATAACCGGACAAACAACTCGCGTTCAGCGTTCAGGCCTCGATCAAGTGTAGTGATACCGATCGTTTTACTACTGCTATCATTTACCGCCCAGTTGAGACGGCCACGGATATTCTGATAATCCTGTTCTGGCTCAGCCCGGCCAGCCAGAATTTCATAGCCAACACTTGTTGCAGTGCTACCGCCTGTTCGTGCTACCTGCAGTTGCGCCACCTCGCCAGGGCTTACCCGCAGCTCGCTCTGACTGAATGATAATGCCCCTGCCAGCGGGTTAACCTTATTATCCCTGAACACATAAAGACCACTATTGATATCGCTACCGATAATCAGCCCAGAAGGCAGGTACGGATACACGCCCCACATGCCATTAAAAGCCGCGCTGTCTGATGCCGGAAAGGTATCAAAAAAACCAGCCTGCACCGGGGCTGCCGGGTTAGTAATATCAAGAATGGTTAATCCACGTTGATAATTCGACATGTAATAACGATTGCCGCGGACAAAGCCGTTATGATCAATTGCTTTGGTAGGCCCGGTGTAAGTCGCCGCTAATACCGGTGCCGTTAAATCGGTTAATTCAAATACCCGCACTGTGGTGTTCAGACCATGATTGGTTTCATCCAGTTCATCATGCACAAATAGATATTGCTGATCTTCAGTCCACCAGCCGGAATGGACATAACTGGCCAGGCTATAGCTAAAGTCGGCCAGCGCCAGATTGCCGGTATCACTGATATCCCACAGCTTAATATTCTGCTCATTAAAATCAAATAACACCTGGCACTCTGGCCGGTCACACTGATTAATGGCACGCTGGTCGGTGACCAGCATAGAGGCAACATCATGGCTGTAATCGCTGCGACTGGCACCGCTTTGCAGCCAGTTAGCGCTTAACTGTAATGGATCCGCCAGGCTATAGCTGGCCACCGCGCCACCCTGCTCAGGTTGGCCGGCAAGGTGCAGCGCCGGTTGCTGACCGGTTAACGCGGTGTTGGTTGTGTAATCAACATTACTGACATACAAGTTATGTGCGGAGTTGGCCGAACGATCTGTAGCAGCCAGCCGCACGCTGCTGGGCAAGTCATTTAAGTCGATTATCTGAATGCCGTTATTTGCCTCCGAAGATACGTAAGCATAAGCCTGCCAGCGGCCGAGATTATCATCAAAAAACTGCAGCACTTTAATGTCGCGCCAGCTGGTATTGCTGCCATTAACAGTTCCCACCACTACCGGGGTAGCCGGATTGGCCAGACTGACCACTGCTGTGCCATTATTTAAACCGATTAAAGCAAACTCAATACCCGTATTAAGATCAGTATGGCCCCAGATATCATTGGCCGAACTGGCAGTCGCACTCAAATCAGCTAACGCCAGATGAGCAACCAAATCAATCTTATCGCAGCTGAACACGCCCGCCGTTCCTGCTTCGCAGTCAGCACCTTGCTGGCTTTGTTGCAGCGCACTATGGGCGGCAAGCTGCTGGCTGAGTTCGGTACCAAAGCGGCCGGGACCATCATTAATAATCTGAAAACCGCGCTGGTAAAGCCGCTCAACAAATTCAGCCGGCACGCCGGTTAGCACTGTCTTATTCAGCTGCGGTGCCTGCTGCAAAAAATGGTCAAACCTGTTGTAACCACCCAATACCGGCACTATCTCGCTTAATAGCAACACCGCATCATCTGCAGTGGCAAGTTGATACTGGCCCGACGCAACCAGCACCTTGTCGCCCTTGCCTGCCTGAGTTAAGGCATAGCCAATGGTCCGGCAAGGCCGCAACACATCCGCACAGCGGCCGCTGTCCCGGCCCGTTTCAGCTACGAATCGTGCTTTATCATGCTCAGCATGGGCCTGCACCTCTGCACTGAGCCAGCTGGCACAAACTAATACCAGAGCAGAAAACTTTACTGCCGCCTTACTCTGCCAAAAATAACGGATGCTCATAAACATTACCTGTCTTATATCCTGACGCCAAGCTGACGCAGTCTTAGTCGATTTTCACTTTAGTTTAGAGTATTGTTTACCGCAGCTTTACTAAATACAACCAAATTATGATTTCAGCGTTTAAGATAACCATTAATCTGATGCTTGTGCTTGCTATCAGTCTGCTTGGCGGCTGCCAGCCTGACACTGCATCTGGCTCTTCAAAACATCTTGCCGTGCAACTTAGCGGGCTCCAGCAGCAACCAGACTGCCAGCAACCCATTTTTATTGCTGAGCAACCGTGGCAGATCCAAAACCTACGGTTTTTTTTAAGCGATTTTAGTCTCAACCAGCGCCCACTGCAGCTAGCTACCACCCAGTGGCAGCAATCGCGCCTGGCCTTACTGGGTACTGACTGTCAGGGCAACAGCAACTGGCTACTGCAGTTTACTGAAGCTTTAACCCCGGGCCAGCTGAGCTTTACCCTTGGCCTGCCTTTTCCTGTTAACCATCAGAATCCGCTTGCTGCCAGTTCGCCGTTAAATCACAGCGAAATGTACTGGAGCTGGCAACTTGGCTACAAATTTCTGCGTCTGGATTTACAAGGCCCGGGGCATGGCTGGGCATTTCACCTTGGCTCTACCGGCTGTCAGTCAGCCAGTGTCTTACGTCCGCCTGTAGCACCGTGCAAAGCCGCCAATACTTTCAAGGTAACGCTGGATTACCAACAAGGCCAGAGCCTGCAACTGGATTTGGTGCTACTGCTGGATAAGGTAGACCTTGCGCTTAACAGCAGCTGCATGTCAGATAGCCAGCAAAGTAACTGTCAGCAGCTTTTTAACAATTTAATGCTGACGCCAGTATGGCAAATGACCCCTGATGAGCAAGGACAACATGCAAGTTATTAATCCTGGCAGTGCGCTTAGGCTGGCACTGTGTGTAGTGTTGGCCAGCCTGATACTGGGCAGTTGCAACAAACCTAAGGAGCCAACGACTGCCTGGCAATGGCCATTGCCACCTGATATGCCGCTGCCACGGGTGCCGGCAGAAAACCCGATGACTGATGCTAAAGTAGAGCTGGGTCGCCACCTGTTTTACGATACTCAGCTATCAGTTAATGGCAAGCAAAGTTGTGCCAGTTGTCATCAGCAGCAATTTGCTTTCGCTGAGGCCCGACCCCGCTCAGTGGGTGCTACCGGCCAGCAACATCGGCGCAATGCGCTGGCGCTGGTTAATATCGCTTATAATAATACTCTGACCTGGGCCCACGATGGCCTGACAGACATTGAACAGCAGTTACTGATACCGTTATTCAGTGACGACCCGGTTGAACTTGGGCTTGCTGGTCAGGAAGCAGAAGTACTGCAACGACTAAAACGGCCACCCTATCCACAGTTATTCAAGCAAGCCTTTGGCAGCACCGAACCAGAAATGCAGCAGCTGGTCATGGCGCTGGCCAGTTTTGTCAGGAGTTTATTGTCGTTCCAATCCGACTTCGACCGCTATGCCTACCAAAACGATGATGCCGCACTAAGCCAGCTGCAAATTACAGGAATGAACTTGTTTTTTTCGGAGCGGCTGGAATGCCATCATTGCCATGGTGGTTTCAATTTCACCCAGGCTACCAGCCACAGTATGCAGCCATTAGATCTGCGTCCTTTTCACAATACCGGTTTATATTACACCGCTAATTCATCAGCAGCAGGTTACCCGCAGCATGACCGCGGCCTGGCAGAGTTGACAATGAACCCGGCAGATGACGGTCGTTTCCGGGCACCAACCCTGCGTAACATTGCTCTGACCGCGCCCTATATGCATGATGGCAGTATTGCCACCCTGGAGCAGGTAATCGATTTTTATGCGGCAGGGGGGAAGGTGTTACTTGAAGGCGACTATGCCGGAGATGGCAGGTTGCATCCTGGTAAAAGTCAGTTTGTTCGCGGTTTTGAATTAACTGCCAGCGAACGGGCCGCCGTGCTGGCATTTTTATATAGCCTGACCGACCCAAATTTTATTACTAACCCGGATCATAGTAACCCCTGGCAGTCTTCTCCCTGAATCGCTAATCCTCTGATTGCACGGCACTTGCTACCTGCGACAAGGCTTTCCGTTACCAGAGCCTTTTACTGACCCGCAATATTTTAACCAAAAAAAACGGCCTGATAACAGGCCGTTTTGCTGAAAGTGATGAAGTCAGAGTGCGTGGTGCACTCTCAATATCAACTTAGTAGTTTTTCTTCGCTACTGTCAGTTGATTGTCTACGCGTTTAACATCGTTGGTCTTCTTGGCGATAGCTTCTGCCAGATCTTTCTCAGCATCTGAATCCACTTCACCTTTGAGCATTACCACGCCATTTTCTACATCGACATCTATTGCGGTGCCGCTGGTTTCAGACTCAAACAATAAGCGGGTTTTAACAACCGTCGCTACTTTGGCATCGGTTAAGCCACTACCGTCATCGTCGTGGTCCTTTTTATCCCGCATATGGCGTTCGTTTGATACCGTTAATTTATTATCAACGGAGGTAACACCATCCAGATTCTCAACTAATTCGGCAGCAAGCGCTTTATCAACTTCTCTGTCTACCTTACCGGTCAATGTTATTTTACCGTTCTTAACATCGGTGTTGATGTCAAAGGAATTAAGGTTACCGTTCAACAGTAACGTTGTTTCAGCTTTACCATCTATCCATGCGTCTTTGGCACCATCTTGCCAATCGTTAGCGTTTGCTGCAACTGAAGTACCAGCCAATGCTACGGTCATCATTACGGCTAAAGTAGTACGTTTCATATATTCACTCCTTTGTTGTGAGACATCAATACTGTTGCCAGTTTGATACCAACTTCTAAGAAACCTCTAAGCTATTGCTTTATAAAAAAACGTAATTTTCTCATTCATTTAGCGTTAATTTTTTGATTGTATTTTTAACCAGCTTACCGGTAAATATTTCCTATTTATCTTTTGTCCCTTATCTTTTGATAGTTATCTATCAGGCACTTATTTGCCAGATAACAGGGGGCTCAACTGATCAGTCACAATCTGCAAACCAGCAGTCAGGTTTGCCAACGCCCGTGCATTGTCGCGCTGAGTTAATTTCCGGTTTAAACGCTTAAATGAAGTCAACTGCCGGTGCAGCTGCTGTGGTAATTCTGCCAGCCATTCATTTTTATCATCGGCTTTGCCGGCATTTTCCCAACGATACCACTGGCAAACCGCGTTAATTTCAGCATCGCTGGTAACCTTGACACCGTCGGCGTTATTGAGGCTGAAAGCTTGCTGATGCAGCAACTCAAGCTCATGAAAATAGCGGCGAATATTGTTATTACTTATCAGCGGTGCAGTACGCTGGTAAAATGGCCGGGCTTGCTCACACACTGCCAGTACCAGACTTAATGTTGCCTGATCACCGGCGCTATTACTCTCGGTTTTTGGATTAAACGCCAACACAATACTGCCTCCTGAGACCTCGGTTGTCATTAATTCATATTCAATTCATATACCAAGTTTAAACTTATGATTTATAATGACATTATTATTTTTCAATTCATCTCTAAGTCTATTTCAGTAAATTTTACTGATGGCCATTGTTAATTTTACATTGCTGGATTAGAGTAGAGCACTATCACATGGAGTGACAACATGAGCAAACCCAGGTTATTTATTCATCTGCGTGACCCGGAGCTCGCTGACAAATTATTACAATCACCGGCAGTCAGACAATTTATCATAGTTAAAAGTAGTGATAGTTCAGCCTGGTCTGAACAACTGCAGCAACAGCATTGCGATCTTGCTGTTATAGAGTCTGATGACAGCGATAATGATGATTATAAACGCTTGCTGGAAAGCAGAGTTTTAACCGAAATCGATTTTATTTTTATCAGTAGCGGCCCGCCAAATGAATTGCTTGATACCTTAATGCGTCGTGGTGCCGGATATCACTTCCGGGCGCCACTGGACTTTGGTTCGGTAATTGATACCCTGCAGGATTTCTATCAGCAACTTAGCACTGAGCGTAAACAGGTAAAAGCCACCTCCAGTGAACTTGATCAGTTTGGTATGTTAGTGGGTTCATCTAAGCCAATGCTGAAACTATACCGGACCATCCGTAAAGTAGCGATTACCGAAGCCAATGTGCTGATTGTCGGTGAAAGTGGCGCAGGTAAAGAGCTGGTTGCCAATACTCTGCACCTGGCCAGTTTACGGTCTGATAAACCCTTTGTGGCTATAAACTGCGGAGCGCTTAGCCCGGAGCTGATTGACAGTGTATTATTTGGTCATATCAAAGGTTCTTTTACCGGAGCACACCGCGATCATCAGGGGGTATTTGCCCAGGCTGAGGCGGGCACCCTGTTTCTGGACGAAATTACCGAAATGCCGATTGAGCATCAGGTAAAATTATTGCGGGTACTGGAAAATGGCGAATACCGGCCAGTTGGCAGTGATAAGACGTTTACTGCCAATGTCCGGATCGCAGCCGCAACCAACCGTGACCCCATGCAAGCAATTGCCGAAGATATGCTGCGGGAAGATTTATACTTCCGGCTGGCCCAGTTCCCGGTAACCGTGCCACCGCTGCGCGACCGCGCCGAGGATATTATTGGCCTGGCTCAACATTTTCTGGCTTATCGGAATGTGCAGGAGCAACAAAGAAAGCAGTTTTCCGCGCAGGCGCAAAGCCTGATCGCTAATCATAGCTGGCCGGGAAACGTCCGGGAATTAAAGCATGCGGTTGAACGTGCCTATATTCTGGCAGATAACACAATTGAGCCAGAGCACCTGCTGCTGGAAGAACCGCACCTTGATAGCGATGGCGGCGCAATAGCAGATACTATTCCAACCGGTGTGCGTTTAGATGAATTAGAAAAGGCTGCTATTCTAAGAACATTAGCCAAAAACGGTGGTAATAAAACCGATACTGCGCAACAGCTCGGCGTAAGTGTAAAAACATTATACAACAAGCTGGAGAAATATCAGCTGGAACGCTGAATACACCTCTGAACCCGCTTTGCTGCCGAATATCAAACAAAGTTAAAAGCCACTACAAAACTGCAGTGGCCTGATTAGAGTAATTCGCCTGAGCTGTGATTACATTATCATCGCTACATCTTCATCATCGCTACATCTTCGGCGACTTGCCTCGTAAGGCGCCAGCCAACAGTGAAATAACCAGTAGCACGATGAAAATAAAGAAAATAATTTTAGCGATGCCAGCTGCAGTTCCGGCAATACCGCCAAAACCCAGCACACCTGCAATCAGTGCGATAACTAAAAAGGTTAATGCCCATCCTAACATTTTTGCTCCTTAATGCATGGTTTGCACATAGCTTAAATTAATCGATTAAACATATGCGAAAGCCATGCCAGAAAGAATTTTTATGCAACTTAATGATTTATATGCAATTTATATTAGACAATGGCAGGGCAACAAATAAACAAGATAACAACCAGCAATTATTACTTACTGCCAGGTAACTTTTTCATGACAATTATTTATTGATATGCGGATCTGTTTCGGAGCTAAGCAACAATCTTCAGACACACCAATAATGACGCCAGTATCATTAGCGCCAGATCAGCATTAAAACGACTTGGTCTGGTAGGTAATTGCCCTTCGCTCAATAGGGAAGCTCCAGAGCAAACAGTGACCCTATACTAAACGTCGCAGCCATTGAATGGCTCCCAGGCTTCGCAAGGTTTTAACAGCTGGGTTGTGCCGCAACTGCATTAGCATACCGGCACCAAAGCTCAGAGTCAGGCCGGGAGCGGAGCCCAGAAATTGCTTACAGCGCTGCCCTGATAGAAACAAAAAAGCATGGCGTAGCTGCTGGCGATGCTGAAATTGTTCAGTACACTGCTGTAGCTTCCGCTTATCTTTTTTAATCAACAGATCGATTAACACTATTGCCTCCTGCAGGTTCAGCAGTGAACCTGAGTATGCCTTTAACCTGCGCTATGGTATTGCTAAAGCCTACCTGCTTCAGCGAATAACGCATATTCCGCAAACACCAATACAACACTAATACTTGCAATACAAATAACAGTGCTGCGGTAAGCGGTATTGATGCGGTTGCCTGAAATAGTAAATAACCGGCAAACACCAACACCGAACCCCACAACATCACTACACCAGCACCAAGCGCTACCAGTAAACCCGCCGCCAGCATTAAACTACGGCGTGATAACGCCATTTCGGCGCTGGCTGTTTGCTTGGTGATCTGCGTTTGTTGCTTGTACTGCTCGGCAGTCAGGCTGAGTAAGGCAGCTATCTCAGTTAACTGAGCCATTACTTTTTCTGGCAATGGCTCAGAGGCCGTTTGTTGCGGCTCTGTGTCCCGAGATTCAGCCATAACTAGTTGCCGCGACGAAGCAGAGCACTAACCAACATACCGGCGGCAAATGCGATACCAGCGGCAGCTAGTGGGTTTTCCTGGGCAAATTGCTTACTACGCTCGTATGAGCTTTGCATTTGCATTTTTAACTCTTCCTGCTTCTGATCGATAGTTGCTTTAGAGCTGGCTGCAGTTCTGCGTAGGCTATCTTCCGCTGTCGCTGCTTTCTCTGCCATCGAGTCTACCGCATGATGGGCTGCTTCTGAGGCTCTTTCAGTTACGGGCGAGTTAGCAGTCGAATTACCTGCTGTTTTCGTACCAGTTTGAGTTATTGCCATTGTAAACCTCCTGCTTGTTTAAAGAAGACACCACTGTACTCAAGCACTTTAACTTATGCACAGTTTATATCTGTATTTGATACCCGAATGTGCTGCAAAGCCTGTGCCAGAATGGGGGGGTAAAAATAAACATTTAAAAACAATAGTTTATATAAAGGCATGTAGCAGAGGCAGTTAACACCAAACCAGTATAGTGTAGAAGTTACCTGATAACAGTAAACATTACAGACATCATTTAAATAAAAAGCCAGACTCCAGTCTGGCTTTTATCGTCAAAAACTAGTTACTTATCATGATGTATCCGCATATGAGGGAATAAGATGACATCACGGATTGAGGCAGCATCAGCCAGCAGCATAACTAAACGGTCAATGCCAATGCCCTGGCCGGCAGTCGGAGGTAAACCGTGCTCCAGCGCGGTAACAAAGTCTTCGTCGTAAAACATCGCTTCATCGTCGCCAGCATCTTTTTGGGCGACCTGCTCGCGAAAGCGCTCTGCCTGATCTTCCGCATCGTTTAACTCACTAAAGCCGTTACCCAGCTCGCGGCCACCGATGAAAAACTCAAAGCGATCGGTAATTTCCGGGTTATGGTCGTTGCGTCGGGCCAGTGGTGAAACCTCTGCCGGGTATTCGGTAATAAAGGTCGGATGCCGCAGCTTGGTCTCAACCAACTCGTCAAATACCTCCATTAAGATCCGGCCATGACCATAGTTGGCTTTAACTTCAATACCCAGGCTTTTCGCCAGCTCTGCCACCGCTTCGCGTGTGGCAAGTTGCTCTTTAGTCACTGTCGGGTTGTAGTGCAGAATAGAGTCGGTAACCGACATCCGGGCAAACGGCTTGCCGAAGTCGAACACTTCACCCTGATAGGGCACTTCAGTGCTGCCCAACACATCAAGTGCCAGACCACGGAACAGCTTCTCAGTTAAATCCATTAAGTCGTTGTAGTCGGCATAGGCCCAGTAAAACTCCAGCATGGTGAATTCCGGGTTATGCCGGGTCGACACCCCTTCATTGCGGAAGTTACGGTTCAGCTCAAACACCTTTTCAAAACCGCCGACCACCAGCCGTTTTAAATACAGCTCAGGCGCTATACGTAAAAACATCTGCATATCCAGTGCATTATGGTGAGTTTCAAACGGCCGGGCGGAGGCACCACCCGGGATAGCCTGCAACATCGGTGTTTCTACTTCTAAAAAGCCGTGGTCATTAAAAAAGCGTCGGATATAGGCCACGGTTTTGCTGCGCACCAAAAAGGTGTGCCGCGACTGCTCGTTAGAGATTAAATCCAGGTAACGCTGACGGTACCGTGCTTCGTTGTCAGTTAAACCGTGGAATTTATCCGGCAGTGGTCTGAGCGCTTTGGTCAGCAGGCGGATATCGCTAAGCCAGACAGTTAACTCACCAGTCTGGGTTTTAAATAAGTGGCCGGTAGCGCCGATAATATCGCCCAAATCCCACTTTTTAAACTGCTCGTTATACACACCCTCTGGCAAGCTATCGCGGGCGACATACAGCTGAATTTTGCCACCCATATCGGCAATAGTAGTAAAGCTGGCTTTGCCCATAATCCGGCGGGTCATCATGCGGCCACCTAAGCTTACGGTGATTTTCTGCTCTTCAAGCTGCTCTTTGGTCAGGTGATCATATTTGGCAATCACTTCAGATGAGATACTGTCACGGCGAAAATCGTTCGGGAACATAAAGCCGTCTGCACGCAGCGCCGCTAGTTTATGTTTTCGCTCAGTAATCAGCTTGTTAACATCCTGAATTTCGTCATGTGGGTTCTGCTGTTCAGCCATTTTTGATTCCTGAGTCAAGTGAGTATTAGCGTTATGTAACTTATAAACCGGCTTTTAAGCTGGCTTCAATAAACTTGTCGAGATTACCGTCCAGTACCGCCTGGGTATTGCGGGTTTCAATACCAGTGCGTAAATCTTTAATCCGCGAATCATCCAGTACGTAAGAGCGAATTTGACTGCCCCAGCCAATATCCGATTTAGTATCTTCCAGCGCCTGCTTTTCGGCATTCTGCTTTTGCAGTTCAAACTCATACAATTTGGCACGCAATTGTTTATAGGCGTTGTCGCGGTTTTTATGTTGTGAGCGATCGTTCTGACACTGCACCACGATATTAGTGGGTAAGTGGGTGATCCGCACTGCTGAGTCAGTCCGGTTTACGTGCTGACCACCGGCGCCCGACGCGCGATAGGTATCGATGCGTAAATCTGCCGGGTTAATGTCAATTTCAATATCGTCGTCAATTTCCGGCGCCACAAATACTGAAGCAAAAGAGGTATGGCGACGGTTACCAGAATCGAAAGGACTTTTGCGAACTAAGCGATGGACGCCGGTTTCGGTGCGCAGCCAGCCGTAGGCGTAATCGCCGCTGAATTTAATAGTACAACCTTTAATGCCCGCGACGTCGCCATCGGTCACTTCATACAGTTCCGGTTTAAAGCCTTTATCTTCACCCCAGCGCAAATACATCCGCATCAGCATGCTGGCCCAGTCTTGCGCTTCAGTACCACCCGACCCTGCCTGGATATCCAGATAGCAGTCGTTCTGATCATTTTTACCGGAGAACATCCGCCGGAATTCCAGCAAGGCCAGCTGTTTTTCCAGCCCGGCTAATTCTGTTTTGGCTTCTTCAAAGGTTTCTTCATCTTCCGCTTCAAGCGCCAGCTCAAGCAGGCCAGCAACATCTTCCAGCCCCTGATCCAACCGGTCGATAGTACCCACCACCTGCTCCAGCGCTGAACGTTCTTTGCCCAGTGCCTGGGCTTTTTCCGGATTATTCCAGACGGCAGAGTCTTCCAGTTCGCGCGAAACTTCTTCTAAGCGCTCTTTTTTGCCATCGTAGTCAAAGATACCCCCGAAGCACGTTAGTGCGTTCAGTCAGATCTTTAATGCTGTTGTTTACCGGATTCACTTCAAACATGGGTTATCTCAGGCCTTAAAACGGTCGAAAAAATTGTTGCGGATTATAGCAAAGATATGGCTGGCAGTGCAGCCATCTATTGATGTTTTTCTTAAGAAGCTTGCCGGCCTTGCCTGGCAGCAAAACCGGCGGAGTTAACTCAGCGCTGTCATATAGCGAACAATAAGTTGCAGATTTTGCTGCTCGCGATATTCATTAATATCCAGCTGATAGGCCAGCCGGACTTTCTTTACGTTAACGTCAGGCCAGGTTTTATTATCGGCATTAAACCAGATAGCATCGACCAACAGGCCATTTGGCCCCTGCAACATCAGTTTCAGGTGACGCTCTGCCAGCATTTTCTGGCTGATTAACGTAAACTCGCCATCAAATACCGGCTCCGGAAAAGCCTGGCCCCAGGGGCCGGCGTTTTGCAGTAACTGAGCAAAACTAATATCAAAACAATCGGCTTCCAGCTCACCATCGCTGTAAATCACTGCAGTCAGCTGCTCGGCAGTTAAATGCTTTTTGGCGGTCAGGCTCAGCGCCAACTGAAAGGTTTCCAGCCGCTCGGCGGCGATGGTTAAACCCGCCGCCATGGCATGACCGCCAAATTTCTTAATCAGCCCGGGATACTGGCTGGCAATTTCTTCGAGTAAGTCGCGAATATGTAAACCTGGAATAGAGCGTGCCGAGCCTTTTAACTCGCCGTTGTCACCCTCGGCAAAGACGATTGTCGGCCGGTGAAACTGCTCTTTAATCCGGCCGGCTAAAATACCAATAACACCCTGATGCCAATCATTGCGATACAAGCACAGACACTCTGGCAGGCTGCTGCCGTCAAAGGATAATTTGCTTAAAAAAGCCTGCGCTTCTAACTGCATACTTTGCTCTATCGCCCGGCGCTCAACATTCAGCGCATCCAGTTCGGCCGCATACTGTCTGGCTAAACCCAGCTCGGGTGCCAGCAGGCAGCTTATACCAAGCGCCATATCATCGAGGCGGCCGGCGGCATTTAATCTGGGTGCCAGTGAAAAGCCAAAGTCACTGGCGGTCAGTTTTTCGGCCCGGCGGTTGGCAATATCAATCAATGCCTGAATGCCCGGCCGGCATTTGCCACTGCGAATCCGCATTAAGCCCTGATGTACCAGAATACGGTTATTGGTATCCAGCGGCACCACATCAGCGACCGTACCAAGCGCAACCAGATCAAGCAATTCAGCAATATTGGGCTCACTCAGGCCTTTTTCTGTAAAGTACTGCTGTTCACGCAAGCCAGCCCGTAGCGCCATTAACAGATAAAACGCCACCCCAACACCGGCCAGCGCTTTACTTGGGAAATTACAGCCAGGTTGGTTCGGATTTACAATCGCATCAGCATTGGGCAGGGTATTGCCGGCCAGGTGATGGTCGGTAACCAACACCTTGACCCCGGCTTTTTTCGCCAGGGCCACCCCTTCTACCGCAGAAATACCGTTATCGACGGTAATAATCAGTTCAGCGCCCTGCGCCACCACTAACTCAGCCAGCTCAGGCGTAAGGCCGTAACCGTACTCAAAACGGTTAGGCACCATATATTCCAGGTATTTAAAACCAAAGGCTTTTAAGCCGGCCATCAGCACGGCAGTGCTGGTAGCGCCGTCGGCATCGAAATCGCCGACAATCACGATATGCTGCTGTTGCTGCAAAGCATCGATTAACAATTGCACCGCGGCATTGATGCCCTTCAGTGCACTAAAGGGCAATAGCCCGGCAGCCCCCCGCTCCAACTCTGCGCTATTGCTGATCCCGCGATTCTGGTACAACCGGCGCAACACCGGATGCAGGTGCTCTGCTATAACCTGACCGGTTACCGGCTCGCGCCGGCTGATTTGTTTTAACTGCACGCCTGATACCTGCTGTAGTTTTCTATTTTATACGCAACGTTGTTTGTGTTAACGCAGCAATGAGGCCATTGCCGCGACACCTACATTATTTTGCCTCTAATTGCTGCAGCAAACCTGCGGCCGGTTGGTAGCCAGGTATAATCCGGCCACTGGCCAGAATGAGTGCGGGAGTACCATTAATGCCAAACGACTGACCAAGTTCATAATGTTGTTTAACCGGGTTGTCGCACATAGCCGGTGGGTTGCGTTTGCCCTCTTTGGCCAGGTCCATTGCTTTTTGCTGATTACGCGAGCACCATAAGTGTTGCATTTCCAGGGCGGTTTTACTGTTTAAGCCACCACGCGGAAACGCCAGATACCGAATAGTAATACCAGCATTATTGTAGTCTTTCATTTCATTGTGTAGTTTCTGGCAATAGCCGCAGGTTGGGTCAGTAAAGGCATACACAACATGCTTTTCGTCTTTAGCCTTATATTCAATATAGCTACCCGCAACTGCCGGCAATTGCTGGCTGACGTAGTTTCTCATCTGTACATCGTTAACGAGTTCTGCCTGCTGTAAATCGTAAATATTACCTTCAATAAAAAACCGGCCGTCTGTGCTGGTAAAGAACAAGCCGCGCTGAGTAAACACCTGCAATAACCCAGGCATTGGGCTGTTGGCAACCGCGTTTACCTGTAATCCGAGCGGGGCCAGACTTTGCGAGATCTCAGAGAGCTCTGGGGCGTCTTTTTGCTGCTGCGCCATGACATTAAAATTAAAACCAACACTTAAGCTTAAAATGCCCAGAGTAAGGGCGCCTGATAACCAGTTTTTCATACACTTTCCTAATTGGCGTAGCTGAAAATTATTAGCCACGCGGATGATGTTGTTGATGCAGCCGTTGCAAACGTGCCTGAGCTACATGGGTATAAATTTGGGTTGTAGATAAATCACTGTGTCCCAGCAGCATTTGTACTACCCGCAAATCAGCGCCATGGTTCAGTAAATGAGTGGCAAACGCATGGCGCAAGGTGTGCGGCGACAGCTCAGCCTGAATGCCCGCTACTTTCGCATAAAACTTAATCCGGTGCCAGAAGGTTTGCCGGGTCATCTGGCTGCCGCGACTACTGGCAAACACTAAATTACTGTCGTCTTTAACAATATCCGCCCGGGCCAGGCGCAAATAACGACTGAGCCAATCCTGGGCGTCCTCGCCCATCGGCACCAGTCGCTCTTTACTGCCTTTACCCAGCACTCTAAGCACGCCCTGGTTAATGCTCACCTGCTGCAAGGTCAGACTAATCAGCTCAGTTACCCGCAAGCCACAGGCATACAGCAGTTCCAGCATCGCCTTATCCCGAAACTGGATCAGGTCGTTGCAATCAGGGGCCTGCAGCAGCGCTTCTACATCCTGTTCCGATAGGGTTTTCGGTAAACTGCGGCCAATTTTCGGGTTAACCAGTTCAGTTACCGGGTTAGCTGCACAACGACCGGCTTTATGGTAATGCCGGTAAAAACGCCGCAAGCTGCTTAACATGCGTGAGCTGCTGCGCGGGCTCAGCTGTTGTTGGTAGCGTTCGGCCAGAAACTGGTTAATCAGTTGGCTGTCTGCTTTTAGAAATTGTTGCTGTTCTCTGGCCAGAAAACGACCAAACAGGGTTAAGTCACTACCATAGGCACTGAGGGTATGCGGGCTAACGTCTTTTTCCAGCCAGAGCTGGTCGAGAAACTGCTGAATTAGCGCCTGCTCAGCAGAGTCTAGGGCTGGTGGTTGTTCCGGGTTCATGGTCCTGAGCCTGGCTAGTGTACTACTGAAGTCTGGGCGTATCTTAGCCGATTGCACTCATCAGGCATAGTCTGGCTTGGGTAGCGCCAGCCGTTTCTGCTACAATGCGCCGCAGAACTCGCTGGCGGAACTCAGATGAAAATAGGCTTATTTTACGGCTCCACTACCTGCTATACCGAAATGGTGGCAGAGAAAATTCAGGCACTGATTGGTGCTGATGTGGTTGACTTACACAATATTAAAACCGTGCCCCTGGCGAGAATGGCCGACTACCAGCTGTTGATCCTGGGGTTATCAACCTGGGATTTTGGTGAGATCCAGGAAGACTGGGAAGCGCACTGGGATGAGATCAGTAGCGTTGATTTACGCGGTAAAACCATCGCCATTTACGGCATGGGCGATCAGCTCGGTTATGCCGAATGGTTTATTGATGCCGTCGGCATGCTGCATGATGCTATCGCCCCACAAAGCCCGGATCGCATAGGTTTCTGGCCAACCAGCGGCTACGATTTTATAGCCTCCAAAGCCCTGACGGCCGACGGCGAGCTGTTTTACGGTCTGGCACTGGACGATGAAAACCAGTATGAACAAACCGATGAGCGGTTAAATACCTGGGTTAGCCAGGTGCTGACTGAAATCGCCGAGCGGCTTTAAAACTTCAGATAAAAATCGCGTAACAGCAGCCGGTATTGCTGACTGTAACTACCATCGTCGTTATGGATCAGCAACTGTTGCTGCCGGCTTTGGCAGGGCTGGCGCTGCCACTGCATCAGCCGGCGAATGGGCGCTTTATCTGCCCGGCTGAACACCCTGCAACTTGCCGCAGCATACCAGCCTTGAGCCTCTGCCTCCAAGCTGAAGGCAGCCGCAGCACTCTCGGGTAATACCAGGGCAAAACTGCCTCCGGGAGCCAGCAACTCTGCCGCTTTTGTCAGTAATAATGGCAGCGGTAAACTGGAGGTATGCCTGGCCTGATTACGCTTTTCATTTACACTTAACAAGGCATTGTCGAAAAAAGGCGGGTTAGACACAATTAAAGCGTAACGTTCGGCTGGCTGATAGGTTAGAATATCGCCTTTTAGCAGTTGCAGGCGACTGGCAAAAGGGCTTTGTTGGAAATTATGCTCAGCCTGGCTGGCGGCATTAGCGTCAAGTTCAATAGCGTGGATAGTGGCTGTTACGGAGCGCTGCGCCAGCATCAGACTGATTAAGCCACTGCCGCTGCCGATATCCAAAAATGCAATGCCCGCAGATACAGCAGTGCTGCTTTTTACGCTGTCAGAAGTTGGCAAGCTGGCCCAGGCCCCCAGCAATAAACCATCAGTACCGACTTTCATCGCGCACTGATCATGGCCCACGAAAAATTGTTTACACTTAAAACCAGCTGACATCTTCACCTCTGCTGCTAGTTTACTGGCTGCCAGACAGGTTTGTCATCTGAATACTGTCGACCCTGAGGAACACCTTTTATGAGCTTTGCCGATTTTCAATTCGACGACTCTATTAACCAGGCGCTGGAAGAAGCCGGCTTTACCGAGCCTACCTTAATTCAACAGCTGGCTATTCCACCCGCGCTGGATGGCCGCGATGTGCTGGCCAGCGCCCCGACCGGTACCGGTAAAACCCTGGCTTTTGTGCTGCCGGCTATTCAGTATTTACTGGATTTCCCGCGGCGCGACCCCGGTTTTTGCCGGGTACTGGTGATGACCCCTACCCGCGAGCTGGCGTTTCAGGTTTATGAAGAATTTAAGCAACTGGCGCAGTATACCAAACTTAACGTTGGGGTGATTACCGGCGGTATTAACTACGGCAGCCATAAAGATACCCTGGAAAAAAATAACGATATTCTGGTCGCCACCCCA
Organism: Arsukibacterium perlucidum DSM 18276; assembly: GCF_000382165.1. Classification (GTDB taxonomy): domain Bacteria; phylum Pseudomonadota; class Gammaproteobacteria; order Enterobacterales; family Alteromonadaceae; genus Alishewanella; species Alishewanella perlucidum. The sequence continues at coordinate 2,426 of NZ_KB907723.1, read as the reverse complement.
GGGCGCTTAACTGAGTATCTGGATGAAGAGAGTTTTCAGGCAGACGAAGTAGAAGTGTTAATTCTGGATGAAGCAGACCGGATGCTCGATATGGGCTTTATTGGTGAAATGAACCGGATAGTGCTGGAAGCAAGGCGACGCCGCCAGACCTTTTTATTCTCTGCCACCCTTGAAGGTTTAAATTTAGAGCGCTTTGCCGAGCGGGCGTTAAAAGAGCCCGAACAAATTGAAGCGGTGCCGTCCCGTAAAGAAAAAGCCAAAATTCTGCAATGGTTACACCTGGCCGACGACAATATTCATAAGCTGGCGTTGTTAACCCATATTCTGAAGCAGGAAGACGTTACCAAAGCTATTGTTTTTGTGAAAACCCGCGAGCGGCTGGCCAGTTTAACCGGTCAGCTGGAAAGCGCCGGTATTAAATGCTGTTGGTTACAAGGCGAAATGCCGCAGGATAAACGGTTACAGGCAGTACAGCGTTTTAGTCAGGGCCAGGTGCCAGTGCTGATTGCTACCGACATTGCTGCCCGCGGTCTGGATATTGACGATATCAGCCACGTTATTAATTACGACATGCCACGCAGTGCCGATACCTACGTGCACCGGATTGGCCGTACCGGCCGGGCCGGTAAAAAAGGTACCGCGATTTCTCTGGTAGAAGCGCATGACATGGCGATGGTTGCCAAAGTGGAGCGCTATACTGAACAAAAGCTGAAACGACGGGTGATTGAGAGCCTGCGGCCAAAGCATAAAGAAGCGAAAATTGGCAGTAAGAAGAAAAAACCCGGTAAGCTGGCGGCCAAAAAGCTGGCCAAAAAAACGTCTAAAAAATAATTCTGTCTCAGCCCCCTATTGCAGCAAACTGGCGCTTTTTGCGCCAGAGCTGCTGCATTTTTAACAAAAGCATGCTATCAATAGCGATAAATTAGGAATAATTTATTACTAAGAGGCATTAAGTCATGAATAAACGCCAATTTTTACAGTCCGGCGCACTGGCGCTAAGTGTATTACCGCTGGGGCTATTACCTCTTAGTAGTTGCGCTGCCGTTAGTAATCAACAAGGTGCCGCTAACAGCAACGCCATTCTGCCGAAAATGCTCAATCCGGGGGATACTGTTGCGCTGGTTAGTCCCTCTAAAGCAACCGATAATCGAATCGATATTCAGATTGCGACTGAAGTGCTGCAAGCCCTGGGCTTTAAGGTAAAACCGGGCCAACACCTGAATGAGCGTCGTGGCCACCTGGCAGGCACTGATCTTGAACGGGCCAGCGATATTAATGCCATGTTTGCTGATCCAGAGGTAAATGCGATTATTTGCCTGCGCGGCGGCTCGGGTGCTGCCCGGCTGTTACCGCTACTCGACTACCCGCTGATTAAACGTAACCCGAAAGTGTTGCTGGGCTACTCCGATATTACCGCCCTGCACAACGCCATTAATACCCAGACCGGGCTGGTCACTTTTCATGGCCCCAACGGCACCGGCAGCTGGAACAGCTTTAATGCCGATCAGTTTCAGCGGGTATTTTTTCAGCGTGAGCTGATGCAATATCAAAACGAATTAGATGCCAAAGATGAGCTGGTACCGCGGCAAAATCGCATTCAAACCATTACTGGTGGCAAGGTGCAGGGCCAGCTGGTTGGCGGTAACTTAACCGTATTAACCGCGTTAGCGGGCTCGCCTTATTTACCGGATTTCACCGGTAAAATTTTATTCCTGGAAGATGTCGAGGAAGCGCCCTACCGGGTAGATCGGATGCTCAGCACCTTAAAACTGATGGGGGCGCTGGATAAAATTGCCGGCTTTATTTTTGGTGAATGCACCGCGTGCCGGCCAGGTGGCGGTTTTGGCTGGTTAACCATGGATCAGATTTTTGATGATCATATTAAGCCATTGAATATTCCGGCGTATCGCGGCGCGATGATTGGCCATTTAAGCAAACAGTTTATTGTGCCGCACGGCGCCACAGTAGAAATGGATGCTGACTCCGGCACGTTCAGGATGTTAAACAGCGTGTTTCAGGGTTAATGTAATCTGAGGGAGAGTGCGGATTACTCTAAGACGACCGTTGAAGCCCTGGACGGGCGGAAAAATTCGTAGGGAACGAATTTAAACAGCCTTGCTGGCCCGCAGGGTAAACTTCATGGAGGAAGTTTATAAACGAGCCTACAGGGATGATGAGATGGACACCTCAAGTGAAATCGGCGTCACAATGCGCCATTATTGATGTGTTAACCGTCAATAAGCTTACATGAGGTGTCCAAAATGAAAGTTACACTAATTGGAATCGATTTAGCAAAAAGTATTTTTCAGATCTGTGGCGTTAATCAGGCAGGTAAAGCGGTTTTTAATCGCACGATTAAACGCAAAGATTTATTGGTCTTCTTAGCTAATTACCCAGATGCAACCATTGCGATGGAAGCCTGCTCA
>NZ_KB907722.1 GCF_000382165.1 Arsukibacterium perlucidum DSM 18276 | reverse complement strand
CTTAATATTATGTTTTTCATAGGCATTTGAACTAATCCCCCGGCCAATGCTGGTCACAGTAGCTGCACTACCGTTTGCCAGGCTATGTACGCAATCAATTACAGCTTTTTGTCTGGTGGCATGCATTTTGGGTGTGACAAATGAAACGATATTGGTCAAGATAGCGCGAACATTCATGGTTGTTTGGTCTCGGTGATGTTTGGCGATAGATCTGATCATCGAACGCCATGAATGTTCCTTCCGAGTTCATCTTTTTGTTTTAGCTGATAATTTTGTGGGGATACCTCAGGGTCTGAGTGAATAAACTATTCACTCAGACCCCTTTTTAGTAATTTTTAAATCACTCTGACCCATTTTGTTGGGGTACAAAAAAACCGACTGGTATAGCCGGTTTTTCAGTTTGGTGGTAACGCTTATGCCAGTTGGGGTGCCAGGTAGGAGATTGGCATCTGCGCTTTGTCTTCAAAGCTGACGAATTCCCAGTTTTCCTGCTCGGCTAATACGGCGCATAACAGCTGGTTATTCAGGGCATGGCCGGTTTTGTAAGAGATAAACTCGCCCAGCACGCTGTAACCTGCCATATATAAATCGCCAATGGCATCCAGAATTTTATGTTTGATAAATTCGTCTTCGTAGCGCAGGCCGTCCTGGTTTAATACCCGGAACTCGTCCAGCACTACGGCATTGTCGAAACTGCCACCTAATGCCAGGTTATTAGCCCGCAGATATTCGATATCGTGCAAAAAGCCAAAAGTACGGGCACGGCTGATATCTTTAATAAAGCCGGCGGCTGAAAAGTCCATTTGCATGCGCTGAGTAGTTTCAGCGATTACCGGGTGGTCGAAGTCGATAGCGAAGTCGATTTTAAAGCCGTTATGTGGCTTAATTTCGGCCCATTTATCGCCGTCTTCAACCCGCACGGGGCGTTTAATGCGGATGAATTTCTTGGCCAGCTTCTGCTCGCTGATGCCGGCTTCCAGCAACAGATAGACAAAAGGATTGGCACTGCCGTCCATGATTGGTACTTCAGCCGAGTCGACTTCGATAATCAGATTATCAATACCCAGGCCGGCAACAGCAGCCATTAAATGCTCGGTAGTAGACAGGCGCACGCCCTGCTCGTTAATTAAACAGGTACACATCACCGTGTCACCAACCATTTGGGGGGTAACTTTAAAGTCGACTATCGGATCCAGGTCAACACGACGGAACATAATGCCCGTGTTATCAGGTGCAGGCCGGAGAGTGAGCGTAACCTTTTCACCCTTGTGTAACCCAACACCAATAGTACTGACTGTTTTAGCGACGGTACGTTGTTTAATCATAATTTCTTCCTGCTCAAATTTTAAGCAATCACAAAATGGCGGCGAATCTTAGCATAACAAAGTGCAATTTGCCAGTTTGCTGACAGCTGCAACTTACCGCTATGCTGCATAGTATTAGCTTAACAGCCGCTTAACTTCAACTGTTGCTAATATTATTCATTCTTCACCCGCGTGCGCCAGACTTACCAGGGCTGGCCACGGCAGGCAGTTTAATCTGCCTGCTTGCGTAAAAACGCCGGAATATCGAAAATGTCGATACCGCCTTTGCTTTCAGGCTGGGTTTTAGTCTGCGCTGCTTCTTCTTTTTGTGGGCTTGGCGCCGGTGCTGCATGACGCATGGTATTACCCTGCTGCACATAGGCCTGCACCGGCTCTGCCCGGTGGCTTGGTACCAGACTGATATCCGGCCGGCGATCGGCACCAATACCGGTAGCTACCACGGTAACGCGCAATTCGTCGTGCATTTCCGGGTCGATAACCGCACCCACCACGACAGTGGCGTTTTCAGAAGCAAAGGCTTTAACCGCGTTACCGACAATTTCAAACTCTTCGATGCTGATATCCAGACCGGCAGTAATGTTTACCAGAATGCCTTTGGCTCCTGACAAATCGATATCTTCCAGCAGCGGGCTGGAAATAGCCTGCTCGGCAGCTTCTTCAGCACGATCCGGGCCTGAGGCACGGCCGGTACCCATCATGGCAGTGCCCATTTCAGACATAACAGTACGTACGTCAGCAAAGTCGACGTTGATCAAACCCGGCCGGGTAATTAATTCAGCAATACCCTGCACCGCACCCAACAATACGTTGTTAGCAGCTTTAAATGCATCCAGCAGGCTGGTGCCTTTGCCTAATACTTTTAACAGCTTGTCGTTCGGGATAGTGATCAGCGAATCAACATACTTGCTAAGCTCCAGAATGCCTTCATCGGCATAAGCTGTGCGCTTTTTACCTTCGAACGGGAACGGCTTGGTTACTACTGCAACCGTTAAAATGCCCAGCTCGCGCGCCACTTCAGCGACGATTGGCGCCGCACCGGTACCGGTACCACCGCCCATGCCGGCGGCGATAAAGATCATATCTGCGCCCTGCAGGGTCTTCTTGATGGTTTCGCGGTCTTCTTCAGCAGAACGACGGCCAATTTCCGGATTAGCACCGGCACCTAAGCCCTTGGTAACACTGGCACCTAATTGCAGGGTAACGTTGGCCGATGAATTGCGCAGGGCCTGGGCATCGGTGTTAGCCGCCACAAACTCTACCCCTTCGATATTGCTGGCTACCATATACTCGACAGCATTACCGCCGCCGCCACCAACACCTATTACTTTAATTACAGCTTCTTGGCTGTGGTTTTCCATTAACTCAAACATAGCTCTCTCTCCGTTTTTACGCTCTTTAAAACTCACCTTTGAACCAGCTGCCGATTTTTTTCAGCAAGCTGCTAACTGGATCGCGGCTTTGGGCCGCATTTTTTTGCTGGGCACGAACATCTTTGCCGTACAGCAACAAGCCGACTACGCTGGCGTAAGCCGGGTCTTGCACATATTCTTTTAAACCGCTGACATGCATCGGCTGGCCAACCCGCACCGGCATTTGAAACACGTCTTCGGCAAACTCTACTGCACCTTCCATTTTCGAGGTACCACCGGTTAACACTAAGCCGGCGGCTATTTGTTCTTCCAGGCCAGAGCTGCGAATTTCTTCCAGCACCAGCTCGAACAATTCGTGATAGCGCGGCTCTATAACCTCAGCCAGGGTATGGCGCGACATAGAACGCGCCGGCCGGCCGCCAACACTCGGTACTTCGATACTTTCTTCCTTACCCACCATACTGCGCAGGGCACAGGCGTACTGCACCTTGATATCTTCAGCATGGCTAATCGGAGTGCGGAAAATTTTGGCGATATCGCTGGTAACCTGATTACCGGCTACCGGGATCACCGCGGTATGGCGCAAAGCACCATTGGTATAAATTGATAAGTCGATGGTGCCGCCGCCCATATCGACCACGCAGACTCCCAGCTCTTTTTCGTCGTCAGTTAACACGGCATAACTGGATGCCAGCGACGAGAAAATCAGCTGATCAACTGCTAAGCCGCAGCGTTCGACACATTTTTCAATGTTTTTAGCCATATCGTTGGCGCAGGTAATAATGTGGGCTTTAGCCTCCATTCTTACACCGGACATACCCACCGGGCTTTTGATGCCTTCCTGCATGTCTACTGAAAACTCCTGCGGCAACACATGCAGCATGCGTCGCTCCGCCGAAATAGGCACCGATTTGGCGGCGTGAATAACACTGGCAACATCGTCGGCGGTAACTTCAGTATCGTTAATCGGTACCATGCCGCTTTCGTTCTGGCAACGGATATGTTTACCGGTAATGCCTAAATAGACTGACGAAATCTGACAATCGGCCATCAGCTCGGCTTCATTAATGGCCCGCTGCACCGCCTGCACCACCAGGTTTAAATCGTTAACGCCGCCTTTGTCCATACCCCGCGAGGCATGGGTGCCCACACCGACAATACTCAGCCGGTTGTCCGGGGTAATTTCGCCTACTACGGCTTTAATCTGAGCGGTGCCGATATCCAGCCCTACTATCAGATCTCGTTCTATCGACTTTGTCATGCTTTTCTCTTTGGCTCCGTATTGGCATAACGCACGGCAATGCCGGTGTCATAGCGCAGATCGACTTCAGCTAATTCCTGTTCCCGATGATTTTGCATGGTCGGGTATAATTCAATAAATCGTTGCAAACGTTTCATGGTGTCCTGCCGGCCCAGTTGCAGCGCCAGGCCACCCTGCAGTTGCAAGCGCCAGGAAAACCGCTCGGTTAACCACAGTTGCTCAGCACTGAACTGATGCAACTGCAGTAACCTTTGCATATGGTGAAACATTGTCAGGGCATCCTGCTCACTGCCATCCGGGCCGTGCAGCCTTGGCAAAGCCGGGATCAGCTCGCTTAGCGGGGCGATAAATAACTCCCCTTTATTATTGAGCAAGTGCTGCTGATTCCAGACTGCGACCGGCTGCTGTTCTGTCACAACCACCACCAGGGTATCGGGCCATTGTTTGCGCACGGCTGCCTGATACACCCAGGGTTGTTGCTGCAGGAACTGCTGCACCTGATCAACGTTCACCCGAAAAAAATTACCAACATATTGCTGTTGCAACTGCTGCTGTAAAGCCTGTTGCTGAATATGCTTAAAATCACCGTATAACCGCACCTGTTTAATCGGTGCGCCCTGCTGACTTTGCAGCCAGTTATGAACCTGAACCCCACCCCAGGCCAGTAGCGCCAGTGCCAGCACAAAAAACAGCAGGCCACCGATAAAGCCGGGCCTGTGGTTTAATTGGCTGAAGTACTGACCCAAGCTCATCTAGTTACCTTGCTCAGCTTTACTGTCTGATGTTTGCTGCAAAATACGCAGCACCAGCTCGCTGAAGCTGAAGCCGGCTGCTTTAGCTGCCATCGGCACCAGCGACTTTTCAGTCATACCTGGTACGGTATTTACTTCCAGTAAAAAGTGTTCGCCCTGCTGGTTCAACATTAAATCAACCCGGCCCCAGCCAGAAGCACCTACTGCTTTAAATGCCGCCAGCGCATCATGCTGCATGGCCGCAGTTTGTTCGGCCGTTAATGGCGCCGGGCATAAATACTCGGTGCTGTTGGCCTGATATTTTGCTTCATAATCGTAAAAGGCTCTTGGGGTACGCATTTCAACAATTGGCAGTACCGTATCGCCCAGAATAGCAATGGTAAATTCACGACCATTGATCCAGCGCTCTACTAAAATTTCGCTGTCATATTTCAGCGCTGCAGCAATAGCTTGCTCTAACTCACCAGCGCTGCTGGCAGCACTCATGCCAATACTGGACCCTTCATTGGCTGGTTTAACCATCACCTTGCCGCCCAGCTCTGCCAGTAAACCGGCATAATCGATGCTGTCGTTATGCACCACCGCAAAAGGCGCTGTCGGCAGCTGCTGCGCTATAAATAAACGCTTACAGCGGATTTTATCCATCGCCAGCGCTGAGCCCAGCACGCCACTACCGGTGTAAGGCAGGCCCAGCAACTGCAACGCACCCTGCATGGTGCCATCTTCACCACCACGACCATGCAGCACAATAAATACCCGGTCAGCTTTTACTTCATTCATCAACGCGGTTAACGGTTGTTCGGCCGGGTCAAAGGCTACGGCATTAACACCGGCCTGTTGTAGGGCAGTGAGCACTGCTTTGCCCGAACGCAGCGATACGTCACGCTCGGCAGAATGCCCGCCAAACATCACGGCTACTTTGCCAAAGTTGCTCATGCTGCATCCTCCGACAATTGCTTTAATTGCTTAATGTTCAGCCCGGTTGCCGCCAGCTCTTTCACCAGGCTGCCAATATTGCCAGCGCCCTGGGTTAACACGATATCGCCATCCACCAGCACCTCGGCCAGCGCGCCGGCCAGGGCTTTCGGTTCAGCCACGTATACCGGCTCCAGCTGGCCACGGGCCCGGATAGAACGACATAAATTGCGGCTGTCGGCACCGGCAATCGGCGCTTCGCCAGCAGCATAAACTTCCAGCAACAGCAGCTTGTCGACACTGGATAGCACCTGGGTGAAATCTTCATATAGATCGCGGGTGCGGCTAAAGCGGTGCGGCTGATACGCCATGACTAAGCGCCGCTCTGGCCAGGCACTGCGCACTGCAGCAATAGTGGCGGCCACTTCGGTTGGGTGATGACCATAGTCATCAATTAACAATACTTTACCGCGACCGGTGTCAAACTCGCCGTACTGCTGAAAACGCCGGCCAATACCTTCAAATTTACCCAACGCCGCCAGAATTGCCTGCTCACTGATGCCTTCATCTGCTGCCAGGGCAAAAGCGGCCGTAGCGTTTAAGGCATTGTGTTTACCCGGTAAATTCAGCTGCACTTCACGCTGGTTGCCAGCAGGGTCGGTAATAACAAAGAAGCTGCGGGTGCCCTGCTGCATAAATTCAGTGATTTTATAATCTGCATCGTCGCTGAAACCATAGGTCAGCACGGTGCGGCCAATCGCCGGAATAAGTGCGCGCAGCACTTTATCGTCAATGCAAACCACGGCCATGCCATAGAACGGCAGGTTGTGACAAAACTCCAGATAGGTGTCTTTCAGCTTTTCGAAGTCACCATCATAGGTATCCATATGGTCGGCTTCGATATTGGTGATTACCGTGGCCATTGGCTGTAAATGTAAAAACGAGGCATCGCTTTCATCTGCTTCGGCAATTAAATAGCGGCCGGCACCTAAGCGGGCATTAGAGCCGGCTGAATTCAGTAAACCACCAATTACAAAGGTTGGGTCGGTGCCGGCTTCGGCAAAAATAGACGCCAGTAAGCTGGTGGTGGTGGTTTTACCATGGGTACCGGCAATGGCGATACCATGGCGAAAACGCATTAGCTCACCAAGCATTTCTGCCCGGCGCACCACCGGGATCCGCTGGGCCAGCGCGGCTGCTACTTCCGGGTTGGCGGCTTTAATGGCACTGGATACCACTACTACACTGGCGCCGTCTATCTGGCTGGCGTGGTGGCCAAATTTTACTTCAGCACCCAGGGTAACCAGGCGCTCTACCACCGGATTGGACGCCAAATCAGAGCCGGTAACCTTATAGCCTTCGTTTAACAGTACTTCGGCAATACCGCCCATACCGGCGCCGCCGATACCGACAAAATGGATCCGCTCGACCCGGCGCATGGCCTGTTTCTTATGTTGCAGGGTGGTAATCATACTACTTGTCCTGTTACTTGCCGGCATAGCGCAGCAATATGGATTGCCGCATCCGCTGTTGCCAGGCTACGGGCACGCTGCGCCATGTGCTGCAGCGGCGCTTTATCGGTTAACCAGGGCTGCATTATCGCCTGCACACCCTGTTGCTGTAATTGTTGCTGCGGTAATAACACGGCAGCGTCACGGTCGGCCAGTACCCGGGCATTAGCGGTCTGATGGTCGTCAATGGCGCCCGGTAATGGCACAAAAATCGCGGCGACGCCAACTGCGGCTACTTCGCTAACCGTCAGTGCCCCGGCCCGGCAAATCAACACATCAGCCCAACGATATGCGGCGGCCATATCATCAATAAAGGCACTAACTTCCACGTCACAACCGGTTGCGATGAGTGGCTGATAAGCCTGGGTTACTTCGGCCTGCATAGCACTACCGGTTTGATGGCGCACGGCAATAGCGCCGGCAGCGGCCAGTTCAGTAAGCTGAGCAGGCAGCGCCTGATTAAGCGCCCGGGCTCCCAGACTGCCGCCAACTATTAAGATATTCAGGCCGGGGCCGGGCTGGCGGTTAGCCCGGCACTGCAGCAATTCAGCCCGGATTGGGTTACCCACCAGCTGCCGTTTGCTGTTGTTTTTAAAAGCACTGTCAAAGGCTACCAATACCTGCTTAGCCACCCGGGCCAGCAATTTATTGGTGCTGCCGGCCACGGCATTTTGTTCATGAATAAGTAGCGGCGTGCCATTAAGCCAGCTTGCCAGGCCACCGGGGCCACTGGCGTAACCACCAAAGCCCAGCGCTATGGCCGGTTTTAACTGGCGGCATACTTTAGCCGCCTGCCACAGTGCTTTTAACAGCATCCAGGGCGCACTGAGTTTACTGGCCAGGCCTTTACCACGCAGGCCGGCAACCTTAATGCCGTAAAACCGCCAGCCAAAACCTGGCACCAGCTGCGCTTCCATCCGGTCGTTGCTGCCCAGCCAGGCAATATCCCAGCCTTCGGCAACCAACGCCTTGGCGACGGCCTGCGCCGGGAAAATATGGCCACCAGTGCCACCTGCCATAATAAGTGCCAGCGGTTTAGCCATGCTTGCCTCCGCTTAGCGCATGTTTGCCTTTTAAGCGCACTTCAAAATCTATTCGCAGTAATAAGCCCGCTGCAATTAGCATGATCACCAGACTACTGCCGCCCGAGCTGACAAAAGGCAGGGTTAAGCCTTTAGTTGGCAAGGCACCCGTTGCCACGCCGATATTGACCGCCGACTGAAAGCCAATCCAGATAGCTAAGGCGTAGGCCATAAAACCGTGGAAACTTAATTGCTTTGCCAGAGCACGCTGGCCAATCCACAACGCCCGGTACACCAGCAAAAACAGCAAGCCGACTAATACTGCTACGCCAATAAAGCCGGTTTCTTCGGCAATTACGGCCAGAATAAAATCGGTATGTGCTTCGGGCAGGTATTCCAGTTTCTGAATGCTGTTGCCCAGGCCCTGACCAAACCAGCCACCGCGACCAAAAGCCATCAGCGACTGAGTTAACTGGTAACCGCTGCCAAAAGGATCAGCCCAGGGGTCAAGAAAGGCAGTCACCCGTTTCCAGCGGTATTCGCTGTACACAATCAGCACGCCAATCGCCATCAGGCCGGTCGCCATTAAGCAGAGGAACTGCCAGATTTTGGCACCGGCTAAAAACAGCAACGCCACCGCAGTGGCAAACATAACAATAACGGTGCCTAAATCGGGTTGCATCAACAGTAATACGGCAAACAAAAACAGCACTGCCAGCGGTTTCAGAAAGCCTTTCAGGTTGTCGCGCACTTCTTCATGCCGGCGCACCAGATAGCTGGCCAGATATACAAAAAAGAATAATTTCGCTGGTTCTGCGGCCTGCAAGCCAATCGGCCCCAGCGACAGCCAGCGGGTACTGCCGTTAACATTGCGGCCAAACAACAACACCGCTACCAGCAGCAAAATACCAAGCAGTAACAACCACATATTGCCACGGTGCCACCAGTTTACCGGCACCCGTAACACCAAAACGGCCAAAGTAAGACCGATGCCCAGATAAACCAGGTGACGAATGGTAAAGTGCAGCGGGTTATTAAACAGCCGCTCAGCAACCGGCATTGAAGCGCTGGTAACCATGACTACCCCGATAGCCAGGATCAGCATTAGCAAAGTTAAAAATAACTTGTCGTAGGGGGCGTTATCATCGCGCAACCATAAGGCGCTGATACTTTGCCACGGGTTTTGCCAGGCGCTTTGCCATGCGGTCAACGTAAGCTGCTTCATGCTTTCAGCTCCTTCACCGCTTTAGCGAACAGCTCACCGCGCTCTGCATAGCTTTTAAACATATCCAGGCTGGCACAGGCTGGCGATAACAACACCATATCGCCACTCTGGGCCAGTTTGGCTGCCTGCTGCACCGCGGCGGTTAAATCTTTTACCTGAATAGCATGCGGGTGCAGCGCGGCAATGGCCGGGCCATCTCGCCCCAGGGTAATAAGGTGGCTGACATCGCGCTGCAGTGCCGGTTGTAATTCGCTCAGATCTGCGCCCTTGGCATCGCCGCCGGCAATCAAAATCAGCTTGCCGCTGATATCAGGCCGCAAGCCGGCAATCGCCGCCAGGGTGGCACCGATATTGGTGGCTTTGGAATCATTAACCCAGCGGATACCCTTGTTTGCCAGCACCAGCTGGCAGCGGTGCGCCAGACCGTTAAACTGCTGCAGCGTGCGGGCAATCGCCTGCCGGCTGGCACCTGCGTGCAGTGCTAATGCCGCTGCCGCCAGGGCATTAAACTGGTTATGGCTGCCGGTAATGGCCAGCTGACTGACCGGCAACAGCGGCTCGCCGGCAACATTAAGCCATGGCTGACCTTTTACCTGTTTAATGCCATAGGCCGCATCAGCCAGACTTATTGCTACTGGCTCAGCAGCGCCAGCCGTAGTACCCGGGTAGGTTAACGGGTCGGCCTGATTATATACCGCCAGAGTCGTTTGCTGATAAACCCGCTGTTTTGATGCAGTATAAGCTGCCATATCGGCATAGCGGTCCAGATGGTCGGCACTGACATTTAGTAAGCAACTGGCCTGGCTTTGCAGGCTGCTTGTGGTGTCTAACTGAAAGCTGGACAGCTCCAGTACAAAGACTTCGGCGTCTTGCTTGCGCAACGCATCGAGCACCGGCAGGCCAATATTACCGGCAGCGACCGCCTTAATACCGCTTTGCTGCAGCATCTCAGCCACCAGGGTGGTAACGGTCGATTTACCGTTAGAGCCGGTAATGGCAATAACCGGCTTGTTGTTAAAGCGGGCAAACAGTTCGATATCACCAATAACTTCGACGCCCTGCGCTTTGGCAAACCGAATGGCAGGATGACTTAACGCCAACCCGGGGCTGACGATAATCATGTCCATCTGCGCCAGACGGTTAGCGTCAAACTCGCCCAGATAAATGCCATCCACTTTATCGGCGGCAATCTGCTCCAGCCCGGCCGGCTTGCTGCGGCTGTCCATCAGCACTGGTTTTACCCCTTGCGCCAGCAAAAAGCGCACCGTGGCCAGACCCGACAGGCCCAGCCCCACTACCGCTATGCGTTTGGCGTTAAGGTTAGTTTGCATTCGTTATCTCAGTTTCAGGGTCGCCAGACCCACCAGTACAAAAATGATCGATAAAATCCAGAAGCGGACAATAACCCGCGGCTCCGGCCAGCCTTTTAATTCGTAGTGATGATGAATTGGTGCCATCCGGAAGATCCGCTGGCCGCGTAATTTGTAAGAGCCAACCTGCAGAATCACCGACACGGTTTCCATCACAAAAATACCGCCCATAATAAACAACACAATTTCCTGGCGGACTAAAATAGCAATCACCCCAAGTACCGCACCCAGCGCTAACGATCCGACATCGCCCATAAAAACCTGAGCCGGATAGGTGTTAAACCAGAGGAAACCGAGACCGGCGCCGATCATGGCGGCGCACAGCACCACCAACTCGCTGGCATAGGGCAGATAAGGAATATTCAGATAACCGGCAAAATTTACGTTACCACTGGCATAAGCAATGATGGCAAAGGCACCGGCTACCATGATGGTGGGTACTATCGCCAGGCCATCCAGACCGTCGGTCAGGTTAACCGCATTGCTGGTGCCAACAATGACAAAGTAACTCAGCGCCAGAAACAACAGGCCTAACTGTGGCATCACATCTTTTAAGAACGGCACCACCAATGCCGTTTCTGCCGGACGTTCTGCGGTCATATACAAAAACAGCGCGGTGATAATAGCGAATACTGACTGCCAGAAGTACTTCCAGCGGGCAATCAGGCCTTTTGGATCTTTACGGATCACCTTGCGGTAATCGTCGATAAAACCGATAACACCAAAACTAACCAGCACAAACAGCACCACCCAGACGTACTTATTGCTTAGGTTTGCCCACAGCAGAGTACTGACCAGAATAGAGCCTAAAATCAGCAGGCCACCCATGGTGGGCGTGCCTTTTTTAGAGAAATGGCTTTCCGGGCCATCGCCGCGCACGACCTGGCCAATTTGCATTTTCTGCAGCCGGGCAATCAGGATCGGGCCGAAATAAAGACTTAAAAATAACGAGGTTAACACGCCCAGAATTGACCGGAAGGTCAGGTAACTGAACACATTAAAAAAGCTAATGTACTGGGTTAAGTATTCGGCTAACCACACTAGCATGGGCTACGCTCCTGCTGACATCTTTCTAGCAAGTCCTGCACGACTAACTCCATTTTCGCACTACGAGAGCCCTTAATGAGTATGGTGACACTTTGCTGGGTTGTAATAAGCGGTATCAGCCGATCTAACATCGACTGCCGCGAGCTGAAATGCGAGCCTTGTCCATTGAACAAGTCACTGGCGCTCTGTGATAACACACCCAGGGTGAATAACAGATTAATACCGGCATGTTTGGCGTATAAACCAATCTCTTCGTGGTATAAACGGGCATTAGCGCCCAGTTCAGCCATATCGCCCAGCAGCAGCACCCGATAACCCGGATAACTGGCCAGTAAATCGATTGCCGCTTTTACTGACTCAACATTGGCGTTATAAGTGTCGTCTATCAGCTTAATTTGTTTGCTGAGTTCAATAATATTGGTGCGGCCTTTGACGCCGGACATCTGGGCCAGCCCCAGCTGCACATCACTAAGCCCGGCACCAACTGCCAACGCAGCAGCGGCTGCCGCCAGCGCATTGGCCACGTTATGCTTACCTGGCAAGCTGAGCTGCACCAGCGCCTGCTCGTTGCCATATAGCAACTTAAACTGAGCACAGCCCTGACTATTTAAGGTTATTTGTTCAGCCCGAATGTCGGCAGTGCTGTTGCCAGTGTTGCTATCAGTTTTGTAATCACTGGCAAAGCTGATAATTTTTAAATGTTTACAACGGTTGCGCCAGTATTCAGTAAACTCACTATCATGCTGCATAATGGCAATGCCACCATCAGCAAGGCCTGAGAATATTTCGCCCTTAGCTCTGGCCACCCCGTACGTATCACCAAAACCTTCCAGGTGCGAGGCGGCGGCATTGGTGATAATAGCGACATTTGGCTTCACCAGTGAGGTGGTATAGGCAATTTCCCCGGCATGGTTAGCACCCAGCTCTATTACGGCGAACTGGTGTTCTGCCGTTAAACGCAGCAGGGTTAATGGCACACCAATGTCGTTATTAAAATTGCCCTGAGTGGCCAGCACCTGGCCGCAACGACTCAGAATGGCGGCCAGCATTTCTTTAACGGTGGTTTTACCGGCACTACCGGTTACCGCGATAGTTTTTGGCTGCAAGCGTGCTTTAACGGCGGCCCCAAGCTGGCCCAGAGCCAGGCGGGTATCAGCCACCACTATCTGGCTGATGTCGCACTCCAGCGGCCGGTCTGCCACAATAGCAGCGGCGCCTTTGGCGCTGACATCGGCAGCAAAACGACTGCCATCAAAGTTAGGCCCTTTTAAGGCAATAAATAAGGCACCGCGGCTTATCGTTCGGCTATCTGTGCTGACTTCACTGATCTGGTGATCCTGGCCAATAAACTGCCCCTGTAATAAGGTAGCTATTTCTGCACAGCTTAGCGTTATCATAATGCCATCTCCGACATAAGTTGCCGCACATAAGCACGCTCATCATAGTATTGTTGCTCGTGCCCTATAGTCTGGGTTGTTTCATGGCCTTTGCCAGCCAGCAGGATCACGTCACCTTGCTGGGCGCTGACCAGCGCCAGTTTGATTGCCAATTGGCGGTTCGGCTCTATCCGATAGTTATCTTCGTCTTTCATGCCTGCAGCAATATCTTCGCAAATCTGCAATGGCGCTTCACTGCGCGGGTTGTCTGAGGTAACAATACTATGATCTGCGTATTGTTGTGCCAGCTGACCCATTATTGGCCTTTTGCCTTTATCACGATCACCACCACAACCAAAGACGCACCAGAGGTGGCCGGTACAGTGTTTCCGTAACGCCTGAAGTGCCTGTTGTAATGCGTCAGGGGTATGGGCGTAATCGACCACCACGGTAACGCCGTGGCTGAACACAAATTGCTCCATCCTGCCAGCGAGTGGTTGCAGACGGCTGGCCGCATGCAATAATTCAGTCAGGTCGTAACCCAGTGCCAGCAGGCTACTGATGGCAGCCAGCACATTCTGGATATTAAACTCACCCAGCAAAGGCAATTGCAGTTTATGCTCACCAGCCTGACTGCTTAATAAACACTGAAAGCCCTGTTCGGTAGCGGTTAACTGGTGATAACCCAGATACCGGGCGTAAGTTTGACAGTCTTCAGCTTTACCGTAAGCCCACACCGGAATATCGTTGCGACTGGCCAGCGACTTACCCAGCGGGTCAGACACATTCAGCACTGCACAGCGGCTGATATCGGGCTGGAACAGCAAGCTTTTCGCCTGGCCATATTCTGCCATGCTGCCGTGATAATCGAGGTGATCGCGGCTTAAATTAGTAAATACCGCCACCTGAAACTGAATGCCGGCTACCCGCTGCTGTGCCAGAGCATGGGAGGAGACTTCCATCGCCACCAGCTGGCGCTTTTCGGCCACAAATTCAGCCAGAATGCGTTGTAATTCAATATAGTGTGGTGTGGTATTTAGTAGTGGTGTTAACTGCTGCCAGTGGCCATAACCTAAAGTGCCGATTACCGCTGCCGGCGTGGCACAGTGCTCTGCTAACTGATTGATAAAACAGCTGGTACTGGATTTACCGTTAGTACCGGTAATACCAACCAGTTGTAACTGCTGTTGCGGCTGCTGATAAAAACGGGCTGCCAGCTGCGGCATCTGTGCTACTAAATCGGCCATCACCAGCACCCGCGGGTCCTGGCCACATTGCTCCTGATCATTAGCTTTGTCAGTCAGCACCAGCGCCGCGCCTTGCGCCAGTGCCTGGCTGATGTACTTGTTACCATGCTCACGGGTACCGGGCATGGCAATAAATACGTCACCGGCTGCTACTAACCGGCTGTCCAGCCGTAAATGCTGCAGCGGCCGGTCAGTTAGCTGGCTTGCCAGCTCAGGCAACCATAAATGTAACTGGTTAGTTGGCATTGCGACCTCCTGCACGGCTGATCAGCGCCAGGCCGGTATCGGCATCAGGCGTAACATTAAGTAATTGCAGGCTGGCGCCCATGATACTGGCAAATACCGGCGCGGCTATTTCACCACCGTGATAAAAATCACCAGCAGGTTCATTGATGACCACTACCGTGACAATCCGCGGGTCAGACACCGGGCCTACCCCGGCGAAAGAGGCGATATAATCGTCACCATAGCCACCGGCAACAGCCTTACGCGCAGTACCTGTTTTACCACCAACCCGATAGCCATGAACCTGGGCCCGGGTTGCGGTGCCACCAGGGCCAATATTCGCTTCCATCATTTCCAGCATAGCCAGCGCATGTTTTTGCGCCAAAACCCGCTGGCCGGGTTCCGCTTCATTATTTTTAATAATGCTAAGTGGCCGGTTAATGCCACCGTTAGCCATAGTGGCGTAGGCCCGGGCCAGCTGCACCGCTGTTACTGACAATCCGTAACCGTATGAAAAAGTAGCACGTTCAAAATCAGACCAGCGCTGACGGTAGCTGAAAATACCACTGCTTTCGCCCGCCAGGCCCAGGCCGGTATCTTCACCCAGCCCCATATTGTTGTATAAGCCAATAACATGCTGATGCGGCATTTCCAGTACCAGTTTCGCCACGCCCATATTGCTGGATTTCTGAATAATGCCCGTTAAATCAAGCTCTTTATAGTTGTTCGGGTCGCGCACCCAGCTGCCACCAATCCGCATAGTACCTGGGTGAGTGTTGACCACGGTGTCGAGGGTGGCGCTGCCAAATTCCAGCGCACTTAATACCGCCAGCGGCTTCATGGTGGAACCCGGTTCAAAGGTATCGGTAATAGCCCGGTTACGATAACGATGCACCGGTGTATCACGCCGGTTATTAGGGTTAAATGACGGGCTGTTTACCATTGCCAGAATTTCGCCGCTGGCGACATCGACCACCACCGCCGAACCAGAGGTAGCACCATGTGATAACACGGCCTTTTTCAGTTCACGATAAGCAACGGTCTGAATACGCTGGTCAATGCTTAGCTGCAAATTTTTCGGTGCAGTGGCGTCCTGGCGCTCCAGCACTTCAATTTCGCGGCCCTTGGCATCTTTACGGAATACTTTGCGACCGGCGGTACCAGTAAGCAGGGCATCAAAGCGTTTTTCGATGCCTTCCACCCCAACATCATCGACGTTGGTAAAGCCAATTAACTGAGCGGTAACTTCACCGGCCGGATAATAACGTTTTGACTCCTGGCGGAAGTAAATTCCCGGCACTTTCAGTTTTTTAACGTAATCGACCACCGCCGGATTAACCTGACGCTGCAAATAAACAAAGCGCCGTTTTGGATCATCACCTACCCGGCTTAGCAATTGCTGTGGGGTCATTTGCATAATGTCAGCCAGCGCATGCCAGCGCCGCTCATCACCGGGCGCATTGCGTTCGATAACAATTTTCGGATCAGCCCAGATGGCCTCAACCGGCACGCTGATGGCCAGTGCTTCGCCATGGCGGTCGAACACCATGCCACGCATTACCGTATCGGCCTCGACCCGCAAACTGCGGCGATCGCCCTGGGTTACCAGCATTTCCGGCTCTATTACCTGCAACCAGGCAGCCCGGGCCAGCAAGGCAGCAAATACCAGGGTCAGCATGATCATTACAAAGGCAAAACGCCAGCTAATTACTGACGGATACTGGCGGGCTTTGGCCTGGCTTTTGCGTGGTTTAGCTGTCATTGCGGCCTCACCATTATTTCTCGCTCGCCGCTGGGCCGCTGCATATTTAAGCTGCGCCTGGCGATATCCTCCACCCGGCTGTGTTCGGCTAAAGATCGTTGCTCCAGCAACAAATTGCGCCATTGCGTATCAAGTTGGTCACGTTGCTGGTAATAGGTGTCCTGGGCAATGGTCAGCTGGCGGTTTAAATGGGCCAGATACACCACAGCCAGTGCTGAAACAATACAAGCCAGCAACAGCACACCGGCCAGCTTGTGCTGGCGCCAGTCCTGACTGATTAATCGTTCCAGCTGAATTTGACTCATTGCGCCGGCCTCTCTGCAATAAGTTGCTTTTCAGCAATCCGCAGCACGGCACTGCGCGCCCGCGGATTAGCAGCCAGTTCGGCCTCAGATGGCATAATGGCTTTACCAACCAGCTTGAACGGAATAGCCTTTGATAACTGCGCATCAGTTAACGGCATACCACGCGGTACCGGCTCGCCTTTGGAATAACGCCGCATAAACTGTTTAACCAGCCGGTCTTCCAGCGAATGAAAGCTGATCACCACCAGGCGGCCACCTGGTTTCAGTACTGCCATGGCCGCATGCAGCGCCTGGTTGACCTGCTCCAGCTCGCTGTTCACGTAGATACGAATAGCCTGAAAACTGCGGGTAGCCGGATGCTTTTTCTCTTTATGGCTTTTTGGCACGCTGTCACTAATCAGTTTCGCCAGCTGGGCAGTGCGGCTAAAGGGCGTCTCCACTCTCGCCGCTACTATTGCCTGGGCAATCCGCCAGGCAAAACGCTCTTCGCCATATTCACGTAGCACAAAACTAATCTCTTCAACATCAGCTGTTGCCAGCCACTGTGCCGCTGACACACCACTGCTGGGGTCCATCCGCATATCGAGCGGGCCGTCGCGCATAAAACTGAAGCCACGATCGGCATCGTCCAGTTGCGGGGATGACACACCTAAATCAAGCAAGATGCCGTCTAATTTGCCGCTGAGCTGTTGTTGCTCAGCTACAGTTGCCAGGGCGGCAAAGGGGGTATGGGTGATGTGAAAACGCGCATCAGCTTGCAGTGGGGCTGCAGCAGCGATGGCGGAGGGATCGCGGTCAATTGCGAATAAACGGCCATTCGGGCCAAGTAATTTAAGAATTTCCCTGCTATGGCCGCCACGACCAAAGGTGCCGTCCAGGTAATTGCCGTCGGCTTTAATTGCGAGTCCGTCGATTGCTTCTTGCAGCAAGACAGAGATATGAGCTTGGCTAGTCATTTACAGTACAAAGTCCTGTAATCGTTCAGATAATTCAACGGTGCCTGCCTGAGCCTGTTCCAGTTCAATATCAGCGGTTAAGCGCTCATGCCAGGCGGCTTCGTCCCAGATTTCAAATTTGTTCAACTGGCCTACTAAGCGGATATTCTTAGCCAGGCCGGCGTGCTGGCGCAGCGGTGCCGGCACTAAAATACGGCCGCTTTTATCCATGTCGCAGTCAGTGGCGTTACCCAGTAATAAACGCTGCAGGCGACGTTCCTGCGGGTTCAGGCTGGACAGAGACTTCAGTTTTTCTTCTATTTCTTCCCACTCTGCCAGCGGATACAATAATAAGCAGGGGTCGTGTAAGTCGATGGTGCAGATCAAGTGGCCCTGATTTTCAGACAACAGGATTTCCCGGTAACGCGCTGGCAGCGCTAACCGTCCCTTATCATCTAATGTCAGTGTAAATGACCCACGAAACATAACTTATCTGCCTGGTTAAGCGGCCTGCGATTTTTAGCGCAGCGCCAGCCTGAATCGTCTGGAAAATTCCAAAATGATCCACAATTACCCACAAATCCCCACAACGATACAGTTTAGGGCTCTGCTTTAACCAATGTCAAGGTAAAAACCGAGTCTGGTGATCGATATAGATCCAGTAAAATCGGGCGCTCGGTTGAAGTTGATGATTTTGGTGGGGAAAAGTGGCGAATAAGAAAAGGTTTGCCCGGCGGTCTGCTGAAAATTAATTTAGCCGCGGCGGCTTTTTTGCCAGAAAACTTGCTATTGCCGAATAAATTATTCAATATAAATTTACATATTGCATAACTAATTTTTTATAACCGGCAGCCTGGCCGGTTGAGCCTAAGAACACCGCCTATGCTGAGTTTACTGAAGATACGTGGCATGCTGGACCAGATGTCGGTTATAGAACGCAAGCTGGCCGAGTTTATTCTGGACAATGCCCATATGTTGCGCGATTACTCCTCGCAGCAACTGGCCGATGCGGTTGGTATTAGTCAGTCCAGTGTAGTGAAGTTTTGTCAGAAGCTGGGCTACAAAGGTTACCCTGATCTGAAACTGGCGATCAACGAAGCGGTGGTTACGGCCAGCACCATGAACCGGGATCAGGCCGATAAAAACAACGACGACGCCAGTTTGCTGGGGATTGGCGAGCAGTTACAGTTCAGCCTGCAACAGCATTTGCGAACCTTACTGACTATTAACGACGAAAAAACCCTGCTGCAGGCAGCCCGGTTATTGCAGGGCGCTGATAAAATACTGCTGGCCGGTTTTGCCAAATCAGCGATAGTAGTGGCAGATATGCAGTTTCGCCTGCTGCAACTGGGCAAGCTGGCGCTGCATCACGCTGATCCGGCGTTAGCGCTGCAACTGGCCCGCAGTTTAACCGATACCAGCGTATTATTATTAGTATCCGATTCCGGCCAGAACAGTGACTTATTAAAGCTGGAGCACTATGCCAAAAGCCGCCAGCTGAAAATTATCTCGCTGACCAGCTATAAAACCAATGCCCAGAGCCTGGCGGCCGACATCACCCTGTTTACCTTAAGTGCTGAAGAAGACATTCGCTTAAACCCGATTTTAACCCAGCTGGCGCAACAGCATCTGTGTCATATGCTGTATTTACAGCTTTGTCATTGGCAAAATAACGATCTTGCACTAACCGAAAGTACCGAGTTACTCGGCTTGCTGGAAAAACCATAACCCAAGCCGACGCGGAGTTGCCGGGCTATGGCAACATTTTTAAACCATCGATAGCGGTAATTCCCAGCCCCGGCGCATTGCCAATGGTAATATCGGCATCATTAAAGCTGACACTGCTGGTTACCGGGTCAAAAGCACAAAGCGACGGGCCGTCTAAATCAATTTTAGTAATGACATCTGACTTAGCTACCGCAACATGCACCGCTGCCGCCACACTGATACTGCCTTCGAGCATGCAACCTATCATGCACTGCATATCATAAAACGAGCAGATGTCGGCAATTTTAATGGCATTGGCTATACCACCGGTCTTCATCAACTTGATATTAATAATATCGGCAGCACGCATTTTAATCAGCTCTATTACTTCGCGCGGGCCAAAACTGCTCTCATCGGCCATTACCGGGGTGTGTACCCGCTCGGTAATGTATTTTAAGCCGTCTAAGTCGTACGCTTTTACCGGCTGCTCCACCAGCTCCAGCCGCACCCCGGCATCTTCCAGTTTGCGCAGCGCATATACCGCTTCTTTGGCGGTCCAGCCCTGATTAGCATCCAACCGGATCAATGCCTTACCGGCTACGGCGCCATAAATTGCTTTAACCCGCTCGATATCGACGCCAATATCTTTGCCCACTTTCACTTTCAGGGTTTCAAAGCCGCGGTCGATGGCACTGAGTGAGTCGGCCACCATTTTATCGATATAGTCGACACTAATGGTGATGTCTGTGGTTATTTTTGGTACACCACCACCCAGTATTTTGTACAAAGGGGCCTGATACAGCTGGGCGAATAAATCATATACCGCCATTTCTACCGCGGCTTTGGCGCTGTAGTTTTTCATAATAGCGCCCTGAATAAGGCGGATAATATGATTTAAATCGGCAATTTGCTGCCCAACCAGTTTCGGCTTTATCACGCTGTTAATAGCACCGATAATTGAGCCGTGAATATCACCGGTAATAACCGCCGTGGCGGGCGCCTCACCGTAGCCGGTATGGCCGGTGTCGGTTTCAATCATTACCACCACATCTTCAATCTGCTGCACGGTGCGCAGCGCCGTTTTAAACGGGGTTTTCAGTGGTATGGTAAGCATGCCCAGCCGGATGTCGGTAATTTTCATAGGAGCCTCGGTTAACGCAATGATTTAATCGCGTATATTTTATCCAGATAACTGCTGTCAGCCGTCAGCTGCAGCGGGGTTAACGGTGTTACTGCCACCCCATTTAAAATACCCTGATACAGCTCAGGCTTCGTCTGCGTAGCGCCGGCATTTTTTTCAGAATCTTTGCCTGAAAAATAGGCCAGTTCATGTACCGAGTGAATGACAAAGGGCTCGCCGTTATCATTCCCCAGGTACAACATGACATGACCGGGCCGGTAAATTAAATCTCCTGCGCTGGCTTCACTGATTGCCGCCAGCTTGTCGCTGTGGCTGCTTTGGGCGCTAAAGCGGACATTGTGACCATAACTGCCCTCGCCCTGCTGGCCGGAGTTACGTGGCATCAGCAAACCAAAGCTGCGGTAAATTTCAATAATAAAGCCGGTGCAGTCGCGGCTGTCATAATCATGCCCCCAACCGTAGCGGTCGCCAAGGAACTTAAATGCCTGCTGCAGCACATTAGCAGTGGTGTAAGGCAGATAACCAACACTGACATCCTGCTGGCGGGCAATTAATGCCGGGGTAAAATCCAGGCTGCCATCACTGCTACGCACCGGCAGTTTAACAATATAGCTGGCATGCGGGTTCTGGCCGTGCACATTATGGCCGGTATCTTTGGCAGTGAGTAGCGGTAAGCGGCTGCCCATATCCAGCAGTAATTCGGAAATAGCCGGCACAGCCGGCGTATAGCTGGTGTAAGCCCGGGCACCGGTAACGACCAGAAACGGCGCTTGTTCGCTGTATGCCAGTACCTGTTGCCGGCTACCAAGCGCAATATCCGCTGCCTGCACCCAACCAGTGTAATGGTAATTCTGCAACAGCAGCCACTTGCCATCGCGACTTTGGTGTAACACAGCGACCGCTTCGCCCGGAAACAGGGCGGTTTCCTGAAAGCGATCTAAATCCAGTGCCATATTTTCATTATGTACCCGGTCTGCAGTGGGCATGCTGCGTAAATCAGTGCGCTTTACCACCAGGCCAAACCGGACCGGGTTGGTAGCCTGCACTGCGTCGGTATTAAGGTTGTGCTGGTAAGCCTGCCACTGTGCGGCAGTGACTGCGGCACCATCGGCATAAAAACGGGGCTGTGCTGGCTTAGCACTGGCGCTACTGATCAGGGCGGTTAACTGCTGGGCACTTAAACTGGCTGGCAGGCCGGCTAAATCGTGCATTTGGGCCTGGCGGGCAAAGGTGTCTTGATTGCGGGCACTGATTTGGGCCTGCGTTAACAGCACGGTGTTGGCATCTGCCACTTTGGCCAGCCAGTAATCGGCAGTCAGATGATCGGTTTTTAACATAGGAATATCTGACTCAGCATAGGTGTTGCCCTGAAAAAACCAGTTGCCTAAGCATAAAAGCACAATTAAACAATAATGTAGCTTCATTTTTTCCTCTTGCCAGCGCACGAAAATCACTGGCTGACTCTTATAATAGCTGCAAATAGAATCAAATATTCCAATTAATAACAATTTTTAGCATAAATTATTTTCAAAACCAAAAAATTATTGCTATGTTAATTTTGCGCAGAAAATAAACATCTGCCAACAACAATGAAAACGGGCGCTCAGAACCCGACTAACGGATAGCGATAATAAGACACAACTGCAAATCCAGGAGACAGTGATGAAGTTGACTAAACTTATTCAGGCCCTTACCCTAGCCGGCCTTAGCACCCATGCTTTTGCGCAGGATAATCCTGTGCAATCTGACACTACCGACTCAGATGCCAAAGTAGAACGGATCCGGGTTACCGGCTCCAGCATAAAAAGAACCGAGCTGGAAGGCGCTTTGCCTATTACAGTATTTAGCAAAGCCGATATTGATGCTGCAGGTATTACCTCGGCTGAACAATTGCTGTTGCAAATGAACATTGCCGGTAATGCATCTGATAACCTCGCAAGTAATGGTGGTATCGTTTCCGGAGAGCAACGTGGTAATAATGGCGTGTCTGGCGCGAACCTGCGTGGCCAGGGTGCCGACGCTACCCTGGTACTGCTAAACGGCCGCCGTGTCGCCACCCATGGCTTAAAAGGCCGGGCGGTAGATTTAAACTCAATTCCCTTTGCCGCACTGGACCGGGTAGAAGTGTTACGTGATGGCGCCTCGGCGGTATATGGTACCGATGCCATCGGCGGCGTAATAAACTTTATTACCAAACGAGATTATACCGGGGCGGAAGTCTCTGCCTTCGCAGACCACACCGAAGCCGGTGGTGGTAATATTTATCGCACTAATCTGTTGGTGGGTGCGGGTGACTACAATATAGATGGCTGGAATGCCTTTGCCACCCTGTCACTCAAAAAAAATGAAGTTTTAAAAGGCTCAGACCGGGACTTTTCTAATACTTTCCAGCCAGAACGGGGTTTATCACCGGATACCCGGGGCACGCCATTTGCCACAGTATTTAACCGTGGGGCTTCTCAGCCTAACCTGATTGGTACCGGCCTGATTGACCCGCTTGATGGCCAGTCAGTTATTGCGGTCAACATTCTGGATTTACCCGGCGCAGCGGGCTGTGAAACCGGCGGCGATATGATGGGTCCTTACGATCAGCGACTATGGAGTTCAGAGTCGTCCCGTTATGCCTGTGCCTGGGATTACCCGGCGGCTGCGCGGATTCAACAACCACAGGAAAGCATTGATTTTGTTGGCCGGGCATCGTTTAAACTGGCTGAACAGCATATGGCCACTATCGAATTTGTTGCTTCAGAAGTCGACGTCAGTAAAGCATTTGAACCCTATCAAATTTCTCCCAGTGGCACTTTTGGCCCCAGCACCTGGTACCCAAGTACCGGCGCGGCTTACGATACTATTTTTACCGCCCTGGCAAACTATTTTGGCACCGATCAACTTAACTACGGCGAGAGTATTGCCTATCGCTGGCGCTGTATGGCATGTGGTGGCCGCGAGATAGATACCACCACTAAATCTTATCGCTTACTGGCGTCGTTTGAAGGTGTGGTAGCCGACTGGGATTACAATGTCGGTATTTCCCGCGCTTCCAGTGAGTCAGAGTCGCAACTGGGTGGCGGATATTACTTTACCGATGGCTTGCAGGCCGCCCTTGGCAGTGGTGATCTGAATCCTTTCCTGTTACCAGGCCAAAGTCAGTCGGCAGCGGGTATTAATGCGCTACAAAGCGCCTCTGCCAGGGGCGTGACCCTGTATGGTGGCGAGTCGGTAATGACCCAGATTGACGCCACTATTTCTGGTGAAATTGGCTTTGAATTGCCGGGCGGCGAGATCATGATGGCAGTTGGTACCGACTTGCGCCGTGAGGAATTTAAATTTAATGGTGATGAACGCGCTGAAATGCGGCCGGTATTTTTAGCACCCTTTGATAACGCAAATGTGCTGGAAAAAGTAAGCCGGGACATTAAAGCGCTTTTTGCAGAATTTTATTTACCGGTCACAGAACAACTTGAAGTCACCTTAGCAGGCCGTTATGACAAATATGACGGTTTCGGCAGCACCACTAATCCTAAGGTGGCATTCAGTTATCGGCCTATGGAGCAGCTGATGGTGCGGGGTGCGTTTAGTACCGGCTTTAAAGTACCGTCATTTAACCAACTGTTTAATGGCGTAACCGAATCACAGTACACCGGTCTTGACCTGGCAGACCCGGCTACCTGTCCGGGCGCTGCAGCAGACGAAACTGTTGCGGGTTGTGAACGTATTCAACCGGTAGAGCTGTTCGGTGGTAAACCAGATCTTGAACCGGAAGAGTCAGAACAGAAAAGTCTGGGCGTTGTGGTGGTGCCGACAGACTATCTGAATTTCAGCGTCGACTGGTGGGAAATTGAGCGCACCGATACTATCCGCTCAGCGCCGCGCGATGTGTTAATTGAAAACTATGATCTGTTTGTTGGCAACTGGATACGTAACTCAGCAGGCGATGTCGTCGCAATAGACCGCCGCTTTATAAATTCCGGTGGTACCCTGACCAGAGGTATTGAGCTGGACGTTAACCTAATGGGTGAACTGGCCGGCGGTGCCTGGAAAGTTAACCTGAACGGCAGTTATATTGACACCTTTAAATCTAAAGGGATCGACAGCCTGCCTTACAGCGATAATCTGGTAGGCGAATATGTACGCTACTTTAACCTGCCAATTAAATGGAAGCATACTGTTAACTTCAGTTATGTGCGGGGTGATTGGAGCCATAGCCTGACTCAGCTGTATCGGGACGGTTATAAGGACGAGTTGCCGGTGAGCGTGCGTAACGGCACCTATATACCATCACAATGGAACCCCAATGTTGATGAGTACATAACCTATAACTACAGCGTAAGCTATAAAGGTATTGAAGATCTCAATATCACATTTGGCATAAAAAACCTGTTTGATGAAGACCCGCCGTTTACTGCGCATCAGAATGATTTTTCTGCCGGTGCCGCCTGGGAACCGCGGATTGCCGACCCTCGCGGCCGGGCCTTTACCTTACTGCTGGAATACAAGTTTATGTAACACCCCATGTTGTTCCTGGTACCTTTTGCCCGCTCTGCGCGGGCTTTTTTATGGCCAGCGCCAGGTTAGCACTAACTTACTTAATGTTTGCTGCTGCTTAACTGGCCAGGCCCATTGCTGGCGATTCTGCTGCTCACTATTGAGCATCACGCGCTCTACACCCACATTCAGCTGGTCATTTAACGAATAACTTAACGCCAGCAAAATAGCCTGTCCATTTCCGTTATTGTTATCATTTGGGATGGTGTCTTTATCAACAACGTTAAAGTCATCGTAGCGGACGGTGGCGCTTATTGCCCCCCGTTGCCAATGCGCCAGTAAAAACCAGGCAGTAAAATCAGCATCGACAGCACCAGGCCCCATTAGGGTATTACCATCTAACCACTGGGCAACCAGCTGCCAGTTTTCATTAATAAAATGCTGCATTGCAATGCTGTTAAAGCGGGTACGCCAGCCATACTGCTGATGACTAAACACTAATGGATCGCCGTTATTGTCGTAATAGTAAGCTCTGATCCGCGTGTGCTGCCCGTATTGCCAATGCAACCCAACATAGTAGCCTGTACGATGATCTAACTCGCGGGTGGGTTCCACCCAGGGGTTTTGTAACACCAGAGGGCCTGTTTGCAAGCTAAGATAATTGGCAAAATCTACCCGCTCACCCAAACCTGTTTGCAAATTGTGTAAAGCAAAGCCGCGCCACGCTAATATTGTGCCTGCGGGATCATTGCCCTGAAAAGCACCGATAAATGCAGTCCAGCTTTGACTTGACTGAAAAAAATGCCCTGGCCTGCCGATACTTAATTCGCCACCGCGGGCACGAATTTCTTCTGCAACCCAGCTATTGATCGCAGAAAATGTACTGCTATATGGCGATGTCCAGGCTGTGTCGGTATTTTCCAGTGACAACTGCGGATAAAAGTAACCTATCCGGGCACGGAGCCGATAGCCGTTTACAGGCAATGGCGCCCAGTTTAGCCAGGCTTCAGTAATAGATAAACCGGTCTCGGGCCTGTTATGCCACTGCGCGTGAATCCGGCCAGAAAAGGCGGAGTCAGTGGCAGCATCTAAAGTAAAGTATTGCGGGCCAGGGCCTATGGCCGACTCAGCAAAATCAAGTTGTCCGGTACCGCGATTAAACCAAGTTTTGTTAAGCGGTGCGGCGGGCTCCTGCTGTGAGATGAATATTTCGCCTTTGCCACTAAAAGTCAGCTCAACCGCTTTACTACTGCATGCAAGCAGGCAACAAAGCACACAGCAGGTCATGCGGGTAGTCATCGCTATCATAAAGAACCTCTCAGGCTTTTTTCGGTGCTATTCTTAAATTAATGTACTATCGTCGAACGCTATTTGGTAAATATAAGCGCATTTATGCATAAGCTCATTTTATTAGTTGTTTTCTTCCTGCCCTGGCAAAACGATGCAGCCACACTGCATATCAAAGTGACCGATGCTGCGCAGCGGCCCGTCCCTTATACCGTAATTGAACTAATAAACGACAATTATCCGGCAGAACCAGAGCCAGAAGTCGTACACGTCATACAAAAGGATTTAAACTTCCAACCTTTTGTCAGTATGGTGCAACAAGGAACGTTAATTGACTTCCCGAATCTTGATAAGACCCGACATCATGTATATTCATTTTCTAAAGCTAAAATATTTGAGTTACGCTTGTACGCCGGCAAGCCGGAGGCGCCGGTATTATTTGACCAGGCAGGTGTGGTGACGCTGGGCTGCAATATTCACGATAATATGCTGGCATATATTTACGTTAGCACCAGCCGGTTTACCGCCTTAACAGATGCCAACGGCGACGCACACTTTAACGACTTACCTCAGACAAGCTTTCAGCTGAAAACCTGGCACCCATGGCAAAAACAACCGTCAGTTAGTGAAGAGATAAGTATTAGCTTAGATGAGCAGTACCGGAATATTACATTGGATATTACACAACAAGCCTTACCGCAGGCCAGGAAAAAAGGCTTTGACGACTATTAACAAAGGTCGCCAGCCAGCAGCAGGCAGAAATAGGTGAGTTGGCCATTAAGCCGGGTTCTGTGCTCTGTTGCCAGAGTGACAATCATTCCTCTAGGACTCAGGTCACCCTGAGCCTCAAGCAATCTACCCGCCCTCAACGCGGGCCGCGCCATAGAGGGCCTATTTGATCTTGCTCCGGGTGGAGTTTACCGTGCCACGAACTGTTGCCAGTCGCGCGGTGCGCTCTTACCGCACCCTTTCACCCTTACCTGATCCCACTTGCGCGGGCCATCGGCGGTTTGCTCTCTGTTGCACTGGTCGTAGGCTCGCGCCTCCCAGGCGTTACCTGGCACCCTGCCCTGTGGAGCCCAGACTTTCCTCCCCTTGCTTGCGCAAGCAGCGATTGTCTTGGCCAACTCAGCGCGCATTATACGTGAATCAGCATTAACTGCCAGCCCATTCTAAGGCCAGCTTATACAGTGGGTTTTTCTTTTCGTTATGAATTTGCGCTGTTAATGCCGCAGCCTGTTTTACCGGCAGTTCAGCCAACAGAATTTTTAGGGTGGTTTGCGCCTGCTCGCTAATATCGCTGGCCGCTTTAGCCGGTTCAGAGGCAATCATCAGCACCATTTCGCCCTGACAACGCTGCGGATCTTCATTTAACCAGGCCTGAATATGCGCCGGCGTGCCATGACAAAACGCCTCGAACGTTTTAGTCAGCTCTTTGGCCAGCACCAGCTCGCGCTCTGGCCCCAGCACCAGAGCTACATCGTCCAGACAGGCCTGAATCCGTCGCGCCGTTTCATAGCACACTATGGTACCGACGTCGGCCGGTAATGCCGCCAGTTGCGCCTGACGCTGGTTGCTTTTTGCTGCCAGAAAACCGATGAACAAAAATTTGTCTGTTGGCAGGCCCGCAGCACAGAGCGCCGTAATAACCGCACAAGGCCCCGGAATTGGCACCACTCTGATGCCGGCTTCCCGACACTGGCGCACCAGATTGTAGCCCGGGTCGCTAATCAGCGGCGTACCGGCATCAGATACCAGCGCGATATCTTCGCCCTGCTGACAGCGGGCAATAATACTGGCCGCCCGCTGCTTTTCGTTGTGGTCGTGCAACGCCAGCGTTTTGGTTTGTACGCCAAGGTGCGCCAGCAGCTTACCGGTATGGCGGGTATCTTCAGCGGCGATACAGCTAACCTGTTTTAAGGTAGCAATTGCGCGCTCGCTAATGTCAGCTAAATTGCCGATAGGTGTGGCAACAACATACAAAGATCCGGTTTGTTTAGTCATATTTCGCTATTTAATTGAGCTTGGCGGGCAGTCTAAGTAAGATAGCCCTATTAAAAGCCTAATGGTACTGTGCAACGTGAATTCCAGCAAATTAAAGCCACTGCTATTTCTAAGCCTGTGCGGCCTGTTAGCCAGCTGCGCCCAGCAACCAAAAACAACGTCTGAGCGCCCGCTAGGGTCAACTGAGCAGGAATTGCCGGTCACTATTGTTGAAGATGCCAAGGAGTTATATCAAAAAGCCCGTAATTATCAGGGCGAAGCCAGGCAAATACATTTGCTGCGGGCAGCCCGGGCAGCATTAGAACAACAACAGTATCCGCTGGCACTGGCGATAACTCACACCCTGGCAAACAGCGAATATTATCTGGTACGCCAGCGCAATATCTTATTATTGCTGCAGGCCTATCTGGCCAGCAATGAGCTCGAGCGAGCCAGTGCCTTACTTGAAACCACCAGCCTTGATACGTTGCCAGAAGCTAATGTCAGTGAATACTTATGGCAGGGTGCACAGTTTTATGCGACCCAGCAGCGCAGCCTGGCAGCCAGCCGCTGGCTGTTACAACTGGACCAGCAGCAACAAAGTGCCGACAACTATCCCGAATTATGGAATGTACTGTGGCAGCAGCTTACTGCGTTAAATCAAAGCAACCTGGCCACCCTGCGCACCAATGCCACTAACCGCAACCTGGCGTGGTTAAATCTGGCCCAGCTTAGCCGGGTAAATATTGGTCAGCAACAGGTTCTGCAGCAAGCATTGGCTGACTGGCACCAACGCTACCCCTTTATGCCAGGGCCTGATGCTTTACCGCAGGCGCTGCAGCAACTGCTTACCTTAACCCCTTATCAGCCAGAGCGGATTGGGGTATTACTGCCATTAACCGGTAATTTCCGGGCCCATGCCAAAGCGCTGCAATACGGCCTGATCAGTGCCGCCAGCGAACAGGAAACTGCGCCGCAGCTTATTTTTATCGACAGCCAGCAAAGCCCGGAACAGATTACCGCTGCATTAAAACAGCAGCTGGTTGATTTTGTTATCGGCCCGCTGCTACGGGACCAGGTTGATTTAATCAGCCTGCAGCAAGACTGGCCCTGGCCTACCCTGTTTTTAAACAGTCGTGACCCGGGCCAGCCGAAAAGGGATAATCACTTTTTTTATGCGCTGAGCCTGGAAGATGAAGCAAGTCAGATGGCAGAGCTGTTTCAACAAAAAGGTTACCAGCACCCGGTGGTAATCAGTGCCCGCAATAATATCAGCCAACGGATGCAACAGCATTTTGCCAGCCAGTGGCAGGCCCTGGGTCACCCCACTCCCGAGCTTTATCAATTTAGTGCCAAAGCAGAACTGGAGTCGATTGTCAGCAATTTGCTGGAAACCGATAGCAGCCAGAACCGGATCCGCAGTATCAGTGGTTTAATCAGTAGCAATATCAAATTAGAAGCTGAACCGCATAGCCGGCTCGATATTGATGCCATTTACCTGTTGGCCGATCCGGTGCAGACCCGTTTATTTAAACCTTATGTCGACGTATCAGTAAACCAGACTGCGCCTCGCTTGCCGGTTTATGCCAGTTCGCGTAGCTTCAGTGCCAGCCTGGACCAAAATGAGCAGCGGGATTTAAATGGCCTGACCTTTACCGAAATGCCCTGGATGCTGGGTGAACAAAGCAGTGTGCAACTGCGTGAACAATATCAGCAGTTGTTTACCGATCAGGACGAAATACTGCAGCGGCTTTATGCAATGGGCCATGACGCCTATCAATTAATCGCCCGCCTGAAACAACAACAGCATTTACCGGCACTGGTATTCTCCGGCCTGACCGGTCAGCTCAGTCTGGATAAAGATGGCAGCGTTGTGCGGCGACTGAGCTGGGCAAGTTATCGTAATAACCGCTTAATTGCTGTACAAGAACCCTGAGCATGAATAACTTAGGATGAATAACAAAGGCGAGCGCTACGAGCAACTGGCACTGGACTATTTGCAGCAGCAGGGCCTGAGCCTGGTTTGCCGTAACTTCCAGTGTAAAGCCGGCGAAATTGATCTGGTGATGCGGCAGGGCGAGCAGCTGCTGTTTATTGAGGTAAAATACCGCGCCAGCAATGCGTTTGGCGGTGCCCTTGCGGCCATAACTGTTGCCAAGCAACAAAAACTGTTGCGGGCTGTGCGCTGGTATTTACAGCAACATGGCGGCCAGAATCAGCCATGCCGGATTGACGTATTAGCAATTGAAGGGCGCGAGCCCTTTCACTACAACTGGCTGCAAAATGCATTCAGTTAGAAGGACAGGGTAATGCAGGAACATATCCGACAGCTTTTCAGTGAAAATATTCAAACCATGATCGCCACCAGTGAAGCACTGGCCGAGCCTATTGAAAACAGTGCGCTGGTTATTGTTAACAGCCTGATTAATGGCGGCAAGGTACTTTGCTGTGGCGCTGGCGCCAGCCATAGCCTGGCAGGCCATTTTGCCCAGCTGCTGCTCGACCAGTTTGAAACCGAGCGCCCCTGCCTGCCGGCACTGGCCTTGCAAAATGATATCTCCAGCCTGCACCCGAATAATCATATTAATCAGGATTACCTGGCCCGCCAGGTACGGGCGCTCGGTGGTGCTGCTGATGTATTACTGGTTATTTCGCTTACCGGCTCCGAACAAAGCTTAATTAAAGCAGTCGAAGCAGCGGTAACCAACGATATGAAAGTGGTGGCCCTGACCATCGACAACGACAGCGACCTCGCCGGTTTGCTGAACCAGCAGGATGTTGAGCTAAAAGTGCCGGCGCACCGGCCGGCCAGGGTATTTGAATGTTACACCTTTTTATTGCATTGCATTTGCGAACTAATTGACACTACGCTGTTTCCACAGCAGGGAGAACTATGAACATCAGCAAACTTATCGCGCTGACTGCAGCTGTTATTTTGCTTCAGGGCTGTGCAGCGGCTGTGGTCGCCGGTGGCGCAACCGCGGCAACTGCCGCCAACGATCGTCGCACCCTCGGCTCACAACTGGACGACAATAGTATTGTTATCCGCGCCAGGCGCACCATTGGCACCGCCGATAGCATACCGGATGGCAGCAATATTAACGTTACCAGTTACAACGGTGTTATTTTACTGACCGGTCAGGTCAGCAGTAATGCGATAAAGCAACAGGCTGAACAGTTAATCAAGGACACCCCGGGGGTACGCGATATCCATAATCAGATCCGGCTTGGCAACAGTACTTCATTAACCACCCGCACCCGCGACAGCTGGATCAGCACCAAGGTCAAAACCAAGCTGCTGGCCGATGGCGATGTCAGCGGCCTGAATATTAAGGTGGTAACCGAGAATGCTGAAGTATTCCTGATGGGTTTGGTACAAGGCCCGGAAGCAGATAAAGCCGTGGATATTGCCCGCAATGTCGACGGCGTGGCCCGGGTGATTAAAGCCTTTGAGCGGCGCTAATTGCTGAAGCCTGAAAAAGGGGTCTGAGTGAATAATTTATTCACTCAGACCCCTTTTTTACTTTTTTAGCACTCCTGCAGGGCTTTCAGCACTTTGGAGTGAAATTCCCGCTGTTTCATGACGATCATCACCACCACCGCGCTGACCATAAACAAAACAGGGTCAATAAACCACGATAAAGCCGATAACGAAAAATAAATAGCGCGCAGGCCATAATTAAACGAATGGCCTGCCTGATCAATTACCTTGGCCGCCCGGTTGGCGTATAACGCCTGATCATCTGCTGTTAAATCACGACCATCGGGCGCTGCGCCTATTAATACCCCGCAAAAACCATACTGGCGCAGTGACCAGGTAAACTGAAAAAACGCGAAGACAAATATAAAAGTCAGCAACAGCAACTTCAGTTGCACCGAGCCTTCGCTGTAATTTGCCCAGGGCACCAGATTAGACAGCATCAGGCTGAGCTTTTCGGCCGATGACATAGCGGTCAGTAAACCCGCTAAAATAAGCAGCGAACTGGAAGCGAAAAAAGTGACGTTGCGTTCCAGGGTGGAAATTAACCCTACATCGGCCATTTTATTGTCGCGCAGCAACATTTTTTGCATCCAGTCGGTGCGTTTACGCCGCAACTCAAACGACAAACAACTGACTACCTTAGCTTTGCGTTTGGCAAACAGGGTGTAGCCTATCCACAATACAAAAAACCAGATAACAGCAATTAAGTCTAACGGGCCTGGCATAACTTACTCCTGCAATGACATTAACGGTAAACTGCACTCTGGCTTAACACACCGCGCTTCGCAAAAGGCTGCGCTGGTAACGTAGATGACGCCATGCGTCCATGCTGTAAATCAGCAGGGCCAGCCAGATAAAACCGAAGGTAATTAAACTGGCTGGGCGCAAAGGCTCATGATACAACCAGACCCCAAACACAAACATCAGACTGGGGCCGATATACTGAAAAAAGCCCATGGTCGACAACTGCAGGCGCCTGGCACCGGCAATAAAGCATAACAAAGGAACGGTGGTAACAAAGGCTGCTGCCACCAGCAGTAAATTCAAGCCCGCACTATTGTTCAGCATATTAACGGCGCTGCTATCGGCATAAAACCACCAGTACAGCAATGCCACTGGCAGCAGCAATAATGATTCGACAAACAGCCCGGTGATTGCCTCCACCGCTAGTTTCTTGCGGAGCAAGCCGTAAATAGCAAATGAGCCGGCCAGCGCCAGGGCGACCCAGGGGATAGAACCGAAAATAGCAACCTGGATCAGCACGCCACTGGCCGCCAGCCCCAGAGCCAGCCATTGCAAGGTTCTTAGCCGTTCGCCCAGAAATAACATGCCCAGTAACACATTCAGCAAAGGATTAATGTAATAGCCCAGGCTGGCTTCCAGCATATGATCACTGTTGACCGCCCAGATAAACAACCCCCAGTTAACTCCCAGAATCAGCGAGGTAAATAACAGCCATAGCATTAATTTTGGCTGGCGCATTAACCGGATAAGCTGAGCGCCCTGCTTCAGGGCCAATAACACCAGCAATAACAGCAGACAGGACCAGACAATCCGGTGTACCAGAATTTCCGTGGCGGCAATAAAATCAATTTGCTTAAAATACAGCGGGGCGATGCCCCAAAGGGTGTAAGCACTGGCGGCGAAGGCGCCACCGAGCTTCTGTTCCCGGCTTAACGACATTGTGTAACCCCAGATTGCTGGCTGCAACAGCGAAGAAATTCAGGCAGCAAGCGTTAACACGCACTAACCCACCAGATAAGTACCGGTGCCCAGTGCAATATGCACACCTTGTTCGTTATGCAATTCCATTCGGCACACGGCCACTTTGTTACCAGAGCGGATCACTCTGGCAGTGGCGATAAATTCTTTGCCCCGGCCGGGCCGCAAATAGTCGGTGCGAATATCAATAGTGCTCATTTTACCAAAGCGCTGCACCAGTTCGCTTTGTTCTATTTCGCTGATCCGCCCCAGAGCACTGGCCACCGCCATCATGCCGCCGGCAACATCCAGCACGGTGGCAATTACCCCACCGTGCAGGATCTGTTGGATAGGATTACCCACCAACTGCTCAGCCCAGGGAAACCGTACCTCAACCTCATCATCAGCAAACCGGCTTACCTGTAACCCCAGCAAGCGGTTAAACGGCATCTGATCAAAGGTTGCCGCAATATATGGCAGTAACTGCTCAGCAGAGTGCGCCATTTCAGCGCAACCAACCGCTTAAGGTTAACACTGCTACCACGGCCAGAAAGAACAACATATTGCGTTTGGCTAACTGCACCATGGCGCTGCTTTCATCCAGGGTATTAATTTGCTCCTGTTCCAGCGGCTCAGCCGCCGTAGCAACTTCAGTCAATACCTGCTCGTTGTCGGTGCTAAAATCCATAAAGTAAGCTAACAAGGCGTTGGATGCCCGCGAAAAATAACCCACTAACGCAAAGCCTAAGCCAAATAACCGGGTTGGCAACCACTGCGCCCAATATGTCAGGTAATGCACAGCATCCGGCCCTGCGGTTTCTGGTTGCAGAGCAGCATAGGCTGCAACCACTTCGTCACTGTCAGCCGTCGCTGCTGTGCTTGCGTCTGCAGCTACTAATGATAAGCGTTCCTGCAGCTGGCGCAGCAGTACATAGGTAATCACGCCAAAAGCGCCCAGTAGTAAAAACCAGAATGCTGTCGCGGCGTAATAGCGAAAGTTCAGCCAGATCAGGGTCTGGCCATAACTGTTTTGCTCAAAACTGCTACCACTGTCGGTACGAATTTGTTGCATCGCCAGGTGCGCTGCTTCGGCATCGCCGCGCTCCTGCGC
Source organism: Arsukibacterium perlucidum DSM 18276 (assembly GCF_000382165.1). Lineage (GTDB taxonomy): Bacteria > Pseudomonadota > Gammaproteobacteria > Enterobacterales > Alteromonadaceae > Alishewanella > Alishewanella perlucidum. The sequence continues at coordinate 35,872 of NZ_KB907722.1, read as the reverse complement.
ATTCAGATATTGTTTGTACAACTGGCGATAGTGCCAGCAACCAATGCCAAGTAACAGTACCAGGGTGTTAACAATCAGGGTAAGCAGGCGGTTATCTACCAGACACAGTACCAACGCTACTACAGCGCCCGGCAACAACAACCATAAATACTGGCCCAGTTGATTACTGGCCAGCCTGGCCAGCGGGGTTTTCAAACTAAGCTGCATATAGGCTTTTACATAGAGCTGTGCCTGCCAGGCATCACTGCGTACCGCCAGTCGCTCGATAATTAACGCCAGCAACATACTGATTAACGTCATTCCCTGTTCTCCTTGATTGCGGCTCGAATTGCAGCCCGATAATATGCCCAGTCAAACGCCGGCCCGGGATCCGTTTTGCGCCCGGGAGCGATATCGCAGTGGCCGACAATCCGCTGTGGGCTGATGTCCTTATAGCATGCCAGCAAGTATTGGCTTAAGGCTATCAGGCTTTGGTACTGTTGCTCAGTATACGGTAAATTATCGCTGCCTTCTAACTCTATCCCTATCGAATAATCGTTACAGCTGGCCCGACCAGCGAACTCACTCTGGCCGGCATGCCAAGCTCTTTTGGCAAAAGGCACATACTGAAAAATACTGCCATCACGCCAGATCACACAATGAGCGGCGACTCTGATCCCTTTTAGCGAGGCAAAGTCTGGATGAGCACTGCAATCGAGCGTCCCACAGAATAAGTTGTCTACATGGCAGCCCTGCTGCGGGGCACTGGCAAAGTTGCCGGCGGGCAAACTGATATTATGGATAACCAGCAGGCTTACCGGCTCGCCCTCCGGCCGTTCATCAAAATGAGTGGAAGGGCGCTGCAAGATTGGTGGACAAGATTGCCGGGGAGCAGTTTTCATCGGAATTTTTGCCTTTAGCCCGCACTGTGATTAAGCTAGACCGCCATTGTCAATGTTGAGGCCAGTGAATGCAAGCACCAGAGCAACGAACGCCTTTTGCCAAAGCCTTTAGCTGGTTAGCCTGGCTACTGCTGCTGGTAATGCTATTTTTGTTTTTTCAGGATTACCTGGCCGGCAAGCGGAACCCGAATCAGCAACTGCAAAGTATTCAGGGTAGCAGCGGCGAAATCAGCACCGTGCTGATCCGCAACCGGGCGGGTCATTATGTAGGTACAGCCCTGCTGAACGGCCAACCAGTCGATTTTTTGCTTGATACTGGCGCTACCACCGTTGCTATTGCCCAAAGCACTGCTGAAAAACTGGGCCTGCCGCGTGGCCGGCAAATTCAGGTTGCCACTGCCAACGGTATTACCAGCGCCTATTTAAGCCAGATAGAATCGCTGCAACTGGGTGATATCGTGCTGCGCCAGGTTAGCGCCAGCGTTGTGCCAAATTTGGGCAGCACCGAGATTTTGTTAGGCATGAGTGCGTTAAACCAGTTAGAATTCCGCCAGCAAGGCAACCAACTGACCCTAATCCAGCGAAATTAATATGACTGAGCAAGCTACTGTAGCGTCCCACCACCGTTATCTGGCCCCGGAAATTAAACGCAGTGTGCAGGCTGCGCTGGCCGAAGACCTGGGTTTTTTGCAACTTAGCGACGGCGATATCACCGCCAGCCTGATCCCTGCAAGCCAGCAAGCCAGCGCCACCATTATCAGCCGTGAGGCCTGTGTGGTTTGTGGTACCGCCTGGGTAGACGAAGTATTTGCTCAGTTAAATCAGTTTACAAACTCTGGCCAGGTAACCATTGACTGGCAGGTAAAAGATGGCGATCAGGTTGCCGCCGACAGCCTGTTATGTCAGCTGACCGGCCCGGCCCGGTTATTATTAACCGGTGAGCGCAGCGCCCTTAACTTTTTGCAGCTGTTAAGTGGCACTGCTACCGTCACTGCCCACTATGTCAGTCTGCTGGCCAATACCGCCACCCGCTTGCTGGATACCCGTAAAACGCTGCCAGGGCTGCGTTTTGCCCAGAAATATGCGGTGCACTGTGGTGGCGGCTTAAACCACCGCTTTGGCTTGTTTGATGCCTTTCTGATTAAAGAGAATCATATTGCCGCAGCAGGTTCTATTCAGGCAGCTGTGGCACAGGCCCGGCAAAACTTCCCGGGCAAACCGGTAGAAGTGGAAACAGAAAATCTTGCTGAACTACAGCAGGCCCTGACCGCAAAGGCCGATATTATTATGCTGGATAATTTCAGCCTGGCCGATATCAGCGAAGCGGTAAAAATCAATAATGGCCAGGCGAAACTGGAAGTATCGGGTAATATTACTGCCGGGCGGTTGACAGAACTGGCTACTACCGGTGTCGATTTTATTTCCAGTGGTGCTCTGACCAAACATGTGCAGGCTGTTGATTTATCTATGCGGCTGCACATTGCCAGCTAAAACAGCTGCGGTTTGCAACTAAAGTTCTACTAACTCGTTAAACCACTGTTCAGTAAACTTCTGATAAACTCTCGCTATTGCAACACCTGAGGTTTGGTAATAGTCAATGCAGCCAACAGAGCCAGAACAGTTGACGGGCAAGGTGGTGCACTGGCGCGACGATAAAGGTTTCGGTTTTGTATTACCGGATAACCTGGCGCCGGATCCCGAGAACCGGCAACTGTTTTTTCATATCCGTGATTTCACTGACAGCAAAATCCGTCCGGCGGAAGGCTGCCGCCTGCAATTTACTCTGGCCAAAGATAAACAAGACCGGCCCATTGCTACCCAATTAAAAGTTATCGCTGCCCCTGCTAAAGCCACACTACTGGCTAATCCCGATTTCATAGACCTTGATTACACTCAGGATGTGGCCTTGTATTTTCGCTGCGCCTTTCTGGTGCTGGTAGTTATCGCCTTGCTATTTGGTACCCTGCCCTATGTGCTGCCCATCTTATACATTGAAGCCAGCTTGTTCACTTACTGGCTGTACCGTGCCGACAAGGCCGCAGCAATAGCCCGCCAGGGCCAGCGCCTGCCGGAGCAGAGCCTGCAGCTGTTCAGTTTAATTGGTGGCTGGCCCGGCGCCCTGCTGGCTCAGAAGAAGCTATCGCATAAAAAACGTAAGTTCTTATTTCAACGTGAATTTTTACTGGTTATTATCGGCAATGGCATTTTGCTGTTGTGGTTACTGTCGCAGCACGGCCAGTTGTTTCTCGGCCGGCTGGCACTCTGGTCATAGCAATAGCAGGATTGGCTGGTTATAACCCCGGCGTCTGCTGAGCACAGCTCAATTCAGTAACCGGTGCCGGCCGCCCCAGCAGATAACCCTGAAACTGCTGACATCCTAATTGGCGCAATGCCAGATATTGCGCCACTGTCTCTACGCCCTCTGCTATCACAGTCAACTCGAGGCTGTTACCCAGCGCCAGAATAGTCCTGATAATGGCCTCATCGCTGGGGTCGTCCAGGATATCGCGCACAAAGCTGCCGTCTATTTTCAACTGATTAAGCGGCAAGCGCTTTAAGTAACTGAGTGACGAGTAACCGGTACCAAAGTCGTCCAGTGAAAATCGTACACCTAACTTACCCAATTGCTCCATTTTAACGATAACCGCTTCAATTTCCTGCAGTAACTGGGTTTCTGTCAGCTCCAGTACTAAATTTGCCGGATTGGCGCCGGTCTGGGCCAGGGTATCACTGACTAATTCTACAAATTTTGGATCATGCAGCTGGCGGACACTTAAATTAACCGCCAGGTGCCAGCCTGCTTTCACTTTATCATGTTGCCAGTCGGCCAGTTGCTGACAACTTTGTTGTAATACCCAAGCGCCAATCGGCAAAATTAAGCCACTGTCTTCGGCCAGTGGTATAAATTCAGCGGGGGATACCTGGCCCAGTTCAGGGTCAAACCAGCGCAGCAGCACCTCGGCGCCCAGCACCTGACCATCACTGTGATACTGCGGCTGAAAATACAAACTAAACTGTTGTTGGCTTAACGCATGCCGCAAACCAGTATGCATTGCCGATCTCGCCAGCACCTTGGCTTGTAGCTTACTGTCATAAAAACAATAGCGGTTACGGCCGCGGTTTTTAGCATCGTACATCGCTAAATCGGCCCGCTGCAGCAGTTCGTCAACATTGTCAGCGTCGCTGAACATGGCTATGCCAATACTGGCGCTGATGGTATAGGTGCGCTCGGCCAGCTGAAACGGTTGGCTCAGCATTTCCATCAGCTTCATAGCCAGTAGCTCTACCCGCTGGCCGGCTAAATCGGGCCGTGGTTGTAATTCGGTTAACAAGACAACAAATTCATCGCCGCCAAAGCGGGCCAGGGTATCACTTTTTCGCAGCTGAGCGTTCAGCCGGCTGGCAACCTGGCTTAGCAGTTCATCCCCTACTGCATGGCCCAGGATATCATTCAGATCTTTAAAGTGATCAAGGTCAATAAACAACACGGCCCCCTGACAAGCAATACGGCCAGCCAGACTGAATGCCTGTTCCAGTCGCTCCAGCAATAAGCGGCGGTTGGGCAGCGACGTTAATACATCATAAAAGGCCAGCTGATGAATTGCCGCCTGGTTTTGCTTATGTTCAGTAATATCCGTAGAAATACCGCACAACGCATAAATGTCGCCATTGGCATGGCGCAGCGGCAATTTAACCGATAAATACACATGTTGCTGGGTGCCATCAGCGGTTGTATTTATCTCCTCTTCCACAATCCGCTCGCCATTGCTCAATACCCGCTGATCGTTAACTTGCAGCTGGCTGACCGTTTTCGCATCAAAGAAGAAGCTGTCAGTATGGCCCACTATCTGCTCTGCAGGCCGGCCAAACAGGTCTGCCACTTTATGATTAACATACTGATAGCGAGAGCGTTTATCTTTAATATAAATATGGGCATCTACACTGTTCAGAATAGTTGTTAAACGGTCCTGGCTCTGCTGCAACTCGCTAAGCTGGCGCTTACTACGCCGGTGATAAAACAGTAACGCAACAGCACAGAGCAGCAATAACACACCACTTAATACCGACCATATCAGCAGCAGGGAATTATTAGCACCACCGTTAACATCAGCATGACTCCAGCGATTAACCGTCTGAAAGTAATAAGATTGTGGGTCGAATTGCCATTGCTGCAGATAACGGTCGATCGTATCTAATACATCCTGATTCTTGCCCAAAGCCGTGGCATAAAACAGTTCGACAGGGTCAAAGCGCAGCGGGTTGGCCTGTAATTGAAACTCTGCTGCGCGGCTATCACCAAATAAGTGATTCGCCACCGCGACATCGGCCCGGCCGGCAGCTACTAAGTTAAAAGCTGCCTGCAGCGATTTAACCCCCTGCAACTTAATATCCAGTTGCTGTTGCTGGCTGTAATTTTGCAAAAAAACATACTGTGAACTGTTTAATAACACCGCCACCTGCAGACCCGCTAAATCAGCCAACTTTGTTATGTTGCGATCTGACAGGCTGTATAATCTGGACCAGCTGTACAAGGCGGGGGTTTGATGGAAACTTATGTCCTGCGCCCGCTGCAGGCTGAAGGCTACATCAGGCAAAATATCGATATCACCGCTTTTCAGCAGCTCCAGACAGTAAGCCCAGTCGCAGCTTACCGGTTTTAACTGCCATTGTTCCCGGACGGCAATATGCTGCAGTAAATCGCCAAAAATACCGGTTGGACTGCCATCGGCAGTTACCGCTATTTTCGGTGGATTCTGATAAATACCTACCACCAGCTGACGGCTGGGTGGCGGTTCTGTTACGTTAGCTGCGGTTGCAGCAAAAATAAACCCTTGGGCAGTTAACACAAGCAATGCCAGCAACAGGGTAACACGGCGCATACACACTTCACTTGTTCATTATTCTGATATTGAGCTTACTGCAGGCAGCCCAAATTGCAAATGTCGGCGCCTGCTGCAACCGTTAAACTTTAAATATGTACCCTTTACGATAGCACCAGTACATTAACAGGTAAGAAAATGCCAGAAAAACCAGCGCGAATGCCAGTGAGCCATTCAGGTTGCCGAACGACGGTTGAAACAACCGGCTGAATAACCAGCCTTTCAGCAAACCATCCCCAACCGGGATCATCACCAACACCCTTGCCATGATGCCGGCCAGCATAAAAAACAAAATTGCATTAGCGCCAAACACCACAAAAGGCGCACTCCAGCGCCGCCAGCGTTTTATGTCACACAACCAGATACAGGCTGCCAGAGCAATGGCACAGAAACCGCTACTTAACAGCACAAAACTGGGGGTCCACAGGCTTTTATTAATAGGTAAACTAAAGTGCCACAACTCGGCCAGCCATACCGCTATTACGCCTGCCAGCAGCAGGCCACGAATTTTATGGGCCAGCTGGCGATCAGTTTGTAACCACTGGGCCAGCAATACGCCAGTTAAACAGCTGGCAATAGCAGGCAGGGTAGACCAAATCCCTTCAGGGTCGAAGGTAAAGGGCGTGGCAGTACGATAATATACGTGATTAACCCCCAGCAGCGTATGGTCGAGCCAGGCCGCAAAGCTGTTACCAAATAGCAGCAGGCCACTAAAAGTATTGCCATAGCTGTCCTGATACGGCAAATACCACATGCAAAGCAAATACAACACGCATAAGCCAACTAACCAGCCTATCCGGCCGCGGGTGCCACAGTACAATACAATCAGCACGGTAGCGAAGTACACCAGGCCAATGCGCTGTAATACGCCCAGCCAGCGCAGGGTCAGCAGTTTTTGCTCAAGATAGCTGTAAGCCGGGTTGGCAAAGTTATAGTAAAACAATGCCAGAAACAGCCCCAAACCAAACAGCTTAAGGCTGCGGACCGCCGCATGACGGATAAGCTGCCAGTTAGCCTGACTTTGTTGGCCCTGACTATGTTGACCCTGAATGCTTTGCCGCTGCAGGCTGAGCTGCAGCGACATGCCGACAATAACAATAAAGAACGGGAAAATCAGATCAGTAACCGTCCAGCCGTGCCACTCTGCGTGACGCAGCGGGCCGTATACATGGCTCCAGCTACCCGGGTTATTCACCAGAATCATCGCAGTAATAGTTATGCCGCGCAGCGCATCCAGCGCCAGCAACCGCTGCGGTGGCAAGGTTGCCAGAATGGCATCGCAATGGGCTTTAAACCATGCAGGCATCAATGCGCGCTGTCCTGCTTATTCGGCTTAGCCGGCGCTGCCAACTCAGTGCTTGCTGGTTTTACCGTTACCGGCAAACTGCCGGTTGGCTCTGCCTGGCCCAGCAATACCCGGGCCAGCGCAGTATAGGTTGCACCGGGATCACCCGCTGCAATGGCGTTATCTTCACTGTTATAAGCGTAGCTGGCCAGAGAGACATCGGCATACTGACCATAAATGGCCGCATCATAGGGCGCGCGCAGGCTGATAAACAGATGAGGGGTTTGCGACTGCTTAACCTGGCGCAGTAAGCTCAGAAAATCCTGTTGCTGGCGCTGATAACGGGCTGCCAGTGGGCCAAGGGCACTAACGTCGTCCATTCCGCCAATTTCAGCCAGCGATGGCATCGGCGTAATAAAACCGCTGATCACCACATCAGCTTGTGCCAGTAACGTGCCGGCCTCGCTCAGATCGTCCTGCAATAAACTCAGGCTACGGATACTAAGCGGCTGGCGGCTTTGTTGCTGTAAAGCCAGACTGAGCGCTGCTGCTTTATTACTATCTGGCATGATCAGCACAATCTGCTTGCCGTTAAGCGCCGGCAGTGTTGCTTTATTAGCATGCTCAGCAGACGGGATCCGAGTGATAGCCGCCTGTGCCAGCGCCAGCTCAGCCTGGCGATGCGCCGGGCTACCCAGTAATTTATCTGCCTTCGCCAGCTGGGCAGCGGCAGTGCCCTCCGGCAATAGCGGATACTGTTGCTTCAGCTTAATGATCCGCTGATAAGAAGCGCGTAACTCGGTGCGGTCCAGCTCACCATTTTCTACGGCCTGCTCCAATGCCGTTAATAATGCCGCTAAATTTGCCAGTTCGGCCGGGCCTTGCAGTTTTACCGGCATCAGCGCAATATCAGCGCCGGCTGCAAAAGTAGCAATTACCGCATCGTGCGGGCTGAAAAAATGGCTGATCCCCGCCATATCCAGCGCATCGGTAACAATCAGGCCATTGTAGCCCAGCTGCTGGCGCAGTAAATCATGCAGGATAGCCCGCGATAACGTCGCCGGTTTCAGCATTTGCTGGCCGTCTTTAGCGGTAAATGTTGTACTGTCCAGCGCCGGATACTGAATATGCGCTGTCATAATCATGCCCGGCTGCTGCTTATTAATAATCTCGGTGAACGGCAGTAAATCGACCTGATCAATCTGCTTGCGGCTATGCTCTACCCGCGGCAGGCCTAAATGGCTGTCGACATGGGTATCACCATGGCCCGGAAAGTGTTTCAGTGCGGCTATCACGCCGCGCTGTTGCATAGCCGCCGTCATAGCACCACCCAGTTCAGCCACGACAGCCGGGTTTTCAGCAAACGCGCGGACATTTATTACCGGGTTGTCGGGGTTAACGTTGACATCTACCGTTGGCGCAAAATTAACGTTAATACCCAGCGCCAGTAACTCATCAGCCAGGATGGTACCGCTCAGTGTGGCAAAATGGTTACCATGCAACGGGTAGGTGGCACCAATCGCCATATTGCCACTGAATGACGTCGCCAGTTGCCGCGGCAAGCGGGCCACCCGGCCACCCTCCTGGTCAATACTGATAAATAATGGCTGCTTTAACGCCGAACTGGCCGCAGCCTGCTGTAATTGCCGGTTCAGGGTAATGATTTGCTGATTGTCTTGCAGATTCTCGGCAAACAGAATCACCCCGCCAATATTATACTGGCTGATAAGCCCCGCCAGTTCGGCTGGCAGACTGGTTAATGGCGTGCGACAGGCACCGGCTGGCGTTGCCTGCTGACAATAGTAGCGCAGGTCGAGCATCAGCTTCTGGCCCAACATCTGGCGCACAGCCGGTTCTGAATTCTGTTTTTTTGAGGTTGGGAGTTCAGAGCCTGGGGACGCTGTTTTTAGCTGGCCTGCGCCTGGCTGTGCCTGGCTACTCATAGCCAGGATGCCCGACAGGAAAACACATCCCAACAATATCCGTTGCCACCGACTCTGCTGATCCAACACACTGTTTACTCCGCTTATGTTAAGGTACGGTTGGTCAAAGTAACTTTTAATCAAATTGCCTTGAATCAAGTAACGTTTGATAAAGTAACAAAAAGTAACGACTCGCAGTAAAACAAAAAAAACGCGGGCCCGCCAGTAGTGGTGCTCCGCTAAATAACAATAAACCGTAAAACCGTGCTTCGGGACCTTCGCCATGCAATTAACGTTTTTAGATTGGACGGTATTTTTTGGTTATTTCCTGCTGTTGGCTACGCTGGCTGTCTGGGTAAACCGGCGCCGGGCCAATAACAGCAGTGATTATTTTCTGGGTGGTAACAGCATGCCACCCTTTCTGGTCGCGATATCAGTGCTGGCAACCTCGCAATCTGCGGCAACCTTTCTGGGCGGCCCGGATATGGGCTTTCGTGGTAATTTAACTTATCTGGCTACCAATATCGGTGCCATTATCGCCACCTTACTGGTAATAAAATGGCTGATCCCACGCTACTATCAGCTGAAAGTAACCACGGTTTACGAATTGCTGGAAAGCCGTTTTAACGCTACCGCCAAGAACCACGCAGGCAAAATGTATTTATTTGGCCGGGTTTTTGCCAGCGGCGCCCGCCTATACATGGCCGCACTGGCCGTTGCCATGTTGCTGTTTAGCAATATTGAAGCAACCAGTGTAATAACCGCCATTGCGCTACTGGCGGTTATCGGGCTGGCCTGCACTATGGCCGGCGGCATTCGTTCTGTTATTTATACCGACGCGATGCAATGTGCTGTATACGTCACAGCGGCGCTGGTGGTGCTGGGCTACCTCTACAGTAGCCTGCAACTTGACCTGGCCAGCTTATACGCAGTGTTAAGCGAACCGCTGGCCGACGGTACCTCTAAATTACTGCTGTTTGATTTCAGAGCTGATTTTAGCAGCAGCGGCGTATTTACCATCTGGTCTGCCCTAACCGGCTTTGTGCTGCTTAATATTGCGGCTTTTGGCCTTGATCAGGATATGACCCAGCGGGTATTAACCTGTAAAACTGCCGCTGGCGGTGCCAAAGCGCTGTTATCTTCAGCGTTGTTGGTTATCCCGGTAATGCTGGTGTTTATCGTAATTGGTTTATTGTTGTATATCTATTACCAGCGGCCCGATGTGTTTAGTAACGGTGCCAGTTACAGTGGCAGCTTTGGCGGTGAACAAATCACCGTCTTTATGTACTATGTTTTAAACGAAATGCCCTCAGGACTGCGTGGCTTGGTGGTGGTAGGGGTTATTGCCGCGGCCTTATCAACCATTACTTCCGGTTTAAATTCTATGGCCTCGGTGCTGGTGGCTGATATTTATCAACCCTGGCGTCAGCGGCGTCTGCCGGCAACCAGTGAGCGCCACTATGTCCGGGCGGGCCAGTGGGCCATGTTGTTAACCGCCGTATCGTTATCGGCCATGGCGATCCTGTGTTTTTACTGGCAGCAGTATTCTGAGATGCCGTTGCTGGCATTTGCACTTAGTGTGATGGTGTTTTCTTACAGTGGCTTGCTGGGCGTGTTTTTTACTGCGCTGTTCAGTAAAAGAGGCAACAGCGGCAGTGTGACCGCGGCGCTGCTGGCCGGCTTTAGTGTCACCTTGTTAATGCAGCCCTATTTACTGCAATTTATCAGCCCGACCCTGGCAAGCTGGGATCTCGGCTTCAGCTGGCAGTTATGCCTGGGTACGCTGGTGGCCTGGCTGGTATGCCTGGCTGGCTCGCCCCGGCCTGCAGTAGCGCTTAGCAACGCGCATAATCCGGAGAATTAAATGTATTTACTGGCAGTAGATGGTGGCGGTAGTAAAACCCTGGCCAGGCTAAAACACGTGGCAAGTGGCCAGCAGTGGCATGCAGCGGGTGGCCCTGCCCAACTATCAAATAATCTGGCGCTGGCGCTAAGCAATGTTCGCCAACTTTGTTTACAGCTGTGTCAGCAAGCGGCTATCAGCCCGGCTGAAGTAGTGGCTTGTATTGGCCTGGCCGGTGCCGGCAACCCACAACTGCATACGGCTTTTTGCCAGCAATTACAGCTCGATTTTGCCGCCTGGCAACTGACCACTGACGCCCGCACCTCACTATATGGCGCCAATGATGGCCAACCAGTGGTTGTGGTAGCACTTGGCACCGGCTCGGTGGCGATGCGTTTATCTGCTGATGGCAGCGAGCGGCAAATTGGCGGCTGGGGCTTTAATATTGGTGATGAAGGCGGTGGTGCCTGGCTGGGCAAACTGGCGGTGCGACAGTTGCTGTGGCAACTCGATAGCGACGACGGCCTGACCAGCCCGTTAACCCGGGCTTTGGCCTGCCAGTGTGGTGATAATATCAATACTGTGTTGCCCTGGCTAAAACAGGCCAGTGCCACCGACTTCGCCGCGCTGGCGCCACTGGTATTCAGCCATAGCAGTTGTTCGCTGGCACAGCAGCTGCTGCGCCAGCAAGCCGCTGCTATTGTTGAACTTATTCACTGCTGCCGGGGCCAGCGCAACTTGCCGGTAGTATTGCTTGGTGGCCTGGCAGCCAGCTGCCAGTCGCTGCTAAGCGCCGAGATTAGTAAGCTACTGCAAGCCCCCAGCGGCAATGCCCTGGACGGCGGCCTGCTGCTGGCGGCAAAGCAGCTGACACAAATAAATAATCCGTAACCGTTAACCCTGAATCTATTAAGTGAGTGCCTGATGAGTCAAACCGAATTGCTGCAACAGCTGGCGAGTATGAGTACCGAGGCTCGCAATCCTGCTTCTGCCAAACTGGATCAGCTGAATAGCCTGGCCATCGTCAGCCTGATTAATCAGGCCGATCATGCGGTTGCATCCGCCATAACCCCCTGCCTGCCAAAAGTCGCCAGGGCAGTTGATGCTATAGTTCAGGCGTTTGCCAGTGGTGGCCGCTTAATTTATCTGGGCGCCGGCACCAGTGGCCGGCTGGGCATTTTAGATGCGGCCGAATGTCCGCCGACGTTCAGCGTGCCAGCCAATCAGGTAGTGGCACTGATTGCCGGCGGCAGTACAGCTATTCAGCGCGCAGTTGAGGGTGCTGAAGACAGCCCGGAACTGGCGGTAGCAGAACTCACCGCCATTAACTTTAGCCAGCACGATGTGCTGGTAGGGATTGCCGCCAGTGGTCGCACCCCCTTTGTTATGGGGGCGCTGGCCTATGGCCGGCAACTGGGCGCCACTACGGTAGCGATAAGCTGTAATGCCAGCGGCCCCATTTTAGCGGCCGCCGACATTGCCATTTGTGCCGAAACAGGCCCGGAAGTGCTAACCGGCTCAACCCGGATGAAAGCGGGCACCGCCCAGAAAATGCTGCTGAATATGCTAAGCACTGCTGCCATGGTGCGCAGCGGCAAGGTGTATCAGAACCTGATGGTCGATTTACACGCCAGCAACCAGAAGCTGGAGGCACGGGCGGTACGGATAGTAATGCAGGCTACCGACTGCGACAGTGTTACCGCCAATGCGGCCTTGCAGCAGGCAGGGATGAGCGCCAAGCTGGCCATTTTACTGGTGCTGACCGGCCAGGATCTGGCAAGTTGCCAGCAGGCGCTGGCCGCTAGCAAAGGTTTTGTCAGCCAGGCACTGGAGGCCGGACAATGAGGCTACTGTTAAGTTTACCAGCTGTATTCCTACTCTGTCTTGCCGGGCTGGCAGGATGCGGTGAGCAAACAATGCCACAGCAAAGCGTTGCCCCACAGCAAATCACCCCGGGGGCAGCACAACTGGCGGAGTATCTGCCATTGTTACAAGGCAAGAGAGTTGGCCTGCTGGTGAATCAAACTTCACGGGTTGGCGGCCAGCATCTGGTTGATGTATTGCTGGCGCAGCAGGTGAATATTGTCAGTATTTTTGCTCCGGAGCATGGTTTCAGGGGCGACCATGATGCCGGCGCCAAGGTCAGCTCCGGAGTCGACAGCAAAACGGGCATACCGCTGTTATCTTTGTATGGTGCCAGTAAAGCGCCAACTGCTGCCCAAATGCAGGCGCTGGATATCGTCATTTTTGATATTCAGGATGTTGGCGTGCGTTATTACACTTATATCAGCTCAATGCATTATCTGATGCAGGCGGCGGCGGAACATAAGGTAGCGATGCTGGTACTGGACCGGCCTAACCCGAATGGCCGTTATCTGGACGGCCCGGTGCTGGATTTGGCTTATCAGTCATTTGTTGGCATGCACCCTATCCCGCTGCTGCATGGCATGACCGTCGGTGAACTGGCACTGATGATTAAAGGTGAGCGCTGGATAAACCAGGCAGAGCAACTGGCACTTACCGTTATTCCGGTGGCAAACTATCAGCGGGATATGGCCTACAGCCTGCCGGTACCGCCCAGCCCGAATTTGCCCAATGATCAGGCCATCGCGCTGTATCCATCGCTGGGCTTTTTCGAAGCTACGCCATTAAGCGTCGGCCGCGGTACCCCCTTTCCATTTCAGGTGCTGGGCTATGATAAATACAGTCTGGGCGATTTTAAGTTCACCCCGGTAGCCACCCCCGGCGCGGCACTTAATCCGCCGCTAAAAGACACCCCGAGTAAAGGCCAGGACTTGCGCCAGCTGCAGGCCGGCGGTTTAGATTTAAGCTACTTAATAAGCTGGCAGCAGTTATTTGCCGAAAATAATGCGACGTTTTTTAATTCACCGGATTTTATGGACAAACTGGCTGGCAGCGCGACCTTACGCCAGCAAATTGAACAGGGCTTAACTGAGCAGCAAATCAGGGCCAGCTGGCAGAGCGCGCTGCAGGCTTTCGCCGCACAGCGCCAGCCGTATTTACTTTATCAATAGCGCCCTAGTCTTCGCTGGACTCTTTTTGTCGGGTAAAGCGGGCTAACGGTGCCATCCGTGCCCGGTTCAGGCTAAGCTCGTCACCGGCGATACTGATGTTATCAACTTTGCTTAATACATCCAGTAATTGTGGCTCTATCGTGTCTTGCATGCAGGCTTTACGGGTGGTAGCCAGCGGGGTAAAGCTCAGTCTTGGCCCCTGTAACTGATAGCCACCGGTCAGGTTATTACAGCCGGTATAGCCGCTGACCCGGCCTGCCTGGTCGAATTGCAAAAATACTTTATTATCAGCATCCACGCTTTTTTGCAGCAATTCGGTCAGTTGCCATTTGCCGGCAATAGTTAATTCCGGCTCTGTCAGTTGCTGTGGTTCATCCGGTTGTTTATCCAGCCAGTACTGCTCTGCCAGTTCACCCACAATCCGCTCGCCCTGCGGGTTAAGCAGCAACAGCCGGTTTTCTCCTACCAGAAACTGAGTTGCCCCGACATCATCCAGCTGAATTTGCCGGCCGTCACTGCTCCAGCGAAACTCGCCTGCTGTCTGCTCTGGCTTATCTGCCCGTTCCTGATAGTAACGCGACAACTGGTAACGCTGATCAGCATCAAGTTGCAGGGTCATTTTAATGCCCGGGCAATCAGCACAAGGGGTAACCCCCTGATAGCTGCCTGGCCAATCTAAGGCATTCTGGCTGGTATCGGCAGGCGTTGGCAACTGTTGGACTATTTGCAAATTTTGCCGCAAATCTTGCCGCAGATCTTGCGGCTGACTTGCCGGCTCATTTTCTGCTGGCCGGCTGGTATCCGGCTGGCAGCCGGCTAACAATAATACACTGCATAGCAGGGTCAGAGGGTAACGCATAACAGGCTCCTTGGCGGTATTCCAGGCTGAAGTATATCGCGCATTATGCGATTGCCAACTTTACCGGTGCTGAACTTAACCATAAACCGCCACCCAAATGAACTACAATAAAATGGTTTTTAACAATCAGGAGGTAACATGAGTATTAATGTACTGGCCATTTGTGGCAGCCTGCGGGCGAAATCCACTAACCGTGGCCTGGTCCGTTACGCCATGGCTAATAGCCCGGATGGCATGAAAATACATCTGGCAGATTTAATCGACGTGCCGTTTTATAATGCCGACCTGGTTGCCAAACCGCCGGCAGTAGAAACCCTGCTGCAACAGCTGGCTGCAGCCGATGCGCTGTTACTGGCGTGTCCGGAATACAACTATTCAATGGCGCCCGCACTAAAAAACGCGCTGGACTGGGCCTCACGTGAACCCGACAATCACTTATTAAGCGGCAAACCGGTAGCCATTATGGGCTCAGCTGCGGGTATGGGTTCCAGCCGGGCTCAGTATCATTTGCGCCAGGTCTGTGTTTATCTTAATTTGCACCCGCTGAATCAGCCAGAGGTGTTTGCTAATTCCTTTAGCGGCGCTTTTGATACCGACGGCGACTTAACCGATGACAAAATTCAGGCTAATGTCCGCAAGTTGCTGGCTGCACTGCTTACCTGGCAACAGCGGCTGCAGGGCCGCACAGACTAAATCAGCGGCTGGCGCAGCAGTACAGGTTTAGTTGCCACTAAAGGCATCAAGCAGACTGGCATCGGCCAGTCTGATCAGCCGGCCATCCACTACCGCCAGTTGCACCGCGTTATCTTTAGTTAGCAGAAAAGTAGTGGTCATACTGCGCTGCGGCCAGAGCGTATTCACGCCACGCGGGTTTATTGCCACCGGCAAGCCGGAGTTATTGCTTAATAAACCGGCTTTACCAGTAAAATGGCTGTAACCTTCGGCCAGCAACTGCAGGTATTTTTCAGCGCTTAAACTAAGCGGCCCGGTTAACGGATACACCTTACCGGCGTTGTAGTGCATGCCACTGGCATCCAGGCTGTGATAACCACCATAAATACTGGCATCGCCAATTTCATCCAGCACCACCTGGCCCCGGCCATTACCGCCGGCGGTAAAGGCTAAATCTACCCGCGCCAGCACACCACTGCCATCAAGCTTTGGCAGGCTGATATTACTGATAATTAAATCTTTCATGCCGCCGCTGGTATTCATCGGAATGCTGTTGTAGCCGCTTAAATCATAATCGCGGTAACTGCCATTACTAATCATCTCTAACCAGCTTAAATACAATTGCACATTTATCTGCCGGGCCTGCTGCCTGAACGGGTCATTATACTGACCACCCGATTCCACCAGGACTGTGCTGATCCCCATTTTTGAGAAGGTGTCGCCAAAAGAGCGGATTGAATAGCTGTCATCGTAACGTCCCAGCTGCTCTGGCAACACCTTATCCAGCAGCGGTTTTACCGCACTGACTAATTGCATAGCAGCATGCCGGCTGGGGTTTATCTCGCGCGCTTCGTTATATGCGGGTGCCAGCAACGAGATCGTAGCTGGCTTTTTGTTTTCACCCGCCGCATGGTAGCGGTTCTGGTCGTGCAGATTAAAACCATAATGCGGCTTAATTTGCTTTGCAGCCTGCATTAACAGCTGACCTTCCGGCGTTTGCAGCGCCAGGGCATCGCGATTAACGTCAATTCCCAGGGCATTAAAGCGGCTTTTGCGCTCGGCACCATCGGGGTTCAGCATCGGGATCAGATACAAACTAACGTTATCCAGCCAGGCCGGGCCGCCATCACCGGTTGCCGCTTGTTGTTGCTGGCGGGCGTCAAGCACTGCCAGTAAATCAAAAATTGCGGCAGTGGCCGTCGGTTCATCACCATGCATTTGTGACCAGGCCAGCACTTTGCGCTCGCCATTGCCAATTTTAATTAAGTATATCGGCCTTTGCTCGACTGAGCGGCCCAGCTCGGTCACTTCAAGCCAGTCCTGTTGCTGATAATAGGCAATCAGCGGCGCAATATCGCTATGGCTTAGCTGGCCCTTGGCCAGACCCGGCACGGTAAATTTTGCATAATCTGCAGCGGTTGCCAACCCCGGCAGTACGGTACTCAACGCTAACCATAATGATAATTGCTTTAACATAGCACCCTCTATACCCGTTATCCTTGAGGCTGCAGCAGTGTTGGCTGCGCTCTCTCACCCCAATCACATAGACAGCTATGCTCATGGGGTTTCACTCACTGGCCGCCTACCTGCAACTTCAATGATTTTGGGTATATACCCGGCCAATTTGAAGCTGTAGCGGTGTTGGCTACATACACTAACCTTAACACAGCCGGCAACGCTCAGCATACTGGTCAAATTCAGGCTAAGCTTATCATCATTGCCTTTTTAATCGCCCAACAGCAGGGATGTTCCGGATTGTTTAAGCTCAGCCAGTTTTACCAGCAACTTCGCCGCCGAAGGGTGCTTAGCACCATCCTGCCCTACCTCGTGATTGTCTGGCTGGCACTGCAGGTTGTGGCGGTAGTCAGCCAGCTATTACAGCTACCGCCGGTGGTGGGCAATATTGTGGCTATCAGCCTGTTTGCAGCGCTGCCATTGCTGCTGTATCTGGCCTGGTTTTATCAGTATCAGGATGGCCGGCTGCAGGCCATAGCAGATGTCGATGGCCAGCTACCGGCCACGTTCGGTGCTAAACAGCTTATTATGTTAGTGCTGCTCAGCAGCGGCTGCGCATTGCTGGGTTATCAGTACTATCTTGCCAGCCGGCCCGCCGCCAAGCCAGAACCGCTAAATGTGCTGGCAGCGAACTCGATAGCGGTGCTGCCGTTTACTCAGTTAGCCCCGACTGAAAATCCACCGGAAAACAGCCCTGAGCTTGCAAACAGCCCTGAGCGCGCCTTAGCTGAAAAAGAACCTGAGCTGGATTTACTGGCAAATAGCCTGGCTGAGGAAATCAGCAGCCAGCTCGGTCGCAGCCCTGGCCTGATCGTCGCCGCGGCCAGTTCTGGTCAGGTATTAAGTCGTCAGCAATTAAGCTTGCCACAAATTGCCAGCCGGCTGCAGGTTGCTACCTTACTTACCGGCAGCATCAGCCGCGAGGGCCAGCAATTGCAGATCCGGCTGCAGCTGCTCGATGGCCAGAGCGGCCAAACCTTATGGAGCCAGCAGTTACAACGTGAGCTAACCGATATCTTTGCACTGGAAACCGAAGTGGCGCGCTCGGTCGCCAATGCCTTGCAGGCCAGCCTGGCACCGGGCAGCACCCTGCAGGATTTATCAGCCAATGCCAGCACCGACAGTGCCGATGCTTATTTAAGTTACTTAAAAGCCCGTGAGCAATACCGGCTGCAAACCAGTGAAGCAATGCAGCAGGCCCGTAGTTTATTTGAACAAGCCATCGGTCAGGACCCGGAATATGCCCTGGCCTATGTTGGCCTGGCTGATGCCTTATTATTGCTGGCTGATAGCAGCAAAGAGTTTGGCATCATAAAAACTGAGATAGCAACGACCCTTGGTATGGAATATCTGGATAAAGCGATTGCCCGGGCACCACAACTGGCTGAAGCTTATGCAGTTAAAGGCAGGTTATTTGATATGTTGCAACAGGAGGAGCAGGCGCTTAGTAACTTTGCTATCGCAATCCAGCTTAACCCCAACCTGGCCATCGCCCATATGTGGCAATACCTGACACTTAAACGCTCAGGCCGCTATGATCAAGCGTTAGAAGCTCTGGAACGGGCTTATCAGCTGGATCCGGTATCAGTCGCCATACAATATAACCGTGGTTATGAACAGGCTATCAGAGGCCAGTTTGCTGAGGCACTAAGTAGTTTTAATCAGTTAGTGCAGGACTTTCCGACGTCACCAACGGGTTATGCCGGCCTGGCGTTAAACGCATTTCATCAGGGCCAATTGGCCGACAGTTTGCATCACTGGCATCAGGCCTGGCAATTATCACCAGACAACAGTTACTATCCACAAAATTACCGCGGCTTACTGCTAACTCTAAATCTGAGTGAGCTGGAGCCGGAACTGGCTACCAACTCCACATATCGTTCCAACTATTTACTACGTGTTGGTGATTCTCAAACACTTTTTGCAGAAATGGAATTTGAGTTAGCTGCAAGCCCAGATGACACTTGGTTAAAATTCGAGGCGGCATTATACCAAATGTTGCGAGGTGAACAGTCAGAGGCAATTAATCTGCTCTTTCAGAGCTACCGGAGTTTTAGCGATAATGAACTTTACAGTATGCCCATGTGCAGTCCGGCCATTGAAATAGCCTGGGCTTTGCAACAACAAGACCAAACTCAGCAAGCTGATAAGCTGCTGGTTCAATGCCAGCAACGATTGGATGACGCCATGCAAAGCGAGCTAAGAGACAGCTATCTTAATCATCTTGCGGCGCGACTGGCTGCTTTGCAAGGTGATAATAAGCTGGCAATACAACAGCTTCAACTGGCGTTGGCCTATGGCTGGCGCGAATGGTGGACTTTTGACGATCCTATTTTTGACACTATTCCAAAAGAGCAGCTGGCGCCACTGCGCCAGCAACTGGATAACGCTATAAGCGAGCAACGCCAGTTAGCGCTGGCGCGCGCTAAACAACTTGCGCCGGGCAAACAGCAGCAACCCTAGCCCGGTAAATAAACTCAAAGTAGACGGCAGCGGCACCTGCACTGCCCTTTGCTCCAGAATAAATACCTGTTCAGAAGGCGAACTAAAGCTCAGCACGTCAGAGCGGTTGCCAGTGTAGTAATAGCAATTTTCATCACCGTCATCCAGAAACACTGGATAACATTCATCGCGATTATTGCGATAATAAAAATCACTGTCCGGGCCGGAATAAAAGGTACTGCTAAAAGTCAGCCAGTATTCACCAGGCAGCAAGTCATCCGGCATTGCGGCAGCCGGGTTAAAGTCATTCTCGCGTAAACTGGAAAACGCCCAGCTTTGCTCGCCCTGGCGCAAGGTCCAGCTGAATTCCGCAGCAAATGCCGCCGGGAAATCCCAAATTAAGGCGCTTTCAAAATCCAGCTGTTCGCCCAGTTCAAACTGATAATAACAAGGGTCTTCCTGCCAGAACTCCGGCGGTGGAAAAGAATCAAAAGGCAATATCAGCCAGCAGTCCCGCGGTACCGCTAATAGCGGTAACTCACCGCTGGTAAAGCTAACCCGGTTAATGGCCGGGGCGCCGGCCAGCAGATAGCTGTCATTAAAATAGCTGTTATCATGCAAACCATAACTTTGCGGACTGGTGGCGGTTTCTGAGCCACGGCCAGCGCCGCGGACCAAAGCAGCCTCTACCAGAAAACTACAAAACAGCAACCCTACTACAGCATATTTAAGAAAACGCATAACTAACCTCCATGGTACTGATGCTGCATTTCACCGGCTAACGGCATACCAGACCACGAGGGCAAGCTTCAGGTTAAGAAAATTTAAGTCAGAGTGACTTAGTTTAGAGCCCACTAAGTAAAGCAGAAAACCGCTAAAACGCCAGTAGCCGGCTTGCCCGCTGCTGCTGATAGCTGTATAAAAGTAAAGGCTTGAGCTAAATCGTTTTTAGTTACCAAGCATGGCAAGAACAACAATAAAAAGGAGCCTATGGTGGCAGACTGGTTAACCCTACTTCCGGCGGTCGTCGCCATTGCCGTAGTACTATGGCGCAAAGAAGTGATACTGGCGTTGCTGTTATCACTATGTACCTCGGAGTTGCTGATTTTTCTGCAAAACGGCCAGAGCTTTGGTGCAGGTTTATTGCTGGATGGCAGTATTCAAACTCTGGAGCGGATTATTGCCGTTACTGGTGACGCCGATAATTCCCGCATTTTAATGTTCTCGTTGCTGGTAGGTGGCTTACTGGCTTATATGCGTTATTCCGGCGGGGTGTCGGCTACGGTGGCGATGCTGGTGAATAAAGGCATTGCCCGCAATGGCCGCCAGGCTGGTTTACTGACGTTTTTCATCAGTAGCGTGACCTTTATTGAATCTAACTTAAGCTCACTTACCGCCGGTATCAGCTCGCGCGGCCTGTTCGATAAATTTAAAATGAGCCGGGCCCGGCTGGCCTATATTATCGACAGTACCAGTGCGCCGATTTGCATTATTATTTTACTGAATGGCTGGGGCGCTTATATTCTGGGGCTGCTTAGCACCTACGATTTACCCCAAAGCCCGGTAGCTATTTTAATTGGCACTATTCCTTTGAATTTCTATGCGCTGATAACGTTAGTGGTGGTGCTGTATACCATCATCAGTGGCAAGGTGTACGGGCCGATGCGTAAATCAGAGCAACAGCTGCATACCCTGTCTCACCATAGCGAAATTGAAACACCACCCAGCCACCCGTCCTATATGTTAGTGCCGCTGGTTACCCTGGTAGCGGCCATGCTCGGCTTTATGCTGTTAACCGGCAATGGCCAGCTGGTGCAGGGTTCGGGTTCTAAATCAGTGCTGTATGCCACGGCGCTGTCGTGCGTGGTGGTATACGCCATGATGCTGCTGAGCCGCCGCTTTGCTCACCAGCAACTGGTCGATATTGGCTTTAAGGGGATCAGTGAACTGTTACCGTTGGTCACCATAGTGTTGTTATCGCTGGCGCTGGGCTCCAGTTTAAAACTGCTGGGTACCGGTACTTTTATCGCCAGCATAGTTGACCAGAACCTGCCGCAGGTGCTGATCCCGGCGCTGCTGTTTTTAGCCGGGGCGTTAATTTCGTTTACCACCGGCACCAGCTGGGGCACCTTTGCCATTCTAATTCCTATCGGCATGCCGATGGTCACCTTACTGGGCTTGCCGCCGCAGCTTGTGCTGGCCGCTATTTTAAGTGGTGGCGTGTTTGGCGATCACTGCTCGCCTATCTCAGACAGTACTGCGGTCAGCTCTGTGGCCGCCGGCTGTGACTTGCTGGAACATGTAAAAACCCAGCTGCCCTATGCCCTGGTTTGTGGTGCCATTGCATTGCTCAGTTTCGTTATTGCCGGAGTACTGATGATATGAAAACAGCCTTAATAACATTGTTTGCTTTGCAAACCCTTGTCAGCCCTTTGCTGGCAGCAACCGAACCCGTGCAGCAGCTAAATGCCGTCCCTGCTGATTTTACTGATGTTGCATCTCTGCTGCCTGATGCCCAAATTCATATGGCTTACCTGGGCAGTGATAATTTTGTTGGCAGTCAGGTTGATGGTTATCAGGCTAATAAGTGTTATTTACAGCAGAATGCCGCTAACGCCCTGGTAAAAGCCCAACAAGCAGCCGCGGCCAAAGGCCTGACCCTGTGGATTTTTGATTGCTACCGGCCACAGCGGGCGGTAAACCACTTTATGCGCTGGGCTGCTGATTTAACCGATACCAGCACCAAGCTGCAGTATTACCCTAACCTGGGCAAAGATCAGCTGGTTGGCGAATATATTGCCGAAAAATCCGGCCATAGCCGCGGCAGCACTATCGACTTAACCCTGGCCCGGCCGGATGCAGCTGGCAACTGGCAACTACTGGATATGGGCTCACCTTTTGATATGTTTGACCCGATATCTAATGTTGGCCACCCCGCTATCAGCCGTGACCAGCAAGCCAACCGTCAATTGCTGGAAAGCATTATGTTGCAGGCCGGCTTTAAAGTTTACAGCATGGAGTGGTGGCACTTCACCCACCAACCACCGGTGTATACCGACCAGTATTTTGATTTTGTTATAAAATAACCGCTGCCAAGCCGCGTTTGCCATTACCGCTGTTGATAATGCCATTAGAGCTATCGTGTTTGATCTGTTAGTATCAGCCTATGCTATTTTTTTAACCATACTAACCACATTTAATTATTAACTACTAACTATGGCCAGACGTACAAAAGCCGAAGCAGAAAGCACCCGCGCCGCTATACTTGATGCCGCCGAACTGCTGTTTTTTGAGCATGGTGTATCACGTACCACGCTTGAAAAAATAGCGGCCGCTGCCGGGGTAACCCGTGGCGCCATTTACTGGCATTTCCAGAATAAAGCAGACTTATTTAACGCCATGTTATTACGGGTCCGTTTACCCTTTCAGCATTTGCTGGCCGCGGTAGATGCCAACCCCGCTGCCGACCCGTTCAGTCAGTTACACGACTTAATGAGCAACGGCTTACGCCTTATTGCTTCCAGTGCCCAGCATCACCGGGTACTGACTATTGTATTCCATCGCTGTGAATATATAGATGAGCTGAACCCGGCGGTAAACCAGCAGGATAAACTGGATGAAGAAGCGGTTGCCGTAATGCAGCGCGCTTTTGAACGGGCAGAGCAAGCCGGCATGCTTCGCCCGGGTATTAGTCCGAGGCTGGCGGCAGTAGCGCTGCATATGTATGTTGGCGGCATTATCAGCCACTTTTTATTAAAACCACAGCAATGCGATTTAATGCAGCATGCCCCAAAGTTAATTGACGCCATGCTGCTGGGCCTGAAAAAAGCCTGAGCCCCAAAACCAGCCATAAAAAAGCCAGCTAACCGCAATTGCAAAACGGATTAGCTGGCAAAGGTACTAACTTTTTAATTTACGTATGCTTTTTAATTAACCGTTTTTCTGGAAAACAGCTTCATCACCACCAGGTAAAACACCGGCACTAAAAACACCGCCAGCACGGTAGCTGAAATCATCCCGCCCAATACACCGGTGCCAATCGCATTGCGGCTGGCCGAACCGGCGCCTGAGCTGATGACCAAAGGCAACACCCCCAGCGAGAATGCCATCGAGGTCATAATGATTGGCCTTAAGCGCAGCCGCACTGCTTCCAGAATTGCCGCTGTCAGCTCGCGGCCCTGATTTTGCAACTCACGGGCGAACTCAACAATTAAAATGGCATTTTTTGAGGCGAGGCCCATGGTAGTTAACAGCCCTACCTGAAAGTAAACATCGTTACCCATGCCCCGCAGATAAGCGGCAATTAAGGCACCGATAATCCCCAGCGGCACCACTAATATCACCGCAAAAGGCACACTCCAGCTTTCATACAAGGCGGCCAGACATAAAAACACCACCAGAATAGATAACGCATACAGCGCCGGCGCCTGCGAGCCTGATAGTTTTTCCTGATAAGACGTCGCCGTCCACTCAAAGCCAATACCCGCCGGCAACTGACTGATTAACTGCTCCATGGTAGCCATCGCATCACCCGAGCTGGTGCCGGGCGCCGGCTCACCCTGAATTTCCATTGCTGATACGCCGTTGTAGCGCTCCAGCCGCTGCGGGCCATATACCCAATCGCTGCTGGCAAACGAGCTGAAACTAACCATCTCGCCGCTGCTATTACGTACATGCCAGCGCTGGATATCTTCCGGGGTCATCCGGAATTGTGGCTCCGCCTGGACAAACACCTTCTTCACCCGGCCGCGATCGGTAAAATCGTTAACGTAAGTTGAGCCCCAGCCAATTGCTAAGGTCTGGTTAATATCACTTAGCGATACGCCCAGCGCCCGGGCTTTTAACTGATCCACTTCAATTTGCAGTTGAGGCGCATCTTCCATGCCGTTGGGCCTTACCCCGATCAGGTTTTGCTGTTGCGCTGCCATGCCCAGCAATTGGTTGCGGGCATTCAGCAGGGCATCGTGGCCTAAACCGCCGCGGTCTTGTAAAAATAACGAAAAACCGGTAGCCCGCCCCAGCTCGGCAATCGGCGGCAGGTTAAAGGCAAAAATCTGCGCTTCTTTTACTGTGCCAAAAAAGCCCCAGGCCCGGCCTATTACGGCCTGCACACTGTCGGCCGCGCCGCGCTGGTCCCAGTCGGCCAGGCGCACAAACGCCAATCCCATATTCTGACCGCGGCCGGCAAAGCTGAAGCCGGATACCGTAAACACCGACTGTACCGCCTGTTCGGTAGCATAATGAGCCGCTACCTGATCCATTACCGCCTCGGTCCGCTGTTGGCTGGCGCCGGTTGGCAACTGGACCATGGTTAAAAATACCCCCTGATCCTCTTCCGGTAAAAACGAGGTAGGCAAGCGCATAAACATCAGCGCCATCACCGCGACAATAACGCCGTAAATCAACATCGAGCGTTTTGGCCGCGCCAGCATACCGGCGACCCCGCGCTGGTAACTCTGGTTGCTGCGATCAAAGCCACGGTTAAACCAGCCGAAAAACCCGCGTTTTGCCTGATGATCACCTTTAATGGGCTTAAGCATAGTAGCGCACAGCGCCGGGGTAAAAATTAACGCCACCAGCACCGACAGTGCCATCGCCGTAACAATAGTTATCGAAAACTGCTGATAAATCGCGCCGGTAGCCCCACCAAAAAAAGCCATTGGCACAAACACGGCCGATAATACCAGGCCAATACCGACCAGTGCGCCGGTGATCTGGCCCATTGATTTGCGGGTCGCTTCGACCGGGCCTAAACCTTCTTCGCTCATTACCCGCTCTACGTTCTCCACCACCACTATGGCATCATCAACCAGCAAGCCAATTGCCAGCACCATCCCAAACATGGTCAGAGTATTAATGGTAAAACCAAAGGCGGCCATAATGCCAAAGGTACCCAGCAGCACCACAGGTACCGCTAAGGTGGGGATTAACGTGGCACGGAAGTTCTGCAAAAACAGATACATCACCAGAAACACCAGAATAATGGCTTCAATCAGGGTTTGCACCACTGAGCTGATGGACACTTCGACAAAGGGCGTGGTGTCGTAAGGAATAACTGCGCTTAAGCCTTGCGGGAAGTACGGCTCCAGCTCGGCCAGTTTGGCTTTTACTGCTGCCGCGGTATCCAGCGCGTTAGCACCAGTGGCCAGCTCTATCGCCAAACCGGTGGCCATTTTGCCGTTGTAACGCGCTATCACCGAGTAGTCTTCACCACCGAGCTCAACCCGCGCCACATCGCTTAGTTTAACCACAGCACCGTCGGCATTTACCTTCAGCAAAATCTGGCCAAACTCTGCGGCCGAAGTCAGCCGGGTCTGGGCCAGAATAGCAGCATTGTACTGCTGGCCCGGTAAAGCCGGTGCACCACCTAACTGGCCGGCGGTTACCTGATTATTCTGGACCCTGATTGCCGCAGTAACATCAGCCGGGGTTAACTGATACTGGTTCAGTTTGTCAGCATCCAGCCAGACCCGCATCGCGTACTGGCTGCCAAATACCTGGACATTACCAACACCGCTGGTGCGGCTTAGCGGATCTTTAATATTCGCCACCACAAAATCGGCAATATCATCGCGCTCAAGGCTGCCATTTTCCGAGATAAAGCCGACCACCATCAGGAAGCCGCCATTGGATTTCGCTACCCGCACCCCGTTTTGCTGCACTTCCTGCGGTAACAGTGGTAACGCCTGCTGCAGTTTATTTTGCACCTGTACCTGAGCGATATCAGCATCGGTGCCTGTTTCAAAGGTCAGAGTCAGGCTGACATTACCGGATGAATCAGAGTTTCCCGACATATACATCAGGTTATCTAAGCCATTCATCGCCTGCTCTATTACCTGGGTTACTGCATATTCTGCTGTTTGTGCCGTGGCGCCACGGTACGAAGCACTGATACTGATGGCTGGTGGCGCAATACGTGGATATTGTTCTATCGGCAGCTGTTTAATCGCCAGTAAACCGGCCAGCATAATAACAATAGCGATAACCCAGGCAAAAATGGGCCGGCTGATAAAAAAGTTCGCCATTGCTTATTCCCCGTCTGTCGCACTAACCACGGTTACTGTGGCACCCGGCCGCACTTTTTGCAGGCCGGCGACAATCACTTGTTCACCGCTGCTCAGGCCGGCGGTTACCAGCCAGCTCTGGCCATAACTTGCGCCCAGGGTTACCGGTCGCAGCTCAACCTGCTGCTCTTTGTTTACCAGCATTACCGTGGCATCCCCTTTCGGGGTGCGGCTAACCGCTTTTTGCGGTACTAACAGCGCCTGACTATTGCTGCCGTGGTGCAGCCGGGCCCGCACAAACATACCCGGTAGCAAATCACCCTTTTTATTCGGAAAAACCGCCCTTAGCGTCACCATGCCGGTGCCGGGATCGACGTTTACTTCAGAGAACTGCAAACTGCCTGGCTCATCATAGTTACTGCCATCATCCAGCAGCAATTCAACCCGAACCTCAGCCGCCAGCTGATCGGCGCGTAATTGCCGCTTCAGTTTTAACAGCTCGTTACTAGACTGAGTTAAATCGACATAAATAGGGTCGAGCTGGCGAATCGTCGCCAGGCCCTGCGCCTGATTAGCGGTGAGTAAGGCGCCTTCTGTTACCATTGAGCGGCCAATCTGGCCGGCTATCGGCGCTTTAATATCGGTATAATTTAAATTTATTTGGGCTGTTAATAACGCAGCTTCGGCGCTGGCCACCGCCGCGTCGGCCTGCATCAGTGCAGCATCAGCATCGTCTGCGTCCTGCTGGCTAATGACGTTATTGCCCAGCAAACCTTTAATCCGCTCCGCCTTTAAGCGGGCATTATGCTGTGCCGCTTCAGCGCTATTTACTGCCGCTTGCGCACTGCTTAGTGCAGCCTGATAGGAAGCAGGGTCAATTTTATACAGCAGTTGGCCAGCGCTAACCAATTGGCCCTCGGTAAACAGTCGCTGCTGTAAAATACCGCTAACCTGAGGCCGGATTTCAGCGTGGCGAAAATCCGTAGTGCGGCCGGGTAATTCGGTGGTCAGCTCAACCGTGCTGGTGCTCAGGGTAACCACTGCCACCTCAGACGCTGGCTGGCTTTGGCCTGCTGCTGCAGGTGGCTCGGCGCAACCAGCCAGCATTAAAATAGCAGCAGCCACTACGGCCAGTTGTATTACCCTCGGCTTAAAAACGTGCATAGTGTGTCCTGTATTCCCACTTGAAGGTTGGTTCCGGCTCACAACATTAGATTACTGCGGCCAGATTAGCACCGCAATATACATACACGACTGTATGTTATCAAGCGAAAACTAGCGCATTGCGCTAAATGACAGGCTTTTAACGGTGAGTTTTGCTGCTGACAGACTAAGTCTGCCAGCAAGGCTGAAAATCGACAGGGCTCAGTTCCTGCTCAGATAAGCAGTACTCAGATAAGCAACTGGCGTTGCTCTGGCAGGCCCATACTCAGCACAAATGGGCTAGCGCTTTGTTGGGCGAGGCTAAAGTCTTGTTTGCTGCTTAGCCCCTGCCAGTTAATGGCAATCAGGCTTTGGGCGACAGCGCCGCCAAGGCCATTACCCGGCCCCAGCAAAATCAGATGCTCTGGCGCAAACTCTTTTACCGCTACCTGAATGGCCCGGCTGAAATTAAAGGTATCGCAAACCTGCTGGCCCAAGGTATAAGCTTTTAATGCGCCGGGCTGTGCCAGCTGGCTGGGCCAGAGCACGCCACGACCATCAATTAATGGCAGTTGCGGCGTGGCAAAGAGTGGCTCGGCAAAACGTGCCAGCGCCTGGTCTGCCGCCGGCTGCATTAACGGGCTGTGAAACGCCGCATGGCCCGGTAACAATAACGGAAACCGCTCATCGCAAGGTGGCAGCGCCTGCATTGCCTGCTGCACCGCACTCTGGGTACCGGCCAGCACGGCATAACCACCATAGGCGATCGACATAAACAAGGCGCCCTGATGCAGATACAACTGTTCAGCCAGCCGGCTTTGTTTATCAATATCTGTTTGCCAGTCGCTATTAACCAGCGGGTAAATAAACTGGGCGCCAGCCGCACCGGCGGTTAGCTGCGCCATACTGGTCACCAGCTGCATACTATCGCGGCCCTGCCAAACCCCGGCACAGCCGAGCGCCGTATACCAGCCCATCGAGTTGCCGGTAATGGCTACTATGTCGAACTTGTCGCGGTTAATCTGGCTGAAATCAGCCAAACCAGCGCTGAAAATTAACGCTGCAGCATTTTCGGACTTAACATGCTTAGCACTGCTGAAACTGGCGGCGGTATCCAGTTCAGTAACAGTGGGCAAGCCCAGCTCGGTGCGCAGTGCATCAAACCCGCTCAGCTGCTGCCGGAATGGGCTGTCAGCCGGCAGGTGTTGATTGATATAGCCCAACTCCGGCCGGTTATAGCTACCCCGGCCCGGACACACTACCACAGCGGTTTTTCTCTGGCTCATAGACTTCTGTCGCTCATTTTGCGGTTTCTTTATTTAGCAGCTGCTGCACTTTTTCAATAATCTGCTGTTTCGACGGCAACACCGCATAAGCTGCGGCCCCCAATGGAATAAAACTATCCTCTGCGGTGATCCGGCTTAGCTGATAATAGCCAGGCCGCGCCTCATGCAAGGCGGTAAACAGCTCTTCGCTAAGCGAGCCACGCCTGCGGCATTCATCGACAATCAACACCTGAGAGCAATCTGCCAATGCCGCGACAATAGCATCAATATGCAGCGGTACCAGACAGCGTAAATCCAGCAGCCGTAACGAGTAACCTGCGTGTTCCAGCTCAGCCGCGGCCTGGCGGCTTAAGTAGTAGCCATTGCCGTAACTGATAATGGTCAGCTGTGGCGTTACAGCAGGCTCTTGGTCAGGCACCTGATTAAACACGGCCGGCTGACCTAATGCCGGGATTGGCGAATCGGGTAGCGGGTAATCCGTAAGCCAGCGGCCATCACCGGGGGCCAGCAAGTCGCGGGTCATATATAAAGCTATCGGCTCTAAAAATATTACCAGCCGTTTTTGCTCATAAGCCAGCTGCACCGCCTGGCGTAACAGCAGCGCCGCATCGGCACCGTTAGACGGGCACAGCACTATAATGCCCGGAATATCCCTGAATACCGCAAATGAATTATCATTGTGAAAATGGCCACCAAAACCGCGCTGATAGGCCAGGCCGGCAATTCTTATTACCATCGCATTGTGGTATTGGCCATTCGAGAAAAACGGCAGCGTTGCCGCTTCACCCCGGATCTGATCTTCGGCATTATGCACATAAGCCAGAAACTGAATTTCCGCGATCGGCAAAAAGCCCTGCTGGGCCAGACCGATGGCCATGCCCAGAATGCTTTGCTCATCCAGTAAGGTATTAATCACCCGGTTGCCACCAAAGGCCTGAATTAAATGCTGCGATACGCCGTAAACACCGCCTTTTTTGGCAACATCTTCACCAAAAAGCACGGTATTGCTGTATTGGGAAAATAAGTCGTGCAGGGTCCAGTTCAGTAACTTAGCCAGGTGCTGCGGCTTGCCCAGGTTGTGTTTATCAAACTCAAATAAGGCACTACGAATTGCAGCAGGCGGCAACGGCGGTGCCGGCAGCGCCGGCCGCACTGGTGCTATCGCGGCCATCACCTCTGCTGCCGTTTGCAATTTTGGCCGGCTGCTGGCGACATTGGCCACCCGGCTGATCTGGCTGGCTAACTCCGATACCACGCTATATAACTGGGGCCGGCTTAAAATACCGCGCGCCAGCATGCTGGCAGTACTGGCCAGGATGGGGTCGAGCTCGAGCTCGGCGTTAATCAGGTTCTTACTGCGATAAGCTGTTTCAGTATCAGCACCGGCATGGCCAAATAATCTTACGGTAGATAAATGCAACAGCGCCGGCCGGCGTTTTGTCCGGACATAATGCGCCGCTTTGCGCGCCACCGCGTAGGTCTGGGCTAAATCGCGGCCATCGGCAGCAAAGTAACGCAGCTCAGGCCGGTCGGCCAGGCTTTGCTCTATCCAGCCCTGCGGCGTCGGGGTGGAAATACCCAGGCCGTTATCCTCACAAACAAATAGCATCGGGATCGGCACATGCTGATACGCCGCCCAACAGGCTGCGTTAATTGCGCCCTGCGCTGTTGAATGGTTGGCCGAAGCATCGCCAAAGCTGCACATTACTATTGCATCATGCGGCCAATTGCCGCTCTGGCCCAGCCGCTTACTTAAATCAATGGCAAAAGCCGCACCTACCGCTTTGGGTATTTGCGAGGCGATGGTACTGGTTTGCGGCGGAATATTCAGCGCCAGGCTGCCCAGCACCTTATGCCGGCCACCAGAGATAGGATCATCGCTGGAGGCACAAAACGACAACAGCATGTCGTACAGTGCCGTACTACCCGGCAACTGCTTGCTGCGCTCAATAAAAAAGGCACCACTGCGATAGTGTAAAAACGCCGGATCAGTTAAGCGCAGCGCTGCCGCCACCGCGGCATTACCTTCATGGCCGGCGCTGCCAATGGTGTAAAAGCTCTGACCTTTGGCCTGTAATAAGCGCGACTGCAAATCCAGCAGGCGGCTGCTTAGCTGGCTATGCCATAGCCGGTAAAGCTCGCTGTCACTCAGCCCCTGCTGCAAACTGCTGGCTGGCGCCAGGCTGCTGCTGTCAATCTGTTGCAGAAATTGGCTCAGCCATGGGTGTAAAGGTTCGGCCATGGTTAACTGAACGCCTGCAAGCCGGTTTGGGCACGCCCGAGGATCAGCGCATGCACATCATGGGTGCCTTCGTAGGTGTTCACCGCCTCTAAATTCATCACGTGGCGGATTACATGATATTCATCTGCAATACCATTGCCACCGTGCATATCGCGGGCCTGGCGGGCAATATCCAGCGCCTTGCCGCAGGAATTGCGCTTAATCAGCGAGATAGTCTCCGGCGCTAACAAGCCGGCATCCATTAAACGACCTGCCTGCAAACAGCCCAGCAAACCAATACTGATCTCAGTTTGCATATCGGCCAGTTTTTTCTGCACCAACTGGGTTTGCGCTAACGGCCGGCCGAATTGGGTGCGGTCCAGCGTATACTGGCGGGCGGCATGCCAGCAGAACTCGGCAGCACCTAATGCCCCCCAGGCGATACCATAGCGCGCTTTATTTAAGCAGCCAAAAGGGCCTTTTAAACCGCGAACTTCAGGGAAAATTGCATCTTCCGGCACTTCGACGTTATCCATCACAATTTCGCCGGTAATCGATGCCCGCAATGAGAATTTGCCATCAATTTTCGGCGCGCTTAAGCCTTTCATGCCTTTTTCCAGCACAAAACCGCGAATTTCACCATCTAACTTAGCCCACACCACAAACACGTCAGCAATTGGCGAATTGGTGATCCACATCTTGCTACCATTTAGCAGATAGCCATTGGCGGTTTTTTTCGCCACAGTGCGCATGCTGGCGGGGTCCGATCCGGCATCAGGCTCGGTTAAGCCAAAACAGCCTACCCATTCGCCGGTGGCCAGTTTTGGCAGGTATTTCTGGCGCTGCGCTTCAGTGCCATATTCATGAATAGGATGCATCACTAAAGACGACTGCACACTCATGGCACTGCGATAACCGCTGTCTACCCGCTCTACTTCACGCGCTACCAGGCCATAGCAAACATAGTTTACCGCCGAGCAACCATATTTCTCAGGCAAGGTAGCGCCCAGCAGGCCCAGCTCACCAAGTTCGGTCATAATTTCGCGGTGAAAGTGTTCATTGCGATTAGCCAGCAGCACCCGCGGTTGCAGCTTGTCCTGACAATATTGATGAGCAGTATCACGGATCATCCGCTCTTCTTCGCTTAACATTGCTGATAATTGAAACGGGTCTTGCCAATCAAATACCGGGCGGGCCATATAGCTACCTCATGCTGTTGTTCGATAAAAATATCGATAAAAATGCTTTAGTGTTAAATCAAAGCCTGTTGCTCACTCTACTGCGGCCTGATATAAAGTTAAAATATATTAATTCTGTATCTGGTATAGTTTGTTCCTATGGATATTCGCCAGCTTAGTTACTTTGTTGCCGTGTATGAGCAAGGCAGTGTCAGCGCCGCGGCGCGCCAGTGTTGTGTTGCCCAGCCGTCGCTGTCTGCCGCCTTAAGGCAGTTAGAGCTGGAGCTGGGCGTCAAGTTATTTATCCGCTTACCCAAAGGAGTAACTCCAACGGAGGATGGCGATAAGCTATATGACCACGCCGGCAAGCTGCTTAGCCAGCTGCAATCATTAAAAGCTTCATTCCGGACCCCGGTTAACCGGGTCCAGTTCCGGCTGGGCTTAATTAAAGCACTTGGAGTTGAACGAATGAGTGCTCTACTGCGTGAATTCAGCCAGCAGGTAGACGGCCTCGAGCTGCATTTAGTTGAGCCGGATGAGCCTTGTGACGCGCGCATTATTACCCCGCAACAACTTAAAACCGGCGAAGTACTACAACCACTTTGGCATGACCGCTACTTATTAGCACTGCCCCCGGCCTGGCCGCTCAGCCTGCAGCAGCAAATCGCCCTGGAAGACTTTGCTAACTTACCGCTGATTAAACGCATGCCCTGCGATGCCTGGGCCGCCTTTTATCCGGAGCTGCTGCGCCGAGAAATCCGGCCAGACATCCGCGCCGACATTCAAACCATTGAGTACGCGCTCGGCCTGGTGTCAGCTGGCGTCGGTTGCGCCCTGGTGCCCGACCTGGACAGCCTGCGCCAGCGCACCGACGTAAGCCTCAAGCCAATCCAAGGGTTACAACTTGAACGCACTCTGGTATTAGCGCATGGCCGCAACCAAAACAGCAGCGCCTTACAGGTACTACGCCAACTCTGCCAACAAGCTGCCAGCAAAGCGTAAAATTTCGATCACCGATTAGCCTGTCAAGCTAACGCTGATCTAAACTGTAGGGATGCCGTACATTTGGCAATCATATTATGGGAATTAAACTGTTATGCATCTGACAATACTGTTACGCCAGGCACTGATGCTACTAACATTGCTGGCACTGACCTATCTGGCTGCCGGTATTGGTGCACTGGGGTCAATAAACGCTGCCAGCTTCTATCGCGAGCTACAGTTACCCGCCTTTGCACCACCTTCCTGGTTATTTGGCCCGGTGTGGACCCTGCTTTATACCATGATGGCCGTTGCGGCGTGGTTGGTTTGGCGCAGCAGCAAACAAAGTAAAACCGCACTTTGGCTTTACTTCAGCCAGCTGGTGGTAAATGCATTATGGAGTTGGCTTTTTTTCGCCTGGTATCAGGGTGTACTGGCTTTCGCTAGCATAATGTTGTTGCTGCCGCTGATTATTGTTACCGCGCTGTGTTTCTGGCGTCAAAACAAAATTGCCGGCCTGCTGCTGGTGCCTTATCTGTTGTGGGTTAGCTTTGCGGCGGTGCTTAACTTCAGTATCTGGCAGCTCAATCCTGGGGTGCTGTAGCACACTGCCCGGCTGTTACTGCCTCTGGCGTTGTCACAGCCATTGACCGAGCTTGATCTGCAGCAAAAATCAGCAGAATATATCACTAAATTTACGGTTAAGCCGCGGCGAAAAAGCGCGCAACAGGGTATAATGCGCGCAGCAGACATAACAGGAGTTTTCATGCCTATCAGCACGCAACATAAAGTTTATCTTCCGGCCAGCGCTAAATCGAACCAGTATATTCTGGCTGAAATTAAAGCCACCCCGGAGCTTTATCAGCATTACAGCAACGAGAAAGTTTGTTATCAGCAACTAAGCCAGCAACTGTTTACCCTGGCCGACAGCCTTAACTTACATAATGTGCATTTAATTGCCACTGACAAACTGCCTGTAGTGCGCTTCCATACCGAAGCACACGTATTTCAGACCGCTGAGCAAATTTTGTTTTTTTACAATCCGGCATACCACGAAGCACAAAACCTGTTTAGCCAGAGCGGCTATCAGGCCCGGAAAATCCGCTTACTATTCCTAGCTACCGGTACCGACATCCGGGCTAACGCCGCCGATTTCCATAGCAGGGTGTTGCAATTGTTACAACAATTACAGCCACAACTGCCGGTGCAGGGTCTGAAAATTAAAATTCGGGACCATCAGCATTTATCCTACGATCTGCTGGCAAAAAACAAAGGTAACCGTGAGAGCTATGGCTATAAGTTGCGGGCTATTGCCGGCCGTTATGCTACCCGGCAGCTAAGCCTGCCAGAGCATAGCGCCTTAACTTATGCCCACCTTACCTTGCCGCTTAGCCGCGAGCTGAAGCAACGCTTCGTTGCCAACGATAGCCTGGATTACAGCCCGCTTTATCAGCAGTTGGAGCAGCAGCTTAAAGCCGCGGTGCTGGCTAAAGACTTAAACCGGGTGGCTATTATTGGCAACGGCTTAACCCCACTGATCCGTAACAGTAAATTTGATAAACCAGAAACTACCGCAGAGTTACAATTGCTTGGTTTCGACCCTGCCAATAATGCACCACAGTTTATCAGTGACTGGCAGGGCGATAATCTGGTAGAAGCCGTGCATATTTTAATTGTTGCCGGCAACGATGACATGACCGAAACCGGTTATGGCCGCTTTATGAATCAGGTAGAGGCTGCGCTGCGCAGCTTTGCAGAAAAGCTTGCTGTTAACCCTGAAAAACAAGATTTGACCGTGCGTTTCCATCAGCATATCAGTTACAACAGCTAACACCTGCTACGCAGCCAGGGGCTTGGTTATTACCGGCCTCTGGCTTTCTATAGCCAGCCTTGCGTCAGATCAAACTACCCTTTTTATTGCATTAGCTCAGGACGTGGGTTGCTTATGTGAATCTGTGCGGTCCAACGCCTTAATAATATCGCGCCAGCTTAAAATGCCCAGCGGCTGGTTAGCACTGTTTACCACCGGAATACACGACACCCCTTGGGTATTAAAAACATGAATCGCATCCATTACCTTGGCATGTTCGCGCAGCGTTACCGGCTTGCGCCGCATCACCTGATGTACCTTTTTCTTTAAAGTCGCTAAATCGCGGCTGGTTTCTGCGGCCGTGCCAATGTTCGGACTGAGCGCTTTAAACAGATCACGGTCAGAAATAACACCCAGCAAGATACCCTGTTCCACCACCAGTACGTGGTGAAACTTTACATTGTCGAAAATTCCTTTTACAACCGTCAGACTATCATCAGGTGACACACTCACCGGGTTTTTACTGATTAACTGCATCAACGTTGCCATACGCTACCTCTTACCAGCTGTTTGCTGTAGCTTAGCGTATTAAGCCGCAATTAGGGTTATTTTATAAAACAGATAAAATCACTCTGACCCTGAGGTATCCCCACAAAATTGTTAGCTAAAACAAAAAGATGAATTCAGAAGGAACATTCATGGCGTTCGGTGATCAGATCTATCGCCAAACAAACCTATCAAGGACACGCCATGAATGTTCTGCAAATGCTAACCCGTTTTGTGAAAGCCGTCACGCCCAATATGCACAGCCAGCGCCGACAGGCGCTTGAAGCCTGTGTGAAAAGTGCAGTGCATCAGAACAAGCTAACCATTACCCAGCTTGGCCGTGGAATTCACGGTAAAGCTTTTGAAAAA
>NZ_KB907721.1:59621-72869 GCF_000382165.1 Arsukibacterium perlucidum DSM 18276 | reverse complement strand
CGGTAGATGGCGCTCCAATCTCCAAAAGCTTCTGGCACATCGCGCCAAGGGCAACCGACCCGCATCCGATACAAAATGCCTTCGAAAGTATTTCTGTGTTCGGGCTTGTCATATACGCGGCCCGTTTTAAGCATCAATCTGATTAGCTTTGACCAGTACTCGTCTGTTAACATTGTTCTTGGCATGATGGGTTGTCATGGTTAGTTTTTGGCGAAAGTAATTATACCAGCCCATCATGCTGTCTAATAATCCATCACGAAAGATCAACAAGCCCTAGTCAAAAAAGCGAGTAATTTGAATATATTTAACCGAAACAGATCTCAAGAAGTGCTCATCAAATTCAGCAATGGTTATAAAGTGCGCATGATTATTCACCCTGTTTATGGTACACATACATTGATAGCAATATTAGATGAACAGGATAAAATTGTAGCAGCAGGCTTTGCCAATCTAAGTGTCGGAAGTGGCGGAAGTAGCGGCGGTAACTACTACATACGATCTGTGACAATAGCGTCTAGTAGAAAATCGGTTAGGGTTTGTACTGCAATTAAGGGGCAAGATCCGGTTTGTTATAATATGACATACTAAATTTAATTCAGGCACCTTAGTCAGAACAAACAGCTAAGGTGCTTTGAGAAATTAAAATTGAAACAATTTCAGCACCTTTTTTCAATAGATTATGTAAAAACAGAGGCACTACCAACCTTGACTATTAAGAAAGCAATTGTAACTCTGATTACCACTTTGTTTGTTATTCTTAGTGGCTGGTGGTTGCATGCGCTACATCTAACCGAACTAACACCCATACAACATACCGTTAAGTCAGTGCTCGACACCGAACCGGAAGTTACATCTTTAACACCTCCTCTGCCAGCCGAAGAAGCAATAGAAGACTACTTCGATATCGCTGTTGCCTTGCATAAATTAGCAATGGCCGGGGACGTTAGCAGTCAGTTCGAACTTGGTCGTATTTTAGATGTTTGTACTAATGTAGCTTACGATCGCGAAACTTTGGTAAATAACTTACATATGCTCTATGCGTATGCCCATGAACTGTCTGCTCACGTGCTACCGGATTTAGAGCGATTAATGCAAGCGTGTGCGCATTTTCATCCTGAAAATCTGGAATTGTTTTTTCCTCAAGATGAGCTTTATCTAAGTCGCTTTGCTAGTGAATCAGATATTTCTTGGAGCTTAGGTTTCTACTGGCTCGTTCAGGCTGCACAGGCCGGCCATGAGCAAGCTATAGTTAATATTTTAGGTATTCCTCTGCTACCACCAATAACCGTGGATATTGATCTCCCAGAAATAAATGCTTTCCTGTCAGAGCAGCTTCAAGCAGGAAATCCTGACATTTTGTCTAGCGTAAGTAGTTGTGTAGATATGGATCAAAGTCAATCCGTTATATTAATGGAGATAGCCTGCGAGAAAACCTCTCAATGCCGGATGCTACATCGCTATGAGGGATCATTGATACTTCAGCTCAATAGCCTTGATAATGCTGAAAATGACACGCAACAGCCTACCCTTATGGAGAGTTTTGAAAATAATATTCGATATATGGACTTACCGAAAATGATTAATGAATTTAAACGCACTGAGCCCAATTATCAAGAACATAAAGAACAGCTACAGAGTTCCTTGCAAGATGAGCAATTTAGGTCAGATTTAATTGAAAGATGTGCGAAACTTATGCTGCATCGTTCTGATTAAATAAAAGAGATTAGGAAAGCCCACGGAATCAAAGGGGGGCAGAGTTACCCCAGCTGTGATCCCTTGACCGACCGCTACCGAACTCTACCCGAGAGTGCTCCGTTCTGACTTTGATTAACGGCCATAGTTACAATATAGTTACAATAAAACAGGCCGCATTTGCGGCCTGTTTTATTGTAATAACTAATATAAGACTGAGCTAACAGTTTAAATTTTCTTATATTTAATCCGGTGTGGCTCCAGAGCTGCGGCGCCATAGGTGGCTTTCAGCCAGGCTTCGTAGTCTGAATAGTTACCTTCAAAGAAGTTAACCTGACCTTCATCCCGATAGTCAAGAATGTGGGTGGCAATCCGGTCTAGAAACCAACGGTCATGCGAGATCACCATAGCACAGCCCGGGAAGTCGAGCAGGGCGTTCTCCAGAGCGCGCAGCGTTTCCACATCCAAATCGTTAGTTGGCTCATCCAGTAGCAGCATGTTGCCACCGGCTTTAAGCAATGCGGCTAAATGCACCCGGTTGCGCTCACCACCCGACAACTCGCCAATAAATTTCTGCTGGTCGTTGCCTTTAAAGTTGAAACGGCCAACATAGGCGCGGCTGGGGATTTGGAAGTTACCAATTTGCAGCATATCCTGGCCGTTAGAGATTTCCTGCCATACCGTATTTTTCGGGTCCATGCTGTCGCGGAACTGATCAACGCTGGCAACCTGCACGGTGTCACCAATCTCAATGCTGCCGCTGTCAGGCTGCTCGCTGCCGGTAATCATTTTGAATAAGGTCGATTTACCGGCACCGTTCGGGCCAATAATTCCGACAATAGCGCCTTTAGGTACACTAAAGCTCAAATCGTTGATCAGTAGCCGATCGGCAAACGATTTGCGCAGGTGATTAACTTCCAGCACTTTATCACCGAGGCGCGGCCCGGGTGGAATAAACAGCTCATTAGTTTCATTGCGCTTCTGAAATTCCTGGCTTTGCAATTCTTCAAAGCGTGCCATCCTTGCTTTACTTTTCGCATGGCGGCCCTTAGGGTTAGTGCGCACCCACTCCAGTTCCTGCTTGATAGATCGCTGGCGGGCATTTTCAGTTTTTTCTTCCTGCTGCAAACGGGCATCTTTTTGTTCCAGCCAGCTTGAGTAGTTGCCTTCCCACGGAATGCCATAGCCACGGTCCAGCTCTAAAATCCAGCCGGCAACGTTATCCAGGAAGTAGCGGTCGTGGGTAATGGCGACCACGGTACCGGGGTAGTCATGCAGGAAGCGCTCTAACCAGGCAACAGACTCGGCATCCAGGTGGTTAGTGGGTTCATCCAGCAGCAACATATCTGGCCTTTCCAGCAGCAAGCGGCATATTGCTACCCGACGCCGTTCACCACCTGATAAATGGCCGATGTTGGCCTCCCAGGGCGGTAAGCGCAGGGCATCTGCGGCGCGCTCCAGGGTGTTTTCCAGGTTATGGCCATCTTTGGCCTGAATAAGTGCTTCCAGCTCACCTTGCTCGCGGGCAAGGGCATCAAAATCGGCGTTTTCCTCGGCATAAGCTGCATAAACCTGATCCAACCGGTTGAAGGCATCTTTGACATCAGCAACGGCTTCCTCGACAATTTGCCGCACGGTTTTACTGGTATCCAGCACCGGCTCCTGCGGCAAATAGCCAATTTTAGTGCCGGCCAATGGCCGGGCTTCACCTTCAAACTCAGTATCTACTCCGGCCATAATCCGCAGCAGGGTAGATTTACCGGCGCCATTTAAACCCAGTACGCCAATTTTGGCTCCCGGGAAAAACGACAACGAAATATCTTTTAAGATGGTTTTTTTCGGCGGGACAACTTTTGACACCCGATGCATTGAGTAAATGTATTGCGCCATAGTGTTTTTGCTACCAGTTATTAAGGATGGCGCAAATTGTACGTTATTTTAAGCCATCATGGAAAGCCGCTGGCTGGCGCAACGATAATGATGGCTTTTTACCTGTGAAATCTGTTCTAATAGCAGCCATTAATAGCCACTAAAATGCAGGTAAGTTATGGCAGAGTTTGAGCACGATCCGAGTTATCAGAAGTTTGTTGAAGAAGCCAAAACCAATGGCGTGGTCTGGACCTTAGCTGATGGCGAAGATTTATTGGTAGTTGAGTCTGTTGAGTTTGAAGAGACTGACGTGATGCCATTCTGGTCAAACAAAGCTGATGCCCAGGCGCATTGTTCAGATGAATGGGCGGGTTATAAGCCTGAAGCTATTCCACTGGATGTATTTTGTGATGGCTGGCTAAAAGAAATGTACGATGATGGTGTGTTAATCGGTACTAACTGGGATGAGTCGTTAAACGGCCCGGAAGTGGAGCCCCGCGAACTGCTGGAATCACTTGCCCGGGTGCAGTAGCCTTTAGCAGCACCGAAACTGACCGGTATTTTGCGGATCTTTCGTATAAAGTTGAGTTAATTACTAAACTAATGGTTTTGTTGTGCCGTAAAAGCATCACATTACATTTAGTTGGATTTAAAGTATGTTGTCAGAAGAAGCCACGTTAGTACGCAGCGCACTTGAAGCACAAGGGCTTGAGACCCCAATGCTGGACAATGGCCTGTCCAGAGATGATAAGTATCAGAAGATCTCGCAGTTAATGACAGAAGTTGTCAGCACGCTTGGTCTGGATTTAACAGATGACAGTTTAAGCGAAACACCGCATCGCATTGCTAAAATGTATGTTGATGAAATATTTGGTGGCCTTAATTATAAGAATTTCCCGAAAATAGCCCTGATTGAGAACAAAATGCAGGTGCGGGAAATGGTTAAGGTAAAAGATATCAGCTTTACCAGCACCTGCGAGCATCATTTTGTTACCATCGATGGCAACGCTACTGTGGCATATATCCCACAGGGCAGAATTATCGGCCTGTCAAAAATAAACCGTATTGTCAGATTCTTTGCTCAGCGCCCTCAGGTGCAGGAGCGGTTAACCCAACAGATTTTACTTGCGCTGCAAACTCTGCTGCAAACCAAAGACGTGGCAGTAACGATGGAAGCTGTGCATTACTGTGTAAAATCGCGCGGGGTAATGGATATGAATTCAAAAACCCAAACTACAGCGCTTGGTGGTATTTTTAAAGATGATGGCCGCACCCGGGCCGAGTTTTTAGCCCGCTATTAAAACCCTGTCGTTCCTCATAAGTAGAAGGTGCTCCGGCACCTTTGCTAATTTAGCCGACCTGATTTAACAAAAAGCTTACTCATCCTGAAATTGCTGTTGAATAAACTGGCTGGCTTGTTCGGCAGGCAACGGTTTACTGTAATAGTATCCCTGCATTTCATCACAACCCAGTTCGGTCAACATGTCCTGTTGCTCCTGTGTTTCCACACCCTCAGCTATGGTTTTTAAGCCGAGATTTGATGCCATATTAATAATGGCATTCACAATAGATTTGTCCTGACTGTCGGTAAGTAAATCACGGACAAATGACTGATCTATTTTAAGTTTAGTTAACGCAAAGCGCTTCAGATAACTAAGCGAAGAGTAACCGGTGCCAAAATCATCTATGGCAATATGCAAGCCGCTGGCTTTTAACTCAGCAATAAGGGCGATGGCTTGCTCAGGCTGCTCAGCCATCGCGCTTTCGGTAATTTCCAGTTCAACATTAGCCGCAGGTACGCCACTGAACTCAATCGCATTTCTAACAAATTGTTGTAAGTTCTGCTGACGAAATTGAATGCTGGACAAATTTATCGCCATATTCAACTGCCGATAGCCTTCCTTATGCCATAGCGCCAATTGCTGCAGAGCGGTAATAATAACCCATTCACCAATGGCAACAATTAAACCATTGCGCTCAGCCAGTGGAATAAATTCAGCCGGCGATACCTGACCAAAATCGTCATGGTGCCAGCGCAGGAGGGCCTCAAAGCCAATGAGCTGGTGGTTAACCAGCGAGTACTGCGGCTGATACACCAGGCTTAGCTGATTACGGTCTATTGCCCGGCGCAGCGCATTTTCCAATAGTAAATTCCGGGTGTGAAATTGCTGCATATCGGCAGTGAAAAATGAATAACGGTTACGACCGCTTTCTTTTGCTTTATACATGGCAATATCAGCATGCTTATATAGCTGATGAAATTGCTGGCCATCTTCCGGATACATGGCAATGCCAATAGACATTGACAAGGTCAGTTCCTGGCCTGCCAGATAGAAGGGCTGCAAAATAAGCGGCAACATTCGTTCTGCTAAATGGGCCGCGCCGTTGGCGTCTGCATCTGGTAATATCAGCACGTATTCGTCGCCCCCCAGCCGGCACAGCGTATCTTCCGCCCGGCAAAGCTTGCGCAGGCGCTGCGCCACTTCAATTAACAGCTCATCACCGGTTTCATGACCCAGACTTTCGTTTATTTGCTTAAAGCGATCTAAACCCATAAATAACATGGCCAACGGTTGACCATTGCGCTCGGCATGCAGCAAAGCTTGCTCGGTACGATCTATTAATAAACTGCGGTTGGGCAGCTGAGTAAGCGGATCATAGTTTGCCAGGAATTTTATCTGGGCTTCGTCTTCTTTGTACTGACTGATATCGCTGAATAACGCGACATAATGGCTTACTTTGTTATTGTCATCAGTGATCTGGCTGATGGTTAGCCACTCCGGGTAGGGGCTACCATCCTTGCGACGGTTCCAGATTTCACCTTGCCAGTTACCTTGCTGGCTAATCGTTTGCCACATGGTAGTGTAAAACGTTTTGTCCTGCCGGCCAGAGGCCAGCATTTTCGGGTTATTTCCCAGCACTTCATCAGCGCTGTAGCCGCTAATCTTAGTAAAGGCCTCATTGACCATAACAATTTGCTGCTCAGCATTGGTAATAAGTACACCTTCTGAACTTTGTTCAAACATCCGCGCCAGCAACTGCAATTTTAGCTCTGCTTCTTTACGGGCAGTGATGTCCAGATGAATACCCATGCTTAGCGGTGTTTTCTGGCCATCTTCATCCAATAAGGTTTTGCCACGCGATAAAATCCAGCGCCAGCTGCCGTCAGCGTGCTGCATCCGAAAAGTGTTTTCATAAATGTTGTCTGGTTCACTGTGCTGCAAATATTCCTGAAAGGTGGCACAGGCCTGGGCTTTGTCTGCCGGGTGCAACAAACTAGTCCAGCAACTGTAAAGATTATCAGGCTGATTATTTGCAAATTCTGCTTTGTCATAACCCAGCAGCGCATAATATTCAGGACTACCATAAAGTTGATTGGTGAGATGCTTAAACTCCCAGCTGCCGGTATTAGAAGCTGAAATAAAGGATTTCTGGCGCTGTAACTCGGTATGCAGTGCGGCGGTGCGCTTACTTACAAGCGTCTCTAACTGGTGCTTATGGATCCGGGTCTGAATTAGTTGCGCCACTAATGCCGCCAGCATCGCACTGAATAAAATAGCTAATGCAAGTTGCCGGTAAAATGTGACATTGTCGCTCCAGCCTGCGATGGGTGCCAGCTGTAGCTGCCACTTCGCATCTCCGAGGTCAATAAGCTGAACTATCGGCTGGCTGAAAATGCCGGTGCCTGATTGGCGAATAAGGCCTGAATTATAGTTGCTGGCATCGAGCCGGGCTAACCGGAACTCTAGCCCTTGTTGCTGCATGTCCTCGAGCCGCTGCAGGCTATTCAGATCAGCCAGGCGCAACGTTACGTTTACCAGCCCCCACCAATCCTGCTGCGCTTGATCTAAATATACGGCCAGCCGGCCGACGATACCTTCACCACCTTGTTTTAACTGATAAGGGCCGGTAACACTTATTGTGTTGCTGGCCAGACTGGCAAGGGCTTCAGAAGCCTGTGTTGGGTCAGTCATTATCTGGTAACCCAGTAAATCATGGTTGCGGCTAAGTGGATAAATGGCAGCGATAGTCCCTTTTGGAGCTAGTGATAGGGCAGTAATGTTTTGATAATAAGGAAAGAGCTTTTGGGCAAATTTGTCAAACTGATTGATCTCTCCGTCTTGCAGTCGGACAAAAGCGGCCAGGGCATTAGCAGCGCTGAGTTCCCGGCTAAGCTCCTGTTGCAGTGCATAAGCAAAGGAGCTGGCAATAGCCGCCACCTGACGTTGTTTTTGTTGCTGCCGTTGTTCAGCCAGATAAAGAACCAAACTCACACTAAGCAGCAGCATTATAGCAAATACCAGACAACTAACCGCAGTGATAAAACGGCGTTGCTTACGGACAAGTTGAGGCATAAGTTAACAGAACAACATGTATTTTGGGGGCTTAGGGTTAAACAGTGTAGCAGTTATGTATCGTTAATAGTGACTTAACTAATAAAAACCGGCGTTAATAGACAGCGCAAGCAATAGTAACTATTACTTGCGCTATGTGGGGAATAAAACTGAAGTAGCGGATAATTTATAAGGTTTAATTTAATCGTCCAGCTCCCAGTCATCCAGCAGTTGGCGCAGCCGCTTTTGTTCCAGCAGCTCGTCAATCCGCCGGCGGGCTTCATACTTTTGTTTGGCTTTACTGTCTTTACTGACTTCTTTGCGCAGCTCAATGTCAGTAGCCAGATCGTCTTCTTCTACTTCCGGGTTAACAGCTAACAACATAGACAATACCTCCGTTTTTTTGCCTATTTACCGTTATTCCGGCCGATACAACAGTGAATTATTTTTCAACTTACGATAAAAATTTTTTACTCAGGCGCAATTTGCAATTCTGCTGCTGCTAAAAGGGGCTGAAAAACCTGCTTGCGCGGCGAGATACTTTGTTTGCTTTCAATTATATTTTCAATAAAATCAATGACTTTTTCTTGTAGGCGTACTTTGTTCAGGCGGTTGATTCTGGCAATGCCGCCGGGGCTCATTACATTCACTTCAATCAGCTTACCGTTAATGACGTCAATGCCTGCAAAAAATAAACCGTCGCGGGCTAATTTCGGCCCAATATGAGCACAGAGTTTTTTCTCTTGCTCAGTTAGCTGATGCTTAATAACGGTTCCGCCGGCGTGCACGTTTGACCGCATATCATCTGCAGGCGGAATGCGCCGCATTGCACCGATGGCTTTGCCGTTTAGCATTAATATCCTGATATCGCCATGCTCGGCGCCCTCGACATATTC
This sequence comes from Arsukibacterium perlucidum DSM 18276, assembly GCF_000382165.1. Lineage (GTDB taxonomy): Bacteria > Pseudomonadota > Gammaproteobacteria > Enterobacterales > Alteromonadaceae > Alishewanella > Alishewanella perlucidum. The sequence goes on along the minus strand of NZ_KB907721.1, from coordinate 64,078 downwards.
CTGCAAAATAACGTAATTACCCTTGTCACCATCGCCAATGTAGAAATCAAGCAGGGAACGGGCGCTTTGCACGGCTGATTTTTCCATAACAATAACGCCTTTACCACCGTATCCGTTTAATGGCTTTAAAATCATTTTGTCATTGGCTGATTCGGCCAGGACCCGCGCCAGATAGTCTTTGTTTTTGGACACATGGGTCACCGGAATAAATTCATTCGCCGGGTCATGTAAGGATGCGGTATACATTTTATTATTGGCGATACGAATGCCATCTAAGTCATTCATAATAAAGGTATCTTCTCGCACTGAGTCTAAAAAGTTTAAAACTATCGGATCCAGCGGTGGGTTTAACCGGATAAAAATGGCGTCAAAGGCGGCCAAGGGTAGTTTCTGTTGGTTAAATTCTACTTTCTGGTAAAAGCTGGCGATATTACTGGAAATTTTCTGGCCTTTAACCACCACTTTGCAAAACGCCTGGGCAATACTGTCACGTACCGTCAGGTTGTTGGCATGGGTAATGGCGACAGTATGACCGCGGCTTACCGCCTCGTGGATCATCCGAATGGTGCTGTCGCCATCGGGCATGACTTTTTCCCACGGATACATCAGAAAACAAATTCGCATAAGTCTCTCAGAATTGCTGTTAACGGCTAGCTGTTGACCCCAGCATAGGAGAGCAGCAGAAAAAAGAAAGCGGATGATAGCCGAAAGTTAGCAAAATACACGTGAATTTTCTCTGACAGCCAGCACAGATCGGTTTAAGCTGAACGAACGTAACAGTAAAAGTAAAAGTATGAACCAACAGAATAACTGGAGTTTAAAAATGAAAATATGGTTAAGTGCCGCTGCTTTAGCAACATCAGTATTAGCAGCACCGGCAATGGCAAATCAGTGTGGTGAAATACTTAGTCACGCTATGCAGCAACTGAACACCCGGGAAACAGTGGATCTGTGTGAGCAGTATCAGGGTAAAACGGTATTGGTGGTAAACACTGCCAGTAAGTGCGGTTTTACCAAGCAGTTTGAAGGGCTGGAAGCTTTGTACCAGAAGTATCAGGACAAGGGCCTGGTGGTGTTGGGCTTTCCGTCAGATAGCTTTAAACAAGAGTACGACGATGCTGAGAAAACCGCTGAAGTCTGTTATCTGACCTATGGCGTAAAATTCCCGATGTTTACCACTACTAAAGTAAAAGGGGATGAGGCTAACCCGGTATTTAAAGCGCTGATCGCTAAAACCGGTGAAACGCCTTCCTGGAATTTCAATAAGTATCTGGTAAGTTCTGATGAGCAAACGGTAAAGCATTTTGGTAGCCGCACCGCGCCAGATGATAAAGATTTTATTGCTGAACTGGAAAAAATGCTGGCAGCTAGCAGCAGTGTTGAAACTGCAGCCAAATCTGGCGAGTAATTGCAGCGATTAAGTTTGGCGCAGGTCAACTGCTTTTGCTACAACACTCGCTTCGGCTCATCACAGCAACTCGCTGGCACTTACGTGCTCGCTCAGACACTCTGTGATGACCGAATCGAGGTTCTAGCCACAGTTGACTATTCAGCTCGATTTGAAAAGTGCTTGTGACCAGATTTTATTATTTAAGGTTTAAGCTTTTTGGCTGGACTCAAATGCTTGATCAACTTCGGTAGGCCTAGACTCTGCTGCGGTGCGGGCCAGTACATCACAGCGCTCATTTTCCGGGTGGCCGGCGTGGCCTTTTACCCAATGCCAGTTCACTTGATGTTTCGCTGCTGCAGCGTCTAACCGCTGCCATAAATCCTGATTTTTTACCGGTTGCTTCTGGCTGGTCTTCCAGTTATTCCGTTTCCAGCCGGCCAGCCATTGCATAATACCCAGCCGCACATACTGGCTGTCAGTGGTTAAATCGACCTGACATGCCGATTTTAAGCTTTCTAACGCGACAATAGCAGCCAGTAGCTCCATCCGGTTATTAGTGGTAAGGCGAAAGCCACCGCTAAGTTCTTTGCGATGATGGTTGTACATTAAAATCGCGCCGTAACCGCCTGGTCCCGGGTTACCCAGACAAGAACCGTCGGTAAAGATCGCAACACTTTTCTGCATAAAGCCTTTCCTCGAAGCAAAACGGCGTATAATCTAACTTAATTGCAGTAAAAAGCGAAATCTATCATGGCAAAGCGACAAATCATTTTGGATACCGAAACCACTGGTATCAACCCCCGGGAAGGGCATCGTATCATTGAAATTGGCTGTGTTGAGTTAGTTAACCGCCGTTTTACCGGTAATAATTTTCATGTGTATATTAATCCTGAGCGGGAAATTGAAGCCGAAGCCATTGCTGTTCACGGTATTACTAACCAGCGTTTAGCGGCTGAGCCAAAATTCCGGGACATCGCTCAAGCTTTTTTTGACTATATACAGGGTGCTGAGCTGGTTATTCATAATGCGGCTTTCGATGTTGGCTTTATTGATCACGAATTTGCCAGGTTGCGGCCAGCCTTGCCGCCGGTAAATGACTATTGTGCGGTGCTGGATACCCTGAAATTGGCACGTGAGCTGCACCCAGGCCAGAAAAACAACCTCGATGCACTGTGCCGGCGCTATGATATTAACAACAGCCACCGTACCTTACACGGCGCCTTATTGGATGCTGAAATTCTTGCCGATGTATATTTACTGATGACCGGCGGCCAGGTCAGCTTAAATCTGGCTGCAGAGCAAGAGCAGGGTGAGGCCGGCGACAATAGCCAGACTGCCATTATCCGCAATAGCAAGCTAAAGGTTATTAAAGCGTCGGCCGATGAACTGCTGGCTCATGAAAGCCGGCTGGATTTAGTCCAGAAAAAAGGAGGAAGCTGCTTGTGGCGAAATTAGGGGCTCAGTATTGGTTATTGTTGTTGCCAGTTTTACTCTGGCCTGTTTTGACGCAGGCCCGGCAAGACACTGCTACTCCTGCGGAGCAGGTACTGACTGAAAAACAAACCAGCGCCGAGGCGGAAGGTTTCGCCTTGTTAGCCGATTTGCCGACTAAAAATCAGATCCCTTTTTTTGAAAATCGTTTCCGGATTGACAGCGAAGTTGAAACCATCACGCTATTATTATTTCGCCGCCCGGGCAGTGCCTCGGTGGTGTTGGTAAGGCCCGATGGTAGTAAGTTACACTTTAATCGAGCAGAAGAAAATCAGATCCGCTGGCACGATGCCCCTACTTACGACTTAATAGAAATCAAAAAACCAATGCCTGGCCCCTGGCAGGCTATCGGCCAGATTTTGCCAGAAAGCCGTATCATGGTGCTAACCGATATTAAACTGGACGTTGACCCTTTGCCTGATAACCTGATGGTAGGCGAAACAGTAAAAATGACAGCGCGGCTGTTGAACGGCGGAGCAGCCGTTAACGCCCGTGATTTTAAAGAAGTACTGACTCTGGAGGTTATTTTTATTAGCACTAACAATGCTGAGTTTGACAATTTTGGCCGTGGCATTATTCAGGTGGCGACGTTTAGGGACGACGGCCGTGGCTTTGATGAACGGGCCCGCGATGGCATTTTTACCGGTGAATTTAAACTGGATTTCGTGGCTGGCGAGTGGACACCAAAATATATTGTCCGGACCGCATTATACACCCGTGAATTGGAGCTAGAGCCACTTATTTTAAAGCCTGCGCCAATAAATCCTGAGGTAGTGCTGGCGATTACTGAAACAGATATCCATCAGGTTAAATTTAATGTGACTGAACCTGGATTGGATGCAACAAGTTTACTGATCCAGGGACGGGTGCGCTACCCGGATGGCAGTGTGGAGCAGTATGCGCTGAATGCTAATGATAATCCTGATAACACCTTACAAGTATTGAATAAAGGTTTTGGTAGCTACATTCTGGAAATTGCGGTATTTGGTAATTGGCAAGACGGACGCGAGTTTATGTTGACGATGCCGGAGCTGAGCTTTGTGGTGAACCAGCAAACGTTTGCCGCACCGGAACTGGAGCTTCTGCCCGAGCAGCTTCAGGCAAGCCCTGAAATTGAAGAAGTCGAGCCTGAAGCAGGTTTTCCATGGGGCCTGGTTATAGGTATTAACTTATTCATTCTTATAGCAGGCAGTTTTGCTATCTGGTTTATTATGAGTGGTAAAAAGCTTGCTGCTCTAAAGTTTTGGCGCAAGCAGCCAACTGCTGCCGCAAGCGTAGCGAAGACACCTGATAGTTCCGGTCACAACACAAAAAATGCGACTTCGCAGACAAAAGCACAAAAAAACAACGATCTGGATGATATTCTGGATCTTTCCCTACCGGATGATTAAGGAATAGCCAAAAGCGACAAAAAAGAAGTTGACGGGCTTTGGCCTTATCCGTATCATTCCCGCCGCACCAGACGATACCCAAATGAAATTGTCTGGTGTAATTAGCGCGGAGCGGTAGTTCAGTCGGTTAGAATACCGGCCTGTCACGCCGGGGGTCGCGGGTTCGAGTCCCGTCCGCTCCGCCA
>NZ_KB907721.1:0-59501 GCF_000382165.1 Arsukibacterium perlucidum DSM 18276 | reverse complement strand
CGGAGCGGTAGTTCAGTCGGTTAGAATACCGGCCTGTCACGCCGGGGGTCGCGGGTTCGAGTCCCGTCCGCTCCGCCATTCTATCCAACCAGCTTGCAAAGCCCTTATGCTCACTTCAGTGCGGAGTGGTAGTTCAGTCGGTTGCTGTTTATTACCTGCTTAGCCGGCCTGCCACGCCCCAAGCCATGTTGTTCGTGGGTTCGAGTCCCGGCAGCGAAGCCATTCTATCCAACCAGTTTGCAAAGCGCTTATGCTCACTTCAGCGCGGAGTGGTAGTTCAGTCGGTTACTGTTTATTACGTGCTTAGCCGGCCTGCTACGCCCCAAGCCATGTTGTTCGCGGGTTCGAGTCCCGGCAGCGAAGCCATTCTATCCAACCAGTTACAACTAAGTTAATCTGTTTTTTTCAGGTAAAAGTGTATTTGTAACTGACTGGCGGGAGGCCAAAGCTGTTGCAGTTGCTGTAAGAGTTCGCCGGTACTCAGGTTGTTAACTAGTTGCTGAGCATTGCTACTGAGTAAAATATTAGCCTGGATCGGATCCTGATAATACAGGATCAATTCAACGTCATCAGCGTCGAGTTGGTAACGATGCAGCAGTTGGTTGAGGGCTGCAGTTAACGGCGGACGGATATTCAGTGCTGGTTCTGCCGTTGGGGTTGTTGTAGCCGGGCTGTTGATGTGCACCAGAATATCGCCGATTTCAGTAAACTGACGCTGTAATTGGTGTTTGACCTGGTTGCCGAGCCAATGCGCTTCCGAGGCACTAAGCCTTGGCGCGACTTCCAGCTTTAGCTCCAGTAGTACTTTGCCACCGCTGGTGCGACTGCGAAGCTCATTCACTGCCAGAATGCCCTGGGTCTTTAAAATATGTTGGCGGTAGCCTTGCTGCTGTGGCTCTGGAATGGCGGTATCGATTAGCTCAGCCAGGCTGCGCTTTAACAGCTGTAAGCTTATGGCAGAAATCAGCACGGCAACCAACAGGGCGGCTACGGCATCCAGCCACCAGAAGCCGAGCATGGCGCCGCCAGCACCAATAAGTACCACTATGGAAGAAAATGCGTCGCTGCGGCTGTGCCAGGCATTGGCGCTGAGTAAATCAGAATTCATTGCTCGGGCAGCGTTGATGGTGTACCAATAGAGCCCTTCTTTAATAAACCAGGACAAGGCGGCGACCAGCAGTACTGGCCAGGCCGGTGTTGGACTGGGTTGGCCTAGCCACAGGGTAACTGTGTTGTGCCAGAACAGGCTCAAGGCGACAGCCAGCAGGATGAGGCCAAGCAATACGGTGCCTAGTGTTTCAATGCGGCGATGGCCAAAAGGGTGATTTTTATCGGCAGCCCGGCCTCCCAGCCGGATACTGAGCAGCACTACCGCATCAGTGGCCAGGTCTGATAGCGAATGTATGCCATCAGCCACCAAAGCAGCAGAATGGCCCAGAATGCCGGTAATAATTTTCAGCACGCCAAGCACCAGGTCATACAAAGCCCCTATCAGGGTGACCTTAGCAGCGTGGGCGCTATCGCCAGCTGCAATAGGAGGGTGATGACCGCTCATCTTGAGAGTAGTTGCTCGCCAGCTGCAAGACCTGCCAGTACTTCATGCATGGCTTGCCCGTCTTGCAAATGCTGCTCGCCGGGGCGGATCAACCGACGCTCAAAACCGGCGGTTGTTCGTACCTGCACATAATGTAACTGACCACGCTGTTCAATCAGTAAGCTGGGGATCAGCACGGCATCACGTTCGCCAATAGGCACGGCCAGCCTGCCAAACATACCTGGATAGAGGCCTTCAGTCAGATTGATATCGAGGCGCACCCGGAAACTGCGTGAACTGGTATCAGCTGCAGGCTCTATTTCGCTGACAGTGGCGCGCAATGGTTGCTGGCTTGCATCCAGTTGCACTTGCAGTTGCTGACCAAACTGCAGTAAGCCAAGGACTGATTCGCTGATAGAAGCTTCGAAGCGCAGGCTTTCCGGTGCATATAAGGTTAGTAGCAAGGCTCCTGGCGTAGCGGTATCGCCTGTATTAACCAGCCGTTGGCTGATAATGCCATTATATGGGGCTGTCATAATGCTAAAGCCCTCACTGGTCTGAGCTTCAAACAAGGCTGCCCGGCTACGCTGCAGTTCTGCTTCAGCAGTATCGCGATTGGCGCGCACTTCATCCCGCTGAGCTGCTGGTAATAAGCCTTGCTCAACTAAAGCAGTGGTGCGCTGATACTGGCTGCGTGCTTCATTGACTCTGGCCTGGGCCGAGGCCAGAGCTTGCTCCTGCTGGCGTACCCTAGCGCTTAAGTCATCGTTATCAAGTCGCAGCAACACATCACCGGCTTTAACGCTGTCACCGGCTTCCACCAATACTTCGGCTACACGGGCAGTAATTCGGGCCGATAAAGCGGTTTGCTGGCGTGCTTGCAGGTTACCGCTAAAATGACGGTACTCAGCCAGCGGTTGCTTGCTGACGGTATAAAGCTGTCCGTTTTGGGTCATGTTTAAAGGGCGGCTTTGTTCAGCAACTTTGCTGACAAAGGCGCCAGCCAGCCACAAAAATATCAGCGTTAAAAACAGAATGGCTGCCATTATGGTCAGCGCCAGACGACCTACCGGTGTTAAAAAAATTTTGTTCATTCATCGTCTCCAGCGACTTTCAGGCCATGGCTCGGGTGATTGCGGTACACTTGATGGTAGACCACGGGGATCACCAGCAGAGTAAAGATGGTTGAGGCTCCAATACCAAAAATAATGGCCCAGGCCAGGCCGTTAAAAATTGGGTCCAGCGTAATAACAACATTAGCCAGCATGGTGGTGCCGGCAGTTAATAGAATCGGACGGGTACGGACTGCTCCAGCTTCAAACAATGCTTCTTTCAGTTCACAGCCTTCACGCAGTCGTTGTTGAATAAAATCAATTAAGATCAGCGAGTTTCGAACAACGATACCTGCCAGCGCTATCATGCCTATCATGGCTGTTGCGGTAAAAAGTGTGGGGTTGGGATAGCCTGCAATATCGGAGCTAAACACATTGAGCAACCAGAAGCCTGGCATAATACCGATTACGGTCAGCGGAATGGCCAGCATCATAATGCCGGATACGGCTTTTAAGCCGGTTTGCAGCACCATCACCACAAATACACCCAGCAAGGCGACGCCATAGGCAATACCGAGATCACGAAATACATCAAGAGTGATTTTCCATTCGCCTTCGCCGCTCCAGATCACTTGAATATCATCCGCTACCGACCAGCCCAGGCCCGCTCCATTGCCAAAGTAATGGCGGCTCCACAGCGGCCGGTAACTATCGTCTGCACTGCCTTTATCGACCATTACATCGACTACGGCATCGGCCGGTACCCTACCGACGGTTTCGCCATAAACATAGCTTACCGGCCGGAGATTCTTATGAAAAATGGGCCGATCGACCGCTAACTGTTCAAAATGTCCAAGCTCACTAAGCTGGACCATCGGCAAGGCGGCATCAGCCACTCCTCTTGCCTGCCGCGTGCGGCTTAAACCCGCTTCACCACGAACATACAAGGATAGTAAACGCTCCGGGTTATCCCGCTGCCCACGGGGTAAACGAATTTCAATCGGCAACGGGTTCACTTCTTCCGGTAACTGCAGGTGATCTATCACCAGGCCGGATGCAGCGGCAGTAAGGGTCTGATTAATTTGCTGTACTGAAATACCGGATAAGGCTGCTTTTTCCTGATCGACAACAAACCGCCAAAGCAAGGCTTCTTCCGGCACTGATGTATCGACTTCGCGCACAAAATCTTCGCGACGGAGTCTTTCAGCAACCTTCAGGGCTGCCTGTTCCAAAGCAACGTAGTCGCTGCTGTCATTGCCGTATACTTCAGCTACCAGGGTGCTGATCACCGGCGGTCCGGGCGGCACCTGCACCAATTTCAGTTTAGCATCATTGCTTTGCGCGATGGCTTGCAACTCATCGCGCAGACGCAACAGAATTTCATGTGATTGCAGGTGGCGCTGCTTTTTATCCACTAACACCACCCGAAGTTCACCCTGATGAGGCTGATGGCGCATAAAGTAATGTCGCACCATACCATTGAAATCCATTGGCGAGGGCAAGCCGGCAAAACTGGAAATGGAGCTGATTTCCGGCACCTGCTGTAGGTGGCGTGCCAGTTGCTCCAGGGTGGCTGCAGTGCGCTCAACGCTGCTGCCAGATGGCATATCCACTACCAGCTGAAACTCACTCTTGTTGTCGTTAGGCAGTAGCTTAAGTGGTACCAGTCGTAAAGCGGGCAGGGCGGCTGCCAGTACAAATAGCCCTGCTACTGCCCACAAAAATAGCGTGCTGCGTTTTGGGCTTAGTAATAAAGGGCCAAGCAGTGTTTTATAGCCACGATAGAGCAGAGTACTTTGTGGTTGATAGTGACCTTGCTGACGGGCGCCAACCATGATGCGACGGGCCAGCCAGGGCGTGATTAAAAAGGCCACAGCGGTCGAAAAAATCACACTGACAGGCACATTAAAGGCCATCGGTGCCATATAGGGGCCCATCATGCCGGTGATAAAAAACATCGGCGTAAAGACGATAACTATGGCCACGGTCGACATTAGCAGGGCGCTGCGAATTTCAGCCATCGCCAGCACAATAGAGCGCTTGGGGGGCAGGCCTTTTTCCCGTAAAAACCGCTCGATGTTGTCGATGGAGGCAATAGGATCGTCAACAATCAACCCAAGAGCCAGAATTAGCGCAAATAAAGTAACCCGGTTGATGGTATAGCCAAATAACAGGTCCATGCCAAGAGTAGCGCCATAGCTGATAGGGATGGCGATCGCTACTACCAGCGCGGCACGCCAATTTAAAAACAAGCCAACAAAAATGACGACAGTAACAATGGCTATCGCCAGGCTGGATACCAGATCCAGTACTTTTTCATCGGCGGTTTCACCATAGTTGCGGATTATCTCAAGCTTGACTCCGGCTGGCAGCCAGTCTTGCTCCAGTTCAGCAAAGGCTTGCAGCACGTCGTCTGCTACCCAAACTGCATTGGCCCCTTTTTGCTTGCCGACGGCCAGGAATACTGCCGGCAGGCCATCGCTCTGGCTAAGCTCCGCCTCGCTAAAGGCGGCGCCGGGATAAAAGAAACTGTATTGGTCAGGTTCGGCCGGACCATCCGTTACGCTTGCGATATCACGCAAATAGACTGGCTGGCCATTGATGACATTTACCACGGTCTGGCCGATTTCGCTGGCAGAACGCAAAAAATCGCCACTTTGCAGGGCAATGCTATGATTATCGCGCTGCAAAGCGCCAGCCTGCTGGCGTTGATTGCTAAAGCGAATGGCCCGTTCGACATCCTGCACACTGGTATGGTGAGCAGTCAGTGCCTCGTTATCCAGTTCAATCTGGATCAGGCGGGATAAGCCACCACTGACACTGACCTGGTTTGTGTGACGAATGGCTTTAAGTTTTTGCGAGGCTTGCTCAGCCAGCCGACGCAGTTGATAATGATCTACTGCAGGGTCGGTGCTGTACAAGGCTGCCACCAACATCGGCACGTCATCTATTTCAATTGGTTTTACCGACCAATTATTAACCACGGCCGGAATTTGATCCTGATTGGAGTAGAGCTTGTTGTAAAGTTTAACCAGTGAATCTTCGCGATCTTCGCCAACATAAAACCGCACGATAACCATTGCCTGACCGGTCATCGATTGTGAGTAGACATACTCCACGCCATCGATCTGTGACAGCAAACGCTCTAACGGCTCGGTTACCTGCGTGGCTATCTGGCGGGCAGACAAACCAGGTGCGTCTATGATGACGTCCGCCATTGGCACCACTATTTGTGGATCTTCTTCCCGCGGTGTCAGCCAGAGCGACACCGCGCCAAGCAGTAAAGCCAGCAGGATCAGCATAGGAGGAAAATAGCTGGACATAAACCAGCCGACCAGCCCCTGCGATTGCGGTGTGGGCGTTTCGTTCATGTGATTCCCTTGTTATTTAAAGGCACAACCTGGTTTAACGCCAAAGGCTTTCAGCACCATGGCCAGTGGACAAAAACCGGTAAAGGCGCTTTGCAATAAATTGACGCCTACAAAGGCAGTTAGCAGCAACCACCAGTTGCTGACGAAGGTGGCCAGTAGTAACGATAGCAGAATAACGGTGCCAGCAAAGGCAAGAACGATACGGTCCTGATTCATAATAACCTCTTAATTTGATTTTAAGATAAATCTAATATATTGGTTGCAACAAGCTTTTACAATGTGTTGCCGCTAAAATCTCGTTGTCTTGCCCCTTAGCTTACCACCGGGCGCTGTTGGGCCAACCAGTCAGCCATGCCTTCGGCAATGGATATTACCTGGGGAAAGCCCATGTTCTTTAAAGATTCTGCTGCCAGCGCAGAACGTCCGCCGCTGCGGCAAATCAGATAGACTGGTTGTTTGGCAAGTTCAGCCAATGCCAGATCGGTATCGCAGTTTAAGGCAGCTACCTTGGGATGATTATGAATTTGCATTTCCAGTACGCCGCGCGGCATATTAACTGCGCCACGGATATGCCCCTGCTGAAATTCAGCGGGTTCGCGTACATCAATCAGCACCAACTCCGGGCTCTGTTCCAGTTTGGCGGCCAGATCGGCGACTGTTATTTCCTGGATACGGCTGCGTACCTCTGTAACCAATTGTTGTGAAGTTTTCATTTTATACTCCTGAAATAAATTTAAATGGAATTAAAGTACCGACTGACTAATAACGACAACTGCCATTATTGCCAGAAAGACGGCAAAGCCTCGTTGCATTTTTTCTTTGGGTAAGCGCCGGCCAATCCAGCCACCTATATAACTGCCTGCGATGCCAGCTACGATCATCAACGCAATGACCGCCCAGTCAAATTGTAGGCCCTGAGCACTGAAAACGCTGAAATACTTGGCAAAGCCGACGAAAGATTTCATAGCAATAATTAACAGGCTGGTGGCGACACTGATTGCAATAGGTAAGCCCCCCATTAAAACCAGCGCCGGTACAATTAAAAAACCACCCCCTACGCCAACAAAACCAGTAATGACACCCACGACCAAGCCGTCTGCAATCACTTTAGGTTTGTTGAAAGGATGTTTATTTAATGTGTCTGGTAATTTACTGCGCCACATGAAAATTGCAGCCACCACCATCAACAGTGCAAACATCAGCAATTGCCAGCGGCTGTCGATAAGTGTGCCCAGCCAGGCCCCGCCGTAAGTGCCCAGCATGCCAGGCACACCAAACCAGAGCACATGGCGCCAGCTAATCAGTCTTTTCATGCCATTATGTACTGAGCCAAATAAGCTGATGCCAGCAACGATAAGTAAGGAAGATGCAATAGCAAGTTCTGCTGGCATGCCAATAAGGTAAAGTAATACTGGCACCGTCAGAATTGAACCACCTGAGCCAAACAGGCCAAGGCTTAAACCAATGATTAGTGCACCAAGTAATGCCAGCACGTTGCCTCCATATACTAAAAGTGAATAAGCTTATAACCCGATGGCATTGTAGAGGGTTTTAAGTTCGGCAGCAATTAAAATTTAGCATATTCTAATTTAATGGTGCCATTGTGACTGTAGACAGCAATTATGCTTGCAGCTTAATGGCTGATTTTAACAATAGCAGACGGAGCTCAGTGTGGTACTGAACCCCGTTTGTTGGGAAAGGGAATTATGGCGCGAGTTTCTTTTGGATTTCAGTAACAACAGTGGCGATATCAAGCATTACTTTGTCACCAGTTCGACGGTTTTTATATTCAACCTGCTGGTTGTCAAGGTTACGCTCACCAATAACAATAGTATGAGGAACGCCAATCAGCTCCATATCGGCGAACATCACCCCGGGACGCTCACGGCGGTCATCAAATAATACGTCAATGCCTGCGGCCGTAAGCTGGTTGTAAAGCAGCTCGGTTACTTCAGCTATCCGCACAGATTTATGCATATTCATTGGTATAAGGGCAACCTGAAACGGCGCTATCGCATCTGGCCAGATAATGCCGTACTCGTCATGGTTTTGTTCGATAGCTGCGGCAACTATGCGAGACACACCTACACCATAGCAACCCATAGTGATAATCTGATGTTTGCCTTCTTCGTTCAGTACCCCGGTTTTCAGTGCTTTAGAGTATTTCTCACCCAGCTGAAAAATATGACCAACTTCAATACCACGTTTAATCACCAGATTACCAAAGCCGCACGGGCTTGGATCACCGGCAACAATGTTACGAATGTCAGCTACCTGGTATGCTGGAATATCCCGCTCCCAGTTGACCCCCGTCAAATGATAACCATCCTTGTTAGCACCAACGACAAAATCAGCAAGATGAGCGGCACTGCGATCAGCAATAATCCTGACTTGCAGCCCTACCGGGCCCAGAGAACCTGGCCCTGCGTTGCAAAGCGCCAGGATTTGCTCGTCTGTAGCAAATTGTAACGGGCTGGCCACACCATCCAGTTTTTCAGCTTTAAGTTCATTTAAATCATGATCGCCGCGAAGTACCAGAGCGATCAGTTGTTGCTTGCCTTGCTCATCCGCATCTGCCAGCACAAATAACGTTTTAGCTATAGCTGCCGGTTCAATCTTTAACAGTGCTGCAACCTCGGCTACAGTGCCAGCTGCAGGCGTGGCTACTTCGGTTAAGGTTTTGCCCGGCGCCGCTCTGCTGCCTTTTGGTGCCAACGCTTCCGCCATTTCAATATTGGCTGCGTAGTCGCTGCTGTCAGAAAAAGCGATGGCGTCTTCGCCAGATTGAGCCAGCACGTGAAATTCATGCGAGACACTGCCGCCAATTGCGCCACTGTCAGCCAGTACTGGCCGGTAATCCAACCCCAGCCGGTTAAAAATGTTGCAATAAGCGCTGTACATAGCGTCGTAGGTTTGCTGCAAGCTGGCCTGGCCTAAATGAAAGGAATAAGCATCTTTCATAATAAACTCACGGGCACGCATAACACCGAAACGTGGCCTGCGCTCATCCCGGAATTTGGTTTGTACCTGATACAAATTCAATGGTAACTGTTTATAACTGGTAATTTCCCGGCGGACTAAATCAGTAATCACTTCTTCATGGGTAGGGCCCAGAACATAATCGCGCTGGTGGCGGTCTTTGAACCGCAACAGCTCGGCATCCATAGTGTCCCAGCGGCCAGACTCTTGCCATAACTCAGCTGGTTGCACCATTGGCAGCAGCACTTCAATTGCACCAGCTTTGTTCATTTCCTGGCGCACAATTTCTTCAACTTTGCGCAGTACCCGGACACCGGTTGGCAGATAACTAAACATACCTGTGCCCAACCGACGGATTAATCCGGCTCTTAACATCAGTTTATGGCTGATAATTTCGGCGTCGGACGGTGTTTCCTTTACCGTAGATAACAAATACTGGCTGGTACGCATACTGCTCTCAAAAAAGTAGTCAAAAAATTGCCATCATTCTAGCAAGTCATTCAGTCTGGCAGAAGTTGAATCTGATGTTTTATTAGCTTATTTGTCACCTGCTGGCCGGAAAGCATGCCGCCAAGGGTATAAAGCGCGCCGTTGACTTCCAGTAATGTCCGGGCATCCATGACCGGATTACTGTCTGCTGCCGTTCGCCATTGTTGTCTGGCGACAGAATACACCCAGACTTCACTGCTCGGCACCGCACTTTGCCCTTCGAAACCAATACCGTTAACGTTATATGGCGTTTGGCTGCCGCCTACAAACACAATAACTTGCTCGCCATTTAGCTCAGTACCGGTAGCCGCCATTCTGAAGCGGGCTTTGCCGGTAGGGTGTGGCACTTGCTGCCAGCTAATCTCATTCGGTTTACTGCCGATTGTACCCTGCCAGCAGGCTGGCTCAGCGGCAAAATTGCGCGGTTTAGCTGCCGGGTACTCTATAGCAACACCATCGCATAACAGCAGGGTATTGCCAACGATACCGCCGGCTAAACCAAATACCGGTTTACCCGGGAACGGTGTGGCTTGCGACCAGCGCTGGGTAAAGTTATCGAATAACTGCATCAGGTTGACGTTACCGTGATCACTCCAGCCGCTGGCCAGATAAATATAACGGTTCTGATAGGGCAGAGCCACTGCATCATCTACCGGCACAGGCATATCATTTATCCGGGTATAGCGCCGGGTCACCGGATCAAGCCGGTAACTGTCGGCAGCAGTTTGCTTGCTGCCATCGGCATTGAGGGTGAAACCACCAAACAGGAAAAAGTTATTGTTAAGAGCAACAGCGCTGGCTCCTGCGCGGCCGGTTAAACGTTGCTGACTGGGTACCTCTGGTAGTTCAGACCAACCAAATTCACCCAGGGTATGCATCCAGACTTTGTTATGTAAGTCATTGCTTTGCTTACCTGGTCCTATGCCTAAAGCGCTGACAATGTAGGTCTTACCGCGGACAGTTGTACTGGCAAGGCTATTATTACTGACCGGTTCAGGTAGGTCGGGTATGGCAATGCTACTGGCTGCAGCCGTCAGCAAACTAAGGTAGCTGAGAGATTTCAGTAACATGGTTGTGTTCTCCATTAACTGTCCATTTAATATTAAAGTGGTACAAGGTCATACCGTAATGTTGTTCGGTATCTCGTTGTTTCTTATACGATGGCCGTGGATCTTGTTTTAACACTTTTTCAATTAGCATTGCTAATTCGGGGTGCGCGTGCTGAGCCAGGCAAAAGTCTCTGGCCTGCTCACTAAAACTAACCGCCATCCGGGTTTCAGGAGCACTGTCGGCAAAGCCACCGGCGGCGCCAGGCAGGGCATCAGCATAAGGTAAATACGGTTTAATGTCTAAGATGGGGGTGCCATCCAGTAAATCGATCCCGCTCAGTTCCAGCACCAGCTTCTCTTGCTGCCGGTAAACCCTCTCTAGTTTTACGACAGAAAGACCAATTGGATTAGGTCGGAATGTAGCCCGGGTAGCAAAAACACCTTTACGGGTATTGCCACCAAGCCGTGGCGGCCTGACCAGAGGCGACCAACCCTTGCTGGCAGTTTCATGAAAGACAAACACCAGCCACAGGTGACTGAAACTTTCGATACCGCGGACAATGTCATCATCGGCATAAGGAGGATCAAGCACTAATTTACCTCTGGCCTCGGCAATTAAACCGGGTTGGCGGGGAATGGCAAACTTCTGTTTGTATGGCGACTCAACCGTGCCAATTACATTAAACTGAAAAAAACTCATTATTGGTAATACACTGCCCGTAAAGTTAAACGCACATTATGCAATTGCGGTATCCAAACAACAAGCAATAGCATAGCCGTCTGAATATCTTTGACGCTATACGGTTATTAAGTAAGAATAGTGCAGCCAATGTTAATTTAAGAGTAAAAGATGGAACGAAAAACCCTGTTAACTGAATGCCCTGATTCGAAAGGCCTGATCGCTCAGATCACCAATATTTGTTACAAGCATCAACTGAATATTATTCGTAACACCGAATACGTAGACCCCGTTACCGGCCAGTTTTATATGCGAACTGTGCTGGAAGGCGTGTTTAATGACACGACTTTATTATTTGACTTAGACCGGGCCTTGCCACCTGGCAGCCGTCGCAGCTTATTAAGTGAGGGAGCTAAAAGGGTCGTAGTACTGGTAACCCGGGAAGCGCATTGTCTGGGGGACATTCTAATGAAGGTGTTCGACGGTTCGCTAGCTTTAGATATTGCGGCAATAGTCGGTAATTATGCAGACCTGAGTAACCTGGCAGACAAGTTTGCAATTCCATATCATTACATTAGCCACACGGGGATCAGCCGGGCAGAGCATGAGCAGCAGATCCTGGCAACGATAGCGCCTTATCAGCCGGATTATCTGGTTCTGGCGAAGTTTATGCGTATTTTAAGTGCAGATTTTGTCGCGCAGTACCGCAATCGGATCATTAATATCCATCATAGCTTTTTACCCGCATTTATTGGTGCAAACCCATATCAGCAAGCATTTGAGCGCGGCGTGAAAATAATCGGCGCTACCGCTCATTTTGTAAATGAACAGCTGGACGAAGGCCCGATTATTGAACAAATGGTCAGAACTGTTGACCATAATTTTAGTGCCAATGATATGGCGAAGGCTGGCCGCGATGTTGAAAAAGCAGCACTGAGCCGGGCGTTACAATTGGTAGTTGAAAACAGAGTATTGGTACATGGCAATAAAACGGTGGTGTTATAGCAAACGTCAAAATACCGTTGTGTTTTACTTTGATCCGTTTATCTTTAATACTTCAGCCATATTCGAAGTTGCCGGTAGGAGATATCTGTGATGAAAGTACCTATTTTTCTGTGTTTCCTGTTTGCTGGTTTTGCTTGCGCGGCTGAGACAGCGACAACATTACATCCGCAGCTTGAGGTATTCCGACCTTACCTCGGCCAGTACTGGCAGGGTAATCTGGCACAGCCGGGTAGTGAAAAGCCGGCTATTGACCGTTCACACTGGTCGCGGGCGCTGAATGGTCAGGCCATTAAAACAGTGCACTCAGTTAATCATGGCGAATATGGCGGTGAGTCTTTTATTTTCTGGGACGACGCTAGGAAAAGCCTGGCGTACTACTACTTTACTACCGCTGGTTTTTATACCCATGGCACCATGCAGTTTAACCCGCAAAGCGGTGAGATCACCGCGCTGGAAAATGTTGAAAACAATCAGAGCGGCATTACCCAGGTGAAATCACACAGTAAAATTATGCCTGATGGAAGTTTGGAAGTTCGTTCCAGTTACTTACAGAATGAGCAATGGGTTGCCGGTCATAGCGCTGTGTATCAACCTGTTGCACCTCAGGAAATTATCTTTAAGTAGAGACTGTCGCGTTGTCAGTTATCGAGCGGGTCCATTGCATAAATGTCGTCAATTTTATCAGCGCTGGAATGACTGACCCGCAGATCTTTTACTCTGCCGTTGCGCAAGCTGTATACCCAGCCATGAATAGCCAGCGGCTGACCACGCTCCCAGGCTTCCTGCACAAAACTGGTATGGCACAGGTTGCGAACCTGCTCCATGACATTTAACTCGATTAACCGGTTTAGTCGTTCATTTTCATCACTGAAGCTGTCAACTTGTTGCCGGTGCATTGCATAAACATCTTTGACATTTCGTAACCAGTTATCCACGAAACCAGCCCGTTGTTTCATCATGGCCGCTTTTACACCACCACAGCCATAATGTCCGACGACCAAAATATGTTTTACCTGCAGAATATCAATTGCATATTGTAACACGGATAGGCAATTCATATCTGAATGCAAAACTAAATTAGCGACATTACGGTGAACAAACAACTCACCGGGTAACAGGCCGACAATCTCGTTTGCTGGTACCCTGCTATCAGAGCAGCCAATCCATAAATACTCAGGGGCCTGTTGTTCTGACAATTGTTTAAAAAAACCGGGTTGTTCACGTTCAATTCGATCGGCCCAGTTTTTATTGTTAATAAATAAATCTTTAAATGATGGCATAAGCCTTATCCTGTAAAAAGACGCATTAAGATAGCTGATTCTACCTTAATTAAGAGCATCGACCAGCCTGGTTTACGCTCGATAACTATCTGACTGGTCGACTCGTATCAGAATATTCCAGGTGACGTTTGCCGTGAAAGCTGGCTATACTAAGCTTGGCAAGACAATTTAATGTTATGGAAAGTACCGCAAGGAGTAGCAATGATCCCCGTAATTTTATCTGGAGGGTCGGGTACCCGGCTCTGGCCTTTATCCCGCGCAAAAAAACCTAAACAATTTCTGGCTTTGGTTAACGAAAAAAGCATGTTGCAAAATACCTTACTGCGCCTTAAAGGCATAGAGCAACTTGCGCCGCCGATAGTAGTTTGTAATGAAGATCATCGCTTTATGGTTGCTGAGCAGCTGCGCGAGCTGAATATCAATGATGCCTGCATAATGCTTGAGCCGGTTGGTCGGAACACAGCACCAGCGATAGCTATCGCCGCCATCCAGGCCATGCAGACCAACCAAGACCCGGTATTGCTGGTGTTGGCTGCTGATCATGTTATTCAGGATATACCGGCCTTTCAGCAAGCGGTTGCTGAGGCGCATGTCGCCGCAGAAGCTGGTAAGTTGGTTACATTTGGTATTGTGCCGGTAACTGCTCATACCGGCTATGGTTATATCCGGCGCAGCAAGCAAAGTATTGCAAATATGGTCAATACCTTCCTGGTAACTGAATTTAAAGAAAAACCCGATAAGAACACAGCTGAGCATTATCTGGCATCCGGTGAGTACTGCTGGAACAGCGGCATGTTTATGTTTAAAGCCAGTACTTTACTGGCAGAACTCGAAAAATTTGCGCCTGACATGGTTAATGCCTGCCGGCTGGCAGTTACTGCTGCAGCTAAGGATTTAGATTTTGTCCGGATTAATAATGATGCGTTTAGCGCAAGCCCGGCAGACTCGTTGGACTATGCGGTGTTGGAGAAGTCTGACAATACTGTGATGGTGCCGTTAAATGCGGGCTGGAGTGATGTTGGCAGTTATGATGCGCTATGGGACGTTATGGCTAAAGACGCACAAGGCAATGCCTGTCGGGGCGATGTCATGCTGGAAGCAACCCGAAACAGTTACATTAACGCAGAAGAAAGGCTGGTGGCGGTTATAGGCTTGGATAATGTGATCGTGGTCGAAACCAAAGACGCAGTTTTAGTGGCAAATAAAAATGATATTCAGCAAGTAAAAAGCATTGTGCAACGCTTGCAGAGTTACGGCCGGACTGAAGTTGATTTGCACCGCGAAGTATTCCGGCCCTGGGGTAAGTATGACTCCGTTGATCAGGGTAATCGCTATCAGGTCAAACATATTACGGTAAAACCCGGCGCAAAATTGTCGGTCCAGAAGCATCATCATCGGGCTGAGCATTGGGTAGTCGTTAGCGGCACTGCGCTGGTGCGAAACGGCGACGATGAGTTTATGGTGACGGAAAATGAGTCTACCTTTATCCCAATTGGCGCAGTTCACTCGCTGGAAAACCCGGGCAAAATTCCATTGGAGTTAATCGAAGTTCAGTCGGGCAGCTATCTGGGTGAAGACGACATTGTTCGTTTTGCCGATAAGTATGGCCGGGGATAGTATGAATACATTATCGTGCTTCAAAGCTTATGACATCCGCGGCAAATTAGGTGAGGAGCTTAATGAGCAAATTGCCTATAGTATCGGCCGGGCTTATGCCAGAATAATCAAACCGGAAAGTGTGGCAGTGGGTGGTGACATCCGGCTCAGCTCAGAGTCCCTGAAGCTGGCATTAACACTTGGGCTACTTACTGAGGGGGTAGAGGTACTGGACTTAGGCATGACAGGTACCGAAGAGGTTTATTTTGCGGCCCAGTATCTGGCTATTGATGGTGCAATTGAGGTTACTGCCAGTCACAATCCTGCAGATTACAATGGCATGAAGCTGGTGCGGGCGCAATCAAGACCAATAAGTGGTGACACCGGTCTGTTTGCTATTCGCGATGAAGCGCAGCGGTTGCAAGCAGATCTGTTTGAGCCGTCAGCTTTAAAAGAGTTAATGCAACAAAGCAAAAAGATGGCGGGAAATGTGGTGTGGCAATTCGGCAATGCCAGCTACCAAAAGCACAGTATTGTTAAACCCTACATTGCTCATCTGCTAACTTATATAAACAGCGCCAATATCAAACCTTTAAATCTGGTCGTGAATGCTGGTAATGGCGCTGCCGGCCATGTAGTAGATGCGCTGGAGCAAGCTTTTATTCAACATCAGATCCCGATCCATTTTACTAAGATCAATCATCAGCCGGATGGCAAGTTCCCCAATGGCATTCCTAATCCTTTGCTGGTAGAGAACCGCCAGGTGACGGCAGAAGCAGTGCGACATTATCAGGCTGACTTTGGGATTGCCTGGGACGGTGATTTTGATCGTTGTTTTCTATTCGATGAGCAAGGTAATTTTATTGAAGGCTATTACATTGTAGGAATTCTGGCCGCCGCATTTTTGCAGAAAGAGCCTGGGGCAAAGATTATTCACGACCCCCGTTTGTACTGGAATACTGAAGCCGTGGTTCAAAAACACAGCGGCAAAGCGATTTGCAGTAAGACCGGCCATGCTTTCATTAAAGAACGAATGCGTTCTGAAGATGCGGTTTATGGCGGAGAGATGAGTGCGCATCATTACTTTCGTGATTTTGCTTATTGTGATAGCGGTATGATCCCCTGGTTACTGGTTGCAGAATTATTATCTTTGTCAGGTAAAAAACTTTCGCAGCTGGTACAACAAATGATTGCTGATTATCCTTCTTCCGGTGAAATAAACTTCAAAATTGCTAATCCTTTGCAGGTAATTACTAAATTAGCAGAACACTATGCACCATTAGCGATAGAAACTGATGATATTGATGGTTTAAGTATGAGTTTTGGTGATTGGCGCTTTAATCTCCGTATTTCTAACACAGAAAACGTTGTCAGATTAAATGTTGAAACTAAAGGTGATTTAAAGTTAATGGAACAAAAAACAACTGAGTTGACACGTTTCTTAACTGAACCTGAATAGAATTAGTTTTTTTATTTTATATCTTTGTATTATATACCGCGATAGCTTTATTTAATCTGGCAAATTGCTTATCCTTTATTAAATTTTATTCAAAGGAGAAAGTTGTGTCTCTATTATTAGATAAAAGAGAACTTAAAAAAGCAGCCAAAGAGTTAACCCTGGTTAAGCTGACCGATGTTATCGAAACGCTGAATAGCGTATTGGCGGAACGGCAACAGGAAGTTGAATTAATTGCTCAGCTTGAACAATTAGCTAAAGCTCAGGGCTATACCATGGAGCAGCTTGGATACAAGCAAAGCAGTGATGTTGTAGTGGCTGACAGCAGTGACAACAGCAGTGCCAGGCGACCAGTAAAACCGAAGTTTAAAACTATTAATAAAGACAGTCAGTTTTTTTTCGTTGAAAATGGGCAGTTACAGCTGTTACGTACCCACACCATGAAGAAAGGTTTGCAGCAACGGGGCATTCAGGTGATGCCGCTAGCTAAAGTAGATAAAAAGTTTGCTAAAGACATCGACAAACTTATTAGCAATGCTACAGCTCAGGCAATTGAAAATTTTAACAGCAAAGTTGCCATTTGGAACGAGTGGGCTGTGGTTAATGGTGGCGAGATATTGGAAAAGCGCTGAGCGCTGCGCCCGTTATAAAAAAAAACCGGCAACTACGCCGGTTTTTTCGTTATTTAGAAGACCTACGCTATTTTGGTTGCGCATCCAGCGATTTGCCATTCTCAGCAATACTGGCATCTGTCATTAGATACAAATATAACCACATAAGGTCTTCAGGCGTTTTCAGGCTCATAGGGTCTTCGCCAGGGTAAGCTTTGGCGCGCATTGCAGTGCGCGTGGCACCTGGGTTGATACAATTTACCCGGATTGAACTGCCAGCGTATTCGTCGGCCATCACTTGCATTAAGCCTTCAGTTGCAAATTTTGATACTGCATAAGGGCCCCAGTAGGCACGGCCAGTGCGTCCAACCCCCGATGAAGTAAAGACAACAGAAGCCGCAGGCGCCTTTTTCAGTACCGGCATTAATGCCTGGGTCATCAGCATGGCACCAGTAACATTTATCTGCATAATGTCCTGCCAGCTGGCCAGGTTGATGTGTTCAAACGGGCTTAACACTCCCAGTAAACCTGCGTTGTGCAAAATGCCGTCCAGTTTACCGAATTCCCGCTCTATTGTTGTTGCCATATCTTTATAATGGCTTGCTGTAGCGCCTTTTAAATCCAATGGCACAATGGCTGGCTCAGCACCGCCGGCGGCAACAATTTCATCGTATACAGCCTCAAGTTTCTTTACTGTCTTTCCCAGTAAGATAACCGTTGCCCCATAGCGGGCGTAAGTCAGCGCAGCGCAGCGACCAATACCATCACCAGCGCCGGTAACTAAAATAACTTTACCCTTGAGCGCCTCTGCAGGCGCAGTGTAGTTATCCATAAAATCTAACCTGTTAGCCCTAAAAAACGGCGCAAGCATACGCTTAAAATGAAATTTTTGCATCTTTCTTGCTGCCAACTGTATTTTTACGCTAGCGATCTGGCAGACTTTGAGTTAACTTTAACTGGTCGTAGCTGTTCGGTATGAGCAGCCACTTTAAACTAAAAAGAATTCGTAATAAGCAAAGCAAGGTTTTGCTTTGCAATAAAAAAATATGCGTTAAGGACGGGGAGAGATTATGAAAAAGCTTGCTATTAGTATCGCTGTTGCGGCAGCGGTCGGCTTGGCCGGTTGCGGTGATTCATTAGATGATATAAAGGACGATGTTGCTGAGCAGGGTGCAGTTACACCAGCTTCCAGAGTTATATTTGACCCAACGGCGGGTAGGGTATCAGTGCCTAACGATTTATTGTTTCAGGGGACGACTGACGGCACTTTAACCCTCGATAGTGGCGCCAGCCCGGATTATACCAATCCGCAAACCGCACTAGGTGCGCTGGATGGCTGGTCAACCCAGAATCCGTTTGCGATTGCTCTCAGCTTCGCCCCCGGCGTTACTTTAAATGCTGATAGCGCTAAAACGCCCGGTGCAGTAAGGGTTTTTAAAGCTTTAATGGGCGATCCGATGTCGCCGGAAGCAGCTTGTACCGCGGTGCCACGTGGTGCTGCTTGTCAAATTATTGAAGAGTTGATGTTTGGCCAGGACTTCGTAACAGCAGCTAGTGGCAACAGTGTCGCCGTTATTCCTCTGAAACCTTTAGATAGTGCAACAACCTACTTGCTGGCGCTGACCGATGTGCTGAAGGACAGTAATGGTGAGTCGGTTAAGCCGTCTACTACTTATGAACTGGTTAAACAGGATATCGCTACCTTGCCACTGGCCAGCGCTTCTCAGCGCGCGTTACAGGGCGTGATCAATAGCTTTGAAAACGTTATGGTCAGAGATGAAGGTGTGAATAAAGATAATATTATTTATACCGCTGCCATTACTACTCAGTCTGCGGGTGCTGTACTTTCAACCTTAAAGCAACTAATGGCCTCACCTACGCCAACAGGTTACGGACCCTCGCCATTAGTTGTAAATGATACTGGCCTCACCGTTTCGCAACTGAATCCACTTTTTGCTGATAATCCGGCATTCGCAATTACCCGTTACTACACGGGCACCATGAACCTGGCTTATTATTTAGGACTGCCATCAGAAGCTAATCCAACTGCGCCATTAAACACCCGCTGGATGGCTCGTTGTGACAGTGGTGCGATTATTGCGGCAGTGCCACCGGAAATGAAACCAGAGACACCAGTCTCTGAAAATGATGGTGCTTGTCAGGCATTTAGTGGTGGCGCATTACGCGACTTAGGCCTTGATCCGGCGCGGCACCTGACCAAATTTAACACTATTCCGAAAATTAATGGTTACCAGACTGTTGATGTGCAGATGACAGTGCCTGATGCGAATGTTATTCCAATGCCTGAAGCGGGTTGGCCTGTTGTTATTTTGCAACACGGTATTACTTCACGACGTTCAGACATGCTGGCAATCACCGGCACTCTGGCGTCTCAGGGTTTTGCCACCGTTGCAATCGACCACCCACTGCATGGTGATCGTGGTTTTGGTCCGTTAAATGCCAGTGGTGGCAATGCTACGGTTTATATGAACCTGAGCAATTTGTTAGTTACCCGCGACAACTTGCGGCAAAGTATTGCCGATATGCTGGCGTTACGTCTGGCGCTGAATTTTGCGCAGGGCGTCGATTTAGACACCAGCCGGGTGCAGTTTTTAGGCCATTCGCTGGGCGGTATTTCCGGTACCTCTATGGTAGCTCTGGCAAATACCAGCACTGGTAGTGCACAGTTAGATGCATTGTATAGCATTGAAACTGCAGTGCTTGCGATGCCAGGTGGTGCGGTGGCAAATTTCCTGCTTGATTCTGCGGCATTCGGGCCTTTGATCAAAGCCAGCGTCATGCTGGGAGCAGGTGGTGAGTTAACAAGCCACTTTGTTACCTACGTTGTTGGTAACACCAATTGTGGCGTGCCAACTGCCGAGACTGCGGCAACCTATCCTGCCTGTGCGGCACCGGTGGTCAATGATTATCTGGTTACATTGATGGAGCCAGCTAATGCTGCGCAGCAGGCAAGAGTCTCTGCAACCTTTTCTCAGTTCGCGTTTGCCGCGCAGACGGTAACGGATGCTGGTGACCCAAATAACTATGCTGAGCGTCTGGTTAACAGTGAAACGCCGGTATATATGATTGAGGTTGTTGGTGATGATGATAGCAATCTGCCAGATCAGGTTATTCCAAACGGTTACTTCAACCCACTGCTAGCACTGGCAGCAGGTAAAATGCCGTTAGCAGGCACTGAGCCACTGGCCCGTCTGATCGGTGCTGCTGGTGTACCAGCTAACGCTGGTGGTATTGCCCTGAATGGCACTAACGCTATCGCCCGTTTCAGTGCCGGTGGCCACAGCTCAATTTTAAGCCCGGCAGCCAGCCTTGCTGCGACACAGGAAATGCAAATCCAGAGTGTAACCTTCTTCCTAAACAGAGGTCAGGGCTTGTTGGTATCAAACCCCGCTGTATTAGCAAGCGGCAACTAAGCCTTATAGCTTAAATAAAGCCCGGCGGCTTATGGCGCCGGGCTTTTTCTTTTTAAGAATCAGGATAGAATGAGCTTATTTAGACAAACAGGAGTATTACTTTGGCATTTTTAATGGAATATGGCATGTTTTTGGCGAAGGTGGCGACTATTGTTTTTGCTATAGCGCTGGTGGTTGGTATTGTGGTTAATGCCAGTCATAAACCAAAAGCAAAGAAAGGCCAGCTTGAATTTACGGATCTGAGTAAACATTACCAGCAGCAAACTGCAGATTTACAACAGCGTTTATTAGATAAAAAGGCTTTTAAACACTGGCAAAAAGCACAGCAAAAATCAGCGAAAATCCAGGCAGATAAGCAACCATGCTTATTTTTGCTTCAGTTCAATGGCTCTATGGATGCCAGAGAGACTGAATCACTGCGCGAGGAAGTGTCAGCCTTGCTGGCAATTGCTAAGCCAGAGGACGAAGTTTTGCTATGTCTGGAGAGTGGTGGTGGTGTGGTGCATGGTTATGGATTGGCTGCATCACAGCTTGACAGGATCCGCCAGCGAGGTATCGCATTAACAGTAGCAGTGGATAAAGTGGCGGCGAGTGGCGGCTATATGATGGCCTGTATCGGTAACAAGATTATTGCGGCTCCTTTTGCCATATTAGGATCAATAGGCGTGATTGCCCAGCTGCCAAACTTCCACAAATTACTGCAGAAAAACCATGTCGACTTTGAACAGTTTACGGCTGGCGAATTTAAGCGGACAGTGACGCTGTTTGGTGAAAATACTGAAAAGGGCAGGCAGAAGTTTCAGCAGGAGCTGGAAGAAACTCATGTGTTGTTTAAAACTTTTGTGCAGCAACACCGGCCGCAACTGGACGTAGCACGAGTCGCAACCGGCGAGCATTGGTTTGGATATCAAGCCCTGGAATTACAGTTAGTTGATGCTATTCAAACCAGTGACAACTATCTGATGAACAAAATGTCGAGCCACCGGCTTTTCAAGGTTAGCTATCAGCTGAGAAAGGGTCTGGCAGAGAAAGTAGGAATGGGGTCGGCTAATGTGTTTTCGCTATGGTGGCAAAAGCTGGTGCAGCATAACTGGCAGCGTTAATAACAAACTAATAAATGACCATACTAGTAATAGCAGTAAACTGGCAACAGGCTGATTTCAGCCTGTTGTTTTTTGCCTGAACATTGTTAACGCCAGGGCGATAATGGCATTAACGTAAATGATGGAAATCGACACTTTCCTCTTTAACGCCGGCGCCAGCATCGTCAAATACTGCCTGATCAAATTGCTTTTCACTTTTACCGACAATACACGACACCATGGCATCACCTGTTACGTTTACTGCGGTACGTGTCATGTCTAACAGCCGGTCAACACCTATTATCAGCGCGATACCTTCAACCGGCAAGCCAACCTGCTGTAGCACCATGGCAAGCATAATTAAACCAACCCCTGGTACCCCGGCGGTACCAATTGAGGCTAGTGTGGCAGTCAGGATCACCATCAGATAATCAGCGATAGTTAAATCGACCAGGTATACCTGAGCAATAAATACCGTCGCCACGCCCTGCATAATAGCAGTGCCATCCATATTAATAGTAGCGCCTAATGGCACAGTAAAAGAGGCTATACTGTTTTTCACTCCAAGCTTCTTAGTAACAGTCTCCATCGTTACCGGCATGGTAGCGTTGCTACTGGACGTGCTGAAACCAAATAAGGCTGCATCGCGCATCTTACGAAGAAACATAAGCGGGTTCAGGCCGGTAAGTAATTTTAAAATAACACTGTAACTTACCAAACCATGGAAAATAAGAACTGTAAGCACGACGCCGAAATATTTTGCCAGACTGATAATGGTCTCAAAGCCAAGAGTAGTGAATAACTTAGCCATCAGAAAAAATACGCCGTAGGGTGCCAAATTCATCAATATGGTAACCAGCTTCATGATGACGTCACTTAAATCATTAAATACCGCTGCCAATCGCTCACCCGGTTTGCCACTTAACGCCATGGCAATACCGAATAGTACGGCAAAGACAATAATTTGCAGCATGTTACCCTGTGCCATCGACTCAATTGGATTGCTGGGAAAAATATTGATAAATACCTGTGCCAGCGAGGGGGCTTCGGAAATATCGAAGCTGGCATCGGATTGGCGGTCAATCCCCTCACCAGGAGCCACTAATATAGCGGCTGTCATAGCAAGAGTAATCGCAACCGCGGTCGTTATAAGATAGAGGCCTATTGTTTTGCCGCCCAGCCGGCCGAGCGTAGAAGTGTCAGACAGTGAACAGGTCCCGCAAACCAATGAGACAAAAACCAGTGGTACTACCAACATTTTCAGGCTGGCGATAAAAATTTCGCCACCAACATGAAAAATACCATCAACGAAAAAGGCTTTCAGAGGTATGCTTAAGCTAAACAGGCTGAGGACACGTTCCTCCTGTCCTGCTAAAATAGCTTTGAAAAAGAAGCCAACTAAGATACCGGCTACCATGCCGATAACGATCCGGGCAGTGAGTCCCAATTTACGATTATTGCTCATTGTTTTTGTTATATATCAGTGCGAAATTTGCTTAAGACTATCAGTTTGCGAAGCTATTGTGCAGGCTTGACTAAAATTTTTTTGAAAATTGCTGTGACGTAGTGATAATTAATGGTTTAAGATGCAATTAACAAAAACTATATATAAAAAACAGCTAGGGAGAGTTTTCATGCGAAACATCCGGCAACTACTTGTTGCATTAATGATTACATCGCTGGCCGCCTGTGGTGGCGGTGGTACCTTGGGCAGTGGCGGCGACAGTGGCGGCGGTGGTTCAGGTAACAACACTCCGGTGTTTACCCTTGGACTAACCCTAACCAATGCGGCTGGCACTGAAACAAATAACCTTTCGCAAAACACACCATTGGTTGTTACCGCAACTTTAAGTGCAACTAACGACGGCATTGTTGCGAATCAACTTATTACGTTTGAAGTATCCGGTGATGGGCTGGCCACATTTGGTAATGATACGGGTTCAGCGTCGACGAATGCCGAAGGGGTGGCAACTATTGCCCTGAATGTTGGTAACCGTTCTGGCGCAGGCCAGGTCAACGCCAGTTTTGGTCAGGTAACCGCCAGTATCGTCTTTAATTCTGCTGGTGATGGCGGGGATCAGGTCGATATTACGATTGGATCAGTGTCACTGATTGCCGATACGTTGCAGCTGGGCACCGGCGCCTCAGGTAAAGTTGAGCTTTCAGCCTTAGTCCGCGACACCAACAATGTGGTGTTGTCAGGTATTCCGGTTACTTTTGCGACTGATTCCGGTGAATTAGTGCAAACTGATAGTGTTACCAGTGAAAATGGGGTGGCTAAAGCAATCCTAACGTCCCAAACCAATAAAAGTAATCGTGAGGTAACGGTAACTGCAAGTGTTCAACAGCAAAGCGCCGAGCTTATTGTTGCGGTTGTCGGCACCAGTATCGATATAGCTGCGCCTGGCTCGGTAGTGCTTGCTGATGCCTCTACCATAGATTTATTCCTTACCGACGCTAATGGTATTGGTATTCAGGGAACGGTAATTGAGGTAACTTCTGCCCTTGGCAATTCGCTTAGCGATACCAGTCCTGTTACGGCCGGCAGTGCCGGTAAAGCTAGCCTCACTTATACTGCGACTAATAGCGGTGTTGATACATTAACAGTAACAGCGTTAGGCGTGACAAATAGTGCCACTATTAATATCAGTGCCGATGAGTTTGCATTTTTAGCGATGGTTGATGGTGATGACAATGTATTAGCGGGTGAGCCGATACAGGAAGTGCCGTTAAACAGCGCTCAGGAAGTTGCGGTTGAGTGGAAAGTAAATAATGCTCCGCCAGCATCATCCGGTGTAACTTTTAATACCACTCGTGGTGTTAT
This sequence comes from Arsukibacterium perlucidum DSM 18276, assembly GCF_000382165.1. Classification (GTDB taxonomy): domain Bacteria; phylum Pseudomonadota; class Gammaproteobacteria; order Enterobacterales; family Alteromonadaceae; genus Alishewanella; species Alishewanella perlucidum. The sequence goes on along the minus strand of NZ_KB907721.1, from coordinate 35,060 downwards.
TGCCGATGCAGCGGCAAACCTTGCAAATAGCGTGACATCTGAAGATATGACAGATGCAGAAGGTAAGGCCAGTGCCTTTATCCGCTCTCAGTTTGCCGGTCTGGCTACTATCAGTGCGCTGGGGGGCGAGGGAGAAAATGCGGTTAGCGCTAAAAAGATCATTGAATTTGTTGCTGTTAATCCTACTCAGATAGAAGCACAGGCATTCCCCGCCCAAATTGGCGTAGGTGAGTCCAGTGCTATCAGAGCTATTGTGCGGGATGACCATAACAACCCTGTGAAAAATGAAACTATAGTGTTTTCATTAAACAACGCTGCCGGTGGTACTATCAGTACCGGAACTGCAGTAACCAACTCGCAGGGTGTGGCATCAACTGTGTTTACTGCCGATACCACAACCGGTGGTGGCGTAAACGGTGAAAACCTGGTGATCAAAGCCAGCCTGCAAACCGACAACACTGTTTTTGATGAAACAGATATTGCCGTTGGTCAGCGTACACTGTTCTTCCGCTTTGGTACCGGTAATGTTATTACTAAACCAAGCGCTAGCACCTATGCTAAAGAGTTTTCAGTTATCGTTACGGACAGCTCTGGTAATGCAGTGTCAGGGCAACAATTGAATGTTGCTGTGCTGTCAATTAACTACCGAAAGGGATATTGGGTTAAGTCACCAGAAGCGCCTCTTACCTTTAAAAACTGGACTACTTCAGGGTCCACTCCTACCATTAGTACACCAATAAGTTGTGTATCAGAGGATGCGAACTTCAATGGTATCCTGGATGACGGAGAGGATATCAACTTTGATGGCCAGCTTACGCCGGGTAATTTTGTGGTAGCACCAGGTTCAGTGACATCAGATGCCAATGGTATAGCAACTTTTAACCTTACTTACCCGCAGGATGCAGGTAGCTGGTTAGACGTTCGCTTACAGGTATCAGGCTTTGCTTCGGGTACGGAAAATATAAGCTTCAGAGAATACGGCTTACCAACCGCTGCAGATGACCTAACCACAGAGACGTCGCAACCTGCCAGCAACCCGTTTGGGGTTATTCAGAACTGCGCCATAGCAGGGTAATTGTCAAACATAAAAGGGAGCTTAGTTAAGCTCCCTTTTTTTATCCGTTTTTAATTGTTCTATCTTACCGCTGGAACTGATAAACCGGGCCCAGGTTTAAGATCTGAGTCAGTTCATCCAGCGCTGCGCGGGATTCTTTTAATAACTGTGGGTCGGCTAAATCTGCTTCTGAAATCTGATCCCGGTAATGTTTATCAACCCAATTATTTAACGTAGCGAACAACTGGTCATTCATCAGCACATGTGGGTTCACTGCCTGGTGCTCCTGTTCACTTAACGCTACCCGCAACCTTAAACAGGCCGGGCCGCCACCGTTACGCATGCTTTGTTTCACATCATAATAATGGACATGCTTAATAGGCGTGCCACGACCGGTCAGATCTGCCAGGTAGCGGCTTACCGCCGGGCTGTCCTGGCATTCAGTTGGCGCTATAATAGCCATTTCACCATTGGCCAGGGTGATAACTTGAGTATTAAACAGGTAAGTACTGATTGCTTCCTGCACCGACACATCGTTATCATTCACTTCTATCAGAAATAATTCACTGTCATTGCCAAATTTACGCTTGAGCTCATCCAGTTTACTTTGGGTATCAACAAAAGCCTGCTGATGATAAAACAGCACATTCTGGTTACCCACTGCTATTACATCGTTATGAAATACACCCTGGTCAATCACATCGGGGTTTTGTTGCATATAGACTACATTGTCATTACTTAACCCATGTAAGCGTGCGACAGCCTCACAGGCTTCGAGTGTGTGGCGTGCAGGGTAGCGTCTAGGTGCAGCCTTTGATTGATCGAACGCATAACGACCAAACACAAACAACTCAACACCTTTTTTGCCGTAGTCGCTGCATAATCTGGTATGATTCGCCGCACCTTCATCACCAAAGTGGTCGTTATCAGGCAAATGTTGGTGATGCGAAAAGTGTGCAGAATCAGCGAACATGGCCTGTAATATTCTACCGGTAGTCTGCGGTTCGAGTGAACGGTGAAACTTATTAGTTAAGTTTGCCGGAGTAAAATGTACCTTATTGTCACTGGTGTCGGCGCTGGGCGAAATCGTAGCGGCATTTGCGGTCCACATGCTGGACGCCGAGCAAACTGCCCGGAATACCGCCGGTGCCTGTTTTGCTGCAGTGGCGATGATGTCGCTGTCTGAACCGGTAAAGCCGAGCCGGCGTAGGGTATAAACGTCTGGGCGCTCTTGCGGAGCCAGCACGCCTTGCACTAAACCTAAATCGTGCAGTGCCTTCATTTTCTGCAAGCCTTGCTTGGCTGCTTGTTTTGGACTGGAAGTGTTGTTAGCGTTAGATAAAGAGGCAACATTGCCGACTGACAAGCCGGCATAGTTATGGGTTGGTCCTACCAGACCATCGAAATTTGCTTCAAAGTATTTCATTTTTGCTTTATATCCTTCTGTTGGAAGGGGCACTGTTTTTATTATTATTGCGGCCGCTTATGTTTTTTTATGCTTCATTTAGGAGTTGGCTATCAAATAGCCGTTGGGTCTGTAAAATGGCCCGGATTGCATAATAATGAGTTTATTCACTTGTCACAACTGCGGTTTGCGGATATATGTTAAAAAAGGGCGGCCAAAAGGCAGCTAAAGTTAGGGAATTCAGGTTTTAAGATGGCGAAATCACTGGTAATAGTCGAATCACCGGCAAAAGCAAAGACAATAAATAAATATTTAGGAAACGATTACGTCGTTAAATCGAGCGTTGGCCATATACGCGATCTGCCAACCAGCAGTAGCAAAGATAAAGCTCGTACAACTGATAAAAGCCTGAGCAAAGAGGAAAAGGATTATAAAGCGCTGGTTGACCGGATGGGAATTGACCCGGCGCACGGTTGGAAGGCCCGCTATGAGATTTTGCCGGGTAAAGAAAAAGTGGTGAAGGAGCTTAAAGCGCTGGCAGAAAAAGCCGACACCGTTTATCTGGCAACGGATTTGGACCGCGAAGGAGAAGCCATAGCATGGCATTTACAGGAAATTATCGGCGGTCAACCAGACAAATTCAAGCGGGTGGTTTTTAACGAAATTACTAAATCCGCTATCACTAATGCCTTTGTTGAGCCTGGTCAGGTTAATATTGATCAGGTGAATGCGCAGCAGGCTCGCCGGTTTTTAGACCGGGTTGTGGGCTTTATGGTCTCGCCATTACTCTGGAAAAAAGTAGCTCGTGGTTTATCCGCTGGCCGGGTGCAATCTGTAGCTGTGCGGCTGGTGGTGGAGCGGGAACGGGAAATTAAAGCTTTTGTTCCCGAAGAATACTGGACTCTGGCTGCTGATACGTTAACTGATGGCAAACAACCTTTGCAGCTGGATGTCGTGCGGGAAAACGGTAAAGCATTTAAACCTGTTAATCAAAAGCAGGCTGACACTGCTCTTGAGCGCTTAAAAGGTGCCAGCTATGAAGTTAAAGAGCGGGAAGACAAGCCCAGCAGTAGCAAACCTCAGGCGCCGTTTATTACCTCGACATTACAACAAGCAGCCAGCACCCGTTTAGGTTATGGCGTTAAAAAAACCATGATGCTGGCACAGCGGTTATATGAAGCCGGCCATATTACTTACATGCGTACCGACTCTACTAATCTTAGTGCTGAGGCCGTCAGTGCGTGCCGCGACTATATAAATGACAAGTTTGGTAAAAATTACCTGACCGCAGAACCGATTAGTTACGGCAGTAAGGCAAATGCTCAGGAAGCGCACGAAGCGGTAAGACCTTCAAATGTTGCTGTGCTTGCCAGTGATCTCGGCGATATGGAAGCGGATGCCCGTAAACTTTATGAGTTAATCTGGCGCCAGTTTGTGGCCTGTCAAATGCCGCCAGCCCAATACGATGTTACTAATATTACCGTAGCGGCAGCAGATTTCGAATTGAAAGCCAAAGGGCGGGTGTTACGTTTTGACGGCTGGACCCGGGTGCAGCCGGCAGTTAAACGCAAAGGTGAAGAAGACAATGAGCTGCCAGATGTAAAAACAGGCCAGCAATTACAATTACAACAATTACAAAGCGCTCAGCATTTCACTAAACCGGCAGCACGTTTCAGTGAAGCCAGTCTGGTTAAAGAATTAGAAAAACGGGGAATTGGCAGGCCTTCAACCTATGCCGCTATTATTTCAACTATTCAGGACCGGGGTTATGTCCGGGTTGAAAACAAACGTTTCTATGCTGAGAAAATGGGTGAAATTGTCACTGATCGGTTGGTAGAGAATTTCGACGATTTAATGAATTACGATTTTACTGCCAATATGGAGCTGACCCTGGACGATATAGCCAAAGGGCAACGGCAATGGCGTAAAGAGCTGGATAACTTTTATACCGGTTTTTCAGACAAATTGAAAACAGCCGAACAGGACCCTGAACAGGGAGGCATGCGTGCTAATCAGTTTGTGTTAACGGATATCGACTGTCCAAGTTGTGGCCGTAAAATGGGCATTCGCACCGCTTCTACCGGCGTATTTCTGGGCTGTTCTGGCTATAATCTGCCACCCAAAGAACGTTGCACCACAACCATGAACCTGTTACCAGGGGATGAGGCAGTGAAGGTAACGGACGAGGACGAATTAGAGACCGAAGCGCTGCGTCAGAAGAAGCGTTGCGCTAAGTGCGGTACGGCCATGGATAGTTACCTGATCGATGAGCAGCGCAAGCTGCATGTATGTGGTAATAATCCGGAATGTGATGGCTATGAGCTGGAAGCTGGCAGTTTCAAGATTAAAGGCTATGAAGGCCCGCTGATTGAGTGTGATAAATGCGGCAGTGATATGCAGTTAAAATCGGGCCGCTTTGGTAAGTACTTTGGCTGTAATAACAGCGAGTGTAAAAACACCCGAAAACTGCTGCGCAGTGGTGAAGCTGCGCCGCCAAAAGAAGATCCGGTTCATTTACCTGAGCTGAAATGCGAAAAATCGGATGCCTATTTTGTACTGCGCGATGGCGCTGCTGGCTTGTTCCTCGCTGCGTCTACCTTTCCCAAGTCACGGGAAACCAGGGCACCTTTAGTCAGTGAGCTGAAATTGTTTCGCGAGCGGATATCACCAAAGTTCTATTATCTTGCCGATGCACCTGTTAAAGACAAAGAGGGTAATCCCAGTATTATCCGCTGGAGCCGCAAAACCAAACAGCAGTATGTTATGACAGAAAAAGACGGTAAAGCTACAGGTTGGGCCGCCTGGTATGAAAACGGCAAATGGGTTGTCTCCAGCAAAGATAAGTCTACGGCAAAATAGGCAGCTTGTTACCAAGCGAATACAGCAATAAAAAATGGCACCCTAAGGTGCCATTTTTACTGCCTACCATTTACGTTTAGGCGCAAACAGCTCGTCGATATCTTTGTTTTCTTTTTCTTCTTTCTTTTCCCGATCCCGCAAATTGCCTGCCTTAAGTTCAGTGGCAATATCCTCCAGAGTTTGCACCACTTCGGCTTTGCGACTAACGACGTACTCGTCCTGATGGCTGCTGCCGTTTAACGAGGTCAGGGCTTTTTCAAAATATTGTCTGGCTGAGCCAAGCATGTTATTACTGCGGGCCTGCTTGCCACGCTTAATCTGGCTTTCAACATTAATACGTAACTGGAGTGTTTCCAGCCTTTTGTCTTCGGCAATAACAGTAGATGTATCGATAATGCCTCTGGCATGTTCACTGCGCAGGGTGGTACGTAACTTTTTGATGCCGCGTATTAAGCCAATTAGTTGCTGATCGTTGTCGGGCAGGGTCAGGTTTTCATTCCCTGAAATATCTGGGTTTAGCGGTGTGTTCAGGCTGTTCTGCGTTTCTTGTAGCCGTTGTTTTAACTCTCTGGCGCCCGGATCCAGTTCAACCATGGCAGATAACGCAAAAGCTATCCGTTTTAGCAGCATGGTCATAATTGCCGGGGTAAAAGGCACGTTAGCCGTATTTGCCAGCATATCTTCCGTGTCATCAAGCAAATGACGTAATTTAGTGAATTCCGCGCGCTTAAGGCTGGCTATCCGCTCTTTGTGTTGTTGCACAACATTTACGACAACAGCGATAATCACCAAAGCTACGATTAGCGAGATGATAATGGGTAACAACATGCAGACCTCTGATCGTATACGCGTTTATAAATTATAGTAATCTGAATTGATGGTAATGAACAGTTTTCTGACAATCAGGGTAAGGTTAGCTTGAAACTGCCACCTTTGAGCTCGCCGTCATTTTGCAGTTTTACCGTGCCTCGTTGGTTTTTATTGTGATGAGCCCGGGCAATCAATTTCGCAAAAAATATACCAAGCCCGGTGTGGCCCTGACGTAAATCAAGTTTATACATATCAGGCGCCCCGTTATGTAACATAAAGTCAGGAAATCCAGGGCCATCATCGGCAACAACGAGATGTAACTTCTCGTCAATAATCTCTGCACTGACAAGAATCTGCTTGCTGCTGTAACGCAGGGCATTGGCAATTGCATCGTTCAGAATGTTTAATATCAGATCACGGTCAAAAAACCAGTTTAAATCGTCAGCGGTATTCACCACGACTTCTATGTTACGTTGGGTGGCATAATACTGATTCTTGAGTAATAGTTCTTCAAACAGCTCATTCAGGTAATGCTGATCGATTTGCACCGGTAATTGTTGCCTATCCAGCCGATACAACGATAACACCTGCAACAAATTTGAATTAAGCCGGTTTATTTCATAACTTAGCAGAGCCAGCTCTTCGCGGGCGTCATCAGAAAGTTTACTGCCTTCTGCCTGGATCAGTTCTGCCGACTGAATAACCATACAAAGTGAGTTTTTCATATCGTGCACGCTGCACGCCAGCACAGTGGCGAAGTCGATTTCTGCTGTGTCAGACATAAATGCTCCGGGCACCTGACAGTAACGTCTGTCAGGGAGTTGTTAAGATTTTTTGCTACTAATAGTTATAGCATTGCCAATTATAAAAATTAGTTGGAATATCTGACAAGACAGGTATATTGAACGGTGATCATTCTTTACCGGACCTGGGCCAGATGAAATTACAGCAATTGCGTTACATTGTTGAGGTGTTAAACCATAACTTAAATGTGTCGGCAACGGCAGAAAGCCTTTATACCTCGCAACCTGGGATCAGTAAACAGGTGAGAATGCTGGAAGACGAACTTGGTATCCAAGTGTTTGGACGCAGTGGCAAACATCTGACCCATGTTACGCCAGCCGGGCGCGATGTGATTGAAATAGCCCAGCAGATTCTGGCCAAAGTAGAAAGTATTAAAGCGGTGGCTAAAGAGCATACGTTACCTGATCAGGGTAAGCTGAATATTGCCACAACCCATACTCAGGCCCGCTATGCGTTGCCCTCGGTGATCAGCGGCTTTATGCAGAAATATCCAAAAGTATCGCTGCATATGCATCAGGGCTCACCGCAACAAATCTCAGAGGCAGCGTCACGAGGCGAAGCTGATTTTGCTATTGCTACCGAGGCCTTGCATTTATATGGTGATTTAGTGATGTTGCCTTGCTATCACTGGAACCGTAGTATTATTGTCCGACAGGATCATCCGCTGGCTCAGCTCGGACGTAAAGTCGCCGTAGAAGACGTGGCACAGCATCCTATCGTCACTTATGTCTTTGGGTTTACCGGTCGCTCTGAGCTTGACCGCGCTTTTGCAGCTAAAGGCCTGGAACCCCGTATCGTATTTACTGCAACTGATGCTGATGTCCTGAAAACCTATGTCAGATTAGGCCTGGGGGTAGGGGTTATTGCCTCAATGGCGATTGATCCGCAGTTAGATAAAGATTTGGTTGCTCTGGATGCCAGACATCTTTTTGAAGCATCTACGACTAAGATTGGTTTCAGGAAAGGTGCGTTTTTGCGAACTTACATGTATGACTTTATCCAGCGGTTTGCCCCCCACCTGACAAAAGATGTGGTGGAGCGGGCTAATTTGCTGCGTAACCAGGAGGAAATAGACCGGATGTTTGACAGTTTTGAGCTGCCGGTGCGCTGACAATGTTTTGCCGATGAAAACTTATGCCACCCGTTGAATTAATTTTATTATTGTTAAGCCCGGTGTTTTTGCTCTGCGTGGTGCTGGAGTGGCGCTATGCTGTAATCAGGCAACAAAACTGGTACCAGTGGCGTGATACTTTAGCTAACGCCATGCTGGCGTTATTGCATCAGGGAGCAGACATGCTGGCGCTGTTACTGCTAATGCCATTTTTTTACTGGCTGCATCAGTATAGTCTGTTTAGCATTGAACTCACCGCATTTAATCTGCTGCTGGCGTTTATCCTGCAAGACTTTCTCTATTACTGGTTTCATCGGGGTTCACACCATATTCGCTGGCTGTGGGCATCGCATGTGGCACATCATAGCTCACGGCTAATGAATTTCAGCACAGCTTTTCGGCAAAGCCTGACTTATCCGTTATCTGGTATGTGGCTGTTCTGGCTGCCGATGATTTTAGTTGGCTACGATCCGACGCTGGTATTTGCCGTGGTTGCACTTAATTTAGCCTTCCAGTTTTTTGTGCATACACAGGCCATTGGCCGGCTCGGTGTGTTGGAACACATCTTTAATACGCCATCGCACCATCGGGTGCATCATGCCTGCAACGAGATTTATATCGACCGTAATTTTGCCGGAGTCCTGATTATCTGGGATAAGCTGTTTGGTACTTTTGTCCCTGAACAAACCGATGAGCCCTGCCGGTATGGTATTACTGATGATTTTAACTCGACTAATCCGATTACTATTACTTTTTATGAATGGCGCCGGATGTGGTCTGAAGCCCGCAGCAAACAGCGGCGGCAATCATTGTGGCAGATACTTTTTAAAATGCCGGCAAAGCTAAATGCAGGCACATCAGAAAAAATGCCGGAATAAGTTGCAACCCGGCTGCGCAAAAAAAGCAATTTGCACTAAGCTTGTATAAAGTCATAGCGCCATGAGGTGATTTATGAAGTCTATCAAGCTTTTAGTCTCGTTAGCTGCCATGTTAATGGTTATTTCCTGTCAACCCGTTTCTGAACCCGAAGTCGCAACACCCGCAGAGCCAGAGGCTCAACGAATGTCCGCGGTGCCGCCGCAATGCTCTCTGACGATGGGTTTTGACGCATGGGAGCCCTACCAGTATATGACGGTAGGCAATACCGTCACCGGGCTTGATATCGAGCTGGTTAGAGCAGTAACCGCAGAGATGCAGTGTGAACTGAATATTGTCCAGGGTAGCTGGGTTGAACTGCTGGGCTTGCTGCGTGAAGGTAAAATAGATTTTGTACTGGGAGCCTCTGTTACTGAAGATCGCCAGACATTTGCCTATTTTTCTGAGCCCTATCGTCAGGAGCAATTCTCACTCTATGTTCGAGCCGCCGATGTTGAATTGCCAATAGCCAGTATCCAGCAGTTCATTAATTCTGGTCATAAATTAGGCATCGTCAATGAGTATTACTACGGTGATGAAATCGCAGAGCTTTATGCCTCTACTGAGTTTCGGCCGCAGTTTATCGGTGCCATCATTAGTGAAATGAACATGGCGCGTTTACTGGATGAAGAAATTGACGGTTTACTGGAAGACAGCTTTGTTGCCGCGTCGATACTTCGGCGTAAAGGGCTGGATCAACTTATTAAGCCGCATCAGATAACATTAGGCAATAACGACGTATACGTGATGTTCAGTAAAGTGTCGGTAGAGGAGCAGCTGGTGGCTGAGTTCAACCGGGGGTTAGCGGCTATTAAACAAAATGGTTTATATCAACAAATTGTCCAGCGCTATCAGGATTAGTGTTTAGCCAGACTGAACTGGCGGTTTAGAATGGCCGCAGTGAAACTGGCTTTCAGATAAAAACCTCTGGGCAGGGTTTGAATCGGTTCACCATTGGCCCCGACTGCAGCCGTTAGTGCTTTACTATCGGCTGCTTTGGGTCTTAATTGTAAGACCTTGCCATGGGCGCCGCGGATCTGATCAATACCACCGAGGGTTATTAATTCCATTAACTCTTCCCAATCCTGCTGTAGGGCTTTTTGTTCAGTGACAGAGGGCTGCCACAAAAAAGCCGAGCCAATAACCCGCTCAGCCAGAGGGATTTGTCGTTCCGCTAATATGGGTACCCAAAGTACGTGTTGCAGTTTCTGGCAGATCCATGATTGCTGCCAGGTTTGGCTGGTGATTCCGGTTAGCGGTGCTACACAAACGTAAGTGCTTTCCAGCGGTTTACCTTGTTGATCGATAGGTAAGGTTTTTAACTCAATACCCAGTGCCGGGAAATCCGGCAATGCCTGAGAGCCGGCTTCTGCACCCAGCGCAAGTTCAAGCAACTGACCAACCCAACCTTTGTCCCGCTTCAAATCTGCAGGTACGTCTATCTGCAGTTGGCCAGCCAATTGACCAAGGGTAAGGCCTGCAATACTTTGACAACGTTGCAGTAATTGTTCAGCTGTTTTTAATGGAGTATTTTCCAACAAATTGTTTGCCGTACTAAGTGGTTACAGAACGACATCACCCTAGCATTTTTATGACGGCCCCGCTGCTTAAAAACGCAGCAAACTAACTTATACACAGCCAGTAAAAAGATATTTTAGCAGTAAAGTATGCATAAGTTAATGTTATTAATAGGGTTAAGTAGGTATAGCCTCTTGAAGAGCTGGCAGGTTTTGTGGTTATTCAACAACCTTCCGCAACTTAACAACAGCTTTACCCACAGAGTCTGTGAAGAAGTTCACAGGGGGTCGGTGATGAAAACGAGAAATGTGGATAACTTTGGGTTGGCACAAGCATAGCGGGTAATGAAATTCCGTTTGCCGTAACCGCGACTTTGTGAAAGAATCTTTGTTATAGCAGAAATAGACTCGCTAGAGGTTTGTGTGATCGATGCCGAAGGTTTTCGGGCCAATGTCGGCATAGTGATTTGTAACACCCAGGGACAGGTGTTTTGGGCAAAAAGATATGGTCAGCATTCCTGGCAGTATCCACAGGGCGGCATTGACGATGGCGAAACGCCAGAGCAGGCCATGTATCGCGAACTGCATGAGGAAGTCGGGCTGCGGCCTGAAGATGTAGAAATAATCAGTGTTACCAAGCATTGGTTACGCTACAAACTTCCGAAACGTTTAATTCGCAAAGACAGTAATCCTGTGTGTATCGGGCAAAAGCAGAAGTGGTTTTTATTGCGTTTGACCTGTCGGGAAGAAGATGTAAATCTGGCTGTAACATCGCATCCTGAGTTCGATAACTGGCGTTGGGTCAGTTATTGGTATCCGGTGCGTCAGGTGGTGGCTTTTAAACGAGAAGTGTATCGAAAAGTCATGCGCGAATTTGCCCCGGTTGCTTTGCCGTTTACCCGCAGAGATGTTAAGAAAAAGTATTAAGAAAAATATTCAGAAATATCAAATTTGCTAAAACCGACAGAACAATGAGGTTCTTATGCTAAGCCAGTTGCGGCGGATTGTTCAGGATGTGGCTCAGGAGCCAGCTCTAGACAATGCTCTGGCTGGCTTAGTCTCAAGTATTAAAACCGCGTTGGCGACAGAATGTTGTTCGGTGTATCTGGCTGATTATCAGCAACAACATTTTATGCTGATGGCTACTGACGGCCTGAATCAGGATGCGGTTGGTCAGGTTGCAATCGGCTTTTCCGAAGGATTAATCGGCTGGGTAGGGCAGCGGGAAGAGCCAATAAACCTTGCTCAGGCACAACTCCATCCCCGGTTCAGGGTTACGCCTGAAGTTAGTGAAGATCGATTTTCTGCCTTTCTGGGCTGTCCCATTATTCATCATCGCAAAGTACTTGGTGTGCTTACCATTCAGCAATCCGCTGAACGGGTGTTTAGTGAAGATGAAGAATCTTTTCTGGTTACCCTTGGTGCCCAGTTAGCCTCGGTGCTGGCTAATGCTGAGATGCGTGATGCTGCCAGCAAGAGTCCTTCTACTATGGCTAAATCCGGTCAGCTGGCAGGTTTGCCAGGTGCGCCGGGTATGGCCATTGGTGAAGCTTATGTGCTGCAGCCGTCCAGCGATTTTGACGCTATATCCCTGAAAAAGTCTGATGAGCCAGAAAGAGAGCTGGCATTGTTTTACCGTGCAGTAAAGATTACCAAAGCCGAGTTTAACCGGCTGGCCGAGCGAATGGCTGGCCATATTCCTGCTGACGCGCTGGCGATATTTGATGTGTACCATCAATTACTTGACGCGGCCAGTCTAGGACAGGAAATTGAGCAACAAATTGCTGAAGGCTGGTGTGCGAAAAGCGCGTTGAAAAGAGTCGTTGAGAAATTTGCCCGCCAGTTTGATGATATGGATGACCCTTATCTGCGTGAACGCGGCACTGATATCCGCGATTTAGGGCAGCGGGTGCTGAATAACCTGCTGGACTCAGAGCAACGCAAGGTGAAATTGCCGCAGCAGGTGGTGCTGGTCGCCGATAACGTTACGGCTACTATGCTGGCTGAAGTGCCTCGTGAGCAACTGGTTGCGATTGTTTCACTGCGGGGTTCTGTTAACTCGCATGCTGCGATTATGGCCCGGGCGCTGGGTATACCCGCAGTAATGGGTGTAAACGAATTACCGCTACTGCACTGGCAAAATCAGCAGGTTATAGTAGATGGTTACGAGGGGCACATCTTGCTGTCGCCGGTCGACGCCATTTGCGCTGAATATCGCCGGTTAATCAGTGAAGATGAGGCACTTAGTGCCCGCTACCAACAGGAGGTGGCGCTACCGTCACAGTCCGCATGCGGCAAGCCTTTTAAGCTGATGGTGAACTGTGGTCTGGCAATTGAACTGGAAACCAGCAATGCTGAATACACCGATGGTGTTGGCCTGTATCGTACTGAGTTTCCATTTATTATGCGTAATCGCTTTCCTACTGAGCAGGAGCAAGTAGATCTTTATAGCAAAGTATTAAGCGGTTATGCCGGTAAGGCGGTGGTGATGCGCACGCTGGATGTCGGCGGCGATAAAGCCTTACCCTATTTTAGCATTGTTGAAGAGAACCCATTTTTGGGCTGGCGCGGCATACGGCTGACACTCGATCATCCCGAGATTTTTCTGGTGCAAATCAGGGCGATGTTAAAAGCGAATATCACCCTGGATAATTTACATATTCTGCTACCAATGATTTCCGATCTGGCTGAGGTTGACGAAGCTATCCGGCTGATCCGCCAAGCCAGTTTTGAAGTGAGTGACGAGCTTAATATTGCGCTGCCAAAACCAAAAATCGGTGTGATGATTGAAGTGCCGTCAATTATGTATCAGTTACCAGAGTTAGCCGCGCGGGTTGATTTTTGCTCAGTGGGTACAAACGATCTTACTCAATATTTATTGGCTGTTGACAGAAACAACGCCCGGGTTGCTAACCTTTATGATGCGCTGCACCCCTCGGTGTTACGGGCATTGAATTTATTAGCTGAACAAGCCAGGCAATTGCAGTTTCCAATCAGTATTTGTGGTGAGCTCGGTGGTGAGCCTGCAGGAGTACTGGTGTTGGCCGCAATGGGTTATAGCCGCTTTAGTATGAATAACAGTAATCTAGCGAAAATTAAGTGGTTATTGCGGCGGGTAAAAGTCACTGAGTTGGAAGCAATACTGCCCGAGGTGCTGGCGTGCCAGTCGCCAAAGCAGGTGAAACAGCTGGTGCAGCGCTTTCTGGAGCAGAAGCAGCTGCTTAGTCAGTTAAGAGCTTAAGCACATTTTTAAACTAGCCGGTACCAACCTCAGGTTGTGCTGCAGTATTTATATTGAGATGTCCTTTGTTAACGATACTTCTAATCTCTGCACTTGTTGGTTGCCTGGCTGGCTTTCTGGCCGGCTTGCTGGGAATTGGCGGTGGCTTAGTTATTGTGCCGGTACTGGTGGTACTACTGCCAGCGCTGGGCGTGGTTAGTCTGGATAATGTTATGGTGGTAGCTGTAGCCACCTCTCTGGCCTCTATTATTATCACCTCCGGCTCTTCTATCCGAGCTCATCATAAACGCAATAACGTCAGCTGGTCACTGGCCGGTGCTGTTATGCTGGGGGCGGGTATCGGTGCCGGGATGATTGGTCTGGTCGCGCATCACATTAATGGCACTACCCTAAGAGTAATTTTTGGGGTCGCAGTATTTTTGCTGGCATTAAGGATGCTTGGTTCGCGCAGTGTGCTTGGCCGTGCGAAGCTTCCGGCTAAAGCTGTGCTTGGGGCTATTGCTGCAGTGCTGGGTGCGATATCAGGTTTACTGGGTATTGGTGGTGGCGCGCTGGTGGTACCGGTGCTGAATTATTTTTCAGTCGATATGCGCCGGGCTATTGGTTGTGCTGCTGCCAGTGGTATTGCTATTGCTGTCCTTGGCACCCTGGGGTATGTTATTGCCGGCTGGCAACGCTACCAGCTGACCGATGGGTTTATTGGCTATATCTATTTGCCAGCCCTGGTTGGTATCGTGTCTACTTCCGTATTTACGGCAACGTTGGGCGCAGCCATGACCCAGCGCTTGCCAGTACTTACCATTAAAAGAGTGTTTGGTGTTTTTCTGATGCTGGTGGCAGCCAGAATGGTGTTTAGTTAACACTATCAATAATATCAACAGTTTTAAATAGCTGGTTATGATGGTTTTTAAAGGATAAAAATGACAAGTTCCTACCTCGATTTTCCTGATATCGATCCGGTATTAGTTTCTATAGGCCCGTTCTTTGGTTATGGCCCTCTTAACATCCATTGGTACGGGGTTATGTATGCGGTAGCATTTGGCCTTGCGTATTGGCTGGCCAGCCGGGCTGCCGCTAAACCGGGTTCGGGCTGGACTAAAGAACAAGTCAGTGATTTGCTGTTTTTCGGTTTTCTTGGGGTCATTGTTGGTGGCCGGCTGGGCTATGTGTTTTTTTACAATTTTGAACAACTGCTGGCAGAGCCGCTATACCTGTTTAAAACCTGGGAGGGCGGTATGTCCTTTCATGGCGGCTTGCTGGGCGTATTGTTGGCGATGGCCTGGTTTGCACGGCGTTACCATAAATCTTATTTGCAGCTGGGAGACTTTGTTGCACCACTTATCCCACTTGGCCTGGCTGCCGGCCGGCTGGGGAATTTTATCAACGGCGAATTATGGGGCCGCACCACTGACGTACCCTGGGCGATAATGTTTCCCAATGCCGGCGGCTTGCCGCGGCATCCGTCGCAGCTATACCATGTAGCACTGGAAGGTATTTTACTGTTTATTATTATTATGTTGGTCCGGCGCTTAAAACCGGCTACCGGCACTTTGGGTGGTGTGTTCCTGCTGGGCTACGGTGTGTTTCGCTTTTTCGTCGAGTTTTTCCGGCAGCCCGATGCCCATCTTGGCGTACTGTCGGCTGGGATGACAATGGGCCAATGGTTGTGTCTGCCGATGATAGTTGTGGGCCTGGGCCTGATAATTTATGTTAATAGTAAGCCAGCAATGTCAGTGCGGGGGAGCAAATGAAACAATACCTTGATTTAATGCGCCATGTATTAGAACACGGCCATAAGAAAACCGACCGCACCGGCACAGGCACCATCAGTGTGTTTGGCTATCAAATGCGTTTTGATTTACAACAGGGCTTTCCGCTTGTTACCACCAAAAAATGCCATCTGCGTTCGATTATTCATGAATTACTGTGGTTTTTAAAAGGTGAAACCAACATTGGCTACCTGCAAGAAAATGGCGTATCAATCTGGAATGAGTGGGCGACTGAAACAGGTGAGCTCGGACCGGTATACGGCGCGCAGTGGCGCAGCTGGACCAGCCATGATGGCCAGGTGATTGACCAGATAAGCCAGCTGATCAGTGATATTAAACGTACGCCTGATTCGCGCCGGTTAATTGTCAGCGCCTGGAACCCGGCGGTGTTGCCTGATACCCGCTATTCACCAAAAGAAAACGCGGCTATGGGTAAACAAGCGTTACCGCCTTGTCATACCTTGTTTCAGTTCTATGTAAATGATGGCCGTTTGTCATGTCAGCTTTATCAGCGTAGCGCGGATATCTTCCTCGGTGTGCCATTTAATATTGCCAGCTATGCCCTGTTAACGCTAATGGTAGCGCAGGTGTGCGGCCTGGAGCCTGGCGATTTTGTGCATACTTTTGGCGATGCGCATCTCTATTTAAACCATTTAGAGCAAGTGAATACTCAGCTGGCCCGCGAACCATACCCGATGCCGACGATGCGATTGAATCCGGATGTTAAAGATATTTTTGGCTTTAGTATCACTGATTTCAATTTAGAGAACTATCAGGCTCATCCCCACATTAAAGCGCCAGTGGCGATTTAATGACAATGACACTGCTGATTTTCTGGCCTGGATCTTGCTTTTAATAATGTTAAAAGCATTCAGGCTTGAAAAGAGGTGAATATGAAGTGGCTATGGTTTGTAGCAGTTTGCTTGCTAACGGGCGCGCTGCTGGCTGGCTGTGCAAATCAGACAGCACCTGCGGTGCAAGCAACCCCATCTAAACTGAGTCCGCAGACGCTGGGGTTTTATACCGAGCGCTTGGCCAGGCAATTATTTGCCCAGTTGGATGACAGTCCGTTGTGGCTAACCCGGCCGCAAATTGCCGTTAGCAGTTTTTTGCCTGCTACAGCTTTGCACTTACGCGACGCTAATACGGAGCAGCGCGACTTCGCCAATCAGCTTAGTGAAAGTTTGCTTGCCCACAGCCGCCAGTTTGGTTACGCCGTCTATGAATATCGGCTTAGTAATGAAGTTATGCTGGCAAATGACTATGAGCAGGCGCTCAGCCGGCAAATAAATGATATTAATAACAAAGGTGATGCCAATACGTTGCTTACCGGCACCTACACCCTGCAACAGGATGCGGTCATTGTGAATGCTCGTTTAATCCATATTCCATCGAAACAAGTGCTGGCTGCGGTAACAGATTATATTCCGGCAAATGTGCTGTGGAGTACGCAGCAAGTCAATAAACGTGGTGCCATGTTTTACCGGCAAAGTCCGGCAGGAGAAAATTAATGAAACGGCTAACAACTATAGCAATATTAACAGTGCTTAGCGGTTGTGCGGTGCCTGAGCGCACGGTTTCCGTTACCGGCCAAAGCGGTGATAGTCATGATAACCGAACGCAACGTATCGCCCAGCTACCAAGTTCTGCCATGCCTGCAGGCAATGATTTGCAAAGTTCTTCTGGTCTGCCATTGTTAACGGTTAACGATTACGTTCGCAATCTGGTACATGAACTAATGGCATTGCAGCAAAGTCTGAACAGTGACAATCAAATTGGCGTGACAGATTTTAGTTATGTTGACTCAGCACTGGATCAGGGCTCGGTGTTCAGCAATCATTTAAGCGAAGCAATGATCTATGATCTACACAAATTTGGTGTGCCAGTGCTGGACTATAAAGTGACTGACTATATCCGGGTCACTGAAACGGGTGATTTCGTGTTAAGCCGTAATTATGAAGAACTGTCGGAAGAAGTTGCTATTCGTTACGTGGTTACCGGCACGCTAACTACTCATCAGCAGGGCGTATTAGTCAATGCCAGGCTGGTACAAATTGACAACAAGCGGGTGGTTTCAGCGGCCCGAACTTTTATTCCGCGCCATATTGTGCAGGCGGTTATTTCCCGTCAGGGCGAGCAAGTGATGCGGATTAAATAAAGATAACTTCGTTGGCCAGATAAAGTCAGGCTTCAGCTAAAGAAACCCGGCCCGGCGCCGATATACTGATACAGACGTTCAGTATATCGGGCTTACCATGATTAAAAAACCTTTCCTAATCACCGTTTGTTGCGCAATTTTGTTGCTTAGCGGCTGCAGCAATTTATTGCCATTCAGTCAGCATGCGTCCTCACAGAACCAACATAAGTCCGGGGCAACGCCGTATATCATTACTGATCCAGAAACCCGCAGCCAGCAAACAGAACCCGACTATACCCTGATGGCATATCCGGCAAGCGGCGGGCTGTATGCCAGCCATAAACAGCTGGACGATTATGTATCCGAACTGGCCATGCAGCTCTATCACAACAGTGCTGCACCTATTGTCAACTCTAAGGTAGCTGTTGCTGGCTTTGCTGAGTTAACACCGTCACGCCATATCCTGCACCCGCTTAGCAATGCCCTGGCAGAAGGCTTTTTGCAACAAATGCCACGTTACGGCATTACCGTTGTTGACCACAAACTGACCGGTGGTATTAAACTTACTGCAGAAGGTGACGCAGTATTTAGTAATCGTGCCGGCCAGATAGCTGCCAACCAGCAAATTGATTATGTGCTAAGTGGCACAGTGCAACACAGCCAACGTGGGGCCATGGTCAATGTGCGAATTATGCATTTGAAAAATAAAACCATATTGGCCAGCGCCAGCCAACTGATTCCGCAGTTTGTGCTGGATAACAATCAGCCGCTCTGGTAATCGCCCAAACGAAAGGCGTACAACTCAATAACCAGTCATTTCCAGATAGCCTGTACCTGAGTGACTGCCTGTAAAGCGGATCGGACCCTCCCAATATGCAATCCCTGTTGCCATCCAGGCATTGGGATTTAGTGCGTGAGTGCGGACATTGATGCCTAAGTCGTCTACATAAAGCTGCCACTCTACCGGCAGCTCTCTGCCGGCTACGGTATGCTGTCGTAATGGCTGCATTCTTATTTGCTGGGGTTGCAGCGGTTGGGTTGAGCCATCGGCGCGGATGTAAGTCCCGGAAAAATAATCATCCCCTTGCGCATGTCGCAGCCGAAACAACATTAGCTTATCTCCCTGATCCAGGTGCAGCGAAAACCAATCCCAGCCTTGCTGATCTGCCGACAGCGGTTGACTGCTCCATTCTCTGTCGAGCCAGGCGTCACCGCTAACGCTAAAGTGTTCATCGCCGATCTGAATTGAACCAGAGACGTCTAAAAAAGGCAGGCTAAGGTAGTAGGACGCTTGTCCATCAGCTGATTTTAAGCTAAAACCTTGCTCACCCTGTAGTACCGCAGGTCCAATTTTGTTTATTGTCAGGGTATAGTTAAAATCGGCTGTGTTGGCACGCAACGTAAAAGCTGTTGCGTCTGCATCCAGTGCAGTAATCGACCAGTTATCTATCCGGGCAGAAAATGGGTTCATCGTAACATCTGCCTGGCCAATACCACCCCGGGCATAGGTTTGTGCAAAAAGGTGCTGGTTGGCCCGTGTTAAGCCGACATGTCCTAACCAGCGTTGTTGATTTGCCCAGCCATCGCGCTGTGGTGAAGGCAAATCCGCCAGACGAAAAAGGGTCCACTGAATGCCAAGCATTTCTCCTGATTCACTTTCCAGGTTAGCCGTTACGTACCACCATTCAATGCGATATTCCGGATGTTGATTAAGGGCATCGGGGTAGCGGATCTCAATGTCTGGCTGAACCTGGGCGAACCCGGTGGCATCCGACCCCAGGCCGGCAAAGCCCTGGCCGGGCACTGAAGGTGAAGGCTCACTGCAGGCTGCTATTAGCAAAAGCATCAGCACAGACGCCAATAAAACGGCTTTATTGATCATCTCGAAAACCTTTTAAAAGCTCACTGGGGGAGCTGAACCGGAGTTTTAACACTGGCACAATTGCAGCTAAGAAGGCACTAACCAATGCGGCCAGTGTTAAGTATAACCATTGCAGTGGAAAAACTTGCCAGGGAAGTGCCCAGCCAAAAGCACGCACATTAATGACGGTGACTAAACAGTAACTGATAATTAAGCCCAATGGGATCGCCAATAATGCCGTCATTAAAGCTAATAGTAACAATCTGAACAATTCGGTTATGACTAATTGCCGCCGTGAGATGCCACAGGCCCAAATTGGCGCAATTTGGCTCAGCCGCATAGTTGATAAGGTTAACAGACTACTAAACAGCGCAATTGCCGCAATCGCCAGCACCAACAGATTAAGCGCCTGAGTAGCGGCAAAAGTGCGTTCGAACAGTTGTAATGAATAGCGTTTAACGGCTTGTTGATCGATAACCTGGGTCTCGTTAAAAGAGAACCTCTTAGTCAGAGCCTGAATGAGGACATCAATCTCTGCTGGCTCAACCCGCAGCGCAAAACTGCCACGCTTTGCATCGGCCCAGTTTAGATATAATGTATCCAAAGCCATCATGACCTGTCCTTTAGGGTTACCATAATCGCTGAATATTGCGCCAATCGTAAATTCGGTTCGTTGTATGCCGGGTACAGTGATGTTATCACCAATGTTGAGCATTAATTGGCGGGCCAGTTGCTCATTAATCATCACTGCTGCACCCGATTCAATGTCATGCCAGGCATTAGGCGTTTTGCTTAGAAGAGGCCAATGGTCAATATAGGTACTGTGGATCTGGATGCCACGCAGTTCAATCGGGATGCCTGCCAGTTGAACGTCTTTACCTGCAGAAGGAAGAATTGCAGTGACATTAGCTTGTTGGCTAAGCCATTTAGTCACTTCCTGAGCCTGTGTTTCACTGTCAGTGCGGACATAGACTTCTGCAGCAAGACGTTGATCAAGCCAGCCTGTAAAGGTGTTACGAAACCCCTCAACCATACCGCCGACACCAATGCTGGTGGACAATGCCAGCAACAATGCAACTAATGCCACGCTTAGGTGAGGGACTTGCATACGGGCATCTGCCCAGAGCCACTGAGCAGTGGCAGATGTCGGTGTGACTGAGTCTGCAGAAAATGAGTGGGTATAGCGCTGACATAGCCGCAAAAGCGAGTCTAATATCACCGGCATGAGCAGCGCTGCACTGAGGAATACCAGAGCGAGCAGTAAAAATCCACTTAGTAAGGAATCACCCAGCCATGCCATTAATAAGGCAAGGCTTGCGGTAAAAAGGCCAGCAGCCATTAATGTGTTTCGCTTTTTTTGCTGCCCCGGAAATGACATCGATTGGCTTTGATGACCACCATCGTGCTTGATAAGTTTGAGCAGAGGCACGATGGCAGCAATCAGTGTCCCGCCCCATGCCATAAATACACCCTGCAGCCACCATTGCCATGAAAGTTGTAAGTCGCCTGAAATTTGAGCGCCATATAGCCCGGTCAAACTTGCAGACAGATCAGGTAACAACAATGCCGCAATCCAGTAACCCAGGACTAAACCTGGCAAGGCAATAAGGCCGCTGAGTACTAACAACTCCACCAATAACCACGCCATCAGCTCACGCTGACTGACCCCACAACTGAATAGAATACGGCGCAGCGATAACCGTTGAGTCAGTGCCAGGTGAATTGCGGAGTACACCATCAACAAGCCCACTAAAAAAGCCAGTAAGCTCAATGCTGTCAGGTTCAAATGGAAGCTTGCCGTTAACCGCGAGATATCATGGTCGCTCTGCGGCAGAATTAAACGCAGACGTGTGGCCAATTCTGCCGAAAGCTGTGAGTGTTGAGTGTGATCGAACAGAAGAAGCCTGGATAATTGCCCCTCCATGTTAAGCCAGTGTTGTGCCAGATAGATGTCAGTAATAAGCTCATTGTCTGCCAATGCTGAACTGACTTTAATACTGACCTGATCGCCCTCCGGGTTGAATGGAAAGCCAGTTTTCGGAGTATTTTTCAGTAGTGGGGTAATACGCTCAGCGGTTAAAGGCGATACCCAAACCTCCCAGGGGGGCGTTAAAAAATGATTTAACGCCAAGTTGGCCGGCAAGCCGGTGGCACCTTGATAAGATGCGTTCGCACTTTGCAAGGTCAGCGGTTCAATACCAATAACGTTAAGGGGAAGATCATCTGTATCAAGCGCCAGTGCTCCTTCCACCAGTGGCGAGACTTTCCAGCCTGAACGTCGTAGGTAGATATAATCTGCTTCGGCCAGATGTTGCTCGGTTGTACTGACAATATGCGCTTGATTAATACTATTGAATCTCGCCGCTGCCTGTTCGTAACTGAAACGTGCCTGCTGGTTCAGTGCCTGAACGCCGCTCCACAGCGCCGTTGCCGCGAGTAACCCCAGAATAAGCGTGCTCAACTGCACAGGATGGCGCCACCAGTGGCTCAGCAACGCATGTAATACCACCAGCTTAGGGTGCCGGAGTTGCATTAGCTCAATTGTCCCTGGCTTAAGGTCATTGCACGATCCAGCCGCGCGGCTAACAGGGAGCTGTGAGTCACCATTAGCAAGCTGCTGCCTGTTTCTTTCACCAGTGCTAACATCAGTGACATGACCTGTTCCGCATTTGTTTCATCCAGGCTTCCGGTGGGCTCATCGGCAAACAACAGGGGAGTGCGGGCTGCCAGAGCACGTCCGATCGCCACCCGTTGCTGTTGGCCACCAGACAGTTGCGCCGGATAGCGTTTTAGCAATGCTTCCAGGCCCAACGTTACCACAAGATGTTTTAACCACTTTGGGTCTAACGTACCGGCGAGTCGGGCCTGAAAAGCTAAATTATCCTGAATTGTCAGACTGGGAATTAAATTTAGCTGCTGAAAAATAACCCCTAAATGATGACGTCGAAGCAGGGCACGTTGGCTATCATTCATTTGAATAAGATCTTGGTTATTAACGATAACCTGTCCCCGATCAGCATGCTCAAGGCCAGCCAGAATATGTAATAAAGTTGATTTGCCACAACCTGATTCTCCCATCAGGGCGACGCTCTCACCTGCTTTAATACCAAAACTTATGTTACTAAACAGAGGTAGCGGGCCTTGTGGCGTTTGGTGTGATTTTGCTAAGCGGGTAACTTGCAGCATTAAACTATCCTGCCAGAGGGGGCTTGGTTGCCTGAGATTAATATAGACGATATGTGTATAAGTGAAATGGGGATCACCGGAAATAGCTTTTGGCTCTATTGCAGGAATCGAAGCCCCTTGTAAATAGGGGGCTGCAGGGCAGCCACTTCGCATGTGTTACATCCTGTGTTACTAAAAAATATTATTGAAAGCGCTCAGCTGCTTTCCGATCCAGCCAGGCGTGCACTTCTTCTTCAATCCAAAACGAAACCCGGGGCCCAGGTTTTATCGGGCGAGGGGCATCTCCGTCCCGAATTGATTGATACCACAGTGATCTGCTAATTTTTACGATAGCCAACACCTCGTGAATTCTGATGATTTTCATATTACGTACTCCCAATTATTCGACTAGGGGATGGTGCCATGAAAAATTTGGAACACAAAAATTGAAAAGAATTTTTTTATTATGCCACTGTATTATAAAATACCGATGTCATATAAATTACCTACTATTAACTACGTCATAGAGGTTTAACTTTTTGCAAAACCCATAATTTGATTGGGTGATTAATAGAGGTGTGTATTGAGGAAATGGTTAGCAAAGCTGACTGATTTTGATATACGGCTGTGTGTTACGCTCACAGTCTTTGTGCTGTTTTTAATAAGCTTTTTTGTCTATGTAGATGCTGAAAGGGCCATTGATAGCGCTAACAAAAAAAGGCTGCAATCATTTTTACTTGCCGACGAGTTAAGGCAGTCTTCAGATGATCTTACACGGATGGTGCGTACTTATGCGGTTACCGGTGAGCAGCGCTACCGGCACTACTTTGATGAGATTTTTGCTATTCGTAATGGCCATGCACCCAAGCCAGAAAATTACCATTATATTTATTGGGATTTAGTGGATGCGAACAATAACCGCCCACGACCGTTTGGTCCACCCGCTGCCCTGCTGGATAGTATGCGGCAAGTCGGCTTTACCGACATAGAGCTGACACAGTTAGTTTCTGCGAAGCAAGCTTCGGATGATTTAACCAATATTGAGCAGCGAGCTATGGAGCTTGTCGCATCTGGCGACCCGCTATTGCGTGAACAAGCCTTAGTGTTACTGCACAATAATGAATACCATCTTGCTAAAGCCGGCATTATGCGGCCAATAGATGATTTATACGAAATGATGAATTCACGTACCGTAGATGCAGTTCGTCAGGCTGAAATATCTGCCAGATGGTTAAGGCTGGTTTTTGTTGTTTTAGGCGTAATGTTAGCAATGCTGCTTTGGCAGCTGAAGCGGCGACAGCTGGCCATTTTAGGGGCGCCGGTGGCTGAGCTTTATAGCAAAATTGAGGCACTGGGTAATGGAGACTTTACTACAGATATCGTGGTGCCTGCAGGCAAAGATAATACTCTGTTGGGGTGGTTAAGCCGCACCCGTCATCGTTTGTTTCTTTTAGAGCATACCAGGATGCAAGTGCAACAACGGCTTGAGCACTTAGCACATTATGATCCCTTAACCGGATTATCAAATCGGGTTTTGCTGGCGGAACAGTTACAAAGCAGCATGCTAAAAGCCGCACAAAGTGAGTCACTATTGGCAGTAGCTTTTGTTGATATTGATGGGTTTAAAGCGGTAAATGATCGCTACGGCCATGCTCTGGGTGATCAGGTGTTGCAGACACTTAGCAAGCGTCTGGTGACGGCAGTGGGCAACGACAATATTGTTGCCCGGATGAGTGGTGATGAGTTTGTGTTTTTACTTAATACCCTGTCGCAGGTTGAAGATAGCTTGCCATTGCTGCAACAAGCTTTGGCCAGCCTGGCCGAACCGGTGACTATTTCCGGAGTGACCGTCACGCTGTCGGCCAGTATTGGTGTTAGCTTTTATCCGCAAAACGTCGATGTAGCTGCTGAACAGATATTGCGCCAAGCCGATCAGGCGATGTACGTTGCGAAGCAAGCGGGTAAAAACAGATTCCACCTATTTGATAATGAGGCAGATCAGCACACACGGATAGTATTACGAAGTTTGAATGACATTCGTGATGGCCTGGCCCGGCAAGAATTTGTATTATTTTACCAACCCAAAGTGAATATGCTTACCGGTGAATGTGTTGGCGTAGAAGCGCTGGTCCGTTGGCAGCATCCAGGGCATGGTTTAATGGCACCGGGGCAGTTTTTACCTTTGATTGAGCACCATGAGCTAGGTGTGCAACTTGGGCAATGGGTAATTAGTCAGGCATTTCGGCAGTACCAGATATGGCAGGCGCAAGGGGTTACCACCTCGATATCCGTTAATATTGCCGCCTTTCACTTGCAGCAAGCTGACTTTTCGCAGCAATTAGGCGCCATTTTCGACGCCTTTCCAGCGGTGCCACCGAGTATGCTCGAGCTAGAAATTGTGGAAACCAGTGCATTACAGGATATTGCCCATGTTAAGCAAACTATGCATGCGTGTTCTGCCTTTGGTGTGACCTTTTCGTTAGACGATTTTGGTACCGGTTATTCATCGCTGTCGTATTTAAAACGATTACCTATTAGTACGCTAAAACTTGATCAGAGTTTTGTCCGGGACATTCTGACCGATGCCGATGATTTAGCGATACTACAGGGTGTCAGCCGACTGGCGGAGGCTTTTGAACTGGCGACTATTGCCGAAGGCGTAGAAACGGCGGCACATATGCAAAAGTTATTGCAGATAGGCTATGTGTTTGGTCAGGGGTACGGCATTGCCAGACCCATGCCCGCAAATGCTTTTGTAGACTGGTTGTCAAAATGGCGTAATGTGAGCTTGTCTTAGCTCCGCCACCAAAAAAAATATCATGCGCTATACTGGTTAAAATTTAATCAGGATGATTAGCTATGAAACGCCGCGACTTTCTTACCCAAACCTCATTATTACTTGGTACCACTTTGCTGCCAGTATCTGGACTATTGCAAGCCAGTAGCGCCATACCCGCGCTTAAAACCGCTGATTGGAAAGGCCTTCGACAGCAGTTTACGTTAACCCATAACTATATCCACCTGGCCACTTTTTTACTGGCTTCGCACCCCAAACCAGTAGCGGCTGCCATTGAACGCCACCGTAAAGCCTTTGATGAAAACCCGGCCGATTACTGGCATGAGCACTTTATGACCATAGATCACCAGATTGCCGCTGTGGCAGCAGAGTACATGGGTGGCGAAGCCTGGCAAATCGCGCTTACCGACAGCACCACTATGGGTTTGGCAATGGTATACAGTGGGTTAAAACTGCGCCCGGGTGATGAAATACTGCAAACGGTGCATGATCACTATTCCACTGACTTATCACTTAAGCTTAGGGCTGACAGAACCGGTGCTGCAGTGCGGCAGGTTGCACTGTACGATGATCCTGCCCAAGTGTCGGTAGATGAAGTGGTCAGCAAACTTAAAGCGGGCATCAATAGCAAAACTAAGGTCGTCATAGTCACCTGGGTGCATTCGTCTACCGGGGTAAAACTGCCGGTGCGCGCCATTGCCGATATGCTAAATGAACAGAATAAACAGCGTAATGAAGCCGAACAGATTATTTTCTGCGTTGATGGTGTGCATGGCTTTGGCATTGAAAACGTTGATGTTTCTACACTGGGTTGTGATTTCTTTATTGCCGGCACGCATAAGTGGATTTTCGGCCCGCGCGGTACCGGTGTGATCTGGGGCAGCAAGCGTGGCTGGCAGCACTGTAATGCAGTTATCCCGAGCTTTAGTCAGTCATATGATGTCTGGCTGGGCGGCAGCACTCAGGATCAGGTACCGATTGGTGAACATATGACGCCGGGCGGCTTTCATTCGTTTGAACACCGCTGGGCGCTGCCTGAAGCCTTTAAATTGCATCTGCAACTGGGTAAAGCTGAAGTGCAGGCGCGTATTCATCAGCTTAATAGCCAAACAAAACAAGGCCTGGCCAAAATGGCGGGGGTAAAACTCTACACGCCAATGTCGCCGGAGTTATCATCTGGTCTGGTGTGTTTTGACTATAAGCAAATGCCACCAGACGACGTGGTCAAGGCGATGCATGCCAAAGGCATTATTATGAGCAGTACACCCTATCGCAAATCTTACGCCCGCTTTGCGCCCAGCTTGATCAATAACGAGCAGGAAATTGACCGTACGCTTGCAGCCTTGGTATCGGTGTAAGCAGCACTACTCGACATAAAACTCTTTGCCAAGCGCCGTTTTTTCCGCGGCGCTTTTTTAGCGAAACCGCTATAAAGCTGCTCGAGGATCTGCATATCACTGGCATTTTGCCGCTTTAGCGCTAATGCTTGTTCGGCAAATGGCAATTTGTTTGGTGCCGGCTCTTCACCTTTTAACTGAAACAGCACTGTCGCCGCCGTCGTGCTGCCTGAATCATTCATGGCATTAAGTACACTTTCGCTGACATCGCCGCATAACTAGTGAGGCAAAACGTTTCGATTTGACTTTAAACATAGTCGCTCCGGATAAGCTGCAAAAAACGTTGCCATAGTGTTGCTTAAACTGCAGGTTTTGGCAATGTCAGCATCAGCATCAGCATCAGCGTGGCGCAGTGAGCTATTTCATCCGTGATTCGGTCATGCTAGCCTGACGTGACGTTTGGTATTTAAGTGAACTTCATATGCAATATCGTGTTTGGCTACTGTGTTTATTTTGCGCCACCGCGCAGGCAAAGTCGGTGTTACCGGAACAACCAGTACAAATGCTTAAACCAGAGATGCAGCAGGTAGTGGCCAGTGATGCCAAACTGGAAGTGCTTGCGGAGGGTTTTAGCTGGTCTGAAGGGCCGGTAGCGGAACCGGACAGCGGCGATATTCTGTTTTCAGATGTGCCGGAAAATAAAGTCTATCGCTGGAATGAAACAAAGGGCTTAACGCTGTATCTGCAGCCGTCTGGCTATACAGGTCTGCACCCGCAAAATAACCGCGGGCAGGGCGCTAATGGGCTGATTTTTAATAATAAGAACCAGTTGGTGTTGGCGCAGCATGGTGACCGCCGGCTGGCATTGTTAGCCGGTGCCAAAGATGGCGTGCTGCAGTATCAAACCTTAGTTGCTGCCTTTAACGGAAAGCTGCTCAACAGCCCCAACGACGTGGTGCAGCAGAGCAGCGGCGCTTATTACTTTACCGATCCACCTTATGGCCTGGCAGGTGGCGACAGTTCGGCCGAAAAGCAGCTTAGTGTAAATGGGGTATACCAGCTGGATAGCGCGGGCAAGCTAACTTTATTGATTGATAACTTAACCCGGCCGAATGGTCTGGCATTTTCGCCGAATGAAAAGTGGTTGTATGTGGCGAACTCAGACAAAAACGCCGCGAAGTGGTGGCGATATGCAGTGAACGCTGATGGCAGTTTGGGGCAAAGCGAGCTGCTTTTTGATGCCACCGCACAGGCGCAGCAGCAAAATGGCTTACCCGATGGTTTAAAAGTGTTGCCATCTGGCATCTTGTTGGCCACCGGCCCCGGTGGCGTTTGGGTACTATCGCCACAAGGCGAGCATTTAGGCACCATTCAAACCGGTGTTGCAGCCGCCAATGTGGCGTTAAGTGCGGACAACAGCTGGTTATATATTACTGCCAGCAGTTATCTGCTGCGGATTAAACTGCAGCAACCCGGCTGATTATTCCCAGCGCGCGTCATCTTCGCTGATGTTAAAGGCGATCTGCTCACCCTGGCTGGTAAGCTGCAATAGCTGTTTTGGTGAGCCGTCGTCGTTAAGCTCTACCAGGCCGATGCCAGATTAATTAAGCAAGCGCTCGCCAGCTTTGACGTTATCCGGTTTGTGCGGCACTTACTGGATACAGGCGCACAATGGCGAACAACGAAAACCGTATAAAAATGAAAAAAAATTGAGAATCATTGAGTTATGGACTTCTGTGTACAAGTGGGGGTTACTGAAAATGGCTTCGTGGCTGCCCCAGCAGGAATCGAACCTTCAATGAAATCAAGCACTGCACAGCGTTTTTTCTAGCTGTGGTGTTATCTGTGGTGCAAAAATGTTTGCTTGAGTTTAGTATCGTTTTGCGCAGTGTTGCGCTGCAGTCGACTATAGTCAAATTAATGGCAGTGGGCAAGAATTAGCTGTGTGAGTTAGCGACAGGTATTACTGAAAAACTGCCGGCAAAAAACAGCCTCTATTTTCGCCAAAATAGGGGCTGAATTTTTCAGCAATAAAATCGCGAATGCGTTTGGCACCCTGAAAAGGGTGTTTTCATGTGCGCAGTGATAAGAGAAAACAACTCAATGACTTTGTTGCGCTTTAACAGATTTATTCATATGCACGTTTATTGGCTTTAAGTTGGAGTTTCCTAAAGACTTCCGAACGGGTGACACTGCTTCAGTAATATGTATACTTAATAAAGCAATTAGTTTTAGAGAGTATTATGTATAAGGATATTAGCCGTATATTGTCGATGACGCCTAGCATCAAAGGAAGAGAGATAGCTAAGCAGCTAGGTATTCCAAAAAGTGTAGTTAATTCATTTTTGTACAAAAATATAGATAAGTTCTCGGTCGATGGCGACAAAAAGTGGTCGAATTTGTCTAAAAGGTTTTTCGAGCTTGTGTTTCCTTCTGATAAATGGGTAACAGTGAGAGACTTTGAAAACTTGATCAAAGAGCTTGGTGAGACACCTGTTCAAGACATAGAATCTGTTCGCTTCGTTATTCCCTCCAAATGTAAAATTTTACTGATAGTAACAAGCAGATTTCTATCTCTTTTGAACCAGCTTTCCTCACAAGAAATAGAAATTACGATAGATTTCACTGCATGTAAGGATACGCAATCATTTTTCAATCGCACTGGTTTTTATGATTTTTTACACCATCGTGTCTGTGTATTGCCTGAAAAGCCGAAAGAGTCCTTATCTGAGAGATTTCAGGGTAACAGCAATACTATGGTGGAATTAGGTAAAATTGAACCTTCCGAAAGGAATAAAGAGCTGATAGTCAAACTGGGTGATTGCTTTGTTCATAATTCATCAGCAGTATACGAGTTAGCTGCAAAGACATTTTTTTCTGAGCTGATTGGCAATGTTAGTGAGCATAGCGAGAGTCCCCTTCCTGGTTTTGCCGGAATGCAAAAATACGGGGGAATCAAGCCTCATATACAAACTGTAGTCTCCGACAGTGGCAAGGGCATAGCTGCGACTCTTCGTACTACTTTGCAAGAACATCATCCAAAACTCTATAAAAAATACACTGAACGAACTACCGAAAATGATCTCAAACTAGTTCGAGAAGCATTTACCAAAGGCGAAGTCAGTCGTTTCGGTAAAGGAAGAGGCCTTGGGTTTAAAAGTAGTCGTGAGCAAGCTATGAAATCTTATGTAAAAATATCGATTCGACAACTGACATATAGCATTGAACTGGAGTATCGCGATGGTGAACTCGTGAGCAATGACGTTATTCAAGACTTATATTCGCTGGACGGAACTCACATCTGTTTTGACTTTTACATTGACTAACCTGATAAAATAGATTACGTTAATCAGATGAAGCAGAATCGAATGCAAATAGATCTAAAGGAAATTGTCAAAGACGAGCACGCTTTCGGAAATGGCGAGGGGCGTGATGCGTACATGGCTATTTCTAAAATTATTGATAATAATCCCCGCATAAAGTTCTTTGGCATTTCTCTCAAGAATATAAAAGCAACTGATGCTTCCTTCCCTCGTGAAAGCGTTATCTCATTGGCTAAATCATTCAAAGGTGAGAAAGGTTTTTATTTGTTAGATGTTCATAACAGAGACCTTTTAGACAATTGGGCCTACGGTGCCTCCGCGAAAGAGCAGCCTATCCTTGTTCAGACAGATGCTGGATATGAGGTTATTGGTGCAACTATCAATCACTCATACCAAGAGCTACTAGATTTTGTCTTCTCCAAGAAGAAGGTTACCACCTCTATGGTCTCTGACCATTTTGACGTCTCGGTGCAGAATGCGAGCGGAAAACTGAAAAAGCTTTTTGGCCAAGGACTTATTGTTGGAAATAAAGAAGTTGCTGAGTCTGGCGGCCTAGAATTCATATATCACTCAATAATTTAAAAAAAATCTGATAAATCTGGTTGCGTTAAACAGAATTTGCGTTTATATTTTAATCAACTGCCTTCGAGGGCACAGATTTTCAATCTGTTAAATGCGATTCAGTTTATCAGAATTGAGGCGAAGAGGTTTTACCAGTCGTCGTAAAGTTTGAGGTATGAATTTATGAGTAGTCTTTTTACTAACGCCCGTGCTATGAGCGAGGACAAAAAAACTATGTTGGTTGAGGTGCTGAACTATGTCTTCGATAATCTCGACTTAACACAATCACAACGAGAACAAATCGAGTCGGCATATAATGCAGTTGGTGAGTATTTGGCAAGTTGTGATGACCCGCTGCTCGAAGCCGCACAAATTTATCCACAAGGCTCCATGAGATTAAGAACTACGAATAAGCCTCTTTCCCAGGAAGAGTTCGATGTGGATCTAATCTTATATCTACCTAATGCGGGAGCTGCAACACGAAACGAAATTGTAAGGGTGGTAAAGCAGCACCTGTTGAACAACAAAGTTTATAAGGATTTGGTTGTTGATCTCCCCAGAGGTTTACGCATCAATTACAAAGGAAACTACCACTTAGATATAACGCCAGGTAAAAAGTATGACCTTGAGGCTCTTCCTGGGCATCCTTTATGGGTGGTCGATAAACATAGTGGCTTTAAAGAGTCTAACCCGGAAGGTATGGCCCAAGTATTTGACGATAGCTGTTTGCTTTTGCCAAAGATAAAAAGTAGGCATCGCTTTATGGAAGCGTTATCAAACAAGTCTGTTACTCAACTACCTGATCAGAACGTAAAGAAACCTCTGAACCGGATTATTCAAATTCTTAAACGCCACCGAGATGTTTGGTCTCAGCAAGACACTAACCCGCATGCCGTCTTTAAGCCAATCTCAGTTGTCATAACATCCTTGGCAAGAAGTGCGTATGTTGAGGTTATTAAGTCTGGAAAGGAGTATGACAACGAATTAGATTTAATTCTGGACATCATTGAGTTAATGCCCCATCACATTGAAACCATTGACAATAAAGTACTGATTGCCAACCCAACAATGAGACCAGAAAACTACGCTGAAAAATGGAATCGTGTCGAAGGGTTTGAGGGGGAAAACTATCGACTAGCATTTTTTGCTTGGCATCAGGCTGCGATAGGCATGTTTGAAAACCTCGCGAGTGAAAATAACCGTGGTCTTGATAATGCATTTACTGCTTTGTCTGAGGCATTCGGAGAAAAGCCCGTTCTTGCGGCTAAAGATCGTATCATTGAGTTGGTAAATGTAACCCGAAGTAATGACAGGCTGGGCGTAACACTGGGTACTGGTGCATTTACATCTGTAATGGCTGGAAAGACGCATTCAGCTACCTGGCCTGTAAACAATGTAGTGCCGGTAAAGCGGAATCAGTTTTATGGCGACTAGTCGGTTTTTTTTAGAGCTACTAAAGCAACCGCTAATCGGGATTCCTGAACAATATCTCGCTTTTAAAGCTCGTTGTCCCGGATATCTTTCCATTATGGATAACGATAAAACTGTACAGTGGGAAGGTAAGCTCCAGCCAACGCCGCTATCCAGAGAGTATACAGTTATCATTAAATATACCCTCAGCAAATCTCCAGTTTGTATTGTTAAAGAGCCGGACTTATTGGCTTTAGCTGAAGGTAAGAAAATACCACATACCTACCAAAATCAGACTGGTATAAAAGGTATCCAACTTTGCCTGTATTTACCGGTACTCAGACAGAAAAACAAAATCAGCGATTGGCAACCAACAATGTTTTTAGCGGACACAATTCTGCCGTGGGCTTCTATCTGGTTATTTTACTTTGAATGCTGGCTTACCAGCGGCATATGGGATGGCGGTGGTGTTGAGCATGATGAGAGTGAGAGGAGCCAGCGATGAAGCTAGCAGTGACTTATGCTATTAGGAAAGCTGCAGATTGGTTTTTCAGAAAACGTTCACCT
The DNA here is from genome assembly GCF_000382165.1 of Arsukibacterium perlucidum DSM 18276. Taxonomy (GTDB): domain Bacteria; phylum Pseudomonadota; class Gammaproteobacteria; order Enterobacterales; family Alteromonadaceae; genus Alishewanella; species Alishewanella perlucidum. The sequence continues at coordinate 2,417 of NZ_KB907721.1, read as the reverse complement.
GCACTAATTGCAGTGAGAGTGGGTTCTGCATTGTCCCTGGCCACATTAGCTGGAGGTTGGGTGGTTTCTTTTGTTTATAGCGATTCAGACCGCTCATTTGAGTTAAGTTATCAGTCTTCCGGTACAGCACAGTTTATTTTACTGCTTGGTTTTATCGTTGGTATTGCTATCTCTGCTTTTGGTGTTGTGTGGGAGTACCAGCGTCATCGCAATGAAAATAAGATAAATTCAAAAAGAAAAACTATTGTCATCGAACAACGGGGCCTAGTTGACACATCAGATTCGCCGTTGGATGAGTTTTTGAAACTAAGGTGTCCGTGGCAGGTTTACTCGATAGTAAATGACATAAGAGAACGGCTTGTTGATAACGTTATCACTAGACCCGATTTTGCGTTGGTCAAGGTCAATCATCTGAATATAACTATAGCTGAGATGACTGCACAGTCAGCTTCGTCAGATATATCAATGGCCTATGGAGGTGTATTCCCCGTCCCATTAACATTCTACACGGGCTATCTGCTTGATGATGAAAGTCAGATCACGATTTTTGACTGGAGCCGAGATGAAGGGCAATGGCGTGAATTGGAAGCTGATGATGATGGAGAGCAATTCATCCTTGAACAATCTGAGTTAGCCGAAAAATCTGTCGTATTGGCAGTATCTGTGTCGTATCCCGTTGATCGACAGGCGATTCAATCAGTGTTTGCCGATATGCCAGTGCATTACCTATCTCTGCTCTCGCTTAATAGAAACAACCACTGGTCCAAATCAAAACAAGATAGGCTAAGTGGAGAATTTTTTGAGTATTGCAAGATACTCCTTGGCCAAGGTGTTGAGCATATCCATTTGGTTCTCGCATCGCAAAACAGTGTAGCTTTTAGATTTGGACAGGCCTATGACAAACGCAACCTGCCTAGTATTTCCGTATATCAATATGAGCGACACCAGTTGGTGAGATACCCCTGGTGCTTAAAAATACCTCATTTGGCTGGTGAGGTACCTGTAATAGTTAATGCCGAATTCAAGCGTGCGGCTTGATTGTTAACCTTAAAAAGGAGTCACTTATGACAAATAAAAAGCAAAGTTCATCACAAATGGCGTCATTGGCTTCGTCCATTTTGACTGACATCACATCATCTCAAATACAGAAGACCCTTGCAGGATCTGTATTAAGTCAGACAGGAACATCACACCAGACGGGGGCTCTGATGGAAAGCATTGCATCAAGCGTTTTGCAGAGTGATAAATACAGTGATGTGACCAAATCTTTGGCTGCATCTGTGTTGTCACAGTCAAATAGAGCTAGAAAATAGGATTAGCGATCTATAGCTAAAATTATGTTTTAGTTTTTCCAAGTTACAGATGATAGGAATACAGCATGAAAGGTTGGTTTAGGTTTACTGTATGGGCAAAAGTTTCAACCGTAGTTGCGTTTATTTCGACTTTCGTTGGTGTCGCTTTTCAAAAGGGTATGATGCAGAAAATGGGATTTGGCAATATGTCTGGCAATTACCAAATCGAAGAAATTATTGCAAATGCGCTGCATGCCTATCTGATGACTATCGATGCGATAACCAAGATTTCCACTTGGAAAGTATTAGTAGCGAACTCTTATATAATACTTGCATTTATCTTAATGGCTCTTGTTGTTTGGCTGGCAGATAAGAAAAAGGATCATATTGAACGACTTCAAAAGCGTTCAAAAAACTACGTACAATCAAGATTGCAAAAATCTTTCAGCTCCAGTTACGGTGCAACCATACTCGGTGCGTTATTGGGAGCATTCGTGTGGTTGGGAACCGGATTGTTCAAATACGTATTGGTACTTGTCTTTGCTGTGCTTTTACTTCCTATTTATGCAAGTTATGCTCTCGGTCAGAAATATATTGGTGGTTTAATGGATAATGACGTTTGCTTGAGTGTTTCGGAGAAAACGAAGGATAAAGAAGTCGCTCAACAATGTACTCAGTTGACTATTAAAGGTAATAAGTTAATGGGACGTCTAATTTTGGAACGTCATGATGGTCATTTTTTACAGACTAATGAGGCGTTTATATTTATATCCAAAAACGGCGAAAAGTGTTTGTATTCCGTTTACATGACCCAAAGTGAGATGGCGGGCCGCAAGTTGGGAGAGTATAAAAAAATCTGTGTAAGTGGCATTCTACCCATGTATTTGAAAGGAATAAAGAATGCCAGTATCAGACCAGCTTATCGATCAGTTATTAGCTGATTACAGATCCCCTGAAGACCTGCTTGGTGAGCAAGGTATCCTTAAGCAGTTAACTAAAAAGCTTGCTGAGCGTGCCCTTGAAGCTGAGATGGAGCAACATCTTGGTTATGCCAAACATGATGCTATCGGTAAAAATACCGGTAACTCTCGCAATGGTAAAAGTCGTAAATCTGTACGCAGTATT
>NZ_KB907720.1 GCF_000382165.1 Arsukibacterium perlucidum DSM 18276 | reverse complement strand
ATTGTCGTTTAACTACCTGGGTAGGCGGCTATGCAAGGTAGCAAAGTTAGGGCTGAGCATTGAGCAGATCCAGTCTGCAATAAGGCAAATCATGCTCTGGGCAGCTGAATCAGACTGGGCAGTAATCAAAATGGAAAAGAGCTGATACTATGGTCAAATTCGTGGGGATCCCTCAGGTAAACCAGGCCATTAAACAGTTGAATATGACCCGGATTATTATCGCCCATCGGCCACAAACAATTGTTAATGCCGAGCGCATTATGCAGCTGCATAAAGGCCAGCTGCGGGATGTAACTAAAGCCTATAAAGCGAAATTTTCTGTGCCGAAGCCAGCATCCGGATAATGTATTTAAAAAAGAATAAATGATGATTAAAAAAGGCATAGAATGCATAAGTTAACTGCACCAGTTTCACTAACCTCTGGCAAATTATCGCGCGCTATTTTGGCAGCAATACTCAGTGTATTGCTGATTTGGGCCTTTGCTACACGCTTTACTCAAGCTGTTTTTGAGCCAGAGCTTTACGATCCTAAAACGGTATTTCGTTATGCGGCAACGGCGCAACGACCGGAAATTATTATTTTGCCTGAGGTGAACAGCCAACATGCGAATAAAGCCAGAGTTAAGCTGGTGGTAGGTGCTGGTGCGCTGCAAGAAAAAGGTGAACAACGAGGTTTAGCCCACTTTGTTGAGCATATGGCATTTCGTGGAACCAAAGCTTATCCCGAGCAACAAATACAGCAGCGAATGCGCGAGCTGGGCATTCAGCTTGGGCGGCATAGTAATGCCTATACTACTTTTGATCATACTGCCTACTGGATGGATCTGAATGATTTGAACCGTAACCAGCTCGATGCCTCTCTGGATATTTTGGCGCAGTGGGCTTATGACATCGAATTTTCAGATGCAGCAGTGGCAGAAGAAATAGCAGTAATTGTTGAAGAATGGCGACTGCAACAGCAGGATCAGGAACGTGTGCAGCCACGCTTGCTGAAAGTACTATTAAATGGCTCCAGACAACAAGAGCGCTTTCCGGTTTTAGGCGACCGGCCAAGTATTGAAGCCACCACAGTGGAGAAGCTTCGTGAGTTTTACCAGCAATGGTATCACCCTGAAAATATGCTGGTTGTGGTAAGTGGTGATATTGAACCAGAGCAGACATTGCAGCAGATTGAGCGGTACTTTGTGCGGACAGATATTGTATCAGAGCGTTTGTTGCCGGCACATTACGATATTAAGCCTTCAGCGATACCCGATTTTACGATACTGAGCGACCCTTATACGCCTATCGCAGCGCTAAATATGCTGTGGTTTTATCCCAACCCAGAATACTCAGAGGCAAATGAGCGGCAGACAATAGCGTTGGAGTTTGCATTGGGTGTGTTACGTAACCGATTAGCCAATAAACAGCTAAGTAGTAATGGCATTGTGGCTGGCGCAAACGTGCAGCGTAATCGCCAAAGTGCAGGGGTACGCGCCCTGAATATGACACTGATGCTGACCGAGCCTGATTTTGCTTTGGCTTACAACCACCTCGAATATGAATTACAACGCTTACTGGCATTAGGGATTAGTGCCGATGAGTGGCAAACGCAGCTCTCAGGTTGGCACTCCTGGTTGCAAAACCTGCAGGATAGCCCTGGCCGTTTAGCCGGTTTAGCCAGAGATTTTTGGCTGTATCAAGCTCCCATTGTCAATCAGCGTAGTCATCAACAGCGCCGCCAGGCGTTGTTGCAGGCAATCACACCAGAAGAAGCTATCCAGGCGTTGGCGCAGGTAACATCGGGTCGACATATTACGGTGGTATTTTATCCGCATGGTACTGCTGCACCGACCGCCGAGCAATTAACTGAGTACCGGCTAATGGCGCAGCAACGTCCACATGCACCCGTGCTGCACAGTAAGCAGCCGCAATGGCAAGACTTGCCGCCCTCGTCAGGAATCGTTTCTGAGAAAAAACAGCCTGAGGGCATCATAGAATGGCAATTAGCCAACGGTATCACAGCTTATTATCGTCACAGCGATGACATGCCCGGACGTGTTTATCTTCGCTTGACCGCCAAAAATGGCACTAATCAGTTGCCGGATGAGCAGGTAGCGGTAGCGCGCTTAGCCAGTGAAGTTATCAGTGATGGTGGTCAGGCAGGCCTTAATAGCACAGAGCTACAGCAGTGGCGGCAGGCTCTGGATATCACACATAGCTTTTATATTGATCTTGAAGAGCGCAGCTTTTATCAGGCCGCGCCGCTAGAACATATCGATCAGGCCTTGTTAGATTTGCTTCACCGCTTGCAAAGCTACCAACTAGATGCAGAGCTCTGGCAGTTCAAACAGGCTCAAGCGTTACAATTACAGGAACAATTTAAGCAGCACCCGCATTTTCCATGGTACCAAGCTTGGAACGCTACGTTGTGGCAGGACGATATTCGATATCGTGAGCTAAGCTCAGCAGAAATCGAGGCTACCAGTTTGCGTCAGGCACAGACTTTTTATCAGCAATGGATACAAGGCAATCAGGGTTATCAACTGGCTTTAGTCGGTGATATTACTCCGGAACACGCCTTAAAATTGGTTGAGAAGTATTTTGCCAGCTTGCCCAAAGCACAGCCTCAGGGCAAGGGGCGCTTTTCGCCTCAACCTTATGAAGCAAAGCAAGTAAGGTTAGCTGGCAGTGGAGAAAAGCATGCAAGCATTTCGCTACGCTATTATCTGGAGAAAGCACAGCTACCGCAGGCCTGGCAAGATACCTCCGGTACCTTGCTAACGTATTGGCTTAACGAACAACTGTTTGATCGTATCCGGACTCAGTCGGGCTTAACGTACAGCATTACAGCCGAAATAGCAGGCTCCAGGCCAGCAAATGCGTTAATTAGCCTGAATATTTCTTTGCAAACCGGGCCGGACAAAGTGGATGAGGCGATTGCACAAGTAACGCGCTTGCTTTCTGAAGCCGCCGCTCATGCACCTACCGAGCAACAAGTGCGTGTCTGGCATCAAAGTCTTGCTGATGAGCGTTTGCAGGCTAGGAAGCGGTCGCGCTGGCTGCTAAATCGTATTGGTTTTAGTGAAGTACTGCAGTCCACGCCTTGGCAGCGCATAGCCCCTTTGGCTGAGCCACCTGCCGCAGACAGTTTGCAGCAGTTATTGTTACAAATTGTTGAGCAAGGGCATTTGGTTGAATTAGTGTGGTTGCCTTAGTACTAGTTGTACTGTGTTTTCAGAATGCAAAAAATGGCGTGTCAATCCTGCACTATAAACAGTGTGTTCGACAGGTAACGCCAGTGGTGTATTGCAGCAATTTGGGGCCGTTTATTTAAAATGCATTTCATAACCATTCTACTGTTTGTTCTTCTGTTTTCCGCTTTTCGTTTGTTTGAACTGGGCGACTCGTTGCAGGGGATTGGTAGCTGGTTAATTTCTGCTGCAGTGCTGATTGTCGGTTGCGGTTTATGGTATTGGAAGGCGAGAGGGTTTAAAGCAGCTGTTCTGGTAAGTGGCATATTGTTGGTGAGTAGCTTTATTTGCCTGCGATTCACCCTTTGGTCTGGTTATAGCGTAAGTATCGCAGACTCCACCTCAAATATGCCTACGATCCGGCCTGGCGATCTTGCGATTAATAAGTGGTTTAATTTATCGCTGCAACCCGGCGACATGGTAGGGGTAAAAGTTGATGGCAAGCATTACCGCAAGCGCGTGCATGGCGTACCTGGGGATGTCATCGATATCTGCAACCATACGGTTTATGTTAATGGCTGGCATTACAGTGCCGCCAATAATTGGCTGGGGCTGGCAAAAAGTGACACTCGTAGCTGCTTCAATCGGCGCAGTAGTTTAACTCTGGCAGATGATGAGTATTTTTTGCTGGGTGACAATACTGCCAATAGTTATGACTCCCGCAGCTATGGTGCGGTATCAGCGTCAGCGATTTTTGCCAACTCGCTTTATTTACTGGTGCAGAATAAATCCGACAATGTGGTACCGCTGAATGCTCAATTTCGGGTTGCTGCAGATATGCCTGAAACACCAGCGGCTGAATAAAAAAAAGCCCGGTTAAGTTAACCGGGCAAAGGACGAGGGTAAAACGGGGTAAAACTTTTTACAGTTAAAACAGGTTTCGCTTAAAACAGCTTATTCGGCGCTGTTGTAGGCAATTTGATTGATTTCAGTGCCGTTAATATCGGCGGTTAAGCGCGCCAGGTTGTGCTGGTTAATATCGTTGGTATTTAACGATACTGCGCGTTTAAAATCTTCCAGTGCGGCAACTCTGTCATTCGCCAGCACGTGCATAACACCGCGGTTGCTGTAAGCCAGGGCGCGCATTTCGCGCTTAGCATCAGTTGGTAATGTCGGGCTGCTTTGCGCCAGGCTTACTGCCTTGGAACAAGCCGTTTGCGCCTGGTCAAGCTGGCCTAAGCGGCTGTAGGCTACGCACAGGCTCATTTGTAATGAAAAGCTGTCTGCTTCAGCACCGCGATAGTTGGTTACTTCGCTGATGCCTTGCTGTAACTGGCCTGCCTGAATGGTAGTGACGCCCGGGGTGTCTTCAATTAACACCATTTTGTAACCATTGCTCGCAGCTGAAGCGAGAAATGGACTTGATGCCAGCACACTCAGTGCCACGGCGGTAGCAAATTTTTTGGCTGTGAATTTCATGTCGTATTCTCCCTTGGTTTAAATTTGGGTCACCGGCCTTTCGAACTGAAAGTTTTTGCGGCGACAGGGATACTTTAGCCAGTGCCAACTGGTCTGACAAACGAGATAAATCACAGCGATAGGTTAAAAAAATTCATCTATGCTTTCGGTTTCAACGCGCAGCAACTGTCATAAATCGCTGGGAGCGGCCAGTGGGCATTAACTGACGTTGGGCTGAAAACTTTTTAGCACCCAGTCAATTAGCAACTGAATTTCCGGCCGGTTAGCATCGTCATCATGCCTTACCAGATAATAGCGGTCGCGGCTTAACAGCTCCTGTTCAAACAACCGCACCAGGCTGCCGCTGCTAAACCAACTCTGGCTAATAGGCAGCGGAATAAGTGCTACCCCCAGCCCCTGCTGGGCGGCGCGGGCCACGCTGAACATACTGTCGAGCTGGATAATTTGTTTCGGTTGAAAGTTATGGTAGCCGACATGCTCGGCCCATTGATGCCAGGCGTGTGGCCGCGCCTGATGCAGAATAAGCGGGGTTTTTTCCAGTGCCCGGTAGCTTTTGCCATGAATTTGCGCGTACAACGTAGGGTTGCAGGCGGGGACATAGCTTATTGGGAATAAATCGTAGGCCTGGCTTTCGTCCGGCTTTTTGCCGGATAAAACAATGGATAAATCGGTATATTTCGGGCTGTCGCGGCGTGATTTAACCGTTTCCAGTTTTAAATTTATATTCGGATACTGTGCCGACCAGCCAATAAGCTTAGGTACGAAAAGCTCACTGGCAAAAAATTCCGGCATTGAAATGCTGACTTCCTGCACCCGTTCAACCTGGCTAAACTGGGCTATGGTGTCGGCCAGTTGCGCCAACAGCGGTTGCACTTCCTGATAAAAACGTTTGCCGGTTTCAGTTAAAGCAATGGCGCGGGTTTTCCGCTCAAACAAGCTGAGGTTTAAGTTATCTTCCAGCTGTTTAATCTGGTGGCTGACCGCCGACGGCGTTAAATACAGCTGCTTGGCCGTTTCTTTAAAACTTAAACACTCGGCAGCTACGCAAAAACAGCGCAGGCCACGAAGTGGCGTATGAATAGTCATGGTCTGTAATACCTGGTGTTCGATAACGTTAGTATACAAGGCTTATTATACAAGCCTTAGATGACAAACTGGCTGCAAAAGTTAAAGCATAGCTAACCGTTGAGATGTCTATACACAAAACAGGCCGGATGATAGCATTCAAGCTGTTTTTGGCAATTTTTTCTGAGCATATGGCCTTACACTCGAAACTACCAAAGCTGGGTAGCAGTATTTTCAGCCAGATGAGTCAGCTGGCCGCAGAGCAGCAAGCCATTAATTTATCCCAGGGTTTCCCTGATTTTTCGCCAGATAAGTATTTATTGCAGCGGCTTAGTTATCATAGTCAGCATGGTGCTAATCAGTATGCGCCAATGCCTGGCATTTTGCCGTTGCGTCAGCAAATCAGTGAGCTGGTAAAGCGTTGTTACCGGCGCAATATTAGCCCCGACAGTGACATTACCGTCACCTCCGGTGCCACCGAGGCCTTGTTTGTGGCCATTCAGGCGCTGGTGCAGCCGGGAGATGAAGTCATAGTGTTCGACCCGGCCTACGACAGTTATGCGCCGGCGGTGCAATTAGCTGGTGGCAGCACCGTGCACCTCAGTTTACCGGCACCGGATTTCAGAGTGAACTGGCAACAGGTAGCCGCGGCGATTAGCCCGCGCACCAAACTGATTATTGTTAACAGCCCGCATAACCCTACGGCCACGGTATTTAGTGACGCCGACTGGCAGGCCTTGCAGCAGCTGGTGTGTCAACACGGTTTATATTGCCTGAGCGATGAAGTATACGAGCATATGGTATTTGACGGCGCTGCGCAGTTAAGTGCGCATTGCTACCCGGCACTGGCTGAGCGCAGTTTTATCGTGTCGTCTTTTGGCAAGACTTTCCATGTTACCGGCTGGAAGCTGGGCTATTGTATTGCACCGCCAGCATTGAGTACTGAGTTTCGGAAAATACATCAGTATGTTACGTTTTCCAGCTTTACGCCGGCCCAGCATGCTATTACCGATATGCTGGCAATGCATCCTGAAAAAGTCAGCGACCTGGCAGCGTTCTACCGGCAGAAGCGCGATCTGTTTGTCAGTGCTTTAGCTGGCAGCCGCCTGCAGTTGTTACCAAGTGCGGCTACCTATTTTCAGTTGGCAGATTACAGTGCAATAACCGATATGCCGGATGTGGAATTTTGCCGCTGGTTAGCTATTGAACACAAAGTGGCAGCAATACCGCTTAGTGTGTTTTATTGTGTGCCAACCGAGGCGCGGCTTATCCGGTTTTGCTTTGCTAAAACGCCGGCAACCTTAAACCAGGCCGCGGAGGTATTATGTCAGCTGTAAAAGTAATTTTGTTACAAACTACTTTACACTGGCAGGATAGCGCGGCCAATCTGGCCCATTTCAGTGAGCTGCTGGCCGGGTTGCCAGCGACCGATTTAGTGGTGTTGCCTGAAATGTTCAGCAGCGGCTTTAGTATGCAAAGTGCAGAAATTGCCGAAACGGAAACCGGGCCGGGCTTAGCCTGGTTAATTGAGCAGGCAAAAGCGTTAAACGCAGCGATAACTGGCTCAATGGCGGTTAAAACAGTTACTGGCGACTATGTTAACCGGCTGTATTTTGTCACGCCGGACGGCGCAGTCAGCTACTACGACAAAAGGCACTTGTTCCGGATGGCTGGTGAGCATCAGGCCTATCGGGCGGGGCAACAGCGGGTAATAGTGCGCTGGCGTGGCCTGCGTTTTTGCCTGCAGGTTTGTTATGACCTGCGTTTTCCGGTGTTCAGCCGCAACCTGAATGACTACGATGTGCTGATTTACGTGGCGAACTGGCCGGCAGCACGCCGCCATGCCTGGAATAGCCTGCTACTGGCCCGCGCCATTGAGAACCAGGCTTTTGTATTGGCGGTGAACCGCGTTGGCCAGGATGGTAACGATATTCATTATAGCGGCGATAGTGTGGTGATCGATTACCAGGGCCAGCTGCTGGCCAGCCTGGCCAAGGGCGAGGCTGGGGTGCTGAGCGCCAGCCTGGATGGCGGCGCGCTGGCCCAATACCGCCAGGCTTTTCCGGCTTATTTAGATGCAGACCGCTTTAGCCTGGATTAACTAACAAATGCTTAACGCACAGACTTGACCTGCAGCCATTTCGCGGCAACACTGTACGGCCGTAATTAAGCAGGTTTATCCAGCGTGACAGCAATTAACTGGGCAGCACTTAATGCTGCCGCCAAAGCCGCCTCAGAGCAGGCTTATGCCCCCTATAGTCAGTTTCCGGTTGGCGTGGCCGTGCAAGCCGAAAGTGGTAAAATTTATGCCGGTTGTAATGTAGAGAACGCCTCCTATGGTGGCACCGTTTGTGCCGAACGTAATGCTATTGCTGCAGCTGTTGTGGCCGGCGAACGCCGATTTAGCGCGTTGCTGGTGTACACGCCGCAAACTAAATTAACGCCGCCCTGTGGTATTTGCCGCCAGGTAATTGCCGAATTTTTTATGCCAGATGCCCCTATTGCCAGTAGCAACCATTTAGGTCAGCAACAAAGCTGGAACCTGCAACAACTGCTGCCAGATGCCTTTACTCCCACCTATCTGGCTGCCAGTAAAAAAATTGATAAGGACAGTTAACCATGGCAATCCCTCAGGAAATTATTAAAACCAAACGTAATGGTCAGCCGTTAAGTGATGCCGACATCCGCCAGTTTGTAAAAGGGCTGACCGATGACAGCTTCAGTGATAGCCAGGCTGCCGCACTGGCGATGGCCATTTACTTAAATGGAATGGCGGTAAGCGAGATTGTAGAGCTGACTCTGGCGATGCGCGATTCCGGCACTGTACTGAACTGGCAGGGCAGGTTGAATGGCCCGGTGGTAGATAAACACAGCACAGGCGGCGTCGGGGATAAGGTAACCCTGATGCTGGCGCCGATGGTGGCTGCTTGTGGTGCTTTTATGCCAAGCATTGCCGGCCGTGGCCTGGGCCATACCGGCGGCACCGTTGATAAACTGGAAAGCATTCCGGGTTACAGCTGTACTCAGAGTTTAAGCCGGATTGAGCAACTATTGCCACAACTGGGCTGCGTTATCGTTGGCCAGAGCAGTGAACTGGCACCAGCCGACCGCCGCTTGTACGGCATCCGCGATGTCACGGCCACTGTAGAATCTATTCCGCTGATTACTGCCTCTATTTTATCGAAAAAGCTGTCTGAGGGGCTGGATGCGCTGGTAATGGACGTTAAAGTGGGTAACGGCGCTATTATGGCAACTGCCAGGGATGCCAGCGCGCTGGCAACCAGCATTGTTAATACTGCCACCGGTGCCGGCGTGGCCACCCGGGCGTTAATTACTGATATGAATCAGATTTTAGGTTGCAGCGCGGGCAATGCGCTGGAAGTAGTGGAAACCCTCGATTATTTAACAGGTAAATACCGCGAGCCGCGACTACATCAGCTTACTCTGGAATTGGGTGCCAATATGTTAATGCTGGGTGGGCTTTATAGCGACCAAGCTGCAGCGATTGCCGCGTTAGAGCACAGCCTGAGTTCAGGCAAAGCCGCTGAAATATTCAGTAAGATGGTAGCAGAGCTGGGTGGCCCGGCCGACTTGCTGGAAAAACCACAGCAATATTTAGCTAATGCGCCGGTAGTGCAGGATATTATTGCGCCGCAAAGCGGTTATGTTAATTACCACAATACGGTCGGTCTGGGCATGGCTGTAGTTCGGCTGGGTGGTGGTCGCTCTCACCCCAGCCAGCAAATAGATCCGGCGGTGGGCTTTAGCAATATTTTAAGTAACGGTAGCAGGGTACAGGCGGGTGATCGTCTGGCTACTGTGCATGCCGCCAGCATTGAAGCTGCTGCGATTGCCCGGGACGAATATCTGCAGGCGCTGAATATTGAAGCACAATTGTCCGATACGCCGGTATTAATCCATCATACTATTGGTTAAATGTGACTGGTTAACCGCGACTGGTTAATTGCGACAGCATTAACTGGCTGATGACAGTATCCTCGACGGATTAGTCGGGGAGTCAGCAGCTACTGTAAAAAGCGCTAATGCAACTTGAGCCGGGGCCTGACAATCCGGTTAATCCGGGCCACCAGTGAAATAATCAGCATTTTCAGCCAGCCATGCAGTGCTACCTGATGCATCCGGTATAACGAAATATAAGCCAGCCGGGCAATCCTGCCCTCAATCATCATGGCGCCACCGACTAAATTGCCCATTAAGCTGCCAACAGTCCCAAAGCGACTTAATGAGATTAATGAGCCATGATCTTTATACTTAAATTCGCGCAGCGGCTGCTTATTTAAGGTGGCGATAAGATTCCCGGCAACCAGGCTGGCCATCTGATGGGCGGACTGGGCCCGCGGCGGCACCCATTTACCATCGGCCAAGGGGCAGGCGGCGCAGTCACCGACAACGTAAATGCGCTCGTCGCGGCTGCTTTGTAAGTACGAATTCACCAGCAATTGATTGATCCTGTTACTTTCCAGCCCCGCCAACCCCTGCATAAAATCAGCTGCCTTAATCCCGGCTGCCCATACCATCAGCTCGGCGTCCAGATGCTCCTCACCCAGTTGCAGACCATGGTTATCAGCCGCAGTAACCCGGGTATTCACCCGCACATCGACCCCAAGCTTCTGCAGCTCTGTTAAGGCCGCACTGGCGATCCGTTCCGGCAAGGCTGGCAAAATGCGGGGCCCGGCTTCTACCAAACGGATATTCAGGCGTTCAGAGCGCAGATCGGCAAAGCCATAAAGGTTAAGCTCTGCTGCGGCATGGTAAAGCTCCGCGGCCAGTTCGACCCCGGTCGCACCTGCGCCGACAATAGCAATGTTCAGCTTGTCTTTCGGGTGATCTGGCGAGTTCAGTTTCAGATAGGCATCCAATAAGCGGCGCTGAAAACGATGTGCCTGGCCCGGGCTGTCCAGAAATATGCAATGTTCTGCAACACCGGGGGTATTAAAATGATTGGAAATGCTACCAATTGCCAGCACCAGATAGTCGTAGCTCAGCTCGCGTTCTGGCAGGAGTTGCTCGCCATCACCTGAGGCAATCGCAGCCAGAGTAACAGTGCGTTGCTCGCGGTTTAAACCGGTAAAACTCCCCAACTGAAAGTCAAAGTTGTGGCTGGCGGCATGAGCACGATAGCTCAGCTGATCTATTTCAACGTCGAGAGTGCCGGTGGCAACTTCGTGCAGTAAAGGTTTCCAGATATGAGTGTGGTTGCGATCTACCAGGGTAATATGGGCGCGCTTTTTGCGGCCCAGTTTATTGCCCAGCCGGGTCGCCAGTTCCAGGCCGCCGGCGCCACCGCCAATTACCACGATGCGAGGGGGTGTCATGTTGCGCTTTCCTTCCGTTATTTTTAAACCGGGTGTGCTTTACGGCGATAAATTACCGCCATAAAAAAACCGGCGCGAAGGCCGGTTTTAGGAGTTATGATTTTTGCCGTTTCATGGCATCGAAGAATTCGTCGTTGGTTTTGGTCATCGATAATTTATCGATTAAAAATTCCATACAGTCGCTCTCGTCCATCGGGTGTAAAATCTTGCGCAGGATCCACATTTTTTGCAGTTCTTCCGGCGAGGCCAGTAACTCTTCGCGGCGGGTACCGGAGCGGTTGAAGTCAATGGCTGGGAAAATGCGCCGTTCAGCAATTTTCCGTGACAGATGCAGCTCCATATTACCGGTGCCTTTAAACTCTTCGTAAATCACTTCATCCATCTTCGAACCGGTATCTACCAAAGCGGTGGCGATAATAGTTAAACTGCCGCCTTCTTCAACATTACGGGCCGCCCCGAAAAACCGCTTGGGCTTGTGCAGCGCGTTAGCATCGACACCACCGGTCAGTACCTTACCTGAGCTTGGGATCACGGTGTTATAAGCGCGGGCTAAGCGGGTAATGGAATCGAGCAGAATGATGACGTCTTTTTTGTGTTCAACCAGCCGTTTGGCTTTTTCAATCACCATTTCAGCTACCTGAACGTGGCGACTGGCTGGCTCATCGAAAGTAGATGCAATGACTTCGCCTTTTACCAGACGCTGCATTTCGGTTACTTCTTCCGGCCGCTCGTCAATCAGCAACACCATTAGCACACATTCCGGGTGATTAGCGGCAATTGACTGCGCAATGTTTTGCAGCAAAATGGTTTTACCGGCTTTCGGTGGGGCGACAATTAAGCCGCGCTGGCCGCGGCCAATTGGTGAGGCTAAATCCAATACCCGGGCGGTGATGTCTTCCCGGCTGCCATTGCCGCGTTCCATCCGCAGCCGCGAATTGGCATGCAGCGCCGTTAAGTTTTCAAACAGAATTTTGTTACGGGCCTGCTCTGGCCGGCCAAAGTTTACTTCGTTGACTTTTAGCAGGGCAAAGTAGCGTTCACCCTCTTTCGGTGGCCGGATTAAACCTGAAATGCTGTCACCGGTGCGCAGGTTGAAACGGCGGATCTGGCTCGGCGATACGTAGATATCATCCGGGCCGGCTAAGTATGAGCTGTCAGACGAACGTAAGAAACCAAAACCATCCTGGAGGATTTCTAACACACCTGCACCAAAAATTTCTTCACCGTTTTTAGCATGGGATTTTAAAATTGCGAAGATAATATCTTGTTTGCGCAGGCGGGCCATGTTTTCCTGGCCCATAGACTCGGCCAAATCAACCAGTTCGCTAATTGGTTTAAGTTTCAGTTCTGTTAAATGCATAGTTTGATGGGTTCTTGTTGGTAAAAACAGAAAATGCTTATCAGTTCGATAATAAAGGTTTGGAAGTTGGTTTATTCGATAGACAAGCGTGGTTTAAGATATTTGCTTAGCCACACAATAGCAGCAGATGTTTAGCACGTCCAGCAGCGAACAGCAAAAAGGCGTACAAAAATACGCCTTTTTTTGTCATTTTCAGATATTGCTATCTAAAAACTCTTTTAGCTGGGTTTTTGACAAGGCGCCGACCTTGGTAGCCGCAACCTGACCATTCTTGAATAGCAGCAAGGTTGGAATACCACGAATACCAAATTTTGGCGGGGTATTCGGGTTCTGGTCAATATTTACCTTAGCGATACTGACTTTGCCGTGGTATTCGGCAGCAACGTCTTCCAGAATAGGTGCGATCATTTTACAAGGGCCACACCATTCTGCCCAGAAGTCGACCAGTACTGGTACTTCGGCTTTTAAAACATCAGTTTCAAAACTGTCGTCAGAAACCTGTAAAATTTGTTCGCTCATCTATTTCTCCGTTCAGGCTGTGCAGTTACACTGCAAAAATGTGTTATCAATTTAAACGTGGCTGTTTCTTATTGCAAGCGTAACAGTTATGCTAGGCAGGTATGAATAAAACACACTTAACCTCACATAAATTCGCCGATTTCGCATTGGCACCACAGGTTCTTGACGCTTTAGCAGCGCAAGGTTACAGCTATTGTACGCCAATTCAGGCCCAGTGTTTACCCCTGGCGCTGGCCGGCAAAGATATAGCGGGTCAGGCCCAAACCGGTACCGGTAAAACCCTGGCTTTTTTAACTGCAACTTTTCACTATTTGCTTAACCATGAACCTAAAGGTTCTGGCCAGCCGCGCGCTATTATTATGGCTCCTACGCGGGAACTGGCGGTTCAGATCCACAATGATGCTGTTATGCTGGCGCAAAAAACCAACATGCGACTTGGTTTGATATATGGTGGCGAGGGTTACGATTCTCAACGGCAGTTACTTGAACAAGGCGTAGATATTTTAATTGGCACCACTGGCCGCTTAATAGATTATCTAAAACAAGGCCTGTATGACCTTGATCAAATTCAGGTTGTAGTGCTGGATGAAGCCGACCGGATGTTTGATCTGGGCTTTATTAAAGATATTCGCTTTATGTTTAACCGGATGCCGCCGGCTACTGAGCGCTTAAGTTTATTATTCTCTGCCACCTTATCTTATAAGGTGCAGGAGCTGGCGTTCGAAAAAATGAACGAGCCGGTACATATTCACGTGGCGCCGGATGAAATGACTGGTAGCCAAATCAGTGAAGAGCTGTTTTATCCGGCGCATGAGCACAAAATGAAGTTGTTGCTGACGCTGATGGAAGAAGACTGGCCAGATAAGGCTATTGTGTTTGCCAATACTAAACACTCCTGTGAAGATGTGTATGCCTGGTTGGAAGCCGATGGTCATAGGGTTGGCATGCTGACAGGTGATGTAATTCAGAAGAAACGCCTGAAAATTCTGGATGATTTTACCACCGGTAAGCTGGATATTCTGGTGGCGACTGATGTTGCTGCCCGCGGCTTGCATATTCCAAAAGTAAGCCATGTTTTTAACTACGACTTACCTGATGATTGCGAAGACTACGTCCACCGGATTGGCCGTACCGGCCGGGCCGGTGAAAGCGGCAAAGCCATCAGCTTTGCCTGCGAGCGTTATGCTTTGAATTTAACTGCTATTGAAGATTATATAAAACATCCGATAGCGTTAACTCAGTATGATGCTAATGCCTTGCTTGATGATTTGACTGTGCCTAAACCAAGAGTACGTCGTCGTCCGGGCCAGGCTCGCAGTGGTCCGGGCCGAGGCAACAGTGGACGCAGCAGTAATGGCCCGAGAAACCCACGAAGCCGGCCCCGCTAATACTGCGCCGCTGGTAACAGGCGACATTGCCAGCGCAACCTCACCGCATAGTGATATTTATGCGGTGATTGATCTTGGCTCTAACAGCTTTCATATGTTAATGGTGAAAGTGGTTGGCGGCTCGGTGCAGGTGATAGGCCGGGTAAAACGCAAAGTTCGGCTGGCTGCCGGTTTAAACGATAATTTAGTATTAAGCCGCAAAGCGATGAAACGGGGCTGGGAATGCCTGGCGTTGTTTGCCGAGCGGCTGCAGGATATTCCCGCTGCCAATATCCGGATAGTCGGTACTGCCACCTTACGGCTAGCTCAAAATGTAAAAACCTTCCTGAAAGAAGCTGAAGTTATCCTGGGCCAGAAGGTGCAGGTGATCAGCGGTGCTGATGAAGCCCGGATTATTTATCTTGGTGTCGCTCATACCTCAAATTGTGATTCAAACCGTTTAGTGATTGATATTGGTGGTGCCAGTACTGAAGTGGTGGTAGGGCGGGGCTTTACCCCTGAACTGCTGGCCAGCCTGAATATGGGCTGTGTTACCTATCTGGAACGCTATTTCAGCGATGGCGAGCTTAGTGAAGATAATTTTAACCAGGCTATTCAGGCTGCCGCAGAGCAAATAGCACCGATTAGTGCTGAGTTTCTGGCGAAAGGCTGGCAAATTGCAGTTGGCGCGTCGGGAACGGTGCAGGCGGTACAGGAAATTCTGGTGGCGCAGGGTAAAGATGAAGTGATTACCCTGGGTAAACTGGAAGAGATAATGCAGCAAACCATGGCCTGCGGCCCTGTTACTCAGCTGAATATTATTGGCCTGGCCCAGGAACGCAAACAGGTTTTTGCCTCAGGCTTAGCAATACTGGTGGCGCTGTTCCGTAAATTACAGATCTATGGCATGACCTTGTCTGGTGGTGCCCTGCGCGAAGGCGTGCTGTACAGCATGCTACCGCAGTTACAGCACAGTGATGTGCGTAACCGCACCGTTGCCAGCCTGATGGTGCGATATTTTATTGACCAGCGCCATGCTGAGCGGGTTGCTGATATGGCGGTTGAACTGGCCGGGCAGTTGCAGCACCGCTGGGACCTGGACAAATTTGAAGGCCTCAGCATGTTGCGCTCCGGCGCGTTGTTGCATGAACTGGGCTTATTGATTGAATATAAAAACCATCACCATCATGGCGCTTATATTATCAACCATTCTGATTTACCCGGCTTTACCCGGGCGCAACAACAATTGGTTATGGCGCTGGTGCACAATCACCGTGCTGATATCAGCCGCGAAGTTATCGCTCGCCAAACTATGACATCAGTGCTGTTGACTGTGCGGCTAACCCGTATTTTGCGCTTGGCTGTTATTCTGTCGATGCGCCGTCGGCACGAAGTACTGCCTGAAGTTAAAATTACCACTAAAGCCGAAACCCTCGCCTTACAGATGCCAGCCAACTGGCTGGAGCAACATCCGTTAATGCGGGCGGAGTTAGAGCAGGAAGTACAATATCAGCAGCAAGCTGGCTGGCAGTTGCTGATTAAATAGGCCTGCAACACCCTGCCTTAAGGTAAATATTACTGTGCTGAGGTGTAATTAATTGATTCCGCCAAGTGTGCAAGATGATGATGGTTAAGTTTGCTTTAACCAGATGGCCACTTTTTTGGCAAAGTAAGTCAGAATGCCATCGGCTCCGGCCCGTTTAAAAGCCAGCAGGGATTCCATAACTACCGGCTGTTCAGCCAGCCAGCCGTTTTCAATAGCTGCCATATGCATGGCATATTCACCGCTAACCTGATAAGCAAAAGTCGGCACCCCAAATTCGTCCTTTACCCGGCGCACAATATCCAGATAGGGCATGCCGGGTTTTACCATGATCATATCGGCGCCTTCTTCCAGATCCATCGCCACTTCGTGCAGCGCTTCGTTACTGTTGGCCGGATCCATCTGATAGTTCTTCTTATTGCCACCTTTTAAATTGGCAGCAGAACCGACAGCATCCCGGAACGGGCCATAATAGCTGGAGGCATATTTAGCCGAGTACGCCAGAATACGGGTATTAACATAACCAGCTTCTTCCAGGGCTTCCCGGATCGCCCCAATCCGGCCGTCCATCATGTCTGATGGTGCAACTATATCAGCGCCGGCTTCGGCATGTGATAACGCCTGCTTAACCAGCGCAGCGGTAGTGATGTCATTCTGAACATAGCCATGCTCATCAATAATGCCGTCCTGACCATGGGTGGTAAAAGGGTCGAGTGCTACGTCGGTAATGATGCCGAGCTCAGGGGTATGTTGTTTCAGCAGTCGCACCGCCCGCTGAGCCAGGCCGTCCGGATTCCAGGCCTCTTCCGCCTCAAGCGATTTACAATCAGCCGGTGTCACCGGAAACAGGGCGATGGCTGGTATGCCCAGTGCCACCAGTTCTCTCGCTTCGCTGACCAGTAAATCCAGACTTAAGCGCTCGATGCCCGGCATCGAAGTAATGGTTTGCCGCTGATTTTTACCCTCGATAATAAACATCGGATAAATTAAATCGTTGACGGTAAGTTGATGCTCAGCCATTAACCGCCGGCTGAAGTCGTGCTCACGCATCCGGCGCGGCCTGCTGGCCGGGAAAAAACGGTTAGCTTTCATTTGCTGATTCCTGAATGATGGGGGTCACATTGACATTGGCATTGGCATTGGCACTGGCCGTGCGGTTTCGCCCGAGTTTTTTAGCCTGGTACAGTGCACTGTCTGCCGCAGCAATATAGTCATTGCTGCTACTATTGGCGTCTGCGACAGCAGCATAACAGCCAGCGCTGAGCGTCACGTTTAAATTAAGTGAGTCAATCTCGATTGGCGTGGCACTGATTTTCTGCCGAACGTGCTCAGCCAACTCGATACAGCCGGCGAGTTCAGTGCCAGGCAGCAACAGGGCGAACTCTTCTCCGCCATAACGAAATACCGCATCGCTGCTGCGCTTTAAACTGGCAGCCAGCACACTGGCTATTTGTTGGATCGCCGCATCGCCTGCCAAATGGCCATGGCTGTCATTAATTTTTTTAAAATGGTCGATATCCACAAAAACCAGGCCTAAGGTGGTTTGTTCCCGCCGGCTGCGTTTCAGTTCATTGCTTAACCGTTTATCGAAACAGGCGCGGTTATAAATACCGCTTAAGGTATCCAGCATATTTTGTTGTTCCAGCAGCCGGTTTTTTTCAGCCAGCTCATCCAGGGCAATTTGCAGTTCCAGATTATGACTCTGCATGCTGGTCTCAAGCTGCTCAGTATGTTGCTGTTGCCAGCGTCGCCACTGCCATGCAATCAGCATGGCGGTGATGAGGGCCCCTGCCAGAGCCCCAGCAGCCAGCCATAGTATGCTGTTCATGCCTGCTCCCCGGTTAGCTTGAACAAACTGCGGGCATTGTCGCGGCAAACTGCAGCGAGTTGCAGGCTATCGATATTTTTCAGGCGGCAAACTTCGGCAGCAATGGCGCTCAGCAACGCCGGCTCATTATATTTGGGGCGGGGTTTTATGGTACGTGGCAGCAAATAGGGGGCATCGGTTTCCAGTAGGATCCGGTCCAGTGGCAGATAGCGGATAGCCTGTTGCAGGCTCTGGCCACGGCGTTCATCACATAGCCAGCCGGTAATGCCGATATATAATCCTAAATCAAGGTATGCTTTAAGCTGGCTGCTATCGCCGGTAAAACAGTGGGCAACGCCCTGGTTTATTTGCTGCTCTGTCAGCATGGCTAGCTGCGTATCAAAAGCATCACGTTCATGTAAATAAACAGGTTTTTTCTGCTGTTTTGCCAGTTGTAACTGACTGGCAAATATTTGTTGCTGCACGAGGCGTGGTGAAAAATCACGGTTGAAGTCCAGACCACATTCACCAACGGCTACTACTGCCGGCAGCGCGAGTAAGTGGTTAAGTTGTGCCAGCCAATCCTCTGTTACTTTAGCCGCCTGATGCGGATGCACGCCGGCGGTAGTGAAGCAACCAGAGTGGCTGCTGCAGAACTGTTGATTCTGTCGGCTTTCAGTGATATCTGAGCCAATAAGCAACATATTACTAACCCCGGCTTGCTGCGCCTGGAGCCATATTTGTTGCTCAACCCCGGCAAACTGCGCACTGAACAGGTTTACCCCGCAGTCGAACCAGCCTGGCTTGGCATTATCCATATTATTCGACCCGGCGAACCTTGATGGTCCGGTTATTGTCGTCATTACCCAGGCTAAAAGAATTCAGCATGCCACGTTTGATGTAGTGACGCTCACCTACGGCTATCTGATAGTTTCCTCTGCCAGTCTGGCGCCAGGTCTGGCCGTTATCAAACCCGACGATCAGTTCTTTACGTGGGCTGTAGCTGATGCTGCTGACCGTCAGATACAATTGGTCAGTTTCTTTATCCGCTGCTTTTTTATGCTCTAAACCAAAATCGTTTTGGGCTGGCGCGGCAGTTACCGCTGGCGTTGGGCGGCTGCTGGCAGCTGCCGGGCGAACCGGGGCCTGGCTATGGGTTTGCACTGCGCTATTTGTTGAGGTTACTGCTGTATCTACCTTGATTTCATCGTAGCAAACCAGCCGTTTTAAGGCGTTCTGTTGCTGTCGGCATTCTGTAAGGGCAGCATTTACCTGATCAGCATGGGCCAGTTGAGAGTGCAAACTGCTGGTTGTCAGCAATAGCATAGTGGCCAGGCATAACGGTTTGTTCATTGTTGTTCTTCCTCTGCAGCATGTTCGGGATCGGGCTTTGGTTGATAAAAGCGACTTAGCCAAAGTCCGGCTTCAAATAATAACCACATTGGTACGGCCAGCAAAGTCTGTGACAACACATCAGGCGGGGTAAGGAACATGCCCAGCACAAAAGCGCCCACTATTATGTAGGGCCGCTTGCTGGCAAGGGTGGCCGGGGTGACGGTGCCGGTCCAGACCAGCAATAAAATAGCTACCGGAATTTCAAATGACAAGCCAAAGGCAAAAAACAACTTTAAGACAAAGTCGAGATAGCTGCTGATATCGGTAGCCACGGTAACGCCTGCCGGCGCGACACTGGTAAAAAACGCAAACACCAGTGGAAATACCACAAAATAGGCGAAGGCGATGCCGCTGTAAAATAGCAGGGTGCTGCTGATAACTAATGGCGCTACCAGTCGCTTCTCTTTGCCATATAAGGCCGGAGCAATAAACTGCCACACCTGCAGTAAAATATACGGAATGGCCAGACAGATAGCGACGATAAAGGTCAATTTAAATGGCGCAAAAAAAGGCGCTGCAACGTCGGTGGCGATCATGCTGCTACCCTCTGGCAGCACCGCAATCAGCGGTGCGGCCAGCAACTGATAAATATCAGCGGCAAAATAGGCCAGGCAAGCGAATACTGCAATCACTGCGATAACACAGCGCAGCAGCCGATTACGAAGTTCCAGCAAATGACCGAGCAGACTATCGGCTTCCGGTTTAGTTTTCATGTTTATGTTCAACAGACTTGGTGTCAGTGTCAGTTTTCACTGCTGCAGTATCTCTGGTTTCTGGTTTAGCCAGATCTGCCGGCGGCGGGTTAACGGATTTTGCCGCTGCCCTTAATTCATCTAACGCAGCTTGCTCATCCGGGGTCAGATTAAGCAGGTTTTTGCTCTCTGCATCTTTTAATTTCCGATGCAGCTCATGGACCCGCAGGTTTTCGCTAAGCTCTGCCTGCATCTGGCTGCCAAACTGTTTAATGCTACGTATCGTTTTTACGGTGCTGCGGATGGCGCCAGGTAATCGTTCCGGCCCCAGCACCAGTAAGGCAATAACAGCAATAACCAACAGCTCCCAGAAACCCATTTAGTGCTTTTCTTTATCTGTATGTTTGGCTTTGTCAGCCGGAATATCGCTTTGGTCGCGCTTTTGTTCAGCCAACTGTTCCGGCTTGTCTTCTTCTGCCGTTTCATCTTTTATAGAGCTGCGAAAGCCCTTAATGGCCGAACCCAGATCGGTACCAATACCCCGTAATTTTTTCGTACCAAAAAGTAAGACAATAATTGCCAGAACAATAAGTAACTGCCATATACTAATGCCGCTAATACCCATAATAACACCCTCTGTAATCTGTGCTGAAATGCTGCGCTAGTTTGCAACAAGTTTATGACAATAGTGCTTTTACGCCGAAAAAGATAGCCCCGCCCAGCAGCGTACCCGCCAGCCATAGTGGGCCGATGCTGAAGGCTATAGTACCACTTATCAGGGTGCCTGCAGCAAGCGCCGCTGCAATAATTTGCCGGTTGGCTTTATGTTGTTGTAACTGTAATAACTGAAGTTGTTGCAACATTATTGCCTGCTGTTTGGGCCCCTGTTCCAGATAGCGGTGCAGCAGGGTTGGCATTTGCGGCAGCTTTTCAGCCCAGAAAGGTGCATTGTCTTTTATCTGGCGCCATAACGCAGGTAAGCCCACCTGTTGCTTTACCCAGCTTTCAAGAAAGGGCTTGGCGGTTTTCCATAAATCGAGCTGCGGATAGAGCTGCCGGCCCAACCCTTCGACATACAATAAGGTTTTTTGCAGCAATACTAATTGCGGCTGAACCTGCATATTAAACCGCCGCGCGGTACTGAATAAATTCAGTAACACATGACCAAAGGAAATCTCTGCCAGCGGCTTTTGAAAAATTGGCTCGCAAACGGTACGAATTGCACTTTCAAATTCTTCAACGTTGGTGTCTACAGGCACCCAACCGGAATCGAGGTGTAACTGGGCGACTTTGCGATAATCGCGGTTAAAAAAGGCGACAAAGTTTTCAGCCAGATAACGTTTGTCTTCACTGTTCAGGGTGCCGACAATACCGCAATCGATGCCAATATATTTCGGGTTGTCAGGGTGTTCGCGCGAGACAAAAATATTGCCCGGGTGCATATCGGCGTGAAAAAAGCTGTCACGAAATACCTGAGTAAAAAAGACTTCTACGCCGCGCTTCGCCAGCAATTCCATATCGGTATGCTGCGCATTAAGCGCCGCAATGTCTGATACTGGAATGCCGTAAATCCGTTCCATTACCATCACATTCGGCCGGCTGAAATCACTGTATACATAGGGAATGTATAGTGAGTCAGAACCTTCAAAATTTCGCCGCAGCTGAATAGCGTTTGCTGCTTCGCGCTGCAAGTCGAGTTCGTCGAGGATAGTTTTGCGGTATTCAGATACGACTTCACGTGGCCGCAAGCGTTTACCATCGGGTAAGTAGCGGGCAGCAATAGCTGCCAGACCGTCCATTAAATCAAGATCAGCGATAATCTGTTTGCGGATATCCGGCCGGATAACCTTGATGACAACATCGGCGTCATTGCCATCAGCCTGGCGCAGCACGGCGGCATGCACCTGCGCGATGGAAGCAGATGCCAGGGGTGTCACGCTAAAACTACTGAACAGCTCACTGATATCTGTCAGCTCCAGCGCCTGCTCAATTAGTTGCTGTGCCTGTTCGCCTGGAAAGGGGTCTACTTTATCCTGCAGCCTGGCCAGCTCGTCAGCAATGTCGGCTGGCAATAAATCGCGGCGGGTGGATAACATTTGGCCGAATTTTATCCATACCGGCCCCAGGCTCTGCAATGCCAGCCTTAACCTTTTACCTATCGGATAATTCGGATAACGGTTGCGCAACCAGAACGCGCTTTTGCGCATAGCCCGGGCATACCAGGGTTGCCAGGTAGCTGGAATGAGTTCGTCAAGGCCGTATTGCAGTAAGGTTTTCTGTATGTGGTAAAAACGGCTGAATCGCACCTGTTACTCCTTAACGCCAGGCAGACGGGCGAGCAACCGGTCAACCCGGGCACTGATTTCGCTGACATCCTGGCTAAACTGTTGCAATTCAAGGCTGCCGGGAGTGAGTAATAACTCGTCTTGCGCCAGCATGGTGAAGCTTTGCTCAAGTAAGCCCGCTTTTTGCTGCATATATTGTTGTAGCTGGCCGATACTCAGAGCGATTTTATGGGCCATGGCATCGCCAACATAGCCGGATAAGGCTTCCTGCCAATCGGGATTCAGACTTTGCAAAAAAAAACTGTATTGTTGAGCAACCTGAATATCTCCATCAATCTGCAGGGCATCGGCTTTAATTAACCGGGTTAGCTGGCTGGCGTCACGCAGTTGGCGCAGACTGGCCAGGTCGGTGCTGATGGCGCAGTCAACCACTTCATTATGCTGGTTGAATAGTAAGCGATCAGCCCCGGCAGTAACCACTAAGCGCACATTAAATTCGCGCACCGTAAAGGCCAATTGTTTGCCCTGCAACCTTTTTAAGCGCGCAATAGCACCGCTATCCATATTTATCAGACTCTGGCACAGGCGTTCGGCACTGGCACAAAGCAGTTGTGGTAGCAGCGCAGTTAACATCAGAATTTAAAGCCGCGGTGCAGGGCGACAATGCCACCGGTCAGGTTGTGGTAGCTGACTTCGGCAAAGCCGGCTTCAACCATCATAGTTTTCAGCGTTTCCTGGTCCGGATGCATCCGGATAGATTCTGCCAGATACTGATAGCTTTCTTTGTCATTGGCGATTAACTGGCCCATTACGGGTAACAGCTTAAAGGAGTACATATCGTACACTTTACTTAACCATTGTTGCTCAGGCTTGGAGAATTCTAAAACCAGCAGGCGGCCGCCGGGTTTCAGCACCCGGAACATCGATTTTAACGCGGCAGCCTTGTCTGTTACGTTTCTAAGGCCAAAACCAATACTGATAATATCAAAGCTATTGTCGGCAAACGGCAGAGCTTCGGCATTCGCCTGCACGAATTCAATGTTATTAATCAAGCCTAAATCGCGAAGTTTATCGCGACCAACATTCAGCATAGACTCGTTGATATCAGCCAGCACCACTTTGCCAGACGGGCCCACCCGGCGCGAGAACAGGGCAGCAATATCACCGGTACCACCTGCCAGGTCAAGTACTTGCTGGCCGGGTCTTACGCCGCTGCAATCAAGAGTAAAACGCTTCCATAAGCGGTGAATACCCAGTGACATAACGTCATTCATAATGTCGTATTTGGCGGCAACTGAATGAAACACATTTGCCACCAGCGAGACTTTTTCAGCTGCAGGAACGGTTTTATATCCGAAATGGGTCGTATCGTGTTTAGGTTCAGTCATCAGGTTGCCTGTTTCAGCGCTAAAAAGAATGGTTAGTGTAAAAGAATTGGCTGCGCTAGCCAACTGCTGCTTATATACGGGACTGATGGTTTAGGGTTCAGCCAGCTTGCAACATTAATTCATCTGCCACCTGATTGCGTCCGCGCTCTTTCGCCAGTTTCAACACTTGTGAACTGCGGGCCAGAAACTGATACCAGCTTTCTTTCGCCTGAAACAACGCTACGCCGAGAGATATAGTGACTTTAGGCAGGCTTTTTTTATCGCGGGATGATACAAATCGCAGTTTTTCGACACCTTTACGCACTTGTTCAGCAATTTCATTGGCGGTACGTAAATCAATATCAGGCAGTAACAATAAAAACTCTTCACCACCTGAACGCACCGGCATGCCGCTGGCCTGGACATAACTACCGACTTTACGCGCCACTTTGCTTAAGATTACATCGCCAATGGTCTGGCCATAATCCTGATTAAACCGACTGAAGTGATCTATGTCGACAACAATAGCTGCAATTCGGCGATCCGGCTGCTCAGTTAACCAGAGATCAACCTGATTTTGCATGGCAATTCGGTTATACAGGCCAGTGAGAGGATCCTGCATCCGCTGTAATTTCAGCTGCTCCAGTTCATGGCGCAGCTGATGGCTTTGCTTATTAGCCATCGCCAGCTGGTTATGTAATTGTTGTTGTTGTAGTTGATAAGACTGCGCCTGAGACTTAATAACGCCGGCAATATCTACCAGCTTGGCAGGAGCTGCAGCTAAATTATCTAATTGTTGTTCCAGTTGCTGGATAAACTGACCTGTCGCTTCAGCCGCCAAATCGGTATAACCTGATAACCGGCCAACAATACCGGTGACCTCTTGCAGCAGCTGTTCTTGTTCGGCATTTTCGTCGGCCAGCCAGCGTTGATACAATTCGGCCATAATAAAATCATCTAATGCCGTTTTGCTGGCCAGTTTTTGCTCAATAGCCTGACACAGACCAGCATTATTGCCGCTTATATAATCGTATACCACCGCATAATTGATTGGGTGGATAGCAAGTTGGTTGTGCTGCAGGAAAGCTTTTACTAAGCCCGCTTTTTCCAGCGCTTGTTGCAGCGAATCCTTATACTTCATAAGACGATGTATAGCTCCGGGGCCAATCACTTTATTAGATGCGGCTCCCATAGTAACCGAATCCGGCTCGCAGGCAACCTGCTATGTAAACAAAATCGTTCAGTCGCTGAAAATAGCGGCAAACAGATCGGAAAATGTCGGTTCAGTTGCCGGTTTTGTCAGTTTAACTGGCTTTCTTCCGGGGTAAATCGGGTTACAATCGAAGGACAAGCACCTCAAAGGAACAACAAAATGCGTATTTTGCTTCTCATCATTACTTTACTGGCTGGTTTGGCAGGTTGCGCAGTGGTCCCATTGCAGACTGATCCGAACCAGCGTTTTAGCCAGTTGGCAGAGCAAATCTGGCAGGCAGAAACCAGGTTAGCTGCCAGCGAACCAGACCGCTTACCCGATATGTCGCCGGCAGCACTGAGTGTAAGACAGCAAAAGCGACTTGAGTGGCAACAACAATTGCTGCAAGTGGATGTGGCACAATTATCAGAACAAAACCAGATTAATCACGCCATATTGCAGTACCGGTTAGCTGATCACATAGATGAGTACCGGTTTAATGCTCACCTTACCCCGCTGACTTCAGAGTCTGGCTTTCATACATCGGTAGCCATGCTATTGCAGCGAACCGGCCTGCAGCAAAAAGCGGATTATGAAAACTATCTGCAGAAGCTGGCGACCGTGCCGCTGTATATGCAACAACAAACAGACTGGATGCGCCAGGGGTTGCTCAGTGGCATTACCCAGCCGAAAGCCGTGCTGACGGGCTTTGAGCATAGCATCAGCTCTTATATCACTGAAGATATGCCAGCGAGCGTGTTTTACCGGCCTTTTTTGACCAGACCCGACACTATTAATAACTCGGAGTGGCAACAGCTGCAAGCCAGAGCGCAGCAGTTGATTGTCAATGAGGTGAATCCGGCATATCAGGCATTTTATGAGTTTATGGTGCAGGAATATATTCCTGGCGCCCGCAGTTCTATCGCCGCCAGCGCTTTGCCAGATGGTGCCGCATTTTACCAGAACAGGCTGGAGCACTATACCACCCTCAAATTGACGCCCCGGCAGGTTCACGATACCGGCTTAGCTGAAGTAAAGCGGATTCGCTCTGAAATGCAGGCGATTATTGAGCAACTGGAATTTACTGGCAGCTTTGCCGAATTTATTCACTTTTTGCGTACTGATCCGCAGTTTTATCCGCAGTCTGAGCAGGAGTTGATGCGTTATGCTGCCTGGTTGTCCAAGAAAGCCGATGCCGAATTGCCCCGTTTATTTAAAACGTTGCCACGAACGCCTTATGGTGTAGTGCCGGTGCCGGCAGAAATCGCGCCTAAGTACACCACTGGCAGGTATTCCGGAGCCTCACGGGATGAACAGGCAGGCTATTATTGGGTAAATACTTATGCGCTGAATCGCCGGCCTTTATATGAAATGCCAGCACTAACGTTGCATGAGGCAGTGCCAGGACACCATTTACAAATATCGCTGGCCCGCGAACAAGCCAGCCTGCCTGATTACCGGCGTAGTTTTTATACCTCTGCCTTTGGTGAGGGGTGGGGCTTATATGCAGAATATCTTGGGTTGGAAATGGGCTTTTATGACGACCCTTATGCTGACTTTGGCCGTTTAACTTATGAGATGTGGCGTGCTGCACGATTGGTAGTTGATACCGGCATGCATAGTATGGGCTGGAGCAGACAGCAGGCTATTGATTTTCTGGCCGAGAATACTGCGCTGTCCATGCACAATGTGATGACGGAAATTGACCGTTATATCAGCTGGCCAGCTCAGGCATTGTCTTACAAATTAGGTGAGCTGACCATCAGGCGGCTGAGAGTGGAAGCTGAGCAAAAGCTGGCTGACAAATTTGATATTCGTCGTTTTCATGACGTGGTGCTAAGTAATGGTAGTGTGCCGCTGGCAGTGCTGGAACAACAGGTTGCTGCTTACATAGCAGCAGATCTGGCTAAATAGCTCTGATATAAAAAAGCCGGCAAAGGCCGGCTATTTAGTGATGTAATGACGTTAATGCCTTAAGGCAACCGTGGGCTCAGTGTCAATTTGACCTTCGCTGTCTATGGCTGCCATCTTGTTACCAGCAAACAATACCGCCACTTTGTGATTGTTTTGTTGCCGGACAAACCTTAACTCATAGCCGAATCGCTGCAACTCTGCTACAGAAAACTTCTGTGCTAAATTGAGTTCGTCCCAGAAATAATGCATATCCTTATCCGTCTGGCGCCGCTCTTGAATCATACCTGGCTCCAACTACATGGATTTACGTTTTGGGATTCAGTCAGGCCGGTCAGGTTAGCGCTGAAATGGTTCGCCACTCTGCACAGGTAACAGGCATAACAGAAAGTCTGTTGCCTTTGCGTACCAAGGGCAACTCTATCAGAGTAGCTAAAGTTTTCAGTTTGTCCAGTCGGATGAGTTGGGGAAATTTACTAACAAACAGTAAATCAACCGCTATCCAGCGTGGATTGATGGTTGTCGATTTCTGATCAAAATAAATACTGCTGTGGTCAAATTGACTCGGATCAGGGTAAGCCGCCCTGACCACTCTGGCAATACCGGCGATACCTATATCTTTGCAACTGGAGTGGTAGATAAAAACCTGATCGCCAACCCTAACATCATCCCGCAGATAGTTTCTGGCCTGATAATTACGGACTCCCTCCCAGACTACAGGCGTGTCGGGTGCATTGGCAAAATCGTCAATACTGCATTCGTCCGGTTCAGTTTTAAATAACCAGTAGTTCATCTTTGCCAGGCACCTTGCTTTGCGGCAGAATAGAGACTGCAAAGTGTAGCAAAAGGGCCCGCTGAATGAGTCAGGTATTAGAAAATTTGTTGTCGTTGTTAAAACTGGAGACGATTGAGTTGGGGCTGTACCGTGGGCAAAGTCAGGACTTAGGTTTTAAAGCGGTTTTCGGTGGTCAGGTTATGGGCCAGGCGCTGTCAGCGGCGAAAGAAACCCTGACCGAAGAACGTAAGGTGCATTCATTTCACTCTTATTTTTTACGGCCGGGTGATGCCAGTAAACCGATAGTGTACGAGGTCGAAAACATCAGGGATGGTAAAAGCTTCAGTACCCGCCGGGTTAGTGCCATTCAGTATGGTAAACCTATTTTTTATATGACAGCATCTTTTCAGACGGAAGAGCAAGGGTTCAGCCATCACGATCCTATGCCTGAGGTACCCGGACCAGATGAACTGGTTTCCGATTTAGCTTTTTATCAGCAGCATGCTTCGCTGATCCCGGAGGCATTGCGCAGTAAGTTTATTTGTGAAAAGCCAATCGAGATGCGGCCGGTAGATTTTCAGAATCCGTTTCAGCCGCAAATCAGTGCGCCTAAACGCTATGTCTGGTTTAAGGCTAACGGTAATATGCCCAATGATATCCGGGTACATAAATACTTACTGGCTTACGCCTCTGATTTTAACTTTTTGCCTACCGCATTGCAGCCGCACGGAGCGTCATTTATGGCTGCGAATATGCAGGTGGCGACAATTGACCACGCCATGTGGTTTCATCAGGACTTCCGTTTCGATGACTGGTTGCTATATGCAGTAGACAGCCCGCGGGCCAGCGGGGGGCGGGGCCTGGTGCGGGGCCAGTTTTTCAATCGCAGTGGCGAACTGGTTGCATCAACCATGCAGGAAGGAGTGATTCGCCAGTACGCCAGCGCCCGCTAAGACGCCTCCTGCTGCGGCATAATGCTCTGCAGGCTTTGCAGAATATCATGGCGCAGCAAGGTGTTGACAGTCTGAGTAAGTTGCTCCAGACGAAGAGTGCTGCAAACCTGATTACTACTGTTGGTATGGCTTAATCCTGCGTCTTTTAATGCATTTATCAGCGTGGTAAACAGCCCTTTATCATAGTATTCAGGTGCGACAATGCCATGCAGATTAAGTAACCGCTGGGCCAGTTGGTGGCCACGTTGTTCCAGTTCAGGGCGGCTTAGAGGCCCCTGCGCCTGGAGCAGATTCAGCACTATGGCATAGCGTTGCAGGGTATCTTCGGCATTGTGAGCCAGCAGGCTTAATTTAAAGTATTGGCGGCTTTGCTGAGCCGGCGCGCAGTAATTGTCGCCTTCGCACTCGATTAAACCTTGTTCGGTCATAAATTGCAGCAATGCCTGACAGTAGGTATGTAGTGAGCTGACATATAAAAACAATTCTGCACGCAGTAATGGATACAACTGCTCTATATAACCAAGTAGCTGCTGACTGCTGATAGTGCGCTGATGCAACACCGCTGAGGCCAACAATGAGGGCAGCATAAATAAATGCAGCACGTTATTCCGGTAATAAGTCGCCAGAATGCTGTGATCTTCGCTAAAACCAATCAGCTCGCCAAAACCGTCGGTGCTGCTTTGCACTTTCTGTAACGCCAGGGCATGGTTAATCAGGCTGTCAGCATCGCCTTCCGGCAGGCTGACATGAGGGTGATAAGGCACCTGACGTTGCAAATTAAGATATAAGTCGAGTTGCTGGGTCAGCTCATGCCTGGTCAGAATATGTTTGTCCGTAGCAAGAATGCTGAGCGCAATCAGGTTGGTGGCATTGAGGGCGGCTGCCTGATTAATATGCTGCATCACCTGGTTGGCCAGCTTGGCGACCACCGGATTAAGCCAGTTAGGTTTCTGTACCTCCAGTGGGTGAATACTGCTTTTCCAGTTGCTTACCTGCTGGTTAAGGTACTGGTTAAGCTGAATGGGCTCACCAAAATTGACATAGCCGTAGCCGTAGTCGCGCAAATTCCTGATGGCCTTTAATACGCCACCGATCGATTCTTTTTTCTTACCAGAACCCTGTAACTCGTTGACATAGGTGCTGACCTCCATCACATGCTCATAGCCCAGATAAACCGGTACCAGGGTTACCGGGCGTTCAATACCACGTAACATTGACTGCACCGTCATTGCCAGCATGCCGGTTTTCGGTTGCAACAGCCGGCCGGTGCGGCTGCGGCCACCCTCTGAGTAATACTTAACGGCATAGCCTTTACTGAATAACTGACTCAGGTATTCGCGAAACACTGCTGAGTACAATTTATTGCCGCTAAAACTTCGCCGGATAAAAAAAGCGCCACCGCGGCGGAAAATAGTCCCGGCCGGCCAGAAATTTAAATTAATACCGGCTGCGATATGAGGTGGTACCAAACCCTGATGATAAATGACATAGCTCAGCAACAGGTAATCCATATGACTACGATGACAAGGCACGTAGACAATCTCATGGCCTTTTTGCGCCAGATCGCGCAACATATCGGCATTATTAATTTTGATGCCGCTATATAGCTTTTTCCAGAGCCAGCTCAGGACTCTGTCGCCAACCCGCAAAGTAGACTCCCGATAATCGGCAGCGATTTCCTGCAATAACTTATGTGCCTCGTTCCGGGCAACCTTTACAGAGATTTTTTTACTGCGGGCTTCATCTTCAATAGCTTGTTTTAATGCCGGTGATGCCAGCAAAGCATTAAACAGCTGACTGCGATTGACCAGTTTTGGTCCGGTTGCCGCCAGTTTTTGCCGGTAAAAATGAAACCGTGACATCCTCAGTAGCTTGCGCGCCGTATCTTGTTTGTCGCCAA
Source organism: Arsukibacterium perlucidum DSM 18276 (assembly GCF_000382165.1). Taxonomy (GTDB): domain Bacteria; phylum Pseudomonadota; class Gammaproteobacteria; order Enterobacterales; family Alteromonadaceae; genus Alishewanella; species Alishewanella perlucidum. The sequence continues at coordinate 42,723 of NZ_KB907720.1, read as the reverse complement.
ACTTTGCTGCCATCTGGTTAAGAGATACTGCGCGGCTTAAGCGGACCAAGGTGTGACGACCAGATACCAGTACAATTAACAATTTAGCCAGCCAGTGTGGCGCATTTGCCTCGCCGAGTAGCCATTTGATACTGTTTTCCTTGCCGGGCGCCCGTCCCCACAATATGGCGACAGGGACCAGCTGCGCATTCAATTCAGGGTCGGCCAGATGCAGCTGCAAGAGGTGTTGGCCCTGCTCCAGCGCCCGGGTTTTTGATCTGGCGCCAATAACACTATGGGGCTTAGCCAAAAACAGGGTGCGGGGCAGTTGTTGTCCTGCCAGTGAAACGGGGAGCAGTGGATCTGGCAGCGTCAACTTCTGACATACCCGACGCAATGTCGCCAGATCGCTGGCCGACTCAGTATGGCAAATATAGAAAATAGGCCGGTTCACATCCAGCGCCAGTTCACTGACAGGGTTGCCAGGTACAACTTTAAACTTTACTAACAGCCTTAAAGGCCATTTTAATAAGGCAGTAAACAACGACAACGGAGAAAACATAACAATACCGGCGGCGAATCACAGACATGCAAGAATATCATGGATGCGAATACTGGCAACTTTGTCGTGTTGACAAAAACTTGGCAATTGCAAAAAGGCTGTATATACTCACAGTACTAACTGTATAGGTAGCCAGCATTATGAGACCACTTACGCCTCGTCAGGCAGAAATTCTGCAACTTATTAAAGATTATCAGGCTGAGACCGGCATGCCTCCCACCCGTGCTGAAATAGCCAGCCAGCTTGGTTTTAAATCTGCTAATGCAGCGGAAGAGCACTTAAAAGCGTTGGCTAAAAAAGGCGTGTTGACCATGATGCCCGGTACTTCGCGCGGCATTCGGTTGCTGGAGGACGAAAATGAACCGGAGCAACTGGGCTTACCATTGATAGGTAAAGTTGCCGCAGGACAACCGATTCTGGCGGCAGAACATATCCAGAATCATTACCAGGTTGATGCCCATTTATTTAAACCCCATGCTGACTTTCTACTTAAAGTTGAGGGTATGAGCATGCAGGATATTGGTATTCTGGATGGTGATTTACTGGCCGTGCATAAAACCTCTCAGGCACAACCCGGGCAAGTGGTTGTTGCCAGGGTTGACGAGGACGTAACGGTTAAGCGGTTCCAGCGCGATGGCCATCAGGTGCTGCTATACCCCGAAAATAAAGAATTCAGTGTCATTAAAGTAGACTTACGCCAACAGCAATTTGCCATAGAAGGATTGGCCGTTGGAGTAATCCGCAATGGAAGCTGGTTATAAAAAACTATTAGCTCAATAAGTTAATTGTTAATCAAGGCGCTGGTATGACCTGTTGGTTTTGCCTGCGCTTTTGTTATTTAGGGGTTTACACTGGCGCTGATTTGGATGATTCTTAGACAAAGGTTGCTGAAATAATATCAGTTACCAATTTGGGTTACTGCACGGGCAGTTAAAATTAAAAAAACTATAACAATAATAAACTAAAGAAACGTCATACATAGGTTCGGGGGCTAGCGGTATTCACCGTATTTTCTATCGGTATTCGCTGTGTATTACTGTGTACAGGTTTCTGCGGTTTGCTTTGCAAATGACAGAGGAGAAGTACAGTGGCGAAGACGCGTAGTATACGTTGGTCGCTGCCGACCTTGCTTTTAGCCGCATCGGCTAATGCAGCAGCCATGCCTTTAAATATGACTAAAGGCGTAACGGAGATCAGTCAGGAGGTGTATAACCTGCACATGACAATCTTCTGGATTTGCTGTGTTATCGGAGCAGTGGTTTTCGGGATAATGTTTATATCTATCCTGTTACACCGAAAAGCGCGGGGCGTGCAACCGGCTCAATTCCATGAAAGTACCAAAATTGAAATTCTGTGGACTGCTATTCCGGTAGTCATCCTTATTGGTATGGCCATACCGGCCACAAAAACTCTGATTGCTATGGAAGACAGCTCAGCTGCTGACGTAACAGTGCAGATTACAGGGTCGCAGTGGAAATGGCATTACAAGTATCTTGGTAGTGATCTGGAGTACTTCTCTGTTCTGGCAACCCCTCGTGAGCAAATCACTAACCGGTTCGAAAAAGGCGAAAACTATTTGCTGGAAGTCGACCGGCCGTTGGTTATTCCTACTGGCCAGAAAGTGCGTTTTTTAATGACGTCGGATGATGTTATCCACTCCTGGTGGGTACCTGCTTTTGCAGTGAAAAAAGACGCCAACCCCGGCTTTATTAACGAAGCATGGACCAGAGTAGATGAGCCCGGCATATATCGTGGCCAGTGTGCTGAGCTTTGCGGTAAAGACCATGCCTATATGCCGGTAGTGGTTGTTGCAAAGAGCCCTGAAGACTATGCAGCCTGGAAACTGGCAGAAGAAACCCGGATTGCCGACGCTAAAGCAGCAGAGCAGGAACTACTGGCAATGAACATGGATATGAGTGAGCTAATGGCTAATGGCGAACGCACTTATATTGCTTACTGTGCAGCCTGCCATCAGCCCAATGGTGGTGGTTTGCCGGGTATTTTTCCGGCTTTGGCTGGTAGTAACCTGATTCTTAACGATAAAACGGCACATATCGATATTATCTTAAATGGTAAAGCCGGCACGTCAATGCAGGCGTTCGGCCGTCAGTTAAGTTTAAAAGAATTAGCTTCTGTTGTGACATACACCCGTAATGCCTGGGGTAACGACACTGGTGACGCTGTCCAGGCTGCCGATGTTTATAAAGTGCAGCAGGGTGAGGGAGAATAACAATGACTGTAGTAATTACTGAACCAAATGATCACGAGCATCATGAACATGAACATCATGATCATAAACCCGGCGGTATAAAACGCTGGTTGTACACTACCAACCATAAAGACATTGGCACCATGTACCTGGTGTTCGCGTTAATCATGTTCTTTATTGGTGGCGCAATGGCGATGGTTATCCGGCTGGAGCTGTTCCAACCGGGAATGCAGTTTGTCGACCCACACTTTTTTAACCAGATGACAACAGTGCACGGCCTGATTATGGTATTCGGAGCTGTGATGCCAGCTTTTACCGGCTTAGCTAACTGGATGATTCCGATGATGATTGGCGCACCGGATATGGCGCTGCCAAGGATGAATAACTGGAGCTTCTGGATCCTGCCGTTTGCTTTCCTTATCCTGTTATTGTCATTGTTTATGCCTGGCGGCGGGCCAAGTTTCGGTTGGACTTTCTACGCACCTCTGTCAACTACTTATAGTGGTGACAGCACGGCATTATTTGTGTTCTCTGTCCACATTATGGGTATATCGTCTATTATGGGCGCTATTAACGTCATCGTAACCATCTGGAATATGCGGGCGCCGGGCATGACCTGGATGAAAATGCCACTATTTGTCTGGACCTGGTTTATTACCGCGTTTCTGCTGATCATGGTTATGCCCGTGCTGGCTGGTGTGGTAACTATGGTATTGACTGATAAGTACTTTGGCACCAGTTTCTTTGATGCTGCAGGCGGAGGAGACCCGGTACTGTTTCAGCATATCTTCTGGTTCTTCGGCCATCCTGAAGTTTACATTATGATCCTGCCGGCCTTTGGTATTGTCTCGGCTATTATTCCGACTTTTGCCCGCAAGCGGCTGTTTGGCTATGCCTCAATGGTGTATGCCACTGCCAGTATTGCGATATTGTCGTTTCTGGTCTGGGCGCACCATATGTTTACCACTGGCATGCCGGTGTTTGCCACGCTGTTCTTTATGTATGCCACCATGCTGATTGCAGTGCCAACCGGGGTTAAAGTATTTAACTGGGTGGCTACTATGTGGCGGGGTGCCATGACTTTTGAAGTGCCGATGATGTTTGCCCTAGCCTTTATTGTGCTGTTTACCATAGGCGGTTTCTCGGGTCTGATGCTGGCGATAACACCGGCAGACTTCCAGTATCATGATACTTACTTTGTGGTTGCTCACTTCCATTATGTACTGGTAACCGGTGCGGTATTTTCGATTGTTGCCGCTGTGTATTACTGGCTACCAAAATGGACCGGTAATATGTATGACGAAACGTTGGGCCAGTGGCATTTCTGGTGCTCGTTAATCTCAGTTAACCTGTTGTTTTTTCCTATGCATTTTGTTGGCTTAGCGGGTATGCCACGGCGGATCCCTGATTATGCCCTGCAGTTTGCTGATTTTAATGCCTTTATCAGCATTGGCGGTTTCCTGTTTGGTCTGTCGCAACTAATCTTTGTCTGGGTGCTGATCAAATGTGCCCGTGGTGGTGTCAAAGCAACTGATCAAGTGTGGGAAGGCGCCGAAGGCCTGGAATGGGAAGTGCCTTCACCTGCGCCATACCATACCTTTGAAACTCCACCGGTAATTAAGTAAGGAGCAAGCCATGGCGCAAAACAAACCATTAATTGGCAAGCTACTGCTGGTAACTCTGGCAATGTTCGGCTTTGGTTTCGCCCTGGTTCCGCTATACGATGTATTTTGCGACATCACGGGTATTAATGGTAAAACCGCGGAGGTGGCAGCGACAAGCGACAATGCAATTGTTGATACCAGCCGCGAGATAACTATTGAGTTCCTGGCGCGGCCCAATAAAGACATGCCATGGGTGTTTAAACCTGAAGTGCACAGCATGAAGGTGCACCCTGGTGAAATTCATATTATGAATTATCTGGCGCTGAACCCGACTGGCAAGATGATCGTTGGTCAGGCTGTACCCTCTGTATCACCGGGCCAGGCTGCGTTATATTTTAATAAAATTGAGTGTTTTTGCTTTAGTCAGCAGCAGCTGGCTGCTGGCAAAGATATGCTGATGCCGTTACAGTTTTATGTGGATCCGGCGTTGCCGGCGCATTTTCATACTATAACCCTGAATTATACTTTGTATGATGTCACTCAGGCTTGGGCAGCACAGCAACCACAACAAGATAATATTGGGGAATAAGATGACAACAAAAACCTACGAAAAATATTATGTTCCCGCTCAGAGTCCGTGGCCGATTGTTGGCGCGATAGCGTTGTTTTTTATAGCATTTGGTGCCGGGCACTATGTTATTGATATTAGTAACCAGCAAAGTGGTTTTGGCGGCTATTTGTTGCTGCTGGGTTTTGCTGTATTGGTATTTATGCTGGTGGGCTGGTTTCGCAATGTAATAGATGAGTCGATGAGTGGCTTGTACAGCGCCCAGATGGATCGTTCGTTCCGACAGGGTATGAGCTGGTTTATCGTCTCTGAAGTAATGTTCTTTATGGCGTTTTTTGGTGCGCTGTTTTACGGCCGGGTCATCGCCATGCAGTGGCTTGGCGGCTCCAGCAATAATGCCATGACCTTCGAGCTGTTGTGGCCAAATTTTGAACCGGTATGGCCACTGGTAAAAACACCTGGCGGCATTGAAACTCAGGCAATGCCCTGGACGGGTTTGCCGCTGATCAACACTGCTATTCTGATAGTGTCATCGGTTACCTTACATTTTGCCCATACCGGGCTGGAACAGCAAAAACGCGGCCAGCTGAAGCTGATGTTGTTACTGACGCTGTTGCTGGGTGCTACCTTCCTGAGCTTGCAGGTGTATGAGTATATTCATGCTTATCGTGATCTGGGGTTGCGGTTAGATTCCGGTTTTTACGGCAATACCTTTTTCTTACTGACAGGTTTTCACGGCTTGCACGTGACATTGGGTGCCATCATTCTGTTATTCGTGTTTTTCCGGGTATTAAAGGGGCACTTTACCCCGGAAAAACATTTCGCGTTCCAAGCGGCAGCCTGGTACTGGCACTTTGTTGACGTCGTTTGGATCTGTCTGTTCGTAATAGTGTATATGCTGTAACCGGCAGGATTAATAAGGCCTGGGGTTGGGGGTTATCCAACCCAGTGCCATCGCCACCAGAATAATCAGTAGCACCAGCACTGAGTAAAATACCCGGCGTCCAAGAAAACGCGACATTTGTTTTTGTTCCGGATCGTTTCTAAGCATAATAAATCCGGCCCGGAACAGGTTGAAAACAATAAATAGTAGTAATGCAATGATAACAAGCTTAAGCAACATTCTTCTCGATCTCCGGTTGGCAAATTATGCGGGTTAAAATATTTGGCCGTTATTTCGGCATTCACAAAATGTGGTTGCTGATTACTCTGACGGCTTTTGCTATTTTAAGCAAGCTCGGCTATTGGCAGTTGCAGCGAGCAGAGCAAAAAACTATCCAAATCAGTCAGCTAGAACAGTTGCAACAACAAGGTGCCGTTAGCTGGCCGCAGTTGGCGGTGCTAAGCGCAAGCGCAGCCGATGGCGTGTTGTTTGCGGGGACGGGACAGTGGTTACGGCCTTATATCTGGTTGCTGGATAACCAGATTGTTGAAGGCAAAGTGGGTTACGATGTCATTATTCCAGTGCAATATACTGATAAAAGCCGGCTGCTGATGGTTAATCTGGGTTGGGTTGCCGCCGGAAACAACCGGGCAGTACTGCCTGAGTTGAACATTCCTGAACAAATACAGTTGCAAGGGCTTATTCGCAGTAAAGTAGGGGGCTTCCGGCTGGGTCCTAATACCGAGAGCGAAGGCTGGCCTCAGCGCATCCAACAGCCAGAATTGGAGCAAATGGCAGCTCAGCTATCGCTAAGCTCTTTTCCGGTACTGTTGTATCAACAAGGTGACAGTCCTTTCTTACCTCATTATCAGCCGGTGGTGATGCCACCGGAAAAACACCACGGCTATGCCTTTCAATGGTTTATGCTGGCAATCGCGGTAGTGGCTGTGGCACTTGCTGCTGCCAGACGCAGCGGGAGAGAAAATGAATAAAAATAAATTTATGCTGTTGTTTGTTATATGTTGTGCACTACCGCTGGCCGCCGCTAAATTGGTACTGGAACTGGGTTGGTTTAATCCTGGTTCATCCAGTAAAGGTCATTGGCTGGAGCAGGAAATTTTTTTACTGGACGATATTAGCGGCCAGAAAAAACATTGGCGTATAGTGATGCTGGCGGATACTCCTTGCGATCAGCGCTGTCAAAATGCCTTGCATACGGTAAAGCAGTTATATATTGGCCTGGGACGCAAACAAGAGCAGGTGCAGCCGATAGTCGTCGGTACCCTGAATGAACCCGATGCTTATCCGATGTTTGTATTGCAACAGGCCGAGATTAACGATGTGTCGTTACTGCAGCAGCAAATTTTACTGGTAGATCAAAAGGGCCTGGTTCTGCTGAGCTATCCGATGCCGGAGCAAGAGACAGAAATGGCAGATATTGCCCGTAATATCCGTTACGACTTATTAAAGTTATTAAATTATGACAGGACCAGCGTATGACCAGACATAAATGGTTAGTATCTATTACTTTACTGCTGACAATGGTAGTGATTATTTATGGCGCTTTTACCCGGTTAACCGATGCCGGTTTAGGCTGTCCTGACTGGCCAGGCTGTTATGGTTTTTTGAAAGTACCGGCAAAACCAGAAAGTATTGCCATGGCAGCTCAGGCTTTTCCTGAGCGACCTTTAGAGCCGCAAAAAGCGTGGAATGAAATGATCCATCGTTATCTGGCTGGTACCTTAGGCTTATTAATAGCAGCGATATTTATTTCCAGTATTGCCAGCAAGGGACAGCAACCACGCGCCTTACCTACGGCTTTGTTATTGTTGGTGATATTTCAAGCGGCATTAGGTGCCTGGACAGTAACCCTGGGCTTGCTGCCAATTGTAGTATTGGCGCATTTGCTTGGAGGGTTTACGCTTTATTGTTTACTGGCGTTGTACTGGATGCAGCTGACACCAGAATTAAGGGTGGCAGAGCCGGCATTAGCAAAATTAAAGCCACTGGCAATAGGTGCAGCCATAGTGGTGATGTTACAAATTGGTCTTGGTGGCTGGACTGCCGCCAACTATGCTGCTCTTGCCTGTATTGAACTGCCGATATGTGAGCCCGGCTGGTTAAGTCGACTGGCTCTTGATGAGGCCTTTGATTTACATCTCGGATACAGTGATTATGAGTATGGCGTAATGTCAGCAGAAGCTCGTCAGACGGTGCACGTGTTTCACCGGATAGGCGCATTTATAACGCTCGGCTTAGTTAGCTGGTTCGCCGTTAGCTTATATCGGGCTGCAAAAACTAAAGTAATGCAGAATTTTGCTCTGGCGATTGGCGTGGTATTGTTGTTGCAGTTTATTCTGGGCCTGCTAAATGTAATGCTGCATCTGCCACTGGCCAACGCTGTGGCGCATAATTTTGTCGGGGCGAACTTACTCATGATCATGGTGGTTGTACTGTATCAACTTTACCGCCCCGCTAGCAGGGAGGCATAAATGGCAACAATAATTGCATCTAGACTGGGTATTTCCCGCTGGCGCGACTATCTGGAACTAACCAAGCCTAAGGTTGTAGCTTTGCTGGTGTTAACGGCCTGGGTCGGGATGATGCTGGCCTCACCAGGCTTGCCTGATATAGCAGTAGTGATATTCGCTACCATTGGTATTGGCTTGCTGTCCGGAGCTGCTGCAGCGCTAAACCACGTTGTTGATCAGCGAATAGATGCGCAGATGGCCCGCACTCACAGCCGGCCGGTTGCTAAAGGCCGTGTGAGCTCTCAGCAGGCTATTACCTTTGCCTGCGCATTGGCGGCCACCGGTTTTGTGTTGTTATATACCGGTGTTAACGCACTCACTGCCTGGCTGACCCTGCTAAGCTTATTTGGTTATGCTGTGGTTTACACCATGTTTTTAAAACGGGCCACCCCCCAAAATATTGTGATTGGCGGCCTGGCCGGTGCAATGCCACCTTTGCTGGGCTGGACAGCTGTTACCGGCGATATTCATGGTTATGCATTGCTGCTGGTAATGATCATCTTTGCCTGGACGCCGCCGCATTTCTGGGCGCTGGCGATCCATCGTCGCGACGACTACGCCAAGGTCAATATGCCGATGCTGCCAGTTACCCACGGTATTGAATACACGAAAAGTGCCATTTTGCTATATACCGTGCTGCTATGTCTGGTGTGCTTGCTGCCTTATATAGTAGGGATGACAGGTGCAGTGTATCTGCTGGGCAGCACCTTACTGAATTTGCGGTTTCTGCAGTATGCCTGGAAGTTAAAATTTAATGCTGACAGTACAACGGCAATGGCAACTTTCAAGTTTTCAATTGTGCATTTAATGATACTGTTTTTAGTGTTGCTGGTTGATCATTACTTTAAGGTGTCACCATTTTATGTTTCGTAATCTAATAATTGTTATGTTGTCGGCTGCCGCCGTTGTGGCCGGCGTACTGTTATATTTGTTGTTGCAACATCAACCGTTACCAAAGCAAGCATTAGTTTATCCGCAACCGCGCAATCTGGCTGAATTTACGCTAACAGATCAGGACAATAAAGCGCGTAGTCGCGCTGATCTGATGGACAAGTGGACACTGGCGTTTGTTGGCTATACTTTTTGTCCGGACATCTGCCCGCTAACACTTGCCAAGCTGGCTGGTGTGCAAGAGGAGCTGGCAGCTAACGTCACTCAGCCCCTGCAAATCTGGTTTATTTCGGTTGACCCACAACGTGATACGCCAGAGCAACTCAAGCAATATGTTGATTATTTTAATCAGCCGGCATTAACCGGGTTAACCGCCGGCCATGATCAGTTATTTCCATTCGTTCGTGAACTGGGGTTAATGTATGCCATGAGCAGTACTACAGAGCAGGACTATCTGGTTGACCATAGTGCTTCGGTAGTATTAATAAACCCGCTGGGACAGGTTGATGCAATTTTTAAACCTGAAATGGCGCCTGGTGAGGTGCCACTTATTAACAGGGAGCAGCTACTAAGCGACTTCCCGTTGGTGCTGAATCAATTACAACTTCGTTAATTTAACCAGGGCTGCGAATACCAGTAAAAATAGCCTTTTTTACTCAGTGAAGGTGCGGTGCAGTTATACCGACTGCGGCCGCGATTAACTGGCTTACTGGCAGTGACTTCAAAAGTATTTTCATCCAGCCATTTTGGTTCAAGCGTTTCGGTACCAGCGTAACAGCGTAACTGGCCAGGCAGAAAATCTGCCACTTCAAGTTGCAGGCGCAAAGTAGGAGGATTAGCACTAATTTGCTGATCAGCCGCTAAATAATCAGTGATATTAAATGCCAGGGTGCGTAATTTCTGCGCCAGATTAGTCAGTTCGCTGTACTGACCGGCTGCCGGGTAGCGGGGAATGCGAGTTAGCAAGGTAGCAGGGCCTATAGCGCCAGATTGCTGACCAATACCAATAAAGCCCAGTCTTTTTACCAATGCCTCCAATTGATTATTGAATTCACCGTATGGATAGGCCAGCCACTGGTGATTCTGACCGGTTTCCTGTTTGATCCGTCGTTCGGCTTCCAGAATATTCTGTTCCATCCGGGTCAGCCATTCGGCTTCACTTTCACCAGATTCAAGTCGGGTCATATGTTCGTGGTTCATTGCGTGATTGGCTACCAACACACCATCATCTGCCATTTTTCTGACCTGGTCCCAGTTAAGGACTGGACCTACCCGGTTGTCTATGCTGCCAGGGCTGATAAAAATAGTGTAGGGATAACCGAACTCCATCAGGATGGGGTGAGCGGTGGTATAGTTATTCTCGAAACTGTCGTCGAAGGTTAATACTACAGCGTTGTCGGCGATGGGTTTATCGTTTTTGAGCTGGTCAACTAATATGTCCAGCCCGATAACCTGAAAATTATTATCTTTCAGATATTGCAGATGTTGGCGCAGTTCATCTGCAGTAACACTACTTACCCGGGGAGTGTCATCGGCAACGTGATGGTAGATCAGCATTACTGCCGCCTGAGCCGGCAACAGCAAACTAAGCAACAAACTAAAAATAAAAAAAATGCGCATAAAAAACCCCGGTAATTAGCTAAACCAGGGTTGTTATACCATAAGCGGGAGCGAGCTTAATAGTATGAGTGTTCGCCACGCTGGTGCTCGGTAATGTCACGCACACCGTTTAATTCGCCACTAAAACGGGCCAGCAATTCTTTTTCAATACCCTCTTTCAAGGTTAAATCGACTTGCGAACAGCCGTTACAGCCACCACCAAATTGCAATACGGCTACGCCATCTCCGGTTAATTCCATAACCGACACCCGGCCACCATGATTAGCCAGCTGCGGATTAATTTCAGCATCAATAACATACTGCACCCGCTCCATTAGTGGCGCGTTGTCATTCACCTTGCGCACTTTGGCGTTCGGCGCTTTTAATGTTAGCTGTGAACCCATCTGATCGGTTACAAAATCAATCTCTGCATCCACCAAAAAGGGTTTGCTTTCCGCGTCAACAACAGCATTAAAACCGTTAAATTCGATTTGCATATCGCTAGTTTCAATGGCGTCTGCCGGACAATAAGATACGCCACACTCCGCCTGAGCCGTGCCAGGGTTAACAACAAATACCCGGATGCTGGTACCGGCAGCTTGTTTTTCCAGCAGCTTTGCAAAATGGGCTTGCGCCTGTTCTGAAATAGAAATCATCTTAGTACCTGACTAAATTACTAGGTTAATGGCTATCATACTCCGAGTCGGGCGCTGATGCCAGCCCTGCTTGAGTTTTGCTGCAGTTTCTGGCTAACTGAACAAGCAAAAAAATTAAAGGAAGCAGGCATGAAATTGAGTGTAGTGGTTTTTTTCGCACTCTGGGCCGCAATGGCGCAGGCGCAGTATTTTAATGAGCCGGTAGACACGACGCTACCGTCACCGCAACAAAGCCTTGGCCATGCCGTGGGCGACTGGCACGCCCGGCATGATCAAATACAGCGCTATTTCGAACAACTTGCCAACCAGTCAGACCATGCCATGTTAGAAGTGATCGGCTACAGTCATGAACAGCGGCCGTTATTGCAACTTGTTATTTCATCACCTGAAAATTTAAGCCGGCTGGACGATATACGTCAACAACATCTGGAGCAGGCGAAACAAGATAAAAGCATTGCCAGTGACGCTCCCATCATTATCTGGCTGGGTTATGGTGTTCATGGCAACGAGCCCAGTGCGGCGAACGCCGCTTTGGTGCTGGCTTATTATTTAACAGCTGTTAAAACTGAAGAAGTCGCAGCCTGGCTCAGCCGGGCGGTCATTTTAATTCAACCCAGCCTGAACCCGGATGGCCACGATCGCTTTGCACTGTGGGCAAATATGCATAAAGGTAGTACGCCGGTTGCTGATCCCCAGCATCGCGAACATATCGAGCCCTGGCCAAATGGCCGGCCTAATCATTACTGGTTTGATTTAAACCGGGACTGGTTACTGCTGCAGCATCCGGAAAGCCAGGCCCGGATTGCCCAGTTTCACCAATGGCTGCCAAATGTCGTGGGTGATTTCCATGAAATGGGCACTAACAGCAGTTATTTTTTTCAGCCTGGTATTCCCAGCCGCAATTATCCACTAACGCCAAAACGTAATTTTGAATTAACAGCAGCAATGGCACAATTTCATGCGTCGGCTTTTGACGAGCGAAAGCAGCTGTACTATAGCGAGGAGAGTTTTGACGATTTCTATATTGGTAAAGGGTCAACTTATCCGGATGTGAACGGCAGTGTTGGTATCCTGTTTGAACAGGCCAGCAGCCGCGGCCATTTACAGGAATCGATTAATGGCTTGCTGAGTTTCAGTGATACCATCAAAAACCAGTTTACAGCGTCGTTATCGACTATCCGTGGCGCGGTGGCAAAACGGCAGGAGCTGCTGGCATATCAGCAGGAATTTTATCAGAGCGCGCTGGCTCAGGCTAAAGCCGATAAGACCAAAGGTTATATGTTAACGGATGACGGTGACCACAGTCGCTTGCACGCTTTGCTGGATTTGTTGCAACGCCATCATATTGCGGTATATCCGTTGAATCGTGACTGGCAGGACGACGATGACAACTATCTGGCTGGACAAAGTTATTTTGTCCCTTTGCAACAAGCTCAATACCGTTTAATCAAAGCCGCATTCTCAACCGAAAAAAACTTTAAAGACAATACTTTTTATGACGTATCAAGCTGGACCTTGCCTTACGCCTACAACATCGAATTTAAGGCGGTAAGCCGTGAACCGGGGCGTGCGCTCGCCAGTCAGCAATGGCAGGCAAAGCCCTTGCTGAAGCAGTCGTTAGCGGCCGGAGCTTATGCTTATGCATTTAGCTGGCAAGACCAGCAGGCACCATTATTGCTGCAGGCATTATTGGCTGAGGGGGTGGTAGTGCGTTCAGCCCTGCGCAGTTTTAGCGCCCTGACTAACGACAGCACAGTGCAGTTCCCGCCCGGCAGTATGGTGGTTGCCGCCGGCCTGCAACAGGACAAAGAATGGTTTAGCCATTTGCAGCAACTGCAGCAGCGTTATCCGGTAAAAGTACATGCGATTCACAGCGGTCTGACGCCGGAGGGCAGTGATTTGGGTAGTCATAATTTTGCCGTCATTAACAAACCTGAAGTACTGCTGATTGCCGGACCGGGGGTAAGCTCCACCGAAGCGGGCGAAGTATGGTACAACCTCGAACGATTAGCCGGTATTTCGCCAAGTATGGTGGAACCCGATCGCATAAGCAGAATCAATTTAAGTCGTTATACCCATATTATTCTGGCAGATGGCAACTACCGGCAATGGCAGGACAGCCATAGCAGCCTGCTTAAAGAATGGACCGAGCAGGGCGGCGTGCTTTGGGGGCACAAAGATGGCGCGGCCTGGTTGGCTAAAGCGGGGCTGTTGCAGGCGGGTGTATGGCAAAGCAAAGAAATGCAGCAGCTGATCCCACAACAAGATTTAAGCTACGCTGATCGGGAGGCGTTAGCGGCAAAGCAGCGGATCGCCGGCGCGATTTTCAGTGCGGAACTTGATTTAACCCATCCGTTAACTTTTGGGATCCCCCGGGTACGCTTACCATTGTTTAAAAACGATATTATGTTACTGCAGCCCAGTAGCTCGCCTTTTGTCAACGTGGCGTTATACAGTGCAAATCCGCATTTAGCGGGTTATAGCGCCAGTGAATATGTACCAAAAATTGCGCAGGGGGCGGCAATTATTGCCCATAACCTTGGGCGAGGTCGGGTTATTGGCATGACGGATAACCCGGTATTCCGCGGTTATTTCTTTGGCTCCAGCCGTATCCTGGTTAACGCAATGTTTTTGGGCAACAGCTTTAACGCGCCTCTTCAGGCAGAGTAACCTGGCGCAGGCGTGACTGTCAGCGTCCAGACGCTGACAGTGCAGACCCCGGCCCGGCGTAATAGCCTGGTCAGGGCGTTGGCTGTGGCGCCGGTGGTAATCACATCGTCAACTAATGCAACATGCGATGGTAGCGGCTCTGGCAGTGGCTTCAGCTTAAATGAATGTCGCAAGTTGTGCAGCCGCTGCCGCCGGTTAAGGCCGCGCTGGCTGTGGCTGGCTTCTTTACTGAACAATGCCAATACCGGTATCTGTAATTGCTGGCCTAATGCCTCTGCCAGTAACTGCGCCTGATTAAAGCCGCGCTGTTGCTGTTTGCGCCAATGCAGCGGAACATAAGTCAGCGCCTGTGGCATCTGCATATTGTTGGCTTTACATCTGATCAGTAGATGACACATTTGCTGCTGTAACAACTGGCCTGCAGCTAAATCTGCATAGTATTTCCAGTGCGGTATCCAGTGCTGGTAGGGCAGTTGATAATGGGCCAGACACAACAGGCGATCAAACTTTGCTCTTTTCAGGCCACGTGCTACTGCTGGTAACCAGAGTAAATTGCAATGGCATAGTTGGTAGGGTAGCTCAGGCAGTGCTTGCTGACAGTAAACACAGAGTTGTTTCTTGGGTTCAGCCAGCGGTAAACTGCACCACATGCATTGGGCCGGTAGTAAGTAATGCCAGCAGCGGCGATATAAAGCGCCAATTAAATTAATCATAAAATTAACACATTGGATACATAAAGATAGCATGGCAGATATTAGCAATACTGACAAACCTGTGCTGGTACTTCTGCATGGCTGGGGAGTTAATCAGGGCGTCTGGCAAACGATTCTTGCCGCTATTACGCCGGGTGTACAAGTGATGACCCTTGATATTGCCGGCTTTGGCCTGGCGCAGCAGCTACCAGAGCCTTATAATTTTGACACTGTATTGGCTGAATTAGCTACTCAGGTTCCAGCTAACAGCTTGGTCTGTGGCTGGTCGATGGGCGGATTGCTGGCTATTGCGCTGGCTGAACGATATCCGGCTAAAGTAAAGCAGCTGGCTCTGGTGGCGGCAACGCCCTGCTTTTTACAACAAGCGGGCTGGCCCGGAATGAAAGCTGCAGTAATGCAACAGTTTGCCCAGTCATTACAGCGTGATCTGGCTCAGACTATCAGCCGGTTTTTAGCTATCCAGGCGATGGGCTCGGCAACGGCTAAAAGTGATGCAGCAGCGCTTAAGCAGGCGATCACTGCCTTTCCGCAAGCCAGTGCAATGGCGCTGAGTGCCGGGCTGGACTTTCTTTCCAGTCAGGATATGCGGCAATGCTTTGCAGGTTTAAGCCAGCCGCTGGTGGGGTGTTTTGGTGCGCTGGACTCGCTGGTACCGGTTGCAGTGGTTCCTCAACTGCAGAGATTACAGCCGCAAGCCAGATTTCACGTGCTGGCTAAAGCATCACATGCACCTTTTATCTCCCATCGTGCTGAATTTCTGATCTGGCTGAACAACTGGCTGGCCGAAATAACGGAGTCTGGCGTTTAACCACCTTTCTTTTTAGTGGATTTTGGTTAATAATTAAGCATTATTTAAGCGAGTGGAGGCAATGATGGAGATTCAATCAGCATTTAATGCCGGTTTGCAAGGATTTCAGCGTGCTTCAGCCGGCATATCAGAGGCGACAACTGATATTAACCGGCAGACCAGCGCCAACCGCGAGCAGGTTGCGGCTGCCGAAACTGATGTGCGTCAGGCTGAAGCGCCGGAGCAAAGCCGGGCTACCCAGCCACAAACACCGTCGGTAGAGCAAAGTTTAGTGCAGCTAACCAACGAGTCACGTAATGCAGAAGCAAACGTGCGCTCTATTCAGGCGGCAGATCAGGCGCTTGGAACTATTATTGATGTTCGGGTGTAAGCAAAATGCAGATCACCTCCCATTATCCTAACGTCAGCTTAAACACGGCTAACCCACCTACCGAGTTGGCTCGTCGTGAGATGCAGCGACGTGAACTGGTAGAGCCGGTTCGTGAGATGGATAAGGGTAAAGCAGAACGAGCGGTTGCGACCGATGAAAAAGGTCGGAGCAGCACTGCCGGGTCGGTAAATGGTTACGATGCTAGCGGTAAATCTACAGAAACTCAGCAGGCTATAGAGGGTCGGTCTGAGCAGCCTGAAGATAAAAACCCGCAGCAACAGCAGCGGGATTCAGAACAGCAACAAGCCGAGCAGCAAGAATTGCAAGAGTTGCAGGCGCGTGACCGGGAAGTTCGCAGCCATGAGCAAGCCCATGCCAGTATTGGCGGGCGCTATGCCGGTGCGCCCAGCTATAGTTTTCAGCAGGGTCCGGATGGCCGCCAGTATGCCATAGGCGGTGAGGTGCAAATTGATATTGCACCGATAGCAGGCGACCCGCAGGCGACAATCCAGAAGATGCAACAAGTCAAAGCTGCAGCCTTGGCGCCGGCAGAACCCTCTTCGGCTGATCGGCGGATTGCCGCCGAAGCCAGTCAGCGTATGTTGCAGGCGCAAACAGAGTTGGTGGCTGAAAAAACCGCGCCTGTAGAGACAAAACCGCTGGACGCCGGTAAAGCTTCAGCTAGTGAAGACACCGCTCAGGCTGGCGCTGCTATCGACAATTCGCAAATCCGTTATGATAACGAAGCCATCAGTAATACTAGTAGCGCTGCGGGTTTAGTTTTTCCCGAGCTTGACACCCTGGCACAAATGCAGCGCCGCAGCCAGGTTATCAGCCAGTTTTATCAGTTGGCGACTGAGCCGGCCCAGCGACCTCTGCGCCAGCAAGCCTGAGTAATTACCCTTTGTAAATTAATCCCTTCACTTTTTAAATTTTGCCAGTGCTTCGGCGAAAGCATTACCCATGGCCGCATTGGCTGGTTCGGTTTTAGCGGCTTTTGGCGCCAGGCGGTTGGTTTTGGCGTTATTCTGATTTGCCGCTTTAGCCGCAGGTTTATCCTGGGTTTTAGCTTGAGGTTGCTCGTCCAGTCGCATGGTAAGAGCAATTCGCTTACGATTAATATCAACTTCCAGTACTTTTACTTTGACAATGTCACCTGCTTTTACCACCTGATGCGGGTCGCTGACAAACTTATCGGTTAGTGATGAAATATGCACCAAACCATCCTGGTGTACACCAATATCGACAAAAGCACCAAAATTTGTGACGTTGGTAATTACCCCTTCCAGCAGCATGCCAGCTTTCAGATCCTGCAGTGTTTCCACGCCATCTTTAAAGCTTGCAGTTTTAAACTCCGGCCGTGGATCGCGTCCGGGTTTATCCAGCTCTTTCAAAATATCACTGACGGTAGGCAAGCCAAAATAGTCATCAACAAAAGCGGCCGGGTCGACACTGCTAAGAAAGCTGCTGTTGCCAATTATGGCGCTAACTGGTTGGCTGGCCATTTTAAGAATTTTCTCGACCAGAGGGTAGGCTTCAGGGTGCACGGCCGACGCATCCAGCGGGTTGATACCATTGTTAATCCGCAAAAAACCGGCGGCTTGCTCGTAAGCTTTTGGCCCCAGCCGTGGTACTTTTAGCAGTTCCTTCCGTTCATTAAAGCGGCCATTGTCGTCGCGGTACTGCACAATATTCTGAGCCAGCGTTTTATTCAGGCCGGCTACCCGGGCGAGTAAAGCAGCAGAGGCAGTGTTTAGATCTACGCCAACCGCAGTCACACAATCTTCAACCACGGCATCCAGTGAACGGGTAAGCAGGCTTTGGTTTACATCATGCTGATATTGGCCTACACCAATGGCTTTTGGCTCAATTTTTACCAATTCGGCCAATGGGTCCTGCAAGCGACGACCAATTGACACTGCACCGCGTAGTGACACATCCAGATTCGGAAACTCCTGCGCCGCCAGCTCGGATGCCGAGTATATTGAGGCGCCAGCTTCCGAAACCATTACTTTACTTAAGGTTTCATTGTTAACGGCCTTGATAACATCGCCGGCCAGTTTATCGGTTTCACGAGAGGCCGTGCCGTTGCCAATCGCTATCAATTCTACTTTATGTTGCTGACACAACTGGCTTAGGGTGCGCACTGACTTATCCCATAAGTTTTGTGGCGCATGCGGAAAGATCGTGGTGTGAGTTAAAAGCTTACCGGTTTCATCGATAACTGTGCATTTAACACCGGTACGCAAGCCTGGATCCAGCGCCAGGGTGCGGCGCATGCCCGCTGGCGCCGCCATCAATAAATCGGCCATATTACGCGCAAATACTTTAATGGCCTCCAGTTCAGCACGTTCACGCAGTTCACTTAATAAGTCGTTTTCCAGATGCAAATGCAGTTTTACTTTCCAGGTCCATTGCACCACGGTACGTAGAAATGTATCTGCCGGCCGCTGCTGTTGTCGAATGTCAAAGTGCTCGGCAACCATTTGTTCGCACAGTGCATGGGCATTGGCCTCGTCGCTGTCAGGCACTAGCTGCAACTGCAGCACGCCTTCATTGCGACCACGAAACATCGCAAGGGCACGGTGCGACGGAATATTTTTCCATAGCTCGGTATGACTGAAATAATCGCGGAATTTCGCGCCTTCCTGCTCTTTACCGGCGACGACAGTACTTTTTAATACGGCATCGCGGCTGAGCTTAGCCCGCAGCCGGGCCAGCAGGGTTGCATCTTCGGCGAAGCGTTCCATTAAAATAAACTTAACGCCCTCCAGCACAGCTTTCACGTCAGCAAAGCCGGCATCAGCATTGAGGTAGGCGGTGGCTTGCTGCTCCGGGTCCAGCTCTGGGTTAGCAACAATTGCATCAGCCAACGGCGCCAGGCCGGCTTCAATCGCCATCTGGCCTTTGGTGCGTCGTTTTGCCTTGTAAGGCAGGTATAAATCTTCCAACCGGGTTTTGTTATCGGCGGCCAGAATATCGAGTTCCAGTTCCGCGCTAAGCTTACCTTGCTCGGCAATAGTTTTTAAAATAACCTGCCGCCGCTCTTCCAGCTCTCTCAGGTAATTCAGTCGTTGATCGAGTAAACGTAATTGGGTATCGTCCAACGCGCCGGTGGCCTCTTTGCGGTAGCGGGCAATAAAAGGTACGGTTGCGCCTTCATCTAAAAGGGCGATTGCGGCAGCCACCTGTTCTGGCCGGGCGGCAATTTCGCTGGCTATTTGTTTAACAATCATTGACATAACTATAGAATCCTTCGACTTTGCAGCCCCTGTGGCAGGCAAAGTATGATACGAAATATGAAAAGCAGGGTGAATTGTCTACTTTCAGCACCAAAAAATCCAATCTGATTACACGTGAAGGCTACGATACCCTCGAGCGGGAATTACGTTTCCTTTGGAAAGAGGAGCGGCCGCGGGTAACTCAGCAGGTATCTGACGCCGCCGCGCTGGGTGATCGTTCTGAAAACGCTGAGTATATCTATGGCAAAAAACGTTTACGTGAAATTGACCGGCGGGTGCGTTTTTTAACTAAACGGCTGGAGCAATTGCAGGTGGTGTACCCGTCGCCAAAACAGCAGGGCAAAGTATATTTTGGTGCCTGGGTGCAGCTGGAAGACGAAGCCGGTGGATTAAGGCAGTACCGGTTGGTTGGCGCGGACGAATTTGATTTACGCTTGAATAAGCTGAGTATTGACTCGCCACTGGCCCGGGCGCTGCTGGGGAAGTCGCTGGATGACGAAGTAAAAGTGCTGACCCCAACCGGTGAGCATTGGTATGTGATAACAGCAATTAGCTACCAGCCAATAACGGACAAGGAATAATTTGCTGGTTAAAAAATGTACTATACTCAAGTTGGATTTTAGCTTTATGGGAGGGCCTTAAGATGAAATCCCGTCGCCAGCTATACCTGCTTATACCAGCCGTTGTGTTAACGGCTTGCAGTAGCACGCCAGCACAGTATGTGATGGAACCCGATTACGATTATATTCAGAAAGTGGAAGCCTCAAGTAAATACAGCACGCATGCTGCTCAGATTTACTGGGTTAATCCGCCAATGAAACGTCAACAGCTACCGAATAACAAGCAAGACTGAAAAGTTTTGTAACACAGTTTAACCGCCATGGTAGTAACAATGGCGGTTTTTTCGTTTATAGTGAGCAAAAACAACGGAAGCATGTGTGATGACCAGCCAGGAAACTCTGAAAATTATTGTAGTAGATGATGATTTACGTTTGCGCGCTTTACTTGAGCGCTACCTGGTTGAACAGGGTTATCAGGTGCGCAGCGTTGGTAACTATGAGCAGATGCAACGATTGATGGAGCGTGAGCATTTTCATCTGGTGGTTCTCGATCTTATGTTGCCCGGTGAGGATGGCTTATCTATTTGTCGCAAGTTACGCCAGCAAAATAATGATGTACCTATTATTATGTTAACCGCAAAGGGAGATGAGGTTGACCGGATTATTGGTTTAGAAATGGGGGCAGATGATTACTTGCCTAAACCTTTTAATCCCCGCGAGTTACTGGCACGCATTCGCGCAGTGTTGCGGCGTAAAAGTAAGGACTTGCCTGGCGCTCCGTCGCAGGAAGAAACCATTATCAGCTTCGGCCCCTTTACGTTTAACTTAGCCACCCGCGAGATGCGCAAAGGCGACCAGCCCCTGCCGCTGACCAGCGGTGAATATGCGGTGCTTAAAGTGTTGGTTAGTCACCCGCGGGAGCCGCTGTCACGCGATAAGCTGATGAACCAGGCCCGTGGCCGCGATTATTCGGCGATGGAGCGCAGTATCGATGTTCAGGTTTCACGCTTACGACGCATGCTGGAAGACGATGCGACTAACCCGCGCTATATCCAAACCGTTTGGGGTTTAGGGTACGTTTTTGTGCCTGACGGTAGCATTGCCTGATGCGGTTGCTACCCCGTAGCGCTTTTGGCCAGACCGTATTTTTAATTGGTTTTTTATTGCTGATTAACCAGCTGGTGTCCTATGTGTCGGTAGCACTGTATTTTATAAAACCTACCACTCAGCAAATAAACCACTTAATAGCCAAACAAATTAAAGTGGTATTTATCGATGTGGGCCAGAACACGCCGCTGTTATCAGCAGAGCTGACCCGCCGTTTTAGTGAGGCCACCGGAATTGAGGTTTACCACGAAGCTGAGGCTATGCAACAGGGTTTGGCCAATGCCCGCTACTATGGTTATTTTTCAGAGCAAATGTCGGCTGAGCTGGGTGGCGAGGCCGAGGTGCGTATTGAGCAGGGCAATGCTTTTGCTTTTTGGGTAAAGCCGCCGCAAGCACCAGAATTTTGGGTGAAGGTGCCATTATCCGGGTTGGACGAAACTGACTTTTCACCCCTGACGTTTTATTTATTATTAATTGGTATTTTAAGTGTTGGTGGTGCGTGGGTATTTGCGCGACATTTAAACCAGCCTTTGAAATCGTTACAGCAAGCAGCGTTGCAAGTGGGGCGCGGCGATATTCCGCCACCGTTAAACGCAGACAAAGGCTCTACCGAAATTATTGCCGTGATCCGGGCATTTAATTACATGGCAGAGGGCATTAAACGGCTGGAACAGGATCGGGCATTGCTAATGGCTGGGGTATCCCATGATTTACGTACGCCACTAACCCGGATCCGTCTCGCCTCGGAAATGATGACTGAGCAGGATAGCTGGATCCGGGATGGTATTGTAAACGACATTGAAGATATGAACGCCATTATCGACCAGTTTATTGATTTTTTACGCCACCATAAGCAAGAAGGCCTGCAAAGTGTCAATTTAAATGACTTGATAGAAGAACAAGTACTGGCTGAGCAGGTACAGCAGCGAAATTTTATTACCGAGCTTGACCCAAAACTGCCGGCAATTATGCTGCGTAAAATAGCGATAAAACGGGTTCTGAATAACCTGTTGGAAAATGCGTTGCGCTATAGTGATGGTGATATAGAAATTAACACTGGCTATGAGAAAAGCCGCAAACAGCTATATCTTGAAGTGCGGGATCATGGCCCTGGGATTCCCGAGCATAAAATGGAAGCGATGTTTGCGCCTTTCACCCAGGGTGATGAAGCCCGTGGCAGCGGTGGCTCAGGTTTAGGCCTGGCTATCATAAAGAAAATTGTTGATATGCATCAGGGCAGTATCAGTTTATTTAATCATGCTCATGGTGGTTTGGTAGTACGGGTTTACTTGCCGGTTTAAGGCCGCAAATACATCCTGGAATATTCGGTTAAGTATTCGATATTAAATCCATTTTATGGATGGCGGCTTTCGCTGTTGATATTAAATGCTCGGATTTTTGCATTTGAACTGTCAACTTTTGATAACAAAGTTGACTTTATTTAGACTGACTTCTAAATTCTTTTATAATTTTACTATTACATCTGATTTTATCTGTGATAAAACCAATATGCTAGTCATCAAATTAAAACTCATTTTATTGGCTACCAGCCGTTAGGCGAAAGCTGGATAACAGATAAAAATTAACGTTATATGTGCTTTGAGCTAAATCCTCTTTAGCAGCACGGTCACGCAAAAATAATATAAAGTACAACAGCAGCACAAAAGGAGTATACCTTGGGAACCATGAATAAAGCTTTATTGGCGACGGCTATCAGCCTCGCTATTTCTGGCACAGCAAATGCGAGCATTGAACAATACCGAGCTGGTTTTGGCCAAAGCGTGCACGAAGTCATTGGCAAAGTTACCGTTAGCCTGAATGAACAGGAGCAAGCTCCAAGCGCTTGGTTTGTAGTCTTAAATGCTCCGGCAGCGGGTGCAGCATTGTCTGGATCTGACTTTGATCAGCAACGTGCTCAGCTCTATGTTGCTCAGGCAGAACAAGCCCAGCAGCAAGTAAGTGCAGCATTAATGCAATTGGATACCGATGCACAAATTCTGCTTACGACGAAAAACCTGGCAGCAGGTCTGGTGGTCAATGCCTCTGCTCAGGCATTAAATGCATTGCAGCAAAATCCATTGGTGGCGTCTATTATGCCACTTTACGACAGTGAGCTGCATGTGGCCGATAGTGCTGCCTATATTAAGGCAGTGCAAACTGTTCAGTCTGGTAAGGCAACTGGCGAAGGTGTGCGGGTAGCAATCCTGGATACCGGTATCGATTATACCCATGCTGCCTTCGGTGGCCCAGGCACTGCAGAAGCTTATGCAGCGGCAATGGCCGACCCAACTGCCGCACCAAGCTGGCCTCAAGGTCAGGTGGTGGGTGGATATGATTTCATCAATATGGACCCGGACCCAATTGACCCACCGTTTGCTGGTCACGGCACTTCAGTGGCGCACTCTGTTTCGGGTATTGCACCAAACGTTCAATTGTATGGTTACACTGTTTGTGAGCAATTTTGTCCTGCTGTGGCGCAAATAGGCGCTTTGGAAGCGGCAATGGATCCAAATGGTGATGGCAATCTGGCTGATCGGGTTGATATTGTTAACATGTCACTGGGTGGTCAGTTTGGCTCAACTCAAACTCAATCTGGGGCCCAATTTTTAATTCAGCGTGCCGCTGAGTTGGGTGTAAATATGGTCATCTCAGCCGGCAACGACGGCAATGTGCCATTCAGGGTCGGCGGCCCCAGCACTACCCCTAACGCCCTATCTGTGGGTGCGATGACTCATCCAACTGGAATGGTAGGTGTCTTTAGCAGTGCTCAAATTGACGGCGACACCGTAGCGATGGTTGCTGCCGGTTTTAACCCGGATTTTAACTTTTCCTTTAATTCAACTGACGCGCCGTTAGTGCTGGTACCTGGCCCATACACTGCCTGTGACGCCCTGGCCGAAGATGTTGACCTGACTGGTAAAGCGGTGCTGATTTCCCGTGGTGTTTGTGCATTCGTGCAAAAAGTGATGAATGCGCAGGAACGTGGTGCAGCTTTTGTTATTATTGCCAATAGCAATCCGGGCGAAGCTCCGTTTGTAATGGGTGGCGGAGATGCCAATATCTCCATTCCATCAGTGATGGTTAGCAAAGCTGTTGGTGATGCAATGCGCGATAAGCTGCTAGAAAATATAGCAGTGAGTTATGCTATTACTTCAGAAGCGAAATCAGGCGCTGGCGCGGTAGCGGGTTTCACTTCACGTGGGCCATCAATGGATGGTTTATTAAAACCTGAAATTACTGCGCCTGGCGTAAATATCATGGTAGCTGATGTTGGTTCAGGTGACGGTTTGGCACCTGCAACAGGGACGTCATTCTCTGGCCCTATTACCGCTGGTGCTGCAGCGCTGGTGCGAGGTGCTCTGCCAGAACGGAATGCCTTTGAAATAAAAGCCACCATGATGAACACCGCTAATATGACGGTCCATCGTCAATCGGTTGAGATAAACCCGGACGCGGCATTAGCGCCAATCAGTATGATTGGTTCCGGCTTGGTTGATGTTGAAAAAGCGGTTAACAGCCCGGTGGCTGCCTGGGTGTATAGTGCTGAGCACAATACTCGGCAAGCGGCGTTGTCATTTGGTTTACAGACATTGTCAGAAACCAGCAGCATGACTAAAACGGTTAGCCTGAAAAACTTCAGCGATCAGGCAAAAACCTATTCACTGTCAATCAGTGACCGTTTTGCTGATAAAACGGAAACAGCAGCATTAAGCTGGCAGTACCCTGCGACTGTTACCGTGCAACCAGGCCAAACCATCAACTTTGATGTCACTGTGACCGTTAACCCTGCCAATTTACCTGACTTTACGCTGTCTAACGGGGTAACCTGGATGTCGTTAATGGCGGCGCAAATGATGGATCAGTCGGAATACGACGGTGCCTTAATCTTTAATGACACCAGTACAAGCACCAGCCATGATCTCCATCTGGTGTATCACATGGTACCAAAAGCGGCCGGTAAGCTGGCGTTAAGCAGTGAGATGGCGGCTGATCAGATTGCGTTGAAATTGACCAACACCGGTGTAATTGACGTTGAGCCTTTTGCCTCAGCACTGGTTGCAACATCTCCTGTCAACCCTGCGTTACAACCTATGCATGATATCCGGGCGATAACCATGGATATTGCAAGTGCGCCTTGGTGTAGCAGCGGTTATGCACTATATCCATCCATCCATCTGGAAGGTGGGTTAAACCATCTGTTGCAGGGCAATTATGCGCTGGATCTGGATATCGATAATGACGGTATGCTTGATTACACAATGAATACCTTGCTGGTAACCCGCTTTGGCCCTGCCTACGCCGCTTTCCCGGGTGTGATGGTGTCTTTTAATACGGCTTACGGCACGCTGTCTGGTGCGTTTGGAGACGTGTATCACTATGCTGGTGGTAAGCAGGTTACGCTGGAGTCTTGTTTTGAAGACGTTGGCTTAACCGCTTCGGATATCGGACGTACTATTACGGCACGGTTCCGTACCGATACCAACAGCTTCTCGCTCTTTGCAAACTCTATTGCGGATCAGGTGATTACTCCGGTGGAAATAGCAGCCTCTCCGGCAATTGGGTTAGTAAGTGAGCTGCCAGTTGGGCCAGCAGGTGTTAGCAATGTTGATGAAGTCGTTGATACTGCAGTGGAAGTGTTAGCACCAGGTGAGTCAGCGTTCGTCATGCGTGCCAGCGATGATAATCGCAGCTTTGTAATGATGTCGGGCCAGGCAGAAGCGGTTGCAATTGCTAATTTTGCCGCACCAATGGCACAACCTGTTGTTACTGCAGGACAGACCCTGAATGTTAACGAAAATGCGGCTAATGGCACTGTTGTCGGTCAGTTGTCAGCTACCGCTGATTTCCGTAGCGCGATTACCGAGTTTGTAACTCTGGCAAGTACATCTGATGCAGTTGTATTGCAGGCTGATGGTTCTGTGGTAGTGGCAAATTCTGCAATACTGGATTTCGAAGCTGGAATGACTCAGATAGAAATGGAAGTTGCGGCCCTTGATTCTAACGGCGGTGTTTCTGCACCGGTTACTGTGACAGTTATGGTAAATAACGTGCCAGATGAGCAGCCAGTGGTAACGGTAAACATGACTACTCCTGAGTTGCGGGTCGGCAGTGCTGCTGGCATGACGCTTGGGAATGTGGCGGTTGCAGTTACTGAAGCTAATGCCAGTCTGGCTTCTGTCAGCACCAATAACCCGCTGTTTAAGGTTGAGAATGGTCAGTTGAAGTTAGCCAGAATGCCGGTTAAATCTGATGTCAAGGTGCATACTGTCATGATTACGGCAACCGACAGCTCTGGTATGCAGGGCTCGGCTAATGCTCAGGTCACAGTTAACAAGGGCTCAGGCGGCAGCTTTGGGATCTTTGGTTTACTGCTACTGCCATTAGCATTGCTGCGTCGTCGCAACAAAGCTAACTAAGGTGTTTTAAAACAAAGTCACTTTAAGATAAATTAAGTGAGTTACCAAAAAAACGCCCCGCAGTCGCGGGGCGTTTTTATTACAGCTGGTTGCTTATCTGCTGCAACTCGTCTGCGCTAAACAGATACTGCGTATTGCAATACTCACAGGTCATCTCCAGCTTTCCCTCAGCAATATGCTCGCCAAGGGCTTCTTTGCCAATGCTATACAGAGCCGTTTCGCATTTTTGGCGGGAGCAACCACAAACAAATCTGACATCCTGCGCCGAAAATAATTCTACTTGCTCCTGATGAAACAACCGGTACAGCATTTGCTCTGCAGGCAGGGTTAGTAATTCGTCGGCGGTAACAGTGTCGGCCAGTACCACCAACTCGGCAAAATCCTCGACCGCTTTTTGCGGTTCAACCGGCAGTACCTGCAGCATTAAACCAGCGGCGATGTTTTGTTGGGAAATGTCAGTATAAATGTACAAGCGGGTGGGTAGCTGTTCGGACTGGGCGAAATAGCCTTCCAGCGTACTGGTCAGGGTAGCGCCGGTTAATGGAATTATGCCCTGGTAGCGCTCTCCCTGCCGTGGGGTTATGGTCACAATCATGTAACCTTCGCCAATCAGCTCGCGAAAACTGCTGCCGCTAAGCTCTGCCTGCAGTCGCACCATGGCCCGGAAATTTTGTTGGTTGTCACCATTAACAGCGGCAAACTTAACCGGGCCCTCGCCTTGTAACTGCACTGCAATTTCGCCATCTAACTTCAGGGTGGCAGTAATTAAACTGGTTGCCACCACTAACTCAGCCAGCAATTGTTTAACCGGCAACGGATAATGATGATTTTTCAGCATCTGGTCCAGGCTATCTGTCAGCTGCACCAGCTCGCCTCTGACGTGTTTTTGCTGAAACAAAAAACGGTGTAACTTATCCGGATTCATAAAGTCTCTCTTACTGCTTGGATTTTAAAAGTAATAACTGGCGACGCATTTTTTTATCTGGCTTAGTGTCCGGGTGTGGGGCAAACAGACTGTTGGTTTTCCGCAGCTCCGCCCGGGCGAGGCGTTGTTCAGTGCTGGCGGCGGTTTCCTGATACAAAGCCTGCGCCAGTGGCGCAGCCAGACGTCTTTCAGACAAGCCCATTACGATAACTGTCTTGTCATCGGTCCCCTGGGCCAACTTAATGGTGGCGCCAATTTCGACCTGGCGGCTTGCTTTGCAGCGCTGGTCATTATAGTGTACTTTGCCGCCTTCAATCATGCTTTTAGCCAGGGCGCGGGTTTTGTAAAAACGGCAGGCCCAGAGCCATTTATCCAGCCTGATGCTGTCGTTTTGCTGTGTAGCGGCCGGTGATGAAGTCATAATTATCCTGTATGCTGAACTGAATGTGCATTATAGTGCCAAACAATGGCTGAAGCGTAGCCCCGGCCATATTTTCACTGTTAGTGTTTTGTGAAAATGTCGGCAGGCACTTGTTGGCATGCTGACAACTGAGTAAGATGAAACCGAATTTATTATAAGAAAGCTGAAATGAATCTGTCCTTGTCGATGCAAGAGTTAAATCGCGTTAGCCAGCGCCTGCCGGTAAGCACCTTACGCAAGCTAGTGAACCTGGTTCTGGTGCTGTTGCTTGCCTGGTTGCTGGCACGTTTAAGCTGGCAGCTGTTGCCAGCGCCTGAAGCTGCAGGTCCGGTTTTGCTGCAACAAACCGCGCCAGTATCGACAGGCAAAGCGGCTACCGATCTCGAGCAACTGCTAAGTTATTCACTATTTGGTAAGGTTACTGCCGAGCCACAAAGGGCAGCGCCAGTTGTTACTGAAGCGCCAAAAACCCAACTCAATGTTAAGCTGACCGGTGTGGTTGCCCAGGCTAATCCAAACAGTGGCAGTGCCATTATAGAAAGCCGCGGTAGCGAAGGTACTTATGCCATCGATGACACCATAGAAGGCACCAATGCGGTATTAAAACAGGTGCTAATTGACCGGGTATTAATTCAGCAAGCTGGCCGTTTCGAAACACTGATGCTGGACGGTATTGAATATACCAGAATGGCGCAAGCCAATGCCGGCCTGGGGCGCGAAGATAACCCGGAACCCAGCTACGAAAACGAATTAGTTGTTTCGCCGCAGGCAGCGGCGCCGACTCTGGATGATAGTGATTTAGGAATAAGCCGCGATGAACTGCTGGCAGAGCCTATGAAGTTTTTTGATTATATCCGGGTATCACCGCAGCATGACAACAGTGGTGTCCTGCTGGGTTACCGTTTAATGCCGGGTAAAGACCCTGCGCTGTTTAATCAGCTGGGGCTTCAGCAGAATGACCTGGCGTTAGAGATTAACGGTATCCCGCTAAACGATATGCAACAGGCAATGCGGGTTATTAACGACCTCAGAGATGCCAGTGAAGCAGCGATTAAAATAGAACGTGACGGCGAAATCAGAGATATTCTGTTTAGTCTTTCGCAATAAAATAATTAGATAACAATTGGTTAAATTCTCATGATATCAGGTGGTTTTTTCAGGGGTTCAGGACGTGTATTAGCAGGATTACTAGCTGGCGCCGTTTTTAGTTTCGCGGTATTGGCTGATACTGAACAAGTGCAGTATTCACCAAATTTTAAAGGTACTGATATTAACGAGTTTATTAATATCGTTGGTATGAACCTGAAAAAAACTATTATTGTTGACCCGCAGGTGCGTGGCCGGATAAATGTCCGTAGTTATGAAATGCTTAATGAAGAGCAGTACTACCAGTTTTTCTTAAATGTACTGGAAGTATACAGCTTTGCTGTTGTGGAAATGGAAAGCGGTATCTTAAAAGTTGTGCGCAACAAAGATGCTAAAACATCCAATATACCAGTGGTGGGGGATGACGATCCCGGATACGGCGATGAGATGGTTACCCGCGTGGTACAGGTGCGGAACGTATCAGTGCGCGAGTTGGCACCTTTACTGCGCCAGTTCAGTAATCAGGCCGGTGGTGGCCATGTAGTAAACTATGACCCCTCTAACGTTATTATGATGACGGGGCCAGCGGCTGTGGTAAACCGGATAGTCGATATTATTCAGCGGGTAGATAAAGCCGGCGATCAGGAACTGGAAATTCTGAAACTGGAATTTGCTTCAGCTGGCGAAATTGTCCGGATTCTGGAAAGCATTTATAAAAGCCAGGGCCGGGCGGAGCAGCCTGATTTCCTGATCCCGAAAATTGTGGCTGATGAGCGCACCAACAGCGTGATTGTCAGTGGCGAATTACAAGCCCGGCAGCGGGTAATTGAGCTGGCCAGGCGGCTGGATGCCGAGCTGAAAACCAGCGGCAATACCCGGGTTTATTATTTGAAATATGCCAAAGCAGAAGAGCTGGTGCCGGTACTAAAAGGCGTAAGCGAATCTATTGTGGCTGAAGTGCAGGGCGGTGCAGGAACAGCGGCTGCCCAGGGGGGCCGGCGTACTCAAAGCTCTGGCCGGGAAATCAGTATTGAGGCCCATGCCGACAGCAACTCGCTGGTCGTTACCGCTCAGCCCGATATGATGCGCTCGTTAGAAGATGTTATCCGCCAGCTGGATATCCGCCGTGCTCAGGTACTGGTAGAGGCTATTATTGTTGAAGTATTTGAAGGCGATGGCACTGACTTTGGCGTGCAGTGGATCAACGCTAATGCGGGTGGCACTAATTTTAGCAGCGGTAATACTATACCAATCATAGGGGTCGCGGCAGGTGCCGTTCAGGCATCACAAATTACGCGGGGAACCGAACAAACTGTTGCGAATCCAAGTGGCGGATCAACAACAACCCGGACTCCTGATTCTAATCGCGATTACTCTGGGCTGGCAACGGCATTGCAAGGCTTAAATGGAGCCTTATTAGGTTTTGTACAAGGCGACTGGGCGGCACTTCTACAAGCGGTTCGCACCAGTACCAATTCTAATGTGCTGGCCACGCCGCATATTACTACGATGGATAATCAGGAAGCATTTTTCTTAGTCGGGCAGGAAGTGCCGGTGATCACCGGCTCTACCACAGGCGCCAACAATACTAACCCGTTCCAGCAGGTACAACGGCAGGAAGTGGGGATTAAGCTGAAAGTGACCCCGCAAATTAATGAAGGCAATGCCGTGCAACTTACCATAGAGCAGGAGGTGTCGAGCATTGGTGGTGCAACGGCTGTGGATATCACTATTAATAAGCGGGAAATTAAAACCACGGTAATGACCGACGATGGTGCCACTGTGGTATTGGGCGGTTTAATTGATGAAGATGTACAAGAAAGTGAATCCAAGGTGCCATTGCTTGGCGATATTCCTTTGTTAGGCCATTTATTTAAATCAACCAGTGTTACCAAGCAAAAGCGTAACCTGATGGTATTTATTAAGGCCACTATAGTGCGGGAGGGTTCGGCAATTTCCGGTATTTCCAAAGCCAAATATAACCATATCCGGGCCGAGCAATTACTGCGTGATGAACAAGGTATCCGCTTAATGCCTAATACCAAACAAGTGGTATTGCCGGAGTGGGATGATTCGCTGGTTTTACCGCCAACCTTTGACCGCTTTATGGAAGAGCAGCAACAGCAACCGGCTGAGCAGCAGCCCGCTACCGGAACACGCGACTGATGGAAGGCCTGGTAGCAGAAGAAGAAGTTAAACCGGTCAGCAGCCGTATCCGGCTGCCGTTTAGTTTTGCCAAACGCCATGGGGTACTGCTGCAACAACAGCAGCAAGGCTGGCTGCTGTATGTGCAACCTGGCACCCGGCCAGAATCGGTGTTGGAAGTGCGGCGTTTACTGGCCGAGAGTTTTAGCGTGACGGCATTGTCGGCGACCGAATTTGAAGCTTTGCTGGAAGCCAGCTATCAGCGCGATTCTTCCGAAGCCCAACAGTTAATGGAAGATATTGGCAATGAGGTTAATCTGGCCTCGCTGGCTGATGATATTCCGGAAACCGAAGATTTACTGGAAAATGAAGACGATGCGCCCATCATCAAGCTGATCAACGCCATGCTGGGTGAGGCGATTAAACTTGGCGCGTCTGACATTCATATCGAAACCTTTGAAAAAGCGCTGATTATCCGTTTCCGGGTTGATGGTTTGCTTCGTGAAGTACTGCGACCTAACCGCCGTTTGTCCAGCTTGCTGGTATCGCGGATTAAAGTAATGTCAAAAATGGACATCGCCGAGAAACGGGTGCCGCAAGATGGCAGGATCAGCCTGCGGATTGCCGGCCGGGCTGTCGATGTCCGGGTATCCACTATGCCGTCAAGCCATGGTGAGCGGGTGGTGCTACGCTTGCTGGATAAAAATAACTCGCACTTAAATCTGGCCGACCTTGGCATGACCCTGGCAGTGCAGCAGGCGTTTTCCAAACTGATTTTGAAACCGCATGGCATTATTCTGGTTACCGGACCCACTGGTTCCGGTAAAAGCACTACTTTATATGCCGGCTTAACGGAAATTAATACCAAAGACCGCAACATTCTTACCGTCGAAGACCCAATAGAATATGAGCTGGAAGGCGTAGGCCAGACTCAGGTAAATACCAAGGTTAATATGACCTTTGCCCGTGGTCTGCGGGCAATACTGCGCCAGGACCCGGATGTGGTCATGGTAGGTGAAATTCGTGATCTGGAAACAGCGCAAATCGCCGTGCAGGCCAGTTTAACCGGCCACCTGGTATTGTCTACCCTGCACACCAATACTGCTGCGGGTGCGATTACCCGCTTAGAAGACATGGGCGTTGAAGCGTTTTTATTATCATCCAGTTTACTCGGGGTATTGGCCCAGCGGCTGGTGCGCACCTTGTGTAGTCACTGTAAAGAATTACACGATCCGGATAAGGAAGAGCGTAATCTACTGGGCATCAGCAAAAAAGAGGGCCAGCAGATATATCGTGCCAAAGGCTGTGAGCATTGCAACTATACCGGCTATCGCGGCCGCACCGGGATCCATGAGCTGCTGCAGGTTGATGAAACCATTCGCGAGATGATCCATAACGGCAAAGGCGAGCAGTCTATCGAAAAGTATGCCCGGGCGCATTGCCCCAGTATCCGGCTGGATGGTTTCAGCAAGGTGCTGGCTGGCGAAACCACCCTGGAAGAGGTGTTGCGCGTTACCCGTGAGGATGTGTAATGGCAGCATTTGAGTATCAGGCGCTCGATTTACGCGGCAAGAAGAATAAAGGGGTATTGGAGGCTGACAATGCCCGCCATGCCCGGCAGATGCTGCGTGAGCAAAAACTGCAACCACTCAGCGTAGAGCTGGCGTCGCAACAGGAAAAGCTGGTCGCTTCCGGACGCAACTGGTTAAGCCGGAAAATTTCTGCGGCAGAACTCGCCTTACTTACCCGCCAACTGGCGACGCTGGTAGAAGCCGCCCTGCCCATTGAAAGCGCCTTATTGGCTGTGGCTGAGCAATGTGAAAAGCCCCGTTTACAGAATATGATGATGGCGGTGCGCTCAAAAGTGGTGGAAGGCTATACCCTGGCAGAAGGTCTGGCGGAGTTTCCACACGTATTTGACCATTTGTTTCGCTCCATGGTGGCAGCGGGAGAAAAGTCCGGCCACTTGGAGCAAGTGCTGAACCGGCTGGCCGATTATACCGAGCAGCGCCAGTATATGCGCAGTCAGATTTTACAGGCGTTGTTATATCCGATAATTTTAACCTGCTTTGCGGTGCTGGTGATTAGTATTTTGCTGGCGGCGGTAGTACCAAAAATAGTCGGCCAATTCGAGCATATGGGCCAGTCGTTACCAGGCACCACCTTGTTTCTGATAGCGGCCAGTGATTTTATTCGAAACTACGGTGTCTTACTGCTGATCGCTATTATGCTGGCGGCAGTGTTCTGGCAACGGGCGCTGCGCAAACCTGAGCTTAAGTATCGCTGGGACCGCTTTACTTTGCGGCTGGGGATGTTTGGTAAGGTAAGCCGGGGCCTGAATACCGCCCGTTTCGCCCGTACCTTAAGTATTCTGAATGCCAGCTCAGTACCATTGCTAGAAGCGATGCGGATCAGTGCTGACGTGCTTAGCAATAGTTATATGAAAGAAGCGGTGGCTGATGCAACGGGCCGGGTGCGTGAAGGTACCTCGCTGCGAAATGCGCTGGAGCAGACGAAGATGTTTCCGCCAATGATGCTGCATATGATAGCCAGTGGTGAAAAAAGTGGTCAGCTGGACAGCATGCTGGAGCGCGCAGCTAATGCCCAGGATAAAGAATTTGAGTCGTTGGTAACAGTGTCGTTAAAAGTATTTGAACCTGTGCTGGTATCAGTAATGGCCGGCATGGTGTTATTTATTGTGATGGCAATATTGCAGCCCATTTTAGCGTTAAATAATATGGTAGGTGGTTAACATGTTAAGGCAGATACAAAAAGGCTTTACCTTACTTGAGGTAATGGTGGTAATCGTTATTCTGGGCATTATTGCCAGTATGGTAGTGCCAAATTTAATGGGTAATCAGGAGCAGGCCGCCCGTCAGAAAGTGGTAGTAGATATTCAGCAACTGGAAAGTGCGCTGGATATGTACCGCTTGCGCAACGGTTTTTACCCGACGACTGAACAAGGCATGCAAGCGCTGGTTACCGCCCCGACGTCTCAACCTGCGCCACGTTCTTTTCCGGAGGGTGGCTTTATCCGTCGCTTACCAAAGGACCCGTGGAACGAAGACTATATTCTGGTGAGCCCGGGTCAGCTTGGCAGGATTGATGTATACAGCAAAGGTCCGGATCGGGTAGCGGGAACTGATGACGATATTGGTAACTGGAACCTGGACGCGGCAGAAAGCGACAATAATTAATGCCAACCCGCCAGCCAGCCAGGTTGCGTCAAGCCGGCTTCACCTTGTTAGAAGTGATGTTGGTAATGCTGTTAATTGGTTTACTGGCTACTACCGTTGTGCTTAATTTCAGTGGTGACTCGCCAGAGCAACGGCTGCATAAAGAAACTGAACGCTTCCAGCAGGTTTTTCAGTTTATTGCTGAAACCGCTATGCTGAAACAGCAGGAGTGGGGCCTGGTACTGCAGCAAGGTAGTTACAGTTTTGTCTATTTTGATGGTGAAAAATGGCTACAGGCCGATGAACCGAAAGCGGCTGAAACCTATGAGTTAGCAGAAGATATCCGCCTACAACTGGAACTGGAGGGCCTGCCGGGATCAGAGCTAAGCTTATTAAGCCAGCTAAACTGGCAGCAAGCTGATGAGTTTGAAAACACCGATAGTGAGCAGCCGCCGGTACTACCGCAGGTATTTATTTTGTCATCAGGTGAAATCAGCCCATTCCGCTTAACTTTTCAACTGGGGGAACGGCTGGATCAGGTGAGCCAGACTGTTGGTACTGATTTTACCATCCCGCTGACCCGCTCAGATGTAATCACGGTGCGTTGATGAACAATCGCGGCTTTACCTTGTTAGAACTGCTGGTAGCGATGGCGATATTTGCCACCGCCGGCCTGGCAATAATGCAAGCCAGCTCTGGCCATATCCGGGCGCTTAGCCAGATAGAGGAACTGACGATTGCCGGTTATGTTGCTAACAACCAGTTGCACCTGGCAATGCTGGAATCCAACTGGCCGCCGCGGGAGTTATTGCAGGGGGAGGTGGAAATGGCTAACCGGCAATGGCTGTGGCGTCAGCAGGCCACTACTGTGCCCGACGCCGATTTACGGCAGCTGGTGGTAAGCATCAGTCTGGCTGAGCAGCCTGACGACGTGCTGTTGCAACTTACTACTTTTATAGGTAAGCCCAGTGGTTAAGCAGCAGGGTTTTACTTTTATTGAGATGTTACTGGCTACTGCCATTTTTGCGATGGTTGGGCTGGCCTCTGTTGCGGTGTTAACCAGTGTTACCAATAGCGATGAGTTATCGCAGGAAGCAACAGAAAGAATTCAGCAGTTACAGCGCACCATGCTGATGCTGGAGCGCGATTTTATGCAAATAAGCACCCGCCATGTCCGGTTGGATGGCGAAGCACCGGTTAAATACCGGCTGTACGGCGAGCAGTATTTATTGGATAGCGAAGATCACGGTTTGAGCTTTACCCGCCAGGGCTGGCGTAACCCGGGCCATATTCTGCCACGGGGCGAAGTTCAGCTGGTGGCGTACCGCTTAGAGCAAGGGGAGCTACAACGTTTGTTCAGCCTGTATGCCGATGCGGTGGCCGGAAGTGAACCGTTGAAACAGACGTTGCAACAAGATCTTACGGCGTTTTCAGTCAGCTATCTGCAGGGTGAGGAATGGCTGGAAAAATGGCAGGACAGCCTTATGCCAAAAGCCGTAAAAGTAACCCTGACGCATGAATATCTGGGGGAAATAGAACGGATATTTACCCTGCCGTCTGGGATGGTCGTGTCACGCATCGTCACTAATCCTGATCCGAATTCGTCCGGACAGGATCAGCAAGATAATAAGCGGGACAGCCCGGCAACCCCGGACAACCCAGGACAGCCTGATGATCAGCGGCGGGGGCGACGCTAATGCGACAAGTCGAGCGTGGCGCCGCCCTGATCACCGTATTAATGATTGTGGCGATAGTGGTAGTGATAGCGGTAAACATGACCGGACGCCTGCAATTACAATTACAACGCCAGCACAATCTGCAACAACAACAGCAGGCTTTCTGGTATGCAATGGGAGCGGAGCACTTCGCCAGGGTGTTGTTAAGCCGCAGTCTCAGCGGCGAGCAAACCGTAAATCTTGAGCAGGACTGGGCCCAAAGTGGCGCCAGCTTTCCGGTTGCTGATGGCAATATCGCCGGCGAAATCACTGATTTGCAAGCTTGCTTTAATTTAAATGCTTTGCAACGGGCAGGCCAGCGGGGGCCCTCTGGTAGAATTGAGCAGAGCGCAGCGCAGCGCAGTTTCAACCGTTTGCTTGAGCTGGTTGCCGCTGACTTGTCGATGCCGGCAGAGTATTTGGTTGCCAGGGTGCACGACTGGCTGGATGAAGACAGTTTGCTTAGTACTGCTGGTAGTGCAGAGGAAGATGATTACGCGTCATTACAGTTTCCGTATTACACTGCCAACTCGTTGATGGTGTCGACCAGTGAACTGAGGCTGATGCTGGATATTACGCCGGCAGATATGCAGCTGGTGCTACCTTATGTTTGTGTGATACCTGAAAATAGCCAGTTACAGATAAATATTAATACCCTGACCGAACAGACGGCGGTATTGCTGGCAGCGCTTGTGCCGGAACTCAGCGAAGCTGACGCTGTTGATATGATTGCCGATCGGCCGGAGGGGGGCTTTAACAGTGTCGATGAATTACTGGCATTGCCGCAACTGGCTGGTATGGAGATAGCAGATGATGTTAAAGCACTTTTAACGATAAAATCCAGTTACTTTCAGTTGCTCGCAACCACTTCTTATCTGGAAAGTGGTTTCGTGCTAACGTCAATATTCAGAGTAGATGATGATAATACAGTCAGGGTATTGGCCCGGCGATTTGGAGGCCAGGGGTGAGTGAACAGTTAATTATCAGGTTGGGGAGCCGGGCCGGCCAAACTATAAGCTGGCTGGTTTGGGCCAGCCATAGCGATGAGGTAATTGCGTCAGGCGAGATAGCCAGTGCTGACGAGCTGGGCCAACTTGCTG
Source organism: Arsukibacterium perlucidum DSM 18276 (assembly GCF_000382165.1). Taxonomy (GTDB): domain Bacteria; phylum Pseudomonadota; class Gammaproteobacteria; order Enterobacterales; family Alteromonadaceae; genus Alishewanella; species Alishewanella perlucidum. The sequence goes on along the minus strand of NZ_KB907720.1, from coordinate 5,786 downwards.
AGCGTTTGGGTGCCCGGCCTGCTATTGCTCTGGTACCAGCGTCTGATGTGGTGTTAAAGCAGGTTAGTTTGCCGACCCGGCCCACCCGGCAAATTTTGCAGGCACTGCCTTATATGCTGGAAGATGAGCAGGCAGAAGATATTGACCAGCTGTGGTTGGCGTTGGGTGCGTTAGAACAACATGACGGCCATTACCAGCAACAGGTTGCGGTAGTGCAACGAGAGCGAATGGACGGCTGGCTTAGCTGGTTGCAGGACGCCGGTTTTAACGTAGTAAGAATGCTGCCAGATGCGTTATTGCTGCCTGATAATCCATTGCCTGCCTGTATTGAGCTGAATACACAATGGCTGATTAAACAGGGGCCCTGGCAGGCCAGTGCTATCGACAGCAGCTGGTGGCCACAATATCTGGCGTTGGCCGCCCTGCCAAATATTGCCAGTTATAGCCCGTGGCCCGCTGATATTATGCAGTCCCAGCAAAGTATGGAACCTGAGCTGCCTTTAGCACTGCTGGCTCGCCAGCTGCAGCGGGTAAGCTTTACTTTGTTACAAGGGCCTTATGCACCAAAACGACAAGCCAATAAACAGTGGCAGCAGTGGCGCAGCACTATTGTATTGGCAGCAAGCTGTTTTGTGGCTTATCTGCTGGTGCAGGGCTTTTCTGTCTGGCAACTGGAGCGCCAGTTAATGCAGGTACAGCAACAAAGCCTGGCTGAGTATCAGCAAGCCTTTCCCGGCGAAACTATTGTTAATTTATCCCGCCAGGTCGAGCAGAAGCTGGCCTCAGTAGGTATGAGCGGCGAATCTGCGAATTTCCTGACTTTATTAAGTGCACTGCAACGTCAGTTAACAGCGGTGGGCGATATTAAAGTTGATAGTTTACGCTTCGATGCGGCCCGGACCGAACTGCGGTTCTCTGCTAATGCCGGCGGTTTTCAAAATTTCGAACGCTTAAAAACGGCGCTGGAAAGTGCCGGCTACGTCATTGAACAGGGTGCACTAAGCAATGACGGCGCCAGGGTGCAAGGTACAGTGGTGATGCGGAGCAGAACATGAAGCAACAAATACAAAACTGGTGGGCCGGTTTGGCGTTACGAGAGCAGCGGCTGGTTGTGATCGCGGCTGTAGTGCTGGCTGTTGGTGCCCTTTACTGGTTTATCTGGCAGCCTTTGCAGCAAGGATACGCCACTAAGCAAGCCGCGTTAAGTCAGGCTCAGCTGCAACTGGCAAAATTACAACAGGCGTTGCCACAGTTACAGCAGGCAGGGGCCAGTCAGGCCCGGGTTGGTGGCAGTCTGGCGCAGATTGTCAGTAACAGTTCCCGTACTTACAATATTCAGGTAAGCCGGATGCAACCGCAGAATGATCAATTGCAACTGGTGTTGGAAGACGTGCCTTTTGAGCAGTTACTGCGCTGGCTGGCCCAACTGCAAAGTACTAATGGCGTGAAACTGGTCAGTCTGGATGTGGCAAATACCGACAGCAGCGGCATTGTGCGGGTAAGGCGGATGGTAATCGAATAGTATGAAGTATTGGAAATTAGCCTTAGTAGCACTGGTCGCTTATCTGTTTTTTTTGTTGTATTTATTACCTGCTGCCTGGTTGGTGCATTGGCTGGGATTACCTGCCGGTATGCAACTTGGCCAGGTACAGGGTACCATCTGGCAAGGTTCAGTAACGGTTGCTCAATACCAGAATTTACAGTTGCAGCAGCTACGCTGGCAATTAAATGGCTGGTCGTTGTTGCGGTTGGCGCCGCAAATCAAAATAACCGCTGGCAGCGTTGGAGAACGTGAACAACCTTATGCCACAGCCAGTATAGCCTACAGTTTTAGTGGCCTTAATATGCAACAAGCATTGCTGCGATTACCTGTTAGCCAGTTGTTGCCACTATTAGAATTACCCTTACCTGTAGCGGCAAGTGGCGAGCTGATGGTTGAGGTGCAGGATTTTCAGCAGGGCAAGCCCTGGTGTAGCAGCCTTGCTGGCAATGCCAGCTGGCTGGATGCGCGGTTACAACCGCCTACCGGCACCTGGCTGGAGTTAAACAGCATAGTAGCCGACTTACGTTGCGAGCAAGGCAGCCCGGTACTGGTAACTGATGGCAATAACAGCCTGGGGCTGGCGGTCACTGCCGCTGTTGAAAATAACCGTTTAACGGTTAGTGGCACGCTAAAACCTGAAGCCAGCCTGCCGCAGGAAGTGCATCAGGCTATGAAGTTTGTTGGCCGGCCAGATGCACAGGGCCGCTATACCATCAGATTTTAGCGCTACTTGTGCTGGTGGCTAGTCCGCCGCTGACGGTAATTTCGAGTGCGCCAGAATATCTGCTAATAGCGGTGTGTAATCTGTAATGGCCGGAAACTCGTCGATGGTTCTGGCCTGTTGCTGACTGTCAGGGTTAGCCACTGCCAGTAAGTGTTTAATGCCAAAGTTTTGGGCGGCAGTCAGAATTGGCAGACTGTCGTCGACAAACAAAGTTGTTTCATTTTTAAAGCCAAGCCGTTGCTGCAGTTTTTGCCACAGTGCCCAACTCTCCTTCGTTACGCCAAATTCGTGAGTTGAAATCAGGGTATCGATATATTTGGCTAAATCGGTGCGCTCAAGTTTTAGCGATAAACTGTCCGGGTGCGCATTGGTCACTAACACAACCTCACGGCCAGACTGTTTAAGCGCGGTTAAAAATGCCGGTACATCCGGGCGCATCTGAATTTTATCCATTACTTCGCGTTTTAACTCAGTAATCGGCAGTTGCAACCGCTCTCCCCAGTAGTCGAGGCAGTACCACTGTATTTTGCCATTGAGCTCAGCATATTCACTTTGTAACTGACGTTTGGCCTCGGCCAGACTAATACCGCTGATTTCGGACCAGCGTTGTGGCAAATGTTCCAGCCAGAAATGGTTGTCAAAGTGTAAGTCAAGTAAGGTGCCATCCATATCCAGTAACACGGTATCAATTTCTGCCCAGTCCAGCATAGGTTTTTCCTGTTATTCGTTTTATAGTAACCACCGCAGATTGTAACAGAGGGTAAGTGATGACGCAGCGCCATACGAGCAAACAGGTACCGGAAATTCTGGCGCAGGAAATCGTGGCTCAAAGTAAGTTATTTAAAATTGAGCAGTTGCAGTTACGCTTTAGTAACGGTGCAGAGCGCACATATGAGCGAATGCGTGGCGCAGGTCGTGGCGCGGTAATGATAGTGGCCTGCCCGGACCCGGAGCATTTTTACCTGATCCGCGAATACAGCGCCGGCACTCATGATTACCAACTGGGTTTTCCAAAGGGCTTAATTGACCCGGGTGAAGATGTGCTGACGGCAGCGAATCGTGAATTAAAAGAAGAAATTGGCTTTGGTGCCGGCCGTTTTGTTACCTTAAAGTCACTGGCGCTCGCACCGGGATATTTTAATGCTACAATGCATATAGTTATGGCATTCGATTTATATCCCGAGCAGCAACAGGGAGATGAACCTGAACCGCTGGAACTCATCAGTTGGGCGCGCGGTGACAGTGACTTGTTACTACAGCAAGTTGATTTCACCGAAGCACGGAGCGTTGCCGCCCTGTTACTGGCACAGCAATACCTGGAAGCAAACCCGGATGTTTTTAAGCAAACTGCTTGAGAGTGTAAAACAGACCGCCCGCGAAGCCGGCCAGCATTTATGGCAGCTGTATCAAAGCGGGGATTTCGTTGCCGAACAAAAAGCCGATACCAGCCCGGTTACTTCAGCTGACCTTGCTGCTAACGCGATGATTATCGCCAGGCTGTCGGATCTGACCCCGGATATCCCGATAATATCTGAAGAAACTACCATTATGCCTTTAGCGCAGCGCCAGCACTGGCCGCGTTACTGGTTAATTGACCCAATGGATGGCACTCAGGAGTTTGTTGCCAGAAGTGGCGATTTTGCGGTTAGTATAGCGCTGGTGGAACATGGCTGGCCGGCACTGGGCGTTATTTACTGGCCAAAAGAAGATATTCTTTATTACGCCACCCGTGGTCACGGCTCTTTTAAACAACAACGCAATTTAATTAACCGCATCCAGGTGCATCAGCACCAGCAGGGTGAGGTGTTGCGGATTGCGGTTAGCCGGCGCCAGCCGTTACAACCTATAGTGGCCTTACTAAGCGAAAGGCAAACTGTTGAATATATTCCGTTGGGCAGTTGTTCGCTGAAAAGTTGCCTGGTGGCCGAGGGCAAAGCGGATTGTTATTTGCGGCTTGGCCCGACCGGTGAATGGGATACCGGTGCAGTGCATATTATTGTTGAAGAAGCCGGTGGCAAAATTCTTGATAGTCAGTTTGCGCCGCTTAGTTACAACCAGCGCGAAACCCTCGCTAACCCCGATTTTATGGTGATTGGTCAGGCAGACTTGCCGTGGCGTGAATTGATCCAGGCCAAGCCAACCACCCGGCCACTCATATCATAACCAATCATTTATTTTGCATAACTTTGCTATAGCCCAAGCAGCGCGTGGTTTACTGCGGTTTTAGCGATAATCTCAACTATCTTTTTTCTGCTGAAAACGCTAAGATACACGGGTATTTTTTGCGCAAAAACCAGGCTGTTGCCCAAAGAATAACATAATTAATAAGTCCGCTAGAGACTGCACCCTTACCTACAGTACCCTTAGGAGTTACATCATGTCCGATCTGGATCTGGGCCAATACGGCATTACAGATGTCACGGAAATCGTTTATAACCCATCATATGACTTATTGTTTGCGGAAGAAACCCGCAGTGATTTGCAAGGTTATGAACAAGGCAAACTGACCAAGCTGGGCGCGGTTTCGGTTGATACCGGTATCTTCACTGGCCGCTCCCCGAAAGATAAATATATTGTTCGTGACGACACCACCCGCGATACCGTCTGGTGGTCTGATCAAGGTAAGAACGACAATAAACCAATCAGTACTGCAGTATGGGCTGATTTAAAATCGCTGGTTACCCGTCAGTTATCAGGCAAACGTTTATTTGTGGTCGATACTTACTGTGGTGCCAACGCCGACACCCGTCTGGCCGTTCGCTTTATTACTGAAGTAGCCTGGCAGGCCCATTTCGTTAAAAACATGTTTATCCGGCCAACTGACGAAGAGCTGAAAAGCTATAAGCCTGATTTTATCGTAATGAATGGTGCTAAATGCACTAACCCGAACTGGCAGCAGCAGGGTTTAAACTCGGAAAACTTCGTGGCTTTTAACCTGACTGAACGTATTCAGTTAATAGGCGGTACCTGGTACGGCGGCGAAATGAAAAAAGGTATGTTCTCAATGATGAACTACTTTTTACCATTAAAAGGCATAGCGTCGATGCACTGCTCCGCTAACGTCGGTAAAGATGGCGATGTTGCAATATTCTTTGGCTTGTCTGGCACCGGCAAAACAACGCTGTCTACCGACCCGAAGCGGCAGCTGATTGGCGATGATGAGCATGGCTGGGACGACGATGGTGTATTTAACTTTGAAGGCGGCTGTTACGCTAAAACCATCAACTTGTCGCAGGAAAACGAACCGGATATTTATCAGGCTATTCGTCGTGACGCCCTGTTAGAAAACGTTAGCGTAGCCGCCGATGGCACTATCGATTTTGACGATGGTTCAAAAACCGAAAATACCCGGGTGTCTTACCCGATTTACCATATCGACAATATCGTTACACCGGTTTCGAAAGCCGGCCATGCCAAAAAGGTTATTTTCTTAACGGCTGATGCCTTCGGTGTATTGCCGCCGGTATCTAAGTTAACGAAGGAACAGGCTAAATATCACTTTTTATCAGGCTTTACCGC
>NZ_KB907719.1 GCF_000382165.1 Arsukibacterium perlucidum DSM 18276 | reverse complement strand
ATTGGTACTTTAGCGTTGTTTGCTATGAATTTTATTGGTGTAGCCGCAGAGCAAGCGGGGTTGGCTAAACGCTTCCAGGCAAACACTATCAAACATCGACGGGTACTCAGCTACTGTTACATCGCGGCAAGACTAATCCATCAAAGCGAACTTAGGATAACTTTAAAACATTGGTTATCCGGCGTTCTTTACTTCAAACGGAAAACCGCAGAGTATGGATTGTGTTGGAGCTAAATTCGTGGGGATCCCTCAGGTTCGGACCCTCTTTATAAAGAATACTCACTCTGTCCAATACCAACTGGTCACGTTATAGCGATACTGCTGGCTATCTGCAGTTTTGAGCGGGTTAACCCAATGCTCAGATCCCACAGAGGATGGATCAAACAACACGCAGCGGTTGTATAGCGGCTCAATTTTTATTTGCTGTTTGTTGTTGCCCATAAAAACCAGTTCACCGCCGTTATTGCTTTGCCAGTCTTTATTTAAATACAGCAGCATACATACTTCTCTGCCTGGTGAGTCATCGGCGTGCTGATTAACAAAATCGCTGGCACTCAAGCGAAAATAATTGGTATTAATAGCTGGCTTAGCAACATTAAGATCGGTTAATGGCACCCTGAAAATTTGTGATAACAAGGACATAAATTCATTACTGCGTAAAAATAACAGAAACTGCAGTGCGATATTGTAACCGGCACTCTCAGCACATTCAGCAACGTCAGCTGTGGCCGCCGGGCGCTGCCAGACATCGCGCTGCACAAAACGTTGTTTGGTTGGGGTTTTTTGCCATTTAGCATTATCGACATACAATTTAGAGTAGCTGTGTTGCTGGGTTTGCCAATTGTTGTCTTGCTGTAGAACGTTAATGACGGCATCCAGTTTGGCATTATCAAATAAGTTATCAATAACGATATGTCTGGGCGAGGCCTGCAACATGCTCTTTCGATAGGCGTTTAGCGCAGAAGTGGTAACTTGCTGTTTATTCAGCCACATTGCAACAACTCAATTGTAGGGATAGATAACGCCTTAAAGTTTACATGAAAAAAGCCCACGCTATAAGCGTGGGCTTTTTTCATGTAAGCGTCAGGCCGGGGAAGCCGATACCTGCGCTTGGTATTTTTAATCGCTGCTAGTTAGTTGGTCTGAAATTGAGAGGGGCAAAGACACTGCTCCGATCCAGCAAGCCACCCATGGTATCGTCAACCGAAGTGGTACAGCTTGCCACACCACGACCGCATAGTTGCCCCGGGATCCGGGTACCGGTTGGGTTTCTTTCATAAAGCTGCAGGGAATCGAGCTGCGCCACAATATTACTGAATTCAGATTTAACGTTGAACTGCTCCCCCTGTATTTGAAACACTTCAATATCATTAATTTGCTTTAAATCTGTCAGCAGCGGCTGCACCCGGGCTACCAGTTCACTATCCGCTTTGTCTTCGGCAGCACGTTCAGTGGTTTGCTCCAGTGCGGTAATGATTTGATCCAGTTGCTGTCTGGAGTCAGCATAGCCTTTCAGCGCCAGGTTTTTATAAAGACGGGCGGCGCGGGCTAAATCAGATTCCACCGCAACACCACTGACCAGCAACTGCGCCAGCAGATACTGCCCCGGGCTGTAGTACTGCTGATCGGCTTGCTCCAACAGGGCTATCGCTTTTTTATCTGCTTGCGGAGTGTTTTTGGTCAGCAGCAATTTAGCTTTATCTGTTAACGCCGGACCAAATTCTGCCCGGGCTGCCCGGCTCAGTAATTCATCAGCTCTGGCAATATCCTGCTCAAATATAAAGCCCTGCCGCAGCCAGATTGACATCTGGTGCATACCCATAGGTTCGCGCCAGCGCACCGCTTGCTTAATAAGCAGGCGGGCTTTGTCAATATCCTGTTCGACACCTTCGCCGGTAGCGTAAGCAAGGGCGACGATAGTAGCAGCCTCACCGCTACCATAGCGGGCCATTTCTTCCAGTTTGTTAAATTCAGACTGGCAGCTGGCACTCTCGCAAAAGCCGGCCTGATCGGTATCTGCAGCAACTGCAACAGCTGTAAAAAGTAAGGTACTGCTGAAGGCTAACGCCAACCCTGTTTTAGTTATTTTCATTGTTCTTAGTTCCTGTTGTGAACCCTGGCTAACACTATAGTACAAAAGCGTACGAAGATGTTAAGAGGCTAAGCTAACAACTGCAGCGGTGCAGCGCTGCCCTGATAAAATGTCGATGCTATAAGTAAGACGAACGGCCATTTAAAAATGTGACAAATTAACTGTATTTAGCCAAATTTTTTTTCACAATTCAGCTTCAGCTCAGTTTGGCCGTCTTATGCTTAGCCTCTATTCGCGGTTTAGCAGAGTTTAACCCTCAAACAGTTACTCTACTCGGGCCGCTTCTTTAGGGTAATGCAGGAGTCTGCTATGAGCGTTTCGAAGCAAAGTGATGTACCACAACAACCGTTTTTTTATCAGCAACGACAAACCGTGGATTTAACCCGGCAGGAGCGTAAAGCGTTAAGCCTGGTATGGCGTGATGATGAAACTACTGGTAAAGCATCCGGCCAGCATGAGCGTGATACCGCCCATTGCGCGGTGTTGGGTTATAACTGATTTTTAACAACGCTTTACTTGCCTGGAACCTGTTGGCTGATTAGAATCGGCGTCTTAAAGTTTAACTGCTAGTCAGAGACCAGGTATGAATAAAAATATTATTACCAACGGCTTAGCTGCGTTAGTTGTCGCTGCGGGTTGGTTTTGGCAACAGCCGTTGCTGCTAAGCGTAGGGTTGTTTGCACTGTCAGGTGCATTAACCAACTGGCTTGCTGTGCATATGTTGTTTGAAAAAGTGCCACTACTGTATGGCTCTGGGGTAATACCGGCGCGCTTTGCTGAGTTTAAAGCGGGTATTTATCAGCTGGTGATGACTCAGTTTTTCAGTAGTGACAATATTGACCGCTTTATTACCGCCAAACAGCAAAGCCAGCCCGGCGATACCGGACAGCCAACCTTTGACTTTGAGCCGGTGATCGCTAAAACCGATTTATCGCCTGCCTTTGATTCCCTGTTAAAAGTGGTAGAGCAATCATCTTTTGGCAGCATGCTGAGCATGTTTGGCGGCAGCGCCGCTTTATTGCCATTAAAACAGCCGTTTATTGTCCGCTTGAAAGAAGCGTTAACCGATATATCCCGCAGCGATGAATTTAATCAGTTGGTGTTAGCCCAGCTTGACCAGCCTGAGCAGTTGCAGCATATCCGCGAACAGGTAGAAACCATAGTCCAGCAACGTCTGGCTGAACTTACCCCTGAACTGGTAAAAGAGATTATTCAGCAAATGATCCGCCAGCACCTTGGCTGGCTGGTGGTATGGGGTGGGGTATTTGGTGGCCTGATTGGTTTAGTGGCTGCTTTTATTCAGTAGCTTGAGTTACCGGGAGTTCAGGTTGCGATGTGCTTTAATTACGGCAAATGGCAGTCAGACCAGTTAGCAAAAGTCAGCCCGGCTAACAATCAGCGGCTATACTGAGTCTGATAAGTGCTGCTGCCTGATTAGTGTTGGTAGTAAATGTGAGTTAGTAGTAAGAAGTAAGGCAATGCACTTAGCAACCGGCGGTATTGTTGATAGGTTAATGGCAAAGCTGTCTTAGGTTTAGTTCTCTGATTACAGGGGGGTAATAACCATGGGCTATAAGTACTTCGAAGGTAACTGGAGTGAACAACGTGCTATGGCTAAGTTGCAATGGGATCGGCTGAGTTATGCCGAACTTGAGCAAAGCCGGGGCAATATGGAAGAACTGGCGGACCTTATCCAGGACCGCTATGGTATTGATCAGGAAGAAGCATTAGCGCAAGTTGAAGATTTCTTCAGCCGCTACTGAGCACCTGGTTTGTTGATGCAACAGGCGCTGCTTTGTCGGCGCCTGTTTCTTTTCAAACTGCCAGGCTTAGCCAAAACATGCTAAACTGCGGCCTGAAAATTCAGCCCGGAGCCTTGTTATGTTTAGTCGTTATGTATTGTGTTTGCTGCTGTTGCTGCCCCTTGCTGTATCGGCCAGTAACAGTGTAAACCTGGAAACCACCATGAAGAGCATGGGGCTGGCATTAAAACAAGCCAGAGAGGCGGCAAGTCCCGGGGCCGCAAAGCCCTTTATTGACCAACTTACCGAGTTGACCGAGCAGGCAAAAGTAGCCCGCTTTCCTGAAGACAAAGCGCAAAAATACCTGGAGGGGCTGGACAAGGTGCTGCTAACTTTGCAGCAGGCCCGGGATGCCGCGATAGCAGGCGACAACCAAAAGCTGCAGCAAGCGCTGACCGAAGTAGAGCAGTTGCGCCGCTATTATCATAAGCAACGTAAAGTCAGCTTCTGGCAAATTTTATTTGGTTAATGGCTGTTTTAAAGCAAAAAACCATCCAGCTGGATGGTTCTTTGTTAGTTAAAGCTAACTTAGCCGGCTAAACCCACATAAACGTGTTGCACATCATCATCCGCGTCAATGGCATCCAGAAAGGCTTCAACTTCTGCGCGTTGTTCATCGTCTAAACTAACCGGGTTATTGGCCCGGTACACCAGTTTAGCAGTCAGCACATTATAGCCAAATTCCGGCAGCGCTTTAGCGACCAGGTCTAAATCGGTGGCTTCAGTTAAAAACACCACTTCGTTATCATCACCCGTTTCAAAGTCCTGGGCACCGGCTTCAATGGCTGCCAGTTCGATGTCGGCGTCTGCGCTGCTGGCTTCGGCTTCAATCTGGCCGAGGTGTTTAAAGTCCCAGGATACTGCACCAGAAGTGGCCAGCTGACCTTTCCTGAATAACTGGCGGATACTCTGGGCGCTGCGGTTTTTATTGTCGGTTAAACACTCAACAATAACAGGCACCTGATGCGGAGCGAAGCCTTCATATACCACAGTTTCATAGTTGGCAGGGCCATCGAGCAAGCCTGCGCCTTTTTTAATTGCCCGCTCCAACGTGTCTTTTGGCATTGAGGCTTTTTTGGCGGTATCAATGGCAGAACGCAGTTTGGCATTCATATCCGGATCGGCGCCGTTCCGGGCGGCAACAGCAATTTCTTTTGCCAGCTTGGTGAATATCCGGCCTTTGGCGTTGGCGGCGTCTTGTTTATGTTTGGCTTTCCATTGTGCGCCCATCGTCGCGCTCCTATATTTTAAGGTATCAGTTCTAAAGTATGAGATCTGAGATCTGAGATCTAAGGTATCAAAACAAACAGGGCGCTAGTCTAGCCAATTGCAGGCTTTTATAGCAAGCTTAAGCGCCAATCTGCTATAGATTTTCATGTCCTGGAAAAATAACAGCTCAGGTTAAACCAAATTAGCGCAGAATACGTTTAACAAAGCTGCTAAAACAGACAATTTAATCCAGGTGAAGTGAGTAATGACAACCCGCTCAGCAATAATGGCCGCACCGGCAAAAGCCGGCCCGATAAAAGCAGTAGTATTTGATCTGGATGGCACCTTAGTCGACTCCCGGCTTGATTTTGCCGCGATCTGCAACGATATTGGCTGGCCGGTCGGAACCCCGTTGCTGGAGCAACTGGCCACAGTCAGTTGTCTTACTGAGAAAGCCCGGGTAGAGCAGATCATTCATCAACATGAATTAGCAGGGGCAGAAGCAGCCAGCTGGATCCCCGGTGCGTTGGCAAGCTTACAACATCTGCAGCAACAGGGCTGGCCGCTGGCTATTTTAACCCGCAATATGCGCAGTGCCACCGAGCGGGTGATCAGCCGCTTGCAAATACCCATAAGTTTGGTGCTTACCCGTGAAGACTGCGCTGCTAAGCCTGATCCGGCCGGATTGCAGCTTATTGCCAGACAACTGCAATTAGACTGCGCTGAGATTTTATATGTCGGCGACTATTTATTTGATTTACAGGTGGCAGCCAACGCCGGTAGTCTGTCTTGCCTGTATCTGAATGGTGTTAATCAGCAATTTATGGCACAAGCTGATTTTCATATCAGCCACTTTAACCAGTTACCCGAGCTGGTAAGCAAATTAAGCGGCCAGGCGTAGTTGTTGGCAAAGTAATATATCGTGCAGGCCATTGCAGAGCCGTCTGAAATGCTTGCTAAATAAGCTATTTAGTTGCAATGGGTACTGTAAAGCCCCTATATTAGCAGCATAATTATACAAAGCTCAGGGTAGGCAAGTTTGCTGGCAAGATTAAAAAGTAATTTTTATCTGGCGATGATAAGCCTGGTCGGTCTGATGATCACCGTCTGCGTTACACCCTATGGTATTTATCGCCTGCTAAGCGGCAATATTATAGTAGGTATTGCTGATTTGGTAATGGTGCTGGTTAGTGTTTGCTGCGTTGCTTACGCCTGGCGTACTGACGATACTAAAGGGCCCGGCCTGATTATGGCCATGGCGTTTTGTATCGGCGCTATTTTGGTATGTATTAATCTGGGTATCGATGGCGTGTTCTGGGTTTATCCCTTTCTTGTGTTTATATTTTTTCTGGTTTCACCGTTAAAAGCGTTGCTAATGTTGTTGTTATCGTTAGCTGTTTTACTCGGTTTTGCATTATTTAACCCGGGCCAGATTTTTGCCACTACCTTTCAGCTAGTGTCTTTCGCGGTAACCTGCCTTGTTACCAGCCTGTTTGCTTATGTATTTGCTTATCGCACTCAAACTCAACGAGATGCACTGAAAGTGCTGGCTACCACCGACAGTTTAACCGGTGCTGCAAATCGCCGCACCTTAGACGAAGCCCTGACCGCTGCCATTATTCAGCACAGAAAAAGCGCCACAGAATATGGCCTGATGCTACTTGACCTGGATTATTTCAAGAATATTAACGATAACTACGGCCATAAAACCGGTGACAATGTGTTAATGGAATTGGTGCCGGTCCTGAAAAAAATGGTACGCCAACGTGATACCGTATTCCGGTTTGGTGGCGAAGAGTTTGTAGTGTTACTGGCTGATATTAAACAGGCAGATTTACATAAGCTGGCTGATAAAATAAGGCTTGGTGTCAACGAGCATCTGAGTTTACCTGATGGTAAAAAATTAACGACCTCTATTGGTATCGCCGTATTGCAAACTGATGAGAGCTGGGAAAGCTGGTTACACCGGGCCGATTTAGCCTTATATCAGGCGAAAAACCAGGGCAGAAACCAGGTGGTTGCTGCCCGGAAACAGAGCGACGTTTAACGCAGCTATGCTTATTACCTCAAGCGGGCTTTTTAGTAACCTTTGGCTGCTGCCAACTGGCTGGCACGCTCAGCCCGGTTAGGATCTTCTGCAACCTGCCAACCTTGTAAATTGTGGTTGATCAGCTGATATAACGCCCTGATATGTGCCGGCCGGTCGTTGAGCGCACTGATGTACTGATACTGCTCACCTCCGGCATCGGTAAAGTATTCATGATTCTCTTCAGCAATCTCTTCAATGGTCTCCAGGCAATCAGCTGCAAACCCCGGGCAGAACACCTGCACCGATTTTACGCCCTGGCCAGGTAAGGCTTTCAAGGTTTCATCAGTGTATGGCTTTAACCACTCTTCCCGGCCAAATCGCGACTGAAAAGTGGTCATGTATTCATCTTTAGCAAGCCCCAGCGCTTCGGCAATTAAACGGGAGCTTTTATAGCACTCACAGTGATAGGGGTCGCCATTCAGTAAATAGCGTTTTGGAATACCATGGTAAGAAAAAATAAGTTTATCGGCGCGGCCATGCTCTGCCCAATGCTGGGTAATACGCTCGGCACAAGCTGCAATATAGCCACTGTCGTCGTGGTAATGCGAAATAAAACGGATGTCCGGCAGCCAGCGGCGCTTGGTAAAGTTATTGGCCAGCTCATCAAAAGTAGACGCCGAAGTAGAGGCGGAGTATTGCGGATATAACGGTAAAACCAGAATTTTTCGCACACCCTGGCTAAACATTTTATCCAGCACCGAGGCAAACGACGGGTTGCCGTAGCGCATAGCAAAATCGACGACCACATCCGTTCTGCCATCATTGGCGAATTCTCTGGCTATTGCCTCAGCCTGCTGGCGGGTGTGAAACAACAGCGGGGAGCCCTGATCGGTAAACACCGTGGCGTAGGCTTTAGCCGACCGACGTGGCCTTATTTGTAAAATAACCCCGTTTAAAATAAACCACCATAACAGCCGCGGTACCTCGACTACTCTGGGATCTGATAAAAACTGTTTCAGGTAACGTTTTAAAGCCTTAGGGGTTGGCTCGTCCGGGGTACCGAGGTTGGTCAGCAGTACGCCGATTTTATCTGCAGCGCTGTGCTGGTAGTTCGGGTTATTAATAAAGGCCATAGCGATCACTTTTGTAAGCTTGCATAAACAGCCTTAGCATACGCTGCCGGCTGTTGATTGGTTTGGTGACAATGGGATGATGGTAACAGTTTCGCCGAACAAACAGGAACTAAAAATGCTTTGTTGATGCCAGCTTACTGGTAAAGCAACTGCTATGCCGGTAAGCTTTAAGCTCTTCTGGTTCAGGCAGAGTAAGTAAAACATGCAGACAAACCCGCAGTTTAACGGCCACAGCAAATTTAAAAAATTGCTGGCATATGTTATTGCCGTCTTATTAGCGGCAGCACTTAGCAGTATCGTCCAGAGTCAGTTTAATTTAATCGCTATCGCTGCGCTGGTTGAACAGCTGCCACCCGCTGCCTGGCTTTATACCGTCTGGTTTGATTTGCGTTCTTTTACCCCGACTATGCTGGTGATTATGGCGCCGGTATTGCTGCTGGCTTTGTTTGCCAGCCGGCTACTGCACAGTATTGTCGGTGTAAACCGGATCTGGTTAGCGACAGGCTGCAGCCTTGCAGGTTTTTTGCTGGCGCTATGGGCGATAAACACCCTGGCACCGATGCCCACCCTGATTGCGGCCAGTCGGGGGATGTCAGGCAGCCTGGCACTGGCCTTGTGTGCTGCCGCAGGGGCGGCGATTTATATCAGGTTAACCAGCCACGGCAATACGTAACAATGAGGCGTAATATGAAAAAGATTGCCATAACAAGTTTGCTACTACTGGGGTTGGCGCTTAAAGTGCAGGCGGTGCCCTATCAGGTGACCACAGTAGCCGAGCAGCTTAACTACCCGTGGTCTTTAGCTTTTCTGCCTGATGGCAGCATGCTGCTGACGGAACGTACCGGCAAACTAAAGCAACTATCAGCAACAGGCGAAGTAACCGCGCAAGTCGCTCCGGCCTTACCAGAGTTGTATGTGGCAGCGCAGGGCGGTTTGCTGGAAGTATTAGTACCGCAAGCCTTTAGCCAGAACCAACAGCTGCTATTGAGTTATGTTTGTGGCGATGCCAACGCCAATACGCTTTGTCTGGCAACAGCGCGCTGGGATCAGCAGCAATTAACCGACATTCGTCAGGTATTTAAAGCTAAACCCTATCGCAAAGGTGCGGCGCATTACGGTGGCCGGATGTTGCAACTGCCTGATAACAGCATTTTACTTACGCTGGGTGATGGCTTTGATTACCGTGAGCAGGCGCAAAATCCGGCTAATCATCTGGGGAAAATAGTCAGGTTGCTGCCCGATGGCAGCGTGCCGGCAGATAACCCCTTTATAGAGCAGGCCGGCTATGCCAGCGAAATATACAGTATGGGCCATCGCAATGTGCAGGGAATTGCCTGGGATGGTACCAACAAACTGGTGTACAGCCATGAACACGGGCCACGTGGTGGTGATGAGTTGAATATTATTCAGGCTGGCAACAATTATGGTTGGCCGGTGGCCACCCGCGGGATTGATTACACCGGCGCCAGAGTATCGCCTTTCCGGCAATACCCGGGGATGGTTGAGCCGCTTTGGCACTGGAGCCCGTCTATTGCCCCGGCCGGCATGATGCTATATCAGGGGGAGCTTTTTCCGGCCTGGCAGGGCAGTTTATTTATTAGTGCATTAGCGGGTAAAGCCTTGCACCGGCTGGAAATGGCAAATGGTAAGGTGTTAACAGAGCAACTGCTGTTAACTGAACTTAACAGCAGATTGCGTGATGTGCGCAGCGGGCCTGATGGCGCCATCTATCTGCTGACAGACAGCGCTGAGGGTAAACTGTTGCGGTTGACACCTTAAACCAAGTGCAGCCGGTTAATGCTGATGGCCGCCTTCACCATGGGCATGGCCATGGGCAATTTCTTCGCTGCTGGCTGGGCGGACGTTTAATACCTCGACCTTAAAGGTCAGGGTTTTGCCGGCCAGCGGATGGTTAACATCAATCTGCGCTTTAAACATGCCTACTTTAACCACGGTAACCTGGCGCTGGCCTTCTTCAGTCTGAACCCAGGCCTGCATGCCTGGCTTCCATTTTTTGGCACCGTGCAGATATTTTACCTGAATATCCTGAATTGCATTGGTCTGTACCTCACCATAGGCATCTTCCGGTGCCAGGGTAAGCTCCAGGGTATCGCCGGCGGTTTTGCCTTCCAGTGCGGCTTCTAACTTAGGCAGCATTTGCTGCTGGCCATGCATATAAAGTAACGGCGTGCTGCCTTTGGAGCTTTCCAGCTCGCCGTTTTCGTCGCTAAGACTATAGTGAAACTGTACTACTGCATTGTTGCTGATATTCATAATAAGGTTCTTGCCAAAAGAAAAGTAGCGCGCAGTATAACCAACCGCCGCTTAAAACCAAAGTGTAACGCTTAAAACCAGAGTGTAACGCTTAAAACCAGAGTGTAACGCTAACAGCAAAGGTGTGAGATGAGTAAATATAAGCCCCCGTTATGATTAAACGGGGGCAGGCAACTTAAGTTGCCGCTTTCATTTGCTGAATAAAGCTTTTCAGCTCACTCAGCAGTTTGTCAGGTTGCTGCAGGTTTTGCTCCAGAATTTTAACAATGGCCGAGCCGCAAATAGCGCCGGCTGCGCCGTTGGCGATAGCATCCTTAACATGAGCTGGTGTCGAAATACCAAACCCAAGTAGTGGTGGTGCCGGATTATAAGCCCTGATCCGGGCAATCAGCTCAGCAGTCGGCATGGCAGCCTGCGTTTCTGCACCGGTTACCCCGGCCCGGCTTAGCAGGTAGGTGTAACCGCGGCCATAAGATGCAATGGCCCGTAAGTCATCGTCATCGACATTGGGTGGCACAATAAAAATAGGGGCAATATCATGCGCCATTGCCGCCTGGCGGAACATTTTACTTTCGTGCAGCGGTACATCAGCGATAAGTACTGAATCAACGCCGGCCGCCGCGGCCTGGCTGTAGAAGTTATCTAAACCACGGGCCATCACCAGGTTAGAATACAGCAGTAAACCAATCGGAATATCGGCGTTGTACTGGCGTATTTTGCGGATAATTTCAAAGCTGATAGCCGGGGTAACACCTGCCGCCATCGCCCGGATATTAGCGTTCTGAATGGTCGGGCCGTCAGCGATAGGATCAGAGAACGGAATGCCCAGCTCCAGCGCATCAGCACCCGCGTCTATCAGGGCTTTAATAATCTCAAATGACAGCTCCGGGCCCGGATCGCCCACGGTGACAAAGGGCACAAAGGCACCGCGCTGCTCTGCGGCAAGCCGGTTAAACATCTGTTGATAACGTTGCATTTAGTGCGCTCCCTCTGCTGCCTTGTTGGTAGATTGCTCCGCCAGAATACTGTGGACATGGCTTAAATCTTTATCGCCGCGACCGGATAAATTAACCAGCAACACCATCGGCTCAGTGGCAGCGGCAGCCATTTTCAGAGCATGTGCCAGTGCATGTGAACTTTCCAGTGCTGGGATAATTCCCTCAGCCATGGCCAGATGCTGGAAAGCAGCGAGTGCTTCATCGTCATTTACCGCAACATATTCGGCGCGACCGGTTTGTTGTAAGTGGGTATGCTGCGGGCCGACGGCCGGGTAATCCAGGCCGGCAGAAACCGAGTATGACTCTTCAATCTGGCCATCGCTGGTTTGCATAATGGCGGTATAGGCACCGTGTAAGATACCGTAGCTGCCGGTACTTAGGGCTGCGCCATGCTGATGGGTGTTAATGCCTTTACCACCGGGTTCAACCCCGATTAAGCGCACGCCCTCTTCTTTAATAAAGTCAGCAAAAATACCAATTGCGTTGGAGCCACCGCCAACACAGGCAATTACCGCATCGGGTAACTTACCTTCTGCTTTAAGAATTTGCTGTTTGGCTTCTTCCCCAATCATTTTCTGAAATTCACGCACTATGGTCGGGAACGGGTGCGGCCCGGCGGCGGTGCCCAGCATGTAATGGCTGGTAGCATAGCTGGCTGACCAGTCGCGCATCGCTTCGTTTACTGCATCCTTTAAAGTACCTGAGCCGGCAGTAACCGGAATAACGGTGGCACCCATCAGTTTCATCCGGAATACATTGGGCTGCTGACGCTCAATATCTTTGGCGCCCATGTAAATCCGGCATTTTAAGCCGAGCAGAGCACAGGCCAGGGCCGTTGCCACTCCGTGCTGGCCGGCACCGGTTTCGGCTATCACTTCGGTTTTACCCATCCGCTTGGTTAACAGGGCCTGGCCCAAAACCTGATTAGTTTTATGGGCGCCGCCATGCAGTAAATCTTCCCGCTTCATATATATTTTTACCAGCGGGTTGGGTGATAAGTTACGGCACAGGGTAAGAGGGGTCGGCCGGCCGGCATACTCGGTTAGCAGCTGCTGAAATTCGGCGTCAAAGGCCGGATCCTGCAGCGCATCAACAAAAGCTTGCTCCAGTTGTTTTAGCGCGGGCACTAACAGTTGCGGCACAAACATGCCGCCGTACTGGCCAAAATAAGGGTTTAGTTTAAGCTCGCTCATAATACTGCTCTCTGTGTTGTCTGCTCTGTTTGCTTTTTTTGCTCAGAAGCACCGGCGCTCCGGTACTGAAACGCCCTGATCCTGGCAAAAGCCGCATGAATTTTTGTGCTGTCTTTAATGCCGGGTGCGCTTTCCAGGCCTGAATTCATATCTAACCCTGCAACCGGCAGGGTAAGGGCTTCGTTTACATTGTCGGGGCTAAGCCCGCCTGCCAGCATAATGGGCAATTGGCTCAGCTTAGCCAGTGGTTGCTGCAATAGTTGCCAGTTAAATGTCTCGCCGCTGCCACCATGGGTGCCGGGGTGGTAGGCATCCAGCAATAACCGGTCTGCCAGTTCGGTAAATTGTGGCAGCGTGTCTGCGATGCGGTAAGCTTTCCAGATCTGGCAACCTACCGGCAGTACAGCGCGCAGTGCACGAATATCGTCATCGGTTTCATTGCCATGCAGCTGGACGGCACTTAATTGTAGAGTTTTGGCTGCGTCTGCTATATCGCTAAGCGGTGCATCGACAAACACACCAACAAAGTTAAGCGGCGCCGCGGCCACCAGCTGTTTTGCCTGTGCCATGCTGATACAACGTTTTGATGCCGGCGCAAAAATGAGTCCGCCATAATAAGCGCCGGCTTGCCAGGCGGCGCTGACATCCTGTGGCCGGGTTAAGCCACACACTTTATGTTCGCCAACAATTAATTTACGGGCGGCTGCGGCTAAATCATCCTGAGCCATCAGCGAGCTGCCAACCAGAAACGCATCGGCTACTGGCTGTAACTGCCGCACTTGCTGATTAGTGTAAATGCCAGACTCTGATACCACGGTAACCCCATCTGGGATCAGTTCAGACAACACAAAGCTGGTATTTAAATCGGTACTCAGATCGCGCAGGTTGCGGTTATTAATGCCAATAAGTTCAGCACCAAGCTTAACGGCCCGGCGGGTTTCTGTTTCATTGCTTACTTCAGTCAGCACCGTCATATTAAGCGTCGCAGCTAAAGCAGCCAGGGGCAGGTAGGCGTCATCGCTTAACACCGATAACATCAGCAGCACCGCATCGGCACCATGCAGCCGCCCCAGATAAATCTGATAAGGGTCGATAATAAAGTCTTTGTGCAGTAATGGCTTGTCGCTGAGTTGACGCATCGTCGCCAGATTCTGATAGCTACCCTGAAAAAACTGCTCATCGGTCAGCACCGAAATGCAGTCGGCATATTGGCTATATACCTCGTTTATCGCGGTTAAATCGAATTGCGCTCTGATCACGCCTTTCGACGGTGAAGCCTTTTTGCACTCCAGAATAAAACGGCTGCCGGGCTGTTGCAGGGCAGCCAGAAAATCATTAGTGCTTGGGGTTAGCTGATTAATAAACTGCTGCAGTGGTTTTGCCTGCTTCAGGCCCGCTACTTCCGCTGTTTTGTGCTGAATAATTTTTGCCAGTACGCCGGTCAGTTGCTCGTTATTTAGTTGCTCGCTGCTGAGCTGTTCGTTGTTTAACAGCTCGTCGCTTAAATGCTCAGCCATGGCTCATTTCCTTAAATTTTTGCAGGGTTTGCATCGCGTTACCACTAGCCAGACATTCCAACACGGCCCGGGTATTGATCGCCAGGCTGTCACCAAGGCCGGCAATTTTCAACATAGCAGCCACATTCATCGCCACTGCCTGGTTATGGGCGTTTTGGCCGCTGCCAGAGAGAATTGCCAGCGCGGCGGCGGCATTTTCTGCCGGCGTGCCGCCTGCCAGGCTGCTAAGTGGCTGCACGTTTAAGCCAAAATCTTCCGGGCTTAGGGTAAACTCGGTTATCTGGCCGTCTTTCAACTGGCAAACATAGGTATTACCATGCAGCGCTATTTCGTCACAGCCACTGCCATGCACTACCCAGGCTGCTTTGGTACCTAGTTGCTGCAGAGCTTCAGCCATTACCCGGCACAGCGCCGGATCATACACCCCTAACAACTGAAAATCAGGTGCGGCCGGGTTAACCAGCGGCCCCAGTAAGTTAAACAGCGTGCGGCTTTTTAACGCCTGGCGCACCGGCATCGCATGTTTAATGCCGGCATGGTACTGCGGTGCGAATAAAAAGCTACAGTTACTGGCTTGCAGGGTTTTCAGGGCCTGCGCCGGCGCTTGTTGAATGTTCACCCCCAGTTGCTCCAGCAAATCAGCTGAGCCTGAACTGGAAGAGACACTGCGGTTGCCGTGTTTAATAACCGGCAGGCCCATACTGGCGCCGACAATGGCGGCAGTAGTTGAAATATTAATGGTATTGCTGCCATCGCCACCGGTGCCGCAGCAATCAATGCTGCCGGCAATGGTTTCAGGAAACGGCAGTGCCGCCTGACGCAGAGCTTTGGCAGCGCCTGCAATTTCTGCCGCAGTTTCGCCACGCATTTTCAGGGCCACCAGTAAGGCCGTGAGTAATACCGGCTCTACGTCGCCGTTAACCACTGCGCTGAAAAAGTTTTCACTCTGGCTCTGAGTTAACGGTTTGCCTGCCAGCACCTGCTGCACCTGCTTTTGCAACTGTTCGGTTAATTCAGTGCTTGTCATGCATTGCTCCTTAATAAATAGCTAATACTTTGCTGCAACAAGGGCTTACCTAAGGTGGTCAGGATAGACTCAGGATGAAATTGAAAGCCCAGCATGCGTTGTTGTTCATGAATAATTGCCATTGGGATATGGCGGTCTGTACCAATACAGGTCAGGGCATTCGGTAGTTCTGTTGCCATCAGTGAGTGATAGCGGGCAACGGAAAACGGATTTGGCAAACCGGCAAAGACCGGATGCGGCGCCACGGCAATACTGGCTGTTTTACCATGTACTGTCTCGCCGGCACGACCAACAATGCCGCCATAATGTTCGGTGATGGCCTGATGGCCCAGGCAAATGCCCAGCACCGGATACTGGCCTGCTACTAATTTTAACAATGCCGGCATGCAACCTGCGTCCGCCGGGGCACCCGGGCCTGGAGACAGCACCAGCAACACCGGGCCTGCTTCCTGCTGCATTTTGGCGAAGATATAACTGGCCGGCACCGTATTGCGGTACAGCTTGATCTCAAAACCCAGCTGGGCAAACTCATCCACCAGGTTGTAGGTAAAGGAGTCGATATTATCTAGTAAATACAGAGTGGTCATGATGCTGTAATGCTCCTGCGATATTCCTGTCTGGGCGGTTAATGGCCTGCCGCCATAATGGCGCTGATCACGGCTTGGGCTTTATTGCGGGTTTCTTCGGTTTCCAGTTCCGCCACTGAATCAAACACCACCCCGGCGCCGGCCTGAATGTAGGCAGTATTATTGGCAACATAGGCTGAGCGGATCACAATGCAGCTGTCAAAATCGCCATTGCCAGTTAAATAACCGACGGCACCGCCATAACTGCCGCGGCGCTGCTGTTCTACTTTGCGGATCAGCTCAGCCGCTTTTACCTTGGGCGCGCCGACTAAGGTGCCCATATTCATACAGGCCTGATAGGCGTGCAGTGCATCAAGTTCCGGCTTTAAGGTACCGATCACCCGCGACACCAGATGCATCACATAGGAGTAGCGGTCTACCTTCAGCAACTCTTTGACATAGCGGCTGCCTGGCACGCTAATTCGGGCAACGTCGTTGCGGGCTAAATCGACCAGCATTAAATGCTCGGCTTTTTCTTTGTCGTCCTGGCGTAGCTCCAGCTCAATCCGGCTGTCTAAATCGCGATCAATACTGCCATCGGCTTTAAAACCGCGGCGCCGGGTGCCGGCAATCGGGTAAATTTCTACCTGACGGTTACTGGCGCTAAATTTCAGCGCCGACTCGGGTGAGGCACCAAACAGTTGAAAGGCGGGATCTTTTACATAGAACATATAAGGGCTGGGGTTCAGCTGTTTTAATTTGGCGTAGGCTGCCAACGGGTTAGGGCAGGGCAAGCTAAAACAGCGGGATGGCACTACCTGAAACACATCGCCGCTGACAATATGCTCCTTTAATGCGTCCACCTGGCGGCTGAAATCAGCATCACTGATATCTACCTGCAGCTGGCTGTCATCACCTGGCTTGCCGGTTGCTAAAGGTGCAGGTTCAGCCAGCCGCTGTTTAAGCTGCTCTAAGCGTTTACCAATGACAAAATAGGTGGCAGGCGCCTGTTCACCACAAAATACATTACCAATCAGCTGGCTTTGCGCTCGCTGATGATCAAGCACCAATAGGGTTTCCGCCAGGTAAAACAGATAATCGGGGCACTGGTTGTTACCATTGCCCACCGCTGGTAACTGTTCAACGTTGGCTACCATGTCATAACCAATTACCCCGGCCAGCATAATGGCAAAGTCAGCTTCGTTGTTCTGCTCGGCGCTTTGCTGGCTGTGGCTGGTTAGCTGATGCTGAATAACCCGCAGTACAGCAAATGGATTAGGCTGCATTAAGCGGCTTACTTCATCCAGCAAGGGATCGGGCTGGCTGAAACTGATGCTAAGGCTGTTATCAGCCCGCGTGACCGTGGCAACGTCTGCCAGTTTTTCTGCCAGAAAAGGCAGTAGGGTGCTGCCGTTCTGACTAAGTGCGCTAATTGCTACCTGCATACCATTACATTCAATGCGCAGCGCAGCGTCAATCAGCATCAGGCTTTTCAGGTTGTCTTTGCTGTCTATTTCGGCAGACTCAAGCAGCACAGCGCTAT
The DNA here is from genome assembly GCF_000382165.1 of Arsukibacterium perlucidum DSM 18276. Lineage (GTDB taxonomy): Bacteria > Pseudomonadota > Gammaproteobacteria > Enterobacterales > Alteromonadaceae > Alishewanella > Alishewanella perlucidum. The sequence continues at coordinate 56,546 of NZ_KB907719.1, read as the reverse complement.
CACTGTCGGCACTTAAGCTGGCAAAGGTGGCCAGCGCATCAGCATGATAGGGCGCCGGCATGGTAATACTGGCGACTTCGCCTTGCTGGTCAGTAATATGACTAAAAATCATAATGTTATTCTCTTAAAATAAAAAAACCCGCTTCTTATCAGGAAACGGGCTTAGGTAATTAAAGCTAATACAACGCCTACACACGCCCGTTGGGTATGTGCCACCACCAGTTAGTCAGGTTGAAAGCGGTTGTAAATTGCATTGGGTTTAATCACTGGTTATTACAATAAAGTTGCCACATAAAACCGCGAAATGTGGCGCGCGTCAAGTGCTGTTTTGTTATAACACAGAAATAAAAGCGTATAAGCGGCCAGATGGCCTTACTTAGTTGGCTATATTTGGCGTTAGCCAGCCCGCTTTACTTGCTGTCAGCTTTTTCCAGCTCGGTCAGTTGCTGCCAGATTTGTTCACTTTGCTCGGTTAAATCAGCATATAAGCGCATATCGCCATTGCGCTGGGCGTGCATTGCTTGTTCCAGCTTGCTGTCGTAAGCCTTACGTAATTTTTTTGCCGGGTTGGGTTTCAGAAAGCCAAACATAGTTACACCTCAGGATAGATTTGCAGGGAATACGGTTGATAGCCAGCTTTGGTTCAAACGGGAAGCAATAGCGATGCTTTGCCAAATGGCTGCCCTGTGCGACAATAACCACCTTATACTGAGGTGTTAATGAAATTTGATTTACACAGCCATACCCTGTGCTCTGACGGCGTGCTGTCGCCCGCTGAACTGGTCGCGCGCGCAGTTGAGCGCGGCGTAGATGCGCTGGCGATTACTGATCATGATACGGTAGCTGGTTTAGCCGCCGCCCGGCAGGCGATTGACCAGCAGCAACTGGCATTACGGCTGATTAATGGCGTGGAAATTTCTACCCGTTGGCAGCAGCTGGAAATTCATATTGTAGGGCTGAATATTAAGCCGGACTGCCCGCAGCTATTGGCGCGCCTCGCTTCGCAGCAGCAGCAGCGACTGGAGCGGGCGGAAGAAATGGCCAGGCGCCTGGCAAAAAGCCAAATTCCGGATGTAATGCCGGCGGTACTGGCACTGGCCAATGGCGCGGCGATTACCCGTACCCATTTTGCCCGCCATCTGCTTAATATTGGCAAAGCCAGTTCGATGAATGATGTGTTTAAGAAATATCTGGGACGCGGCAAAACCGGTTATGTACCCAGTAACTGGGTGGACATGGCCGATGCGGTACAATGGATCCATGATGCCGGCGGCGTTGCCGTATTGGCCCATCCGTTAAAATACCAGCTGACCACCAAGTGGGTAAAACGACTGGCCGAACAGTTTGCAGCAGCCGGTGGCGATGCGATGGAAATTATTTCACCACAGCAAACCCCGGTGCAAAAGCGTGAGCTGTGGGCGCTTTGCCAGTTACATGGCTTAACGGCGTCGGTAGGTTCAGACTTTCATCAGCAAACCAGCTGGAATGATCTTGGAAAAAATCTATATTTAACTGATGATGTTACGCCGGTTTGGCATAACTGGGCGTTAAATTAAATATATAACAACGATAGAAGAACAATAAATGAGCCAATTTTTTCATATTCACCCCGAGAACCCGCAGCAGCGTCTGCTGAAACAAGCCGTGCAAATTATTAAGCAAGGTGGTGTCGTGGTTTATCCGACGGACAGTGGCTATGCCCTGGGTTGCCATGTCGGAGATAAAAATGCGATGGACAGGATCACCCAAATTCGTCAGATCAGTGGTGACCATCACTTTACCCTGATGTGCCGGGATTTATCTGAGTTGTCGGTATACGCCAAGGTGGAAAATACTGCTTTTCGGCTGATTAAAAACAATACCCCGGGCGCTTATACTTTTATTTTGCGCGGTACCAAAGAAGTGCCACGACGTTTGTTAAACGATAAGAAAAAAACCATTGGCCTTAGGATCCCGGAAAATAAAATTGCCCAGGCGCTGCTGGCCGAATTAGGTGAGCCGCTACTGTCTACCAGCTTAATTCTGCCTGGCCAGCAATTTGCTGAAGCTGATCCGGACGATATGCGCTCGCAACTGGAACGCCAGGTTGACTTAATTTTGCATGGCGGCGTTATCGGCGAAGATCCCACTACTGTGGTCGACTTATCGGAAGAGGGCGCGACCGTGCTGCGTGAAGGCCGTGGCGATCCGACCCCCTTTATCTAAAGCCTGATGAGCAACCAGCCTGCTAACTTAACAGTGCAACAACCTTTGCCGCTGGCCTTTGTCCGCGGCGAGGCAGTGCATCAACGTCCGGATGATTTATATATTCCGCCTGATGCGCTGGAAGTGCTGCTGGATGCTTTTGAAGGGCCTCTCGATTTTTTACTGTATTTAATCCGCAAGCATAAGTTTGATATCGTCGACTTACCGGTGAACGAAATTACCCTGCAATATATGGAATATATTGAGCTGATGCAGGGCCTGAATTTTGAGCTGGCTGCCGAGTATCTGGTAATGGCAGCCATGCTGGCTGAAATAAAATCACGGCTGTTGTTGCCAAAACATACCCAGCACGATGAGGATGAACAGGATCCGCGGGCGGAGCTGATCCGCAGGCTGCAGGAGTATGAAATCTATAAGCAGGCCGCCACTGAGCTGGACAGCCTGCCGCGCGATGAGCGTGATTATTTCAGCGCCCGGGCAGCCCTTGCCGATAATTTCAGCCCATTGGTGGTGTTACCCGAGGTGGAACTCGGTGAACTGGTTATGGCGTTAAAAAGCATTATGCAGCGGGCTAAAGACTTTCAGCATCATCATATTAAACGTGAGCATTTGTCGACCCGCGAGCGGATGAGCAGGATTTTAGATTTATTAGCGCAGCATCAAGGCTACCTGGCGTTTGAACAGTGCTTTGAACTGAGCGAAGGGCGCGAAGGTGTCGTCGTCAGTTTTCTGGCCATTCTGGAACTGACTAAAGAAAAACTGGTTGAGCTTACCCAGGTTGCAGCTTATGGCCAGATCCATGTCAAATTAGCGAAAGAGCACGGCTGATGGCGCAGAAAATCAATGATATTCAACTGTTGCAGCTGATTGAAGCGGCTATTTTTGCCAGCGAGCAACCGCTGGGTGTCGCCGAGTTGCAAGCTACGGTGCTGCAACGTTTTACTGTAAGTAAAAGCCGGATAGATGCTACAATCCGCCAGCTGCAACAGGATTACAGTGCCAGGGGTATTCAGCTGCTGGAAACGGCTTCTGGTTTTCGCTTTCAAACCCTGCCTGAACTCAGTGATGATTTAGCCCGGCTCTGGCCAGAACGCTCAGCCCGTTATTCCCGCGCCGTATTGGAAACTCTGGCGTTAATTGCCTATAAACAACCACTGACCCGTGGCGAAATTGAAGAAGTACGTGGCGTAACGGTCAGTACTCAGATCATCCGTACTTTGCTGGATCGCGGCTGGGTAAAAGTGGTGGGTCATAAAGAAGTACCAGGCCGGCCGGGGCTGTATGCCACCACCGCGTTATTTTTAGATTATTTTGGCTTAAAAAGCCTCAGCGATTTGCCGCCTCTGCCGGAATTTACCGAGCTGACGGCCGATCTTTTTCCCACCGTCGAGATGACAGGAGAGTTACACTAATGAGTGATAAAATCAGCAGCGAAAAACTGCAAAAAGTATTAGCCCGCGCCGGCGTCGGTTCGCGCCGGGAAATGGAAGACTGGATCAGCAAAGGCCGGGTAACTGTTGATGGTAAACCTGCCAGCCTGGGCGATCGGGTAAGTACCGCACAGGCGGTGCGGGTCGATGGCCACCCGGTGCAACTGGCCAGCGAAGAGCAGCAAATCTGCCGGGTGCTGGCTTATCATAAGCCGGAAGGTGAAATTTGTTCACGCACTGATCCGGAAGGCCGGCCCACGGTGTTTGCCCGCTTACCGAAAATTAAAGGTGCCCGCTGGATAGCTATCGGCCGGCTGGATATCAATACCTCAGGTTTATTGTTGTTCACCACCGACGGTGAACTGGCCAACCGCTTAATGCACCCAAAATTTGAAGTAGAGCGCGAGTACGCGGTGCGGGTATTTGGCGATATTAACGATGCGATGATCCAGCGGCTGCGCACCGGCGTTGAGCTGGAAGATGGCAAAGCCAACTTTAAGAAAATAAAAGCGCTGCCGGGCGAGGGGATTAACCGCTGGTTTCATGTGGTGCTAACCGAAGGCCGTAACCGTGAAGTGCGGCGGATGTGGGAGTCACAAGGTGCGGTGGTCAGCCGGCTGATCCGGGTGCGTTACGGCGATTTACTGCTGCCAAAGCATATTCCGGCCGGCGGCTATGCTGAGTATCCACTGGACGAGGTTAACTACCTGCGCAAGCTGGTGCACTTAGGCCCGGAGGAGCAAACCCTGGTAAAAAGCGAAGATCGTACCGAACGTCGCCGCCGCTTAGCCAGTATGAAACGGGCGGTGCGTAAGCACCAGATCGCCGAGAAAACCCCGGCTAAAAAAGCCGAACCCAAGCCAAAGCCGGCAGCCAAACCGCAGCGCGCACCGGCCAGCAAGGGCAAATCAACCCAGCGCCAGCCCACTGGTAAAAAACCGACCCGGCAGGGTCAAAGCTAACATAGCTAATCGGAAAAAGGCGCTGCGGCGCCTTTTTTACTGACCGGTGTGGCAGTTGACTAACCTTTTACAAGCGCTACTTCCTTTATGGTGAAAAAAGCGTTAACTTTTAATTACAAAAAAGAATTTTTTTTAAGCTACAGTAGGCATATTCAGCTAAAAGGAAGTGAGTTATGTCTGTTAAACCATTTTTGCTAGTTTGTGGCTTATGTCTGAGTGCTTTATTCATCAACGCTTGTGGAGGTAGCAGTACGTCACAGGTACAGGAGCCACCGCCGCCACCACCTGTGTCGCCGGCGCCACCGGTTACCCTGAGTTTTCAGGGGTTGGATGGTTTAATTATCAATAAGTTATATCAGCAAAGCGGCGTGTTAGTGGCGGCCAGCGATGATGGGGTTTATCGTCAGGCCAGCAACGGCAGCTGGAATAGCGCAGGCCTGAATGGCTTCGACGTTATGGCGATGAGCCTGTTAACTGAGCAGCACTGGCTGGCATCCAGTTATGTGTCTGATCAGGACGGTTATCCCAACTACCTATTATTTGAAAGTTTTAATGGCGGTAGTGACTGGCATGAAGTGGATTATCAGTTTGGCCAGGCTGGAATTAACGAAGCAATTTATGCCATGTTGTTTGATAAGACCGCGCAGGTGGTTTATGCCACTGGTATAGATGTGCTGGCCAGCTCCACTGATATGGGGCAAACCTGGAAGGCGCAACATGGTGATTTTGGTGGTTTTGGCCAGCCCAAATCAGCGCTAACCCAATCCGCTGATGGCCTGACTATCTGGTATGGCGGCCAGGGTGCCATTGAAAATGGGGTGTTCTATCAATATGACGTGACAAGCCGCCAGGCTATTATGCACACCGACTTATTTCCCAACCCCAGCTCAATTAAAGCCATTCGCTATGCGCCTGACAACCCGCAAACGGTTTATGTCAGCGCCGAGGGCGGCATAATCCGCAGTAACGATCATGGGCAAAGCTGGCAAGCGCTGCTCGATAACGTAGACTTTCGTTTTTATTTTGATCTGATTATTGACCCCGATGCACCAGAGCGTATTTACACCGCAGGTTGGGCTAAAAACTTTACTGAGCCGCAGCCGTTAATTATTGAGTGGACCGAAGATGGTGGCGAGAACTGGCAGCAGTATCAATATCCGGAGCAGGCTTTTTTTGGTGGGGTGCGCAGTATGATCCTGGTTGAAGAAAACCAGCAGCAGATTATTTATTTTGGCCTGTTTAAAGGCGGCATTATGCGCATGCCGCTGCCTTAATGCCGTTATCAAAAAACTGAAATTTAAACGCTGAAGCTGGCGAGTTGTAAGGCGTTGCTAACTATTGCTATAGCCATCCGGATTCTGGCTTTGCCAGCGCCAGCTGTCCCGTACCATATCGTCCAGGGTTTTTTCTGCCTGCCAGCCTAACAGTTTTAAGGCTTTGTCTGGCATGGCATAGCAGCTGGCAATATCGCCTGGCCGGCGGGGTGCTATCTGATAGGGCACCTCGACATTGTTAACCCGGCTGAACGCTTGAACCATATCCAGCACGCTGTAGCCGGTGCCGGTACCCAGGTTAATGGCTTCAATACCCTGATTAGCTTCAAGATATTGCAACGCTTTCAGGTGACCTGCGGCTAAATCAACCACATGAATATAGTCACGCACGCCGGTGCCGTCGGGAGTGGGGTAATCATCACCAAAAATACTTAGTTTTTCGCGTTTACCTACCGCCACTTGTGAGATAAACGGCATCAGGTTATTCGGAATACCATTGGGGTCTTCACCTATCTGGCCACTGCTGTCGGCACCAACAGGGTTAAAATAGCGCAGCAGAGTAATACCCCAGTCAGGCTCGGCTTTAACTAAATCTTCCAGAATATGCTCAATCATCAGTTTACTCTGACCGTAAGGATTAGTGGCAGAGCGGGCTGCAGTCTCTTGTATCGGTACTGTTTTGGCATCGCCATATACAGTAGCAGAAGAGCTGAATACCAGTTTTTTAACCTTGAATTCGCGCATTACCCGGCACAGGGTTACCGTGCCGGCGACATTGTTATCATAGTAATGCAGTGGCATTGCCACCGATTCCCCAACTGCTTTTAAACCGGCAAAATGCACCACAGCGCTAATCTGATATTGCCGGAATACCGCACTTAATGCTGCTTCGTCTCTTATATCGCCGCTGATAGTGATAATGTTGGCGCCAGCCAGTTGCGCTACCCGTTGCAGGGCTGAAGTGGAGCTGTTGCTGTAGTTATCGAAACTAATAACCTGATAGCCAGCCCGCAGCAAGGACAGGGCGGTATGGCTGCCGATATAGCCCGCACCACCGGTCAGTAAAATGTAGCTCATTTAAGGTAACACCCGCTTGAAAGGTTTCACTGTTGATTTAACGTAAACGCCGGCGGCTAAATAAGGGTCGATATCGGCCCAGTTTTGCGCATCTGCCAGCGAGTTAAACTCGGCTACTACTAACGAACCGGTAAAGCCCGCGCCACCGGGTTCGTTGCTGTCAATTGCCGGTAACGGGCCGGCGAGTAATAAACGACCTGCTTCATTTAATGCCTGCAGCCGCGCCAGATGAGCTGGCCGGGTTGCCAGCCGGTTTTCCAGACTATTGGCCGCATCTTCAGAGTAAATCATATAGAACATGGTAAAACCCGCTTACTGTTTGGTGGCTGCAAGATAGCAGATCCAAGGGCCAAAACCAATTAGCAACGCTGTTGTATAAAGGTTGGACTAGGATTTGCCGCAGCCTGCTGTTAGCATGCTGTGCGCACAATATAAAAATAGCAAAACAACTATTCTAATAAAAAAATTCAGGGAGTCCGCAATCCAATGAAACGTGAACAATTCAGCTCCAGTCTGGGGTTTATTCTGGCGGCCGCAGGGTCGGCCGTAGGTATAGGTAACCTGGTGGCTTTTCCGGTAATGGCCAGTAAAAATGGCGGTGCCGCCTTTTTGATTATTTATGCCATTTTTGTGTTTTTTATCTGCTTACCGGTGATGCTGGCCGAGATGAGCCTGGGCCGGCATACCCGGCAAAACCCGCTGGGCGCCTATACTGAAATTGGCCAGAACCGGGCCTGGCGCACTGTCGGTTGGTTGTCGGTTATTACCCCCTTTATGATTGGGGTGTTTTATCTGGTTATCACGGTCTGGATTGCCGGATATTTGGGTAAAGCCATAATGGGCCAGCTGGATCAACTGGCTGATCCCAACGGCTTTGGCATATTTATCAATAGCAACGAGCTGTTTGTCTATATGGCACTGGTGGTTGGCCTGACGTTTTTAATTCTGCAGGGCGGGGTAAAAAAAGGTATAGAAAAAGCCACCACCGTGTTGATGCCGTTATTGTTTGTGATGCTGATAGCACTGGTGATTTATGTACTGACCCTGGATAACGCCATGCTCGGTGTTAAGTTTTTCCTGGTGCCAGACTTTAGCAAGATAACCGGCCAGGTGTTAAATGGCGCATTGGCGCAGGCGTTCTTCTCGCTTTCGCTGGCTATGGGCATTTTAATTACCTATGGCTCGTACATTCAGAAAAACAATAATATTGTTTCTGCCGGTAAAATGGTGGCGGCGTTATCCTTGCTGGTGGCCTGTTGCTCAGGCTTACTGATTTTACCTGCGGCGTTTTCGTTTAACCCGGATATTGAAATCAGCGAGTTGTCAGAATCGAGCATTGGCATGATCTTTATGTTTTTGCCGAAAATCTTTTTAGCGCTGCAGGCCGACATTGGCTACTTTGGTGCGTCCTTTATTGCCTCGTTTTTCTTCCTGTTGGTGTTCTTTGCCGCCATGACGTCTTTGGTATCGATTATTGAAGTACCGGTAGCCAGTATTATGGATGGTAAAGGCTTAAGCCGGCGCAAGGCACTATATTCATTGGGTGCTGCAATGGTGGTGTTGGCGGTGATTAGCGCCTTGTCATTTGGCCGGGTAGATATGCTCAGTGGTATCACCAGCTATGGTGCTGATGCAACAGGTCAACCTATTGTTAAATCGTTCTTTGATTTAATTTACGACATGTTTTATGAAACCATTCTGCCGCTGAATGGCTTGTTGCTGTGTCTGTTCGTCATTTATCGCTGGAAAAAATCCAACCTGGATGCGGAAATGAGCCAGGGCAATGCCAGCTTTGCCGGTTCGTTTTTGCAGAAGTACGTTAACTTTTCACTAGGTACTTTTATTCCGGTTATCCTGGCGATTATTTTCATCAATACGGTATCAACCATTTATTTTGGCCATAACCTGCTGACGATGTTTTTTGAGCAAATAGGATTTAATTAATTATTATCAGCAACTTATAAAAAACCCGCGTATCAGCGGGTTTTTTTATCGGTAGGCGACAGGCAGTGTGTTTAGTCATCGGCTGGCTGTTTGCTATTCTGTTCATTCAGCTGCTGGCGCACCGCGCTGAACTGGCTTTGACATAACGCATAGGTAATAGGCCGGGTAATAAGTGGGTAAGCTACTACCAGCAGCAAAATATAACCAGCAATGGCCCAGCCATCGGCGCGGGCGATTAAGATAAACAGCCCAAATAAAATCAGCAGCTTCAGCGTATTTAAGCCAACTTTGGTCGGGGTAGGCAGTTTGTCGGCGGCAGAGCGCACTACCTGCATGCGCTGACTAAAGTTAAGGCCTTGTAATTCGGGAATTTTCTGGCTATTAAAATACAACATGAGCTGGGTCCCTTATGGTAAAAACTGCATTGCACAAACGGCATGACAAAACGGCCGCTTTCGCAGCAGGCCGCCATTATATACCCAAAATCATTGAAATTGCAGGTAGGCGGCAAGTGAGTGAACCCCCATGAGCATAGATGTCTATGTGATTGGGGTGAGTGAGCGTAGCCAACACCGCTGCAGCTTCAAGAATAATGGGTATAACCACTAATTACAGGCAATGCCCATGGCTCGATCAGTTGCGCTGTATCACTTACTCGTTATTTTGCAATCAGGCCCCGTTTGCTCATGCATTCAGCTATTTCGCTAAGGCTGGCCGGGTCGTCGATGGTGGACGGCACTACATAGTCTTCACCGTCAGCAATTTGCCGCAATAACTTGCGCAGGATTTTACCCGAGCGGGTTTTCGGTAAGCGCGGCACAATTAACGCTTGTTTAAAGCAGGCCAGCGCGCCTATTTGTTCACGTACCCGCTGCACCAGTTCTGTTTGCAGTTGCTGCTCAGTAATATCAACGCCGTTTTTAAGCAAAATAAAACCAACCGGTTGCTGGCCTTTTAACGGATCGGCCAGGCCAATGACGCAACATTCGGCCACCGCCGGGTGGCTGGCCACGATTTCCTCCATTTCACCGGTTGATAAGCGGTGGCCGGCGACGTTAATCACATCATCAGTGCGGCCCATCACATACAGGTAACCGTCGTCATCCAGATAGCCACCATCGCCACTGGCATAGTAACCGGGGAACTGGCGCAAATAGCCGCTGTTAAAACGCTCCGGGTTTTGCCAGATGGTGGTCAGGCAGCCCGGCGGCAGCGGCAGTTTCAGGGCAATATTACCTTGCTGGTTAGCAGGCAGCGGTTGGCCGTTATGATCAAGAATTGCTACCTGGAAGCCCGGCACCGGTACTGTAGCCGAACCGGCTTTGCCGGGCAGCAGCTCAATGCCGGCCGGGTTAGCGCAAATAGCCCAGCCGGTTTCGGTTTGCCACCAGTGGTCAATCACCGGTTTTTGGCTGTGCTCTACGGTCCAGTCATAGGTTGCCGGATCCAGTCGTTCACCGGCCATATATATCCGCTCTAACGCGCTCAGGTCATAGTTTTTTAAAAGCTTAGCATCTGGGTCTTCTTTGCGAATGGCCCGAAAAGCCGTGGGGGCCGCAAACAGGGCTTTGACTTTATATTCAGCGCACACCCGCCAGAATGCGCCTGCATCGGGGGTATAGACCGGCTTACCTTCATATAACACGCTGGTGCAACCGGCCAGCAAGGGGCCATAAACAATGTAAGAGTGGCCGACCACCCAGCCAACATCGGAAGCGGCCCAGAACACATCACCCGGCGCCATATCATAAATGGCCTGCATACTGTAGTGCAGTGCCACCGCATGGCCGCCATTGTCCCGTACCACGCCCTTGGGTTTACCGGTGGTGCCGGAGGTATACAGAATATACAGCGGATCGGTGCTTTTTACCGGCACGCAGGCGGCGGGTTCAGCACTTTGCAGTAGTTGTTGCCAGTCATAATCACGGCCGGCCTGCAAATCGGCGCTAAGCTCTGGCCGTTGCCAGATAATAGCACTTTCGGGTTTATGCGCTGCCAGCTGCAGGGCGTTATCCAGCAGCGGTTTGTAAGCAATTAGCCGGTTAACTTCGATACCACAGGAAGCCGAGACAATCACTTTCGGGCTGGCATCATCTATCCGTACCGCCAGCTCATGGGCAGCAAAACCGCCAAATACCACCGAGTGGACAGCACCCAACCGGGCGACTGCCAGCATGGCAATTACCGCCTGTGGGATCATTGGCATATAAATAACCACCCGATCGCCTTTTTCGACCCCGCGTGCTTTTAATACCCCGGCAAACAGCGCGACCTCGTCAGTCAACTGCTGATAAGTAAATTGCTGCTTGCGGTTGGTGACCGGAGAGTCGTAAATCAAGGCAGTCTGGCCGCCGCGGCCCTGGGTCAGGTGGTAATCGAGCGCCAGATAGGCAGTATTTAACTCTCCGTCGGCAAACCATTGGTATTGCTCACCTTTAATATGCAAAATCTGACCGGGGGCCTGATACCAGGCCAGCCGGTTGGCTTTTTCAGCCCAGAATTGCTGCGGTTGCTGGCAGGCTGCCTGATATTCGGTTTGATAAGACATGCGCATCGTCCTCGTTGCTGCGGTTTTAAGCTACCTTACCGAAAAACCGCAGCGCTGCCACTTAGACTTAAGGCTAATCGGGCAGCAGGTTCAACCAGTTTACTTGATACAGATCATGCCGGCGGTCTTTTAAGTTAGTTACCGAGCCTTCGTTGCGAATTTGGGTTAAGCGGTCCAGATCCAAATCAGAAAACATCAGCATCTCAGTATTGGGTGTGGTTTCTGACATCACCGCATCATGGGGAAAGGCAAAATCCGACGGTGAGAATACTGCTGACTGGGCATATTGCACATCCAGATTATCTACCTGTGGCAGGTTACCGCAGCTGCCGCAAATGACTACGTAACACTCGTTTTCAATTGCCCTGGCCTGGGCACAATGTTTTACCCGCAAAAAACCATTTTTGGTATCGGTCCAGAACGGCACAAACAGCACGTCCATATCCTGTTGTGCCAGCAAGCGGCTGAGTTCCGGAAACTCAACATCGTAGCAAATTAAAATACCCACCCGGCCGGCATCGGTCTCAAACACCTGCAGTTTGTCACCGCCTTCAATCACCCAGTCGCGCCGCTCATGCGGGGTGATATGAATTTTACTCTGGCAATCTATGGTGCCATCGCGCCGGCATAAAAAACTGACATTAAATAAGCTGTCGCCTTCGAGTACCGGCATCGAGCCGGTAATAATATTGATGTTGTAGCTAACTGCCATATCCGACATGGCGGCTTTAAAACGTTCAGTAAAGCCGGCCAGAAAGCGGATGGCGGCGGTCTGGTTCGATTTATCCGGACACAAGCCCATCAGCGGCGCGTTAAAAAACTCCGGGAACAGCGCAAAGTCACTCTTATAATCGGCCAGCGCATCGACAAAGTATTCTACTTGCTGCAGCATTTGTTCAACTGAGGATACTTCACGCATTTGCCATTGCACGGCGCCAATTCTGATTTGGCTTTTCCGGCTGTTCAGCCCGGCCTGAACCGGCTCATAGAAAATATTATTCCACTCCAGCAAGGTGGCATAGCCTTGCGAGCTTTCATCTTCCGGCAGGTATTTTTTTAACAGGCGCTTTAACTGAAAGTCGTTTGATAACTGGAAAGTTAAGATAGGATCGTAAATTTCCCGGCATTTTACCGCTTCCAGGTACTGGGCTGCTGACATCTCACTACTATGCTGCTGATAATTCGGAATGCGGCCACCGGCGATAATAGCGCGTAAATTTAACTGGCGGCATAGTTCTTTGCGGGCATCGTACAAACGGCGGCCCAGCCGGTAACCGCGATAGTCCGGATGGATCATTAAATCCAGGCCATACAGCGCATCACCGGCTTTGTCGTGCAAAATAGTTTCGCGTTTACCGATTAAATCATCATAGGTATGGGGGTTACTGAAGCGGTCGTAGTTAACCTGCACTGTTAACGCCAGGCCAATGATATCATCATGGTCAATCAGACAAATCTGGCCTTCGGCAAAGTCTTTAATAAGCTTATTAATGGTATGCTCCGGCCAGGCGCCACCAATGTCATGGTACACCCGATCCATTAATGCCTGTACCTGGGGGTAGTCAGTGGGTGTTAAGTGGCGGATCTTTAAGTGCAGATCGTCGCGCATAGAAGGCTCCTCTCGCTTAAATTATCAAAACCATACCATCAAACATAACGTTGGTAAAAAATACTGGACCGGAATTTATTTTTGCTGCTGCAACCAATAACCATTAGACTGAACAGCATGCATCTTGCGTACATAGCTTTAAGTCAGCCTAAGGCCAGTGTTCAATGACGGTGTCTTCAAACAACAATGTCGCCTTTTTTCAGTTAATAGCCGATATCTCAACCAGTTTTGTGTTGAGCCCGGCGAATGAGGTTGATTTGGTTGTGAACAAGGCGTTGGCACGGATTGGTGCTTTCTTTGACGCCGACCGCAGCTATGTTTTTCAGTTTAATGCTGCCATCAGCCATGCTGATAATACCCATGAATGGTGTGCCCCGGGGGTAAGTGCCCAACAGGAAATGTTGCAGCAATTAAGTGTTAGCACCTTCGGTAGTTGGATCACCGCGTTAAAAGCGGGGCAGGCTGTGCAGATCAGTGATATCACCCAACTTGATGCTGACTCAGCAGAATATCAGTTGCTGGCTGCGCAGAGCATTCAGTCGGTGTTGATGATCCCGTTGTTAGCGCAGAATAGTTTGCTGGGGGTGTTTGGCCTGGATATTGTTGGTCAAAAACAATATTGGACAGCAGAACAGGTGGCAGCATTAAGCCTTATTGCCGGCAATATCTGCGGTAGTTTATTACGGCAGCGGGCCGAACTGAAAATTAACCAGTTGGCGTTTTTTGATCAGTTAACTCAATTACCAAACCGGCGATTTATCCTGGATCGCTTGCAGCAGGCACTTGCCATCAGTAAGCGTTACAACAGTTTCGGCGCGTTGCTGTTTATCGATCTGGACAACTTTAAGCATTTTAATGACAGCCATGGTTTTGAGCAGGGCGATGAATTACTGAAACATGTTGGCCTGGCAATTCAGCAGGTGCTGCGTGACGGCGATACGGTTGGCCGCTTTGGTGCTGATGAGTTCGTGGTCATTCTGGAACAACTGGCCAGTAGTAGCCTTGATGCGATTGATGCGGTTAAAGTTGTGGCGGCAAAGTTGATGCAGGTCGTTGCTCAGCAATACCAGCGTCAGCATATTGTGTATCACAACAGTGTCAGTATTGGTGTCAGTATATTCAGTGGTTATCAGGAAAGTCCGGATATGCTGATCACTCAGGCCGATATGGCGATGTATCAGGCAAAAGCGGCCGGTCGTAACTGCTTTTATTTTTTTGACCCTACCATGCAGCAGAAAGCCAGCCAGCGGACAGAGTTAGATAATCAACTGCGACTGGCGATTCGTGAGCAGCAGTTTGAATTGTTTTATCAGTTACAGGTGGGGCATGCAGGCCAGGCACTGGGCGCCGAGGCTCTTATTCGCTGGCGCCACCCGGAGCGCGGGCTGATAGCGCCTGATAGCTTTATTGGCTTTGCCGAAGAAAGTGGCTTAATTCTGCCTATTGGCAATTGGGTGTTGTCAGCGGCCTGTCAGCAATTGCGGCTCTGGCAGCAACAGCCGCTGACAGCAGAGCTAAGCTTAGCGGTGAATATCAGTGCCAGCCAGTTTCGCCAGGCTGACTTTGTTGCTGAGGTAAAACACATTTTGCAGCAAACCGGTGCTGAGCCAACAAGATTGAAACTGGAGTTGACAGAAAGCCTGCTAATCACCGATATCAATGACGTTGTTGAAAAAATTCAGCAGCTGGCGGCAATGGGCATCGGTTTTGCGCTGGATGATTTTGGCACCGGTTATTCATCTCTGGCTTATTTAAAGCGTTTACCATTAACCCAGTTAAAAATAGATCGTAGCTTTGTCCGTGATATTTTAACCGACGGCAACGATGAAGCTATTGCCAGAATGGTTATTGCGCTTGGCAATACGCTGGGGCTGGAGGTATTGGCCGAAGGGGTTGAAACCAGCCGCCAGTTTGCTGCCCTGCAGCAGTTAGGTTGTTATCAGTATCAGGGCTACTTATTTGGTAAGCCAGTACCTGTTGCTGAGTTTAATCAAGCTTTGTTAAGCCTGCCCGCGCCAGTTAATTGAACTTTTCTATTACATTCAATACTATTAGTGGATTGTTTCAGCTAAGGAGTAAGCATGGCCATTACCCGTTCCAAGCCCAAAATTACTCAGCTGATCGTTGCTGCTCTGGCTATTGCCCTGTGCTGGGCCGCTTTAACGGAAAATCGCGGCTGGTGGTTTTTTATACCGGTATGTGGCGCTATTTTGTTATGGCTATATTTCGCCAATATTCAGGTTCCCGCCATACGCTGGCGGGCTTTACCGGGCTTTCTGCTGTTTTTTGCCAGACAGTTAGTGCTGGGCGCTTTTGATGTTGGTTGGCGGGCGCTGGCACCAGAGCAGAAATTAGCGCCAGGCTGGCAACGTTACCCGATAAGTTTATCCGAACCCGCCAGCCAACGTTTGCTGGCCAGCATGATTAGCCTGCTCCCCGGTACCTGCAGTGCCGAGATAGAGCAGCATCCGCCACAAGCCGCTCAGTTACTGCTGCATGTGCTTGATCAGCAGGCCGACTGGCAAGCCGGGGTGATTGCGCTGGAACAGCAACTTGCCAGGCTGTTGCGACAGGAAACGCCTGCAGGTACCACTTTATGATGATGCTGGCTGTCGCGCTGTTGCTGACCATGCTGCTGGGGTTATGGCGGGTTGTAAAAGGCCCGGCATTATTAGATCGCTTACTTGCCGTGCAACTGTTTGGCAGCACAGGTGTGGCGTTGTGTCTGGTGCTGGCTCAGGCATTGAATCAGCCGGCGCTGCGCGATGTGGCACTGGTGCTGGCTTTACTGGCCGCAGCGGCGCCGGCGGCGTTGGTGCAACGCTTAAAGCATAATCATGCACTAAAAGCGGACTCTTCAGAGGAGCAGTCATGAGTGATATTGGTGAGCTCAGCCTGTTCAGCTTCGTATTAAGCAGTGGGCTGCTGTTTATTGGCCTGCTGTTTTTTATTGCCGGTAGTATTGGCATGTTGCGCTTTCCTGACAGTTTCAGCCGGCTGCATGCGGTAACAAAAGCCGATTCACTTGGCCTGGGCTCGGTTATTGCTGGCTTAATGTTTTACAGTAGCTGGTGGCAAAACCTGTTAATGCTGTTGATCTGGTTGCTGGTAATGGCGTCTGGCACGGTATCCTGCCAGTTGCTGGCCCGCTTTTGTAAAGCAAAGCAGGACCAGGCATGAGTTTGCTGCTATTTGATACCTTACTTTGCGGTTTGTTATTAGCGCTGGCACTGGCCAGTGTGTTAAGCCGGCAGCTAAGCCATGCGGTTATTTTATATATTGCTTTTGGCCTGTTAATGGCCATGGCCTGGGCCAGGCTGGCGGCACCTGATTTGGCGCTGGCGGAAGCCGCTATTGGCGCAGGTTTAACCGGCGCCTTATGTTTTACCGCGCTGGCCCGCCAGGGCCAGCTGGCACTTAGCCCGGTAGTAAGCTGGCAGCAACGCTGCTGGCCTGCTTTATTCGTATTAGTAACCCTTAGCGGTTTACTGCTGGCGTTGCTGCAAATTCCGGCCAGCCCCGGGCCGTTGCCCGCTCTGGTATTACAGGAGTTAGCCGGCAGTGGGGTCAGCCATCCGGTAACGGCGGTATTACTTAATTTTCGCTCCTGGGACACCTTGCTGGAATTGTTGGTGTTACTACTGGCTTTGCTAGGCACCTTACAGGTTGCGCCAGCGCCAGTTCGACAAAATAGCTGGGCACTGAGCCGTAGCTGGAGCCAGCTATTAGCGCCGCTGATTATTTTGCTGGCGGGCTATGTATTGTGGGCCGGCGCCAGCCAGCCAGGCGGGGCTTTTCAGGCCGGTGCGCTGCTGGCAGCAGGTGCCGTAGTATTGAAATTAAACAAGCAACTTAACTGGTTAGCCTGGCGCAATATCTGGGTCAGGTTTTTTGCTGTTGCCGGGCTGGGGGTATTTGTTATCGCGGCTTTGGCGGCCTGGTTGCTGCAGGGGCTGGCGGCTGAGCCGGTCTGGCTGCGCTGGCCACCGCAGCTGGCCAAGTACATTATCTTACTGATTGAAACTTTTGCCACCCTGGCGATTGCTATTACTCTGACCTTACTGGTGGTTGCTGAACAGCCTGACACACCGCTCAGCCTCGAAACACAAGATAGCGCAGGGGGCAGTGATGACTGAACTCAGTGGTTCGCTGCTGCTGTTTTTGCTTACCGCAGCCAGCCTGGTGGCAATTGGGGTTTATGGTTTTATCATCGGCCCTGAACCGCTGCGCCGGATCCTGGCTTTAAATATCATCAGTGCCGGAATCTTTATGTTAATGGTGGTATTGGCTTATCGGACTAGCGGGTCCGGGGCCACAGAACTAGCGGCTGATCCGGTGCTGCAGGCCCTGGTGCTTACCGGTTTAGTGGTCGCGGTAAGTGCTACTGCTTTTGCCCTGGCACTGCTTGCCAGGCTGGAACAGTCCTCGTCTGAGATGTCAGCGCCACTGCAGCTGAAGCAAACGGAGCCAGAGCAATGATGATTCTGTTACTGGTCTTGCCACTGTTAAGTGCTTTGCTAATGTTGCTCTGGCCCCGGATTGCGCCGCTGCTGGCGCTGTTTTCGGCGGCCGCCTCCAGCCTGCTGGCACTGCAGCTGTTGCTGCAGGTTGCTGAGCAGGGTACCCGTTACTGGCTGTTGGCCGGTTGGCCCTCCGGCCTGGCCATTGCCTGGCAGGCCGACACGTTAAGCTGTCTGCTGATTTTACTAAGTACCGTATTGCAGCTGTT
This sequence comes from Arsukibacterium perlucidum DSM 18276, assembly GCF_000382165.1. Taxonomy (GTDB): domain Bacteria; phylum Pseudomonadota; class Gammaproteobacteria; order Enterobacterales; family Alteromonadaceae; genus Alishewanella; species Alishewanella perlucidum. The sequence goes on along the minus strand of NZ_KB907719.1, from coordinate 38,768 downwards.
AGTGGGTTTATATGCTTTTGCCACCCGTAGCCGGGATAAGTTAAGTCAGGGTTTCTGGCCACTCAGTACTTTGCTGCAATTAAGCTTAACCGCGCTGTGGTTGTCGCGTGATTTATTTAATCTGTACGTTTGTCTGGAGCTACTGGGGCTGGTTGCGGTGGCGCTGGTTAGCCTGTCCGGTCGTAAAGCCATTAAACCTGCATTTAATTATTTGCTGCTGTCGCTGTTTGGCTCGCTCTGCTATTTACTTGGCGTAGTGCTGCTCTATGGTGCCTACGGTTTGCTGGATATTGCCGGCTTAGCCAGCCAGTGGCAGGCCGGCTGGCTGAGTAACAGCGCCTTACTGTTGATGAGCCTGGGCTTAATGTTAAAAGCCGCGATCTGGCCTTTACATGCCTGGTTGCCAGCAGCCCATGCTGCCGCTCCTGCTCCGGTTAGTGCGCTGTTGTCGGCGCTGGTGGTGAAAGGGCCCTTGTTTATTCTGTGTTTACTCTGGCTGCAGCTGGCAAGCACCTCGCAAGCGCAGGCCATGGCGCCACTGTTTGCTGCTGCGGGTCTGGCTGCCTTGCTGTTTGGCGGCTGGTCGGCGCTTCGCACACCTTTTGCTAAAAATCTGGTGGCCTATTCTACGGTGGCCCAACTCGGGTATGCCACTCTGGCCCTCGGGCTGATGCTAACGTTTGACCAACCGTTGATTTTCGCTGCTTTATGGCTGTTTGTGCTGGCCCATGCCCTGGCCAAAGCAGCCTGCTTTTTAGCTATCGGCGAAATGAGTGCCACCCTGGGTGGCAAGCGGCTGACCATATTAAAGGGCGCCAGCCAGACGATGCCTCTGGCCATGTTTGCTTTTGCCGTTGCCGGCGGCAGCTTAATAGGCCTGCCGCCCAGCGGCGGCTTTCTGGCTAAGTGGGCGCTGTTACAGGGGTTGTGGTTGCAGGGAGAGCAATTATTCTGGCCGTTAGCGTTGGTGTTTGCCACCTTGTTGTCTGCTGCCTATGTATTTCGGGTAGTGGTACTGGCGTTTGACCGGGCCGACCCGGTGGCACCTGATTTTGCGCCGCAGCTGGTGCCGCAGTGGCTGGCTTTGTTGCCGGCTTTAGCGGTTTGGGCGATGGCGCTGTTTAGCGAGCCTTTGCTGTTACTGCTGCGGCTGGAGGCGTTATGAGCCCGTTCTGGTTAAGCTACTTACCACTGGCCATTATTTTAAGCTCGCTGCTGCCGGGCTTAATTATTTTCACCCTGAAAGAGCAGCAGGTAAAACTGCGGATCAGCCTGAATCTGTTGGGCGTGACGGTAAAGCTGATCCTCGTGCTGATAATGTGGCAGGCGGTGAAAGCCGGTGACATTTTTTACTTCAGTGTGCCGTTTTTGCCGGGTGCCGATTTAGTGTTGCAAGGTGATGCCTTGTCGCTGCTGTTTGTGGTTTTGTCGTCAGTGTTATGGCTGGCAACCACTATTTATGCCATTGGTTATCTGGAAAACTCACCGCTGCGTTCGCGGTTTTTCGGCTATTTCAGTTTATGTGTCAGTGCCACCGTTGGCCTGGCGTTGTCGGGTAATCTGGTTAGTTTTTTACTGTTTTACGAGCTGCTGACGCTGGCTACCTTCCCGCTGGTGGTGCATCGCGGCACACCACAGTCATTGGCTGCTGGCCGGCGGTATCTGGCGTATACCCTGGGCGGCGGTTTACTGCTGTTGACCGGGGTCGCCCTGTTACATTCGCTGGTGCAAAGCCCGCAATTTGTCCCTGGTGGTTATGTCAGTGCTGTAGTGAGTGAGCACTCCGGGCTGCTGCAGCTGGCTTTTGGCCTGATGATTGCCGGACTTGGTGTTAAGGCAGCACTATTGCCATTGCATGGCTGGTTACCGCAAGCAATGGTAGCGCCGGCACCGGTCAGCGCCCTGCTGCATGCGGTAGCCGTGGTTAAAGCCGGCGCGTTTGGCATTATCCGGCTGGTATACGATGTATTCGGGGTTGAGAGTATGCAGCTGTTGCAGCTGGCCGAACCCTTAATGTTGCTAGCTGCAGCGACTATTTTATATGGCTCCTGGCGGGCGCTGGCCCAGCAGGACATTAAACGACGGCTGGCGTATTCCACCATTAGCCAGGTCTCCTATATTACAGTTGGCGTAGCAATGTTGGGGCCTTTGGCGGCAGTGGGTGGGTTGGTGCATCTGGTGCATCAGGGTGTGATGAAAATTACCCTGTTTTTTTGCGCCGGCAATTATGCTGAGACCCTGGGGGTGCATAAAATCAATGAGTTAAATGGTGCTGGCCGGCGCATGCCGCTGACGTCTGTTGCCTTTACGCTGGGCGCTCTGGGGATGATTGGTATCCCGCCGACTGCCGGCTTTATCAGTAAGTGGTACCTAGGGCTTGGTGCCGTGGCCAGTGACAACCAGCTGATGCTGCTGGTGTTTGTGTTTTCGGGGCTGTTAAATGCTGCTTATTTTCTGCCAATTATTTATCGCTTATGGTTTTTACCCCAGCGTGGCAGCTGGCCTGATGAGCAGCGCCTGTCAGCCAGGCTGGAAACTCACTGGATGCTGCTGTTGCCAATGCTGTTTACCGCGTTACTCATTATACTGATGGGCCTGTTTGCCAGTACCGGGATAAGCCCGCTCAGCTGGGCTGAACTGATCGTCGAGCGGGAGTTCAGTTATGATTGATTTATCGCCCTGGCTTTGGCCCGGAGCTGGCCTGGGTCTGGTAACAGAGTTGCAGCAGGTCTGGTGGTACTTTAGTTTAAGTTTATGGCTGGTTGCTGCGGCATTCAGCCTGGCATTTATGGCAAAAGCGGCGCATAAGCGCCGCTACTGGCTGTTTTTCGGCCTGAGCTTTGCCGGCAATATGTTGTTGATTGGGGCACTGGACGCCATCAGTTTTTATCTTGGTTTTAGTGTTATGAGCTTGTCGGCTTATGGTCTGGTGGTGCATAGCGGCGATAAAACTGCGCGTCGGGCCGGCCGTTTATATTTACAACTGGCGATAATTGGTGAGCTGTTGTTGTTTGCAGCGTTGATCCTGCGGGCCAGTGCGGCCGATGGCCAGTATGACTGGCAGAGCTGGCAGCAGGTGCCGTTGGATCACCTGACTATTCTGTTGACTATTACCGGCCTGGGGTTAAAAGCTGGGTTCTGGCCGCTGCATATCTGGTTGCCGCAGGCGCATCCTGCAGCACCGGCTCCGGCCAGTGCTGTGCTATCCGGAGCGATGATTAAAGCCGGGGTGCTGGGGCTGGTGATGTTTTTACCGGCTGGCGATCCGCTGTTGCAATACTGGGTGCCGTATATGGTATGCCTTGGGTTTTTCTCCGCTGGTTTTGGGGTGCTGGCCAGTCTGTTGTATCGTCAGCCCAAGGTTATTCTGGCGTATTCTTCGGTAAGTCAGGTTGGTTATATTCTGATACTGGTAGCGTTGGCCTGGACAGCCAATGCAGCTGCGGTGCTACCGGTGCTGATAGCCTATGCCGCACATCATGCCTTTGCCAAAGGGGCATTATTTTTATTTGCCGGCGTAAACGCGAAACAACCATTGCCCGGTTACTGGCAGTTGTTTTTCTGGCTGCCGGCACTGGCGTTAATGGCGATACCGTTAAGTGGTGGCGCGGCAATCAAAACCGGCTTAAAAAGTCTGCTTAGTGAGATGTCGGTGCCGGGTTGGCTTAATACCGATATACTGACCGGTTTGTTAACTCTCGGCGCTTTATTAACGGCGCTGTTGTTTTTGCATCTGGCCGCGGCGCTGCGCCAGCAACAGCGAGAGCTTACTTCCCGCTATGGCTTAGCGCCGGCCCCCGGTTTTGCCTTGTACTGGCAAGGCGCTTGTCTTTTGGTGCTGCTACTGGTACTCATCTGGCTGCCATGGCAATGGCAGCCAATGCAGCAACTGAGCCTGCAAACCCTGGCCTGGCCAAAAATATGGGCGCTGAGCTTCCCACTTTTTCTGGCGGTGCTGTTGGTTTACATTGCACGTTGGCGGCAATGGCGATTGCCAGCGACATATTATGATCGGAATAGCGCAGTGTTGTTATGGTCGTTGTGGCTGAAGCGATTATACCAGCCACAACGGCAGTGGCAGGCGCCACGGCTGAAATTTAACTGGCGGGCCGCAGAGCGTGCTTTAAACCGGCTGGCCCCTGCCAATGTGGTAAGCTCCAGCGCATTGCTGCTATTGATAATGTTGCTGGCTGGCGCTGCATTCTTGTAGCAGTAAACAGCAGTAAACAGCAGTAAACAGCAGTAAACAGCAGTAAACAGCAGTAACAGTAATGGGGGTAACAACAGCGGCTATCCAATTAAAGTCGCCAGTTTTACTGGGGCAATGCCGGGCCTTTAATGGTGATATAGTCGACCATACTCTGTTGGATTGCTGCTTGTAAATCATTGGTCAGGGGCTGGCGGGCTAATTCGTAGTCACAGCGTAACCCGGTAATGGCATACACCTGGTTACGGCCATGAACTTTACTTAAATACAGCGCCATATCAGCAATTTGCAGCGCCCGCTCCCAGTCAAGCTCGGTTTCATCAATACCGGCGAACGGCAAATGAATAAAACCGCCACTGGCGCTGACCGGGATCAGTTTGTCTTCGCACGCCACCGGCTCACTGGCAATCACTTCAAGAATACGCTGACAAAAACCAGCTACCTGCTCAGGTTGAATATTATCTAGGTATAATAAAAACTCTTCGCCACCCCAGCGGATCACTAAATCCTGCTCTCGGCAAACCGCAATTAAACGGGCGCTGAGTTGTTTCAGTACTTCATCACCAGCGGCGTGGCCATAGCTGTCATTAATTTTTTTGAAATAGTCGACATCCAGCAGTAAAAAGCCGTTGGCATGAGTATTGTTATCACTTATCCGCCGGCCAAATTTGGAGCGGCGCTGCATATTGTCCTGCAACGCGCGGCGGTTAAATAAACCCGTTAGTGGGTCACGTAATGACTGATATTCCAGTTGTTTGTTAGCTTCCCGTAACTTGCGGTTCGACTGGCGCACTTTACGATACAATTGATACAGCATTATGGCAGCAAAAATAAGTACTAACGAAAACAGGGCAGTGAGTTGTTGTTGCAGCTTTTGATTGTCCAGTAACTGGGCTTTTAAGTTGTTTTCCTGTTCTAAAATGGTAATCAGCTGGGTTTTTGCTTTGGTATCATAGCGGTTTTGTAGCTCACTGATGCTTTTTTCCCGCGCACTGGTTAAAATTTCTGCCCGCAGCTGCAGTTGTTGCTGTAATGTCTGGGCTTGCAACTGATATTTGCCAGCAGCCTCATAGGCTTTAGCTACCCATTCCAACGTTGATTCATAGCCGGATTTGGTATCGTTATTTTTAAAATATTCCAGTGCTGTCAGCATTTTGGCCAGGCCACTGTCATGCTGGCCTTCCATCACCTCTATATAAGCGAGGTTAAAAGTAATAAGCTGATTGCTGAATTCATCGTTTAATATCTTTGCTTGTTCAGCCGCCTGGTGCAAGGCCTGTTTAGCTGCAGCGTAGTTAGCCAACTGGATATAAATAGAGCCAAGATTATTCTGGAATGTCAGCTCAACACCAGGTTGGTCAATCTCTTTTGCTGCGGCAAGCCCAAGTTGGTTAATGGCAATAGCGGCGTCTAAATCTTTTTGTTCAGCAACAATAAAACCGAGCATTACGTAAAGCTCTGGCAAAAACTGCTTATACTGATATTTCTTAGCATCCGCAATCAGCTCTTCAGTCAGCACTCTGGCTTCCGGCCATTTTTTTAGCTCGCTGTATACCTGCGCTATAGAAAAATTTAAAAAAGCACGGCGGCGCAGGGTAAACTGATTGTCGGTTTCAATTACAGCATCCAGTGCGTCGGTATATTGCTGTAAGGCCCGTTCGTACTGGCTATCGGCCTGAAATAGCCCTCCGAGTATATTATGAACATAGTAGCGTACCCGCGGGACATCAGCCTGAGTTGCCATTAATTCAAGTCGATCAGCTTTTAATACCGCCGCAGATAACAATTGCTGATATAACATAAACTGGATTTCAGTTGCGTAGATTTCAGCTAAGGCATTGGGGTCATCGGTTTGTTCAATTAATGCCAGCAGCTCAGAAAGTAATGCATCAGCCTGTAATTGCTGCTTCAGATAAAGTAATGAAGTGGCCTGATAAGATAACAGCCGCACCTTGCTGGCAAGCGGAATATCAGCATCCGGGTTGATGTAATAACGTTGGTACAGCTCGTCGAGAAATTTACCGGCCTGATCAAAATCATCCCGGGTTAAGACAATATATTGATCAAGTTCTTGCTCAAGCTGTTGGTCAGTTTGCTGTTGGGCAATGACTGTGCCCGGGCTCAGGCATAATAAAATTAACAACGCGGCAAAAAGACGGATCAATGACAAGCTTTTTAAAGCTGAAATCAGATACATGCGCCGGTTCCAGTCAACATAATTAGATTGAAGATAGCTTATTTTGCAAACAATTACAGCTGTTAATTTGTGTTCTATAAAGATTCAGTCTGTATATTTTCAGTTGCTTAGGGTTATTAGCAGCTGATTAAAGCTATAATAACAACAGTGTTGTTTAACCTTGGCAAAATGGTTTGCCCTGAGTTTTCTGGAAGTGTTATGAGTGCCCTTGAATACCTGTTTATTATGTTGCTGCTGGTAGCTGCCAGTTCGTTTTTTTCGGTTTCTGAAATAGCGCTGGCGGCATCCCGCAAAATGCGTTTGCGGATGATGGCGACGCAGGGCGATGTCAGTGCTGAAAAAGTGCTGATGCTGCAGGAACACCCCGGTAACTTTTTTACTGTAGTGCAAATTGGTCTGAATGCTGTGGCAATTCTGGGGGGTATTCTAGGTGAATCGGCTTTTACTCCTTATTTTTCCTCGATACTTGCCCTGTTTACTGATGCGAGCTGGCTGCCGGTTGCCGCTTTTGTGTTATCGGTATTTTTTGTTACGTCGTTATTTATTTTATTTGCCGATTTAATGCCTAAGCGGCTGGCAATGATTGCGCCTGAAAAAATCGCAGTGAAAATCGTCCAGCCTATGCTACTGCTGATTTTGCTGTTAAAACCTCTGGTCTGGCTGTTTAATGGCCTGGCCAATTTATTTTTCAGCTTGTTTAATGTGCCGACGATGCGCAAAGATGATATTACGCCCGATGATATTATGGCGATGATGGATGCCGGCGCTCAGGCCGGGGTGTTGCAGCAACATGAGCATCAGCTATTGGAAAATGTGTTTGATATGGAATCGCGCACCGTGACCTCTGCGATGACAGCGCGGGAGAGCCTGATTTTTTTCACCAATAATGAGTCGCAGGACAATATTAAAGCAAAAATTGCTGAGCACCCGCACGCCAAGTTTATTGTTTGTGACGAAGTGCTGGACCGGGTAGTGGGCTATGTTGATACCCGCGATATTTTGATGCAGGTGTTGCATGACCAGCCAATTTCACTGAAAAAAGAGGGCATAGTGCGCTCACCGCTGATTATTCCTGATACTTTGTCGTTGTATGAGGCACTGGAGCATTTTAAATCTACCGGGGTCGACTTTGCCATTATTATGAATGAATACGCCTTAGTGGTGGGTATTATCACCTTAAAAGATGTGATGAGTATCGTGATGGGGGAGCTGGTTAGTTCAGAAGAAGAACAGATAGTAAAACGCGATGCTAATTCCTGGCTGGTGGAAGGGTTAACGCCGCTGGCCGACGTAATGCGGGTGCTGGATATCGACAGTTTTCCAAATCCGGAGAATTATGAAACCATTGCCGGTTTTATGATGTTTACTCTGCGTAAGATCCCCAAGCGCACTGACTTTGTGTTACACGGCGGCTATAAATTTGAAGTGGTTGATATCGACAGCTATAAAATCGACCAGTTGCTGGTTACCCGGATTGATAAACAGGATGCATAGGCAGGCCGTGACAGCCAGGCTTTAAGTGGCAGGCTGTTACAGACTATTTAATTGCTGGTGTCAGCTTGATTGCTGCTTTCAGGGGCATTTTCTTTAGTGGCCTGCTCAGCCAGTTCTAACATTTTTTGGCTGAAAGTTTCCAAACCGGCCATCACTTTGGCGTAAGTCTGGTCAATGCCGTCTTCAACCTCACCTTCGTACACTTTTAACCCTTTCAGAATATCTTTGGCATCAGCAAAGCCTTTTTCAATGCCGCCGCCAATTACTGCGAAGAAGTTATCCAGTTGCTCTTGTTCAGTGCGGTCGGGGTTAAGTTCTTTATAGCGGCTGTAAAAGCTGGTGGCAAAAGCAATAATTCGTTCGGCGGTTGCCTCAGGCGAGGTATCGACACCTGAGTCATAGATTTTCTGCGCTGCGTTCTCGCCCAATACCGGCTCCAGCTCGGCATTAATCCCTTCCAGCGCCGTTTTATACAGCAAGCTTAGCGAGTCGTTGTTGCTGCTAAGCGACACCTGCTCGTTGGCTTTTAAAATTGCCACGTTCTGCGCCTGACGGGCTTTTGCTGCACTGCTTTCAATGCCCTTATTGTCAACCGCGCGCTTGTTGTCCTGCGCGGCTTGGTTTTGCTGGGCGTTAGCCGTTTGAGTGCTTTTTTTAGCCACAATACTGGCGGTGTTAGGTGTAATAGCCATAACAATGACCTCTTGTTGCTCTCGCCAGCATTACTGGCAGTTAATTAAATTATAGCTTAGCTAAATTATTTCTTCGTAATGGTATCGGCGGGCTTGGTGGAAACTTTAGGCTTATGTTGCATAAAAAAACGGCGCCTTGGTTAAAGGGCGCCGTTTTCAGTTATTGCCGGTAAAACTGAGGTTTAACCAGGGTGTTGCTCGGCCGCCACCACAGGGTTTTTAGTGGTGATCGAGTCGAGGCCATGACCTCCCGGTCCTTGCTCGGTGCGCCACAGTTTGTAAGAGAAATACAAACCTAACGATGCCAGTGCGGTGTAGAACCACATACCAGGGGTATAACCATCAATATTTTCAGGCCCCGCCAGATAAACATCATTCAGGTAGCCGACGGTCAGTGGCACTATCGCCCAGCCAATTTGCTGGCAGAACGTCATCAGGGCATAGGCACTGCCAAGCCGGCGGCTATCGACTATGTAGGCGACAGAGGGCCACATCACCGCAGGAATTAGCGAGAACACCATACCCAGCAGCAAAATAACCAGCAGCAGAGTAAGCGGCACCACGGCGCTGCCAATAAAGGGGATCATCACATTAACGTCTGGCCCGGCAGGCAAATAGGTAACCATTAAAAACAGCGGTAGCATCACCAGCGAGCCCGCGGCCATAAACAGCGCCCGTTTACCCACCCGGTCTACCCACAGCCCGAATAAGGGGGTGGCAATAATGGCAGCTACCGGTAACAGGCTGCTTAAAATGCCGGCAGCTTCACGGTCCAGGCCATGAGCCTGCTGAAAGTAATCAATTGCAAAACTGCGAAACGGGAATACTGTGGCATAAAACACTACACAAAGCGCTACTATGTACCAGTAGGAGGCGCTAAACGAATACAGGCTTTTAAATTCCAGTTTATCGGTGCTGTCTGCTACGCCTAAATCGTAGCGGCCTTCGGCCCGGCGTTCTAAAATCCAGTACAAAATAGCAGCAGTAACCGAGATGCCGGCAACGGCAGTCGCCAGCCATAACGGGTCTTGCCAGTTTACATAAAGCGGGCTGGCAAAGCCGGTAGACCAGTCGGCGGAGGCTGAGCCCAACCGCGAGATAGATAAGTTGATGCCAAAGGCAAAGCTCAGCTCTTTACCTTTAAACCATTTAGCCAGCACCGTGGTAGCGGCGACAATCAGTGGCTCAGCTCCCAGGCCCAGCATAAAGCGGCCGGCAAACATAGTTTCGAAATTAGGGCTGAACGCTGTTACCGCAGCCGCGACCAGACAAATTAAGGCAAACAGGGTAATGGCTTTTTTGGTGCCCCAGCGGTCGATGATATAACCACCGAGCAGCAGCACACATAAAGCCGCAATATTATATGCTGTGGATAACCAGCCTATTTGCTGATAACTGAAATCACGTTGTTCACGCAGTAAATCGACAATCGGCCACAGCGAGTCGTAAATATAATAGTTACCAAACATTGCCAGGCTGACGAACAACAATACCATCCAGCGGTAAAATGATGATGGTTGCGGCAAAGCCGACATGGGCGGTGAAATAGTGGAAGTACTCATGCAGGTTGCGTCTCGTTATTAGTCAGTGCCGGAGCACCGTAGAATTATGACGCCGTCCACTCTAACCGAGGCACCACCGCTTAGCAATAACTTAACAAAGTCACGGGATTTTTAATCTGAGGTTGGTTGCAGAAACTGCCCACTGTGCCACTGGCGCCGCAGAACCAGGGCCAAACTAATGCTGCGCAGCAGCATAAATACCGCCAGCGCTGCCCACAGTGCATGGTTTTGCCAGCTTTGCAGCAGGAAGAAACTGCCGGCAAAACCCAGCAGGGCAATAATCATACTGTTGCGCAGGGTTTTGCCCTGAGTAGCACCAATAAATACCCCATCCAGAAAATAAGCCCAGCAGGCCAGTAGCGGCAGTAAAATCATCCAGCCCAGATAAAGTGCAGCATGCTGCTGCACCTCAGGTAATGATGTGAGTAAACTGACAAAGTGATTACCCAAAAAGCCATAACCGGCACTGAATACCATAGCCAGCAACAAGCACCATAGCGCCAGCAGGCCAAGAGTATTGCCGAGCAGGCGGCTATCCCCTGCACCTATGGCTTTACCTACCAGGCTCTCGGCTGCATAAGCCAGGCCGTCCATGGCATAGGACACAAGCATTAAAAAGCTCAGCAATACGGCGTTAGCGGCAACAGTATTATCGCCATAGGCGGCACCTTGAAAGGCAATAAACACAAAAACACTTTGCAGGCACACACTACGCAAAAAAATATCACGGTTTAGCGCAAATAAGCGCTTGAGCCCAGCCAGCTTACTAAGCTGGTTTAGCATAGTTGCCAGTAAATCCGTCGCTGCCAGGCTGCGTAGCAGCAAATAGCCACCAAGCAGCAGGCCGCCGTAATCAGCCACCACTGATGCCGCAGCAATGCCGGCAACCTGCCAGCCAAAACCCAGCACAAATACTAAGTCGAGGATGATATTGATTAAGTTGGTAACGATCAGCATCCACATCGGATAGCGGGCATTTTGCCGGCCTAAAAACCAGCCCATTAATACCAGATTGAGTAAGGTTGCCGGGGCGCTCCAGATCCGGATAGCAAAGTAAAGCTGCGCTTGTTGGTTTACCTGGCTACTGGCGTCACTAAAGCTAAAGGCCAGCCGGGCCAGTGGCCATTGCAATATTAACAACAGCGCAGCCAGTAGCAGCGCGACTAACAAGCTCTGGCTTAAACAGCGTAGCTGACCTGCGTTATCATTGGCACCATAAGCCTGAGCCGTCAGGCCGGTGGTGCTCATCCGTAAAAAGCCCAGCAGAAAAAACAGCAGACTGATTAAACTGGAACCGAGCGCTACACCACCCAGATACCAGGCATGTTCTAAATGACCACTGACTGCAGTATCGACCAGTGCTAGCAGCGGTACTGACAAATTAGACAGCACCATTGGCAGGGCGATAGCAGCCACTTTTTTTTGTAGCGGGGCATTTAAAAATAATGACAGCAAGCCGGGACCTTTCTGATTTAAACCAGCGCTATGATACACCGCTTATGGTGCGATGCCACCGGGTAAGTTGCCCTGATACCAGCTCGTCAGCGCCAGGTAAAGCCAGTATACTGTGGCTTTGCCAACAGCGGATCCCGCATTGTGATTGAGTATAAATCGGCCGCGTTTTATCGTAGTTGTTTTGCGCTGTGTCTGGCCGCCATAGTGGTATTTGCCAATTTGCATTTACTGCAACCGCTGTTGCCGCAGCTTAGCCGGGATTTTCAGTTAAGCCCGCTGCAAGCCAGCCTGAGCTATACCATTGCTACACTGGGGTTGGGCCTGTCTTTACTGGTTTATGCTTCGTTATCTGATGCCTGGGGCCGCAAATCCTTATTGCTGGTAACCATGCTGGGCATGACCGTCAGTACCCTGGCGCTGACTCAGGTTGAAAGCTTCGGCGCCCTGTTATGCTGGCGGGCGGTGCAGGGCATTTGCCTCGGCGGTTTACCGGCCATCGCTATTGCCTGGATGGGCGAGGAATATTCCACGCCGGCACTGGTGACTGCCGTTGGTTATTATATCAGTGCTAATTCGCTGGGCGGTATTGGTGGCCGTTTACTGGCCGGTGGCCTGGCCGATCTGGGGCACTGGCAATGGGTATTCTGGCCCATGGCGCTGTTAAGTGCGCTGAGTTGCTACTTTATCTGGCGTTATCTGCCGCAATCTCATCAGTTTAATCGCCAGCCGTTCCGGCTTCGGCAAGCCCTCAGTAACCATGGCTATCATCTGCGCCAGCCGCTGTTGCTGTTAACCTACCTGATTGGCGGCCTGAATTTTCTGGTGTTTTTAAATCAGTACACTTTTATCAGTTTTGTGCTGGCGGCGCCGCCATACCTGCTAAGCAGCAGTATGCTGGGGTTGCTGTTTCTTACCTATTTCAGCGGTACTGTCGGTTCAGCTTTATCTGCAAAAATTGCCCGGCGCATGTCAGCACCATTGGCAATGGCCCTGGGCATTGTGCTGATGATGCTGGGCAGTCTGGTAACCCTGAATAGCCAGCTGCCACTGATTGTCAGTGGTTTTTTTATCAGTGCTTTTGGCTTTTTCCTGTGCCACTCACTGGCCAGCAGTTGGGTGAACCAACATGCTAAGCACGCTAAAGCCAGTGCCAGTGCGCTGTACCTGGTGTTTTATTATGTCGGCGCCAGTATTGGCAGTATTTATCTGCAACCGTTCTGGCAATGGTCCGGCTGGTCGGGTGTGGTACTGGCTTCCCTGCTGATGTATAGCCTTACCTTAAGTCTGGCATGGTGGTTGTGGCGCCACAGTAGCCGTTAATTTCAAAATAATAACTGTGGTATTTAAACCTTTCCCGCCAGGCTTACGACTAATCTGCTAATACTGATAAAAATTGAATATTAAACCCAGACAAAGGGCAGTTATGGCAATGGAGCTGGCGCAGGTAATTGCAGCCGCAAAACAAGGCGACAAACAAGCATATTACCAGCTTTATCAGCAGTATATCGGCCGGGTGTATGCTATTTGCTGGCGGCTGCTGGCCAATAAGCAACTGGCTGAAGATGCCAGTCAGGAGATCTTTGTCAAGGTTTGGCAGCAACTGCCGGCTTTTCGTGGTGACAGTAGTTTTGCCACCTGGCTGCATAGCGTAGCTACCCGCACCGCTATTGATCACTGGCGTCAGCAAAAGTATCTGCGGCTGACTGACAGCAATGATCAGCAGTTAGCCGAGCCGGAGCAGCCGGTCGGGCAGACAGCGCAAACTGTCGCCTGCAGTGGCGAGATGGCAGTGTTGGAGCAGGCCATTTTACGCTTACCGGCACAGGCCCGGGCGGTATTTGTATTGTTTGCGCTGGAAGGCTACCAGCATCAGGAAATTGCCGGTTTATTAAATATTGCCGAGGGCAGTTCTAAAGCCCAGTACCACCGGGCCAGACAATTGCTTCAGGAGTGGTTAGCCGATGAATGAACAGCAACTTGAATTAGCGCTGCAGCGGCTTGATAGCGATATCCAGCCAGGGCGTGATTTATGGCCGGATATAGAGTCACGGCTGGGCGCTCAGCAAAATGAGCACTGCGTTGGAATTGGGCCTGATGTTACGGTTGTCTCGCAAAGTAACAGGCCCGCCTGGCTCGGATTGGCCAGTGCAGCGGCAGTGGTATTGGTAGCTTTAATGGGTTGGCAGTTGGCTGTGTTACCGTCGCCAGCTCAACGTACTGCCGCTCTGCCGTCGGCAGAGTTGATGTTACTGCAGGTGTACGAGCAGCAAAAAGCCCGGCAGCTTAGCCAAATAGCGGCAATTGCTGAGGGTTATGACAACTGGCAGCAGCAATTATCCAGCTGGGATCAGGCCATCGCTCAGGTGCGCCTGGCTCTGCAAATTTATCCGGATGAACCGCGGCTGTTAGCGCAGCTGCAACAGTTATACCAACAGCAACTGGCGTACATCGAACGCGCCACCTTGCAACAACCATTATTAAAGAGTTAGACACTTAAGGAGTATTACATGCAAAAAGTTACCCGATTCGGCTTATCCGGCTTGATCAGCGCAGCATTGCTAAGCATTAGTTTGCTGGCCTGGGCTGATTCAAGAGAGGTGGTGAATGAGAGCCATAACGTCAGTGCAAATGAAAAAATATATATTGAAGTGATGAGTGGCGAAATTAGCATTAAGGCCGTGCCGGCCAGTAAGTTTACTGTTAAAGGAAAACTGGATAGCAAAGCCACCGGTTATATGCTGGACACGAAAGACGGTTTCAGCCGCTTTGAAATGACCATGCCACGTCAGGTAAATTACAGCGGTAAAGATAAAGACAATATGGCACAACTCAGTTTCGAAGTACCGGTCGGTAGCAGCATTGAGTTTAAAGGCGTTAATGGCAATGTCGAGGTTACCGGTATCCATGGCAGTAGTGAGATCAGTACCGTCAATGGCAGGATCAGCGCTGATGACTTACGTACAACTGTTAAGCTGCATACCGTTAACGGCGAAATAAAGGTTAACGGCGCTCGTGGTCAGATTGAGCTTAATTCAGTTAATGGTGAAATTGACGATAAAGGCTCCAGCGGCCGACTGCGTTATGAAGTGGTTAACGGCAAAATTAACGGCCAGAGCAGTGCAGAAGAAGTCAGTATCAGCACCGTAAATGGTGATGCGAAACTGGAACTTGATGGCACTAAGCAGCTGAAGCTCAGTACGGTAAATGGCGAAATTAAAGCTAAACTGCGCGGTGCTACCAGCCCACGAGTCAGCGGTAGCAGCGTCAGCGGCGATATTGAATTAAAGCTGGAAAACAACACCAGCGCCCGCATTGACTTACGGGCATCAGCGGGTGGCAGCATTGCCAATAAGCTTAGCAATGACAAAGCCAGTAAGGCCAAATATGGCCCGGCTCGCAGCTTGCAGTTTACCCTGGGTAGTGCTGAGGGTAGTGTCGAAATTACCACTGTCAGTGGCGATATTAAGCTGGATAAGTTGTAATCAATAATTACCCTAAAAAGACAAGGCCGCGTTAGCGGCCTTGTCTTTTTAGTTTTAGCACTGTTCAGCAGAGCTTTAGCATTTTCATCAGGGGAAATACGTCGGATAATTAGTGCGGTTAAACGGTTTCAGATTGTATTGAGGCTGCAGGAACGCAACTAAATCAACCAATTCGTTCACTGTCATTACATCATTATAGTTGCGCATTAAAGACTGGCCGTCGGCATCAATGTACCCTTCACGTTTAAAGCCCGGGGCAATCTTATGCGACGGGTTAATGACTGAGCTGACAAGCTCACCATAAGTTTTGATCTTAGTGACATCGCCACCTAATGGTACTTTTTTGGGTAAGTGTTGTTCAGTGCCACTGTCTGGTTCACCCTGCAGGGTATGACACGCTAGACACTGATAAGAAATAAATACCGCTTTACCGGCATCAACATTACCCTCTGGCAAGCTAAACCCTCTGGGTGACTCGGGGCCTTCTGAGCAGGCAATTAGTGCGAGTGTTGTTAACAATATCAGTATGACTTTCATTGTTTTCTCCATGCGAGTGGCTGAAACCAGTTTTTACTGGTCATTTAATAACCAGCCTAGTCCATTCTGACGACTACAGCTTGATAAAGATCAATTTTCCCCGATGTTTTGCAGGGCACTAATTTCGCCGTTCTTTAATTTTCGGTATTGGCCAGCCCACGAATCAGCGGAGGCAGTGTCAGCGGCGATATTGAATTAAAGCTGGAAAGCAACACCAGAGCCCGCGTTGGGTTGCGGGTATCAGCGGGTAGTAGCATTGATAATAAACTGAGCAACGAATGGCCTGTTGAGAAAAAGTAACAGTGTTGCAATTCAAGGCCGCAAAACCGGCCTTGTTATTGCAGTTTGAGCCGTTCATGAACCGGTATATATCAGCTATCAGTGTGTGCTCAGCATTGGTTAATCGCTGAATGCTGGGCAGCGTGGTTATTCTACAGTCAAAAAAAGTAATTAATTCCTAAGCTAGTGTTTTTCCATCTATTATCTGAAATCGAATGTTCTGCATCTGGCAGCACTTTGTAGTCAACAAAAACCGTTATTGCATTCGTTAATTGGTAACTGACCCCCAGGCCATAACTAAAACCATTGTAAGAATCCTTAATAACTGCAGGATAGCGAAGTGTCATGTTTCCCTCCACATCTGTATCCGCACCAACAGTGGTTATTTTAAATCTCGTTTCAGTGAGTCCTGCCAGCGCATACAGTTTAAAGGACTTAGAAATGGGATAGATTGCTTTTGCATATAAAGATGCCTGCGTCTCAATTTCCTCTATGTACTCTGCCCCCGGGATTTCATCCTGATAAAACGGAAATGAAAAATCGGATGTTCCGGCATCGATTCTGGTTTCCAATGAAAAATACGGATTAAACTGATAGCCAACATTGATACCAACAGTTTTGAACTTTCGATCAGGGGTAGAACTGATTTCCTGGGCACTATATTGCGCGCCAACATACCAATTACTTTCCTCTTTAGCGTTAACCGACAAAGTCACACCTAGTGCAAGCAGTGAAAAGATAGGGGGAAAAGATTTCTTCATTTGGCATCCTTTTAAAATTTGTGGCCGGAACATTAAAATTCGCTGATTAATCAACTGCTTCACAACGTGTAATGCCGCAGCTTCTAAATTGGGTCCAGCTTAAACGCCAATAGCATGTAAATCAATAGTTAATATTAATTGTTTTTTTAGAGCCTTAAGGAAAATAGCATTAATAGTAAACATGCATTACATCTGCATGGGCCGCTGCAAAGTCTGAATTTCTGGAGTATTTAACTCCTTTAACTGACCAACAGCCAGCTCGCCCAGTGGCAGGGCGCCGATGGCGGTGCGTTTTAACGCTGTGACCCGGTAGCCCAGGGTTTTACACATATAGCGAATTTGCCGGTGCATCCCCTCGGTCAGA
This sequence comes from Arsukibacterium perlucidum DSM 18276, assembly GCF_000382165.1. Classification (GTDB taxonomy): domain Bacteria; phylum Pseudomonadota; class Gammaproteobacteria; order Enterobacterales; family Alteromonadaceae; genus Alishewanella; species Alishewanella perlucidum. Next base: position 21,738 of record NZ_KB907719.1, on the reverse strand, counting down.
ATGATTTCAAATTGCTTTTGGCCAGTGGCGTTAACCTGACAGGGCCGTGACTGATATTGATTGGCGCCAAGCTGCCAGCTGACGCCCGCGGCCATCTGGCCGATGAAATCTGCAGTTAACGGTTTGTCTGTGTCAACCTGGTAGGTTTTGCTGTGCTGATAATCGGGGTGCATTAACCGCTGACACAGCGCGCCGTCGTTGGTAAGTAGCAGCATACCGCTGGAGTCTTTATCAAGCCGGCCCACTGCAAACAAGCGTAGCGGCAGGGTTTTAAGCAGCTGATGCAAACTGGCCGGGTCGTCGGGCCGGTTATTACAATCGATACCAATAGGTTTATGGTACAAAATGTAGCTAAGTGGCGGCAGCGCAGTAAGGGGGGTATCGTCTATTAAGATGCAGTCAGAGTTGTTCACCAGGTCGGTGTGCCTGGCGGCTATGCCGTTAACCTTTACCCGGCCTGAGGTGATTAACCGCTCAGCGGCGCGGCGCGAACAGTGGCCACTTTGGGCTATCCATTTTGCCAGGCGTTGCTTAACTTCAGAATCGACTAGCAAGGCTGTCTGCTTAATAATGACTGGGAAAAGACGATTTTAACCTATTTTAGGGTGCAAAAAGCAGTTGTCAGTGTTTTTGTAATAATAATGCCATTAAAAGCTGGCATCATTGGCCCTGTTACACCTTCCTTCCTGGATATTTTAACCCATCTGGTGATGGGTCACTCGGTTAGTGATGGGAGCTGCGGCTCCCACTTTTTTTCTGCCAGCTAGCTTGATTATTTATTCTGCTCAGTCAAACGGGTAGGGTAGCGCTGATAAATCAGCTGTACTGTATCGTTAATGGCTTGCTGCGGATTTGCCATAGCTTTTTTCGTCAGACGACCGTCAACCAGACCCTGCCAAACCAGGCGCTGCTCGCTGGCATCGATAACATCAATAGTCACCGTGCCTACTTTATACTCGGTTTTTTCTAATTGATTGCCAAATAGTGGAATGCCAAACATAAAACTGCTGCTTCTGCCGTAATAACCGTAACCGGCATTAATTGAAAACGGTGAACTGCGCACATCACTGCGGGTTTCAACATTAGTCATGTAATTAACTAACAGCTGAGGGTTTTGTTCACTGTACTGATAACCCAGTGCCGCCATTTCGGTATTGATAGCAGTTTTAAAGTGCTGATCTAATAAAGTGGTATAGGCTTTAGCTTCGGTATTTTCAGCTTTTACGTCCTCTGTCAGTGGTTGGGCTGATTCAGTTTTTTCAGTTGTCGCGCCATCTTCCAGGCCCGGCTGATAGAAGCCATAAGTCTGATATTGCTGAAAATTAACGGTGCGATCGAAATCAACCGTGGCCTGACGAGGGCTGGAACAGGCACTAAGCCCCAGTATCAAAGCAGTAGTAAGGCCGCAAGTGCGGAGCAGAGTGTTGTCGATAATAGCCATATTTGCCTCATAACAGCGTAAAACAGTAATTCAAGTGTATAGCAGCTAAGACTCAAAGCTAAACAATAAGTTTGCTGCTTTTCACCAAATTTTAGCGTAACTCGCCAACTGCAGGTTGCCAATAATATTTGATTACACATTAAATGGATTTAACTTATTGAAATTAAAAAATAAAAATATAAAATTCAGGCTGGCATAAGCTCTGCATTAGTCACTACCAGTAGTAAAAACTGATTTGAAAGTACCGTTTGCAACAACCTGACGGTAAGTACATAACAAGGACCTGAAAAAATGAAAAAGTTATCTCTGGTTGTGGCAGTGTTTAGCTCAGCATTATTTTTAACCGGCTGCAATCAGGCCAAAAGCAGCACAAATACTGATACTGCTGAAGTGATTGCCATTCCGGTAGAGGCCGCGCTGGCCCGTCATGGTGAAATAAGCAGCAGTTACCACACTAATGCCACCCTGGCTGCTCGGGCTGAAACAGACGTTATCAGCAAAAGCAGTGGCATAGTGCAGCAAGTGCTGGTGGAAGAGGGGGATTTCGTTAAAGCCGGCCAGTTGCTGGCGGTGCTTGAGAACGAGCGGCAGCGGTTTATGCTGGCGAAAGAGCAGGCTGAATTAAGCCGGCTGGACAGCGAGCTGCAGCGTATGGCGGAAATGTATCAACGTAAATTAATCAGTACCGATGTGTATGAAAAGCTGCGCTGGCAGTATGACGCAGTAAAAGCCTCAGTCGACCTGGCCGAATTAAGTGTCCGCGAAACTGAAATCCGCGCCCCGATTGCTGGTGTGGTGTCCCGTCGTTATGTTAAAACCGGCCAGTTGATAAGCCAGATGGCACCACAGTCATTGTTTCATCTGGTTGCCAATGCTGAGCTGGAAGCGGTTGTGCATATCCCGGAGCAACAACTGGCGCAGGCCAGAGCAGGTCAGGCCGCCATTTTACGCTTTGCTGGCATGTTACCGGTAAATGCCAATGTCAGCCGGATTTCACCGGTGGTTGACGCCCAGTCAGGTACCGTTCGCACCACCCTGATCATTGATAATAGCGCTGGCGAGCTGCGCCCTGGCATGTTTGCCCAGGTAGAACTGAAGTTCGACGTTAAACCAGCAGCGCTGCTGGTACCTAAGCGGGCGATTATCACTATCGATAACCAGCACAGTGTGTTTGTGGTTGACGCTGAGGGTAAAGTAAGCCGCAAGCCAGTGCATCTTGGTTACAGCTCAGACAGCGCCGTTGAAATTTTAGAAGGCGTGGCTAATGGCGAGCAAGTTGTTATTGCTGGTCAGGGCGCCCTCAAAGATCAGAGCCTGGTGAACGTAGTAACCACCCGCGAATTCTAACCGCTACGCCCGGTAGCGCCGGGCTTATAACCACAGTAACGAACAAAAAATAAGAAAATACTGATAAGGAATTGATTATGAAACTGGTTGATGTAGCGGTAGCACGCCCGGTCACAATATGGATGTTTACCTTTGGCATCCTGTTATTTGGCTTAGTGTCAGCGGGCCGGCTGGCTGTCAATTTACTGCCTGATTTATCCTATCCCAGCTTAACCATTCGCACTGAATATCTGGGGGCGGCGCCGGTAGAAGTAGAGCAGTTGGTCAGCAAGCCAATTGAAGAAGCGCTGGGCATTGTTAAAGGCGTGCACAAAGTGCAATCAGTCTCGCGATCTGGCCGTTCGGATGTGGTGTTGGAGTTTGACTGGGGCACAGACATGGATCTGGCCATGCTGGAAGTTCGGGAAAAACTCGATGTTTTAATGTTGCCACTGGATATTGAAAAACCGCTGTTGCTAAGATTCAACCCTAATTTAGACCCGGTAGTCCGGTTGGCACTTAGCCGCGAGGGCGGTATCAGCAGCGAGCGCGAGCTGGTGTCGCTGCGCACTTACGCTGAGGAAGACCTGCGCCGCAAACTGGAAGCCATGCCTGGCATAGCTGCGGTGCGGCCGGACGGCGGCTTGAATCAGGAAATTCAGGTATTGGTTGACCCGAACAAATTGAGTCTGCTGCAACTGGATATCGGTTTAATCAGCAGCCGGCTGGCCGAGGAGAATATTAACTTAGCGGGGGGCCGGCTGGAAACCCCGGGCTACGATTTCCTGGTGCGAACCATTAACCAGTTTGCTGATTTATCCGCCATTGAAAACCTGTATCTGGCTACTGTCGGCAATTCACAAATACGTTTAAAAGATGTGGCAACGGTAGTAGATGCTTTTGCTGATCGCAAAAGTGTCACTTACGTTAATGGCAGTGAAGCGATTGAAGTCGCCATTTATAAAGAAGGCGATGCGAACACGGTCAAGGTAGCAGAATCGCTGCTGGCTCAGCTGCCTAATCTGCGCAAAGGGCTGCCGCAGGACTACAGTCTGACTCTGGTATACGATCAGTCAGCTTTTATTAAACAAGCCATCAGCGAAGTAAAATCGGCCGGTATAGTCGGCGGTTTACTGGCTATGCTGGTGCTGTATTTATTTCTGCGTAATGTCTGGGCTACCGTTATTATTTCGGTGTCTATTCCTGTTTCAATTATTGCAACTTTCAATCTGATGTACGGTCAGGGCATTACTCTGAATATGATGAGTTTAGGGGGTATCGCGCTGGCAGTCGGTCTGCTGGTAGATAACGCCATCGTAGTGCTGGAAAACATTGCCAGGCACAAAGAGCAGGGTAAATCTGCACCCGAGGCAGCCAGAACCGGTACCGGCGAAGTGGCAATGGCAATTACCGCTTCAACCCTGACCACGGTAGCAGTGTTTTTTCCGCTGGTGTTTGTCGAAGGTATTGCCGGCCAGCTTTTTAAAGATCAGGCGCTAACTGTTACTTTCGCGTTATTAGTATCGCTGGTGGTAGCGCTGACCCTGATCCCTACTATGGCTGCCCGTCAGCGTCGGGTTAGCAGCGCTGCCGATGTTGAACCGGCAGTAACCAAGGTAAAAGGAACCCGCTGGTATCATAAACTTGGCCGGATTTTATGGTGGGTGCCAGGGATGATTTTTAAAGGCGTGTATTTTATCTTACTTGGCCTGCTAAGCCTGTTTACGTTGCTGTGGCGGGCTGTCAGCCGGGTCCTCGGGCTGGTATTTAAACCGCTGTTGTTTGTAGTTAAAGCCAGTCTGGACGGTCTTACCCGCGCTTACCGCCGTTTACTAAGTGGTGCCTTGCAGGCTAAATGGTTGACGATAGGCAGTACCCTGTTGCTGGCTGGACTATGTTACAGCTTGTTACCACGCCTAGGTGCAGATGTGATCCCGGAGCTGAGCCAGGGCGAATTTTATGTTGAAGTGCAACTGCCGATTGGCAGTGCCATTGAACAAACCGATGCCGTGCTAAAAGAGCTGGCAGCAGTTGCCAAACCGCTGACCGGCGTTGCCCGAAGTTACGGCCAGGTAGGAACCGGTGCCCAGATGACAGTAGACCCGGCCATTGGCGGCAGCCACTGGGGCAGGCTGAATGTTGTGATGCAAACAGGTAGTGACGAGCAAGCCGAACAGCAGGTTATAGCGCAGCTGCGCCAGCATATTACCGGTATGGCCGGGGTTAAAGCCCGTTTCGATAAGCCGGAACTGTTTAGTTTCGCTACCCCGCTGGAAATTGAGTTAACTGGCTTTGAACTGGCCGAACTGAAGCAGGCGGCAGATCAGCTGCTGGCCAGTCTGGCAGCAGAACCACGGTTTACCGATGTTAAAACCAGTTTAAGACCGGGCCAGCCGGAAATAACCTTGTATTTTGACCATGCCCGGCTGGCGCAGCTGGGTATGACGGCGCAGCAGGTCGCAAAACGGGTAGCGGTGTATGTTGGCGGTGAGGTAGCGGGCCAGTATTCGGTAAACGACAGAAAAATCGATATCCGGGTGCGGCTGGCCGAAGAATTCCGGCAAAACGAGCAACAGCTAGCGGCCTTGATTATTAACCCGGGCAGTGCCCAGCCGTTACCATTATCAGCTGTGGCAGACATTCGGCGCGAACTTGGCCCCAGTGAAATTACCCGGGTTGGCCAGCAGCGGGTGGCGATTGTCAGTGCTAACCTGGCTTTTGGTGACCTGGAGCAGGCTACGGCCAGTGCCCGCGACATCGTAGCGCAGCAAAATCTGCCATTTGGCATAAGTGCTGTTGTCGCCGGCCAGAGTGAAGAGATGCAGCGGGCTTATGGCTCGCTGACTATGGCGTTACTGCTGGCGGTATTTCTGGTGTACTTAGTAATGGCTTCGCAGTTTGAAAACCTGCTGCAACCCTTATTAATTTTGTTTACGGTACCATTGGCTGGTGCCGGCGCTATTCTTGGCTTGTGGCTAACCGATACCCGGTTGTCTGTCATCGTATTTATCGGCCTGATTATGCTGGCTGGTATTGTGGTTAACAATGCCATTGTGCTGATAGACCGGATTAATCAGTTACGGCAGGGCGGAATGGCGTTAACCGACGCGATTATTGAAGGGGGCGCCAGCCGTTTACGGCCGGTACTGATGACTACCCTGACTACAGTGCTGGGCCTGCTGCCTATGGCATTAGGTGGCGGCGACGGCAGTGAAATCCGCGCGCCGATGGCCGTTACCGTCATTTTTGGTTTGATGTTATCTACCTTGTTAACTCTGGTATTTATTCCTGTGTTGTATGGCTTATTCAGCCGGCAACAGCAATCCTCTGATGATGCTGTGGTGAATAGCAATGCGCAGGAGGCTTTATGACTGAGCAACCACTAGCCATTACCCGGTTGGCGTTAAGCCGGCCCGTTACGGTAACCATGTTGTTTATTTCATTATTGCTGTTCGGAAGTCTGGCCAGCAGGTTGTTACCGCTGGAAATGTTTCCGGGTATCGATATTCCGCAGCTGTATGTCAATGTGCCTTATAACAATGCCAGTCCGGCGGAAGTCGAGCGATTAATAACCCGGCCGCTGGAAGAGACGCTTGCCACGGTAAGTGGCATTAAGCAAATGCGTAGTTTCTCCAACGAAAACAGTGGCGAAGTGTCATTGGAATTTAACTGGAGTGAAAATATAGGCAGTAAAAGCCTGGAAGTGCGTGAACGAATAGATACGGTGCGCCATTTACTGCCGGATGATGTCGAGCGGGTGCTGGTATTTCAATTCAACACCGACGATATGCCGATATTCCAGTTACGGATATCGTCAGAACGGGATCTGGCGATGGCTTACGATTTACTGGAGCAGCAAATAAAACGGCCGCTGGAACGGGTGCAAGGGGTGTCTAAGGTTGAATTATATGGGGTGGAGAAACGCCAGGTCATTATCCGGCTCGACCCGGATAAACTAAAAGCCCTGAATGTAGATGCCAACGCCTTATTGGCGCAACTGCGGGGCAGTAACTTTGCCCTGACTGCGGGTGAGCTTCGTAACGCTGAGCAAAGTATTTTAGTTAAGCCGTTAGGCGAGTACCGACAGCTGGCTGAAATTGAACGGCTGCCGGTGCGGCCGGGTTTAATGCTGCGTGACGTCGCCAGCATCGCCCTGGAACTGCCAAAGCGGGAAGATGGTCGTCATTTAAACCAGACATATGCAGTGGGCATGAATGTGTATAAAGAGTCGGGTGCTAATCTGGTTGAGGTGGCTAAGGCCGCAATGGCCGTGGTGGCAGCGGCCGACAGTAATCCGGCTTTTAACGGCATTAATCTGTACATTATGGACGATGTTGCTGATGGCGTTACAACCTCACTAAAAGACTTATTAATGGCCGGTGCTATTGGCGCCTTGTTGTCTTTTGTGGTGTTGTATTTATTCTTGCGGCATTTAACCACCACTCTGGTGGTGGTGTTATCGGTGCCCAGTGCCATTATTATCGCGCTCGGCGCCATGTACTTTATGGGCTACAGCCTGAATATTCTAAGCATGATGGGCTTAATGCTGGCCATAGGTATGTTGGTAGATAATGCGGTAGTGGTTACCGAAAGTATCTTTCGTGAGCGGGCCGCCGGTGGCGATATCCGGGCTGCCACCGAGCGTGGTGTGCGAAGGGTTAGCCTGGCTGTGCTGGCTGGTACCGCGACTACGGCGATTGTATTTCTGCCGAATATTATCGGCCAGAAAATGCAGCTGACTATTTTCCTCGAGCATGTGGCAATAGCGATTTGTCTGTGTCTGGCGATTTCGCTGGTGATGGCCCTAAGCCTTATTCCACTGTTAACCACCAAATTAAAAGTTATCCCGCTTGAGAACGCTAATGGCAGCAAGCTGGATCGCCTATACAAGCGCAGCCTGCAAGGGGTAATGAACTGGCCAAAACTGTCGGCGTTGGCCGCAGTGCTGGTACTGGCCAGTATCGCTGTGCCAATGGGCTCAATGGGATCAGATAACGGTGATAACGGCGACAATGGCCGCTTGTTTCTGAACTATCATATTCAGGGCAATTACAGCCTGGAAGAAGTGCGCGAAGAAGTCAGCCTGATGGAAGCCTACCTGTACAGCCGGCAGGACGAGCTGCATATCGAGTCGGTATATAGCTACTACACCGCCGGTTATGCCATGTCGATTATCTTACTGAAAGAGCAACTACCGCTGAGCCTGACCCAGTTAAAAGATGAAATTCGCAGCGGCTGGCCAATGTTGGTGCGGGCCCGGCCGGTGTTTGGCTGGGGTGGTGGTGGCGGTATGCAATTGCATTTACTGGGTAACTCTACTGAAGTACTGATGGAATTATCTGAAATGCTGGTACCCATGCTGCAAGGGTTACCCAGCCTGGAAGATGTTACCTCTGACTTAACCGATGGCCAGCAGGAAGTACAAATTATCCTCAATCACCAGCAACTTGAACGCTACAGTGTTAGCGCCCAACAGGTAGCGCAAAGTGTGGCGCTGGCGCTGCGCGGTGTGAATTTACGCACCTTTCGCAGCCCTGAACAGGGCGAGTTGCTGCTGCGGCTGATTTATGATGAAAAAATCAGCCAATCTGTTGCCGAATTGGAACAACTGCCGGTGACTAACGCCAATGGCGTGCCGATAACCCTGGCGCAACTGGCTGACTTAAACATTATGCCGCGGTTATCCAGCATCCGCCGCTTTGACCGCGCCACTGGCGTTGCCATTCAGATGAACCCGGCCAAAGATTCCGATATGGATAAAGCCCGGGCCGATATTGAGCAATTAATGAAAAGTGTCGCTTTACCGGATGGTTACCGCTGGTCGTTCCGGGGGAGTTTCGAGCGCCAGGATGAAGAGCAACAGGTAATGATGGTAAATATGCTGCTGGCCGTAGCGATGATCTATATCGTGATGGCCGCGTTATTTGAATCGTTGTTACTGCCTACTGCGGTCATTGGTTCGTTGCTTTTTTCCCTGGTAGGGGTGTTCTGGACTTTCCTGCTAACCGGCACCGGCATGGGGGTAATGGGTATGATTGGGATGCTGGTGCTGATGGGCATTGTGGTTAATAACGGCATTGTGCTGGTCGACAGGATAAATCAGGACCGCGAGTTGCTGCCATTGCAGGACCTGAAAACGACCATTATTCATGCCTGTGAAGCACGTTTAAAGCCGATATTAATGACCGTATCCACCACAGTGCTCGGCTTGCTGCCACTGGCGATGGGCGGCACCCAGATCGGTGGCGGTGGTCCCAGTTATGCACCGATGGCTATTGCCATTATTGGCGGGCTGCTGTTCTCAACCTTAACCAGTTTGCTGTTAGTACCGTTAACCTACTACGGTTTGTTAAAACTGCGCGCTGCCTGCAGCCGGCTGGTCAGCAGTAGCAGAAAAATCAGCGACAAGGTGTTGCTGGCGGCAAAATCTGCGCAGCCACCAGGCTAATTTTACGTTGCGACCGGCGGGCAGAGTTCATACAATGCCTGCCGCCTTTCGCAAGTTCGCCTCTGAGAGTTGTAATGGACGCTTTGTTTTCCTCGTTTTCTGCCGTTGCCATCGCTGAAATTGGCGACAAAACTCAATTATTATCATTATTTCTGGCGGCCAGGTTTCGGGCTAAAGGTGCCATTATTGCCGGTATTCTGGTGGCGACCTTATTAAACCATGCTGCTTCAGCCTGGCTGGGTGTCTGGCTGGCTCAGTTTATAGCGCCGGCCATTGGCCCCTGGTTACTCGGTGGCTCTTTTATTGTTGTTGGTTTATGGCTGCTTATTCCTGATAAAGATGACAGTAATGAGACCGGGGTACTGAAATACGGCGCTTTTGCGGCCAGTTGTATTTTGTTTTTTCTGGCCGAAATTGGCGATAAAACCCAGATCGCGACTGTTATTCTGGCGGCAACCTTTGAGGACGCAGTCTGGATGGTAATTTGGGGTACCACCCTTGGCATGCTGGCGGCCAATGTGCCGGTAGTATATGCCGGCAGCTGGCTGTTACAGAAAGTGTCGCTGGACTGGGCCCGGCGTATCGCCTGTGCAGTTTTTATCATCCTGGGGTTAATAACCATAGTTTCAGCATAGGCAATTTACGCTGCCTGTTATCAGCCAGGGTTCAGCCGGGATCGGTTCTGATAGCGCTATGCAATACAAAAATGCTGGCGTTTCCCGGCAACCGGAGAGAATTATTATGATAAAAACAATGCTGTTTGGCGCGGGTTTACTGGCCGTTGTTCCTGCTTATGCTGTTACGGTGCTGACCGAGCAAAACCTGAGCCGGCTGGAGGCAGCTTTACCGAAGCTGGCCAAAATTCAGCAGGATGATGTAGGTTCATTGCATAAAGTAAGGCTGCAGCGCCACTGCGACTGGCCGCGGCATGCGACTGAGATGCGGGCGCAGCAGCAGGGTAAAAGTTACCTGGCTGAAGTCGATAAAATTCTGGCTGAACATCAGCTAAGTCCGCCATTATTTATGGAATTAACCGCCAAAGGCAGCTGGCCATTGTTACAATCACTGCAACCTGTGTTATCGGTTACCCGGCAAACGTTACCGTTTTTACCACAAGCCCAGCGCCAGCAGGCCGAACAACTGCTGGCCCAAACAGACAATATGATTGTGGTAGTAGAGACCTGTTTAACTGAGGCCGACAAGGTGGCGCTAAAACAGAATCAACAGCGGTTAATTAACCTCGCCAGCAGGTTACCGGGCAGTATTTTGCCGGCACAGGCGAACTTAACTGCCACCTCTGAATAACCTGACTCCCTGAGGGGCACATTTAAGGAAGCGGATGAACAGCGTCACTATTTTGGTTGATGTGCAGAACATCTACTACACCAGCCGCCAGGCTTTTGGCAAAAGTTTTGACTACAACGCATTCTGGGCAGAGGTGACAGCCGGGCGCAAGGTGGATAAAGCGATAGCCTATGCCATAGATCGCGGCGATGAAAAGCAGCGCCAGTTTCAGAATATTCTGCGGGCTATTGGCTTTGAGGTAAAACTAAAACCCTTTATCCAGCGGGCCGATGGCTCAGCCAAAGGCGACTGGGATGTTGGAATTACCCTTGATGCTATTGAGTATGGCCAGCATAGTGATGTGCTGGTGCTGGCCTCCGGTGACGGTGACTTTGCCTTGCTGGCAGAGCGCTTGATTGGTAATTATCAGACCGAAGTTGAAGTGTATGGTGTTCCCAGCCTGACCGCCCAGGCACTGGTTAATGCGGCCAGCCGTTTTATGCCAATTGGCCCGCAGTTGTTGTTAGGTTAATTCCGGTAAGTTTTTTTAAAATCACTCCGGTTAGTTTGCTGCTGTTATCACTGTATCTGAGGGTAGGCTATGCTTTAGGCAAATTGAGCTGACTGCAGTATTGCTAACGGAGGTATTTTGACAGAAGGCGTAACTAACCTGTTGGGCTCATGGCCCGAATGGTGTGCTGTTGCAATTGAGATGCTTGGCATTGGCATTATTACTGTTATTGCCGTGTATTCGTTGTTGCATGGCATTATCCGGCTGATTAAACGCGACTCACCCCGTGCTATTCAGCAGGAAATCCGGCAGCGGCTGGGCCGCGGTATTTTATTGGGGCTGGAGTTTTTAATTGCCGCCGATATTATTCATACGGTGGCGGTGGAACTGACCTTTACCACGGTTGGGGTGCTGGCGCTGGTGGTGCTGATACGGACATTTTTGAGTTTTACGCTGGAGGTAGAACTGACTGGGAAGTGGCCATGGCAACTGAACCAGCCTGAAACCGCTGAGTAGCAAAGCTGTTAGCAATATATCAGCTTGTTTGTCATGCCAGGCAAATCTGGTTTCTGCCAGCTTCTTTGGCCTGATACAGAGCTTTATCTGCGCGCTCAAAACAGTGCAGCAGGTTTTCCTGGGGGGCCTGTTCGGCAATGCCGAAACTGCAACTCAGACTGATGTTGTTGGTAAAAGTGTGTTGAGTAAGCGCCACGGTAATCCGTTTGCATAAGGCTTTTGCTTCTGCGGCGGTAGTATGCTGACATAAAATGACAAACTCCTCGCCGCCCCAGCGGGTTACCTGATCATGCTCGCGCACTTCTGCCAGAATAATGTCGGCCAGTTCCCGCAGAATGGCATCGCCGACACTGTGTCCATGCTTGTCGTTAATATCTTTGAAATAATCAATGTCAATAACGATAAGGCTGAGCGTTTGCTCTGATTGGGTTGAACGGCGCTGCTCCTGCTGTATAACTGAGTCAAAGTGATTGCGGTTATAGAGCCGGGTCAGCGGATCGTGATTAGATAAAAACTCCAGTTCTGTGACGGCTTTTTTCAATTCATGCTGGGATTGTTCCAGCTGTTGATTTTGCTGCTGTAACCGCTGATTATAATAGCGACTGCGGTAATTCCAGATACTGAGCAGCAGAATAATAGCAATTGCAATACCGCCGACCTGCCACAACAACTTGTAATTGTTCACTGTAATAACGTCTATTCTGGTCCACTTTTGGTAAATGCTAATTTGTTCCTGCTCACTGATATTTCGCAGCGCTTGATTAAGAATGGGAATAAGTGCTTGATAACGATTAGTGACGCCAATCCTAAGTTCGTCTTCTAATCCGACCCAGCCGGCTATTTTTAGCTGATATAACGAATTTTGCTGGATCTGGCTGTTAATTGAATACAGTGAGCCGATAAATAAATCCGCTTTACCACTGGCAACGGCTGCCAGTCCGGCAGGCTCGTTTTCCACCCGTACCAGTTTAGTTTGCGGGTAGTAGCGTTCAACATATTCAAGTAACCGGTAGCCATGCGGCACTGCCAAAGCGCGATTGCCGATGTTCTCAAGACTTTGTAAAAATGGTTGCTCCCGCAACGATACCAACACGTTAGGCGAACGGAAATACACTTCCGAAAATTGCAGATAATTATCACGCGTTGCGGAGCGGTTTAGCATAGGTGATAACTGGCAATCACCACTTTGCAATAGTTGCAGCGATTCCTGCCAGGACGAGGTGGGAACCAGCTGAAACTGAATACCCGTTTTTCTGGTAATAAGCTGCAGATAATCAGCAGAAATTCCGACATGAACACCGTCTCTGATGGCTTCATAAGGCATCCAGTCAGGATCAACGCAATAGGGTACCGGTTGCTCAATAGGGAGGGCGGCCGTGCTATCTGCCTGGCTGAGAGATGGCAGCATACCAGCAAGCCCCAGGCTAAAAAACAGCCAAAATAGTGTCAGCGGCCGGGAAAATGTGCAGCGTGCCGAAGCCGTTAATTTTGTAGTAAGCCACATTGTCAATACGCCATCAGGTAAAGTCAGTATGCCTGAACGCTAACTGCTTATTAGTTAACATTAATGTTTTTTATTGATAGTAGTGCCTGATGAGTAAAAGTGCGAATGCTATTTTTTTGAACAATTAAAAACACAAACTCTTGATTTACAGTTAAATGCAGGCATAGTTTAAGCGGGTTACAAAATTATAAGGAAAAGGCAATGAATTTTATTAAAAGATGGTGCCTGACAATATTATGCTTGTTAGCTGCTGTGGGGTGTTATGTGCTTGGCATTCCGGCTGGAGGACTTGCTTTTCTGTTGCTTGGTGTCATTTTTGAAACTACCTTCTGGGTTCGGCTATACCGACAGCATTCTTAAAACGCATGGAACTGTTTAACAACCGGATATTACCGTTAATACTTGGTTCTCTGTTCTCTGTTCTCTGTTCTCTGTTCTCTGTTCTCTGGTCGCAGTGGCATCAATTTTTTAACAGTAGCGGCTATGGTTATCGCAGATACCGTTTATCAGAAAACTAAACCGTTGGTCTGTTGTGACTGTATCACTTAAGCAAAAATTTAATATGCTGAAGCTGGCCAATTTATGAACCAGGCCAAAAGGTGGGGGAATCGTTAATGATTCAACCTGACATAGTGTTCGTCATATCACAAAAGGTGGGTACCTGATGCAAACTGCACTTATTGAAAGGCGTCAGTCGACTAGGGAACTACAACCGTTCTGGGATGAACTTAATCTGGCACAAAAATTTTCTGCCGCCGAACTTCAGCGTTATGGTTACGAACTGGCGTTCGTTCGACATGAGAGCTCGGGTAATTTAGCTGTTCTGCGGGCAGGTGATCGCTTTGCGGCTATCAATCAAGAGGGTGAAATTGACACGGCGCCTAAAATCGTTATACGTCATTGAGTTTCAACGACAGCTGTATTAAAGCAGTAACCAGATCAATGCAAGTAAAAGGGCATTGGCTGCTACTTATCGCGATAGCCTTGTTCCTGCCGCTGATAAGCATGGGTGGCCTGGTGCAACTGTAGGAATTATTCGGCAGCAACGTATTGGGGTTTGGCGAAAGAACTTTCGGTTGTAAAGCCGCTAAGTTGACGTAACCAATGATCGACCGGTAATGGTCTGGAGAAATAATATCCCTGCATCATTTGCGCCCCCAGAGACTGCAGGAAACGACGTTGGATATCCGTTTCCACACCTTCAATAATAACTGCTAGCTTTAAGGTTTTTGCCATTTGCATTACTGATTGAATAAGCTGAGTCTGACGTTGATCTGCAGGAATGTTTTGCAAAAAGGTTCTGTCGAGTTTAATTGTGCTTACTGGTAATTGGCTTAAGGTACTCAGTGAAGCCTGGCCGGTACCAAAATCATCCAGGGCAATGACGTAACCTAAACGAGTCAGAACCAATAGCTTGTTAAATAATGGCTGCTGATGGCGGACAACACTATTCTCGGTGAGTTCCAGGCTGAGCATGCTCAGCAATTGAGGTTGGTGTGTGGCAATATCTATCAGTGTGTTGTAAAACTCATCACAAAGCAAGTCAGAGCCGGTCAGATTAATAGCGACAGGATAGGTAATGCTTTGTTGCTGAAACAGCTTAATAATTGTTATGGCCTTCGCTAATATGCTAAGTGATAGTTGAACAATAAAGCCATATTGCTCAGCAAGCGTCACCAAATTATCAGGAGCAATAAAGTTGCCATCATTATCTTGCCAGCGCAGTAAGGCCTCAAAGCTGATAATAGTGCCATCGGGCTTAACTTTGGGTTGTAACCACAAAGTGGGTGTATCTAGCTGCAATGCCTTTTTAAATGCGGCCAGCAGTTTTAATTGCTGATTGCGCTGCTCCAGAATGTCGGCCTGATAATAAGATATAGGCCTGGTATAAGCATCGGCTGATTCCAGTGCTGCTTCACATTGCTCCAGCATCAGCTCTGGCGTTGCCAGAGTGTGATTCGAGATACTTACCCCCATTTCATACATCGGCTGCAGGATGCCAGTGCTAAGGCTTAACTGTTTTGGCAGTAAACGTTGAATGGTGAGCACTTCATCACTAAAAGATGTGCTGTGCTCAGGCATGGGCCGCCACAGTATAAACTTAACCCCACGCAATCTGGCAGTCAGGGTGTTTTCAATAAAGGCTAGTTGGAAATCACGGGCAAACACGGCTAACAGCTCATCACCAGCCTGGTAACTATGGGCATGGTTAAAAGCCTTAATATTGGCTAATCGGACAATAACCATAAGGCTGCCTGCTTTACATTCACCATATTGTTTGACCAGCTGCAGAAAAAAATTTTGTTCCGGAAGTGCCGTCAGCGTATCGTAATTTCGCCATAAATTTTGTTTTTGATCGTTGGACGTGAGTTTTTGGTGGAGTTCTTTTAGTGGAGTGATATTGTCCAGTTGTACTATATGATGCTGCTGGGTTCGACACAGATGATTTAACAATATATGGATGGAAGGTGTTGCCTGTAGGGTGCATTCTGCTTCATGGCCAAGCCAGAAACAGGATTGTGAATTGTCAGTAACTTTCAATAAATCTTTGATATTGTGATCAGCTGCCTCATCAATTCTTAGCAGACTTTTCGCTTTAGTATTGGCTTTTAAAATTGCACCGTGGCTGTTAACCAGCAGGGTAGCCTTAGCCTGATGATCAAAGATGTCTTCATATAAATTATTACTTTGACTAATAATGTCATTTTGCTGTTTTAATGCCACAGCATTACGCTTTAACGTGCTTATCACCCGCATAACCGCAAGGGGGATACAGAGATTAAAAAATAAAAATAACAAGCTGTGTAAATACGCTGGGGTAGAAGGCAAGATAATGGAGATATTAAACAGACTTATTGGCCCACTGCCAAACATCAGGAACAAATAGGGAATAATGTTCAGCAGCATGACGATGATTGTCATCGTGCGGGAGAAAAACAGCATGGCAATAACCGGCGCGGTGTATACAAAAATCACCCCCAGTTTTGACAGCTCAAAATTATCGATAAACAGCAGCATGCATAGGCCTGCACCAAAAACGGTGAACAGCAGCAGTATTTTACTTAATGCTAATGATTTTGCTGAAAAATACAGCGCCAGTAGCAAGGTAAGATAAAAGCCCGAAGTAATGCCGATAATGTACCAGGCTTCGGCCTGATAAGCCTGCCATGAACTGTGCACTGCAATACTGAGCACCAATAACAAGCCGGAACTTAGGATAATGCGCAAGGTACTTTGCTGCAGGTGATTTACTGAGGTTGAGCCCAAATCGTCTTCAGTTAACAACAGTAGCTGCTTAATACGGCTTAACATAGTATTTCCGTGATAAAAGGCTAAGGCTGCATCCGTGCATTATTGGTACAAATTAATTGTTAAAACGTTCCCTGTTTGTGGTCATTAGGTTAACGGATGTGCCGGTGTCAGGCAACGTAAAGTATGTAAATTTATGTTAAATAGAATGTTTTTTCAGTTGAGTTGCGCTGTAGCTGACATAACCCTCGGTAAAATAAACTTGCAGCCAGAAGATCAGGCGGTTAGCTTAGCGCTTTGTAAATTGGAGGCCTGCAATGTCTGGCGTGACAATATTAGTTGATGTGCAAAACATCTATTGCACCAGCCGTGAGGTTTTTGGCCGCAATTTTGACTACAACGCCTTTGGGCGGCAGGTAACGGCCGGGTGAACTGTGGTCAAAGCCATTGCCTATGCAATTAATCGTGGCGATGAAAAGCAGCGCCAGCTTCAAAATATTCTGCGCGCCATTGGTTTTGAGGTAAAACTTAAGCCGTTTATTCAGCGCGCAGACGGCAGTGCTAAAGGCGATTGGGATGTGGGTATCACGCTGGATGCTATTGAATACGGTCAGCATAGCGATGTGTTGGTACTGGCCTCCGGTGATGGTGACTTCGGCCTGTTGGCAGAAAAACTCATCGCTAAATACGAAACAGAAGTAGAGATATACGGCGTGGAAGGCTTGACTGCCCAGGCACTGATTAAAGCCGCCAGCCGTTTTATTGCTATTGACGAAGCCTTACTGCTGCCGTAGGGGCGCATTATTGCGCCCGGATGCTGTGAAACCAGCAGTGAGGAATATCGTTACACTTCCTCAACGCAGCTTATTTACTTATTGTAAGGAGCTGCCAACTTATTGGTAAGTTGTAAATATAATACTAAGGATAAAAGATGATATCGCGTAGCGTTATGGCGAAATGTCTGGAGCCATCCACAGAGCAGGATAAGCGCTATCTGCGGGTGGTTCGCTTACTGCGTGTATTTAAACTCAGCCGCTATTCCCGAGCCATGCAGTTGTTGCTGAATGTATTTAAAGAAGAGCGTCTTTCACTCTTTGCCGCTTTTTCGGTACTGTTTATTATTATGCTGGTGGCAGCGTGCGCCATGTACACCTTAGAAAAAGATGTCCAACCTGAGCACTTCAGCTCTATTCCACAGGCCATGTGGTGGGCGTTGGTTACGCTCACCACGGTAGGGTATGGTGATGTGACTCCGGTTACCGATTTAGGCCGGTTGTTTGGTGGTTTAATCACTATTGTGGGCATTGGTATGGTAGCGCTGCCGGCAGGTATTCTGGCGACAGGTTTTTCTGAACAATTGTCCCGTCGTCGGCAGTTTTTCAACTGGCGCTGGATCAGGCATTTAAAGATGGCCGCTTTGCCGTGGAGTCCGAACCGCTGTTACAACGGCTTCGGGCTGAGCTGGGCATTAGTCATACCGAAGCAGCCATACTGCGTGAGCTGATGGAAAAGCGCCATCAAACCTTACACTACAAAGATAATTAGGCTAACAAAAATCACTTCGGCTTATTCAGCAATGCTTTTAAATCAGCAAAAGGGTTATGGGTAGCTGCGGCAACTTTTTGTTCAGTGGTGCCGCCGTACATCACATATTCGTGAAATTTATTGTGCTCGTTGTCGTGACAATAAATACAGAGCAACTCCCAGTTACTGCCGTCGCTGGGGTTATTACTATGGTTATGATCAATATGATGTACCGTTAGCTCGCGCAAATTAGAATGGAGAAACTCGCGGGCACAGCGGCCACATACCCAGGGATACATTTTTAACGCTTTGTCACGATAGCCCTGTTCCTGCTGCTGATAGGCCTGGGCGCCGCTGCTGTTTTTATTCATTTCACTGATCTTTCCGGTTTCAGTTTATGCTGAGGCTAAGCATACCTCAGCTAATTACTGACCACACTGGTTTTTGACGTCAATTCTGCCGGTAATCCTTAACGATGGTGCCATATAAACCCATTTCTGCTTCATGGCCTGGTTCGCGCCAACTTTCCAGTAACGCTGCCTGATACCAGGCTTGCATCGCCGGCAGAGCAAGCAAACGCTTAACATAGGCCATGGCGTTTGCGCTTAGCTGCAAATCATAACTTTGCACCCGAAATGCCACAGGGGCAAAAAACGCGTCAACAGCAGTAAAAGAAGTTCCGGTTAAAAAAGGCCCGCCAAACTGATCTAACCCTTGCAACCATAGCTCGTCCAGCCTGGCTAAATCTTTAGCCAGCGCTGGCGGCGGGTTATTTAGCTTTACCCGTGCCCCGCAATTCATAGTGCAGACATTGCGCAGCGTACTGAAGCCAGCATGCATTTCACTGGCGGCACAACGTGCATAGTTGCGAGCTGCAGCATCTGCCGGCCAGACCCCGACATGACGTTCGGCCAGATATTCGACAATAGCCAGCGACTCCCACACTACTGTATCGCCATCATGCAGGCATGGCACCGTTGCTGTTGGTGAAAACCGGCGGAAATTCTCATAGTTGTCGAGCTGAAATTGCTGCAATTTTTCGTCGAACGGAATACTCAGCTGCTGCATTAATAACCAGGGCCGAAGCGACCAGGACGAGTAGTTTTTATTGGCAATAAACAATTGATACACAGGCACCTCCATGGCTACGTCGTTAAAGATTACGCTGGTTATAACCTGGCTTCAAGCATCAGATAGTTTGAATTTCCGCTACTGGTGGCGGCGTAGAGTAAGGATTACCAGATATTAAGACAAATAGCAGGTGAAGGTACCAGTGATAATTGCAGAACTACAGCAACGGTGTATAAACTAAGGGCGGATAAAGTAGGGGGTAAAATAGTGCCCTAATATAAGGTTAAACCATGCTCGCCAGACTGATATTTCTTATGTTGCTATTGCTGGGCAGTTATCTGCTGCTTTCGGCCTGGTTCGCTGCTGAGCGGCCAGAGCCCCAGGCGCTGAAGCAACTGGCAGAAAAAGCTATGCAACAAAAATTGTGTCAGACGCCGGTACTCTGGCGGATTGGCCAGATGGACCCTGCGTTTGCTTTAACGGCGGATCAAGCTGAACAGGCCGCCCACAATGCAGCTGCTCAATGGAATATGGCTGTTGGCCAGGAGCTGTTTCGTTATGATAGCATGGACGGTTTTCCGATTAACTTTCGCTACGACCAGCGCCAGCAACTATTGCTGCAACAGGCATTGCTTGAGCGCAATATTCAGCGCTATGACAGCAATATCGATCAGCGTGCAGCGATACTGGCACGGCAAAGCGAGCAGTTACAGCAGCGTCTGCGGGAATTCGCCCAACAAAACCAGCAGTTTGCCGCCGATATCGCCGTGTTTAATCAGCAAGCCGCCAACGCTAATCAGGCTAACCTGGCTGCGCTGCAGCAACAACAGCAGCGATTACAACAACGCGAGCAACAGTTGCAACAACAGGCTAAGCGCTTAAACGAACAGCAAGCCCAATTGCAGCGTGAACAACAATATCTGAATGACACTGTGAATGATCGCAATGCATTACTAACAGATCAGCCGCCACCTTTAGCCGCCGAAGTAGGTTTAATGGAAATTATTAACGGCAAACGTAATATGACTATTTTCGCCTACAGCACTGTTGCAGCATTGCAGCTTACTATCGGCCACGAATTTGGCCACGCTATGGGGCTGGGCCATACCGATAACGATGCCGCGCTAATGCACTACGCCCTGAACCCACAGCAAACAGGCCCGACAGCGGAGGATGTTGCCGCGCTGAAGCAACAGTGTGGGTTTTGATAATGTGCCCTGTAATATATCACCGTGTTCAGCTCCGGGCAGCTTAAGGAAGCTATGCGAATAATACTGTCAGCTGTTTTGCTATTGATGTCCTTTAACAGCGTCGGTGCAGACTGCGTGGTGCTGCTGCATGGTCTGGCCCGCAGTGCCGGTGCTATGGAGACGATGCAGCAGGAGCTTACTGATGCCGGTTACCATACCGTCAATGTCGATTACCCTTCCCGCAAGCATGCTATTGAAGCGTTAGCGCCCATGGTTATCCCGCCGGCATTGGCGCAGTGCCGGGAAAAGCAAACTGATATTATTCACTTTGTTACTCATTCGATGGGCGGCATTTTGCTGCGCCAGTATCTGCAAGACAATGTTATTGCAGATTTAGGCAGGGTAGTGATGATGGGGCCGCCAAATCAAGGCAGCCAGGTGGTAGATAATTTAAAAGATGTGCCCGTTTTTAAGGCGTTTAACGGCCCGGCCGGTATCCAGTTGGGCACAGGCGAACAAGATTTACCCAAACAACTGGGGCCGGTAAGTTTTGAGCTGGGAGTAATTGCCGGAACCCGTTCTATTAATCTTATTTTGTCTACGTTTTTGCCTAACCCCGATGATGGCAAGGTGTCGGTTGCAAACACCAAAGTACAAGGCATGTGCGCCCTGGTTACAGTAGAGGTGTCGCATCCGTTTCTGATGAAACGGCAAAAGGTGATTAAGCAGGTACTACACTTTTTAAAAGCAGGTAAATTTAGCGGCGACAAAGCGCAGCAGTTTGCCTGTCCGGCGCAGTCTACGCTCAAAGCGAATACGATTTAAAACTCTGATTTAGTGTTTTCGCGTTACGATTGCCAACTGCTAAAATTACCTCAATGGCTGGTGACAGATCTTGAAGCGTCTATTGCTGAATGTGATGCTGATGCCAGCTTTGTCGCCAAAGCTTTGGATGATATTGCCCGCGCCAAATTACAACAGGAGTAACTAGCATGGCAAAAACACTGCAGCAAATGCTGGTAGAGGAAAAGCCTGAGGTTGTTGCCTCGGCGATAGAGCAGGCCGCTCAAATCCTGCAAAAAATTGAACCTGAGTTGGCGGCATATAAAGGTCAGGAGCTGATAGATATTGTTAAAGCCAGACTAACTGACCCGTAGCCGGGTATGAAAGTGAAGTTTTCATTTACACAATCAACCACAGTAGGGGCGCACTATTGCGCCCTTAGTTTTTACAGCAAATAAACCCTTGACCAGGTTAATTTTTTTGTCAAATATAGCTGGGAAAAGATTGTCTGACCGTTTTTAGCGTCATACCAGTCGTTCGGGCAAATAAAAACGCTTGACCATAAGCTTAAACAACCAAGGAAAGAAGATTGAAAAATTGTCTGATACTAGGGCTTGTTGATCTTTCGTGATGGATTATTAGACAGCATGATGGGCTGGTATAATTACTTTCGCCAAAAACTAACCATGACAACCCATCATGCCAAGAACAATGTTAACAGACGAGTACTGGTCAAAGCTAATCAGATTGATGCTTAAAACGGGCCGCGTATATGACAAGCCCGAACACAGAAATACTTTCGAAGGCATTTTGTATCGGATGCGGGTCGGTTGCCCTTGGCGCGATGTGCCAGAAGCTTTTGGAGATTGGAGCGCCATCTACCGGCGTTTT
>NZ_KB907718.1 GCF_000382165.1 Arsukibacterium perlucidum DSM 18276 | reverse complement strand
ACAGTGGCAAACTTAGCTTCTGCTGACCAATGTTCTGAGGTTGGTTTACTTCCGGGCACAGGACGACCTTGTTGTTTGGCTTTATCCCGCCAATTATACAAAGTTTGTAGCCCAATCCCTTCGATTCTTGATACTTCTGCTACGGTCATATTCGAAGGAGGCAGTAACTTATTCAAAATCTGCTGCTTACGCTCTTCACTGTAACTCGGCACAATTAAGCCTTAACGCCCCGACTGGTTAAATTTTAAATAGTGACAACTATCCTGCCAGAGCGGGGTAGCTTGGTAGCTTAAACAGCTCTTTCGAAACCGCTTTAAAACCCAATGAAGTGTATAAGTTTAAAGCAACAACATTATGCTCAAAAACGGCCAAGGTAATTGTTTTAGCGCCAAAATTTACCCTTACTTCGTCAATCAACATAAGTAGCATATGTTTAGAATAGCCCTGGCTTTTATATCGATCAGCTATAAAAACTCTGCAAACCCTGTAGCAGTTTTCGTCCTCTTTACATAGTTCTATGTAACCAATATTTTCACTACCTACCCTGAACAAATAGGGATAAACAGTGATCTTGCTACAATGATGTTGGATCTGCTCATAAGTTAAGGGGTAAGTGTAAACTGGGCCACCCCAAAGATAATTAAGCTTTTCTGAACAAATCCAATTGATCAGAATTGGGTAATCACTTTCAGTAAAATCTATTAACTGCACTGTGTCACCCTGAGGTTATAACGCTCAAAGCAGCTGTGCGGTAAGCGTCGGCTGGCTTTGCTTGTTAGTAGCCTACACCGAACTTGCGCGGCTTGCCGCACTGGCAAACCCGAACAACGGCACGGCTGCTGTTATTAAAAACTAAACCGGCCAACTGCGACACAGCGAGCCAACCGGAACCTGTAAACCTATTTAGCGGAGCCAAGAAGAACAACGCTACAGCCATAACCGTTTGCAGCAAACCAGAAAACGGGCGAACCTCCAGTAAGAAAACAAAATCGTACAAAGTATACTAATCTTTGTCTCTATTTCTTCTGTTCATTATTACTGCACCGACAACGACAAAAAAAATAATTAAACCTGTCATAATCGCTATGTCGATTAATGTCTCCATGCTCTTTCCTTATCGGCCTGCTAACGGCTTATTCAAAGGATCTGCACCTGCAAGTTGCAGTCAGAAACTCCTTTAAGTTTTTATATTTTCCTGAGTCTATTCTTGTACCCAAATGTAAATCAAGCATTTTATTGTTTTAGCAATTTTTGTTGCCGTAAAGTGCGAGAATAAAACCTGCGAGTTGTTGATAAAAAAACTCAGAACTGTCCGCTGAGAGTTTATACAGTGGTTACAGCGTTGTTGGCCGAGCAGGGGCATGCAAAACCTTTATCGCGTTAGCATCGTCAAACCACAGATAAAACGTTATATTGGCGGGCGAAAATAATAAACTCAGGGAAATACGCTATGTACTTGATAATGAAACATACCCATCTGACCATAATTGCGCTGACGTTGCTGTTTTTTCTAATCAACTTTGCCTTAACGCTGAAGGGCTCTGATAAGGTAAACAACAAACTGTTGAAAATTGGCCCGCATATTTTATATACCTTGTTTCTTGTCACCGCTATTTATCTGGTGCTGGTTAATCCACTGCAGTTGTACCCGTTTGTTAATGGCTGGGCGTCGTCTAAACTGGCTGGTTTTGTGCTTTATGTGCTGTCTATTACCCTGGCGCTGAAGTGGGCTAAAACAAATGTTTGGCGCTTTGTCGGTTTTTTCAGTGCGCTGTTCTGGTTTGTCATGAGTGCCCGGCTGGCGTATGCCCACCGCCTTAAAGTGAAAGGCGCTGGCGATGATGTTAATGCATACATTGATACTTTTCAGTCAATAAGTCAGTCAATGACCCAGACAATGTTAGTGGTGTTAAGCTAAATAAAAAAAACGCCCCGGCTAAGCCTGGGCGTTTTGCTGTAACTATTAGCTGCAACTATTAGCTGCAACTATTAGCTGCAACTAAGTGTTGTTAGTAAGCCGCGCTTACTTGGGTTCAAACTCAAATGGCTTACGTTGTCTTTGGCGGGTGCCAACTTCGTTCATCGTTTCGGCGTCAAACAGCCGGCCGTTAACCATAGTGTAAATTACCTTATCGCTAACCCGGATGTCTTGTAACGGGTTACCGTCGATCACAATTAAATCAGCCAGTTTGCCGGGTTCGATGCTACCTAACTGATGGTCCATGCCAAAGGTTTTAGCCGGGTTGATGGTGGCGGTTTTCAGCGCTTCCAGCGGGCTCATGCCGCCCTGGGCAAACATCCAGATCTCCCAGTGAGCACCTAAGCCTTCGCGCTGGCCGTGCGGGCCAATATTCGCGACTACCCCGACATCCTGTAATTCTTTGGCGGTTTTAACCACTTCGAAGTGGTTGTAATGATGATCTGGTGCGGTAGGCCGGCGCATACTGCGCGGTGCCAGTACGTCCATTGGCACATACTTGCTTAACCGCGGGTGTTTCCACACTTCGGTTTTATCATACCAGTAGTTTTCACCCCAGATGCCGCCATAGGCGACGTTAAGGGTAGGGGTGTAGGCGGTGCCGCTGGCCTGCCATAACTGCTTAATGTCGTCATACACTTTTGCTGCGGGCAGGGCATGTTCTATGGTGGTATGGCCGTCGACAATCATGGTCAGGTTATGCTGCATTAACGAGCCACCTTCAGGTACTACCATCATGCCCAGCTCACGTGCCGCCTGAATTACCTGCTGGCGCTGATTACGCCTTGGCTGGTTGTAGCTTTTTACGCTGAAAGCACCCACTTTCTGTAAGCGCTCCAGGTGAAACTTAGCATCGTCCAGGCTGTCGATATGCGAGGTATAACCCGCGCCCTCAGCCCCATATAAAATGGTACCGGTAGAGAAAATCCGCGGCCCGACAATTTGGCCGGCCTGCTGCATTTCACTGGCGGCAAATATTTCCCGGGTATCGTTTGACGGGTCGTGAATACTGGTGACACCAAAGGTTAAACCGGCATAATTCAGCCAGTTTTGTTGCGGGGTAATTTGCTGGTTACCCTGGCTGCCATGGGAGTGGGCGTCGAATATGCCCGGCATAATAGTTTTACCGGTAATATCAAACACCTTGGCATTACTGGGCACGGCCACATCGGCGCGGCTGCCAACGGCTTTGATCTTGTTGTTTTCAACAATTACCACGCCGTTTTCAATCACTTCATCACCTTTCATGCTCAGCACCTGGCCACCGACAAAGGCAACCACGCCCCGCGGGATATCAGCCGGGAATTTAAAGCCGAGGTTAATGCCATTTTCAGCTTTAAAGGTATCGCTGTCAGCGCTGTGCTTAAATAAGCCGTTAATGCTGGCATGATACAACTCGGGGCCTAAGCTCCAGTACAGGTTACGGCTGTCGCCACTCCAGCTGATATACTCGCCGGCACGCACCGACAGCTGTTTTACCGGTAACTGTTTATCATTGCCACTGATATCAATGGCCCGGCCCCGTTCAATAAAGGGCGTAACAAAGACTTTAAAGCGATCAGCAAACGCCAGATATTTACCATCCGGCGACAGTTTAAACTCGGTACCAAACTTAGCGGTATAAAGGGTTTGCTGGGTTTGCTTGTTTAAATCGATGCTGATAAAGCTTGGCGAACTGCCATAGTCCATGGCATACACTTTATCATTGCTGGCACCAAACATCGGCGCGCGGCCATTGCGGGCAATGAGTTCACTGTCGCCACCGCGGCTGCTGATTTTATACAGGCCGGTATTCAGTGACCATTGCCGTGGCAGAATGCTGCCAGCGCCGATTTTCCGGTACACCACCGTTTTACCATCGGGGCTTAAGGTTGGCTCAATATACTTACCCGGTTCACTGGTCAGTTTGGTTACCCGGCCATTTCGCAGGTTCAGCAGGTTTACCGCGCCCTGAGTTTGGTCATTCCAGCTAACAAAAACCAGCTCTTTACCGTCGCGGGAAAACTCCGGGTAAAACTCAAAATCGGTAGTTTGCTTGGTAAGCCGGCGCGGTTTCGGGTCGTCTAAATCGGTAATATATAAATGGCCCAGTGCGGTAAATACCGCTTGCTTGCCATTAGGTGACACCTTAACGAAGCGCAGCATTTTCACGTCAACGTCGGTTTTATCCAGGTCCTGGGTAACCCGCAGTGCCGTTTGAATTTGCTTACTGGCGTTTACCTCAAATGGCACTGTCGCCACCTGCTTGCTGGCAATATTCAGCCGTTTAATTTCACCACCGGCCCAGAACAACAGGGCTTTATTATCCGGGGTCCAGCTCAGGGTAGGGTATACGCCATGAATAGCCCAGGTTTCCTGCATGTCGCGGTCCAGGCCATCGTACAATTTAATATGTTCGCCACTGCTTAAATCATATAAAAACAAGGTGCTTTGAAAATCGACCCGGCGGATATACGCCAGGTATTTGCCGTCTGGTGATGGCGTAGGGCGGATCGCACCGCCGGCACCGCTAATCAGCTCTTCAATTTTGCCACTTTTGCGCTCAAAGCGTTTAATAACATAAATGCCCGACTCAGAATCTTTGCTGTAGTGAAAGGTTTTACCCGGGGTATCGTCCTGCGAGAAATAAATGTACTTACCATCATTCGAGAATGCTGGCTCGCCTAAGTCTTTCTGATCATTCGGTCGCTCGGTTAACATAACACCATTACCGCCGCTGATATGGTACTGCCATACCTCACCAGCGCCTAACGAGCGGCTGGCAGTAAAGTGTTTGCGGGCAACAATAAACTGGCCATCCGGGCTCCAGGCCGGGCTGTTCAGTAAGCGGAAGGTTTCGTTGGTTACGGCGCGGGCTTCGCTGCCATCAGCATTCATCAGCCAGATATTGTCGCCGCCATCGCGGTCACTGGTAAAGGCAATGGTTTTGCCATCGGGGCTGAATGCCGGCTGCATATTCCAGGCAATGTCATTGGTCAGGGCGGTGGCTTTACCGCCGCTAATAGGCATGGTGTAAATATCGCCCAGTAAATCAAAGGCCAGGGTTTTACCATCCGGGCTAACGGTGATGTTCATCCAGCTGCCTTGCTGTACATTAATATCAACAGTTTCAAACTGGCCTTGTGGCGCATTAACATCCCAGCTTGGCGCCTTATCCTCTGCCTGCAAGGTAAAGCCGGCGATGGCCAGTGCCAGCAAACATGGTTTAAATGTGGTCATTGGTAGGTTCCTGTGGCGGTTTTAGTTATAGTTAGCATTTTAAACGCTTTTAAAAGTAAGCCAGATTGGCACAAACTGCCTGCAAAGTTAAGTGTGAGTGAATGACAATACGACCAAAGTGCCGGAGGAGCCGACAAAATTATGCCTGAATCACCCTGTGTGGCCTGCTGCCGTTTAAACAGCGAAAAACTGTGTGTCGGATGTTACCGGCATATTACTGAAATTGTTGACTGGAATAAGCGGTCAGATACTGAAAATTACGCTATATTACAAAAGGTTGCTCAAAGAAAGCAGCAAGCAGAGCAATGTAGTGGTGAGCAGGAGCCGACGACGGCTATTACTCAGGCTGAGTGGCAGGCTGCTAAAGCTGCGCTGAGGCTGCAAACAGCGATCATTATTGATGATCCACATTAATAAATCGGATTTATTTTCAGTTATCATATAGTAATTATGATAAAAACAGGGATAACAAATGCTTGAAGCTGTCTGGATAGGGTTTGCTTTTTCACTGGGTTTGCTGGTGCGGCTAATTGGCTTACCGCCGTTAATTGGTTACTTAGTGGCCGGTTTTGTGATTTCGGCCACTGCCAGCGAAATGAGCCTACCGGCAGAAGGGCCCTCGATTATTCACCATGTGGCGCATTTAGGCGTGTTGTTACTATTGTTTACCGTAGGTTTAAAGCTGAATGTACGCAGCCTGGCGAAAGCAGAGGTGCTGGGTGGTGGTACCCTCCATTTCGGGTTATCCATCCTGCTGACCTTGCCTGCGGTGTTGTTTATTTTCGATGTAAGCTGGTACCAGGCGCTGATGCTGGCCATCGCCCTGGCCTTTTCCAGTACGGTACTGGCCGCCAAAGTACTGGAAAGTAAACGTGAGCTGCGGGCTTTTCACGGCAGGGTAGCGATAGGTATTCTGATTATTCAGGATTTACTGGCGCTACTGGTAATGAGCCTGGCAAGTGGCACAGTGCCATCAGCCTGGGCACTACTGGTGTTTGCATTACCGTTACTGCGGCCACTGCTATATAAGCTATTGGATGCCAGCGGCCACGAAGACTTATTGATATTATTTGGTTTACTGCTGGCACTGGTAGTGGGTGGCCAGGGTTTTGAGTTAGTCGGGCTAAGTTCAGAGCTTGGCGCCCTGGTATTTGGTGCCATGCTGGCAAAGCACCCGCGGGCGGGCGAATTATCGAAATCGTTGTGGAGTATTAAAGAGTTTTTTCTGGTCGGTTTCTTTTTGCAAATCGGCATAGATGGCCTGCCGGATGCCAATGCCTGGTTATTTGCCGGCGTGATGACCCTGATCCTGCCGCTTAAAGCGATACTGTTTTTCTTATTGCTGGTGCTATTTAAATTGCGGGCCCGTAGCGCGTTTCTGGCCAGTCTCAGCCTGACTAACTATAGTGAGTTTGGTTTGATTGTCGCCAGTGTGGTATTGCCCGAGTGGCTGGTGCCGCTGGCGTTGACAGTGGCAATTTCATTTGTTATTTCCGCACCGTTAAACCGGATGGCCCACCCGTTGTATGAACGATTATGTACCCGCTTGCTTAAATTCGAGCGCAATATTCATCATCCGGATGAGCAGCCGGTATCGTTGGGGGATGCTGACGTACTAATAATGGGCATGGGCCGCACCGGTACTGCTGCCTATAACTATTTACAAGCCAGCAAAAAAATCATTGCAATGGATTCAGATCCGGCCAAAGTCAGTGATCATCAGCAGCAGGGCATTAATATTTTTTATGCTGATGCCGAAGATCAGGTGTTCTGGCAGGGTTTGGATTATGGCAAGGTAGAAGCTGTTATTCTCAGTATGAATGATGTTGAAGCCAAGGTGATTGCGGCAAAAAAATTGCGGGCTTCAGGCTATAAAGGCTTTATTGTTTCGCACAGTATGCATGATGACGAGGCGCGGGATATTATTGCCGCCGGCGCTGACCAAACCTATTTAACCATGTCAGAAGCGGGAGTTGGTATTGCCGAGCACGTAAAACAGCAATGTTTTACCGGTAAAGCCTGAGCTGCGACGCTACTGTGATCGGTCACTGCAAATAATAAAGGCGCCACTAAGGCGCCTTTATTGCGGTATTCAGCAGAGGCTAGCTTAGCTGGCGCTGCGCTCTTTAATAGCATTAATTACCGGTGATGCAGCAAAGCCGTTGCTTTGCGCCCACTCAGCATCGCCTGAAGCAGCAACAAGACTACTTGGTAATTGCTTAATCATAAACTCGGCAGTTTCATTGGCGTTGTGTTTAATGGCATGACGTACTAACGGTAAACCGTCACATACCACACCACTATATACGGCTGATAAGCGGATCCGGTTGTCGCTTAACACTTTACGCAGGTTATTGCGGCTGTCTGCAGCAACATAAGAGCAAATAGACACAGCTAATTGATCGTTGGCGGCAACAGGAGTACTTACAAAAGAGGTGGTAGCGATAACAGCAGCTAATGCGATTAATTTGGTTTTCATATTCAAGCTCCGAATTGAGTCAGTTCACGATCATTGTTAGCAACCGGGGTTGCGGTACACGAAAGGTCATGTTTTTAACTCTGGACGAAACAGAATAAAACATCGCAGTTTGCGACGGCAGCCCAGCTATCATAGGGTTTCCCCGTTAGACCTGAAGCTTTGCGTGATCATCCTTTCAGATGACTTGCCTTTCGAATGCGCGGATAATAATTAATGCTTAAAGTTTATGCAAGTATTAAATTGTAAAAAATATTTTTAGTTAAAACTGAGTTACTTAGTCATATCCAGCTAAGCGAGCAATTGATCCGCGTGTTGTTGCAAACTGACTTCAATACAAATTTTTAGCGCTTTAATCTGGCTAGCCAGCTCCATACTGGGGGTGTCAGGCTTGTTCAGTACTTGTTCGGGCAGGCAAGGCAAATGAATAAAGCCGCCCTTAATGCTGGCATACTGGTTTTTAATCAGGTGCATCAGACCATAAAAGCTATGGTTACAGACATAACTGCCGGCTGATAGCGATAGCTGGGCTGGAATATGCTGGAAATGCAGGGCACGTATCATGGCGTTTATGGGTAAATTGCTAAAATAGGCCGCTGGTCCATGTGATGCGGTCAGGGCGTTGCGCGGTTGCTGGCCAGAATTATCTGCAATAGTGGCATCGATATAATTGCTGGCTATTTTTTCCAGCCTGAGCTGGCTGCAGCCAGTAGCCTGCCCCAGCATAATCACTACTGCCGGCTGTAACTGATTGACGGCTTGCTCCAGAGTGAGCAGGCTTTGCTTAAATACGCAGGGTAGCTTTACTGCTGATACCATAACCTCTTCATCTAACTGCCAGCCCTGCAGTGCACTGGCAACCTGCCATGACGGATTCAGGGTTTCGCCGGCAAAGGGTTCAAACCCGGTGATCAATACCGTTGCCATGCCAGTTACCTCTGTGATGAATTTATTTAGACACTACTACTATAGCTGCTGTGTCAGCACAGCAGCAACTGCCGCTTTCCAGCGTTGATATAATTTAGTTTGCTCAGCCGGGCTTATTTGCGGCTGATGCTGCTGCTCTGCTTGCCACAGCTGACTGATTGCAGAAATATCAGGGTAGTATCCCAGGCTGACTGCAGCTAAAAAGCCTGCGCCGAAAACGGTAGCATCGGTGTTATTACACCGCTGCACTGGTTGCTGACATAAATCGGCCAGTGCCTGCAAAAACCAGCGGTTGTTGGTCATTCCGCCATCTACCCGCAGCTGGGCGACGGTAATCCCGTCCTGGCGCATGGCACTGAGTAAATCAGCACTCTGGTAAGCCACGGCGCACAGGGCAGCAGCGGCCAGTTGCGCTTTGCCGGTATCCCGGGTCATGCCAAATAGGGCGGCTTTTGCTTGTGGTTGCCAGTAGGGGGCGCCCATGCCGGTAAAAGCCGGGACTAATATTTCAGTTTGCTGGTAACTGCTCTGGCTGGCCAGCGCTTCAGTATCACTGGCCTGGTTAATAATCCCCAGTTTATCGCGCAGCCATTGCACCGTGGCGCCGGCCATAAAAATACTGCCCTCCAGTGCATAAGTGGCTTTGCCATTAAGTTGCCATGCCAGGGTAGATAACAGCTGGTTATTGCTGCGAATAATGCTGTCGCCGGTATTCACAACCGCAAAACAACCGGTGCCATAGGTGCTTTTTAACATGTCCGGGCTGATACAGGCCTGGCCGAGCAGTGCCGCTTGCTGGTCGCCAAGTATCGCTATAATCGGGATAGCCGCGCCTAAAACAGCCACTGCGCTGGTGCCAAACACGCCGGCGCTGTCTTTTATTTCTGGCAGTAAGTTTGATGGAATATCAAACAGTTGCAGTAACTCCTGGTCCCATTCCAGGCTGTTAATATTGTACAAGGCGGTGCGACTGGCATTGCTGGCATCGGTTGCATGCACTTTACCGCCGGTTAACCGCGATAAAATAAAGCTGTCGACGGTACCAAAACACAGTTTACCGGCCGCGGCTTTGGTTCTGGCATCCGGCACATTGTCCAAAAGCCAGCGGATTTTGCTGGCAGAAAAGTACGGATCGGCCCGTAATCCGGTTTTCTGGCTGATGGTGACTTCTGCGCCCTGTTGTTGTAGTTTCCGGCAAAACGCTGCAGTACGCCGGTCTTGCCAGACGATGGCATTGGCGATGGCTTGACCGGTGTCTTTGTCCCACAGGATAGTGGTTTCCCGCTGATTACTGATAGCAATAGCCGCGATATTACTGATGGTTAAGCCGGCCTTGCTAATTACCTGGGTAATACAGGTTATAACGCTTTGCCAGATGTTTTCAGGATCCTGCTCGACCCAACCGGGCTGCGGAAAATGTAATGTCAGTTCTTGCTGCGCCGACGCTATCGGACGCATTTGCCGGTTAAATATTACGGCCCGGCTGGACGTGGTGCCTTGATCAATTGCCAGAATGTAACAAGAGTTATTGCTGGTTACCATATTAATGCTGGAAAGTAGGTTATGCTTGTTGTCAGAGTAGCAGTAATTAATGGAGTAATACTATAAATGGAGCAATACGATGATTACATTTAAAAGCAAAGCCGGCAGAAATGTTGATTACCACACTAATGTCGGGCTGCAATTACTGAAAATGATGGGGCGGGATACCAAATTACCCAGCGCCATGTTTGCTGACGATGTAGCTGACGCATTAGCCCGCTTGCAGCAGGAATTGGCCAGGCTGGCCGAAGATGACGCGCCAGAGGCTGAACAGGCCGCAGCAAACAAGCCTGATAGTGATGATGAAGAAAAGCCAGAGCGGGTGAGTCTGAGTGTCAGGGCTGAACCATTGTTAAAACTACTGCACGAGGCACAGGATGCCAATGTTGGCTTGATGTGGGAGTAGCGTCATTGGTTAGAAATAAGTATTGCTAAAACAATTACTTAAAGTAGAATCGAAATCAACTTTAACTAATGAATTGTGGGTCGAAGATGGATGCATCGGCACAGCGATATTGTGATAACTGCAACAGTGCGTTGCACGGCGAATTCTGCCATCAGTGCGGTCAGGAAAAGAAAAGCTATATCCGTAATGTCAGCGGCGTGGTGACTGAGTTTTTCGGTGAATTCAGCAACTGGGATACCCGGCTGTGGCGCACGCTAATACCGCTGTGGTTTCGCCCCGGCTATTTAAGTCTGCGTTATGTGGGTGGCCACCGGGTACCTTTTGTACCGCCTCTGCGACTGTATCTGTTTACCTCTATTATCGCTTTTCTGATTTTTGCCAGAGTTTTGCCAGACACATCGGCTGATGTCAGCGCGCCTGATAACGTAATAGTCCAGCCCACTGCAGATGTCTCACCAGATACCAAAAATCTGGCTGATATAGGGGCTGAAATTAGTAAAAACTTCCAGCAAAGTAGAGAAAGATCACCCTCTGGTGTCAAGGTATCCTTTTTATCTGATGAGGGACAACAAGAGTTCAATGCCAAACTGGACGCTATTATCGCCAACCCCAAACTGGCTATAAACAAGTTTTTTAGCCTGGCACCGCAAATGATGTTTCTGTTACTGCCAATATTTGCCTTGTTACTTAAACTGCTCTATATCCGCTCCAATCGTTATTACATGGAACATTTGATAGTCGCGCTGCATAGCCATAGTTTTATTCTGCAAATGTCAGTAATCTATTTAGGTATCGGGGTGGTGCAAAACAGCATTAGCTGGAATTGGCTGGCAACAATAGTGGGGTGGCTGGAAACAGCAGCCTTGTGGTGGATCCCTGTTTATTTATTGCTGTGTCAAAAATTTTACTACAAACAGCATTGGGGTAAAACGCTTCTGAAATTTTGGTTAACCAGCTCATTGTACAACCTGTTATTTATCAGCGCTGTAATGGCTTTAATCGTGTTAAGCATTCTCTGGGCTTAGCCAATTACTGACTAGCTTGCGGTTTTACTTTGCATTGCAGTAATTGCTTTTTAAAGTCATTTATTTGCTGTTGGTTGTCAGCTTTGCTGTTAGTCAGCATTTGCTCAAATATACTAAAATTCTGTTCGATCTGATCCAGCTCACAGCTGCATTCTTCTTTAATTTCCTCGCTGCTATAGCCTTTACTGTGCAGTACTTCTACGCAACGTTGTAAGTAACCGTCCAGTATCGCAGTTTTAACATCAGGGGGATTGGAATTGGCAGTAGTGTCAGGCTTTTCTGCAGCGGCCGCAGCGGGCAGGCTGATGACCAACACCACAAGCAATGCCCTGAATAGCAGACTTTTGATATTCATTTTTTTATTACGCCATTTTCAAAAAAAGCCAACCATACCGGATTCACAGGCAAAAATCAGCTACAAACCGGCTTGTTCAAGCAAGTCTGCCATATGTTGTAACGCTGCAAGGCCCTGAGTCCAGGCGGCCATCGCTTCAGGTAAGCTGAGTAAACGCAAAGTATGGCCGGTAGGGGCGGTACCAAGAATAACCAAATCGTAGTCTTTCAGGCCGAATTCAATCACATTAGCAATGCGCTCCAGCATAGCCGCTTCCTGGGCGCCAGGTGATTGGCGGGTTAAGCGCATTTGCCGTTCGATTTCACTGTACATCTCTGGCCGGGCGACGCGTAGTACATCAGAGAACAAACGAAATGAATGCGGTTAAAGTCAAACGCCAGCTCATCTGAAAATGAGCTGGAAGTTAAACAGGTTGAGCCTAGCGTTTTTTGATCCAGTTTCCGTCAATCAGGACAAAATGACCGCTGGCGGTCCGTTCGATAGCTTTCTGGCCTGCGATGGCCTCAATATCGGCAACCGCAATGTTATTTTGTTTAGCCATCCGGCTATATTCAGCGCGACGGGCGTCATTGATCAGTTTAACCACCGCTTCACTGTCAGCACTATTTTTAACTACCCCCAGGTAGCCATTAGGTTGCTCACCCACTAGGCCTTGTGCTTTGGCCTGCCCCAATGCTGCCATCGCTTGTTGCAGGTTCATTGCCAGTGCCGGTAAGCTCAGCGCTAACAGCAAGCCTGCCAGCAGCAGGCGGAATTTTGTTAATTTCATCAGTATGATCTCCTTAGAATAAACCACTGTTTTCGCTGAATAACTCATCTAGCTGTTTGTCGACCTTAATATAAATTTCATGCTGAATTTTAACATTCAGATTGATATTTATCGGCTCATTTGGCAGCTCTACCTGAACTTTTGGTGTACAGGCAAGCAACATGACTGCTGCCAGCGCTACCCCGACTATTCGTTTCATGGTTTGTCTCCGTTAGCGGCAGCTGCCGCCTGTTGTTGTTTAAGATACTGTTGCACCCGTTGGGTTATGACATCATTTAATTTGTTGGTTAACTGCAAACTGGTAATTAACGCTGGCAAATCTTCTTCCAGATTAACATTTAAGTTGATGGCCCGGCCTTGCTGCATAGCCGGGTTACTGCCATGTAACTTCAAATCTAATATTAGTTTGCCGCTGGTGTTGTAGCTGATGTTGCTGCTAAGCACGGTGTAGTGGAAGTTATCCAACGCGTCGAATACCAGTTTCATGTTTTTGTTGGTGTTAGCGATTGCACTGGTGCTGGCTGAGCGATATTGCAAACGACCACCAGGTGCCTCAGCAGCAATACTGCCATCGCTAATACTGACGCCCTTACTGCTGATTGTTAAAGGTACAGTACCTGATAGTTTGCCATTGCCAGATAAGTCGTTCGATGGATGCTGTTGTAATAAACTGGCTAAATCAATTTGTTGCAGCTGCATTACCAGTTGGTTTTCTGGCTGACTTAAATCCAGCTGCTGATTATTGGCACTGATAACGCCCTGCATTACCTGGATTTCTGCCTGTTGTAACTGCAGTTTAAGCTGGGCCGGCGTTGCCATTGGCATGGAAGCACTGCCACTAAGGGTCAGTGGGCCCAGCTCAAAACCGTGATTAATTCTGTTCAGTTTCAAGTCAGTGGTGTCCAGTTGCAGCGCATTGCTGCTAAGCGCAGCATCAACCGTGGCATATAAGCCGGCAAACAGACTCCTGTCATAAATACCGCCTACATCACCCAGTTGCAGCTGGCTGGTACCGGTTATAATTCCGTCATTAAAATTCACTTCACCACTGGCTGTGAGTTTGCCTCTGTTTAACGTTAGCAAAGCAGGCCAGTCACTGAGTGTTGCCGCCAGCGGGTTGCCAGCCAGCAAAAAAATCTCAGGCATTTGCCAGTGCATTACCAGAGCATTCGCCGCGCTTTGGTAGCTTAACTGATGCATAAGCGTCAGATCTGCGTCATTGGAAAGCTTACCATCTTTGACTAGTAGTTGCCTGAGGTTACCGCTTAGCTGACCTTGCCACTGCCAGTTCTGACTTAGCAGCGCTGGCTGACTCAGGCTATTTATACTGACGTTGAGTACAGTGCTAAATTCGGTTAAGCCTGTCTGATCGCCTGCAAACTGACTGTCTCTCAGTGCTAATTTAAATTGAGGTGCACTTATTGCTTCAGTCTGAAATGCACCCTGAACGCTGCTATTATCGGACAACGAAATTTGCCAGTGATCAGCTTGCCAGCGACCACTCAGTCCGGTATTAAGTTGCAGCGCGGTAATGGTCGCCGCATTAGCGGCTAAAACCAAACGGGCGGTTGCGCCACTGATTTGTGCTTTACTAATGTCTATGCGTGGGCTGTCGCTTAGATTAACACTCAGATAGCTATCCAGATTAAAATTATTTTCGCCACTGCTGGTTAACTGCAGTTGCAATGGCAGGGCATTTAAGTTCAGCGCTGCAACCGCTTGAGAGTTCAGGACAAAGTGCAGCGGGTTTATCCTAAAACCCATGTCAGCAAGGGCCGCGGGCAGCACTGGCTCGGACAGCGTGCCGCTGGCCTGCAACTGCCAGCGTTCAACAACCTGGTTTTGCAGCCGTAAATCAGCATGAAGTTCACCCTGAATGAGCCCCAACTGCGGTAGATAAAATGGGTCGGGTGCCCGGGCGATGACTGTGGCATCAAGCTGATGGCTGTTAAGCAGATTATTCAGATTGCCATCGGTAGGTAACTGCCAGCTCAGCTTGCTGTACAATTGCACCGGTTGTTGAAACTGGGCCAGCCAGGCTGGCGGTAAATTAAAGCCCCAATCCTTTAAAATAGCCTGGTTCGCGGCAGTGATTGGTGATAATGCCAGCACCAGTTCGGTTATCGCAAGTTGGTTGTCGGGGTTAATTTGTTGTTTTAAACTTAAGCCAATTTGCTCAGCTTGCTGGATAGTTAACTCCAGTGTCGGCTGGGGCGCCGACCGATAATGAGCGTCAATCGTAAGTGCTACCAGCTCTTGCTCCGATTTTACTCGAGCGCTATTAACAACTAGCTGGCTCTGCCAATAGCCATCAGGGCTGCTAGCTGACTGGTTAATGCTCTGGTCAGCCTGGCCCGTTTGAAGATAACTAAGATAACCATTAAGTTGCAGCTGACAGTGGCCGGCCGGGCAGGGCAGTAGCAAGCGGGTATCGGTTACAGCAACATGCTGTGGCAGCCAGGCGGGTAGCTGCCATTGGCTGGGCAGTCTGAACGTGGTGGCTTGCTCATCTGCTGCCAGGCGGGCGGCGCTGTTCAGGGTAATCTGGCCGGAGCCAAGGGTGAGTTGTTGCAACTTTGGCTTAAAGGCTTGCGGCCATTGCCAGTTAATGTCGACATTTTGCAATTTAAACTG
Organism: Arsukibacterium perlucidum DSM 18276; assembly: GCF_000382165.1. GTDB lineage: Bacteria > Pseudomonadota > Gammaproteobacteria > Enterobacterales > Alteromonadaceae > Alishewanella > Alishewanella perlucidum. The sequence continues at coordinate 58,648 of NZ_KB907718.1, read as the reverse complement.
ATGTCGTGCGCCATCTTGCTCTAACTGAAAACGAACGCTGGTAAAAGACGCAGTTCTCAAGGTTAATCGGGTTAAATCTAACTGTAAATTACTGATCCCTGCCTGGGCTATTTGCTGTTGCAAATACCAGTAACCAACAGCGGTTATCAGAGGTAAACCGATGACTAAAATGAGTAGTGCTTTTAAAAAACGTCGCATAGCTTGTCCCGGGGCACCAACCAGTAAGTCATTAACTGGCATGAATAAATGTAAATGTAGTAAAGCGTACCTGAATAAGTTCTGAATTAGTAAGTTAGCCTGAAAATGTCGCATGTCCTAGTTATTAATTGTAAAAAGGGCAACCCTGTGGCTGCCCTTGTTGTATTCAGATTATTGTAGCGGGTCGATTACTGACGGGCTTCGGCTGAAGCATCGCGAATAGCCCGGAACTCATTACCCTGATACCAATTTGGCCACTGCCGGCTGTTCGCCAGTTCGTTGCCAACCCGGAAATACAGGAATAAGTCTTGCTGAGCGCCACGTAAGTCGAAATCATCGCGCCATTCGTCCTGAACTTTGTGGTAGCAGCAGCTGTTATATTCGGCGCGCTGCGCTGCGCCCCATTCAGCACCCTTTTGATAGTGATCATTGCCACCTTTTGCGTACAGGATTGGTACGCCTTTTTTCGACAAATTAAAGTGATCTGAGCGATAAGCAATACCCGCTTCCGGGTTGGGTTCCTGCACCGCATAGCGACCCTGTTGTTCAGTATATTTAACCAGAATTTCTTCCACTTCTGTGTTACCCAGGCCAACGATAACCATATCTTTCATCGGACCATACATGTTCATTACGTCCATATTGATAGCTGCTGCCGTTTTTTCCAGTGGGAATACCGGGTTCGCTGCATACCAGGCTGAACCCAGTAAACCACGCTCTTCAGCCGTTACTAATACAAAAGCAATTGAGCGCTCGGGTTGCGGCTGCCTGGCAAAGTATTCTGCCAGAGCTATAACTGCACCAGTGCCGCTGGCATTATCCTGAGCGCCGTTAAACACTTTATTATCCGGGTTAGAAAAGTCCATGCCCAGATGATCCCAATGCGCCATATAAAGCACATATTCGTCCGGGTATTTGCTGCCTTCAATATAGCCGATGACATTGCTGGAGGTCAGTTCACGCAGGTTGTTGTTTACGGTAACCGATGCTTTGGCATTCAGGGGTACCGGTTTAAAGTCTGGTTCCAGCGCTTTTTTATGCATGGTCGCCAAATCGGTGCCGGCGTTGGCAAACAGTTTTTCAGCTGACTCTGTCGTTAACCAGCCCTCAACTTTTGAGCGGCTCATGTTTTTATCTTCATTAACCAAATCAAATTTAATGGGTGAGCCGTGCGCAACCACGCCCCAGCCATAGCTTGCCGGTGCGGTTTCATGAATAACTAAAGCCATAGCTGCGCCTTGCCGGGCTGCTTCCTCAAATTTATAAGTCCAGCGGCCGTAGTAGGTCATAGCATTGCCATTAAACAGCTCCGGGTTTTGAGTGGCATAGCCCGGGTCATTCACAAACATCACCACGGTTTTGCCTTTTACATCGAGGCCTTCATAGTCGTTCCAGTTATATTCCGGGGCGACGATACCGTAACCAACGAATACCATCTCACTGTCTTCAACGCTAACCTGTTCCGTGACCTGCGTGGTCCAGGCGATCATTTCATCGCGGTATTTGAAACTCTCAGGCAGGTTCGCACCACTTAAACGCATATCCGATACTTGCTTCGGGTCAATTTGGACCAGCGATACCGGTTGCTGGTAGCTATCGCCATCTATCGGCTTTAAACCAATACGCTGGAAGTGTTGCTCCAGATAGGCAACGGTAAGCTCGTCGCCTTTAGTCGCTGGCGCCCGGCCCTGAAACTCGTTAGAAGACAGGGTTTTAATATACTCGGCTAAACGTGGGTTAAATTCGGTATCGACCAGTTCAGGTATTTGCTCAGCTTCAGGCTGATTGTCAGTAACGGGTATGGTGGGTTCTTTTGAGCAGGCACTGATGGTTAACGCGCCGGCTAAGATCATAAAAAGTGGTGAAAACTTCAATGACGTTTTCATAATGACTCCATTATATAAATTTTTGTTATTAATAGTTTTTATTTTAAAAAGTTAATCAGCGTAGCCCCAGGGGACTGGTGGTAAAGTCACTTCTGAAGTCAGATCAAAATCAACCCGGAACTCTCTGCCTTCACGGATTAACCGGTAGCTGAATTTTTCCGGATAGATAAACATTTGCCAGATATTAGTGTTCGATTGCGGAATACCACGAGCGGTAAACAACTCTTTAGAATACTGATCGGCATGAAAAGACTGGGCAGTTGGCCAGCCGGCATCAAGCGTCTGACCGCCATACATGGTTTGATCATCGTGGCTGCCATCAGCATTACGGTGATCATGTTTTAAGGTTAAACCAGAGCCGGTTTTGGTTATAATCCAGGTACGGGAATGGTTATCACCTACGTGAAAAGGAATTTGCAGCTGGCTGTCGGTACATTTTCTGACGTGCATTATTAATGCGCCTTCAAAACCCGGTGCAGGAGGGTTATCAACGACAATTTTTCCTGCGAAAGCTTTGCCACACAGGGCTTTTAAGTTATTAAAATAGGCGTCATGGCTATCGATAGAAACTAACGGCGCATCCTGAACAATATTGGCGTTGAGACTTAAGCTTAACAGCAAGGCGGAAGCAATAAGCGTCTTTTGCATTTTTTTCTCCTTTTAAGACAACCGTACTATACCCGCATTGCGTAAAGTCATCAAACCAATGGCTTTTAGCTGCTATGCTAAACGTCAGCCACGAGTTAACCTTAAAATACGGACTCACTATGCAAAATGAACTAGATGGTAAATTACTTTTAAATGTTTATGCCAAAGTAGAGAAACATGGCAAAGCGGTTGATACTGATCACGGTGCCGGCTTTACCCTGGATGGCCTGACGGTAAGCCAGGGTTTTGATGGCTATGAAGTGTATTTCGCTTCAGCCAAAGTACAGTTGACAATGGGGTTTCATCATAAGTGGCACAGTGACGCGCAGAATGAAAAAGACATGGATGCTTTTATTGAGCTGATTAAACATATTAACAACCATTACAATTAGTTGATCAAATACTTATATCACTAAGGCAGTATTCAGTTAATGCTGTTATCATGCGCCGCAAAATAACCGATTTAAATCGGTAGACGTGCGCTAAGCTGATAGACGGCTAAAAGGCTATTGCTATCTGGCGGCTGACGAGGTAAAGTGGCCGCCGTCAATCATATCTGATAGACCAGAAGAGGCGCGTTAACCAGGTAACCCGTGACAGAAGACTATACTTTGCAGCGCGGGCCAGGGGGATTAACGCCGAGAAAGTTCGCCTTATAGCAAGCGTACTTTCGGTTGGGCAGGCTGAATCCTGCCGACTGTCACCTGTTTGGTGGAGAGCTTCTGGCCTTTGTTATCGATAGCAACGGTCTGTAACTATTCCCGTTTTGCTGCAATTAGCAAAAGCCATGCTCTGCTTATTTTATTTGTAAGGAGAGACACCCTTGTCCAATCTTATTATTGCAAAATTCGGTGGCACCAGTGTCGCGGACTTTGATGCGATGTGCCGCTGTGCCGATATTATCCTGGCTAATGACGCAATACGGGTAATTGTGGTCAGTGCCAGCTCTGGCGTAACCAACCTGCTGGTAGAAATTACTAAAACCACTAATGTTACCGAGCGCTATGACGCTTATGCTGGTATTGAAGCTATTACTCTGGCGGTATTAAACCGTTTAAGCCAGCCTGAGCAGGTAGCAGCGGCTATTGAATTGTTGCTGGCAGAATTGAAAGCGCTGATTGAAAACGGCGGTGCTGTATACAGCAGTGCCCATAAAGACCTTATTCAGTCCTTCGGTGAACGCTTAAGTTCGGCGCTATTCAGCCAGGTGTTGAGTGAGCGGGGAACCAAAGCCCAGTGTTTTGATATTCGCCGGATAATGCGCACCGACAGCCGTTTTGGCCGGGCTGAGCCGCAGGTTAAGCAGATTGCTGAACTGGCTGAAATCCATTTAAAGCCAATGATTGCTGAACAACGGATTGTCACCCAGGGTTTTATCGGCCAGGACGACTTTGAACAAACCACTACGCTTGGCCGTGGTGGCTCTGATTACAGTGCAGCTTTGCTGGCAGAAGCCCTGCAGGCCGATACGGTGCAAATCTGGACCGATGTGGTAGGCATTTTTACTACCGATCCCAGGTTAACCGATCAGGCGCGCTGTATTGCTGAGATTAGTTTTGATGAAGCGGCAGAAATGGCAACGTTTGGCGCTAAGGTGCTGCATCCGGCCACCCTTATTCCGGCAATGCGTCGCAATATTGGGGTCTTTGTCGGATCCAGCCGTGAGCCTGAAGCCGGAGGCACCTGGATAGCCAGAGAAGTACAACAGCGGCCACCTTACCGTGCTATCGCTTTACGCAAATCGCAAACCTTGATTACGGTAAAAAGCCCTGACATGCTGCACGCGGCAGGGTTTTTAGCCCGGGTGTTTGATATTTTAAGCCGGCATCAGATCTCGGTCGACTTAGTCACTACCTCGGAAATCAGCGTCGCGCTGACCTTAGATGAAGGCGGCATGACCAGCGCGTTCAGCCATGCGGTAGAGCCGGCACTGCTGGAACTGCGGGGGTTTTGTGAAGTGGTGGTAGAGCAAGGCTTAAGCCTGGTTGCGGTTATTGGTAACCATTTGCACAGTAGCAAAGGCATTACCGGTGAGCTGTTCCAAACTCTTGAGCGGATTAATATGCGGCTTATCTGTCATGGTGCTTCTAAGCATAACTTATGCTTTTTAGTACAGGATGCCGACGCCCCGGCGGTGGTGAAGCAATTACATTCAAATTTATTCAGCGCCTGAACTGAATCAACAGCCCCAACTCGCTAGGCCAGAGCTGGGGCTGTATCAGGCAATAACAGATTAAACGCTAACTGTTAACCGCTGCGGCAGTAGCTGGCACCCCTTCTTCATTGACCAAACCCTCTGAGCGACCTACCACTAACGCCACCATGGTATCGCCGGTAACATTAGTGGCAGTGCGCATCATATCGATTATCCTGTCAACCGCCGCGATAAAAGCAATACCTTCCAGCGGTAAACCGACCACACTTAACGTGACTGTTAGCATTACCATGGCAGTACCTGGCACGCCAGCAGTGCCCAGCGAAGCCAGGGTAGCAGTGCCGGCAATCAGTACATAGTCCAGAGCATCCAGCGGTATGCCATAAATATGGGCAATAAAAATAGCCGCTATCGCCGGGAAAATACCGCCGCAGCCATCCATATTAATGGTGGCGCCCAGTGGTAACACAAAACTGGTATAGCTTTTTGATACTTTAAGATCTTCTGTTACTACCTTGTAGCTGACCGGCAGGGTACCATAGCTGCTGGCACTGCTGTAAGCGACTAACTGTGCAGGTAAAACTGCCTTAAAGAAAGCCCGTACACCGATACCACCAAACAGTTTTACCAGGCCGCCATACACCAGCACGATATGAATTAGACACGACAGATAAATAGCGCCAATAAACTTGGCTAAGGGCAGTAACGTCGCCAAACCAAAACTGCCTACGGCCCAGGCCATCAGGCCAAATACCCCCAGTGGCGTTAACTGCATTACCATCCTGGTGATCTGATACATAATCTCCGCGCCGGCATGCACCACTTTTTTCATCGGCTCGGCTTTTTCGCCCACCACATTGATGGCAATACCGACCAGGCTGGCAAAGACAATAATCTGCAGTACATTACCATTTACCAGCGCCGCAACCGGATTGGTTGGAATTAGCCCGGTAATCACATCAGCAACCGGTGGAATAGTACGATCCCGCACTTCACTGGCGGTAAGTTGCAAGGCATCGCCCCAATTCATTAAGCTGCCGATAGTTAAGCCAATTAAACTGGCAATAAAAGCCGTAAATAAAAACAGGCCAACGGTTTTTGCTGCCAACCGGCCCATTTTCTGGTTGTCAGCCAGCGAGGTAATGCTGGTAATAAGCGCAAATAATACTAACGGCACCACCAGCATCCTGATGGCATTGATAAACAGGGTGCCCAAAGGTTTTAAAGCGGTGGCGGTTTCACCCAGGACCAGGCCGGTTACCACGCCCAATACTAAGGCGCCCAGCACCCGTTGCCAGAAAGGAATTGCAAACCAGTACGTAAACATAAATTACCACCAGAAAATATAGTTACTGTGACGAGAAAAAGTCGCGCCATTATAGAGACGACAAAAGCGGCCACAAGGCCGCTTTTGTATATGCTATAACAACTGGGTCTGGATCAACCCGGCTAGTTATTCGTAGGGTAGTGGGTCGACGGCGTTATTAAGGTTAAACGCTTCTAATCGTTCCTGGCAGGAGCCGCATTTACCACAGGCTTTATCGCGGCCGTTGTAGCAGGTCCAGGTTTTGCTGTAATCGAGGCCCATCGCCAGGCCGTCAGACAGTATCTCAATTTTGGTCTGATACAGGTAGGGGCTGACAATATCAACTGGCTGGTAATTGGCAATCTGGCAAACGTCATTCATTTTCTGCACAAATTCAGGCCGGCAATCCGGGTAAATAAAGTGATCGCCAGAGTGCGCTCCATAATAAACGGCACGGGCGCCAATGGAGTCGGCATAGCCAACGGCCAGTGATAACAAAATCATATTGCGGTTTGGCACGACTGTCGATTTCATATTTTCGGCCGCATAATGGCCTTCCGGCACATCGATATCACTGGTTAATGACGAGCCACTGATCAGCTGGTTAATAGCCGAGATGTCAACAATTTTATGCTTTATATTCAGCTCTTTACAGACATCTGCTGCACATATCAGTTCTTTAACATGGCGTTGACCATAGTTAAACGACAGAGCATAAACATCATGACCGGCGGCGATTGCTTTATGCAAAATGGTAAATGAATCCATACCACCAGAATAAATAACCACAACTTTTTGGCTCATCATTGTCTCTCTCTGTATAATAGCGGGCAAATTGGCCGCGCATTGTACTTGAACATCGCTGTCAGATCACCTGCTTGTCATAAAGGAAACCGCGGCTTGTTGTATAAGGTTAACGAAATATTTGAAACCATCCAGGGCGAAGGCAGCTTTACCGGTGTACCGGCAATATTTGTCCGGCTGCAAGGTTGTCCGGTGGGGTGCGCCTGGTGTGACACTAAACATACCTGGCAGGTTAACCCTGAACTGGAGGTTAGCCGGGACCAGGTCATGGCGAAAACAGCAGATACTGAGCAGTGGACGGCAGTAACAGCTGAGCAACTACTGACCTTGTTTAAAGCGGAAGCTTATCAGGCGAAGCATGTGGTGATTACCGGCGGTGAGCCCTGCATGTATGATTTAAATCCGCTTTGTAACACTTTGCACGACGCCGGCTATCAAACTCAGATTGAAACCAGCGGTACCTTTGAGATATTGGTTCCGGGCCAGAGTTGGGTAACGGTTTCACCTAAAATCAATATGAAAGGTGGTTACAAGGTATTACAGAGTGCGTTGGACCGGGCTGATGAAATAAAACATCCGGTGGCGATGGACAAACATATCGAGCAACTTTTACAGCTGTTGCAGGAGACTGATATCAGCAATAAGTTGATTTATCTGCAACCTATCAGCCAGCAGGTCAAAGCGACAGCGCTGGCAATTGCATATTGCAAGAAGCATAACTGGCGGTTGAGTGTGCAGGTTCATAAATATCTGGGTATCGAATAATTGTTTAAACTAGCCTGAACGAGTTAGCTGAATTGCAGCTCATGAATTATGCTCAAGCCAGTTTTGTAAGCTTTCCAGACAGATCATTGGGTCATGTTCAGCCGACAGCTTTTGTTTTAAACCGGGCTGCATTGGCATTAGCTCCAGCCAACGCGCCGCCAGCCAGCTTGCGTTGTCAATTTCAGGTTCAGGGTAAAGCTGTTGCAGCTGAGGGTATTCTGCCAGCAGGTGCAATAACGAATCAGCAAGGTCTGTATAGCGCTGGCAGCGCATGATTGCAGGCCAGTTAGTTAACTCTGCAACCTCCGCTACATTCAGGCCATCTTCTTCTTGCCAGCGTTTGTTAATTTCTACCCGCTTTACGCCTCTGACAGTTATTCCTAATAAACCATCAGGTAATTGCTCAAAATCTTCAATGACGACTTCCGTTGCCAGCGGCAGGATCCGATCACGATGCTGCTGGGAAACAAACGGATTGAGCAAAGCCATGGCAAAACTGCGTTTGCCCAGACCGGCCTCTTTTACCAGCCTGATATAGCGCTTTTCAAATACCCGCAACCGCATTTTACCGTCAGGTAAAATAAAGCTGCTTAAAGGGAATAACGCTAATTGTTTACTCATACTGCATTTCACTGAAATTCGTTATCTGACAATGTAAACAATACGGCCATTGCAGTTTTTCAGATCGGCGCCAGTCAAATATTTCTGGCGCGCCAGCGCACTGGCTATTTTAACAAATCATGTTAGATTTAAAGGGTAAGCTATTGCTATGTGCATTACTCAGAGGTGTAAATGTTGTTCATCCTCCGCCAGTGTCTAAAGCTGTTATCGTTGGCAGTTGTAATGGGTTGGAATGCCGCTGCCAGCGAAAGAAATATATTGCGGGCTGTGGTGAGTGACAGTAATACTCCCCCTTACGCCATTTTTGATGATGCTGGCAAGTTGAGTGCCGGTTTAAGTAAAGATATTCTTGATGCGTTGGCACTGGTGAGCCAGCTTGATATTCAGTATCTTGATTTACCCAGAGCGCGTATTGAGAGCTGGCTGGAGACGGGACAAGCAGATATTGCCTGTTTTCTTAATCCTGATTGGGTAACCGAGCCAGGCCTGTATTTCTGGAGCCCACCTTTATTTGCTACTCAACAGTTATTTATTCGCCGGGCAGACAGCCCGCCCATAACTGCGCTACCTGATTTGGCTGGCAAACGGGTGGGTACAACCCGGGGCTTCACTTACCCCGAGCTGGAGCAGGTGTTTGCCTTGGGCGATGTGATCCGCGATGATGCGCATTCATTGCAAAATAATCTGAAACGGCTTGAGCAAGGGCGGCTTGATGTAGTGATGAGTGTTGACTTGTCCTACTATTTTTTTATGAACAACGGCGGTTTAGGGGACTTTGGTGCTGATCCGATCTGGTCAGAAGCACCCTCAGTGTATTGTGCTATCAGCCGTTATGATCCGTTGCTGGCAACCCGGTTGTTGAGAGGCCTTAATCTGCTGGTGGATAATAAGTTTATTGGCCGGCAACTCCGCCGCTATAAAGGCGAAGCTGCCGAATAGTGTGCTGGCTAACTAGCGACGGGGATCGTCTTTAAGCCTGGGTATTTTCAAACCCAGCTCCATGCCACGATGGCGGGCATAATAGGTGCAGCCAATAAACATGATTGATGCCAGAATTAACTCAATAAGTGCCAAAAATTGATACATGCCGGTGCTAACCCATAAATTAGTCAAACTGTGCAGAAAGTAAATCATCACAATAAAATTAGCCCAGGCGAAAGTGTAAGCCTTGCCTTTTATAATGCCATACATTGGCAACCATAACGGCAACCACAGCAGGCCAGCACTGATCAGTTTATTACCTGTTAACTGATTGGCGCCGCCATAGGTAGCAGGAGCTAACCATAATAACCATAACGGGATCAGTAGCCACAGCCCCCAATATCCGGTTCGGGCTAATCGGAGATACATTTTAGTGCGCGGCGCCATTGCCAGCTCAGCGTTGTCATTCATTGTTTATCAAAACCTGCAGATTTTAAGGACATACTTAGTTGAGCCAGTCGCTTGCCAAAGGCGACCGCCAACCGTTGTTCATCGACACTTAGTTTGGTATTACCCTGTAAACCACTAACGTGCGTAGGGCCATAGGGCGTGCCACCAGTCTGGGTATTATGTAATTCAGGTTCAGCGTAAGGAATACCCATTAACACCATGCCATGGTGCAGTGGTGGTAACATCATACTTAATAAATTTGCTTCATTACCGCCGTGCATGCTGCCTGACGATGTAAAAACACCAGCAGCTTTATTTATTAATTCACCTTTTAACCAGATACTGCTGGTATTGTCCCAGAATGCTTTCGCCTCGGCGGCCATGTTGCCGAACCGCACCGGGCTGCCAAACGCCAGGCCATCACATTGACTTAAATCGCTGTTTGCCACCAGCGGATGACGGCTGGGCTGGTCTGGGTCAAAGCTGGCGATGCTGCGGATAACAGCGTTGGCACCGGTTTGGGCAATACCAATTGCAATTTTTTCAGCAAGTGCAGCCACGCTGCCATGTTTTGAATAATAAAGTACCAGTACAGTAGTGCTCATCAGAGAATGGCACTTATGTTGCTAAGTGGCCTGCCAATAGCTGCACGCTCACCGTTGATGACTATTGGCCTCTCTATCAGCTTTGGATGTGCCACCATTGCGTCAACCAGCTGGCGGTCAGTCAGAGCCTGATTCTCCAGCTGCAGCTTGCTATATTCAGCTTCTGTGGTGCGGAGTAGTTGCCGGGCTGGGATCTTGAGTTTTGCCAGAATAGCGCTTAACTCATCAGCGGTAGGGGGGGACTTCAGATACTCAATAACATTTAAGGGCTGAGTGTCATGTTGCCGCAGCAGCGCAAGCGCGTCACGGCTTTTTGAGCAGCGTGGATTGTGGTAAATAGTAATCATAATTTTTCCGTTAACTTTTTAAACTTGCTGAAATTCTAAACGAAAATTGCCGTCTGATGCTGTTAAAAACATTCCGGCTACATTTTTTTAAGCCGGTCGAACTCGGCTTGCAGTTGTTGTTTCTTTGCTTCAACCCGTCTGTTTTCCAGCCTGGAATTGTCACCGATGTGATTTAGCGCTTCGTTTAGATCATCAATAGCTTTCGGGTAATTTGCCAGTTGGTAATACAAATCTGCCCTGGCTTCATAATACTTAGGGTAGTCTTCCAGTTGCTTATAAGCATCTGATAATAAATCGTAAGCGAGAATATTGTCGCTTTTGTAATAGAGTAAATTACGAAGCAGGTGGATAGCCAGTCGATAGCTACCTGCTTTTACCGCAGCGTTGGCGTAATTAAGAGTCACTACCTGATTATTGGGTCTGATCAGGTATTCTTGTTCCAGCATTTCCAGCGCTTTGGTAAATTGATTCTGGCCCAGTAAAATATCAGTATATGCATCTACGTAATATAAGTTGTGTGGATCTTGCTGCAGTAAGTTTTCGATAATTTGCTGTGCTTCAGTAAACAGGTTGTTATCCAGTTTAGCCAGGGCCAAACCGTAAAGGTTAGCCTTGGTATTGCCTCCCGGCTGACTTAATCGTTGTTGGAAGATAGCCACAGTTTCTTTTGTGGGGTAATGATAGCGCGCCAGCACTCTGGTTTTGCTTAATATATAGTCCTGACTGTCAGGGATATAACGTTTCGGAAATTGCTCAGCCCGCAGCCGGGTGTCGCTTACCCTGGCTTGTGACAACGGATGAGTTTGCAAAAATGCCAATTGTTGATTAACAAAACGGCTTTGCTGGGTAAGCTTGTAAAAAAATTCAGGAACCGCGTAGGGATCAAAGCCAGCATCAGCCAGCACTTTCATGCCTATCCGGTCAGCTTCCTGTTCATTACCACGAGTAAAGTTGATGGCACTTTGCTGAGCTGCACCCTGGGTCGCCATCATAGCGGCCATGCCGGCCTCAGGGTTTACGGTTGCCAGCACAATGGCGCCCAGGATGGCCGCTAACGACATAGGCGCACGTTGGTTTTGCGCTTCAACAAAGCGGGCTATATGACGTTGGGTGACATGAGCAATTTCATGAGCCATTACTGAAGCGAACTCACTCTCAGATTCTGACAGTGCAAGTGTGCCGGTATGAGAAGCAATATTACCGCCTAAGGTCGCAAAAGCGTTGATATGTTTGTTATTTACCCAGTAAAACCTAAATGGAAACTTAACATCACTGGCGCGGGCAACTAAGCGGTTGCCGAGATCGTTAATATACTCATCAAGCAAGGGGTCGTACACCATTGGCAAGCTGCCACGGGTCTGGCGCATCAGGACATCACCAAGCTGTTTTTCTTTTTCAGGAGTGATAGTAGAAAACGCATTGCCACCAATATCTGGCAAGCCTGACTGAGCTGTTACCTGGCTGGTTATCAGACTGAAACTGGCCAGGCAACCGATTAAAAACTGCTGTGCTGCTTTATACGACATACTGCCCCGGTGATTGTATCAATAATGTGTCTATAGTTGTGTCAGATGCTGGCATTAACTGGATTATTGGTCTGTTAATTAACGATTTAGTTCAGTAGCAAGCAAGGTATTACAGCAGTCATTTTATCTGGCAGTCAATCTGACGCAGCGCAATCGACAAATTTACCGATAATTTAGCATAATCCGCAGTCAGTCTGACATATAAGCCACAAAATTTGTTGTAACTTCGTTATACTGACGCACTTCGTTGTTATTGCAAGTACAGGGTTGGAGCTGCGTTATGCTTGACTGGTTAAAAAAGTGGTACACCAATAAGTTTTCAGACCCTCAGGTAGTGACCTTATTTCTAACGCTGCTGTTGGGATTTTTGGCGATATATTGGCTGAGCGGCATGCTTGGGCCGGTATTGGTGGCAATTGCATTTGCATATTTGCTGGAGTGGCCGGTAGCGCGCTTAACCAGGCTGGGGTGTAGTCGTACTATCAGTACTGCAGTTGTTGTTGTAAGTTTTATTACAGTGATTACCCTGATTGTAATGTCAATTATCCCGGCTGCCTGGGCTCAGGGGCGCAATCTGGCGAAGGATTTACCCAGCATGATCGAATCGGGCAAGACTTATTTACTTGAGTTGCCAGCGATGTTTCCCGGTTTGGTCAGCGCTGAACAAATATACCTGATGATCCAGACAGCAGATGAGCGCCTGATGACTTTCAGCAGGGAAATTCTGTCGCTGTCACTGGCCTCAATTTTTGATGTGGTAGCCGTACTGATTTATCTGGTACTGGTGCCGGTGATGGTGTTTTTTATGCTGAAGGACAAAGAGTCATTAAGTAGCAGTTTTGTTGGGTTGCTGCCAAGCGAACGCAAACTGATCAGTCAGGTTTGGCATGAAATGAACGGTCAGATCATGAATTACATCCGGGGTAAGATCCTGGAAATCCTGATTGTCGGTGCCGTAAGCTTTGTGGTATTCACGCTTTTTGGCCTGAATTACGCATTATTACTCGCTGTTTGTGTTGGCTTTTCGGTGCTGGTTCCTTATATCGGTGCCGCTCTGGCGACTTTGCCCATCGCCTTGGTTGCACTGTTTCAGTGGGGCTTTACCGCAGAGTTTGGTTATCTTATGCTGGCATATGGCATTATTCAGGCCTTAGACGGTAATGTGCTGGTACCTTTGTTGTTTTCGGAAGTTGTTGATCTGAATCCGGTATTTATTATTATCGCCGTGCTGTTTTTTGGTGGTCTGTTTGGGTTCTGGGGCATCTTCTTTGCCATCCCTCTGGCCTCTTTGGTCAAAGCAACCATTAAGGCCTGGTCGAGCAGGGTCTATCCACACTCTGAGGCTGTTGCTGACAGTGCTGTTGAGTCATCTGTTAAATAAGCCGTTGTTTACCAATAATAACTGGCGCTGAGCCCGGCCGCTACCTCGCGGCCGGCGGCGGGCTCAAATGATCTGCCGTTGGCTTGATTTACTACCACAGCACCAACATAGTGTTTGTCGGTTATATTATTCAGGCTCAGCCACTGGCTGAACTGCCATTGCTGATATCGTTGCTGACTATTAATACTGGCGCTGAAATGAACTGCAGCCGGTGCGGCGTCACTATTGTTATCATTGGTAAATACCTTACTACGGTAGTGACTTTGTAACGTAACATGTATTGGCACTGTTAATAGCGGGGTAAAATGCCACTGCCAGTTCACCTCACTTGCGGCAACGCCAGGTAACTGCTTACCTGCTGCGGGGCCATCGTCGAACTCTGCCTGTAAAATATGTCCGGATAGCTCAGAGCGCCACTGCGTTGATAGTTGATAATGCCATTGAAATTCCAGACCAACTCTGCTGGTTTTACTGGCGTTGGCAAAACTGGTGCGTCCGCCGTCACTGCGCTGGGCGATAATTTCATTGTCAGTAGCAATATTAAACAAGCTGAAACTGGCGCGCTGCTGACTATTTTGCCATTTAACGCCGGTTTCCCATTGCTGATTGGTACTTGCATCCAGTTGCAGGTTAATTCCACCACCAACAGCACTGTATGCAAGTTCAGCCAGGGTAGGGGTTTCAAAGCCTTTGCCTGCGCTGGCAAACCATGCAAAATGTGGAGTCAACTGCCAGTTAACACCAGCTGCAAAAGCCTGCTGATAGTAATTGCGTTGGCCACTATCGTCGGGGTTATCGCCCTGAATGAAATAATCGGTTATCTGGTAAGCTAAATCAGTGTAGCGCCAGCCACCATGCCAGTTTATAGCTGCACTGGCCTGATAATTCAGGCGAATAAAACCGTCCAGGTTGCTGGCCCTGTTGTCTTCATCCCGGCGCAGCGCGCCCCGCTGGCCAAAGTCATTAATAAAGCCAAAGCGACGATCATCAGTCTGAACTGCACTGCCACCGATCACTGCGCTTACCTTGTTATGCAGAGCCAGCTGATACTGACCTTTCAGACCATGATATTGACGGTTAAGTAGCACTTCGCCACCGGCCGAAGTAATGGCTGAGCCAGGAAAGGCCAGACGCTGATTAATAGCACGCTCGCCCTGCCACAAAGCAAGCTGCAATGGGTTGCTTCCGTCACCGGTTAAACTGATACTGGTTTGGTGTTGTTTTACTGTTTTCTCGGTATCAAATAAGTTTGCTGCGGCAATGGTCTGGCGTGGGTTTTCGCGCCACTGGGCCGGGCTTAAACTAAGTGGATCCTGTAAATATGGGTCGTATGCCCAGTCATACCGTAGGTTTAACTGCAGGTTGTCTGATAATTGCCGTTGCCAGTTAAGTTGCAGCTGGTCTTTTGCTGCCCGTGAGTGCGGCCGGTAGCCTTCTGTTTTAAACTGTTTTGCTGCTAACTGCAGGCTTTGTTTATCGCCTACCACGGCAAGCTTAAGCTGTTGTTGCTGATGTTGTTCACTCAGGGCAACGCTGGTTGTCAGCTCACTCTGATTATATTGGCGGCTGCGCAGTGAAATTACCGCGCCGGCGCCGTTGCCGTAGAGCACGGCTAAAGGCCCCCGCAATACTTCTATGCTTTGTACATTGTCAAGTAACACACTGGCCAGCTGGCCCTGACCATCAGGTGCGCTGAGCGGAATGCCATCTTGTTGCAGGTAGATACCTCTTATACCAAAAGGACTGCGACTGCCAAAACCCCGGACACTCAAGCGGGTGTCCTGCGCAAAATTAGCTCTGCTGTCTGCTTGTAAACCAGCGATACCTTGCAACAACTGGGCACTGTCGAACAGCAAACCTGATTGCTCAGGCCAGGATATATCGACACTGGCCGGACTTTGCAGCCAGTTTTGAGCACTGCTGGTGGCACTGATCACAATTATTTCTACAGGCTCTTCAGCTTTTAGGGCTGCAGCATTAAAAATCGCCACCAGCGAGCTGGCGGTAAGTAGCATCTTAAAACGAGGCAAAAGAAATTATCCTGCTAGTTTTTTGGCGTTAAACGCAAAATCTGACCATTTTTCTGATCTGTTAATAAATATACGGCACCATCAGGTCCCTGACGCACATCACGAATCCGCTGGCCAATCATTATCCGTTCTTCATGAGTCACTTTTTCGTCACTAAGTTCCAGCCGGACCAGCTGACCAAATTTCAGCGAGCCTACCAACAGGTTTTGCTGCCAGGGTTTAAAAAGATCACCGGTATAAAATGCCATACCGCTAGGTGCAATCGATGGTACCCAATAGTGCAGTGGTTGTTCCATACCTTGCTGGTTGGTTTTGCCAATTTTTCCACCACCATATTCTTCGCCATAGGTAATTTCCGGCCAGCCGTAATTGTGGTCAGCCCGGGCGATATTAATTTCATCGCCGCCCTGAGGCCCATGTTCATGGGTCCACAATAGCTGGGTTTGCGGATGCAACGCTGCACCCTGAATATTGCGATGGCCATAAGACCAGACATCAGCCAGGGCGTTATCCTGCTGCAAGTAAGGGTTAGTAGCTGACGGGCTACCATCGGTTTTAACTCTCACTACTTTACCATGGTGGGTGTCGAGGGTTTGCGCATCGTCACGGCGCTGACCGCGGTCACCAAGGGTGATAAACAAATCGCCGTTGTCGGCAAATACTAAGCGGCCACCAAAGTGATGCCGGCTGGCAAACTTTGGTTGGGCACTGAAAATAACCTGCAAGTTGGTAATGGCGTTATCGGTAAGGGTGGCTCTGGCTACTGCGGTGCTGCTGCCATCGTCACCAGGTTCGTTATAGCTGAAAAAAATCTGATTGTTCGTGGCAAATTGTGGATGGAGAATAATATCCAGCAATCCACCCTGGCCAGCAACGGTGATGTCTGGCAAGCCCGTTAAGGGTTCGCTCAGGCTGCCATCAGCATTGACATACCGCAACCGGCCAGCCCGCTCAGTTACCAGCATTTTGCCATCTGCTAAAAACGCCAGGCCCCAGGGATGCTCCAGACCTTCGCTGACAACGTCGAGTTGGATGGTCGCTTTTTCAGATTTAATCTCGGTAGTTTGTGCAGCCAAACCTGTGCACCAGCTTAGTAGTGCAATACTGCCTAACAATGTTTTAATCAGCTTATTCATAACATCTCCTGTAAGGTTTTGTTTATCCTAGCCGTTACGCCGGCATTTGACATACAGACAGGTCAGAATGGCCGGTTGGCACGACAAATGTCGTTTTACTACGACCTTAATTGTCTTGCAGGTAATCCAATACCACCTGATGATGGTCTTTTGTTTTAAATTTATCAAAAACATGGGCAATGCTACCGTCCTGATTTACCAGGAAGCTTAAGCGATGTAATCCATCGTAAACCTTGCCCATAAATTTCTTAGTACCCCACACCCCGAACTGGTCGGCAACCTGATGATCTTCATCACCCAGCAGGGTGAAATTTAGCTGGTCGCGCTCAGCAAACTTTGCCAGCCGGGCTGGGGAGTCAATACTGATACCTACTACTTTTACGCTATGTTCAGCAAGCTGAGCCTGACTGTCGCGCAAACCGCAGGCCTGAACAGTGCAACCCGGGGTCATGGCTTTCGGGTAAAAGTACAGCAGCACTCTGCTGTCTTTGAGTAAGTCGTTTAAGTTAACTGGCTGGTTGTGTTGATCTGGTAGGGTAAAGTCTGGCGCTTGCTGGCCCGGGGTTAATGTTTGCATGGTAGCTCCTTATTTTTGAAAATGTACTGGTTAACTGTCAGCCTGCCTTATTGCAACAGGTTTATCTGACACTGAAGGTGCCATTAAGGTTGAGTTCGCTTAGCAGTGTCATTACCTCAGATTCGATGGCTGCAGGTTTAACACCTTCAGGGATCTCCAGCGTCATCTGGCTATGCAACAGCACGTTATTGTTTTCATCTGAAGTGGTTGCTGATTGCAAAGAGCCAATATAAATATTGTGGCTCGCCATCAAGCCAGTAATTGCACCCAGGGTTCCAACCCGATCAGGACCTGAATACTCCAATACGTAATGAACAACGACCTGAGTACGGGGCCGGGCAGTTGTACGTTTAGTCATAGTAGTCAGATCAAGTTCCAGGCCGAGCGCAGGAATAAGATATTCAATCTTGCTAATGGCGGCCTGATCCCCCTGGATCAGCATGATAAAGGTAAACTCGTTGCCAAATACTGCCATTCGACTGTCGATAATATTGGCATTGTAATCGGTTACCAGCCGTGCCAGCTTACTGACGATACCTGTACGGTCGGCACCAATAGCGGTAATTACCAGTTGTTGAGACATATAACTCCAACCAAAACATTTCGAAATAAAAAGTGATTCTGAACAGGCTAATAAGCTTAACATAAGCAGGTTGGGCTAACTATTGGCATTATCAGTTTCGCGTCTTGTGTTTGTCTGCTGCACTCTTTAACATAGGCCGCCTTATTATTGCCCGAGTTTATGGTGAAGTTTGTGAGCGTGATGTTCAGTGGAAGTTTTGTTGCCTTAGTAACCCCTATGCTGCCGGATGGCACAATCGATTATAAAGGGCTGGAGCATCTGATTGGCTTTCATTTACAACAAGGTACTGATGGTCTGGTTATCATGGGTACCACTGCAGAAGCCGCGACCATTAGTTTTGCCGAACAGCTTGATGTGATGGCCCGGGTGGTAAGTCAGGTAAGTGGCCAGATCCCAGTGTTGGCAGGCAATGGTACTAATGCTACCAGCGAAGGGGTTAGTCGCACACGCGAGCTTGATAAGCTGGCGATAGACGGCTTTCTTACTGTCACGCCGTTCTACAATAAGCCAATGCAAAAGGGTATGTTGGCGCATTTTCAACAGGTAGCAGCAGCGACAACCAAGCCAGTGTTACTCTACAACGTGCCAGGCCGGACCGGGGTGGACTTGCTTCCCGAAACGGTTGCAGCACTGGCGTTAACAGATAATATTGTTGGCATAAAAGAAGCGACGGGCTCACTTAACCGACTTACTGAACTGCAACAGCGCTGTCCTGCCGATTTTGCGTTGTTAAGTGGCGATGATGCCACCAGTTTAGGGTTTATGCAGGCCGGTGGTCATGGAGTTATCTCGGTTACTGCCAACGTTGCTCCGGCTTTAATGGCCCGGCTCTGTAAGTTAGCCCTGGCAACGCAATATACAGAGGCTAAAGCGTTGGATGAGCAATTGCAGGCCTTACATCATCAGCTTTTTATAGAATCTAACCCTATTCCTACCAAATGGGCGCTGCAGCGAATGGGATTAATTAACTCAGATTTTATGCGTTTGCCACTGACCCAGCTGGAACCAATTCATCATGGGATAATCGAACAGGCATTGCAACAAGCTGGTTTGCTGGCTTAGTGTCTGGATTTTTTATTGAATAATTTAATCTGGTTGTTAAAGCCCGGATTTTATGGAAATACTTTCTCAGGAGTAGTACAGGTGCATTATTGGAAAAAGAGTTGTATCACTGTGTCGTTGGCAACCGTTTTATTGAGCGGTTGTTCATTATTTAAAGATGACCCCGACAGCCGTGCGCAACGTCAGCAAGTGAACCTGGACATTCCAGCCGACTTGGCAACGCCTCGTCAGCCGGGTAAATATGATATTCCGCAAAGTGAAAATTTGATTGCTGAGGTAGCAGATAAATCACCGGTACTCGTGCTGGCTACCGCATCCAGTAGCCGGATAACTGATGAAGCTGAAAAACTGGCCAGAGTGATGTTCGAAAGAAACGACTTAACCGGAGACTTAATTCCGTTCTTAACCACCCAAATTGCTAATTACTTTGCTGCTGAAAATATTGATATCAATGCAACTGGCAGTGACAACCTGAGTTTAGAATCAGGCTGGATTAAAAACTACCGCAGTGAAGGTTTCTGGTTTTGGAAGGATGAACAGCAGGTAGACGAAGCCCGTTATGCTATTAATATTGAACCGCGACCACATGGCCGCACGGCAACAGTTACAGTCACGTTGCTGGAGCATAGGTATTTTGATAAGCAAGCTCAGTTAAACAAGGCCGCGGCTCGAGATAGCGAAGTGGCATTACTCAATGGTTTAATTAATCAGGTGGCAATAGCTGAAATTGAGACCGCCATCGCCAATCGGGACCGGATACCGGAGGTAGGATTTGAGCCTGGTCTTAACAGTGAGGGCGAGCCGGCGTTTATTACCCAGCAATCAATAGATGTTACCTGGTCGCAGTTAGAGCCAGTATTTGAACAACTTAACTTTACCGTTAATGATATTAACCGTTCAGCGTTTACTTACTATGTCAGTTATAGCAAACCTGGCCGTGGTATGTGGTCAACCCTGCTGGGGCAGGAACCGCCGCCGGTATTACCTATCGCAGACAGTGACTATCAAATTGTTCTGCAGCGCAGTGCTGCAGGTACCGTAATAAACCTGTTAAACAAAGACGGTAAGCCGTTAGCTGCTGATACTATAGTTGCGGCCTATCAGCCATTCGTGGCGGCAATCCGTGCTGCTAAAGTGGAACTTTAGGTACTACACCGAAAAAGTGATTTGCTAACAGCATAAAGATCTTTATACTTTCGCCTGATTTTTTCGCCAGGCGATCGGAGTGAATAATGGTTCAAAAAACAACAGAATTGTACCGCGGTAAGGCAAAGACAGTTTATAACACGTCTGATGAAAACTTACTTGTGCTTCACTTTCGCAATGACACCTCAGCGTTTGACGGCGAGCGTATTGAACAACTTGATCGCAAAGGCATGATAAACAATAAGTTTAATTTTTTTATCATGCAGAAACTTGAGCAGGCAGGGATTCCTACTCAAGTTGAAGCCTTGCTGGCTGACGATGAAGTACTGGTGAAAAAGCTGGCGATGATTCCGGTAGAGTGTGTAGTGCGCAACTATGCTGCCGGCTCACTGGTTCGCCGGTTGGGGGTAACTGAAGGAATTGCACTTAGCCCGGCAACATTTGAGTTATTTCTGAAAAACGACGCCTTGCATGATCCTATGGTAAACGAATCTTTAGCTGAGTCGTTTGGCTGGGCTACTGCTGAGCAATTAGCTGAAATGAAACGTTTAACCTTTAAAGCAAACGACGTATTACAGGCACTGTTTGATGATGCCGGTATGTTGCTAGTGGATTTCAAGCTGGAATTTGGGTTGTTTAATGGCCAGGTTGTGCTTGGAGATGAGTTCTCTCCGGACGGTTGCCGGCTGTGGGATAAGGCAACCCGCAAGAAACTTGACAAAGATCGCTTCCGGCAGGGACTTGGCGGGGTTGTTGAGGCCTACGAAGAAGTCGCCAACCGGCTTGGTGTAAAGTTAGACTAAGTCTGCATTAAAGCCACCGAAAGGTGGCTTTGTTGTGTTATACAACAATCATATTCTGTTACAACGATAAGTGAGGAGTTCAGATGGCGCAACAGATGCAATCCTTTAAGCTGTTGCTGGCAGCCTTGCTGGTCCTGTTCAGCAATCTGGTGAGCGCTATTGAGGTTGATAACTTATATGTTGCCGATGTTAGTGCTGATCAAAGCCAGCGCCAATGGCAAAGTAATGCCCTTGCTCAGGTTATTACCCGATTGACGGGGATTACCGACCTCTCCGAATACCCTGCTATTGCCCGTGAGCTTGATAAAGCCAGTAAATATGTTAAGCAATTTGAATCATTTCGCCGCAATGGTTCAAGCCGTTTAAAAGTGTTACTTGATGCCAGTTTGATTAACGTTGTATTACAACAGCAGGGTATTGCTATCTGGGGTGCTCACCGTCCTGAAATATTAGTATGGATTGTCCGGCAACAGGCATCTGAACGCCTTTTTCTGCGCCAGCCAGACAATGAACTGGTGCAGATGCTGTTGCTGAGTCTGAGTGAAAATGGTATTCCGGTAACCCTGCCACTTTATGATATTGATGATTTATTGCAACTTTCAGAAACAGATGTCTGGGCCGGTTTCTGGCAACCCATTACCCAGGCAAGTGCCCGTTACCGGCCTGATATGATCATGACCGTAGCATTTGATGAGATTACTCAGGATGGCGAAAGGCTGTTGCGTTTGACCTGGCAGCGGCAGAGTCCGGTGCCAGGTACTAATCAGAACAGAATCATTCGCAACGAAGTTACCGCGGCAGATATGCCAAAACTGGTAGCGGCATTCAGTGCGTCATTGACCCGTGATCTGGCGTCAGAGCAGGCTGTGCTGCTAAACCCAGAGCAGATAACGTATCAGCTGGCAGTTGAAAATCTGCAGAGCCTGGCTGATGTGGTGGCCGTAGAGCGGCTATTAAATCGTGTGCTTGGAGTAGCCGCGGTAACACTAAGCGAATTTTCAGAGAATGAAGCGCGTTTTGCTGTAGATTTACAAATAGAACTTGCTCAGCTGAACCGCATTTTGCAGTGGGAGCCCGCATTAACCCTGGCTGATAACGGACTAAGTACAAAAACCGCTGTTGCAATTAGCGATCGGCTTGAACCTGCTGTTCAGCTGCATCCGGTATCGCTGGCCGATGCCAGATACATGTTTCTCAGACGTTAAATGCAACCACTGCAATATACGTTGGCGGTAACGCTGCCAGAGGATGAAACACTTGATAGCTTTTATGCTGCAGGTCAGACCGAAGCTGTTAGTGTGGTAAAGCACTACCTGCAAAATCCTGCTGGCCAGCCACCGCTGTATTTATTTGGTGCCAGTGGCAGTGGTAAGTCGCATTTGCTGTACGCATCGTGTATTTATGCGCAGGAACATGGTTTAACCAGCCAGCTGTTGGCTCTGCAGGATTATCAGCAGCTAAGCCCGCGTTTGCTGGATGATCTGGAACAACTGGATGTTGTTTGTCTGGACAATATTCAGGCAATAGCTGTTGATTTGAGCTGGCAAATAGCGGTGTTTGATTTATACAACCGGATGGTTGAACAGGGTAAAGCTTTAATTATCGTTGCTAATCAGACGCCGTCGCAACTGGGCTTTAAGTTAGCCGATATGGTGTCCAGGCTGCATGCCTGCCAAAGTTTGCAACTACGATTATTAACAGATGACGATAAACAGAAACTATTACAACAAAAAGCGTATCAGCGGGGCATGGAATTGGGTGATGATGTTGCCCGTTTTTTGCTAAACCGCTATGAACGTGACATCCGCTCGCTGGTCGCAATTTTAGACCAGCTCGATAAAGCCTCAATTATCCATCAACGTAAGTTAACCATTCCTTTTATTAAATCTATTCTTGTTTAGCCACTTATCGGTGTTTTTTGCCGAAAAAAGCCGGTCAGCTACTGCGTTTTAACCGCTATTTTGGTGTATCATTAGCGGTTTTAATCTGACTGACTATCTTGGCTGCTTTGAGGACAAAGATGAATCTGACTGCGATATTAGACAATGCACTGCAAGCTGTTACCGCTGCACCAGACATAGCGGCACTGGAAGAGGTTAGGGTAACCTTTATGGGGAAAAAAGGCAGTATAACTGATCTGCTGAAATCATTAGGGGCTATGGATCCTGAGCAGCGCAAAATTGCTGGCCAGCAAATCAATGAACTAAAGCAGCAAGTTCAGGACGCGCTGAATCAAAAGCGGGATCAACTGCAACAGGCTCAGTTGGCTGCTAAATTGGCGCAGGAGCAGATTGATGTGACCTTGCCAGGCCGTAAATTGGATGACGGTGGCCTGCATCCGGTTACCCGCACCATTGCCCGGATTGAGAGTTTTTTTACCGAATTAGGTTTTGCTGTTAAACACGGCCCGGAAATCGAAGATGATTTTCACAACTTTGATGCGTTAAATATTCCTGAGCATCACCCGGCGCGGGCTGATCATGATACTTTTTATTTTAACCCTAAGCTGATGTTGCGCACCCAGACTTCGGGTGTGCAAATCCGCACCATGGAGCAACAACAACCGCCACTGCGGATTATTTCGCCAGGGCGGGTATACCGCAACGACTACGATCAGACCCATACCCCGATGTTTCATCAGGTAGAGGGGTTAATGGTTGATAAAAATGTCAGTTTTACTGAGCTCAAAGGTATTTTGCATGACTTTTTGCAGAATTTCTTTGAAGAGGACTTGCAGGTAAGGTTCAGACCGTCCTTCTTTCCATTTACTGAGCCTTCGGCAGAGGTCGATGTGATGGGTAAAAACGGTAAATGGCTGGAAGTGTTGGGTTGTGGCATGGTGCATCCAAACGTGCTGCGCTCAGTCGGGATTGATCCTGAGGTGTACAGTGGTTTTGCTTTTGGTATGGGTGTGGAACGGCTGACAATGCTGCGCTACGGCGTGACCGATCTCAGATCCTTTTTCGAAAACGATTTACGCTTTTTAAAGCAGTTCAGGTAAGCGGAGTATTCCAAATATGAAATTTAGTGAAGCATGGTTACGGCAGTGGGTTAATCCGGCTATTGATACTGCAACCTTATCTGAACAACTGTCGATGGCGGGTCTGGAAGTTGATGGTATTGAGCCGGTTGCCGGCGTATTTAGCGGCGTGGTAGTCGGTGAAGTTGTGGCCTGTGGCCCTCATCCTGATGCCGATAAACTACAGGTTACCCAGGTAAATGTCGGTCAGCCGGAATTACTGGATATTGTCTGTGGTGCTAAGAACTGCCGCCTGGGTTTAAAAGTAGCAGTGGCCAAAGTTGGCGCAGTGCTGCCAGGTGATTTTGTAATTAAAAAGGCTAAGCTACGGGGCCAGCCGTCAAATGGCATGTTGTGTTCATTTTCTGAGCTTGGTATGGCAGATGACTCTGACGGTATTCTGGAGCTGCCAGCTGATGCACCGTTAGGCGCTGATCTGCGCGATTATCTGCAACTGGACGACAGCACTATTGAAGTTGACCTTACACCAAACCGGGCCGACTGCCTGGGGATCAAAGGTTTGGCCCGCGAAGTAGGGGTGTTAAACAAACTTAGTGTTTGTCAGCCAGAAATTGCCGCTGTTACACCAACAATTACCGAACAAAAAGCGATTAAATTGTCAGCCGCAGCAGCCTGTCCCCGCTATCTGGGCCGGGTGATTAAAGATGTTGATCTTAGCCGGAGCAGCCCGTTATGGTTAACCGAGAAATTGCGCCGCTGCGGTGTGCGCAGTATCGATCCAGTGGTAGACGTGACTAACTACGTGTTACTGGAATTAGGGCATCCGATGCATGCCTTCGATTTAGAGGAGCTGGCAGGTGATATTGATGTGCGTTTTGCCCGTGACGGCGAAAAGTTAGTGTTGCTGGATGAATCGGAAGTTGAATTAAAAGCCAATACCTTACTGATTGCCGATAGTGAAAAAGCGCTGGCAATGGCGGGTATCTTTGGTGGTTTACAAAGTGGCGTTACTGGCAAAACCAAGCATATCTTTTTAGAAAGTGCTTTTTTCTCACCACTGGCAATTGCCGGTAAAGCGCGCCAATATGGGCTGCATACTGATGCCTCACACCGGTATGAACGCGGAGTTGACCCAGAGTTGCAACGCACTGCCATCGAGCGAGCCACAGCACTGTTGCTGCAAATCGTAGGCGGTAACGCCGGGCCTGTAGTAGAGGCCGTCGCAGCGGAGCATTTGCCAAAATCAGCTGAAATCAGCTTATCTGAAGCAAAATTATTACGTTTGCTGGGCCATCCGATAGCTAAAGCGGACGTGAGCGATATTTTGACCCGCTTAGGTTTAGCGGTGACAGACACCGCTGATGGCTGGGCTGTAACGGTACCAGGTTACCGGTTCGATATTCAGATCAGTGAAGATCTGATTGAAGAGATTGCCAGGGTTTACGGTTACAACAACATACCGAATGTTGCACCCCAGGCAGCACTGAGTATGCGTAAATTCAGCGAAGCGGCGTTAAGTGTGCAGCGGATGCGTGAGCTGTTAGTAGACCGTGGCTACCAGGAGGCTATCACCTACAGCTTTGTTGACCCCAAAGTACAGCAGATATTGTTTCCCGGCCAGCAAGCACTGGTATTACCTAATCCGATCTCGGCAGATATGTCGGCGATGCGCCTCAATTTATGGCCTGGTTTGCTTCAGGCTGCACAACATAACCAGAACCGGCAACAGTCAAGACTGCGTTTTTTCGAATATGGCCTTAAATTTATTCCAGATAGCGCAGCAGAGGGTGGTGTGCGCCAGGTTGAAGTGATTGGTGGGCTGGTAGTTGGCTCGTTAAGCAACGAACATTGGGCAATTGCTGAGCGGGCCGCTGATTTTTATGATGTAAAAGGTGATGTTGAGGCGTTACTGAGTCTTACGTCGGCAACTGCAGAATTTACCTTCCGCCATGCTGAACATAGTGCCTTGCATCCGGGGCAAACCGCACAAGTTATCCGTGCTGATAAAGTTGTCGGTTATCTTGGAGCACTGCACCCTGAAGCCGAGCGGAAATTAGGGATTAAAGGAAAAGCATATTTATTTGAACTGGAACTGGCAGCGCTTGGACAGCGTGCTATTGTTGAAGCAGAAGATTTGTCAAAGTATCCTGCCAACCGCCGGGATCTGGCTGTTGTAGTAAAATCGGATGTGCGTTTTGCCGATATTACTGCTAGTATAAAAAAAGTTGGCGTAAATCAATTGGTTGACCTAAAATTGTTTGATGTATATACCGGACAGGGTGTGGCAGACGGTTACAAGTCACTTGCTATTGCTCTGACCTTGCAGGATAAAACACGTACTCTTGAGGATAAAGATATCCAAGTTGTTGTAAATCAAGTGGTTAACGTGCTTAAAGACGAATTCGACGCAACGTTGAGGGATTAAGAATGGCGCTTACCAAAGCTGATTTAGCAGAACGGTTGTTTACCAAGTTTGGCGTTAGTAAACGTGATGCTAAATTGATCGTAGAAGCTTTTTTTGAAGAAATTCGTACCGCGCTGGAAGCGGGTGAACAAGTAAAGTTATCTGGCTTTGGTAACTTTGACTTACGGGTTAAGAACGAACGACCCGGTCGAAACCCGAAAACAGGGGAGGATATTCCAATATCAGCCCGTTGCGTGGTTACTTTCCGGCCAGGTCAGAAGTTAAAATCCCGGGTTGAAACCGGCACCAGTAAAGTCTGATTATTGTTAACAGACTTGCCTGCGGTACAGCTGGTTTTTTGTGCATATTCATACCGGCACTGTGGTTCTGGTAATTGAATGTCTGACCAATCCAAGCTTTTGAAAAACGATAGTTACCTTTCAGGTAATTGTCGTTTTTTTTTGTCCTATTTTTAATCGCAAATATTCAGCATCAAACTGATCTGTACACTGGTATTCACTGTAAAGAAAAGAGTTCAGCACCGTTGTAAAGTAATAGTCGCGTTGCAACAATAATTCAGGTTTATGTATTACATGTTCAGAGCTTACCGCGTATGACAATTAAAATTGGGATCAGTGCCTGCGTACTTGGCGAGCCAGTGCGTTTTGATGGCGGACACAAAGCGTCAACTTTTTGTCTGCAACAGTTAAAGCCATTAGTGAAATTTATAGCTGTATGTCCGGAGCAAGCCATTGGTCTTGGTGTTCCAAGGCCTGCCATACGTCTGCAACGCGATAGCCAGCATAATATCAGCTTAGTACAAAGCCGGGATCCGGCTATTGATCACACGTCAGCGATGTTAGCGTACACTGAAAAACTGTTGCCTGAGCTGGCGTCACTTAGTGGCTATGTGGTGTGCGCCAAATCACCCAGTTGTGGTATGGAGCGCGTCAGATTATACGACGAAGCCGGTCAACAACTCGGCAAAATCGGTGTAGGAATTTATACAAGGCAGTTAATGCAGCGCTATCCCTGGTTGCCGGTTGAAGAAGATGGTCGTTTACTTGATCCCGCTTTGCGTGAAAATTTTATTACCCGAATTTATGCCTGCCATGACTATCAACAGCAGATGCAGGATGGTTTCAGCGTAGCCAGGCTGGTTAATTTTCATAGCCGTTATAAGTTTCTGGTGATGGCTCACAGTCCGGTTGCCTACCGTGAATTAGGCAGGCTGGTAGCCAGTGCAAAATTATTTGATGCTGCAGAGCTTTCACTCCGTTACCTGACCGATTTAATGCAAGCGCTGAAGAATATCGCCAGTCGAAAACAACATGCAAATGTGTTACAGCATCTGCAGGGGTTTTTGAAGAAGTCTCTAACGACAGCTGAAAAGCACGAACTCAGTGACTTAATTCACCGTTATCGGCAGGGTTTTTTACCGTTAATGTCTCCACTTACCTTGCTGGCACATTATTTACGCCAGCACCCCAATCAATATGTTGCGGCGCAAAGATACTTTAGCCCCTATCCGGAACAATTAGGATTACGAGCCTGACATGGCAAATAGTACGTCACTTCATGTAGTCTGGTTACGTAATGATTTACGTTCATACGATAATGCAGCGCTTTATTATGCAGCAGCGGCAGCCGGTAAAGATCCGGCAAGCGCGGTAATCGCGATTTTTATTGCTACGCCGGGCACCTGGCAACAGCATCACATGGCGCCAATAAAACAAGACTTTATCCGGCGCCGGATCAAGCAAATGCAAACTGAGCTTAATGAGCAAAACATTGCATTGCTGACAGTAGAAGCCGGCAACTATAAAGATTGTGTACCAATTTTCACTAAGTTGGCAGATGCTGGCATGGTAGCCTTGTATGGCCAGACCGAATATGAACAACGCGAGCAGCAGCGGGATAAACTGATAAGTCAGCGATTGCTGCAAGCCGGTATTGCAGTTAATTGGTATGACCGGCTCTGCATTATGCCACCGGGCAGTATTGTTACGCAGAGTGGCGATACCTACAAAGTATTTAGCCCTTTTAAACGTAATTGGTTAGCGCGGTTGCGTGAGCAGGACATTAGCTGCTTCCCGAAAGCGAAGAGCGCTGCATTATATGATGCTGATAACCTGGTGCAGCAACTTGGTTATGCCCGGATGGCAAATGGTGATGATAGTTCAGCAAACTATCCGGTGGCAGAGCAACAGATTTTAGAAAACATGCGTCAGTTTTGTCAGCAACAGGTTGCTGATTATAACGATACCCGGGATTTTCCGGCCCTGAATGGCACCTCAGGTTTATCCGTTTATCTGGCGTGCGGTGTGCTATCGGTTCAGCAATGTGTCAATCGTTTACAGATGGAAGCCGGGCCTACTCTGGAACAAGAAAAGAGCGGCGCCAGTGTCTGGTTATCAGAGCTGATCTGGCGGGAGTTTTATAAGCATATTCTGGTGGCTTATCCTGAACTGATCAAACACCGGCCTTTTCAGGCAGATACAGCCGCTATCCGATGGCACAACAATAAATCGATGTTTAATGCCTGGTGCGAAGGTAAAACAGGTTATCCCATTGTTGATGCAGCGATGCGCCAGTTAAATCAGACGGGTTGGATGCATAACCGGCTCCGCATGATTACCGCCAGTTTTTTAGTTAAGGACTTACATATCGACTGGCGCTGGGGCGAGCGATATTTTATGACGAAGTTGATAGACGGCGAATTTGCTGCAAACAATGGTGGCTGGCAATGGGCTGCGTCAACCGGAACTGATGCGGCGCCATATTTCCGGATTTTTAATCCGGTAACCCAAAGTGAACGGTTTGACCCTGAGGGAAAATTTATCCGGCAGTTTATACCGGAATTAGCCCAATTTAATAATAAAGAAATTCACTGGCCTCATAAAAAAACAACGCCGTCAACTTACTGGCCGGCGATTATCGATCATGCTGAGGCCCGTAAAATTACCCTTGCGTTGTTTACTGAGGTAAAAAAGTCCGATGAATAAATGTGCTGAAAGTAAATTAGCAGATTTTTTGCAATTCTATAATTCGTTATCACATGATGGCTTAAGCCGACTTGCCGATATCTATAGTGAAGACATTACTTTTATTGATCCGGTGCACCAGATAAATGGCCGGCAGCAACTCACCGCCTATTTTTCTCATGCATATCAGCGCCTGACTTATTGTAAATTCGAGCCAGTGAGCCAGTCTGATAATGAAAATCTTAGCTTTATCAGCTGGATAATGACGTTGTCTCATCCTGCTATTGGCAAGGGCAAAGCAATTGAAGTTCATGGCTGTACCGAGCTTCGTTGGCGGGGCCAGCACATATACTATCACCGGGATTTTTACGATCTGACTGAGCTGGTTTATCAGCACCTGCCCATACTCGGTTGGGCGACTACTCAAGTAAAACACAGAATGGCAAAAACCTGATTAAGGAAGCGTGAATGCGTATAGCAGTAATTGGCGGGGGCATTTCAGGCATGCTCAGCTGGTATTTATTACAGCAGGAACATGAAGTAACCCTGTTCGAAGCAAATGATTATCTGGGCGGGCACACTGCTACTATTGATGTTGAAGTGGCAGGCGTGACGTACGCGATCGATACCGGTTTTATTGTGTTCAATAACTGGACTTATCCGGTATTTAATAAGTTTATTGCTGATTTGGCAGTGGAAAAACTGGATACAGAGATGAGTTTTTCGGTGAAAAACTCACAGCAGGATCTGGAATATAACGGCAATACCTTTGCCAGTTTATTTGCTCAGAAACGTAATATCCTGCGACCTTCATTCTGGCGAATGTTAGCTGATATCGTTCGTTTCAATAAATTAGGCAAACAATTAGTCGCTGCAGAACACCCTGATCTGGATTTAAAATTGGGTGAGTTTTTACGCAAGTATAAGTTTGGTAATGGCATGCGTGACAACTATTTATTACCGATGGGGGCGGCTATCTGGTCTGCCGGTCTAACTGAGATGCCATCTTTCCCCGTCCGTTTTTTCCTGCGCTTTTTTAATAACCACGGCCTGCTTAATATAGCAGACAGGCCACAGTGGGCTGTAATAAAAGGCGGTTCTAAGCGCTATGTTGACGCGCTTTTAAACAAACTTGGCACCGCTAACCTCAGATTGTCGCAAAACATCTTGTCAGTCAGCCGTGATGAGCAGGGGGTTACGCTGCATTTCGCGAATGGTGAGAGTGAGCAATTTGATAAAGTTATATTTGCCTGTCATAGCGATCAGGCATTAGCTTTGCTCGGTCACAACGCAACAGCTGATGAGCAGTCGGTACTGGGGGCTATTGCTTACCAACAGAATGAAGTAGTGTTGCATACTGACACCGGATTGCTGCCTAAACGTCGTGCTGCCTGGGCATCATGGAATTACAATCTGGATGCGACGGAGCGCAGTCGCGCCACCTTAACCTACAATATGAATATATTACAGCGGCTGGATGCTCCTGTTACCTTTTGTGTTACTTTAAATAATACGGCTGCCATTACCAAAGAGAAAATTCTTGGAACATATCAATATGCCCATCCGGTGTACAACATGATGACGATGGCTGCTCAGCAAAAACGTAGTGTTATAAACGGACATAATCATACTTATTTCTGTGGTGCCTACTGGTATAATGGTTTTCATGAAGACGGTGCCAGAAGTGCCGTGGATATTGCGGCAATGTTTGGGATCAATTATTAATGCAAGGCGGACATGCGGTATATTGCGGTGAAGTAGGCCATAAACGTTTTGTACCAAAACAGCATGGTTTTGATTACTCATTGAATGCTTATTGGCTTGATTGTGAGGCATTAACACCAGCAAGTTTATCGTTGGTTGGAATTAAGCACGAGACGTTTGGTGCCCTGAGCTATCGGCGCCGTGACTACCTGGCGGGCAATGAGCAATTATTACAGGCTGTAAAAGATAAAGTGTGTGAGTTGGGTGGTGACAAAGCTGTTGCTAAGGTTTACCTGCTGACGCCTCTGGCAAATTGGGGTTATTATTTTAGCCCGATTACACTTTACTACTGTTATGACCTAAACGCCGATTTTTGTTATTTATTGGCGGAAGTCAGCAATACACCATGGAATGAGCGCCATTACTACTTACAGACAATTAATGCTGATAATGACCAACCAGGTTTTTATCAGCACGATAAAGCATTCCATGTGTCGCCATTTAACCCGATAGAAATGGAGTATCGCTGGCAAATACCAGCTCCGGCGCAAGAACTCTTCTGCAGTATAACTAACTTTAAAGATCAACAGGCCGTATTCAGTGCCTGGATCAGACTAAAACGGTTCAGCCTGACCAGGGCTAACCGGCGGCGGATCCTGATCCGCCATCCATGGCAAAACGTACAGGTAATGTGGCGCATTTACTGGCAGGCATTAAAACTTTATTTAAAGGGTGTGCCGCTGCATCAACATCCAAAATCCAGGGAACAGTAGTTATGACTTTATCGCTTACCGATCAGGCGGTTTTTGCTAATTTGGGTTGGTTTGACCGGCTTTGCCGGAAATTTACCCTGACATTTTTAGGGCAACTTAAACAGGGAGATATCACCCTGATTGAAGGGGAACAACGATTCCAGTTGGGAGAGGCGGGTAGTGATTTAAAAGTTACCCTTACCGTGCTAGATCCCGGTTTTTATCAAAAACTGGTGCTGGCCGGGTCTGTCGGTGGCGGTGAAGCTTACATCGAAGGTTATTGGCGCTGTGACAACTTAACTGCTTTGGTACGCATTTTTGGTCGCAATTTACCGCTGCTCGATAAAATGGACTCAACCTGGGCCAGGCTTAGCAGGCCATTTCTGAAAGCGTTGAACTGGCGTAACAGTAATTCCAAAGCTCAGGCTAAAAAGAATATCGCCGCTCACTACGATCTTGGCAACGAAATGTACCAACTGTTTTTAGACGACAGTATGATGTACTCCAGTGCGGTATTTCCATCTGAAACAGCTGATTTGGCAGCAGCACAACAACATAAGCTGAAGCAAATCTGTGACAAATTGCAGCTAAAACCCGGTGATCACCTGGTTGAGATTGGCACTGGCTGGGGAGGGATGGCAATTTATGCCGCTCAGAATTATGGTTGTAAAGTAACGACTACCACTATTTCAGCTGAACAGCTGGCTTATGCTAAAGCAAAAGTAGAAGCTTTAGGCCTGCAGGACCATATAACATTGTTGTTTGAAGACTACCGTGATTTAACCGGTCAGTACGATAAATTAGTCTCTATTGAGATGATAGAAGCGGTTGGCGATAATTATCTTGATGAATATTTTCAAAAATGCGCCAATTTACTAAAGCCTGATGGCCTGATGGTTCTACAGGCAATTACAATAGTTGACCAACGTTATCAGCAATATGTGCGGGAAGTTGATTTTATCAAGCGTTATGTCTTCCCGGGTGGTTGTTTACCTTCAATCAGCAGGATGGCAACGGCTGTCAGCCGCAAAACAGATTTGGTGATCCGTCAGGTGCAGGATATTGGTTTTGATTACGCTAAAACTCTGAAGTTATGGTGTGATAACTTTATGCATCAGCGTGACGCAGTTCATCAGTTGGGTTATGACGATAATTTTATCCGGCTATGGCATTTTTACTTATGTTATTGCGAGGGGGGCTTTATGGAGCGGGCAACCAGTGCGGTTCATATGGTACTTTCTAAACCAGATAATCGTAATGTTTATTAGCTAATATTATAGCGGCGGGTACAAACGTGCATTTTTTTCATACTGGTCGGTAAAATATTCTGCATTTTGTTAAATATGAGTTAATGCCGCGCAATGCGGCTCATCTTTTTTCTAAATAAGTCAAAAGGTTAGAGTTTCATAGTCATTTGGTATAGCCATTGCAACGATTATTAAGTTGTTGCCGCTGTTCAGACGTTAGCGCTGCAACTGTGGCAAGTCTTTTATTAACTAATGCAACGGAGAATGATTATGAATAGTGATATTGCAGAAGGCAAATGGCGTCAGATGAAAGGCTCTGTTAAAGAAAAATGGGGCAAGTTAACTGATGATGACATCCAACAGGTGGACGGCAGTTTCGAAAAGTTCTGCGGTAAAATGCAGGAACGTTATGGTATGAGCCGCGAAAAGGCTGAGCAGGAATTTAATCGACTACAGGATTAATATTTTGATTTATAGGGCCGTAAGGCCCTTTTCTATTTTATCCTATTTACTTATCTCACTACTTTTACTTATCTCACTACTTTTACTTATCTCACTACTTCGGGTTACTTTAAAGCGTGTCAGCCCAATTAAACGGCCGGATTCTGTTACTACCTGAAGTTGCCAGTTGCCAGCAGGATAGGGTGGAAAAATCAGTTTGTGACTCCATGCCCGGTAGCCCGCTTCGCGGCCACCACGAATATCCAGCACAATACGGTCAACTTCCTTGCCATTAAGTAGCCACACATGATGAATTTGTTCTCTAAGGCCCCTTGGTGCCCGGACTGCCGTCCAGGCGTAGAGTCCCTGTTGCAAATCCGCCACATTAAGTTCAGTAATGTTGGTGCCAGCGCTACGTTGTTCAATATCAACCTGATAAGAGATTGCAATATCAGTAAGCCTGATGCCCGCAGGGGGCACCCAGCTTCGTAATTGCCACAAAGTAAATGCCATAAGACAGAGCATTCCTACCAACATAGGCAAGCGCCACCAGTGACCCGGAGGTAACACCCGAACCATACTTGGCAAGCTGAATACCAGAGCAGCGGCAATTGCTGCGATTAGGCTTTGTTGGGTAGTCAGTTGCAGCAACAGTGGCAACACCACCAGCATTACAACAAACAATGCCAGGGTATGAAATGCTACAAAGAGGGCGTAGCGGGTAGCCAGATGCTTGTAATAAAGTGGGTCGATAATCGAGACTAACGCACAAACCAACAACAGACTGGTAAATAAGGCCTGACCGTGGTCCCAGCTGGTAACGGCCAGAAAAAATGGTAAAGCAAAAAATAAACTTTCCTGATGCACCAGCTGTGTCAGAAACCGAATAACTATAGGCGATACGTTCCAGCCAAGCCTGCGTTCCAGACTGGCTCTTAACCAATTATCCGCGACCAGTAACACCCAGCTGACCAACATAAAGGCTGCAATAAACTGGGCTATTGATTCTTTACGATCAACAAGTACATAACTGGCAATACCAGACACAAATGCCAAAACAGCCATCAAGCCGGAGTGGCGTTGAAATACGTCGAGCAGCCAGTTAATAGCGGGCTGTATTCTGGACAACCTGTCGCTGGTAGGGAGTTTAGCTGCCAACTAACATGATGCCTGCGTCTAAGATGACGATTTTTTTATCTTTATAAAGGGTACCAATGGCTTGTTTGTAAGCCTTTTTGCTTACCCCGAATGCTTCATAGATGAGTTCAGGGGAGCTTTTATCGGTTAATGCCAGCTTACCGCCATTTTGCTTTAATTTAGTTAAGACCTGCTCGGTAAGTTCTAGCGCCTGTTTATAGGTAGCGGCCGTTAAGCGCAGATCTATTTTACCGTCATCCCGTACTTTAACAATGTAAGCGCTGAGCTTGTCACCACGACGTAAGGGTTTGAATACTTCATTCTTGTAAAGTACACCCCAGTGCTCATGGTTTACCACGGCCTTATAACCAATGTCAGTTTGCTCGCTGATGATAATATCTACCTTATCTCCAGTGTTGTAGCGCGGCTCTGTTTTATGCAGGTGACGGTCTAATTTCGTTGAAGCGACGATCCGGTTGCTTAGGTCAACATAACAATGAACCAGATATCTCTGGCCTTCTTTTAACGGGATTTGTTGCTCACTAAAGGGTACCAGTAAATCTTTTTTCAAGCCCCAGTTTAAAAAGGCACCAACTTTTGTTACCGCAACTACCGGTAACATTGCCACCTGGCTTACCATTATCGCCGGTTTTTCAGTGGTCGCAATAAGTTGATCTTCTGAATCGAGATAAAGAAAAACCTGCAGTTCCTGACCAATTTCCAGACCTGCCGGCGCCACGTTATTGGGCAACAATATTTCTCCCCAACTTAATCCGTCGAGGTAAAAACCAAATTTAACCTGCTTTTTTACGGTTAAGGTATTCAGGGTGCCCAGTGCAATCATTACTATTCCAACTTTATTGCTGTTAATGGCGTATTGTAACTGCTTTTACGCCAGGCTGCAGAGCTTATTTACCATAGCCTGCATGCGCTATACTATCAGTCAGAACCAGTTTACCGGTTGTGACGTAAATAATAAGATAGCAATAAGTAACCCCAACTCTTAAGGTCGTTAAATAGATGGATTGTCGGCAGTGGCTGGATATTAAACAGTATGAGTTTTTACTTAACTGGTATATGCGTAAGCAGCGAGAGGTAGGTTTGGCAGAACTGGATGAGCCATATTCATATGATGGCTACAGCCAGTACGACCAGCTTTATCAGCAGTTAGTTAAGGATGCGCAAATTGCCTTTCTTGAGCGCTTTAATGAGCCGGTGCCGCCAATTGTTTATACCAATCTCTTTCATCTGGCAGAACTGGAACTTGCAGGAAAAAGGCCAAAGCTTAGAGTCACTAAGACCCTGCAGTAGGGCGTACTATTGCTCTGCAGGTTCCAGCCTTTTCAGGGCATCTGTCAGCATAGGCGTATCAAGCTTTTCGTTCAGAGGTACTAAGGTACCCGCCGACCAAACCCCAAAGCTACCATCCTGGCGCAGCACCACCATTTTATCTTTACGAATACTAACAATATCCTGCTGGCTGATACTAAGTTTGGGAAGCGTGTGATGTTGCAGCAGATTATCGCCAAGCCAGCTACTTTCGGGATTACACCCGACAGAACTGAGTAAAGTAGGCAGTAGATCGAGATGCATTGAGTTCTGTTGTTTCAGGCGCTCTGTCAGTTCTGGCCAGCGAACCATTGCGTTAACAGGAGCTAATACAAACTTTGGTTGCATGCTGGTAAGAGGCAATAACACAATACGATTATATTGTTGATAATCGGGCCAGTTAGCGCTGGGGTCATCATCAAAAATGATGTTTATCGTTGGCTTCGCTGCCCGTTGACTGCCATCCAGCCAGGGCAGTTTGCTTGTAATAGCGTTTGTCCGGCTACTGATTTGCATGGTATTTAGCGGTAGCTGCTCGATAAAAGCGGGTGGCTGCAGCAACTGATGCTGACTGTCGTCAGTCAACAAAAACTGGCCATATAATAATTGCAACAGAGCCTCGGTGTCGTTGTTAGGCGCAAAATGCTGATCGTGCTGGCGCAAACCCTGCTGGCGCATAAACTCACTGATCTGCTTTGTTAATGTTGCAGAAATTATTATCAACACGGGTTCAGCAGGAGTTTTTGCACATTGCAGCTGGCGTAAATTAAGTTCAGGATTTGAAATGCTGAGCCGGTCTGCCTGTCGTTGTGCCCGCTGCGCCAGATCTACCATTTGATACCGGGCAAGAAACGTTTTAGCGGTAGCAGGGTAGGAAAAAGGTAAAACGTTATCCAGTTTGGTGACATCCCACTTTAAGCGGGCATCGGCATAGATGTGAATAATATGGCTAAGTACAAAGCTGCCGATAAAAATAGCTAAAAGCGGCCGGCTGATCCGGCTTTGTTTAAGTCTGGCAATTTTCTTCCAGCAGTAATTACCTATGGTCAGCTCAACCGCAATTAGGATCGCAGCAACGCAGCTTACAATTAGCACAAAGTTACGCAAGTTTGTGACAACTTGTTGACGCAGCAGTGCGACTGTCTGATCCCAGGATGTACTGCCAATGTGGTAACCCAGATTGGTATAGACGTAGGCATCGAAGATCAGTACTACCATACCAAAAGTAGCTAAAAATGCAGCCAGGCCCCGCAAATGCTTTTGATAGGGGAAAACCAATGAAAGCGGAAATATAGTTATTATAAAGAACATAAAACAAAGAAAAGCGGTATGGCCCAGCCAGTAGCAAATCAGGTATAGCCAACCCAGAACTGTTTCTGGTGCAGGTTCAGATAACCAATAAACACTGGTAATCGCTAATGCCAGTAAAATATTAAAAAAGCTGAACCAATGCCCCCAGCTGAGCAGCCGATTGACTTTTTTTACCAGGGATAAGTTTTGTTCAATTACCATTCGGGATTAGTTGCTTTTATGATTGACTGCGTCAGTTAATGCCTGACTAAAATGGCTGGCAACAGCGGCGCGTTGTGCTGCCGGCACGCTGCTGTTAATCACGTGACTTACCGCATTTCCTAAACACATCAAGCTAAGTTCAGTGGTGGCATTGTTAGCGTGAAAGGTATCCAGTAACTGATTTACCAGATTTTCAATTTGTGCGGTTGAATACTTTGATACAATGGGCATGTGTCACTCAGATTTAGATGATTTTCAAACTAAAGAATAGTATCAGATTTCAGTTAAAACAGGAAAAATTATGTCCGTGGATGTACTGCATTTAGCTATTAACTATATCGACCTTTCAACAAGTGGCGAACATAGCGCTCACTACCGGGAGCAATTAATTGGCTCTGACGGGTCAGTAGGGCCTCTACTGGAGCAGTTGCACCTGGCGTACAATGGTAAGCCGGCAAAAGGCTATGCCAGCTTTACTGATAATAAAGAACCCACGGTGCCGCAGGCATTAGCCAGCTGGCACGCTGGTGACACAGACTATCTTGGTTTTGCCAAAGCGATGACCGACGCGTTGATTACCCAGTTAAGCACTCACCAGCTACCAGAAACGGGGTATTTGTTGCTGGGGCATTATCGTTATCTGGCCAGCGAGTTTTTGTTAGTTTGTCTGCTTGGCAGTAAAGATCACTTTGCTCTGACTGAGCAGCTCGATTTATCAACCTCACGCCATCTCGATATCGCCAGAATGCAATTGGCAGCCCGCTTAGATCTCACTGAGTATAAAGTTAATGCTGATGCTGGTAATTACATCAGTTTTATCCGGGGCAGAGCAGGTAGAAAAGTGGCTGATTTTTTCCTGGATTTTCTTGGTTGTGCCGAAGGTACAGACGCCCGTCAGAACAGTAAAAAAGTATTGTCATCGGTTGAAGAATATTTCGCTGCGGCAGAGTTTGAGCAAGCTGAAAAAACCTCTGCCCGGCGCCAGGTATTTGATTATTGTGAAGAACGAGCTAAGGCCGGTCAGGATGTGGTATTAGCTGAACTTTCTGCAGT
Organism: Arsukibacterium perlucidum DSM 18276; assembly: GCF_000382165.1. Classification (GTDB taxonomy): domain Bacteria; phylum Pseudomonadota; class Gammaproteobacteria; order Enterobacterales; family Alteromonadaceae; genus Alishewanella; species Alishewanella perlucidum. Next base: position 20,155 of record NZ_KB907718.1, on the reverse strand, counting down.
AGTTGACCCTGAACAGGAAAATGGCTTTTTGCATTATTGTGCTGAACAACAGCTAGAAGTGGCAGATCAATTTCCTGTTGAAGTAAAAGAGCTGAAAAAAATGGTGAAATTCAATGGCGCCGGAGCAGGTTTATCGCTAAGTTTCGACGAAAAACTACTGGGTGAGCGGGTGCAGTACGATGTTGGCACCGATACGTTGATTATTAAAGGCACACCACCAAACTTGCGTGATCAGTTGCAACGCTTTATTCAGGGTTATTCGGCTTTTCAGCGTCAAAGCGATGACGAGTAACATTGTCGTTGTTGCCGGCCGGCCTGGGATGTGTTTCTTTCGCATCTTTCAGGCTGGGCATTTTAATTTTGGCAGAATGTTTTACCAGCATGATATTGCCGATAATCATCCCAAAGCCAAACAGTAATGCCCAGAATAGTGGCCAGTTCATCAGGTGTCCTCACAAATATTTAATACGTAAGTCTGATACAGTTGCGCTAAATTAGCCAGCACACTTTCTTGCTCAGCAACCGGGTGGCGTTGCAGGCAATATCTTAAGGTGTCGAGAGTCAAAGCCCGCAGGTAAGGTTTGGCAATCGGGGCATAGCTCAAATGCCAGGGTTCAGCTGCGACGCCGCCACGGTATTGGTTATAGGGTCTGAAGAAGCCGAACTTACCGGCCTCCGTACTGAGCCAATGGTTTAATTTTACAAAAGGGCCATCATCCTGATATTCCGCCTGCAGGAGTTGTGGCTGGTAGTTTTCTGCCACCGCTGCGCCATCATACACATCCAGTTCGGTGCCCCAGTGATGTCTGCTTGCCCCTGGTAAGGCTGAATACAACAAAATAGCCTCCAGTTTGGCCAGGCCGCTTAACGATGTAATAGTCACCTGCTGCTGCGCCAGGTTATAAACCGGGCGCAAACCGTCACATTTTGCCTGCCAGATAGCTGCCTGGCGCTGAAAACTTCTGAACGCCGAAACAATTTTTATTTCTATACCATCAGCAGCAGCTGCATGTTGCAGCAATTGCCATGCTCTGTGCATCTCGCTGTGGATCAAGTGACCGTCAGCCAATGTTGTCAGATGAGCTTGACTGCACCCGGTTAGCATGTCGGCGCTGGGAAGTGTCACTGTCATACCGTCAGTTTTTGCTGTAATTGTTGTAATAAAGCCTGATAAATATCAGCCAGAACTGTCAGGTCATGGATTGACACACATTCATTTACTTTATGAATAGTCGCGTTGCATGGACCCAGTTCCACAACCTGCGCTCCGGTTGGTGCAATAAAACGACCATCCGAGGTGCCACCGGTCGTTTCGAGCCGAGGAGTAAAACCCTGTACTTGTTCTACAGCTGCCACGACAGCTTCAACTAAATTGCCGCTGTCAGTAAGAAAGGGTAAGCCATTTAAAATCCAGTCCAACTGATAATTCAGGCCATACTTGTCCAGCATGGCATAAACCCTTTGTTGTAATTGCTCAGCCGTGACTTCAGTGCTGTAGCGAAAATTAAACATGACCTTTAGTTCGCCCGGTACGATATTTGACGCCCCAGTGCCGGCATTGATATTAGCAATCTGAAAGCTGGTTGCGGGGAAAAAAGCGTTGCCATTATCCCATTGTTCACTGGCCAGTTCGGCCAGCGCCGGAGCAGCTTTGTGCACCGGATTGTCAGCTAAGTGGGGATAGGCCACATGACCCTGAATACCTTTTACAGTTAGATGTCCGGTTAGCGAGCCGCGACGGCCGTTTTTGATAACATCTGCCAGTTTCTGACCACTTGATGGCTCACCTACTAAACACCATTTTATTTTTTCGCTTCTGGCTTCCAGCGTTTCAATTACCCGCACTGTGCCATTAATAAATGGTCCTTCTTCATCACTGGTGATTAAGTAAGCAATATTAAAAGCAGGATCAGGGCATTGTGCCAGAAAGCGTTCAGTTGCCACTACCATCGCTGCCAGACTACCTTTCATATCTGCCGCGCCACGGCCAAACAAATTGTCACCAATAATAGTTGGCTTAAAAGGCGGAGTATGCCACTGGGTTAAAGGCCCCGTTGGTACAACATCAGTATGGCCGGCAAAGCAAAACAATGGTTTGCCAGTGCCATGTCTGGCCCACATATTTAGCGTGTCTGCAAATTCCAGCATTTCGATGTTAAAACCAATGGCCGCTAATCGTTCAGCCAGCAAAGGCTGACAACCTGCATCAGCAGGGGTAACCGACTCGCGGGAGATTAAGTCTATCGCCAGGGATAGTACCGGGTTTTGTTTAGGATCAAGCCAGTTCATCTTAGTCTTCCAGCAGTTTTTGATAAGTGTCAGTATTAAAGCCAAGAATGTAAGTATCGTTTAGTTGCAGCAGCGGCCGCTTGATCATGGCGGGCTGTTGCAGCATCAGCTCAAGCGCAGCTTGTTCAGTCAGATTGGCTTTTGTCTCCGCCTCCAGTGCCCGGTAAGTCGTACCCCGGGTATTCAGCAGGTTCTGCCATCCCAGTTGCTGGCTGAATGTTGTCAGGAGTTGAGCGCTCAGGCCGTCTTGCCGGTAATCAACAAACTGATAATCAATCTGGTGTTGTTCCAGCCATTTTCTGGCTTTTTTAATGGTGTCACAGTTTTTAATACCGTACATTTTTATCATAGCAAAGCATTCCATTATCCGGAGATAGCCATCGGGCTTGTTGGCTGTCTGCAAAAAACTGCCAGCAATACTAGCGTAATATGAAAATGTTTTCTGCTGTTAGTTGCAGCTAATTAGCTAAATACAAGGAAGTAAGGCGGAACTTTACTGCTAAACATGACAAAACGATGACTTAATAATTAAATTTTAGCGAAACAGTACTTTTAGTTGATAAAAATGCTGACAGCAGTCGTTATCGCGGCCTTTGCGCGTTGAAACTTGTCCACAGTTTCTGTGGGTAAGATTGTTGGTAACAGCAAGGTTTCATTTTAAGTATCTGATTATATTTTGAATATTATTTGGCCTGAAAATTGCTTTAATCCTGCATGGCTTAATTTGCTGCTATTTAAGTCAAAATGAATAGTTAATCAAAAGCTGCGACAAACTCGATTGTCGGTTTTACTGATGTTTGTTGTTGCAGTGATACAACTAAGCCTGCGCATCGTATAGTAACTATGCTACATTTAAGTATGGCCGTTGTAACGATTTAGGGGCTACCTCAATGAAATTATTTGCGCTATTGCAAGAAGGGCGTCAGTACAGCCTGATATGGCCGGTTAAGCCTGAGCTTAACTCGCTGTTTCCGGAAAATAAAGTTATTCAATTAACCAGTCTTGGTTTTCGTTACCTGCCGGGCCTCGCCGTATTGACGGCTTTTTTTCAATTAACATTATTAGGTAGTGGTTTTACAGGACAAATCCTGGCGATGATGTTGTTCATTTTGTCATTACCACTTCAGGGTTGGTACTGGTTGGGGGTCCGCTCGTCATCCCGCTTGCCGCCCGCCCTGGTAAGCTGGTGCAGGCAAATCCGCCAGCAAATGCAGGAACAAGGAGTGGAAACGCAAGCCGTTAAGGAACCGCGCAATTACGTAGATTTAGCCAATACGTTGGCCATAGCTTATAAACAGCTGGATAAAACCTTTATGCGACCTTGGCTGTAGACCGCATAAAGTAGCAGGTAGTGTTAACTGTCATTATTCAAGATTAAATACAGACCATACCGGCGCATGATCTGATGGCCGTTCAATACCACGCAGTTCATAATCTATGCCGGCTTCAGTGCAGCGTTCAGCCAGTGGTTGGGTAGCCATTACAACATCTATACGCAGCCCCCTGTTGTCATCAAACCCTTTAGAACGATAATCAAACCAGCTGAAACGGCTGATATCTTCAGGGTACAGCTGGCGGTAGGTATCAATTAACCCCCAATCTTTCAGGCGTTGCAGCCATGCCCGTTCCTCAGGCAGAAAGGAAGTTTTGCCTTCGCGTAACCAGCGTTTGGCATTGGCTTCGCCGATCCCAATATCGAAATCCAGAGGTGAGATATTAATATCGCCAATAACGGTCAAAAAATCGTCCACGCTATGATTTTGTTCTATATAGTTTTGTAAATCTGCATAAAACTTTTCTTTAGCTGGAAATTTTGTCGGATGGCTTCGATTCTCCCCCTGTGGAAAGTAGCCGTTGAGAACTGTCAGGGATTTGCCATTGGCCAACGCATATTGGCCAATCAACATTCTGCGCTGAGCATCTTCTGCATCACCCGGGAAACCATACTGCATGTGGGTCGCAGCTTGTTTACTTAAAATAGCTACGCCATAATGGCCTTTCTGGCCAAAGTGATACACGTGGTATCCCATCGCCATCACCTGGGTCATCGGAAATTCATCATCGTGTACTTTGATTTCCTGCAAGCCAATAATATCGGGTTGATGTTTGTCAATCAGGGCTTGCAATTGGTGTAGTCTTGCGCGAATGCCATTAATATTAAAAGAGATAATTTTCATGTTGCTCTATATGCCTCAACCTGGAACAAGCTGGCATCATAACATGCGAAACTGTCAGGCGGTAAGTCTGCAAGGTTCACGATGTTGATGGCCCAACTACCAGACTTACAAACAACTGAACAGCCATTACCTGACTATCACATTGTATTCAGCCGTCGCAGAACCCTGGCAATTGTGGTAAGGCAGGGCAGGGTAACTGTCCGGGCGCCGGTTGGTTGTAATACTAAGCAGATCCAGCAACTTATAGTCGCTAAGCAACTCTGGATAAGACGGCACTTGTTAAAGCAGCAGGCGCAGATGCCAGTATTGAGCTGGCAACAATCCGCACAAATATTGTTCGAAGGAAAGCTACTACAGGTTGTGTTTTGCAGAGCGGGCAAAAGTGAGGTTTTGCTCGATAATGATAATGTGATCATTGCGGTCAGTGCACGTGTCGCCACTGCTAAGCTGGCTGCCTGGCACGATAAATTGCTACATAGCTGGTTAAAAGCGCAGGCAGAGGCCAGGTTCCCGACGCGTTTGTCATTCTGGGCTGATTTTATGAAGGTTAATTATCGTGAGCTGAAACTTGGTATGTGGCAGCGTCGCTGGGGTTATTGTGATAGTTTTGGCGTGATAGGTCTGAATTGGCGGCTAATAATGGCCCCAAACTGGGTTAGTGACTATGTGATGGTTCATGAACTGGCCCATCTGCGGGTTATGGACCACTCTGTACGTTTCTGGCAAACAGTTAGCCAATACTTACCGGATTATCCGCAGGCCCAAGCCTGGTTGAGTTATAACCAACGGCAATTAGTTGAGTAAAAAAGTCCAAAAAAAGCGCCGGTTAAAAACCGGCGATAAAATAAGGACAACTGAAATTTCAGGGAGAGAAGTAAACACAACATTACAACTAATAACTCTGACTGGCCTGAACTTAAAAAATTCCATAAAAAATTATTTTTTTTCACTTTTTTGCATTTTTGTTGAGTTCTGGTTTACTCTGCCTGACAATTCTGGCTGGGCTGATATAGCGATAATCGCCGCGCCAGCTACTGACCAACGGAAATTTAACTATGACCAACCGATTGCGCTTATTGCAGCTGAGTAAACTGCTTGATGTTACCCGATTAAATGACCAGGACGATGCTCTGCAGATGGCTGACTGGTTACAACAGCTACCGCAACTGCCTGTACCTATCGCAGCATACTGCGTTTATCCGGATTATCTGCCACAGCTCAGGCAAGTTATCGCTGACGCCAGGCAACCGTGCGCCTTAGCTACGGTGGTTAACTTTCCTGCTGGTGAATTACCGCTTACTGTGGTTTGTCAGCAAATTAGTGATGCCCTTGCAGCAGGTGCCACTGAGATTGATTGTGTTATGCCATATCAGGCACTATTGCGTGGCGATCATCAACACGTTAGCCAGTTTTTAACGGAAGTTCGCCGATGTTGTGGTGCTAGTTGCCTGAAAGTAATTATTGAGTCAGGCGAACTGATTACGGCTCAGCAGGTTGCCAGAGCGACAGAGATAGCAATTGACTGTGGTGCAGACTTCGTTAAGTCATCAACTGGTAAAGTTGCAGTAGGCATCACAGACGAAGCTGCCCGGATTATGCTGACGATAATTGCGGCTGCCGATCGGCCTGTGGGCTTCAAAGCATCAGGTGGCGTTCGCACTATCGCTCAGGCTTTACAATTAATCGATTTATATGAGCACATAACCGGTATTACTGCGACCAGTTCAACTATGCGAATTGGTGCGAGCGCGTTGGTTTCTGAATTAGCAGAGCAGCTGGCTGTTGACTAGCGAATTATCTGCGTCGTTTATCTGGTTTTAATTGAGCAAACTGGCTCAGTAGTTCCTGATAGCGTTTACGATGATGCTCCGGCAATGGCATGTTATCTACAATTCTAAAAGCCTTTTTACAGCGCTCAAGCAGGTTAGCTCCGGGCTTGTGGTTTTGCGTTTTAAGTAACTGCAGGCTACTTTGAATAACGTTTAACGCACAACCAGTATTCATTGGCGCCAGTTCCAGCGCTTGCTCAAATAAGGCAAGTGCGACCTTGTGCTGACCTTCTTTATACTGGCGGATGCCATCTTTATTTAATTGGGCGAAATGTAGTTGTTGTGACTGGTTCTGACGTTGCTGCTCGGATAACAGACGTTGCAGAACCGGATCTGCCCGAAGCTCAGGGTCAATGCCACAGGCCAGCTTATCTGCCTGTTCAAATTCTCCAATCTGATTAAGCAATAATACGATGTCAGGTAGTACTTGTTGCTGTGTTTCAGCGTGTTCAGCAACTGCTGCGTAGGTTTTTTTCGCCTGAAACTGCTGGCCATTTAACGAATCAAGCCTGGCCTGACATAAAATTTCAAACAAATCAAAATCAATATCCCGGATCAAACTGTCATCCCGTCGTGCCCGCTGTAAGGCGATAGCTACTTCCTGCGAATAACGGTTTCGCTGCTGTGGCTCCTGACTCAGAGTTGCCGCGGCTATAATGCTGCGAATATAATTTAGTAAATGAACAACATCCTGCCGGATTGATCTACGGGTAATTTCATACAACTGTTTACTTGCTAACACCTTGGCGTTGGTATCTTCCAGAGCGTGGGCGATATCCATATACAAATATTGACGCTGCATAGAAAAAGGGGCTATTTCGGTAGCAGCCTGAATACAACTGAACGCCTGTTCAGGATCGTTTTCAGCCAGATAGCTGCGCGCTTTAATATCATAGGCTTCAGCAAATAAGCGATTATCCGCTAACGCTTCATCGCACAGCGCCTGACTTTCTGAAAACTGTTGCTGATCAAAGCATACCCTTGCCATCAATAATAGCGCCCAGCCATTACGTCTTTGCTCCAGACAACTATGTAAAACCTGCTTTGCCTCAGCAAAACGTTGTAACTTTATTAAATTTTCGGCAAGTACCCGTTTGCAGAATTGCTGATACCGACCAGCTTCACTGATCTCCTGCTGACAAAACTCTATTACCTGTTCAGAATTATTGTCAAAAAGCGCCTGAAACAGTTCTGCTAACTGGGCTTTCTTGTTTTGAATCCGAATTATCCTGCTGCGCAAGACACTTTGTGAAAATGGCTTTACAAGATAATCATCAGGTTCAAGTTCAACAGCGCTCACTACTACCGGCACAGAGTTCTCTCCGGTAATCAGCATAAAAATACTGTGAGGTTTCAGCAGTTTCTTTTCGCGTAAATCTTCAAGCAACTGTTTACCATTTTTACCAATGCCAAGATGATAATCGACAAACAGAATGTCATAATCAATATTGCTGCATTTTGCCAGCGCCTGCTCACCAGTCGGCGCAAACGCCACGTTGGTTGCGCCCATTGAATAAAGCACACCTTTAAACATTAATTGGAATGCGCGTTGGTCATCAACGATCAACACCCGTTGATTTTCCAAAGTCTTATTTTGCATTTGCGCCTTAACCGTAATCTGAATAGGTTAAGTGTCGGAAATATGGTTAAGTTTAGCAAGCAAATTAATTTTAGAAGGACGATTTGGATAAGTAGACGGGGGGCAAATAAAAATGGTGGAGGGGGAAGGATTCGAACCTTCGAAGGCAGTGCCGGCAGATTTACAGTCTGATCCCTTTGGCCACTCGGGAACCCCTCCACGAGTGGGCGCATATTACCAAACTGTCTTTTGATGTAAAGCATTTTACTTAACTTTTTTGGACGACAGCCGATAAACCAAACAACTCTTGTTTAATTAAGCTGCTATGACAACCATCATTAACGAATGGCAACTCGATTGCCGGCTCAACAAGGCCATAAATCATCAGCACAGGGCAGATTTTGCACTGTGGCTGGCGTTTTTGTCACCCGCCGTTAATGAAATGGCAGAGTTCCAGACGCCTCAAACAGAGTCAGCATCACAAAAAACAGATTTATACGCCAGATTTTCGCTGATGCAGCCAAGAGGTTATGGTTGGCAAGAACATGATCTTGCTAAATTAACCAGGCATAGTCAGGCTCTTCACTCCGGTGGCTTACGCCAACTTAAATTACAACAGTATTTAATGGATGGGCCGCTAGTGTTGACAGACAATAAAGCTCAACTGGCACCTGAAGTGCTGCAAAACTTAGATGTTCACAGCAAGCGTCGGCGTGGTGGTGTAGAGCTTAACCGGTCGGAGGCTGATCCAACTGCACTGTATGAAATCTTGCAACAAATGACGCATAGGGCAGCCTGATATTAACGTCGCTGCTGTTGCTCTGCAGCAGCCAGGGCACCGGAGATGACGTGTTGGCTACATTGCTTAAATTTTTTGCCACTGCCACATGGGCAACGATCATTACGGCCAATATTCAGCGCTGCTGAAGCAGTAATCTCACCATCGAAGTAATACCATTGACCACTGAATATAAAACGCGAGTTCTCAGACAGCGTCTCCAACTTATTATTGTTAATATAGCTGGCAACAAAGCTCACAGAGCCGCTATTACCAGAAAGTGCAGCCAGGCTTTGCGACCAGTCAGAAACAGTCAAACCAACAAAATGTACTGAATTGGCAAATTCTGCAATTTGATCTTTTGAATTAGCTTCGCGTTGCCCGGGATGATAGGTTTGAAAAATATACTCAATATTTTTACAACAGTAAGCGCTATATCGCGAACGCATTAGCTGCAGACAGCTATCTGCAGTGGCAACACCTTCAAGCAATGGTTGACAACATTTACTGAAAAGCAGGCCGGAACAACAATAGCAGTTCAAAATAACCTCTGACAGCAGACGCAAATGGTAATGCCGGCACTATACCTTAATACCGGCTCATACGCAGCCCTGCTAATGAGTCTGCGTTGCCAAGTGATTAAGTTGGTAAAACCAGCGCTGCTGACTGGCGGCACATTGACTTAGCTGCAAAGTGAGCTCGTCTGACATGAGCTGACTAAAATTAATAATCACCCTGCAACTGCTGGTATGTAATAACTGATGCAAGGTTTTTGCAGGATTTTTTATCGTATCAGGATGAATAACCAGTATTTTTCCTACAGGTAGTTGTAAATAGTTAGCCAGAGCCTTTGACGGCAGTTGCTTTGGTGCTACTAGTACAATCCAACCTGTTTCGCTGCAATGCCGTTGTAACAATTTAATCAGTAATTGCTCTGCGCTGGCAGCTGAAGCCGTGGTGAGTTCCTGATAAAACGGTTTGGCAGATGCCACGGTTGTGGCTAATCGCTGTAAGCGTCCAGTGCCTCTCTTAGCAGTCAAGCCCGTGGCATCTGAAATGTGATGAGGTAAAAGTGCAGTTGCTAACATACTTTGCTCCAGCTGTTTATTTGTACAGTGTATGGATATACAGTAGTCACTGTTTAAAATAAACGCAAGTATTTTTTATTATGATTTGGTTGGCGGGTACTCTTTGCCTGCTCTGCCTCGTCTTTAGCAATAAGTTAATAATGCTTATTTATCACTGGCTAGACCATTTATCAGCTAATTTAGGTTAGAATTGCCGGCCAAAGTAAAAAAATGAGTGCCTGATTGATGTTGTTAGACGATTTTGTCACCCGTTCTGCCGAAGGTTTTAGTTTCAGCCGGTTGCAGTCCTGCAGTTTTGCCAAACAGATAGCGACTGATTTTAATCCCATTCACGATGTGGACGCTAAAAGGTTTTGCGTACCGGGTGATTTACTGTTTGCTTATTTACTCAGTCACTATGGTCTTAGCAAAGAGCTCAGCTGCACCTTTGCCGGCATGGTAAGTGCTGATGTCCTGTTACATTGTGAGCAACATGGTGAAGAACTGAGGATATGTGACGCGCAGGGTAAGGTCTATTTGTCTTTGCAACAACAGGGGGAGGCAAGTCATGATTTGTCAGTGATAGAACCTTTAATTCGAGACTATGTGCAGTTTTCCGGGCAAAACTTCCCGCATATCCTGCAACCGCTGATGCAGCAGCATAATGTCATGATCCACCCCGGACGGCCCTTAGTTATCTATGAGAGTATGGCCTTATCTTTTGACACTTTACCCACTGCGACAGTGGAACTGAGCCTTGCGGCCTCTTCTTTGCAAGTTGAAGGTAAACGCGGCAATGTTCTGCTGCAGTTTGTTCTGACCCAGAACGGCCAGCAAATTGGTCGTGGCGAGAAGCGAATGATTTTAAGTAATTTGCAAGCCTATGATGAAGAGCATATGCAACAGATGATCGCTGAGTACGATCGCCGTAAAAACCTTAGCAGGGCACAGTACTAAGCCACTTTTAATAGATACATAAAATCAGCTATAGTGGCAGCTTATTGTCCGTAAAGGCTTTTTTATGTTGCAGGCTTGCTCATTACAACCTGGTTTTCTGGTGGTGCATGCCAATGCACCAGAGCAATTGCGTGCGCTAGTGGTAAATTGGTTGCAACGCTATCCACTTATGCCACTCGAATCAGAACAAATTCTGGTACAAAGTAATGGCATTGCTCAGTGGCTTAAACTGGCACTGGCCAATGAACCTGACGCCGCGGAACCTGGCTGCGGTATTGCCTCAGCTATCGACGTGCAATTGCCTGCCCGTTTTATCTGGCAACTTTACCGTAAGGTACTGGGCCAGAATGAAATCAATGAACGCTCTGCGTATAGCAGGGAACTGCTGCGTTGGCATTTACTGAGTTTACTGCCCGAATTACCCGATAATCAATGCTTTGAGCCGCTACGGCATTTTTATGCCGACGACCCGACGTTGCTTAAAACCTATCAGCTGGCAGAGCAACTGGCCGCACTGTACGATCAGTATCAGGTGTACCGGGCAGACTGGCTTAACCTTTGGCAACAAGGCCAGGATCAACTGGTTACTGCCCGTGGTCAGTTGAGCGCACTTAAACCGGAACAACTATGGCAAAGCGCATTATGGCGCATCTTGCACTGCAAGATCAGTGAGCAACAGCTTGGTGACAGCCGGGCAGAAGTACATCAGCGTTTTATCGATAAATTAGCGGCCTTGCCGGCAGCTGAAGCAGCCAGCTTAATTCCCCGACGATTAATCATTTTCGGTATTTCGGCGATGCCGCAGCAAAGTTTACAAGTACTGGCGGCAATAGCGCCTTTTTGCCAGGTCCTGCTGGCGGTACATAATCCCTGCCAGCATTACTGGGCAGATATAATAAGTGAAAAAGAACTGTTAAGGGCAGAGCGTCATCGCCAGCCTTATAAAGCTGGGATGCCTACTGATATCAGCGAAGAGCAATTGCATGTGCATGCTCAGCCGTTGTTAGCGTCCTGGGGAAGGCAGGGCCGTGATTACATCAGATTACTGGATGAGTTTGATGAAACAGCGCAATACAAAAAACTGTTCGTTAATCAGCGGATTGACTTGTTTCAGCCACCTGCCAGCCGTCATTTACTGGGGATGTTGCAACACGATATTTATGATTTAAGACCTGTTCAGGACAGTCAGCAACATTGGCCGGCAATATCAGATACCGATCAATCCATTCAGTTTCATCTGGCACACAGTGCGATGCGTGAAGTAGAGATCTTGCATGACCAGTTGTTAGCTGCGTTTGAACAGGATCACAGTCTGAGACCGCGCGATATTATGGTAATGGTACCTGATATCGCCGGTTATGCACCGCTGATCCAGGCAGTATTTGCCTCTTTAAAACCAGAAGACCCGCGCTACATTCCTTTTACTATTGCTGATTTACCTCCCGGAACAGAGCAGCCGATGTTTAAAGCGGTTAAGCAGCTAATGGAGTTGGCACAAAGCCGTTTTCAATTGAGTGATATTCTGGATTTGCTTGAAGTCCCTGCAATACGTCATCGTTTTGCCATTGAGGAGTCCGCTTTACCGTTATTGCATCAATGGCTGCAGGGGGCTGGAGCCCGCTGGGGGCTGGACGCGACTCAGCGCCAAAGCCTGGATTTACCTGGCGGCTTGCATCAGTTCAGCTGGCAGTTTGCACTGGACAGGATGTTACTGGGTTTTGCCACCGGACCACTGTCAGACACAGAGCAGAGCACAGAGGGCTGGCATGGCATTGAGCCATATACAGAGATCAGTGGCTTGGAGGCAGCACTGATAGGCCCTCTGTATCAGTTACTGGCAAAATTAAAGCACTACTGGCAGTTGTTACAGCAACCGCACAGTCCCGGGCAGTGGCAGCAATTGTTAAACGCAATGCTGCAAGATTTTTTACAGCCTCAGCTCAGCGATGAGCAGGCTTTGCTGGCGCAGTTAAATGAAGCATTAGATGAGTGGTACAGCCATTGCCAGCAAGCGGGGCTTGCCACATTGCTGCCTGCACCTATTGTGGCTGAAAGCTGGTTAAGTTTAGTATCGCAACCAGGGGTGCAGCAACGGTTTTTATCCGGCGGAGTGACATTTGCCACTTTGCTGCCGATGCGGGCGATACCATTCCGGCATATCTGTTTACTTGGGATGAATGATGGTGCATTTCCGCGCCAACAGCCACGGCAGGATTTTGACTTAATGCAAACAGATATGCGGCCCGGGGATCGTTCGCGCCGCGAGGACGACCGCTATCTGTTGCTCGAAGCGTTATTATCAGCGCGCGACCGGCTGTACATCAGTTGGGTAGGTCGCAGTGTTCATGATAACAGTGAGCGGGCTCCGTCAATGTTGATTGGCCAGTTACGCGATCATCTTGCGCAGTGCTGGCGGCCTGTCGGCGAGCATTCTGTTACCGATGCCGGAAAACAGCTTTTAGCGCAGTTGACGATTGTGCATCCGTTGCAACCTTTTAGTCCGCGTTATTTTAGTCAGCAAGAGCCGGGTTTATTCAGTTATCAGCATGAATGGCTTGCTAAAAGCATTCCGGTGGTTACTGACAAAAAACTTAGCGACTGGCAACCGGGCGAGCCAGTCAGCTTGCGTCAGCTAAGCGATTTTATGCGCGACCCGGTGAAGAGCTTTTTTACCCAACGGCTGGCAATTTGGCTGGGCCAACCTGATCTTGCCGGCGAAAATGACGAGGCTTTTGCTTTAGATGGCCTCAGCCGCTGGCAGTTACAGCAGCAGTTACTAGCCCGTGTGCAACAAGCCCTGGCTGATAACCAGTCATTAGAAACAGCGGTCAGCAATTGTCTGGAGCAAATGAAGCGGCGCGGAGAGCTAGGGGTTGGAGCCGCAACCAGTATGCATGCCGGGCAATTAGCAGAGCCCGTATTGGCCCTGGCCGGGCGACTTGCACAATTGCAGCAGACGTATCCCATTTGCCACAAAGCGCGGGCAGTGCAATGGCATCATCAGGCAATTGAATTACAAGACTGGTTAAGTCAGTTAAGACAAAATGCCAGTGGCCAGCAATGTCAGCTGTTATTAAGTGCCAGTGCAATTATTAAACAACGCAAGTATCAATGGCGGCATCTGGTGTTGCCCTGGCTTAGTCATTTACTGGCTAATACGCTGGGGCCTTGTCAGACGATAGTGTTAAGTCAGGCCGGCGAAATAACTTTTGCAGAGCTGACAGTCACCACTGCAACCGAGCAGCTTAGCGAGGTATTGAGTTGTTACCTGCAGGCGCATCAGGCGCCCTGGCCGTTAGAGCTAGAGTGTGCCATGTTGTACCTGCAGCAGAGTGAAGCTGGCAAACTTAGCACTGAGCAAATTCTGCAACAATGTGAAAAGCGTTATTTGGGTGATAGCTTTAATCCGGGTATTGTTCAGCTTAACCCTTATTTGCAACGGTTGTTCCCTGATTTCCGGCGGCTTGCCGGAAGCGGCGACTTTATGCGATTTGCTGAACAACTGTACCAGCCGTTGCTAAATGCAGTATCACCGGCCGGTAAACTTGAGGAGACGGAATGAAGCAGCCTGAAGCGCTCGATCTGTTGACCCTGCCACTTAAAGGTAACCGCTTAATTGAAGCCAGTGCCGGCACCGGTAAAACTTTTACAATCGCTGCGCTATATTTACGTCTGATACTGGGCCATGGTAAAGCACAAGCTTATCAGAGGCCCTTAACGCCACCAGAAATTCTGGTTGTAACTTTTACCGAGGCGGCAACTCAGGAGTTACGCGACCGCATTCGGTTACGCCTAACCGAGGCGGCGCAAGCATTTCGTCATGGTGAGAGCACAGATGGTGTGCTTGCTGCTTTACTGGCTGATTATTCAGAAGCTGAATTTGCTTTTTGTGCCAGGCGTCTTGAGTTAGCAGCACAATGGATGGACGAAGCGGCAATTTCAACCATTCATGGCTGGTGTAACCGGATGTTAGCAGAACATGCTTTTGCCAGCGGTAGTTTGTTTAGCCAGCAACTGAGTACCGACCTGACTGCCATGAAGTTACAGGCAGCTCGCGATTACTGGCGTAGCTTTTATTATGACTTGCCTGAGCATGCGCTGAGTGAATGCCTGAGCTACTGGCAAACGCCAGAGCAGTTATGGCAAAGCGTCGCTAAACTTAGCAGTTACTATCAGGAACGGCTGGCAACTGAAAACTTTAGTTACGCGGAACCCAAAACGGCTATTGCCCAATGCCAGGCAGAACGTCAGGCTCAGCTGCAACAGCTTACAGAACAGTGGCGGCAGTGGTTACCGGAAATAACTGAATTACTTAACCAGGCTATTACTGAAAAAGTTGTAAATGGCAGACAATTGCAGCAACGTTATCTGGATAACTGGCTGCAAAAGTTGGCTGCCTGGCTGCAGGCACCCGACACAAGCCTTGATTTAGGTACCGGTTGGCATCGATTATCGCCACAGGGAATAGCAGAGTGCTGGAAGCAGCCGCCGGTGCCTGATCATCCGGCATTTGCCGGTATTGTCCATTTACAAGCAGCGCTTCAGGGGCTGGCACAACCACGCCAGTTATTAATGCAGCATGCTGCCAACTGGCTTGCACAACGCATACAGAGCGAGCTCAGCCAGCAGGCGTTAATGGGCTTTGACGACATGTTGCTCAGACTGCACAGGGCACTACATGGTGCGCAGGGCCGCGATTTAGCGGCGCTGGTCCGTAGTCAGTATCCGGTTGCATTAATAGATGAGTTTCAGGATACCGACCCCATTCAGTACCAGATATTTTCAGCAATCTATCTGGAACATCCTGCTACATCCAATGCCGGGTCAGGAGCTGAAGACCAGTATGCCCTGCTGCTGATTGGTGACCCTAAACAAGCTATATATGCGTTTCGGGGCGCCGATATTTATACCTATCTGCAAGCTAAGCTTGCTACAACGGGGCGGCACTACACCTTGGATACGAACTTCCGCTCAGACGTCAGGCTGGTGAGCGCGGTAAATTATATCTTTGGTGAGGCGGAGGCGCGTGCCGGCGGAGCATTTTTGTTTCGGCAGGGCAATGACGTCGATAACCAGGATCCACTGCCATTTAATCCGGTTAATGCCAGGGGGAGCAGCTGGCAGCTGCATATCGGACAACAATCTGCGCCAGCACTGACCGGCTGGTTGCCGGATTTCAAAACCGATAAAGCGCTTAGCCGTCAGGCTTATCTGGATTTATATGCCAGTGGCTGCGCCAGTTATGTCACAGACATCTTGCAACAAGCCGCCAGTGGTGCCACTTATCTTATTAACGATGATGGCCAAATGCGACAGCTTAAGCCATCAGATATCGCTGTTTTGGTAAACAATCAGAATGAAGCTCAGGCAATCAGAGACCAGCTGGCTCAACGTCAGATCCGCAGCGTATATTTATCTGACCGGGAATCGGTATTCAGCTCTGCCACTGCAGCTGATTTACAACTAATCCTTTGTGCCTGCGCTGAACCCGAACAGGACAGCTTACTTCGCTCAGCAATTGGTTGTCGGACTATTGGTCTAAGCCTGAATGAGCTTGATCAGTTGCAACAACACGAACTTAAGTGGGAGCAACTGTGTCTGCAGTTTAAAAGCTATCAGCAGCAATGGCGCCGTTACGGAGTGCTGCCGATGTTGCGCAGCCTGCTATTTGATTTTGCAATACCGGCTCGCCTGCGGCAGAGTGCGGACGGTGAAAGGGCACTTACTGATTTATTGCATCTGGCCGAGCTGTTACAACAGGCCGCCCAGCAACTGGATGGCGAGCAGGCATTGTTGCGCTTTTTAGCTGAACATATTCAGCAGCAAGCCAGTGGCGATAGTGAGCAACAGAAAGTCCGGCTGGAAAGTGACGCTGAGTTGGTACAGGTTATTACTATTCACAAATCAAAAGGTCTGGAGTACCCGTTGGTCTTTCTGCCATTTATTTGTGCCGCCCGGCCGGTTAATGCCAGGCAATTACCAGTAACTTATCGCGATGCGCAGGGCGGTCAGTGTTTTAGCTATCAGCCCGATGAACAGGTACTGGCGGCGGCAGAGCAGGAGCGGTTAGCTGAGGATATTCGTAAATGCTATGTCGCGGTTACCCGGGCTAAGTATGCTTGCTGGCTGGGTTTAGCGCCGCTGGCAGAAACAAGTGCTATCAGTTATTTACTTGCGACCTCAACAATTGAGCCTGCTGCTTTTTCGGCACAGGTGCACGCTGTCTGGGCAGGTTGTCCGGCTATCAGGCTGGAAAGTCTGCCAGCGGCTAGCCAAGATGTGTACCAAGCTGGCGGGCCATGCAACCAAACAGCAGTTGCCCGACAAATGAAGCATACCTTCCGCCAGACATGGTGGATTGCCAGTTACAGCGCCTTAACCAGGCAACTGGGAGAGAACAGTAGTCTGGCGCTAAGCGGTCCAGAGCGGGCCAGTGATAAATTATTGCCGGAGCTTTTTAACGAACATATTGCTGAGCCAACAGCAGAGCAGTATCAGGAACCTGGCATCCAGTACCAGTTTGTTGCCGGGCCGCAAGCCGGTACTTTTTTACACGGTATGCTGGAATGGATGGGAAAGCAGGGCTTTGCAATTTTCGGCCAGCAGCCGGAGTTACTTACAATTGAGCTTACTAAGCGCTGTCAGCTGAGAGGCTGGCAAACTGACGGCACTGCATTGCAGCAATGGTTAATACAGCTGCTACATTGCAGTTTTACGCTGCCCGGTGCAACCAACGTGGCTCCGCTAGCCCTGGCCGGGCTTGCCAGCTATCAGGTAGAGCTGGAATTTTGGTTACCGTGTCAGCAAATTGATATCCAACGTTTAGATCAACTATTGCAGCAACATATCTGGCCCGGACAACCGCGACCGGCGTTATTGGCCGGGCAGCTTAATGGCATGTTAAAAGGCTTTATCGATTTGGTATTTTGTCAACAGCAGCGCTACGTGGTGTGTGATTACAAATCTAACAGGGCAGGACAGTGTGCCAGCGCCTATAACGATGAAGCACTGCAACAGATCATGTTACAAAAGCGCTACGATTTACAGGCGGTGCTGTATTGTCTGGCGCTGCATCGGTTATTGCGCAGCCGGGTAGCAGATTATGATTATGAGCGGGATACAGGTGGTGCTATGCATTGGTTTATCAGAGGTGTGGCAGCGCCACAGCGTGGTATGGTCTGGCTGAAACCATCACTTGAGTTAATTAATGTACTCGATCAACTGTTCCGCGCGGAGGCCATTGATGCAAGCTGAGCGCATGCTGGAGCAATGGCAAACACAGGGGTGGTTGCGTCCGCTGGATCTGGCTTTTGCCAGCTTTATTGCCCGCTATGAGCCGGCGCAGCCATTAGTCTGGCTAGCCGCAGCGCTTTGCAGTTATCAGTTAAAACAGGGTCATGTTTGTCTGGATCTGGCAAAACTGCAAGCTGATCCGTTGTTAACTCTGGGTCTTGGTGCAGAGCTGGCGCCTAATCTGCAGCATGCCTTGCAACAACAGCTTGCTGCAGCCGATGTCGCACAGTGGCACTCAGCTCTTAGTCAGTCTGCCGTGGTGGATAGCGGGACGGGTACTAATCCACTGGTATTAACCGGTAACCGCTTATATCTGCGTCGCTACTGGCAATATGAGCAGGATATCGCGGCGCAGATTAATCAACGCCTGGCGCAAAATGAACAGTTAACAGCCCAGTTGCCGGCGGAGGTGTTGTTGCCTTTAATCAGACAGCTGTTTCAGCAGAGCGCTCCGCAACAAAGCTTGCTGCAACCCGACTGGCAGCAACTGGCCTGTGCTTTGGCATGTCGCAGCGCTTTTACCGTAATTACCGGAGGCCCGGGTACCGGTAAAACGACTACCGTAGTACGTTTGCTGGTGTTGTTGCAATTGTTACAGCTTAGCCGGCAACAGCCGCTACTTGAAATTCGGCTGGCTGCCCCTACTGGGAAGGCAGCTGCCCGACTAAAGGACAGCATCAGTGGTGCTATAAGCCGGCTGGCAGCAATTAACATCGCTGGTTTCAGCCAGATTCAGCAGGCTATCCCGGTAAACGTCGTTACTATTCACCGTTTATTAGGCGTACGCCCGGGCAGCAAGAGCTTGCGGTTTAATCGTTATCAACCACTGCCGTTGGATATTCTGGTGCTGGATGAAGCTTCGATGGTTGATGTTGAACTGATGGCGTCACTGTTACAGGCATTACCGGTAACCGCCCGGATTATTTTACTGGGTGATAAAGATCAGCTGTCCTCGGTGGAGGCCGGTGCTTTATTAGCTGAGCTTTGTAAAAAGGCCAGTGCCGGGGACTATCGTCCGGCAACAGTTTCCTGGTTAGCCGCGCAAACCGGCCAGCACATTCCCGATGAGCTTATCAGTAAAGATGGCAGTTTATTGTCACAGCATATTGTAATGCTACGTCATAGCCATCGTTTTGGCCAGGACAGTGGTATTGGTCAGTTGGCGGCAATGGTGAATAAGGGGCAACTTGACTCTGCTATCTGGCAAGAGTTTCCCGCCGAATTAATGTTACTAAAAGAAGCCGGTACTACCAGTGCTGATTTTCATCAATTAGTGTTAGATGGTGGTAAGGTAGCTCAAGGCTATGGCTACCAGCATTACTTATCTTTAATCATTGACGATCCGTTGCAACCTGAACAACAGGATAGCTGGGCCCAACAAATCTTGTGTGCTTATAGCTGCTTTCAGGTATTGGCTGCCACGCGCAAAGGTGAGTTGGGGGTCGAGCTACTAAATCAGCAAATTCAGCAGATTCTGGCAAGGGCTGGCTTAATTGCGCCAGAGCATCAGTGGTTTGCCGGAAGACCGGTGATGGTTACCCGCAATGACTATCAATTAGGGTTGATGAATGGCGATATTGGTATTTGTTTGCCAAAATTAATAGTGCAGGAAGATGGTAGTGTTGCCAGCACCCTGCGAGTGGCGTTCGCTGTGGCCGATGGCATTAAATGGGTTATCCCGGCCCGGTTGAATGCCGTTGAAACAGTTTTTGCGATGACGGTGCACAAATCACAAGGCTCAGAATTTCGCCATACAGTACTTGCGGTTGCGGCAAATGATGACGGCATGCTAAATCGGGAATTGCTTTATACCGCTATTACCCGTGCATCTGCTCGTTTTAGCCTGATTTGTGCTGAACCCAGGCAATTGGAGAACGCAGTCCGACGCCAGACCTTGCGTGCAGGTGGTTTGTCATTAGCACTGGCAGATTAGTTTCTGAGGAGCCTGGTTGTTTTTTAGGCAAACGATTTAGTTTCGTTAAAAAGCGCTTGCAGAGTATTTTAAACTCCCTATAATGCGCATCCACAGACGGAGCAGCGGCAGCGCAGCAAACGACTGAGAAAGATTACTGAGAATGGCGCAAGCGGTTCTCGCTTCACTCTCCCAAGGGACGAGTTTGAAGCACGCTCTTTAACAATTAGCAATCAATTATCTGTGTGGGCACTTATGATGATGTTCGTGTAAA